>NZ_CM147840.1:175000-2097500 GCF_055804415.1 Olleya sp. NP1-10 | reverse complement strand
CGCCATGGTATGCCGTTACCACACCATCTAGCTAATAGGACGCATAGTCATCTCTTACCGTAACCTTTAATGTTATCTTGATGCCAAGTCAACATACTATAAGATATTAATCCAAATTTCTCTGGGCTATCCCTTAGTAAGAGGTAGATTCTATACGCGTTACGCACCCGTTCGCCGGTCGTCATCTTTAGCAAGCTAAAATGTTACCCCTCGACTTGCATGTGTTAAGCCTGCCGCTAGCGTTCATCCTGAGCCAGGATCAAACTCTTCATCGTTAAATTTTTAAGTGTTTCCACTAATATGCTTAACAATTAAAGCTGTTTAAAAATACTCAAAATGGTTTATTCTCTTGTTTGAATTAAATCGTTTCCAATTTAGTTCTTACGCTGTCAATTCAATATGTTTATGAACTTTTCTGTATCTCTTAAGATGTTATTTCCTTAAGCGGGTGCAAATATAATTCGCTTTTTTTAATCCCACAAGTTTTAAATGAAAAAATATTTTTTTATTTTAAAACTCTCAATAACTACTTTAGAACGTTTTCCTGAAACTAAATAACTTTTAATAGGTTACGTCGTTTTCGGGGTGCAAATATACAACCCTTTTCCATTCTACCAACACTTATTTTAATCTTTTTTTTAATTTAATTTTAATATTGCTTTTTAACAGCTTGTAATCAGTTGATTATCTCTTGAGATTTTATTGTGTTTTTTTAATGTTGTTCTTTGATTATATGTCAGTGTTTGGCTACTTTGAAATTGTGTTTATTGATTGTCAACGCGTTAGGGATAGAACGGTCTGTTTGAGCTCTTTTTTTATATTCCAATCTTTATTACATAGGATTATACTTTTAGCATGAAAACAAACTTTTAATCTAGCCGTTTACTTTAATAAAAAAAGCGAGTAGTGATAGCCCGACCCTTGGGGAACGCCTTAATTGGTCTAAATATTAAAAATTATTGTGTAATACTTATATGTAGTATTGCTAGTCTATTAATATCATATTATATTTGTGACTTAATTTTGATATTGATGATAAAAATAACTTTACCCGATGGTAGTGTAAAATCCTTTGAACAAGGGAGCACTCCGATGGATGTCGCTAAGAGTATTAGTGAGGGATTGGCTAGAAATATTATTTCGGCAAGTTTTAATGGTTTAACGGTTGAAACCTCGACCGAATTAACCACTGATGGATCTCTTGTACTTTATTCTTGGAAAAACGACGAAGGGAAAAAAGCTTTTTGGCATAGTTCTGCTCATGTTTTAGCTCAAGCTATTGAGGAGTTATACCCTAAAAGCAAATTAACAATTGGTCCTGCTATTGATAATGGTTTTTATTACGATGTTGATTTTGGTGATACATCTATTAGTGATAAAGATTTTAAGGCCATTGAAAATAAAATGTTAGAGATTGCTAGAGGTAAACATGAGTTTGCTATGCGATCTGTATCTAAAGCTGATGCTTTGTCATTATATAAGGACAATGAATATAAAACTGAATTAATTGAAAACCTTGAGGATGGCACGATAACGTTTTGTGATCATTCAACATTTACAGATTTATGTCGTGGTGGACACATACCAAATACTGGGATTATTAAAGCTGTCAAGATTTTATCTGTTGCAGGAGCTTACTGGAGAGGTGATGAAAACAAGCCACAATTAACTAGGGTATATGGTACATCTTTCCCTAAACAAAAAGAATTAACAGAATATCTTGCGTTATTGGAGGAAGCAAAAAAACGTGATCACAGAAAACTGGGTAAAGAACTTGAACTTTTTACTTTTTCTCAAAGAGTAGGTCAAGGTTTACCTTTATGGTTACCAAAAGGAGCTGCTTTAAGAGAGCGTTTAGAAAACTTTTTAAAAGAGGCTCAGAAAAAAGCAGGATATGAAATGGTTGTTACACCACATATTGGACAAAAGGAACTTTATGAAACTTCTGGTCATTATGCTAAATATGGTGAAGACAGTTTCCAACCGATTACCACTCCTAAAGATGGTGAGGAGTTTTTATTAAAACCCATGAACTGTCCACACCACTGTGAAATTTATAACAGTGCACAATGGTCTTATAAAGATTTACCAAAACGTTTTGCAGAATTTGGTACAGTATATAGATATGAACAAAGTGGAGAATTACACGGTTTAACAAGAGTTAGAGGTTTTACTCAGGATGATGCACACATATTTTGCACACCTGACCAACTAGATACTGAGTTTAAAAATGTTATAGATTTAGTATTATATGTGTTTGGATCTTTAGGTTTTGAAAACTTTACCGCTCAAGTCTCTTTACGCGATCCGGAAAAGCCAGAGAAATATATAGGAAGTGTTGAAAACTGGGAAAAAGCAGAACAAGCCATAATAAATGCTGCTAAAGACAAAAATTTAAATTATGTTATAGAAACTGGCGAAGCTGCTTTTTATGGTCCTAAATTAGATTTTATGGTAAAAGATGCTTTAGGTAGACAATGGCAATTAGGTACTATTCAGGTAGATTATAATTTACCAGAACGTTTTGACCTTACTTATAAAGGAAGTGATAATGAGTCACACAGACCAGTGATGATACATCGTGCTCCTTTTGGAAGTCTTGAACGTTTTATAGCAATTTTATTAGAACATACAGGTGGTAATTTTCCACTTTGGTTAATGCCAAATCAAGTTTCTGTGTTAACTCTTAGCGAGAAATACGAGAAATACGGAGAAAAAGTTTTAACTTTGCTAGAAAATCACGAAATTCGCGCAATTGTAGACAACCGTAGTGAAACTATTGGTAAGAAGATAAGAGAAGCCGAAATGAGTAAAACACCTTATATGATTATCATAGGTGAGCAAGAAGAAGCAGAAAACAAAATATCTGTAAGACAACATGGTGGAGAAGATTTAGGCACGATTAGTGTAGATGAATTTGCAGAAATTGTCAAAACAGAAATAAATAAGACGAAAAAACAATTTTAAAATAAAGTTTAACTAAAATATATAAGTCATAGCAATACGTAGAAAAAGATCAAGAGGTCCAGCAAGAATCATTAAGGAAGATCAACACAACATTAATGGGAAGATTAGAGCAGAAAAAGTGCGTCTAGTTGGAGATAATGTTGAAGTAGGAATTTATACCGCAAAACAAGCCAGAGAATTTGCCCGAGAGCAAGAACTTGATTTGGTAGAAATTTCGCCTAAAGCCGATCCACCTGTATGTAAAATAATGGATTACAAGAAGTTTCTTTACGAACAAAAGAAGCGGGAAAAAGCATTAAAATCTAAGGCTACAAAAGTTGTTATCAAAGAAATTCGATTTGGTCCACAAACAGACGACCATGATTACGAGTTTAAAAAGAAACACGCCGAAAAATTCTTAAAAGAAGGAGCAAAGCTAAAAGCCTTTGTTTTCTTTAAGGGAAGATCAATAGTGTTTAAAGAGCAAGGACAAATATTATTATTACGTTTAGCTCAAGATTTGGAAGAATTTGGAAAAGTAGAACAAATGCCAAGACTTGAAGGAAAACGTATGACAATGTTTATTGCTCCTAAAAAGTAAATAGATACTGAAAAGATCAGTACTAAAATATTATAAGCGAAATAATAAAACTAGGAAACAAAATGCCTAAAATGAAAACTAAATCTAGTGCTAAGAAGCGTTTCAAGCTAACTGGTACTGGTAAGATTAAAAGAAAGCACGCGTTTAAGAGTCACATCTTAACAAAGAAGTCTAAAAAACGTAAGCTTGCTCTAACGCACAGTGCATTAGTACACAAAGCGGATGAGAACAATATTAAAGTAATGATGCGTTTAAAGTAACATTACCTTAATTGGTTACAAATTATTTATAAACCCTGGAGTTAGGCAAACTAAGATTTACAAAAAGTGTTAATTATATTAACCGCCTACTACAAAAAAACAATTTAAATTATGCCTAGATCAGTAAATTCTGTTGCCAAAAGAGCCAGAAGAAAAAAGGTGCTTAAACAAGCAAAAGGTTACTTTGGACGTCGTAAAAACGTTTGGACAGTAGCAAAAAATGCGGTTGATAAAGCGATGCAATATTCGTACAGAGACCGTAGAAATAAAAAGAGAACTTTCCGTGCATTATGGATCACGCGTATTAACGCAGGAGCTAGATTACATGGAATGTCATACTCACAATTTATGGGAAAAGTAAAAGCTAACAATATCGAATTAAACCGTAAGGTTTTAGCTGATTTAGCAATGAACAACCCAGATGCTTTTGAAGCAATTGTGAATAAAGTAAAATAAAAGGCATTTTGCCATTTGTATAACAATACTTCGCTTATAACATAGAAAATCCGATTCTTAATTGAATCGGATTTTTTTATGCTTTTTAAATATAACTTAACTATTAAAATTACTCTAAATCAAACAATAGATTTAGTTTTACAGTATTATAAAAATATTTATGAAATTAAACCAAGTTAAATTAATTGTTTCAGATCTAGATGGTACTTTATTAAATTCTAATCACGAAGTTAGTACTGAGTTTTTTGAGCTATTTAAAATTTTGAAAGCAAACAATATATTATTTGTCGCAGCTAGTGGACGACCTTATTATAGTATGATTGATAAACTTGGTGCTATAAAAGATGATATAATAATTGTTTCTGAAAATGGTGGTTTAGCTATAAAACAAGATGACTTATTTATATCTAATACACTAGAAACAGAAAACTTAATAACTATTGCTAATATAGTTGAAGGTATACCTGATGCTCATCCTGTATTTTGTACACAAAACAAGGCATACGTGGTCAGCAAATCTGATAAATTGATGAATTTGTTAAGTGAATATTATACTAACTATCAATTTATTGATGATGTTAGTCAAATTGAAGAAGATGTATATAAGATAGCTTTATATCATGAAAAAAGCAGTGAGCAATATATTTATCCAGAAGTTAAACATCTTGAAGCTGATTTTAAAGTAAAAGTATCTGCTAACCATTGGGTAGATATTTCTGAAAATATAGCTAATAAGGGATATGCTATCAATTATATACAAAAGTTATATAATATTGCTCCAGAACAAACCATGGTTTTTGGAGATTACAACAATGATTTGGAAATGTTAAAACTGGGTCATTTTAGTTATGCTATGGAAAATGCACATCCTAATGTAAAAGCAGTTGCAAACTACTTAACAAAAAGTAACAACGATAATGGTGTAGAAGTTATAATTAAACAACTTATTGAAAGTTTAAAACAACCTATTTGTTAATTGAGAATAGGTTAAGCTCTTCCTCCTTTCCTCTTAAAGCTATATTACCAATAGACTCTAATTTATATTTATTAAGATTTAATTGTTGTAACAAATACTCTGATATTAAAAGGTTTTGATTGTACTTATTACATTCACCTTGTATTCTAGCAGATGTATTAATCACATCTCCATGATAAGCAATTTCTTTTTTAATAGTTCCAACTTCTGTAACTATTAGTGTTCCGCCATGTAATCCAGCTTTAAACTTGGGTAGTAATCCAAACTTTTTTAAATAGAGCTTTTCTTTTTTTGCTAATTTATCCTGAAATTTATAAAACAATTCAACACAATTATTCTGTTTTATTCCCTTATCAAATGTCCAACTAATGACAGCTTCATCACCAACATATTGATAAATGTTAGCATTAAAATTATTTAATACTGTGTTTAGATCATAAAAACATTCTTGAATTAATTGACTGTATTTTAGGTGACCTAATTGTTCGGCTATTGTTGTAGAGCCTTGCAAATCTAAAAACATAAAAATACGACGCTCTTCTCTTGGTCTTTTATATTTACCTATCAATTGATTGAATAAAACACCATGACCAAAATTTTCTTTTGCTATTTTTAGAAAAGAAAATATTAATGAGCATATAATAAAATAGACTACAATAAGCCAAAACACTTTATTTTGAATCCACCAAGCGAGTTCATTTGGAAGGTCTCTGTCTATTTGAACTTCAATTAAACCCACTACAAAACTTGTTAACAGTATTAATAAAACTAAATAGACAATTGATTTAAATAATATTAATAATCCTGTTGAAAATTTATTTAGTAATAATTTATCAGAGATAAACTCTATTATTCCATAAAAAAACCCAACAACAGCACCAACTAAAACGCTAAAGTGTAACCATTCTGTTATTGGTATAACTTCGTCATAATTACTAACAAATGCCTTCCCTCCTTCTGTTCCTATTTCGAAATAACGAATAGTAATGAAAAGACAGAATGATAATATCCAAAAGATTATAGTTACTATTTGTAATTTGAAGAATTCTATTATTGCTTGTTTCAAGATAGAGTTTTTAAAGTGCTATTTCGTCTATTGCTGTTTTAAATTCTGACCAACTTATTAATTGGTCTCCATCTACATCATAACCTTCTATCAATTTTGAAGCGACTATACCTCTAATAAAACCACTTATTTCTGCTTCTTGTAAGAGGTTTTTAATTTCTGCTTTTGATAGTTTTTTGTCACCATTCTCATCAAAAAAATCGAATGCATTTTTTGGTGACTGAAAGTGATTGGTTATTAGTATTTCTATTTTTTTAAGTATATCTGCTTTTGTTGACATTAACTATAAGTTTTAGGTATTATTGGCTTAATATTTTTAAACTAAACGTTGGCGTATTTTGCGTTAAGGATGGAAAGGTTTGTTTGAGCTCCTCGCAGAGAGCGAGCCTTGACAGCCTGACCATTGTGGTAACGCCCAAAAATTAAGTTTTTTGTTTTTTCTTTTTTGCTGCTGGAAATAATACATTATTTAAGATTAATCTGTAACCTGGTGATGTTGGATGTAACTCAAGTTCGGTTTTGGGATCTCCAACTTGGTGTGTATAATCTTCTGGATCGTGTCCTCCGTAAAAAGTAAAGAAACCTTTTCCTTTAATTCCGTGTATGTATTTTGCTTCTCCATTGGTTCTATTTTCACCCATGACCAGAACATTGGACTTTATTTGTTCTCTTGTAAATGAGGTTGTTTGTCCCATAAAACCTTTAACCAAAGCGGTATGATTTTGACATAACATAGTTGGTATTGGATCCCATTTTGCAGAGAAATCCATAAGAGAGAAATAATCAGTTTCTTTTGGAATTTTGCGTTTCATGGTCATGTCTATACTAGAAAACTCATAAACTACTGGACTGCGCTCTAAAGTGTAATCTTTAAAAGCAAAGGTTTGAGAAAAATCTATTTTTGATTGGTAATTATTATCGCTTCCGTCACCATCAAACATGGGTTCGCAAATGTCTAATAATTGAGCTGAAAGTGCGATATCAAAACTCTCCGTCGCACTACACATGGCAAACATAAATCCACCACCAACAACATAATCTCTAATTTTTAGTGACACGTCTCGTTTTTCTTCAGAAACTTTTTTGTAACCTAATTTTGTTGCTAAAGCTTCAGCGTCTTGTTTTTCTTGAATGTACCATGCTGCTTGACGATAACGAACATAAAATTTACCGTATTGACCTGTAAAATCTTCGTGATGTAAGTGTAACCAATCGTATAATAAAAGTTCATCTTTTAAGACTTCTTCATCATAGATTGTTTCGTAAGGGATTTCGGCATAGCTTAAAACCATAGTTACTGCGTCATCCCAAGGTAATTTACCTTTTGGTGTATAAACAGCAATTTTTGGTGCTTTTTCTAAAACTACTGCTTCCATATTTTTACTTGGACTAGCAATCTCTTGAAGAATTTGTTGTGTTTTAGTGTCTGAAATGACCTCAAAACTTACACCTCTAATTTGACATTCGCGTTGTATTTCTGGACTATCAGGAACTAAAAAAGAACCACCTCTATAATTTAATAACCATTTAACTTTAAGATTTTTATTTAACGTCCAATAGGTTATTCCGTAAGCTTTTAAATGATTTTTTTGCGTCTCTGCATCCATTGGAATTAGGATGTAAGATGCAAATATTTGATTTACAAATAGAAACAGGATTATAAATACTGTTAATTTTTTCATTTAAAAAGTGATTTAATAAGTATGAAAGATACTTAAAAATGTTACTTATTAAAAGGGATTAATATTAAATTAACTTGGTGAACCCGATAGTAAATCCGAAATAATTTTTGTTCTAGGGAATTGCTCTAAAATAATTTTTAAAAATACTGTAATAGGAATAGCCATAATTAAACCTGGAATACCCCAAATAAAGCCCCAAAACATAAGCATTACTAGAACAGCGATAACATTAATTGAAAAGGATTTACCCATAAAAATTGGTTCTAAAATACTACCATACAATACTTGTGTACCTGTAATAGACAATATAAAAAACAATAATTTGCTTGAAGTTTCAAGCTCTACAAATGCGAAAATTGATAGTAATATAACCGTTATGAAAGAACCTACCATTTGTACAAAATTGATTAAAAAAGCAAATAAACCCCAAAATATTGGGAAGCTTACATCAAAAAAGTAACAAGCAACTCCTGTAAATACTCCTGTTAAAAAACTAACCAAAAATTTAACTTTAATAAATTTGATTAAGTCTTTTTCGATTTTCATAAATGTTTTTATGGAAGTATGCTTTTTTCTTAATATGGTACGGTTAATAAGTTGCTCCACATTTATGGACTCGGCTAACCAAAGGACAACAAAAAAAGTTGTCATTAGTAAAGCTGTTAAAAATTTACTTATAAAACTTAATGTTGGTGACAAGTTGTCTAACAATGCGTCTTTATTAACTAACCTTGTTAAAGATTTACTACCTTCTACCTTTTGAACACCAAAAAAGCCTTCTATATTATCTACCAATGTATTGATTTTATCTTCGGCTTTTACAAAAAATTGAGAATCTGAATTTAAAATCTCTCTACTTGATAACTTAACAAGCTCTACTCCTACTTTTACACCCAAAGCGATTACCAATAAAACGATTACGACGCTTACAGATTTTGGTAATTTACGTTTACGTAAAAAACGCATGAAAGGTAAAAATAGTAACGCAATAAACATTGAGAATACTAATGGTACGAATATAAAAGATAATACTTTTAGTAAATAGAATATAATTGGTATTACAATTATTAAAAGTAAATAATTAGTTGTTTTGATTTTATCCATCAAAGTAATAGTTAATTTGTATTAAAAAGGAACATCATTATCATCTGGTTCTGGTGCTCCGAAAGCATCACTTGCAGATGGGAAATTATCTGGTGCAAATGTGTTATCATTTGCTGCTTCATTCATTTTACTATGAAACTCTTGGCCAAAAGGTGTATCAAAATCATCTAGGTTATCAAACTTACCTAAATGACCAATAAACTTAAGTCTAATATTTTCTAAACCACCATTACGGTGTTTTGCTACAATAAACTCACCTTGACCTTCGGTTGGAGAATGTTCATCATCATCCCATTCGTCAATTTTATAATATTCGGGTCTGTAAATGAAACTTACAATATCTGCATCCTGCTCAATCGCTCCAGATTCACGTAAATCGGATAATAAAGGTCTTTTACTTCCACCACGCGTTTCTACAGCACGAGATAATTGCGATAATGCAATTACTGGTACACTTAATTCTTTTGCTAATGCTTTAAGGTTACGAGAAATTGTAGAAATTTCTTGCTCTCTGTTTCCTCCATTACCAGCAGCTGTCATAAGTTGAAGGTAATCAATCATAATCATTCTAATACCATGTTGAGAAGCCAGACGTCTAGCTTTTGCACGTAAATCGAAAATAGATAATGATGGTGTATCATCAATAAACAAAGGTGCTTTTTCTAAAGCTTTAACCTTTACATTTAACTGTTCCCATTCGTGTTTTTCTAGTTTACCTGTCCTTAATTTTTCTGAAGACAAACCAGTTTCACTAGATATTAAACGAGTTATTAATTGTACAGATGCCATCTCTAAGGAGAAAAAAGCAACTGGCATATTAGAATTTACGGCTACATTTCTAGCCATAGTTAAAGTAAAAGCTGTTTTACCCATACCTGGACGTGCTGCAATAATAATTAAATCACTGTCTTGCCATCCTGAAGTTAACTTATCTAACTTATTAAATCCAGAAGGTACACCACTCATACCTTCTTTTTTAGAAATCTCTTCAATTTTTTCTTCGCCTGAATTACAAGATCCTGAGCAGTTTCACTGGATTTTTTAATGTTACCTTGTGTAACTTCATACAATCTAGATTCTGCTTTATCAAGTAAATCAAAAACATCTTGAGTTTCATCATAAGCTTCTTCAATAATTTCAGAAGAAATTTTAATTAAACTTCTTTGAATAAATTTTTGAAGAATAATACGTGCATGAAACTCGATGTGGGCAGAAGAGGATACTTTTGGGTTAACGATATTAAGTAAAAATCTCCTCCAGCTTGATCTAAAGTTGCATTAGTTTTTAATTGTGTTGAAACTGTTAATAAGTCAATAGGTTGACTTTCTTGAAACAACATAAATATGGCTTCAAAAATAAGTTTATGCGCTTCTTTATAAAAGGCATCTGCACTTAAAATATCAATTACTTCATCTACCCCTTTTTTATCAATCATCATAGCACCAAGTACTACTTCTTCTAAATCCAAAGCTTGAGGCGGAATCTTACCTTTTTCAAGGTTTATAATGGTACTCCTGTCTACTTGGTAGCCTTTTATTTGATTAGGTTGCTTCATTTATTGATAAAAATTTTAAGAAAACACTTAATGGTTGTTTAATTATTTTTCAGTTTAAAATAGCCTTAAATAAGTCTAATTTAGGAATTAGCGAAAATAAAGAAATTGTAAAGAAATATTAGAATACAAAGTTACTCAATCTTAACAGGTCATCAACAATTATAATGTTAATAACTCATTTTTTTTGTTGATAAGCACAAAAAAAACCTGAAGCCTAAACTTCAGATTTTGTTAGCAAATGGTTTTATAAGGTCTAACCTTTAAAAACTCCCATTTCTGAATATTTTTCAATACGATTATTAACTAATTCTTCTGGTGATAAGTTTTTAAACTCATCAAAAGCAGTCAATATTGCTTTAGATACGGTTTTGAAAGTTGTAGGTCTATCTTTATGAGCACCTCCTAATGGTTCTTTTATGATAGCATCAACAATTTTCATTTTTTTCATATCGTTAGCTGTAAGTTTTAAAGCTTCTGCAGCTTGTTCTTTATACTCCCAACTTCTCCATAAAATTGAAGAACATGATTCTGGAGATATTACAGAATACCAAGTATTTTCTAACATCATGATTTTATCACCAACTCCTATACCTAATGCACCACCAGAAGCACCTTCACCTATTACAATAGTAATAATTGGCACTTTTAAACGAGTCATTTCTAAAATATTTCTAGCAATTGCTTCACCTTGTCCACGCTCTTCTGCTTCTAAACCAGGATATGCTCCAGGAGTATCTAAAAGTGTAACAACAGGTATACCAAATTTTTCGGCAGATTTCATTAATCTTAAAGCCTTACGGTATCCTTCAGGATTAGCCATACCAAAATTACGGTACTGTCTTGTTTTTGTATTATAGCCTTTTTGTTGACCAATAAACATAAAGCTTTGGTCTCCAATTTTACCAAGACCACCAATCATGGCTTTGTCGTCTTTAAAACTTCTGTCTCCATGTAGCTCTAAAAATGAGTTACCACAAATAGCATTAATATAGTCTAATGTATAAGGTCTATTTGGATGACGTGACATTTGTACACGTTGCCAAGGGGTAAGGTTTTTATAAATCTCTTTTTTAGTTGCTGTAAGCTTTTTTCGA
Organism: Olleya sp. NP1-10; assembly: GCF_055804415.1. Classification (NCBI taxonomy): domain Bacteria; kingdom Pseudomonadati; phylum Bacteroidota; class Flavobacteriia; order Flavobacteriales; family Flavobacteriaceae; genus Olleya; species Olleya sp. NP1-10. The sequence continues at coordinate 2,085,760 of NZ_CM147840.1, read as the reverse complement.
TTTGCTTACAAGTCTGTGTCACATCTACATCACTCTCTTCTCCAATAATTTGACACTTTTCTAGTTGATCTTCTAGTTCTTTTATAGGTAATTCAAATTCTAAATATTCCATAGGGAATGATAGTTTTGTTTATTTGTTAGCTAGCAAAATTACATATTTTTTGCTTTAAATTTTAAGATTTTAATTAAAATGACTTCTTTTTGACGTTATAACTTGATAATCAAAGGGTTTGATTGTTTTTTTTAGTCTTAATTTTTTTCCAATTTTTAAGTATTCCATTACATAAAACAACTCCTAATATTATAAATGCACCAATATAAAATGAGGGAGACATGGTTTCTGATTCTGGAAATAAAATAAGAGCCAACACAATTCCGTAAATAGGTTCTAAATTATAAGTGAGTACAACTGTGTATGGACTTATATACCTCATAACATAGACTGATGCAATAAAAGCATAGGCTGTACAAACTGATGCTAAAATAAATAACCACGAGGCATCTGATATAGAAATATTAAAATGATTAGCATTAAAACCATCGCCAAAAACAAATATATAAATTGAAATAAAAAATACACCACTTATAAATTCATAAAATGAAATTTTTGTAGCTGAATGTTCTTCAAGAAATTTCCCGTTTAATACTGCAAATAAAGATGAAAGAAAAGCTGAAATAACCCCTAAAATCATTCCGTCAATGTATTTAAATTCACTACGTACTATCAAATAAATTCCCACAATAACAATTAGACCAAAAACAATTTCATATTTAATTATCTTTCTTTTATATATAATTGGCTCTATAAATGAAGCAAAAAAAGCACCTGTAGAAAACATAGCTAATGCAATTGAAGCATTAGACACTTGAATAGAACCAAAAAAAGTAATCCAATGCAAAGCTATAATTATACCAGCAATGGATAATTTGACTAAAGCTTTTTTAGTAATGCCTATATTAATTTTGGCTATTTTAATATAAAAAAACATTAAAACAGTAGCCATTAGCATCCTATACCAAACTAAACTAACAGCATTGATAGTAATTAATTTACCTATAATAGCTGTAAATCCAGCAATAAATACTAAAAGATGTAAGTGTAAGTAGTTTTTTAATTTATCGTTTTGCATTACGCAACAATATTAGAGCTAAAATTCCGAAAATTATATTAGGAAACCAAACCGCTAATAAAGGTGAAAAATTTGATTGTGAGGCAAGTGTACCAAAAATTTTATCAAAAAACACAAAAATCATAGCTATACAGATACCAAAAGCTAGATTTACACCCATACCTCCTCTACGTTTTATAGACGATACTGAAACCGCTATTATCGTTAAAATAAAAACAGAAACTGGTAAACTCCATTTTTGGTACATAGCTAACTTATAACGTCCAATAAATTTAGAGCCTCTTTTTTCTTCACGCTCTATAAAATTAACTAACTCGTTGTACTTAAGTGTTTCTGCAATATAATCCTCTGGAGTTAAATCTTCTAAATCAAATGAAAATGTTGTATCCTTTCTTCTTTCAATTTCAAAAAGATCATTATTTTGACCAACCTTTCTTTTAAAATAATTTCGTAATCTAAAAACTGATTCTTCTTCTATATATCTGATGTTAGAAGCACTTATCTTATAAGTCATTTTCCCCTTTTCAAAATGCTCCAGAGTAAAATTAGTCCCCGTTTTATTTTTAGCATTAAAACTAGTCACATAGATAATATCATTATCATTAATCTGTTTTAATACATTGGTATTATTTGATGCCTTACGACCAGATAAATATTTATATTTAAAATCATTAAAACCTTTACTAGCATTAGGTGCTAAATATAATCCTAATACAATAGATAGGATGGCTACTAATGTTGCTCCAATTAGATAGGGTCTTAAAAAACGTGTAAATGATACTCCTGAACTTAAAAAAGCAACAATTTCTGTATTATTAGCTAATTTTGAAGTAAACCAAATGACTGATAAAAACAAAAACAACGGAAATAATAAATGTGCAAAATAAATTGTAAAATCTAGTAAATACTGTAAGACCTCTATTAGAGGCACATTGTTTTCTAAAATTTTCCCAATCTTTTCAGCTAAATGCACAGTAATTCCAATAGGAATGAATAGCAATAACATGACCGCAAAAGTCAATAAATAGCGTTTTAATATATACCAGTCTAAAATTTTCACCTACAGACGATTATTCATTTGTTTAACCATTTTATCTTTCCATACTTTAAAATCTCCAGCTATAATATGTTTTCTTGCTTCTCTTGTTAACCAAAGATAAAAACCTAAATTGTGTATTGTAGCAATTTGTTTTGCTAATAATTCATTAACATTAAATAAATGTCTTAAGTAAGCCTTGCTATATTCTGTGTCTACAAAAGTTATACCCATTTCATCAATTGGAGAAAAATCATCTCTCCATTTCAAGTTTTTGATATTTATAGAGCCATAGGCTGTAAAAAGCATACCATTTCTTGCATTTCGGGTTGGCATAACACAATCAAACATATCTACACCTAATGCAATATTTTCTAAGATATTTATTGGAGTTCCTACACCCATTAAATAACGAGGTTTATCCCAAGGTAGTATATCTGTTACGACTTCTGTCATAGCATACATTTCTTCTGCAGGTTCACCCACAGATAGACCTCCAATGGCATTACCTTCTGCTCCAACACCAGCAATATACTCAGCTGATTGTTTACGTAAATCCTTGTAAGTACTACCCTGTACTATTGGAAAAAATGACTGAGAATAATCATATTTTAATGGTGTTTTATCTAAATGTGTTAAGCAACGCTCCAACCAACGATGTGTCATGTGCATAGATCGTCTTGCGTAATTATAATCACATGGATAAGGTGTACACTCATCAAAAGCCATAATGATATCTGCTCCAATACTACGTTGGATTTCCATAACATTCTCTGGCGTAAAGGTGTGATAACTTCCGTCTATATGAGATTTAAACTTAACACCTTCTTCTTTAATTTTATTATTTCCTGATAAAGAGTACACTTGATAACCACCAGAATCAGTAAGAATATTACGATCCCAATTCATAAATTTGTGTAATCCACCAGCCTTTTCTAAAATGTCAATCTGAGGTTTTAAATATAAATGGTAAGTATTACCTAATATGATATCAGGGTTTATATCATTTTTAAGTTCTCTTTGGTGCACACCTTTTACAGATCCAACAGTTCCAACAGGCATAAAAATAGGTGTCTCTATCTCGCCATGATCTGTTGTCATTACTCCTGCTCTTGCATTACTTTGTGTGTCTTTTGCTTTTAAATCGAAAGTCATTGTATCTGTTAAATCTTCAGCTAGCAAATATAAATAAGAAAAACTCAAAGGGTATTAAATAGTTGCTAAATTTAAAAATATTGTTAATAGTTAACTCAAATAGATTCAATTGTTAAGAAATCAGTACATTTCGTTAATAACTGTAATACCTCTACTTTTGTAAGGGAATATTAAAAAACTAATTTTGACAAAAATAATTAACCCATAAGTCATGGCAAGCATACAACAATTAGAAGATTTAACAACACAAGTACGTAGAGACATTATACGTATGGTGCACAAAGTAAATTCTGGACATCCAGGAGGCTCATTAGGTTGTGCCGAATTTTTTGTAGCATTATACAAAGATATAATGGACAGAAAAGAAGGATTTGAAATGGATGGAATCAATGAAGACCTTTTTTTCCTATCCAATGGTCACATCTCTCCTGTCTATTATAGTGTTTTAGCAAGATCTGAATATTTTCCGATAGAAGAGTTAAATACTTTTAGATTAATAAACAGTAGACTACAAGGTCACCCAACAACTCATGAAGATTTACCTGGTATAAGAATTGCTTCAGGATCTTTAGGTCAAGGACTAAGTGTTGCTTTAGGTGCTGCACAAGCAAAAAAATTAAATGGTGATAATCATTTAGTGTATAGCTTACATGGTGATGGTGAAATGCAAGAAGGTCAAAACTGGGAAGCTATAATGTATGCTTCTGGTAAAAAAGTAGATAATATTATTGCTACTATAGATCTTAATGGTCAACAAATTGATGGATCTACAGATACCGTTTTACCAATGGGAAGCTTTAAAGCAAAATTTGAAGCATTTGGTTGGACTGTAGTAGAAATTGAAAAAGGTAACAATATAGAAGCTATATTAAAAGGTATGGCAGAAGCAAAAAGCTTAACAGGAAAAGGTAAGCCAGTTTGTGTATTACTAAAAACTATAATGGGTAACGGTATTGACTTTATGATGCATACTCACGCATGGCATGGTAAAGCTCCAAATGACGAGCAACTTGCTATTGGATTAGAACAAAACCCTGAAACTTTAGGAGACTATTAATACACTTGAATTTAGACAAAATGAAAACATATACAAACACAGGAAGTAAAGATACAAGATCAGGTTTTGGTGATGGGTTAACAGAATTAGGGAGAACAAATCCTAATGTTGTTGCACTTTGCGCAGATTTAATTGGATCTTTAAAAATGAACCAATTTATAGAAGAAAATCCAGAACGCTTTTTCCAAATAGGTATTGCTGAAGCTAACATGATGGGTATTGCAGCAGGATTAACAATTGGAGGAAAAATACCTTTTACTGGTACTTTTGCTAACTTTTCAACAGGTCGTGTTTATGACCAAATAAGACAAAGTATTGCTTATTCTGATAAAAACGTAAAAATCTGTGCTTCTCACGCAGGTTTAACTTTAGGTGAAGATGGTGCTACACACCAAATACTTGAAGACATTGGTTTAATGAAGATGTTACCAGGTATGACTGTAATTAATCCATGTGATTATAATCAAACTAAAGCTGCTACAATTGCTATTGCTGAACATAAAGGTCCTGTATACTTACGTTTTGGACGTCCAAAAGTTGCTAATTTCACACCAGACGATCAAACTTTTGAAATTGGTAAAGCTTTACATTTACAAGATGGTAGCGATGTTACTATTGTAGCAACTGGTCATTTAGTATGGGAAGCTTTAGAAGCTGTTAAGGTTTTAAATGAAAAAGGTATATCTGCCGAAGTAATCAATATACATACTATTAAACCTTTAGATGCTAATGCTATCATTGAATCTGTTAAAAAGACTAAATGTATTGTTACTGCTGAAGAACATAATAAATTAGGTGGTTTAGGAGAAAGTATTGCTAGAGTCTTATCTCAGCACCAACCAACACCTCAAGAGTTTATTGCTACAAATGATACTTTTGGAGAATCAGGTACTCCAGCACAATTGATGGAAAAATATGGTTTAAATGCAGATGCAATTGTTACTGCTTGTGAAAAAGTTATAAAACGAAAGTAACAAAACTATAATCAACATATATAAAGCGTTTAAAACATTTTTGTTTTAAACGCTTTTTTTATTCACATAACACACTGTTAAACAACAATTAAAACAATTTGGCATAATTTTCGTTATAATATGTGTTCATCAAAAAACAACAATTATGAAAATTTTAAAAGAATTTCACGAATACTTTACCCTAAATAGAATGAATGTGAGTAAAAAATTAATTTTAACATCAATTGCAACGCTATTATTTTCAACATTTATTTTAGCTCAAACAGAAAGTGGTATTGGTATAAAAGGAGGCCTAAACTATAATGGAAATGGTAATTACTTCGAGTCAATAAATAATAATTATCAAACTCCAAATCGAAACATAGGCTATCATGTAGGTGTGTTTGGTAAAATAGGTACAAAATTATATTTTAGACCAGAATTAGTTTATACTGCAACAAAAAGTGACTATGATGCTGGAGCATTTGAATTTAAAAAACTAGATGCACCTTTATTAGTTGGTTTTAAAGTATTAGGACCAATAAGTGTCTTTGCTGGTCCTTCTTTACAATATATAATAGATAGTGACTTTGAAAATGCAACGATAAATACTATTGAAGATGATTTTTCGGTAGGATTAAACTTTGGTATTGGTTTTAGTTTAGATAAAATTGGAATAGATTTAAGGTATGAAAGAGGTTTTAATGATAATGAAGCTACTTTAATAGACAATAACACATCTACAATAAACCCTAACAGATTAGATACTAGACCAGAACAATTAATATTAAGTTTATCTATAATGTTATAATAGAATAAAAAAAGAGCCACTTTAAAAGTGGCTCTTTTTTTATTTCTTTAAATAATTTGAATCTTAAATAGATTCGTTTGAATCTTAAATAGATTCGTTTGAATCTGAATCTAAATAGTTTGGTATTCCGTCACCATCTGTATCATCATTAGTTGGATCTCCATCTCCATCCAAATCTTCATTAATAGTGTTAACTCCATCTTCATCATCGTCGACATCTAGCAAATTAGCTATTCCATCTCCATCTGTATCATCATTAGTACCGTCTCCGTCACCATCTAAATCTTCAAGATAAGAAGGTACACCATCAAAATCATGATCTAATTCAATTCTAGTTAATAATCCAAACTTAAAGATTAAAGGGTAATAACTTGGGATACTAGTTGTTCCTGAAGAAAAATAAGCTATACCAGAAGGTATAAACGCTGCTCCCATACCAAAATTATGATTAGTAGTAGTACCATCACCATTTTCACTGTAACCATCACGTGTTTTAAACTCTAATAAAACGTCTCTAAAACCAGTAATTATTCCAAAAGAAGAAGATACAGTTGATAAATTAAAAACAATACCTTCATTGCTACTTGTGTCAAAAACTTCTCCATCTAACAAAGAGCCTTCATAAGTAACACCTACAGCATCTAAAGGATGTAAAGCTTCCCCTAAACCTTCTCTAAGACTTAAGTAGTATAAAGTATAAACTACTGGATCTGTATCAACTTCACTTTCAACTTGCTTGCTTAATAATTCAGGTCTATCAATTAAAGCGTCTGCATCCAAATTATTGTTAGCTGCACTTATGGTATCGATAATAATTTCAAATGTATCATTAGCTAACGAATATGGGTTTGCAAAATCAAAATCGTCATAGTTGTAAGTATGTGTACTTAAAAACTCTTCTATCTCTAAAATATTTTCATCATAAACTTCCTGTCTATCTCTTTCAACAAAATCCACAGTATCATCATCATCAGAATTACATGAAAAAGCAAGAGTTAATATAGATAAAAGTGCAAAAGTAAATTTTCTTAATCTCATTTATTGTTATTTTTGAAGTGCAAGATACATTTTAATATAATTTTGCACAATAACGTTAACGTCAATTTTAGATAAATAATATGCGTATAGATAAATATTTATGGTGTGTCAGATATTATAAAACAAGAAACATTGCTACTACTGCCTGTAAAAAAGGGCATATTAAAATAAATGATGCTGTTGTTAAGCCAAGTAGAGACGTTTATCCTACAGATATAATAGAACTTAGAAAAGACCAAGTAAATTATAAATTAACTGTTTTGGACATACCTCCTAATCGTGTAGGAGCCAAACTTGTAGATCTTTATCGTGTTGATAAAACACCTAAATCAGCTTTTGAAGCACAAGAAATGCTTAAATTAGCTAAAGATTACTACAGAAAAAAAGGTGTTGGACGACCAACAAAAAAAGATAGAAGAGATTTAGATAACTTAAATTTAGAAAACGAACAGTAATAATGGAAGGCCAAAACATAATTTTAGACTCAAAGGAAATCAATAATAAATTAAGACGTATTGCATACCAGATATATGAAGCTAATACGACTGAAACTGAAATTATCTTAGCAGGTATTGATGTAAATGGATACATATTAGCTAAAAAACTTAAAACTATACTTTCTAAAATTTCTGATATTAAACCTATACTTTGTAAAATATCCATTCATAAGAAAAACCCAAGATTACCTATAAAAACTTCGATTAAAGCAGAAGATTACACTAATAAATCCGTAGTTTTAATTGATGATGTTTTAAATTCTGGAACTACACTTATATACAGCGTAAAACATTTTCTAGAAGTTCCTTTAAAACAATTTAAAACAGCTGTTTTAGTTAACCGAAATCATAAAAAATTTCCAGTAAAAGCTGATTACAAAGGAATATCCCTTTCTACATCCTTAAAAGAACATGTTAATGTTGAACTTGAAGGAAAAGAATGGAAAGCGTACCTAACCTAAACTTTTTTTAAGATTTTCTAAAGTTTCCTGAATAGACCTTGTAGTATTGACTACTATATTTGCTTGGCTGTAAAAAAACGACCTTTCAAAAATATGTTTTGCTATAAAGTCTTTTAAGTGTACTTTTGTATTTAAATGCGCTATTAATGGTCTAGTCTTGTCTTCAAACAACCTGTCTGTTAAAATATCTAAGCTTGTTTTTAAATAAATAGTCTTTACGTTATCTAGTTTGTTTAACCAAATCATGGTATCGTAAAAACAAGGTGTTCCTCCTCCTAAAGAGATAATAGTTTTGTTACATTTTGATGTCAAATCTTTTAAATAAGACTGCTCTAATTTTCTAAAATGTAGCTCTCCTCTTGTTTTAAAAATTTCTGAAACAGTTAAATTTTCATTTTTTTCAATGAATTTGTCTAAATCAACAAACTCATAATTCATCATTTTTGCCATTTCTACTCCAATTGTAGACTTTCCTGAGGCCATATATCCAACTAAAATTAAATTCATTTTTGAGCTTATAAATTGATTATTAAATCGATAGAAAATTATATAACAAAAAAACGAAAAAAAATCATATTTACGCTTGTTGTTCTAATAAAAGGTAATATATTTGCACCCTCATTTAAACAAATGACCAGTTAGCTCAGTTGGTAGAGCATCTCCCTTTTAAGGAGAGGGTCCTGGGTTCGAGCCCCAGACTGGTCACTAATAAGTTAAGTCATATTAACTTTGTAAATGACATAAACACTTAAACTAACAATACAATAGTTTAAGACCAGTTAGCTCAGTTGGTAGAGCATCTCCCTTTTAAGGAGAGGGTCCTGGGTTCGAGCCCCAGACTGGTCACAAAAAAGCTAAGCATTTTGCTTAGCTTTTTTTTGCTTTAAACTTAACCAGATTTAAAGACATTAATTATTTCCACACCAATTTTTTTGTTAATTATTTCAAAATCTTTTAAAATATGAGTTACAAATCCATTTTGTTTAACTATTTTTGAAAAATAATGAACAATATAAAATCTAAATTTAGCATTAAAGACCTAGAAAACCTTTCTGGGATTAAAGCCCATACTATTAGGATTTGGGAAAAACGCTATAATCTATTTCAACCAAACAGAACAGATACCAATATTAGATATTACAGCTTAGCAAGTTTACAAAAGATATTAAATATTAGCTACCTAAATAAAAACGGTTACAAAATATCTAAAATTGCAAAATTAGACATAGAGGAAATACCTAAATTAGTCAAAGAAATTGCTGATAAAAACGATAAAAACAATCATTCTATTAATGCTTTAAAACTTGCTATGATTAATTTTGATCAAGGTTTGTTTTACAGAACTTACAGTGATTTAATTATTAAGCATTCGTTCGAAACTATTTTTAATCAAGTTTTTGTACCATTATTAGATGAAATTGGACTATTATGGCAAACGGATACCATTACTCCCGCTCATGAACATTTTATAGTAGAGCTTATTAAACAAAAAATAATACTAAACACTGAAAAAGCAATTAACGCCACAAACTTATCAAATCAAACGGAAGCTTACGTATTGTTTTTACCGGATAACGAAGTACACGAATTAGGATTACTTTTTGCTAATTATTCAATAATTAATAAAGGTGCTCATGCAATTTATTTAGGGCAAAGTGTACCAATAGATAGCTTGCAGTTTTTAAATACACAATATGATAAAATCATATTTATTTCATGCTTTACAGTAAAACCTGAAAAAGATAATTTAAATGATTATCTAGAAGAGTTTCATGAAAAAATATTACATAAAACTGATAATACTCTTGTAATTTCTGGAAGAATGTCTTCATTAATCAACAATGATGATTTTAATCAAATCAAAGCATATAAATCCACAAAAGAGGTCATTGAAAACCTTTAACTTATAAATTAATATTTAATGAGTAAAAATATTGCAATAATTGGTTCTGGGTTTTCAGCATTATCTGCTTCCTGCTATTTAGCTAAACAAGGACACAAAGTCACTGTGTTTGAAAAAAACAATACCATTGGTGGACGTTGTAGACAATTTAAAAAAGATGGTTTCACTTTTGATATAGGTCCAAGTTGGTATTGGATGCCTGACATATTTGATAAATTTTTTGCTGATTTTGGTAAAAAAACTTCAGACTATTATCAATTAGACAAATTATCTCCTGCTTACAAAATCTTTTTTAAAGATGAAACCATTACAATTGGAGATACACTTGATAAAATCTGTTCTGAATTTGAACGTATTGAACCAGGTAGTTCTATTCCGCTTAAAAAATTCATTAAAAAAGCTGGAGATAATTATAACATAGCAATTAATAAAGTTGTTTTGAAGCCAGGAGTTTCACCTTTAGAACTTATTACACCAGAAACAGCAATACGTGTAGATCAGTTTTTTAAAACCATAAGTAGTGAAGTTAGAAAAAACTTTAAAAACCCTAAATTAATCTCGACACTTGAGTTTCCGGTTTTATTTTTAGGAGCTAAACCTAACAAAACACCTTCTTTTTATAGTTTCATGAATTTTGCTGACTTTGGTCTTGGTACTTGGCATCCTAAAGGCGGAATGTATAAAATAGTAACAGCCATGTCTAGTTTAGCAAAAAGCCTTGGTGTAATCATTCAAACGGACAGTAATGTTAGTAAAATAGACGTTTTAAATAAATCAGTTTCTACAATAACTGTTAACAATAACAAATTAAGCTTTGATGTTGTTTTAAGTGGTGCAGATTACCATCATACAGAGACACTTTTAGAAGAGAAACACAAACAATACTCTGAAAAATACTGGAGTAAAAAGACCTTTGCACCTTCCTCACTACTATTTTACATTGGTTTTGATAAAAAACTAAACAATGTACAACATCATAATTTATTTTTTGATACTAATTTTGAATCACATGCAGAAGACATTTATGACGATCCAAAATGGCCAGAAGATCCTTTATTTTATGCTAACTTTCCATCTGTAACAGACAAAAGCATGGCTCCAGAGGGTTGTGAAACAGGCTTTTTTAATTCCGATTGCTCCAGGAATAGAAGATACTCAAGAAATAAGAGCTAAATATTTAAATATAATTTTAAACAGGTTTGAAAAATTAACAAATCAAAATATCAAAAATAATATTATCTTTAAAGAGTCCTTTTGTGTAAACGATTTTATTAAAGACTATAATTCATATAAAGGAAATGCTTATGGGATGGCTAATACACTACTCCAAACCGCATTTTTAAGACCCAAATTAAAAAGTAAAAAATTAGATAATTTATACTTTACAGGTCAACTAACTGTACCTGGACCAGGTGTTCCTCCAGCATTAATATCTGGAAAATTAGTAGCTCAATTAATAAACAAATACCATAATAAGTAACATGAAAGCATTATTCGATACTGTATCTTACAATTGTAGTAAAGTGGTAACCAACTCTTACAGCACTTCATTTTCATTAGCTACAAAAATGTTATCTAATAGTATTAGACAAGATATTTACAACATTTACGGTTTTGTAAGATTTGCAGATGAAATTGTAGACACCTTTCATGACTATAACAAAAAAGAGCTTTTTAAACGTTTTGAAGACGACTTAGAATTTGCATTGCGTGATAAAATAAGCTTAAACCCAATTTTAAATGCTTTTCAATATACTTACCACAAATGCAACATAGATAAACATATGGTAGATTCGTTTATGAAAAGTATGCGGCTAGACTTATCTAAAACTAAATATACAACAGATCAAGAATACAAAGACTATATCTATGGATCTGCAGATGTTGTAGGCTTAATGTGCCTTAAAGTATTTGTTAAAGGTGACAATCAAAAATACGAAACATTAAAAAGTACAGCAATGTCATTAGGTTCAGCGTTTCAAAAAGTAAACTTTTTAAGAGACCTAAAAGCAGATCACGAGCTTTTAGATCGTACCTATTTTCCTAATACGGATTTAACAAATCTTACAGAAGACGACAAACTATTTATAATTAAAGACATCGAACACGATTTTGAAGAAGGCTTAAAAGGTATTAAACAATTACCAATAGAAGCTAAATTTGGAGTGTTTATGGCTTATAGATATTACAACCAATTATTAAAAAAACTAAAAAAAACACCAGCTTTAGAAATTAAAAACACACGAATAAGAGTACCTAACTACAAAAAAGCCGAGTTACTAACACGTAGTTATGTAAAATATCAACTTAATTTATTATAAAAATAATGCAAACCCTTTATTGGATATTAGTCTTTTTAGCAACATTCTCTGCAATGGAATTTATGGCATGGTTTACACACAAATACATCATGCATGGTTTTTTATGGAGTTTACACAAAGACCATCACCACAAAGATCACGACAGTTGGTTTGAGCGTAACGATGCCTTTTTTATATTTTATGCCATAGTAAGTATGACCTGCTTTTACCTTTGGAGTTATGAAGGTGTATGGTATTGTCTACCCATTGGATTAGGAATTATGGCTTATGGTGCTGCTTATTTTTTAGTACATGATATCTTTATACATCAACGTTTTAAATTATTTCGTAAAGCAAATAATAGATATGCAAAAGGTGTGAGACGTGCACATAAAATGCATCATAAACACTTAGGTAAATCTGATGGAGAATGCTTCGGAATGTTATTTGTACCTTTAAAATATTTTAAAAAATAATATTTTTATATGCCAAAAAACCATTATGATTACATAATTGTTGGTAATGGATTAGCTGGTTTACAATTAGCATTAGCATTAAGTAAAGATTCATATTTCAATAAAAAATCTATTGCCTTAATAGATCCTTCTCCTAAAAATGTAAACGATAAAACTTGGAGTTTCTGGGAAGAAAAATCTGGTAAATGGGACAATATTGTAAATAAAAAATGGACCAAGGCTAACATTTATACTAGCAAAAAAAATCCATTTAGATTTAAACCCTTACACATATAAAAGCATTCGTGGTATTGATTTTTATAATTTAGCTAAAGCTGAAATACAGCAGAACAAGAATTTTACTTTTTAATTGAAACCGTTACAGATGTTTCTGAAACAAAAACACCAATAATCACTACCAAAACTAATAGCTACACAGCCAATCATGTTTTTGACAGTAGACTAACTAAAGATTACAATTTAAACGACAAGTCCTATACTTACATCATTCAACATTTTAAAGGTTGGGTTATAAATACTGAAAATAACGTATTTGATGACACTACTTTAACTATGATGGATTACCGTTTAAAAGATGGTAACCAAACCACATTTATGTATGTGCTTCCAACTGCTAAAAACCAAGCTTTAGTAGAATTCACATATTTTACTGAAAATTTAGTAGAAGAAAAAACTTATGACAAATTCATAAAACAATATATAAGTCAATATTTAGATATTGAAAATTATAATGTAATCGAAACCGAAACTGGACGAATACCAATGACCACCTTTCCGTTTGATAGTTACAACACTAAATCTGTAACCAAGATTGGTACTGCTGGAGGTTGGGTAAAGCCATCAACAGGGTATTCGTTTAAACACACTGAACATAAGGTTAGCTTAATTATTTCTAATTTAAAAAACAACAAAATACCTTCATCAGGATTATATAAAAGCAAATATAAATTTTACGATAAAATATTTCTTAAAGTTTTAAAAGATGAAAACTATAAAGGCGAATGGATTTTTCAGCAATACTACAGTAAAAATAATCCAGAAACTATGTTTAAATTTTTAGATGAAACTTCTACTTTTAAAGACGATTTAAAAATTATGTGGTCCTTATTTAGTTTTAGCTTTATAAAAGCCTTTTTTAAAACTTTATAATTCTAATAAGTCATTAATAGTTTTAGTGACCGTTTCACTATACCAATTAGCAGCTCCATTTTTGTCTATTATAACTTCACCTTTTTGATTAATTAAAAAAGTTCTGGGGATACTATTTATTTCAAAAGTATTAATTGTAGATTTTTCTAAAGGTGTATAAGCTTTAAATGTGTAGTTATTTTTTGTCATGAATGCATTGATAATCTCAGTCTTTTCATTTGAAATGAAAACAAACTCTATTTTATCCTTATAGGTTTCATACAACTGCTGCATGCTTGGTAATTCTGCTATACAAGGAGGACACCAAGTTGCCCAAAAGCTAACTAATACGATTTTGTTTTCCGCTTGACGGAAATTATAAGGCTGACCAGTACTATTTTGTAATTGCCAATTGTAGTTAGTTATTATTTTTCTTTTGTTTGGTTTTTCAATACTTGGCGAAAATAGAGCTAAACCTTTATGTACTTGAACTTGTATAAATTGTCTTGTTGTAGGTATTATCATTAGTACTATTAAAGCGACAAATAATATATTTTTAAATGAAAATTTAGGTTTAGTCATAAGAATAAAAAGCCTCTTTTTTAATAATAAAAAGAGGCTTAAATATAAAAAATATTTTTTCTTTAGTTTCTGTTTACTGTTATAGAATTAGAAAGTGAGAAACACCCTTCTAAATTATTAGCATTTTCTCCCATTGCAGCTCCTTCAAGTCCATCTTCATAGCGTAAATACCAAATCAAACAAACACCAACACCTGCTCCGTCAAAATCAACACCTTCCAAATCTGCAATAGTTGGAGGTAATCCTAAAATATTACCATTAGCATCTGTAATTACCCAAGTAGAATTTGTACCAGTAGCAGTTCCATCTAAAGTAATACCACTAACCATATCAGGCATGCCATCAACAGTAAAATCAAATGGTCCACCAGTAATTGTACCTGCAATTGTTTGATTTCTGTATACTGTAATTGGGTTTGACAAATCAAAAGTACCTACTAAGTCGTCTGTATTTTGATCAACCTCTGCTCCAACAAGACCATCTTCATAAGATAAATGCCAAATTAAGCAAACACCAGCTCCAGCTCCATTAAAATCTACACCTTGTACTGCTTCTAAAGTAGGAGGTAATCCTAAAATATTACCAGCATCATCAGTAATTACATATGTACTATTAGTTCCTATATTCCCTGATAATGATAATCCTGAAACCATATCACTTGTATCGTCAATACAAAAAGAAAAATCTTCACCGTCTATAATACCTCCATCGACTTGTGCATTTCTAAATACTGAGATAGAGTTTGACAAATCAAAACTACCTGCTAAATTATTTGCATTCATGTTAACTTCAGCACCTTCTAGACCGTCTTCATAACGTAAATACCAAATTAAGCAAGTTCCTACACCTGCTCCATCAAAATCTACACCTTCTAAATCTTCTATGGTTCCTGGCAAACCTAAAATAGTTCCTGCTTCATCTGTAATCACAAAAGTTCTGTTTGTACCGACTGCTGTTGGATCTGTTTCAATACCTGTTACCATATCAGCAATACCATCTCCTGCAATAAAAGTAAATGGTCCACCAGTAATTGTTTTGGCATCTGGTGTTGTAACAGCTGTAGTTACTGCTGCATCGTCGTCATTGTTACATGATAACGTTAATAATCCTAAAGCCATTACAGCTAAATACATTTTTCTAATCATAATTTTTGGTTTTAATTAATTGAACAATTTTTTTTACTAAAAAGTCGACACTTAATTTAAAACCTTACATAAATATCAAAAAAACTCCTGAAAGATTCAGGAGCTTTAATAATAAACACTTTTTACTAAGTATTATGCATTGTTTTCTTTCTTAATTAAATTAAGAGCACTTCCCTCGTTATACCAAGCGATTTGCGCTTCATTGTATGTATGATTTACGATGATATTGTCCTTATTTCCGTCTGCATGAACCACTTCAATAGTTAATGGTTTATTAGGTGCAAATTCATTTAAATCTAAGAAATTGAATGTATCATCTTCTTGAATTAAGTCATAATCTGCTTCGTTAGCAAAAGTTAAACCTAACATTCCTTGTTTTTTAAGATTGGTTTCGTGGATACGAGCAAAAGATTTAACAATTACAGCTACAACACCAAGATGTCTTGGCTCCATTGCTGCATGCTCACGAGAAGATCCTTCTCCATAGTTATGGTCTCCAACAACTATAGTTTTAACTCCAGCTGCTTTATATGCTCTAGCTGTATCTGGCACACCTGCAAACTCACCAGTTAATTGATTTTTTACAAAGTTGGTTTTCTTACCGAAGGCATTTACCGCACCAATTAAGCAATTATTAGAAATATTATCTAAATGTCCTCTAAAACGCAACCAAGGTCCAGCCATACTAATATGATCTGTAGTACATTTACCAAAAGCCTTAATTAATAATTTAGCGCCAGAAATATCATTACCAATTGGAGTGAAAGGAGTTAATAATTGAAGTCTTTCTGAGTCTGAAGCCACTTTTACAACAACTCCACTTCCATCTGGATCAGGAGCTAAATACCCATTATCCTTAACTTCAAAACCTTTAGGTGGTAACTCCCATCCTGTTGGCTCATCAAACATAACTTCTTGACCTTCTTCATTAATTAACTTATCCGTTAAAGGATTAAAGTCCAAACGTCCAGAAATTGCAATAGCTGCTGTAATCTCTGGCGAAGCTACAAAAGCATGTGTATTTGGGTTACCATCTGCACGCTTTGCAAAATTTCTATTAAAAGAGTGTACAATACTATTTTTAGGTGCATTTTTTGGATCGCTATATCTTGCCCATTGTCCAATACATGGTCCACAAGCATTTGTAAATATTTTAGCATCTAATTTTTCGAAAATCCCTAAAATACCATCTCTGTCTGCTGTATATCTAACTTGTTCAGATCCAGGATTAATCCCTAAATCAGCTTTCATTTTTAAACCTTTATCAATTGCTTGTTGCGCTATTGATGATGCACGCGATAAATCTTCGTAAGATGAGTTAGTACAGGAACCAATAAGTCCCCATTCTACTTGTAATGGCCACTTATTAGTAGTTGCCATCTCAGTCATTTTATCACCAACTGGAGTTGATAAATCTGGAGTAAAAGGTCCGTTTAATAATGGCCCTAACTCTGATAAATTGATATCTATAACTTGATCAAAATACTGTTCTGGATTAGCATATACTTCATCATCTGCAGTTAAATACTCTTTCACTTGATTTGCAGCATCTGCAACATCTGCTCTGTCTGTGGCACGTAAATAACGTTCCATAGACTCATCGTAACCAAAAGTTGATGTCGTTGCACCAATTTCTGCTCCCATGTTACAAATAGTACCTTTACCTGTACATGACATAGCTTTGGCACCTTCACCAAAATATTCAACAATCGCGCCTGTACCTCCTTTAGCTGATACAATTCCTGCTACTTTTAATATGACATCTTTAGGAGCTGTCCATCCAGATAATTTACCTGTTAATCTAACACCAATTAATTTGGGGAATTTTAATTCCCAAGCCATTCCAGCCATTACATCTACAGCATCTGCACCTCCAACTCCGATGGCAACCATACCTAATCCACCAGCATTAACTGTATGAGAATCTGTACCAATCATCATTCCTCCTGGAAATGCGTAATTTTCTAATACTACTTGGTGAATAATACCTGCTCCTGGTTTCCAGAATCCAATTCCGTATTTATTAGATACTGATTCTAGAAAATCAAAAACTTCACTACTTACACTATTTGCGTGTTTTAAATCTTTTGTAGCTCCTTCTTTGGCTTGAATTAAGTGATCGCAATGTACAGTAGTTGGTACTGCAACATTATCTTTTCCTGCTTGCATAAATTGCAATAATGCCATTTGTGCGGTTGCATCTTGACATGCAATACGGTCAGGTGCAAAATCTACATAATCTTTACCTCTTGTAAAGGCTTTGTCCGTTTTACCATCCCAAAGGTGAGAATATAAAATTTTCTCAGAAAGCGTTAAAGGTTTTCCAACAACATCACGTGCTTTGTCTACACGTTCTGCTATTTGGCTATACACCTTTTTTATCATATCAATATCAAATGCCATAAGTTCTTTTTTTTGTTTATTTAGTTGTGATTATTAGTATCCTAATATACAAATTATAGTATGATTATGAAAGTGTTTTAACGTGTTTTGACTATTACCAAAATGCTAACTGTTTGTTTTGCATCGCGTTAGGGATTGCAGTGGAAATCCTTTTTTAACACTTATGATGCTTAATAAAACTTGAAGTAGATAAATATTGATACTACTTATTGCTATAAACCTTATTAAAAAAAGATTGGGAACGAAAAGCCCGACCCTTGTGGTAACGCCCAAATTATAAAAATTAATCGAAGCTATTAAACACAAAAAAAGCCCGAGTTCAACACTCGGACTTTTTAAAATATTATAAAGATATCTTGTTGATTATCTAACTAATTGCTTTGTTGAAGGTTTGAATTTGGTTAAAACAATACCATCTACTGCTGCTTCATATTCTGCCATAGTTGGAGTTCTTCCTAAAATTGTAGATAATACCACAACTGGTGTTGATGATAATAATGACTCTCCTTTTTTCTCGCCAGTATCTTTTACAACTCTTCCTTGGAATAAACGTGTAGATGTTGCCATAACAGTATCTCCTGGTTCTGCTTTTTCTTGATTCCCCATACAAAGGTTACATCCTGGACGCTCTAAATACAACATGTTTTCATATTTAGTACGTGCTAATCCTTTTGGAGCACTATCGTCAAACTCGAATCCTGAGTATTTTACTAATACATCCCAATCACCTTCTTCTTTTAGTTCGTCTACAATATTATATGTTGGAGGTGCAACTACTAAAGGTGCTTTAAATTCTACTTTACCATTTTGCGCTTCAACATTTTTAAGCATTTGCGCTAAAATTTTCATGTCACCTTTGTGAACCATACAAGATCCTACGAAACCTAAATCTACTTTTTTAGTTCCTCCGTAATATGATAATGGTCTAATGTTATCGTGTGTATAACGTTTTGAAACATCTTCGTTATTTACATCTGGATCTGCAATCATTGGTTCAGCAATTTCATCTAAATCAATAATAACTTCTGCATGATATTTAGCATCTGCATCTGGTCTTAACGATGGCTTAATACCAGTTTTAAGCTCTGTAATTCTCGTTTCTGCTTTCTCCACAAGTCCTTTTAGTACTTGTTTCTCATTATCCATACCTTTATCAATCATGATTTGGATACGTCCTTTTGCAATTTCTAATGACTCGATTAAAGTATCGTCTTCTGAAATACAGATAGATGCTTTAGCTTTCATCTCGGCAGTCCAATCTGTAAATGTAAAAGCTTCATCTGCAGTTAAGGTACCAATATGCACTTCGATTACACGACCTTGGAATACGTTTTCACCTCCAAATTGCTTTAACATTTGTTGTTGTGTTGCGTGTACTACATCACGGAAATCCATGTAAGATTTCATTTGTCCTTTAAAGGTAACTTTAACTGACTCTGGAATTGGCATTGACGCCTCACCTGTTGCTAATGCTAAGGCTACTGTACCAGAATCTGCTCCAAAAGCAACACCTTTAGACATACGTGTGTGCGAATCTCCACCAATAATGATGTCCCAATCTCCAACAGTAATATCGTTAAGTACTTTATGAATAACATCTGTCATAGGGAAATATTTCCCTTTTGGATCACGACCAGTAATTAAACCGAAGTCGTTCATGAAACTCATTAACCTTGGAATATTAGCTTTAGATTTATCATCCCAAACTGAAGCTGTATGACAACCAGATTGGTAAGCACCATCTACAATTGGAGAGATCACTGTAGCAGCCATCATCTCTAATTCTTGAGAAGTCATTAAACCTGTAGTATCTTGAGAACCAACAATGTTTACTTCTGCACGAACGTAAGATCCTGCGTGTAATGTTGCTCCTGATGTACCTACTGCATTTTTATTGAAAATTTTCTCTACTGCTGTTAAACCTTGACCTTCTATAGACACTTCTTTTGAAGCAGCATATACTTGAGGTACTTCGATACCTAATACTTTAGCAGCAAATGTTTGTAATTTTTTACCGAAAACAACAGCATAAGATCCACCAGCTTTCATAAACTCCATTTTTTGTGGAGTAAATGCTGCAGAAACATCTTTTAATTCTGTTTTTCCGTTATATAATTTTTTCTCTTTTGTATTAATTGTAAGTACTGTTCCTGTTGCAACCGAATACTCTTCTTTTAAGATAGGTTCACCATCTTCATCTACAATAGTATTACCGTCTGCATCTTTTTGTTTCACCCAGTTTTTAAGGTCTAAACCTATACCTCCAGTTACTCCAACTGTAGTTAAGAAGATTGGAGCAATACCATTAGTACCAGCAATTACTGGAGCGATATTAATAAACGGTACATAAGGACTTGAAGAAATACCTGTCCATAATGCTACGTTGTTAACACCAGACATTCTTGAAGATCCAACTCCCATGGTTCCTTTTTCTGCAATTAGCATCACGCGCTTATCAGGATGTTGTTCCTTTAAAGCTAATAATTCGTTTTGCATGTCTTTGTTATGCTCAAACATACATTGACCATGTAATTCTCTGTCTGAACGTGAGTGTGCATCACCACCTGGAGATAATAAATCTGTAGATATATCACCAACACCTGCGATGTATGTTACTACTTCAATTTCTTCGTCTATTTCTGGAAGTTTGGTGAAAAATTCTGCTTGCGCATAACTTTCAATAATACCTTTAGCGATAGCGCTTCCGTTATTGTAAGCCTCTTCTAAACGATCTGTATCTGCCTCGTATAAAAACACTTGCGTTTTTAACACTTTTGCAGCCTGATTTGCTATTGCTTCATCAGTACCTAAAGCTAAATCTAATAATGCTTTAACAGAAGGTCCACCTTTCATGTGTGATAATTGCTCAAAAGCAAATTCGGTTGAAATTTCTGGAACACTAGATTCACCTAAAATAATCTCTTTTAAAAACTTAGCTTTAACAACTGCAGCACTTGTGGTACCAGGTAAAACGTTATAAATAAAGAAATTTAGAGACTGCTCTCTATATTCGTTATTTGTGTCTTTAATTTGCTCAATAATTGCGCTTAATAAATCTGCACCATCGATTGGCTTAGGATGAAGACCTAGTACTTTTCTGTCTTCGATCTCTTTTAGGTAATCTTTATAAATGTTCATATAGTTTAAAATAGAATTCTTTTAAATTTATTACTGAAAAAAATGTTGTAAGTATACACTTAAATCAAACTTAAACCTTACGTAAACTAGAAAATTACATACAATTCAAGTCTAGCAAAATTACGAAAATTTTAAGGTATTTTGAAAGCTAATTATAAAATTGAAGTATTGACAAATTTGATGAAATAATATCCTAAATTTTAATAATTCCATATTTTTGATACCTCAAAAAAATCATTATCTAAATTTATTAACTAAAAATTACGTTTATTTTAAAAACTTGTTATTTATAGAGTCTCTAAATTTTATCAGTGGATATTCAAAAAAAGTAAATAATAGATAAGAAAAAGCAAATGTTAAGATCCAATACAACACTAAAATTGAAAATTTAGCAATTAAACTGACTTGATCGATATTTACAAATTGTCTTATAGTTAGCAAAACAATTGAATAATTGATTAAATAAATTGAATAAGACCACAAGCTAATTTTATTTATTAGAGGTGTTAACATTATATGCTTTTTCCAATTTGAAAACACAGGAAACGTCAACAAAATACTTATGGATACTAAGGGTAAATAATAAATATTAAAAAAGGAGGAGAAAGCATCTGGGTTTAATTGATTTAGAAAAATATTTAAGTGAACAATTATAAATAAACTTAACCCAAAACCAAAACTTAGCCACTTAAGTTGCTTCCATAATTTTGAATAGTAATAAGCAAAAAAAGCTCCTAAAAAACCATAATAAATACTATCAATTCTATAAATGACTACTTTACGTAATATTTTACTCCATGAAAGATGTTCTGGAATAGTAGTTAAATGGACATCAAAAATATATCTGTGTACTGTAATACACATAATTACTAAACAAGTCATTATTAAAAAACTCCATTTATTAATTTTTTTAAAAAATAAGCTCAAGGCTAATAATATTACAGGACCAATAATATATGCAAACTCTTCTATTGTTAAGCTCCAAGATTCGGTAAAAAAATCAGGTTGCTGTGAGCTGAAATTTTGAAGAAAGAAAAAGAACTTATAAAGCTGTTTAGGTATTTCGCTATTAAAAATATACAATAAACCAATATTGATAATTAAAACCAAATAATAGTTTGGTAGTGTTCTAAGCCAGCGATGTATCCAAAAACTAATAAATTGCTTAAGACTAGTTTGTTGGTTTTGTATGTGTCTTATTAATATAGTACCAATTAAAAATCCACTAAGTACAAAAAATATATCTACACCTATTGTTCCAAAAAACTGAATGGTTTTAACAATTGTTGAAGGTGATTCTGGAAATAATAAAATAGTAGAATGCGAGCAAAGTATAAGTAAAATAGCGATTGCTCTAACTACATCTAAACCAAATACTCGTTGCTTGTAAGTTGTTATTGGTTTCAAAAATTAGATTTAATTATTTTTGTCTTGCTATTTTCACTAATTTAATAATGCCATAAAATATAGCACAAAACTCTATAAAAGTACCTAGAGTTAATAGCAAGCTTCCGTTTGGCCAATGTTGTATTTTAAATAATGCGCCTACAATTGTTAATCCAATACCTAATAACAAAATAAGAAAAGGCACTAATAATTGTTTTAGCTTCATCTTAAAATAGACTTTTTATAATCTGCTCTATAGTGACTCCTTCAGCTTCTGCTTTATAATTTTTAATCATTCTGTGACGTAAAATACTTGTTGCTACAGCTTGAACGTTTTCTATATCTGGAGAAAACTTACCATTTACGGCTGCATGAGTTTTTGCTGCTAATATTAAATTTTGAGAAGCTCTTGGTCCTGCTCCCCAATCTACATATTGCTTTACTAAATCTGAAGCAGCATCACTATGTGGTCTTGTTTTACCAACCATAGTTACTGCATATTCTATGACATTATCCGCTACAGGAATACGTCTTATTAACTGCTGAAAATCTGTTATTTCTTTAGCTGTAAATAATGCATTAACTTTAGGTTTATGGTCTGATGTGGTAGCTTTAACGACATCTACTTCTTCCTGAAATGTTGGATAATCTAAATTTATAGCAAACATAAAACGGTCTAATTGTGCTTCTGGAAGTGGATATGTCCCTTCCTGCTCAATTGGGTTTTGGGTTGCTAATACAAAATAAGGTAAATCTAATTTATAATGATGACCTGACACTGTAACTGCACGCTCTTGCATTGCTTCTAATAAAGCAGCTTGAGTTTTTGGAGGTGTACGGTTAATCTCATCTGCTAAAATAATATTAGCAAAAATAGGTCCTTTTATAAATTTAAATTGTCTGTTTTCGTCAAGGATTTCACTTCCTAAAATGTCACTTGGCATTAAATCTGGAGTAAACTGTATGCGTTTAAAATCCAATCCTAAAGCTTGAGAAATTGTATTAACCATTAGTGTTTTGGCTAAACCTGGAACACCAATTAACAACGCGTGACCACCAGAAAAAATAGAAATTAAAATCTGATTTACAACATCGTCTTGACCAATTATTACTTTGGCAACTTCTTGTCTTAATGAATTGTATTTAGTTACTAGAGATTTTACTGCTGCAACGTCTGACATATGTTTTATTAGTTTTTTAACCAGTTACTTGAAAAGTCACAATCTCTGTGAGACTCGCTAATTTTAATATAAGTATCGTTAATTTTCTCGTTTTGCCACTTACCAATAGCGTCGTATTGCTTTTCGTTTAAAGCTAGTTCTTTAATTTTTAAATAATCACGTGCGTAATCTGCATCATGCTCGTCAATTCTATCTGTAACTGTTACTAACTTAAACTTAATGTTTCCTTGTCTGTCTGTATCAGTCAAGACTTCACTTATTGTATTATTTTCTAGATCTTGTAATTGACCATATAATTCAGGATCCATTTTTGTTAATTCGAAATTATAATCCTGAGTTTGAGGGTTAATTAATTGACCGCCTTGAAATTTAGTTTCTTTTTCATCACTAAACTCTAAAGCTGCTTCGGCAAAAGTATAATCACCATTAGCTATTTCTGTTTTAATTTTTTCAATCTTTTCTTTCGCTTCTAACACTTCTTCGTCAGAGATTTCTGGAACTAATAAAATGTGACTTACATCATATTCTTGACCTCTAATTTTTTCAAGGTATATAATATGATACCCAAAGTCTGTTGCAAAAGGTTCTGAAATTTCACCTTCTTGTAATGAGAATGCAACATCTCTAAATTCTTTTACCATTCTTGGTGTAGAACGTACCATTGGAGGTAATTTTCCTCCTGATCTTTTTGATCCTGGATCATCAGAATAAAAGGCTGCTCTTGATCTAAAACTTTTTCCGTCTTCTTCAACTTCTCTTTTAAATTCTTTTAATCTATCAATAACACGTTGCTTCTCAGTTTCGCTAACTTTAGGCTCAATTACAATTTGTGCTACTTTAAGTTCTGTTCCAAATCTTGGTCTTTCTGCTTTTGGAATGTCATTAAAAAACTGTCTTACTTCTTCTGGAGTTACTTCTACTTCGTCTACAATTTTTTTCTTCATTTCTGAAGCTAACTTGTTACTCTTGTTAATTTCAAACATTTCTTCTCTGAAACTAGCTTCGTCTTCTTTGTTGTAGAATTTAAGTAATTCATCCATATTACCATTAGTTTGTTGTAAAAACTGCTCTACTTGTTGGTCAACGTATGATTTTATTTCTGCATCACTAACTACAATACTATCTTGTATGGCATGGTGTGCATATAATTTGTCTTCTAATAATTTACCAAATAACTGGCAACGTGTTACACCTTGTAAGGATGCGCCTTGTGCCTTTAATTGTAAAATCATTTTATCTACATCACTATCTAAAACAATGTAATCTCCAACTACTGCAGCTACACCATCAACTTTAGTTGCTCCTGTTGTTAAAGTAGAATCTATAGTTTTTTCTGGAGCTGTCTCTTCAATAATCTCTTGGGCAGAAGCAGTAAAACTTGCTAATAATAAAAACGTAAAAGCTGTTAACGTTTTAGATTTAATTGTAAATTTCAAATTGTTTGTTTTTAATGGCATCTTTAGTAATGTCCTTTTCTAATTGTTTAATCAATTCCAGTTTTCGTTTATTAATAACGATTTGGTTAATGGTTGGTCTTACGTACTCTAATGGAGCTGTTTCGTTTCGTAACAACACATCATTTATTTGCATCAAATATAATCCTAATGAATCTTTGAGTTGTATAAAATTAGATTTTTTTAACAATTCATTTCGATTTTCAGGTTGTACTGCTGCAATTTTATTTATAACTTGGTCTACTCTAATCCAAACTGAATCTTTTAATGAATACGTTTTAAATTGGATGGATATAGAATCTAATTCCTTTTTATCCTCTACATTAAAACGCTTAAACTTAGTTTTAACATCATCAAGATCTAACCTATTAGCATCAACATTAATATATCTAAATTTTATTAAGTCTTCGTTTAATTTAAAAGCCTCTTTATTAGTATCATAATATATTGTTGCTTCTTGATTTGAAACTGTTGTATCTATGTTTTTAGACACTAAAGCTTCTAAATATGCTTTACTATATAAATCGCTTTTATATTGTTGGACTAGCCTATCAAATTTTTCTAATTTAGAATCTGTTAAGTTGACTTGAGCATTTTGAACAAGTAATTGCTGTGTTGCCCATTTATTAATAAAATTATTAGCAAAAATGGTACTATCAGATGCGTTCAAATTTTCAGGCAATACCTTTTTTAAATCTTTATGATATAAAAACGCATCCTCTACTCTAGCAATTGCTTCATCTTGCTGTACTGGTTTAAAATAGTCACAAGACCATAAAACACTAACTAATAATACTATGTAGATTATTTTTTTCAAAATTATTTAAGTTCTTCTTTGACTTGTTTTAAAGCGTCTTGATTAATTTTTACTGTGTATTTTTTAGCTAATTTTTCTAACCATTCTTTTTCAATTTTAGCTTGATAATCTGCAATAACATTACCTTTTGACTCTTCAAAAGTTTTGGCTGTTTTTGGTAATACACTTATAATTTGAACAACACTATAAGCATCATTATGTTTAAATACTTTTGAAACTCCAGTCTTTATATCTAACCCTTTTGGTAAAGCCTGATGATTTATATTTAATGTATCAGTAATAAAACTAACGTTGATTTTTGAATCAGAATTTAATTGTTGTTTAATCTGATCTACAGTCATACTTTTACTTAATAGTTTTGCTGTTTTTTTGATTATACTTTTCTCTGCTGAAGATGCTACAATTGCATCTACTCTTACATCATAAAAATAATTGTCTTTATGTGCATTGTAAAAGGATTGCAATCCAACCGAATCCTGTTTTGAAACATTCCAAATTTGTGTTTCCATAAGGTCAAATAACAATAAACCGTCTCTATATTCGCCTAAAATATGAGCGTATTCCTCATTTTCATTTTCTAAGTTTTCTTCTTGATAAGCTTTTAAATGACTTTCTAAAAACACTTTGTAGTTGTTTTTAACTAATTGGCTTACATCTATTTTTGACTGACGTTGACGTTGGCTTTTTGCCAAAAACTTAGCAAAATCCATGTATGTTAATGGCTTATCTTTAATGCTTACTAAAACCGTTTCGTTTTTAAAATGATCTGGAATAACCCAACTGCTTTTAAAGTAACTATCATTTAAAATAGCTTCAATTGGTTCTAGATTTGGTAAAGTCGTTGATACGTTATATTTAGCATATAATGCTTGTATACGCTTATCATTTATAACTTTAGACCTTGAGTCGCGCTTGATTTTGTTTTTTAATTCAGGTTCAAGTTCTTCAAAAGACTTAATTCCTTTTTTATCAATAAGTTTAACAATGTGATAACCAAATTCTGATTTAAAAGGTTTACTTACATCGTTTATATTTTTTAATCCAAAAGCAACTTCTTCAAAAGCTTTAGAACTTAATTGTCCAGACGAAAACGTATTAAGTTGTCCTCCTTTACTACTTGAGCTTTTATCTTCAGAAAATTGTTTTGCTAAGGCATCAAAAGCTTCCCCTTGTTGGATGCGTTTATAAATTTCTTCAATACGTTCTTGTGCTGTTTGCTGTCCATCTTTATCTGTAAGCATAATATGTGCAACAGTAAGGTCTCCTCTATTTTTTCTTTTATCTTTTACAAGAACAACATGAAAACCAAACTGCGTTCTAAACGGTTGTGACCATTGTCCAACAGCTGTATTGTACGCAGCAGTTTCAAATGGATACACCATTTTAAAAGCTGTAAAATAACCTAACTGCTCAGCAAAAATAGTACGTCCATTATGTACATCTTGCTTTATAACTTTAAAGCCTTCATTTATAACACGACCTCTAAGCTTTTGAATTTCTTGATAGGCTAAAATAGAATCTTGTGGACTAGCATTTTCTTCTATTCTAACTAAAATATGATTAGCATCAATCTCTGTCAATAAGCGTTGATAAGCTTCTTCTACTAATTGATTTGTAACTTTATTATCGTTTAAATAATTTTTGGCTAATTGGTTTTTATAGTTACCAAACTCTCTAATATAAGAAGTTTTTTTGTCCAAATCTAAAGCTCTAGCTTCTGCGATTTTCAACTTATACTTTATAAATAAATCTAAGTAATTATCAATATCTTTTTGTGTATCGTCCTTAACTAAATCTAAATTTTTATTATAAACACGCTTAAAATCAGAAGCATAGACTGGCACCTCATTAACAGTAAACAATACAGACTTATTTTGCGCCTTAACCATAAGATTGGAGACAAAAAAAACAAATAATGTTAAGCGTAACATATTCAATTTCATAAAAAGCTTAGTTTAATTAGCAATGTCTGCAAAAATAGCAATATTACACTATAATACAAGCACTTTTGACAGTGATACAATAAACAACTTATTACATGATAAATAAGTAAACTATTTGTTAATTTTAATCTAAAATTAGCATTTCACATTTTAACTCAACAATTAGCTAAAAACTTTAAATTAAAACTAAATTGTACTTAATCGGTAATCTTTATATCCTTAGCAATTGTAATCGGTAAATACAGTAATATTTTATATTTTTATGCCATATCCCAAAATATGAAATACACTACACAAATTATCATAAACAAATCTGTTGAAGATTGTTTTGCTTTATTAAAAAATCATGACAACATGAAGTATTGGCAAGATGGCTTATTAAGTTACGAGCATCTGTCAGGTGAACCTGGTATGGTTGGAGAAGCTATTAAAATTAATTATGCGTTTGGGAAACGTCTAATGAGTGTTAAAGAAACTATAACCAAAATAGAAGAAAATTGTGTTTTAAATTTTAATTTTGACACTAATAACATGCATAATATTCAGGAAAATTATTTTGAGATCATAGATGAAAACACTACTAAATGGTCTTGTATAAATCAATTTGTACCTACCCAATTTAGTTCACGATTAATGATGCTGTTAATGCCTAAAGCATTTAAAAAACAGTCTAAAAAATATTTAATTGATTTTAAGGCTTTCGCCGAAAAGCAAACAGATAGTAAACAATAATAATGAGACAACTTAAACTAATTTGGGATTTTAGAGGACCTGATGCCTTAAAAATAGCAGAACACCACGTCATACATCTTAAAGAGTATATAGCTATTGAAAACACTCAAATAAACATCACAGGTGTTGAAGCTATTAATGATATGCATTGTATTGCATATATGGTAGTAAATGAAAGCGAAATGAAACCAATTCGTGACGCATTAAAACCGCATCGTGGACAGGTATATCAACCATAATTAACAAAGGTTTAATACCATTTACTAATCCAGTAAACTACTAAAATTACTAAATTTGTAATGTTAACTTACATCTTAAAACAATGTAAGTTTAAGTATAAATTATCGACTTATTTTGCAACATTACAAACTAACTTAAGGTTAACATCAAACCTATTAAAGTTCAAACTTTATGACAGACAATAACTTATTAAATTATATAAAAGACGTATTAAATAATAAACCTGAAGGTTGGTTAAGTACCACAACTCACAGATTAGATATTTATAACGAAGCTTTAGCAAAGGTTCAGTTTTTAGAACTTTTTGAAACGCTTTACAACGACAATAATTCAGAAACCTCAGCTTTAGAGAATCTTCCAACTGCTTATGACTACATACGCCTTGGCCATCCTTTATCTTGTGTTTTAGAGTGGTCTATTGCAAAATTAAATAACATTAGTGCTCAAAATGTAATAAGCTTTGACTCTCAAACAGTACCAATCTTAGCGGTTTTAAGAAAAAATCTGTTAGATAATAAAAACACTCAAATTAATTATATTGGTCAATTACCAGAAGTGTTTAATGCCGATAGTATTAAAAGTGTTTACGGTTATAATTTTGAACTAAAACAGGTGAAAAATATTAATGACATTTCTGATTTTGATGGAAGTACTATTTTTATAGCTGAAGATAAACACATTGGAACAATAAACTTAATTGATACAGTTGATTTTTACATTAATCTACATGGAGCTTTAGGAAGTGTTTTAATAGTAAATGGATCAGATAACGACCATTATATTTCTGACATACAACATGTACGTCGTCGTGAAACTGTTGCAATGACTCCGTCCAATACTCTATTAGCTTTACAAGCTTTGGCAAATCAAGCTAATTACAATACTCCTGAAAGCAACCAACAGAATAAAACAGCTGTTACAGAGGCAATTAAAACCGTTACAGGATCCAATACAAAAGCATTAGTAGCATCAAGTGGATTATCTATTCAATATGCTATTTTAATGGGATTAATTGATGATGCTAAACAAAACCACAAGGGTAAAGACATCAAAATAGTAGTTCCACCCAATTGTTATGGAGGAACAAATGACCAAGCACGTCGTGTTGCTGCTTGTATTGACAATGTATCCATTGTTGATTTATTAGTAGATGGTGATAATGATATGGTACAAAGTATAGATAATGTATTAAACACTATTGCAAAGCAAGACGCTGTCCCATTAATAATTGCCGAAATACCAACAAATCCAAGAGTTGAAGTTCCGGATTTAATACAATTAAAAGCTGCTTTAACTAAAGTGCGTCAAACACCAAACGGACAAAATGCTATTGATCCTGTTTTTATTTTGGATCAAACGTTTTGCCCAAATGTTCAGTTTTTAGGAGAAGATAAAATATTAGCTTCGGTTAGAACTATATCTTTTGCTAGTGGATCTAAGTTTCCTAGTGGAGGACAATGTACAGCTGGATATTGTATTGGTAACACTAAGACTTTCGATTTAATCGAAAAAATAGAACAACATTTATTATTGTGTGATAACGAAGCAACCGCTTTACAATATGAGATTTTAGCAAAACAGTTACCATCTATGAACCAAAGAATTGCTGATGCGTATACTAACACTCGTGATTTTGTAACATTTATACAAGAGGCGTTACCTGATGCTAAAATCAATTTTGTATCAGAAGAGTTAGCCTCACAAGGCTTTACTCCTTCAGTATTTTCTTTAGATCTTCCAACAAAAGGAAACACAGCTGAAGAAAAAGAAACTTATAAGAGAGCACTTAACTTAAAATTAATTAATTTAATGATTACTGAGATTCCTGATCAAAGTAAATTTTGCGTTAGTTATGGACAGTTAAAAGGTTGTTATTGGACTATTCCTGCAACCTCAACACAAGGTACAACCAAAGAAGGTGATAAAGATTATATTGTACGTGCATCATTATCTCCAAATTTAGATTTAGAACTACATAAAAAAGTTTTTAAAGACTTTGTAAATAACCTATAATAGATATAAAAAACACAACTTTATAAGTTGTGTTTTTTATTTAAACTAATTTTAAAATCGTAACAAAATCATGTCAAAAAGCCAATTCAACTTAATTTTCAAAAAGAAATTTATTTACCTAATTGCAATTACTATTTTAGGTTTTTCCTGCGCAAACTCTAAAACAACTAAAGACAAAACCTGTCCTAATCAAGTAAATGGTAAATTAGTTAACATGACTGGACTAGATGGTTGTGGTTGGATGATTGTATTAGAAAACAATAAAAAAGTTAATCCCATTAACTTGAAAAAGTTTGATATTACATTGGAACATCAAAAGAAAATAACTTTTAACTATACAGTAATCAAAGACAGAATGGATATTTGTATGGCTGGTCAAATTGTAGAAATAAATTGTATTACACCTTTATAAAATCGTTATACAAATGCTAAAAAGCTGTTAAACAGATTAAGCCATTTTATATAAAATTAGATAAAACGTACCTTGTAATTATCAATTATTAAATATTAAATCATGACATTTAAACATTTAAATGATGACACTAAAATACCTATCGCAGGCTTCGGAACTTATAAATGTACAGAACAAGAAGGTATTCAATCTGTTGCCAATGCCATAGCAAAAGGTTATAGATTATTTGACACTGCTGCTATTTATGGTAATGAAGAAGCTGTAGCACAAGGCATCAAAAAAAGTGGAATCGACAGAAAAGAATTATATATTACTACTAAACTTTGGCGAGAAAACTTAAATTATAACGAAGCTAAAGCTGAATTTAATAAATCTCTTAAAAAATTAAATTTAGATTATATCGATCTTTACCTTATCCATTGGCCTGCAAATGCTAAAAACTATAATGAATGGGAACACGCTAATGCGGAAAGCTGGCGTGCTATGGAAGAATTACAAGCTGAAGGTAAAATCAAATCCATTGGAGTCAGTAATTTTTTTCAAGAGCACTTAGAAGCTTTATTTAAAACAGCTAATGTTATACCTGCTGTAAATCAAATCGAGTTCCATCCTGGATATTGGCAAGAAAAATTAACCTCGTATTGTAAATCTAAAAATATTGCAGTACAATCTTGGTCTCCCTTAGCCAGAGGTCGCGTGTTTGACAATCAAATATTAATAGACATTGCTAAAAAACATAAAAAATCTATTCCGCAAATTTGCTTAAGATGGGTTTTACAACACGACGTAATTGTAATTCCTAAATCTACATCACCTCAACGCATGGAGGAAAACTTAAATATATTTGATTTTGAGTTATCAACTTCAGAAATGGAACAAATCAATACTATACCAAAATTAGGTTTTAGTGGAGAGCATCCTAACTTCTGGCCAGATCGTATAAAATAAGTTAAGTTAATTAAATCACAAAAACAGACAGACCTGTCTGTTTTTGTGATATTTTTATATATTTGCAATATGAAACATGCTGAAGTAAAAAATAAAATTACGGAAACTGCTTCGTTTTTATTTTATAAAAACGGTTACAACTCTACTGGAATAAATCAAATTATTGCAGAAGCAGGTATTGCTAAAGCAACACTTTACAATCATTTTAAATCTAAAGAAGATATATGTTTAGCATATCTTAAGCATAAAAACGTAAACTTTTTACAAAATTTTGAAGCTTTTACAACTTCTAAACCTAAAGGTGAAGATCAGATTTTAGCCATTTTTGATTTTCTTAATTTATTTTATCAAGATAAAGATTTTAATGGCTGTTGGTGTATTAAAACGGTTTCGGAAATACCAAAAGATAATGAAAATATTAGACATGAGATTCAATCTCAAAAAAACAGCTTCATTTCAATTATAAAAAAATTAGTTTCAAATAATCTAGAACATATCAAAACACAACAAATTGATACTTTATCTAGACAAATATATTTGTTATATGAAAGTGCTGTTGGCGAAAGCCACCTTCATCAAGAGGATTGGCCTATAAAAGAGGCAAAAAACTTATGTCAAAAAATAATAACTTAAAAAAATTTACAAAAAACAAGACAGACTTGTCTGTCTTTATTTAACAATTAAAACAAGAATAAAATGAAAGAATTTGAAAACAAAGTAGCTTTAATCATTGGTGGAACTAGTGGAATTGGTAATGCAACAACTAACACATTGTTAGAAGGAGGAGCAACAGTACATGTTGTAGGAAGAAATACAAGTAAAATTGATGATGCTCCAAACTTAATTAAGCATACAGTAAATATCTCTGACACAACTGAAGTAAATAGGTTAATTGAAGATGTAAATGCATTAGACAATTTAGATTATCTAGTTAATGCTTCAGGTATATTTGGACCAAAACCTTTTTTAGATCATACGATGGAAGACTACAATTCATATTTAGATTTAAATAGAGGTTTCTTTTTTATTACACAAAGTGCTGCAAAAAAAATGAAAGCAACACAAGGAGGAGCTATAGTTAATGTAGGATCAATGTGGGCAAAACAGGCAATTAAAGCTACGCCATCGTCTGCATATTCTATGCAAAAAGCAGGTTTACATTCTTTAACTCAACATTTAGCAATGGAATTAGCAGAAGATAACATTCGTGTTAACGCTGTATCACCAGCATTAGTTAATACACCAGTATACCATAATGTTTTTGGTAGTGAGGCTGCTGCCAAAGAAGCTTTAGTAGGATTTAACGATTTTCATCCAATAGGACGTTATGGAGAATCTAAAGATATTGCCAACAGCATTGTTTATTTACTATCCGATAAAGCCTCATGGGTAACTGGAGCAATTTGGGATACCGATGGAGGTGTAATGGCTGGAAGAAATTAACTAGATTATAACTTAGTTACAAGCCATAATCTAAAACATCATGATTATGGCTTAATTATTAAACTTATTAAAACTACCCTTAATATAACATATCATGAAAAACATATTAACAGTATTAATATTAACCTTACTTATTACATCTTGTAAAGTTAATGACGCTAATGTAAACCTAACACAACAACATGCTAATATTGATACTACAGTAAAATATAAATCCATAGAAGTAGATGGTATTAACATAGCATATCGTGAAGCTGGTAACCCAAATAATAGCACCATAGTATTATTACACGGTTTTCCGGCATCTTCATTTCAATACAGAAAGGTATTAAATCAATTATCAGATAAATATCACTTAATTGCACCAGACTATCCTGGCTTTGGCAATAGTGACTTTCCTAGTAGTCAAAAATTCAACTATACATTTGATAATATAGCGATTATAATTAGTAAGTTTCTGAAACAAAAAAAATTAATCAATATGCTATAATGATTCAAGATTATGGTGCTCCTATTGGGTTTAGATTAGCTACTGAAAACCCTGATAAAATTACAGCAATTATTAATCAAAATGGAAATGCATACAAAGAAGGTTTAGGTGAAGCTTGGTCGGATATAAAAGCACTTTGGAATAATAGAAATGAAACTACAGAAAAGGCATTATTACCTGCTTTTTCTTTAGAAGGTTTAAAGTGGCAATACACACATGGAGTAAGAGATACTAAAACCGTTGACCCTGATACTTATAATTTAGATTATTACAGATTATCAAGACCAAACGCACATGCTGTAAACTTAGACTTATTTTACGACTACCAAAACAATGTTAAACTCTACCCTAAATGGCAACAATATTTAAGAGATAATCAACCACCATTATTAATAGTTTGGGGTAAAAATGATGCGTTTTTTCCAGAAAGCGGTGCTCAAGCTTTTAAAAAAGATGTGAAAAATGTTGATTTTAATATTTATGATACTGGACATTTTGCTTTAGAAGAAGATGGAAATGCTATTATAAAAAAAATAAGGACCTTTATGCAAAAGCAAAATTTATAATATGAAACAGTTTTTTATATTTATTACACTTATTCTTTTATTATCTGGATGTAATACTAAAAGTAGCAAAAAAGAGAATACATTTATTCTTCCTCCACAAACAACATATAATTATCAAGATATTGATAGTGTTAAATTATTTTATCGCGAAGCTGGAGACAAAACTAAACCTACAATAGTATTGTTACATGGCTACCCATCGTCCTCACATTCTTACCGTAATTTAATTCCAATGTTAGCAACTCAATATCACGTTATTGCTCCAGATAATTTAGGTTCTGGATATAGTACGCATTTGGACCCAAGTAATACTGTACATACTTTTGATTTATTAGCTAATTACACTCAAAAACTAATTGATACATTAAATATCAAAAAATATGTAATGTATATGCAGGATTTTGGTGCTCCAGTGGGCTACCGTATGATGATGAACAACCCAAAAAGAATCCAAGCTTTAATAATTCAAAATGCTAATGCTTATCTAGAAGGGTTAACACCAAAAAGACAAGATTTTTTTAGAACAGCACAAACAGATACTAGCAAAGTAAAACACGATTTTTTGTTTAGTTTAACAAGTAAAAATGCTATTATAAACAAACAATACTTATTTGATTTAGATAGTACAAATATTAATATACAAAGCCCTGATGCATGGACACATGATTTATCATTTTTAACTTCTGATAAGGATAGAGAAATACAGGTACAGTTATTTCAAGATTATAACACTAATTTATTACGCTATCCTAAATGGCAAAAAATGCTACAAATTAACCAACCAAAAACATTGATTACTTGGGGTAAAAAAGATTTAAAATTTAATTACAAAGGAGCCCAAACTTACCTTACACACTTACCTAATGCTGAATTGCATTTACTTGATGCAGGACATTTTGCTGCTGAAGAAAAAACGACTGAAATAGCCACATTAATCTTACAATTTTTAGACAAAAACAATATTAAATAATTAAGTATTTTAAATTAAGCATAACTTAATTGTTGTGCTTATAATGTGTTAAAATAAATAGATGAAAAGTTAAATGGTTTTGGCTTGTATAATAATTGATTATATTATTAATAGCATTAATATTAATAATTTTTATGACAAATACGATATACCCACAATCCACTATACCCAAAATAATACAAAATGAAATCGAAATTGCTTTATCATTTTATCCTGAATTAAAAGACACTTCTATTAATTTTGAGTTTAAGAAAAACATTAAAAAATCAACCATGCAAGCACAACCTAGTTTTGGTAGTTTTTTTAAGAAAAAAGGCAACAGATCCTATAATATTTTTATTAGTGAAACTGTTAAAATTTCAGGCGAAACCTTTTTTACTAAAGACATGCCTAAAGATGTTATTATAGGATGGATTGGTCACGAATTGGGTCATATTATGGATTACAGAAACCGAAGTAACAGTAATTTAATTTGGTTTGGTGTTAAGTATTTATTCTCAGACAGCCATATTGCTGAAGCAGAAAGAGCTGCAGACACTTATGCTGTTAAATCTGGTATGGAAAAATATATTTTGATTACAAAAGAGTTTATCTTAAGTCAAGCAAATATTGATGCGTCATATATTGCAAGAATCAAAAAATACTATTTATCTCCAGAAGAAATTATGGAACTAATACATCAACGCGACTTAGAAATCTCTAAATCTTAATATTTAACTACAAAATTTTCCCATTCTTTAAACTTATCTTCTCCCATAACACGTTCCATTTTAACTTGACCACCTTTTTTCTTGTTAGCACCACTCCAATCATGAAACACTTCAGGGCTTACTACTTCAACTTTTACACCTTCTAAAGCTTTACTTCTAGCAACTTTATAGTTTTTATTAGCGTCTTTCAAAAATTCATCTAAAACATTAGCAACAGTATCTGATGATAAATTATCAGAACCTAAATACCAAGAATGATAAAAACCATCATCAAAACGCTTAGCACATAATGTGTATTCAGGAATTGTAGTCTTAAATTTTTCTTCTAAAAACCTAATAGCGTCATCTAATTTATTAACTGATAGTTGAGAACCAACTGTATTTAAAAAGAATTTGGTACGACCTGTTATTTTTATTTCTGCTTTTTCAATATTTGTAAATTCAATAGTATCACCTATTAAATAACGCCAAGCTCCACTTACAGTACTTATTATTACAACATAATCCTGATCAAGTTCAACGTCTCTTAAAGTTAAACTTGGTGCATCTTGTGTTATGGATCCATCAGGATTTATGTATTCTGGCTTAAAGGGTACAAATTCAAAATAAATTCCGCCATTAGTTACTAACTGCATTGCTGTGGTTTCTGGTCTAGCTTGAAACGCTAAAAAGCCCTCTGAAGCTAAGTAAGTGTCTATAACAGTGACTGGTTTACCAAGTAAAGCATTGAAGCTTTTTTTATAAGGCCCAAAAGCGACACCTCCAGAAGTATACACTTGTAAATTTGGCCAAACCTGATGAATATTGTCTACTTTATGATAGTCTATAACCGTTTTAAGCATTAACTCCATCCATGAAGGAATACCACTTAGTGCTCCAATATCCCATTGTTTTGCACGTTTTGCTATTTGGACAACACGCTTATCCCAATCGTCTATTTTAGCAATCGCTTCGCCTGGTTTATAAAAGCCTTTAAACCATGATGGAATATTACTTGCAGTAATTCCGCTAATCTCACCTTCTAAATGATCATCCTTTTCTGTTAAATCGGTAGAACTACCTAACATCATCGCTTCTGTTGCAAAAAATTCTGCTGGTAAATCAAAATTACTAAGAGCAGTAACTTGATCGATTCCTGCTTGTTTGATAGCAGACAACATTGCGTCTGTTACAGGAATACGCTTACTGGTCTTTCCGGTTGTACCAGAACTTAATGCATAATAAGTTGGACTTCCTGGCCAAGTAACATCGTCTTCTCCTTCATGTAATTTAGACCACCAAGCTTCGTTAATTTGGTTATAATCAAAAAACGGAACTTGATTTGCAAAAGCTAAATTAGGAGTGTCTTGATTTAATATCGTTTCAAAATTATAGTGCTTACCAAACTGAGTATCTTTGGCTGTTTTTAAAAGCATTTCTAATACCTTTTCCTGTGCTTCAATTGGATTGACCTCTGGTGTTAAAGCATCCTTTAAATGAATAGCACCTTTTATAATATTACCTATAATTTCCATGGTTATGTAAATTAATTACTTGTGTTAATTCTAAAAGAAAAACTCTTCTAGTGAACAATAATTTGAAAATAGATATAAATATGCATTTACCAAGTTATCTTAAAGTAAAATTAACATTCTAAATAAACCATTAGAGTTTCAATTCAGCTCATATTTCAAGCAATTTGCAATAACATAATTAATTTTTAATAAAAAAAGCACAACTTTAAAAGTTGTGCTTTTTCTTTTTTATTTAAACAAGATACTATCTTGAGTAATTTGGAGCTTCTTTGGTGATAGTCACATCATGTGGATGACTCTCATTAATTCCTGAAGCTGTAATTTTAACAAATCGTCCTGTATCTTGTAAAGTAGCTACGTCTTTAGCGCCACAATAACCCATTCCTGCTCTTAAACCACCTATAAATTGGTGTAAACTTTCATATAAATCACCTTTATAAGGGACACGTCCAACAATACCTTCAGGTACTAATTTTTTAATATCATCTTCGACATCTTGGAAATAACGATCTTTACTTCCTTTTTTCATAGCTTCTACAGATCCCATACCTCTATACGACTTAAACTTACGTCCTTCGTATATAATTGTTTCTCCTGGACTTTCTTTGGTTCCTGCTAAAAGAGATCCTAACATAACAGTGTCTGCTCCTGCAGCTAAGGCTTTAGGTATATCACCTGTATAACGGATTCCTCCATCTGCAATTACTGGCACTCCACTTCCTTTTATAGCAGCTGCCACCTCTAATACTGCACTAAATTGAGGAAAACCTACACCAGCAACAACACGAGTTGTACAAATAGAGCCTGGTCCAATACCTACCTTTACTGCATCTGCTCCTGCGTCTACTAAATACTTTGCAGCTGCTCCTGTAGCAATATTACCTACTATAACTTCTAATTTAGGAAATTTAGATTTTATTTCTTTTAAAACACTGACTACACCTTTTGTATGTCCATGTGCAGTATCTATAACTATAGCATCAACATCTGCTTTTACTAAAGCTTCAGCACGATCAACAGCATCTCCAGTGACACCTATTGCTGCAGCAACACGTAAACGTCCAAAAGTATCTTTATTTGCTATAGGCTTTTGTGTGACTTTAGTTATATCTCTAAAGGTTATTAAACCTTCTAACTTATCACCTTCAACAATTAAAAGTTTTTCAATTTTATTTTGTTGTAATATTTTTTCAGCATCTTTTAATGATGTTCCAACAGGAGCTGTTACAAGCTTTTCACTAGTCATAACTTCAATAATTGGTCTACTATTTTCATGCTCAAAACGTAAGTCTCTGTTAGTAACAATACCTTTTAAAACTCCGTCTGTATCTACTATTGGGATTCCTCCAATGCTATGTTCTTTCATTGCATTTTTAGCATCACTTACAATAGCTGTTAATGGTAAAGTTACAGGATCTATAATCATACCACTTTCTGCACGTTTAACTTTACGTACTTTAGTCGCTTGTTGCTCTATAGTCATGTTTTTGTGCAACACACCAATACCTCCTTCTCTAGCCATAGCAATTGCCATTTGACTTTCTGTAACTGTATCCATAGCTGCAGAAACTATTGGTACGTTAATGGTAATATTTCTTGTAAATTTTGATTGAATGTTGACTTCGCGTGGAAGTACTTCTGAAAATGCTGGAACTAAAAGTACGTCATCATACGTTAGACCTTCTCCGACAATTTTGTTTTCGTGTGCTGTCATGTTGCAATTAGAATTAATTGCGTGTAAAGGTAATCATTATATTAATAGTAAAATACTTTTTAACAATCAGAATGAAAACTAAATATTTAATTCATTGATTTTAGAATTAAAATATAATCTTAAAATTTATTAAGATTTATTCTAAATAACTTGTTTTGTATTGAATCTAAAAATATATTTGCAACATTATTTTTATTAAGTCTAAATAACAACAAATGAAAACCAATTTTTAAAAACCACATTAGTACTTGGATTATCTTTATCTATATTTTCATGTAATAATGATGATGATACAATTACAGAAGACGCAAATGCAGTTAGTAAATCTGATGTGACTGCAACTTATGGTAACTTAGTGTACCAAACCTATTTAGATAGCTACAATAGTGCTTTAGATATGCAATCAGCTATTGAAGATTTTATAGCGACACCTTCTGAAGACAGTTTTATTGCTGCTAAGCAAACCTGGTTAGATGCAAGAGAATTTTACGGATTAACAGAAGCCTTTAGAGAAGCTGATGGACCTGTTGATACTGAATCTGAAACTTGGTCTTTAGGGACTGAGGGACAAATGAATGCTTGGCCAATTGATGAAAGTTACATTGATTATGTTGCTGATGGAACGGAAGAGTATGCTAACGATTATAACAGCATTATTGGTGACGATACTGTTAGTATTGATCAAGTAACAATTGCAGGATTAAATGAAAGTATAAACGACAAATCTATTAGTGCAGGATGGCACGCAATAGAATTCTTACTTTGGGGACAAGACAACACAATGCCAGTGGACGACTTACCAGGAACAAGAGCATTTACCGATTATACAACTGCTGATCATGCAGACAGACGCGCTTTATATTTACAAACAGCAACCGATTTACTTGTTAGCGATTTAAATGCTTTAACAACAACTTGGGCTACTGGAGGAACATACAGAGCTGTTTTTGAAAGCTTAGATCAAGATGTTGCCCTGAAACAATTAATAAATGGAGCCTTTTTTATTGCTGGTGACGAGTTAAGCTCTGAACGTATCATTGCTCCTGTAGATTCTACCGATGGTATTGGTGGATTAGGTCAAGAAGACGAACATTCTTGTTTTAGTGACAACACACATCGTGATATTTATGCTAATGCAAAAGGAGTTTACAATGTGATTTTTGGAGAATATAGTTCTGTTAGTGGTGCTTCTTTTTACGATTTAGTTAAACAAGCTAACCCAGCGCAAGCTGCAACTTTATTAATTGCTGCTGAAAATGCAATGGAAAAAGTAAATGCTATTGCTAATAACGCTCAACCATTTGATTATTTAATAACCTTAGAAAGCTCAACAGATTCTAATTTAGGAGTAGTTATGCAAAGTGTTGTGGCTCTTCAAGACTGGGCAGACGAAATCAGCGCATCTGCAACAGCTATAGGAATTAGCCTATAATTGATTTAAATATACAATGATTTAAAAATCTCGAATTAAGTTTCGAGATTTTTTCTGTTTTAAATATGTACACAATGAAATACCAATTATTAACACTTAGTCTAATTATTTTGACAGCAATAAGCTGCAAAAATGATGATAATTATATCGATATTGAAGCTCCTTTAAATGGATATATTGATGGAGAAGAATTATTAACTGGTGCACTAGGTGTTAACTCTACTAGTGGAAATGCGTTTGGATTTGAAATAGATGGATTATCCTTTCAAGAACAAGCTAAATTTGGAACTGGAAACTCTTTATTTAATCAAACATGGGTTTCTTCTCCAGCGTCTACAACAGCTAGAGATGGATTAGGTCCAACGTTTAACGCTCGTGCATGTGCAAACTGCCATTTTAAAGATGGTCGAGGTCAACCTTTAGTAAATGGACAAAATTCTAGCGGATTTTTAATGCGTGTTAGTTTAAATGGACAAGATGTTAATGGAGACGCAATTCCTGTACCAGGTTATGGGTTACAACTACAAGACCTCGCTAATAATGGTATACAATATGAAACCAAAGTTATTGTTAACTATCAAACTATAGAAGGGACTTATCCTGATGGAACAACTTACCAATTACAAAAACCAATTTATACGTTTCAAGACGAACAGTTTGGAAGCTTAGATGGTGTAAACACCTCTCCAAGAATTGGTCAACAAACCATTGGCTTAGGATTAATATCTGCTTTACCAGATATTGAAATCACTAAATTTGAAGATATTAATGATAGTAACAACGATGGTATCTCTGGTCGTGCTAATTTTGTATATAATTATGAAACCAATACAACAGACGTTGGTAAATACGGTTGGAAAGCTAATGCACCAACCTTAAAACAACAAGTAGCAGGTGCTTTTCATGGTGATATGGGATTAACTACTACAATTTTTAGCGAGCAAAATTGTCCGTCTCCACAACAAGACTGTTTTGATGCTCCTAACGGAGGAACTCCTGAAGTAACCGATGACCAATTGGATAAAGTCGTATTTTATCAAGCGCATTTAGCCGTACCTAATCGTCGTAATTATTTGGATGAAGATGTCATACAAGGACGTATATTATTTGATGAACTTAACTGTATCGCATGTCATGCTATTAACCAAACTACAGGTACTGAAGCAGAAAGCGAATTTTTAAAAAATGTAACAATCAAACCCTATTCGGATTTTTTATTGCACGATATGGGAGACGATTTAGCTGATAATCGAGACGATTTTAATGCCAACGGAAACGAATGGAGAACACAACCACTTTGGGGAATTGGATTAATTGAAACCGTTAATAACCACACCAACCTACTTCATGATGGTCGTGCTAGAAATATAGAAGAAGCTATTTTATGGCATGGTGGAGAAGCTGAAACTATTAAACAAAACTTCAAAAATTTATCTACTGAAAAACGTCAGCAATTAATTGATTTTGTAAACTCATTATAATTATGAATAACCTATATAAAGCCTTCCTATTTATTTGTCTATTTGCATTAAGCTGTAATAGTGATGACGATCAACAAGAAGAAGTAGCCTTTAACGTTACGGAACTTTTAGAAGATGTTACAAATTACCAAATACTGCCAAGTGTCGTTAATTTTAAAACGGAAAGTAATACATTAAACACTAGTATCGAAACCTATTTAAATACTTTAACTGAAGCTAATTTAAGTCTTGCTAAAGACCAATGGAAAATAACAGCTAAAGCGTATGCTAATATTTATGCCTTTAATATTGGTGATGTTAGAGATCAATTTATGCATTTAGCATTATACAATTGGCCAACACTACCTAGTGCTTTAGAAAACGTTATTAATGACAATGATGCTATTACTGAAGAATTGTTAGCAACTAAAAGTCCACAAATTAAAACACTGTCTGCTTTAGAGTATTTATTGTTTAATACAGATATTACCACTGTAAACACTCAATTTATTGATGATATTAAAAGACAAGATTATTTAAAATACACAGCCTTAGATTTAAAATCACAATCAGAAAGACTGGTTGGTATCTGGAATAGTCCTGGTAATTACGCTAGTACTTTTATTGATAATAATGAAAGCGGAATAAGAGACTCGTTTAATAGATTATACAATGGTTTATATAATTTGATAGATACAGGAAAGGTTACTAAAATTGGAAAACCTGCAGGTTTAGAAAATTCTCAAATTACAAATCCAGAACTTACACAAGCTTATTTTAGTAGTTTATCATTAGCTATTTTAAAAGAAAACATTAATAGCGTTAAAAACGTGTATTTTAATTCTGAAGGTTTAGGTATTGATGATTATGTCTACCACATTATAAAGAATAATGATTTAAATCAAGCTGTAGAAAATAAAATAGAAGACGTACAAAATGCAATTGATGCTATTCCTGTACCTTTATTTGACGCTATAAATTCTCATCCTGATTTAGTAACACATTTACATACAGAACTTGACGCACTAGGCATATTATTTAGTGTTGATGTTAGAAGTATTTTATCCATTATTATCACATCTACAGATAATGATGGAGATTAAAAATAAAAAAGCCCACTTTAAAAGTGGGCTTTTTTTAACTATAATTAAAATTAAGCTTGAGCATTTTGTGGTGCCCAATGTGAACATAACATTCCTGGTGCAGCTTTTTGCGGATTAGCACAGTTAGTAGATTCATAACGTGCACAAGTCCCACAATTAGGATCATTTTTTAGTGCAGCTTTCATTTCAAAGCTATCACAAGTATAATTATCACTTACTTTTACAGCGTGTACTTTACATACTTCATTCTCAGTTAAATTCTCACAATTTACGCAGCTATTTCCTATTCTTATTGACATAATTTTTCTTCTTTTATAGATTAATACTATTTAAAGATATTAAAACATTAAGTCAAAAACCAAACAAACACACTGATTAGCAACAGTTTCTATTTAGACT
Source organism: Olleya sp. NP1-10 (assembly GCF_055804415.1). Classification (NCBI taxonomy): domain Bacteria; kingdom Pseudomonadati; phylum Bacteroidota; class Flavobacteriia; order Flavobacteriales; family Flavobacteriaceae; genus Olleya; species Olleya sp. NP1-10. The sequence continues at coordinate 2,041,620 of NZ_CM147840.1, read as the reverse complement.
GTCTTAAAATAAATGAGTGATTTTAAAATTTCACTTCCAAAGTTGTGTAAAAATTACGGTTGGCAGACGGTATGATTCCTGGTCCTGGATAACCTGTAGCACGTCTTGTATAATAAGCATTATCCAATACATTGTTAACACCTGCTTCAAGCTTAAATTGCTTGTACTTGTAAGATAAAGACAAGTCTAAAACATCATAAGCTGGTATCTGACCAACAACTCCACTTAAATTTCCATCAACTGAATTTGTTGCGTCTGTAAACTGAGACGACAAATAGGTATACTGTATGTTAGATAAAAAATCTTTATAACCTAGTCTAACACCTGTTTTAAAGTTGTAGTTTGGTATAAATTCCACATTATTACCCTCTACTCCTATTGCATCAGACCTTGTATATTCTGAGTCTACATAAGAAAAGTTAACATAGTAGTTAAAAATATAATCTTCGTTTTTAAGCAATAGGCTTTCTAAGTTAAATTCTACTAAACTCTCTACACCATACATCATAGCATCACCAACATTACCTCTTTCGGTTTTAATACTTGTATCTTCTAAAACTCGTTGAACTAAACCTATTCTATCGTTATAAAATAAGCTAAAAGCACTAACATCAAAGGATACTTTATTGGATAGTTTTCCTCTTATACCTGCATCCACAGTAAACCCACTTTCGTCATCAATATCAGGACTAATAATGAAGGCTGGATTATTAATACTGATATCCGAGAATGTTACAGATCTGTAGTTTTGAGATAGGTTTCCGTAGACTTCAAAGGTATTACTTGGTTTATAACTTGCACCTAAGCCTAAAAGTACAAACGAGCGTTCTCTGGTTAAATCGTCCTCTGTAAATTCATTTAAAATAATATTACCAGCTCCATCGGTATTAATTTGCCTATAAAAACCATCACTTTGTGTATTAATATATTCAAATCTAAAACCTGGTGTTATAGACAGTTTATCATTTAAATACACTATATTTTCTCCAAAAACAGCAACGTTTAAATTAGGGTACGTATAACTTGATTGATTAGAATAATTAGGAAAGGTTTCATATTGAAAATCAAAATTAGGATCAAAACCATCACTTCCTGGTCCTTGCTCAGAGGTGTTTTCGGCTTTATAAAACTTAGCACCTAATAATCCTATAGCTTTTTTATTAAACAGGTTATAATTGGTTAGCACTCTAGTTTCAAAACCAAAATTATCAAATTCGCCTTTAATTAAATCTCTAACGCCATTACTATCCCCTTGATCCACACGATTAGATCTATAACCTAATGCATTTCTTGAAGCATTTAATCCAAATGCGTTAAATGTAAAATTTGTGTTTTCAGAAAATTGATGTGATAACTTTAAATTATACAACAACCAATCTACCTGAAACCAATTACGTTCTCTATTACTTTGGTAAGGATCGTCTTCAAACATATCATCATTTAATCCTCCAGCTTGTTTTGCTAAATATCTTAAATACGTCACCTCACCTTCCAACTTCGTTTTATCATTAAATTGATACCCTAAATGTGCGTAAAAATTTTTAGACTCAAAGTTAGAGTTATCTCTAAACCCATCTCCTTTTTTATAATTAAAAAAAGTATAATAGCTAAACTTACCTTTAGTACCACTAGCACTTGTAAAGTTGGTATAAAGTCCATTACTTCCGACGGTATTTCTTGTAATAACTTCTAATGGTTTTTGTGTGTTTGGTGTTTTCATTTCAAAGTTTACCAAACCTCCAAATTGCGTTCCGTATTGTAGTGATGCAGCACCTCTAACAATTTGTATTTCTTGTAAGGCTTCAGCAGTTGGTGTGTAATAACTCTCAGGATATCCTAACACATCTGCGCTAATATCATAACCATTTTGACGAGTATTAAAATTAGCGGTTCTGTTTGGGTCTAAACCACGACCACCAATATTTAACTGTAAACCTGCATCATCATTTTGATAAATATTTAAACCAGCCACTTGACTATATAATTGCCTTGCATTATTCGCACCAAGATTAGCCATAGACTGGTCTACTAAAACCACCTCTGTCTTTTTTCCTGCGTAAATAGCAGTTTCTTCAACATCTGCCAGTCGGTTTAAACTAAATAATTTTGCTTTTCTAACCGTAATTTCTACTTCTGATAAAGTGGTTTCCGTTAAAGGAAATAATTTAATACTTAAATTTTCAGCATCAGCTGTATTTATGGTTTGTTCTAAAACTTCGTATTCATAATCAAAAAAGGTTAATTTTAAAGTTTCTTTTTCAGTAGTAAAACTAAAAAAACCATTAGGATCCGACATGGTTACTAACCCTTTTGCAGAGTCATAAACACCAATATTACTTAATGCTTCGTCTTTATGATTAATAATAGTACCGGAAATTTTTTGTTGTGCCATCATGCTAAAAGCAGATAACGTTACTAGTAATAATAGGTTAAAGTCCTTTAATTTCATCTTTAAATGGTAAAATCCAATCTTTGTGTTTAAATGATTCTTTTTCTTGGTACAAATTTACGCTTTCGTCAACAAATAATTGACTTAATCTTCCATTTAAAGCCACATAACTTTTGGCGTAAACCTGTACACCTTTATGACCTTGACTACTAAAATGATCTCCTAAATAATGAGCGTATTCTAGTATAAAATCTGGCTGAGAACTCATTTGTTTTTCTTGTAATGGTGTTAAAAAATCCGAGTTGTTAACCAAAAATGAATTCCCATATTTATCTACAATTTTAAACGTAGTGTTTCCCATTTTTTCCATTAACATCACACGCCATGATAAACGGTAACCTTCCTCTGTCCAAAATAATTCGCCTGGATATAATAAATATCTAAACGGAAATAATAATTGTATTGTAAAAAATAATCCTACTATTGGTAGTATTAACCTATTATACCTTACAGCGTATGCTTGTTTATATTGTATAGGTTTCGCTTTCGCGGAAATAAAGCCAAGCATCGACTTTATTTTATTTAATATTTTATGATGTATAGTAGCATCAAAAAAGATTATTGCACTAACTATCATTACAAAAGGAAACATGCCTATTGGAAATAAAACTCTTGTAAATACATGGAAAAAAATAACAAATAAAAAGGCTACAAAGCGTGTACGTTTATACAATAGAAAAAACGGAATAAGTAAATCATACAACATACCAGACCAACTCATAGCAAAGTGAAACCACTCTTGCTGCATCACAGTTTCGCCAATAAATGGTAAATCGTATTTAGAAGGCAGCCAAATTTTTAAAGGCTGTGCTCTAAATAACCAATCACTATTAATTTTAGCCAATCCTGCATAAAAATAAACGATACCCAATAGCAATTTAATACTATCTACACACCATTTAGGTATGGTATTAAAAGCTTTTTTAGACTTATAATTATCTAAAGAAAAGTAGGCATTAGCAGGTAAAAAAATCATTAAAAAGCTAAGTATGCTTATAAAATAATAATGATTTAAATACACGGTTTTATCCATTAACTCTATATAAGTAAAGCTAATAAAAAAGGTAATTATAGCCAATTTATACTTATAACCTATAGCTACAAAAATGGCAGACAGACCACATATTAAAAATAATATATAGGTGTAATTACCTAAAACATGAACCCACTCAAAACCATAATACTTGAAATGAAATTTTGGTTGGACATATACCGTTTCAATCCATCCTTTTAACCAAAAACGGAGTATTCCATAACACATCATTACACCAAAACCAATCCTAAACACTGCTAAAGTTGCAGCATCTGTGGTTTTGTTTAAATATGTTTTAAAGCTAAAATTCATGTTACAAAAAAAGGTTGATATATTACAATCAACCTTTAAAATTAGTGTTATTTAGTATTAATCACCATCAGCATCTTGATAATCAACGCTTACATCAAATGCTTGTAACATATCAACTTTTAAAGATACGACTACTAACTGTAATGCATCATAAGCTTCGTTCATTTTAGTATTATCGATTTCCACTTGAGTTTTTAAATCTTGATTTAAAAGTAGAATTTTCTCTCTAGCATCATCTATTCTGGTATTAATAAGTGTTGCTAAATCTGTTCTACCTAACTGAACTAAATAAGAATAAAAGCCTTCTCCAATTTCTGAACTAATAGACGTTTTACCGTTAAAAATATTTTGAGCATTATCTAAAGCTAAAATTGCTAAATCTCTTGAATTATTTCCATTGTATATAGCCTCTGCCTTTTCAGGTAAAGGATTTGTTGAAAAAACTCCTGCAGGAATACCAATTTTATTTGCTCTTAAACCTTTTTCAAAATAAAAAATATAATCGTTGATAAATTTATTTACAGCACTTGTTAAGGTATTACTTGTACTAGAAACAAATAAAGATCTGTAATTTGTTGTCCAATCTGTAAGAACTTCTTCGGTAATCGTGTTCATAGCTTCTATCAAATCTGTTAAATACGTGATGTATTTTACGTCTTGATATTTGTTTAATAGCTCTGTATCAGAGTCTGCTAAACCATAAAGCATATAATCTAATGCAGGAAACCCAACTGCATCATTATTATTGTCATGCGTTAAGTCATAGTTTCCATTTTCAATATTACTTTCAATATTATCTACATCTGTAGGATATATATTCATTTGGTTACGGTAACTAATAACTTCGGCTTGACCGATATCAAAAGGTTCTACTAATTGCCATTTTTTATAAGCATCTAACCAAGCTGCTCTTAAATTATCTAAATTAACTTGATCTGGACTAGCAACAAATGTTGAGTTAGCATCAGAAAATGTTTCTAAAGAGGTTTTGAAGCTTTCAAGACTTGGTATTATAATATTGTCTGCCAAATTGGTTTGCATGGCAGCTCTATTATAATTGTCTACAACACCATTGTCATTAGAATCATCAGATTCTGAACATGCTGCTACTAATACAAATACCGCAAAAATGTAAATTAACTTTTTCATATAAATAATAATTTTTCTTTTTTCAGTGTGCAAAAATACTTAATAGTAGCCATTAAAATAAATGACTACTATTAATAAGTAAAATCTTAACTTCCTGCTTGCTCAGTTGTGAAGCTAAACTCTGCTGAAATTGTATCAGAAAGAGTATCTAAAGTTTCGGCAGTTACATCCCAAAAACCATCACCTTGCATTAAAGAGTCTGTTAAAAACAATACTTCGTCTTTAGAAAAATATGGTTCAGTAGTACCTGGTTTTCTTGTGAACTGTAAGCTATAAATAAATCCGTAAGCTTCAGATAATGCGTGAAAAGCTGATGCATTACTTGTTCCTAGATTATTTTTTCCTTGTTGTAAATAATAGATTGCTCTAACTGCAATTACTTGAGATATTTTCTCTCTAATAATGTCTGCTTGAGCATCACGTACGTCATAATCTTTAGCTACAATTGCAGCACGACCTAATTTAAACGCGTTGTATACATCCATTGCAATACCATTAAAGTCTGTATCGCTATCTACTCTTGATAAATACTCGTTTAAAAAGTTATCTGCTCCTAAAACTGGAACAGCTGGATTGTCTTCGTTACCATATAAATAACCATAAGCTTCATCCCATTTATGTTCCATAGTAGTGTAATTATTATCACCATCTAAAACAGCTGCATCATTATTTGCAACATTATCTCCTGCATCTAAAACTGAAGGACTTAAGTAGTTGTTTAATATTTGATCTGTCATCAAAGCACCTATCAAACTTTTTGCAAAGGCTTGGTTATATTCTAAACCTTGTTCATTGACATAACGTGTAGTTCCTCCACCAGCTTGTTGTAATTGACCTGCATAACCAGCTGTTGCGATAGTTGTCCAGTTAGGGAATACATCCTCTACTTGTGCAAAAATATAATAATCAAATATTGCTTTTATTGTTGCTGCATCTGTAGTATTTGCTGAGAAATAATCTGTAGAAGCTGCTGTTTTACTTCTAATGCTTTTGTTTGATGCATTTAAATCTGCATCACTAAAATCTGCATTACCTTCTTCATGAGCAAACATCGCATCTAAAGTTGCTTCTGTATTAGAAGTGTCTAAAAAACCTGCGATTAACTCTTGAGCCATTTGAATACGCGTAGTCTGACCACTAAAGTTAACTGTTGTACTTCCATCTCTTTCAAAAGTATATGTGTCTGGTGTTGTTACAGAAGTCGTTGGAGTAACGTTTCCTCCGTCATCGTCGCTAGAACATGAGGTTAATGATAAAGTTGCTAATGCTGCTAATCCGAATACAATTTTTTTCATTTAAAAATAATTTTGTTTCTATTATTATTTAGACTAATTACAGATAGACCTGTAATTTTTATGCAAAAATAAAAACCAAAAGCTTTTATCACAAGTTTATTTAGACCAAATTTAAATTAAAGTTATATTTTAAATTTAAAAAACTGAATTACAACAAGTTATAATAGTTAAAAATCTTTCAATTTTATTGAAAGACAATGTATTTGGTTAATGATATGCATTAAAAATCTTAGAAGCCTCATTATAAGCACTTTCAAAAGACATAGCATGTAGATTATTTACTTTTTTTGAAGTTAAATAAGACAATACCTTTTCTGTTGGCATGTTACCAGTTAAGTCATCTTTAGCCATTGGACAACCACCAAAACCTTGAATAGCTCCATCAAAACGCTTGCAACCTGCTCTATAGGCTGAATCCACTTTTTCAAACCAAGTATCTGGTGTGGTATGCAAGTGCGCACCAAACTCTATATTTTGATATTCTGGAATTAAATTAGAAAATAAATAGTCAATATTTTCAGGGTTTGAAGTCCCAACAGTATCACTTAAAGACAAGATTTTTACTCCCATTTTGCTTAAACGTTCCGTCCACTCTCCTACTATATTCACATCCCAAGGGTCACCATATGGATTACCAAATCCCATTGATATATAAACCACAACTTCTTTGTTAGCTGCATCTGCCTGATTTAAAATATCTTGAAGTAAAACTATAGATTGTGCAATAGTCTTATGCGTGTTACGCATTTGAAAATTTTCTGAAATAGAAAATGGATAGCCTAAATAATCAATCTCAGGATGTTTGCACGCATCAGAAGCTCCTCTAGAGTTAGCTATAATTGATAACAATTTACTTTTTGTTTGACTTAAATCTAATTGTGCTAAAACTTCTGCTGTGTCAACCATTTGTGGTATGGCTTTAGGTGACACAAAACTACCAAAGTCAATTGTATCAAAACCAACACGAAGCAAAGATTGGATATATTGTACTTTTTGTTTTGTAGGAATAAACTGTTTAATGCCTTGCATGGCATCTCTAGGACATTCTATAACTTTAACTTGGTTTGACATTTGCACTTTGTATTGTTCTATAAAAGTACTTTATTTTTCTGAAAGAAAGATGAAAATTGCAATTCCAATAAAGACCACAATTTGTAACCATTTTAAAATCAGACCAATATTTTTATTTTGTTTTAAGTAATCCGAAATAAATCCAGCTAAAATTGCGATTAATGCAAAAACAACAAAAGACGTAGTCATAAATAATAATCCTAAAACATAAAATTGAGTAACCGTATTAATACTGTCACTATATAAATAAGCAGGAAAAAATGCCAAAAAGAAAATAGAGACTTTTGGGTTAAGCACATTCATGATGACACCTTGCTTAAATAACTGTCCTAAGCTTTTTTTAGGGACTGCTGCATCAGACAAGGTTACATTAGCGTCACTTTTAAAAACTTTATAAGCTAGGTATAATAGGTATATTGCTCCTAAGGCTTTGATTATAAAAAAAGAGAATCACTTTCTTTTATAATTGCAGAGACACCAAAGGCTACTAAAGTTGTATGGACTAAACAACCAGAAATTAAACCACATACCGTCGCTAATCCATATTTACGACCATTAGTAATACTTTGCATTAACACATAAATATTATCTGGTCCTGGCGAAATTGCTAAAGCTGCTGTGGCAAGAATAAAACTGAAAAGAATTTCAAAATTCATTTAGCTTTTGTTTAAAATAGCTTGGTTTATCTTTTTAATTAAACTTGGACCTTCATACACAAATCCTGTATAAATTTGCACTAAATCTGCTCCTGCTTCAATTTTCTCTAATGCGTCTTTAGCCGAATGTATTCCGCCAACTCCAATTATAGGAAAAGCTTTATTACTTTTTTCAGCTAGGTATTTGATAACTTTAGTAGACTTTTCTTTTACTGGTTGACCACTAACACCTCCATTACCTATCTCTAACAATCTTTTTGCGGAAGCTTTAAGATTAGAGCGATCCACAGAAGTGTTACTAGCAATTACACCATCCAAATTGGTTTCTGCAATAAGCTCAATAATTTCATCTAATTGATTATTATTCAAGTCTGGAGCAATTTTTAATACAATTGGTTTTTGCTTATCAAACGTTTTATTAGCTTTTTGCACTGCTCCTATTAACTCTAATAAATAGTCTTTATCATTTAATTTAGCATGACTACCAACATTTGGACAACTAACATTTAGCACAAAATAATCTACATATGGATGTAAACCATTAAAACATTCCAAGTAGTCTTTAGTATAATCTTCAGGTTTAGTCTGTGTGTTTTTGCCAATGTTACCACCAATAATAAGCTTGCCTTTATTTTTTTTAAGTTGAAGTATTGCTTGTTCTAATCCTTCGTTATTAAAGCCCATTCTATTAATAATCCCTTGATCGTCTTTTAATCTAAATAGACGTTGTTTTGGATTACCAGCTTGACCCTTTGGTGTAACGGTTCCTATTTCAATAAAACCAAAACCAAAATTAGCAAGTTCGTTATATAACACTGCATTTTTATCAAAACCTGCTGCTAATCCTACTGGGTTTTTAAAGGTTAAACCAAATAACTTACGCTCTAGTTTAGGATCTTCAATGGTATATAAACGTCTAAAAAGTTTAGACATTCCAGGAATTTTAGAAGTCGATTTTACTAATGAAAACGTGAAATGATGGATTTTTTCAGGATCGAAACTAAAAAAATTGGTCTTAGAAGGGATTTGTACATCTTAATAGGTTTGCACAAAAGTAATTCTAATTAAAAAATTGAGCAATTCAAAAGCTAAAAAACTTAATAATCGTAACTTTGACCTACAGTTAAATTAATTAATTTAGCTATAATATGTAAGCGAATAATTAAAGTATAAAATCACAACAAAATGATTTCAAAAGAAGATATAATTAAAAGGTTTGTAAGTTATGTTACAGTAGATACTGAGTCTGATCCTGCTAGTGACACCACACCTAGTACTGCCAAACAATGGGATTTAGCTAACGCTTTGGTTGACGAGCTAAAAGCTATTGGTATGCAAGATGTGACTATAGATAAGCATGCTTATATTATGGCTACTTTACCAAGTAATGTAGATCATGACGTACCAACTATTGGTTTTATATCTCATTTTGATACGACTCCAGATTTTACAGGAGCCAATGTAAAACCTCAGATTATTGATGTTTATGATGGTAAAGACATTGTCCTTAATGCTGATGAAAACATTGTATTATCACCAGATTATTTTGAAGATTTATTACAATACAAAGGTCAAACTATTATTACTACAGACGGAACAACACTTTTAGGTGCTGATGATAAGGCTGGAATTACAGAGATTATTTCGGCAATGGAATACCTTGTTGCTAATCCACAAATTAAACACGGAACAATTAGAGTTGGATTTACTCCTGATGAAGAAATTGGTCGTGGCGCTCATAAATTTGATGTCGAAAAATTTGGTGCTGATTGGGCTTATACCATGGATGGTAGCCAAATTGGAGAATTAGAATACGAAAATTTTAATGCTGCAGGTGCAGTTGTTAAAGTGAAAGGTAAAATAGTACATCCTGGTTATGCTAAAGGTAAAATGGTAAACTCAATGTACATTGCAACCGAGTTTATAAACTCGTTACCAAGACTTGAAACTCCAGAACATACTGAGGGTTACCAAGGTTTTTTCCACCTATACTCTATCTCAGGTGAAGTAGAAGAAACTGTTTTAGAATATATTATAAGAGATCACGATTTAGGTCATTTTGAAGCTAGAAAAGAAGTGATGAAAAAATTAACTGATGAATTAAATAGCCAATACGAAAGAGAGGTTGTTACTATTGAAATTAAAGATCAGTATTTTAATATGAAAGAAAAGGTAGAACCTGTAATGCATATTGTAGATATTGCTGAAGAAGCTATGAAACAATTAAACATTACACCACTTATAAAAGCAATTCGTGGTGGTACAGATGGATCACAATTAAGTTATATGGGTTTACCTTGTCCTAACATTTTTGCAGGAGGACATAATTTTCATGGTCGTTATGAGTATGTTCCTGTAGAAAGCATGATTAAAGCTACTGAAGTGATTTGTAAAATTGCAGAAATAACTGCTGAACAAAACAAATAAAATATTATGAAAAAAATATTAATACTTTCTGCTATTGCACTGTGTACAATAGCTTGCAAAACAGATAAAAAACAATCAAATATTACAACTGAAGTTGCTACAAAAACAGAGACTTTACCTGTTGTTACTGAAGTTGCACAATTTACAGGTCAACAAGTAACAGGTGTTACAGTTAATGAGACTGGACGTCTGTTTGTTAATTTTCCTAGATGGAGACCAACAGTTAAGCACTCTGTAACCGAAATTGTAAACGGACAATCTATACCATTTCCAAATAAAAATTGGAACAACTGGACAGAAGACGCTACAGTAACAGATTCTACTTTTGTAGCTGTACAATCTGTAGTCGCTTCTCAAAACGAATTGTTTGTAGTGGACACAAGAAACCCTTTTTTAAAGGTGTTTTATCTAACCCTAAAATATTTGTATTTAATCTGAAAGGCAATACGCTTAAACGCATCTACACATTAAGTGACGATGTGTTTTTCAAAGACTCTTATATTAATGATGTACGCATAGATCGTAAAAATAACGTTGCATATTTTACAGATTCTGGACATGCAGGTCTACTTATTTTAAATTTAGATAATGGTAATTTTAAACGAGTATTAACAGATCATACCTCTACAACTGCAGAAGTTGACCATCTAACTATTAACGGTAAACAATGGGTAAACACAGTACATTCCGACGGTATTGCATTAAACCAGATTGATAACACACTATATTTTCATGCCTTAACTGGTTACACTTTATATGCAGTATCAACTGATGTTTTAATTAATGGTACAGATCAACAAATTGAAGCAGCTGTTGAAGTTGTTGATAAGACTGCAGCACCTGACGGAATGATTTTTGATCAATCTGGGAATCTTTATTATGCAGATTTAGAAAATAATGCCATATTAAAAAGAGATATAAAAGGAACGACAACCACTATAGCTAAAGGTGATTTAGTACGTTGGGCTGATACCTTCAGTATTTATAATGGAGATTTATATTACACTAATTCCAGAATTAACGAGATTACTGGACCTATTCCTACAATGACCTTTCAGGTTAATAAAATAAGTCTTAAATAATTAGTTATCTTAGTATTAAGAACAATATCAATCTTTTTTTGATTGATACATAAAAAAGTCAAAACATAGGTTTTGGCTTTTTTTGTACATAATTGAATGTTTTAATTTCACGTTTTATTTCAAAATATATTCACAATCAACTTATTTAAAACTATTCCTTAAGTAATCACAAATTTAGGGACACTCTTTTTTTGTAATCATTTACAAAATCTATCGTCTAACAATATCTAACACTGTGCTAAATACTTAATAGGCAATGATTATAAAAGAAAAACAACTAATTTATACCACTGGAATAATCGGTTTGATTGCGAGTATAACTGTAGGTCTAGGTGAATTCTTATTACACTACAGTACTCAATTAACTGGAAATACAGAAAACTATAACTTCTTTACATTTGTACCAAAAAACAATCTTATTGCAGGGCATTTTCTAGCAGTTTTAGGTACTCCTTTGTACTTTGTAGGCTATTACCACATCTACAAAATGTTGAAAGAAAACAAATGGGCTTTTTTTGTATTCACCCTAGGTATTATAGCATTTACTATAGGAGGTTTCTGGATAACTTCCAGAGCTTTTTTAGGCACCATTGTACATCTAAAATTAGACATTAATTATAATATCTATACACAAATCCTAGATAATTACACTTTAATAAGTGAATCGTTAGTGCAAGTCTTAAGAGTTGTAATATTACTATTATCTGTGTTTTTTATTATTTCAATACTGAAATCACAATCATACTATGATAAATGGATGGCTATTACTAATCCTATTGTATTACTAATAACCGTCTTTGCTATTTATTTTGTTACACCTAGAATAGGACAATACATAGCACCTATTGCTATGAATGTAGTCCATTTTATACTATTTAGTTTATCTCTATACCAATTCAATAAAAATTATAAAAAATTATAAATATGAAGTTTTTAAAATATATCTTTCTTGGGCTTTTAACAATCGTACTTTTAGCAGTAATACTAATAGCGTTTAGATTTGGAACAGATGGAAATAATCCATACGATAACACTATTAATACCAATCTAATACCAACATTTAATGAAGTCTCTATAGATTTTATTCAAGAACACAACACTAAAGAATCGCTTCCTGTTATAGCTTCAACATTAATTGATATTAATAATGATGGAATTGACGAATTGTTTTTAGGAGGTGGATATAATCAACAAGATCAATTATTTCAATTTAAAAACCAGGGGTTTTTATCAATTTCAAACCTCGTAAAACTTCCTAAAAAAAGTAAAGTTACCACTTTAGGAGCAGCCTCGGCAGATTTTGATAATAATGGTTTTTCCGATTTAATTATATCTCGTGAAGATGGAATCACTATATATTATAATAAAGAAGGTGTTTTTACACCAAATAAAATTAATTATAATTTAGCAGATAATGCGACGCCTCTTGGTTTTGCTTTAGGTGATATTGATAAAGATGGTGATATTGACATATTTATATCTAATTACATTAGAAAAAAACAAATGCAAGGTCAAAATAATTTTACAGAAGGTTATGGACCGCAAAGTCAATTATTATTAAATAACGGAGACAATACTTTTACTGATACTACAGCTAATTCTGGATTAGCTTACAACCACAATACATTTATGGGCATTTTTATTGACATAGATAATGATAGTTGGTTAGATTTAATTGTAGCACATGACACAGGAGAGGTTAAAACCTATAAAAACAATAGAAATGGAACCTTTAAAAACATGCTTAACCCTACATCAAACTTTTATGCCTACCCTATGGGTATTGCTGTTGGTGACTACAATAACGATGGTAAGGTAGATTTTATGTTTTCTAATACAGGATCTACAGCTCCACATTTTTTAGCACGAGGAGACGTCGATGAAAATAAATTCAATTCTGATTGGATCTTCTTTGAAAACAAAGGTGATTTCAAATTTGAAAACGCAGCGGACAAAGTTAAAGTCGCCGATTTTGAATTTTCATGGGGAGCTGTAATGGCTGATATGAATAATGATGGTTTACAAGAGTTAATTGTTGCAGAAAACTATGTCGAATTTCCGCCCCATAAACTATTCAAATTACCTGGGCGATTTTTAACACAAAAAACAGACCATACCTTTGTTGCTACTGAAGATGAAAGTGGGGTTACAAATAAAAATTATGCTATTACTCCATTAATTAGTGACTTTAATCAAGATGGCTATCAAGATCTTATATGGGTAAACATCTCAGGTCCAGCAAAAGCCTTTATTAATAAAGGAGGAACAAATAATTACTTACAATTATCATTTACCGAAAGTTTTGAAAATATCGGAGCGAAAATAAACGTCACAACTACCTCTGGAAAAACAATAACAGAAGACTATATAATCGGGGAAGGCTTAGTCTCTGATCAAAGCGCAACAATCACAATTGGTTTAGGAAAAGATACCATTAAAAGCGTAACAATAACTTATATAGATGGAACTATACAATATTTAGATGATGTCAAAATAAATTCAAGAGTAATCGTTACAAAAATGGTTTCTTTAGAAGATGAAACATCAAATAAAACATTGATTGAATAATCTTTTAAAATATTTGATTAATCTAATATTTCTGTTTGGTATATACGGAGCAGGTACTTTAGCTTATAAACATTTTTATTACGGTAATATTTGTCCAACAATTGCAAATTTACCGGCTTGCTATATTATTTTAGTGTGTTTAGTCATTCCGTTAATTATTCACGTAAGTAACCGAAACTATCATCTATATTTTATTTTAACAGGGGCAGCTTGGACTATTGCTAGCTATGGATCAATTATGCAATTTCTAAATGTTATTACATGTCCAAAAACTGTAGAGGGTATACCTATGTGCTATATTTCATTCATAATATTTTCACTTTTGATTTTACTCAAAAAAATAACGTTAGTACAAAAATCAATCATAAATTAAAAAAACACTTTTTTCATTAAAAAATACATTAAAAGTAAATCAATCAGTTCATAAAAAATCGCCATAAACAACTGATTTCATTAAATTATTGAGGAACCATTAGAATTATTTAATACTATTGTACTTTAAAATCTTGCACAGTTAATTAAAAATAATAATCTCCCATATGAAAACAATACAACTACTTTCGATCTTATTTCTAATAATACTTACTAGCTGTAATAACAATAAAAAAATACAAACACTAAAACATTTAATAATCAAACAATATATCAAACAAACCGTAATGAAATTGTTGTTTTAAAAATAATAAAAGATAGCGCTTATCATATTGATTTTTTATCAACAGCTTCAAAAAAATCAAAATGTAACTGCTAAAGATAGTATTCTAAATTACTTCACTTTAATTCAATTTGAAGGAGAAATAACTAATGACAATGATAAACAAATACTCAGAGAAAATATTATTACCAATAAAATCAAAATTAGTAATGGTAAATCAATAAAAGCACCATTATTTAAAGCTGCTAATTTGGTATATAATAAAACCAATAAAACACTAAGTATTTTTAATGATACATTAACGGAAGCTAATAATTTATCCATAGAAAAAACTTTATCAATAGTTGCTAAACATAAAGATTGGTCTGGAGAGTATATCAACCTTAATCAGGTTAAAAATTAAATTATTACTATATTTTAGTAAACGTTATTTTAAAAGTCAAAACTTATGTTTTGACTTTTTTTATTACATTAGTCTTCTAAAAATTGATAATCATCAAAAACATCTACACACAAAACAATAGCATTGACGCTAAAGAGTCTGATTACTTATACATAAAAACATCTCAGTTACCAGGAGCTGGAAATGGTTTGTATACAGCTATAACTATTTATAAAGATGAAATAATATCGCTCTTTAAAGGTGAAATTTTAGATGGTAATGAAGCACAAAAGCGAGCCAGTCAAAACAATGATAAATATTTTATTAATCTATTAGATGGGACTATATTGGATAGCATGCATACTGATTGTTTTGCTAAATATGCTAACGACATCAAAGGAAGCAACACTACTCAATTTAAAAACAATGCAAAAATCACTTTAGATGACAATCAAAACGTCTGTATTAAAGCAAGAAAAAAATAAAGTCTGGTCAGGAGATTTTTTGTGGTTATGGTAAAGCCTACTGGAAAAAGCATCAGGAATAATATTTATTTTAAAATAAACATCTGTAATTGATTTCACGTAAGAAAAGAAAAAATTAAATTTGCATAAACTCAGTAACTAACCTTATTTTAATTTTACATCTTGGAAAATAAAAAAGCACTTAAATTAATAGACAGTATCCAAAGTAACCTAGACGCTACAGGTATTAATACAGATACTTTAATTGACGACATCAAACAATTAAGAACTTATGTTTTAGAATTAGAAGTTCCTTTAGCTGTTAAAGTATTACGTTATGCCTATGAGCATATCGAAGCTAACGACTCTTTTTTAATTCCTATTCCTGAAGATAGTCCAATTGAAGATGAAGATATTGATGTGGATACCTTTGAAGCATCTACATTAGATCCTGTAGAGAGTTTAAAGTATTTAATTGCGTTGATAGGTAACCTAGAAAATAGCATGAATATTTTAGATTTAAAATATTACAAAAAAGCTTTAATGGACTATTAAGTCATTTAAAGATTAACTATAAAACATAAAAAAGCCTTCTTATAATAAGAAGGCTTTTTTAGTTATAATGTGGGGAGAGCAGGATTCGAACCTGCGAAGACGTAGTCAGCAGATTTACAGTCTGCCCTCGTTGGCCGCTTGAGTATCTCCCCAAAACTGATGGCAAATATATACTAACTTTTAGTATCTAGCAAACAAAAAAGGATAGTTTTTATTAGTTAATTTTTGTTTGTTTGATTATTAAATAGTTACAATTAAAAAAATATCAAATTATAAAAAACAGATTAAATTTATACATGATCTATAATGAGTAACCCTCGTTTTAATAGTTTAAAATTTGACTATCTAATCCTTTTTAAACAAAAAAGGCGACCAATTGGTCGCCTTTTTTTATAATGTAAAATGTATTTACTTTTTTAAGCTAGTGGCTGGCTTATTTAACGCAGAGCTCATTTCCATTGAAATAGCTGAACGATCAAATTTTAATTTTCCAGACATGGTTTCAATAACACAACTATTGTCTTTGTCGTTAAGCTCGGCAATTTTACCATGCATACCACTTTTAGTTATTACTTTATCACCACGCTTTAAATCTGCAGCAAATTGCTTTTCTTTTTTTGCACGTTTCATTTGTGGTGCAATCATAAAGAAATACACTACCGCAAACATGGCTATTATAGGTAAAAAACCGCTAATACTTTCCATTACTGAATAACTGGTCCTAAGTTAGTATTAGCTCCTTTTGCTGCTGCATTAGGATCTGGAGTAATAAAGGCTGAAATCTTTACAGACTCTTTTCCTGAAGCTGTATTAGCTGTAATATTAATTACTTTAGATGTTTTGTTAGCGCCTTTACCATTAAACTTAACAGTAAATTTGTCTGATGCTCCAACTGCTAATGGCTCTCTTGACCAATCTTTTGGTACAGTACAACCACATGTACTTTTAATATCTGTAATTACTAATGGTGCCTCACCTGTATTTGTGTAAGTAAATACTGTTTCTTGAGGAGTACCTGAAACAATTTGACCAAAGTCATGCTCTTTTTTATCAAAAGTAATTACAGGTAATTTGTCCGATTTTGCATCTCTCTCTGCTGCTGCAGTTACGTTACTTGCGTCAATTTTAGCTGCTGCATTTTGCTTACATGATGTTAAGCTGATTAAGCATACTGCGCTTAATAGAATCAATACTTTTTTCATAATAGGTATTTAGTTTTGTTGAAACCTTAACATTTAAAGTTTCTAGTTTTATAAATTTAGAACTGTAAAAATAATAATATTTTTTTACTACATCAATCCTCGACCAACTTTATTTAGCTTTCCGTCCTCTTGATATTCTTTTAACAGTTTATCTAAAATACCATTTATAAAGATGCTACTTTTTGGTGTTGAGTACTCTTTTGATATTTCAAGGTACTCATTAATAGTTACTTTTGTTGGTATTGATGGAAAGTTAGTTAACTCGCAAATGGCCATTTTTAGTAACACTAAGTCTAAACTTGCTATACGCTCTGTATCCCAGTTTTTAGTCTTACCTGCAATTTCTTCACTTAATTTGGATTGATTTAACAATGTCTTTTTAAACAAATTAATAGCGTATTGCTTATCCTCTATATCTTTATAAAGTTTAGGCGTTAAAAAACGGTCGTCTGACGTCTCTTTAATTTTACGTAATAACTTTAATATAGCTGTATTAACCGTTGGTAGGTCATCTAACCAAGTTAAATTTTTGTCTTCGATATAATCGTAAAGTTTATCGTTTGGAGCGATAATTTCTTTAAAGACATCTAAAATAAAGTTTTTGTCTTCTTTAAAAGTAGATGTTTTAGTAGACATGTACTCTTTATAAAGATCACTTGCTAAAATATCCTTATAGATAATCTCAACATACTCATTATCTAACTGCCAATTGTTAATGTTTTTGGCTTCAAATTCGCTTTTTAAAGCTTCATTGTTAGTGATTAATTGTAAAACTTGGTTGTTTACAAATTTTTTGTTGGGATTTTTTTCTTCTGGAGTTGCTAAATGCTTTTTTTGGATGGTTTCTAATTGAGATTTAGAACGCTTTCCTACTTCTATAATTAACGAAAACATCGTTAAATATAAATTATACATGTTATCTATACTGTATAACAAAAATTTTTGGTCTTTAGAAAAATCATCACTTTCTGTACCATTAAATGCATATAAAACCTGCATTACTTTAACACGAATATGTCGTCTACTTAGCATACTTACAAAGAACTTTAAATTTCAATTAGTTTGAAATACTTTTTTTAATAATTAAAAAGGCGAAAGTTTTCACTTTCGCCTTGCAAAAATAGTATATTATATGATATCTATTGTTGATTTTCTTTTTTTCTTGCTTCAATTCTTGACAAAGCAATATTTAACGCTGCCTGATGCGTTGTTATATCATTAGTCTCAGCATTACTTAAAATTTCTAAAGTAGTATTATAGATATTTTCAGTTTTTCTCATTATTTCTTGTTTACCATAGTTTTCTAACTCAGCATAAACATTAATAATTCCTCCAGCATTAATTAAAAAATCTGGTGCGTAAACAATTCCTTTTTGTTGTAAGATACGACCATGAGTCAACTCATCTGCCAATTGGTTATTTGCTGCTCCAGCGATAACTTTAGCTTGAATAGTGTTAATAGTAGAATCGTTAATTGTTGCTCCTAAAGCACAAGGTGCATATATATCTACAGCTTCAGCATATACGTTGTTACCTTTATATATAGAGGCTCCGTATTTTTTACTTATAGCTTCTAATCGTTCTTGATTAATATCATCTATAATGACTTTGGCACCATCGTTTGTTAAATGCTCTACAAGAGATTCTCCAACGTGACCAATACCTTGAACAATGACTGTTTTATCCTCTAAAACGTCTGTTCCAAATTTATATTTTGCAGCAGCTTTCATACCCATAAACACACCATAAGCTGTGATTGGAGATGGGTTACCTGCGCCTCCTTTATCTTCAGATATGCCTGTTACATAAGGTGTTACTTCTCTAACAGTATCCATATCTGCAGTTTCCATACCTACATCTTCTGCAGTAATGTACTTACCACTTAAACTGTGTACAAACTCTCCAAAACGCTTCATCAATTCTGGCGTTTTTTGTGTTTTAGCATCACCTATAATGACCGCTTTTCCACCACCAAGATTTAAACCTGTAATAGCAGACTTAAAAGTCATACCTCTTGATAAACGTAATACATCATTTACAGCTTCCCATTCATTGGCATATTGCCACATTCTTGTACCTCCTAAAGCAGGTCCTAAAACTGTGTTATGAATTCCGATTATTGCTTTTAATCCTGTATCTTTGTCGTTGCAAAAAACGACTTGTTCGTGATTATCAAAAGATAATTGCCCAAAAACAGGATCTGCTTTTGATAATTGATTGGTATTGATTAATTCTGAAACCATTTAGTAAACATTTTAATTTAATACATAGATTTTACATTATTTATAAAATCAATGCGCGAAATTACTCTTTTATTAACATTAAAACAATAATTCACATGTTAAAATGTGAAATTATTAAAAAAAATTACGAACCTACGTTTTCATTTAAATGAAAGAATTACAACATCTTAATAAATACTTTTATAAGTATAAAACCCAAATTATAATTGGTGTTTTAATAACCATAATCTCTAAATTATTTACTGTTTTTGTTCCCAAATTTATTGGATCTATTATAGACGTGGTCAATGACCAGCTACAAAACCCTGAAAATAGTGTCGTTAATTACAAAGCTAAATTACTAAAATATATTATGTTTTTAATTGGCTCTGCAATATTATCCGGAATACTAACCTTTTGGATGCGTCAAACAATTATAAATGTATCCCGTTATATTGAGTTTGATTTAAAAAACGAAATTTATCAGCAATACCAAAAGTTATCTTTAAATTTTTATAAGAAAAACAGAACTGGAGATTTAATGAACCGTATTAGCGAAGACGTCACAAAAGTACGTATGTACACTGGTCCTGCTATTATGTACAGTATTAACACACTTACCTTATTTGTTGTAGCCTTAATTTTTATGTTTAGACAAGCACCAACATTAACTTTATACACCATAATACCTTTACCAATATTATCTATAATTATTTATAAAATTAGCTCCGAAATACATAAACGTAGTACCATTGTACAACAATATCTATCCAAATTATCTACATTTTCTCAAGAAACATTTAGTGGGATTTCTGTTATTAAAGCCTACGGTATAGAGCCTCAAACCTCATCACAGTTTGATAAATTGTCTGAAGACAGTAAACAAAAACAGTTAAGTTTAGTTAGGATACAAGCCTTATTTTTTCCGATGATGATATTATTAATCGGACTTAGTAATGTTTTAGTCATTTATATTGGAGGTAAACAATATATGAATGGTGAAATTAGTCTAGGTACAATTTCAGAGTTTATAATGTATGTTAATCTGTTAACTTGGCCAGTTGCAACTGTAGGTTGGGTAACTTCAATTGTACAAGAAGCAGAAGCGTCTCAAAACAGAATTAACGAATTTTTAAAAACGGAACCAGAAATACAAAACAACAATCCTAATACCTCTGATATTATTGGTGAAATTGAATTTAAAAATGTGTCCTTTACTTATGATGACACAAATATTCAAGCTTTAAAAGATATTAGTTTTAAGGTCAATCCAGGCGAAACATTAGCCATAATAGGAAAAACTGGATCTGGAAAATCTACAATCTTGGATCTAGTTGGTAGATTATATGACGTCAACAAAGGTCAGATTTTAGTAGACCACCAACCTATTGAATCACTAAACTTGTATAGTTTACGTGACGCTACAGGTTACGTCCCTCAAGATGCCTTTTTGTTTAGCGACAGTATTAATAACAACATTAAGTTTGGTAAAGAAAACGCTACGGATCAAGAAGTGATTGATGCTGCCAAACTAGCACAAGTCCACAAAAACATTATTAAGTTTAAAAACCAATACAATACTGTTTTAGGCGAACGTGGTATCACCCTATCTGGTGGACAAAAACAGCGCGTATCTATTGCAAGAGCAATAATTAAAACGCCTCAAATCATGTTATTTGATGATTGTTTATCTGCTGTTGACACAGAAACTGAAGAGAAAATTTTAAATAACCTTAAAACCATTACAGAAGGTAAAACGACCTTAATTGTTAGCCACAGGATATCTTCTGCTAAAAATGCAGATAAAATAATAGTTTTAGATGACGGAAACATTGTACAATCTGGAACACATCAACAGCTAATAAACACTGACGGATACTACAAAGAGTTGTATTTGAAAACAACTAAATAAAAAGATTTACATTAAAATGTTGTGGCATTCAACTTTTTTTGATTTTTGGTTTATCAGAAACAACTAACAACACAATTTAGATTATGCATAATAACGAGATGATGGAGAAGGAAGAGATTTTTTCGAAAGTATTAAGAGCAGGAAGACGTACTTATTTTTTTGATGTAAGAGCTACTAAAGCAGAAGACTACTACTTAACAATTACTGAAAGTAAAAAGTTTACTAATGATGATGGATCATTTCATTACAAAAAACACAAAATCTATTTGTACAAAGAAGATTTTAACGAGTTTAATGATATCTTAAAAGAAATGACAGATTACATCATCAACGAAAAAGGAGATGAAGTTATTAGCGAACGTCACCAAAAAGATTTCAAAAAAGAATACGACACACCTCAGGTAACAACTACTGCTACTGAAGCAACCTCAACAACTGAAGCTACTGCTGAAAGTAGATTTACTGATGTAGATTTTGATGATATTTAAAATCTTACAAACAACAAATAAAAAAAGCCTTCTCTAAACGATAAGGCTTTTTTTATATTATCTAATTAAGACACAACACTACCGTTTGGCACTTTATGTTCTGGATTTAATAAAATAACATCCTTACCATTTACAGCTCCTAATACTAAACATTCACTCATAAAATTTGCGATTTGCTTTTTAGGAAAGTTAACCACAGCAACAATCTGACGTTGTAGTAACTGGTCTTTATTATATAGCGTTGTGATTTGTGCGCTAGTTTTTTTAATTCCTAAATCTCCAAAATCAATCTTTAATTGATACGCTGGCTGTCTTGCCTCAGGAAAATCATTAACTTCTAATATTGTTCCTACGCGAAGATCTACTTTAGTAAAATCTTCAAACTGAATTGTATCACTCATAACTGTTAGTTTGTCGTTATATTTGTAATGCAATTTAATATTTTTAAAATGAAAAATCTTTGTGTACTTATCTGTTTCTTATTTATAGGAAATACAATAATGGCTCAAACTAAATTTGAAAAAGAATCAAGAATTTCTGTTCATATGGTTCCAGATCAAGCCAAACAGTTTGTTTATCAATTATTAGCTTCAAAGCAAGTTAAATGGTATCACGAAATACACGAAACTGGCCAATCAATTGAAGCCAAAACTAAATATCAAAACAAAAAATACAGTATTGAGTTTAACATGGATGGAAGTCTTCAAGATATTGAAGTTGAAACCCATAAAGACAATATTTATGTTAAAACCTATGCTAACATAACAAATGTATTAGAAACCAAATTTGATAAACATTGGATTAAAAAAATACAAATCCAATATATTGGCTCAAAGGAAGCATTACTGGCTTTCTTTAAATCTGGACATCCCAACAACATCACCACTAACTATGAAATAGTTTTAAAAGGAAAAACAAAAAATAACAAAGCGCTTTACGAATATTTATTTACCGAAAAAGGCGCACTAAAATCCACAAAAACAATAGTTTTTAGAAACACTGATAATATCGAGTTTTAATAATGAAGCCTTTTTACCTCTTATTACTATGTGGTGTTATAAGTTTTATCACTAAAGCACAAAACACTTATCACATAGGAACATTACCAACTATTAACATTAGTAAACCACTAGAGAATAATTGGAAAATAAATTTTAAATCAGAATTTAGACAATTATTTAAAACTGGACAATTTGGAAATGATCAAACCACTAATTATGATTACGTCCATACTGATGCTGCCCTAGTAGCTTCAAAAAAAACAGGCTTAAATAACACAATTGCTGGTGGATTTTTATTAAGATTCAGAGATCAAGATATTGTAAAACGCACCATTCAACAATTTACAATTATTAATCCTTTTAACAACTTTAGATTAGGACATAGGTTTTCTACAGATCAAACCTTTGTTTCAAACGAAACTATAACATTACGTGTACGATATCGTGTAACTTTTGATATTCCTTTAAATGGTCAGTCAGTTGATAAAAACGAATGGTATTTAAAAATTAGTAATGAGTATCTTAACCGTTTTAAAAGTAAAGAAGATTACGATTTAGAAGTTAGAGTTTTACCAAATGTAGGCTATGTATTTACTGATAATAATAAACTTGAAGTTGGTTTGGATTACAGAATTAATGATTTTGTAAACCAATCTACAAGACAACGTTTTTGGTTAGCTATAAATTGGTATGTCAGTATTTAATATTAGCTTTACCTATTCAAAACAGTTTACAATTAATTTGTTATAATTACATTGAAACAAACAAAACACATTTTACCTCTTATAGTTCTCTCCCAGTTTTGCTGTACCTCGCTTTGGTTTGCTGGAAATGGAGTGATCAATGACCTGATTATAAGTTTTAATCTAAATACCAATGCTTTAGGGCATCTAACTTCTGCTGTACAATTTGGTTTTATTGGTGGAACATTAGTTTTTGCAATATTAGCTTTATCAGATCGATTTTCGCCTTCTAAAGTATTTTTTATAAGTGCTGTTTTTGGGGCCTTATTTAATGGATTAATTATTTGGGACCAACATACTATCTCAAGTCTTTTAACATTAAGATTTTTAACCGGTTTTTGTCTCGCTGGTATTTATCCTGTGGGTATGAAAATTGCATCAGATTATTATCAAAAGGGTTTAGGACAGTCACTAAGTTTATTGGTTGGCGCATTGGTTATTGGTACTGCTTTTCCGCATATTTTAAAAGATTTAACCGTCGGTTACCCATGGAAACTTGTAATTATTACCACCTCTATTTTAGCCCTAGTTGGTGGCTTACTAATATTACTTTTTGTACCCAATGGTCCGTATTGTAAAGTTGGTGCAAAAACGGAATGGTCAGCCTGTTTTAAAGTGTTTAAAAAACAATCTTTTAGAGCTGTGGCTTTGGGATATTTTGGACACATGTGGGAATTATATACCTTTTGGGCTTTTGTACCCAT
The DNA here is from genome assembly GCF_055804415.1 of Olleya sp. NP1-10. Classification (NCBI taxonomy): domain Bacteria; kingdom Pseudomonadati; phylum Bacteroidota; class Flavobacteriia; order Flavobacteriales; family Flavobacteriaceae; genus Olleya; species Olleya sp. NP1-10. The sequence continues at coordinate 2,017,250 of NZ_CM147840.1, read as the reverse complement.
CATGCTAAAAGCCTACACAATCATACATCCAAAGATTATACTAAATATACCATTACTATCATTTTTTATTATAGGCATTGGCGGAATAGCATGTGTGCTTTTCGGTAGAGTATCTAAAATTTTAGACGAAAAAAAACAGCTAGTTTAGCATTGCTATTGTCTGGAGTTTGTTGCTTAATTTCACCAATAATATTCACTGTTTCAAATCAATTAGTGTTTATTATTTTTTTAATGTTTTGGGGAATGGTAGTTGTAGCGGACTCGCCTTTACTTTCTACATTAGTAGTACAATATGCACCTTCAGACATCAAAGGGACTGCTTTAACAATTGTAAATTGCTTAGGCTATTTTATAACCATAATAAGCATACAGTGTCTAACGCTATTGTTAAGTTACACTAATTCAAACTACGTATACATAATTTTAGCTATAGGTCCAATATTAGGATTAATCACTTTAAATAAAAAACAAAACTAATTACAGTATTAATTTTATAAATAATGTTCAGCAATTTATAGGTGAAGCAACTATATGGTTCTCAACACCTTTAGATAACTAAAGCCAACCTTCACGATTTAATAATTCATAAATATGTGCATAATGGTGATTACTATGCCAAGCATAAATACCAACATTTTTATTTAATGAAACGGTATCACCACTTTCCGGATGAATAAAAGTACGCTGTAAATCTTTTTCAGTTAAACCTTTAAGATAATAGACTAGTTTAGCATGTACAGCTTTAATATGGAGTATTGATAAAGCTATGGGGTGATTATAATCATGTTGATTAGCCCAAGCATTTTCTTCATAGGCTTTAATAACAGGATTTTGTTCTGTCATTGCCCATTTAAATCTAATATAACTATGATGGTGACTATCTGCAACATGATGTATTACCTGTCTAATGGTCCAACCTTCTGGTCTATATGGTGTATCCAATTGTGCATCTGTTAAAGGATTAACCAATTGTGCTAATCTAGAAGGAAAATGATCTAATACAGCTATCCAAGATTGAATATCACTAGTTGTAATTATATCTGGACAATTAAAGGTTCCTATTGGATATTTTAGAAGTTGAAGTTGTTGATCTGTCATCAGTATATAAATAAAAAGCCTCATAGACATAATATCTATGAGGCTTTAATATAATAAAATATTTTATATTTATTTAACGTCTACTAATTCGACATCAAAAACAAGTACTGCGTTTGGTGGAATAACTCCGCCTGCACCTCTTGCTCCATAACCTAAATCAGAAGGGATTACAAAACGTGCTTTATCACCAATGTTTAATAATTGGATACCTTCGTCCCAACCAGAGATAACTTGACCAACTCCTACTTGAAAGTCTAAAGGTTGATTACGCTTGTAAGAGCTATCAAAAACAGTTCCGTCTGCTAATTGTCCTTTATAATGTACAGAGACTTGGTTTCCTTTTTCTGCTTTTTTACCTGATCCTTTTTGGATAATTTGGTAACGTAAACCACTTTTAGTTTCTTCAAAACCTTCAGCTAATTTGTCTAATTCTGCACGTTTAGCTTCAAGTTCTGCAGCTTCACGTTTTTCTCTTGCACCTTCAAAAGTTCTAAACGCTTCAATAGCATTAAATTGTTCTGCTGCAGCACCAACTCTAACAATTTCTAAAGTTGTGATTTCATCTCCTTGGGCAATTGCATCCACCACATCTTGTCCTTCTACAACATTACCAAAAACAGTATGATTACCGTCTAACCAATCTGTAGCAACATGAGTAATAAAAAATTGACTTCCGTTTGTACCAGGTCCTGCATTAGCCATACTTAAAATACCAGGTCCACTGTGTTTTAAATCAGGATGAAACTCGTCATCAAATTTATAACCAGGATTACCTGATCCTGTACCTTGAGGACAACCACCTTGGATCATAAAGTTATCTATAACTCTATGAAATTTTAAACCATCGTAATAAGGTGTCCCTTGTGGTTTAACTTCATTTTCCATATTTCCTTCTGCTAAAGCAACAAAGTTACCTACTGTTCCAGGAGTTTTCTCAAATTCTAAAGCGACTAAAATTTCGCCTTTTGTAGTATTAAATTTTGCGTATAAACCGTCTTGCATTACATTGTATTTTAATGAGCTGCAAAGATATAAAGAAGTTAAAAGTTATAAGGTATCAGTTAAGTTTTTTTAACCCAAACCTATTCTATTTAATTATATTAAATTTGACACACAATTATAAACAATTATGGGATTATTAGGTAAGCTTTTTGGAAGCAAAAACTCAAACAATACAACAGCAGCAGATCAAGCTAATTATATAGACAAAATTTTAAAACATAGTGAAGACCAACCACTAGGCGTTGCAGATGCTAATGTTATTTATGCAGGCTATAACGAGTTGGGTGGTTATTATTATTTACAAACATATGTGGTTGGTAAATTAAATACAAAAACTAAAACTGGAGCAAATTTAATTGTAGAAGGCAATGGTTATGTAATGGATTTAAAATCTGATATGAATGAAATTGAATCTGATCCAATAGACATTGGGTTTAAAGGGAGTGCCACCAGAATAGATTTTGAAATTGAAAAAGACACTGTAGAAAGCATCAAACGATCGACAATAAAAAGTTTAACTTTAACTATAAAAAAGCAAACTTTAGTTTTTAAACCTATTGAAACTACAGATTAAAACAAAAAAATCTAATAGCGATGGCTATTAGATTTTTTTATAAGTGTAATAATTACTATTAGTTAGTTAGCGACTTCACTGATAAACTTTATACGATATAATCGTAATTCTTCATCATCATAATCACCATCAAACTCGTCAATAGCAACATCTATTTTATCGGTTTCAGACTCCATAAAATAATCATGGATCTCCTCTTGCTGGTCTTCATCTAAAATATCATTAATCCAATAATCAATATTTAGTTTAGTCCCAGAAAATACGATTGCTTCCATTTCTTTAATAAAAGCAGACATTTCCATTCCCTTTGCAGATGATATGTCTGTTAAAGGTAATTTACGGTCTACATTTTGAATGATATACAACTTTAAAGCCGAATTACTTCCTGTTGATTTTACCACTAAATCATCAGGTCTTATAATATCATTATCTTCAACATATTTCTCGATTAATTTGACAAAATCTTTACCATATTTTTTAGCTTTACCTTCTCCTACTCCATGAACATTAGACAGTTCGGCTAAAGATATTGGATATTTTAAAGCCATATCTTCTAATGAAGGGTCTTGAAAAATCACAAAAGGTGGTACGCCTAATTTTTTAGCATTAGACTTACGTAAGTCTTTTAACATAGTCATTAAAGCCTCATCAACAACTGCTCCTCCTCCACTTTGTGCGGTAATTATAGAGTTATCTGCTGTTTCACTAAACTCATGATCTTTAGTCATCATGAAAGATTCTGGTTGTGCGATAAAGTCATCTCCTTTGGGTTTTAATTTAATAACACCGTAGGTTTCAATATCTTTTTTTAATAATCCAGCCACTAACATTTGACGTGTTAATGCCATCCAATAAGACTTGTCTTTATCTTTTCCTTTACCAAAAAAGGGTTGAGCATCAGTTTTATGAGAAGCAATTAAAGCATTAGATTTACCTGTAATAACATTAACAAGCTCTTTTGCTTTATATTTTTGGTTTGTAGCTTTTACAATTTCTAAAACCAGCTTTACATCATCTTTAGATTCTTGTTTTTCTTTTGGATGACGCATATTGTCATCCATATCTCCACCTTCACCTGTTTCGTTATCAAACGATTCACCAAAGTAATGAAGTATAAATTTGCGTCGTGATATTGAAGTTTCCGCGAAAGCGACAACTTCTTGTAACAAAGCTTGACCAATCTCTTGCTCTGCAACAGGTTTACCAGACATAAACTTTTCTAATTTTTCTATATCCTTGTAGGCATAATAGGCTAAACAGTGACCTTCACCTCCATCACGACCTGCACGACCAGTCTCTTGGTAGTAGCTTTCTATACTTTTAGGTATATCATGATGAATTACAAAACGTACATCAGGCTTATCTATTCCCATACCAAAGGCTATGGTTGCAACCACAACGTCAATATCTTCCATCAAAAACATATCCTGATGGCTTGAGCGTTTTTTGGCATCTAAGCCTGCGTGATAAGGGACTGCTTTAATACCGTTAACTTGTAAGACTTGGGCTAACTCTTCTACACGTTTACGACTTAAACAATAGATAATACCAGACTTACCTTCGTTTTGTTTTACAAAACGGATAATATCTGCATCTACATTTTTAGTCTTTGGACGAATCTCGTAGTATAAATTAGGTCTATTAAAGGACGCTTTAAAGGTGTTAGCATCATTCATTCCTAAGTTTTTCAAGATATCTTCTTGCACTTTAGGTGTTGCTGTTGCTGTCAAACCTATAATAGGTATATTGTCACCAATACGTCTTATTATGGACCTTAAATTTCGGTATTCTGGTCTAAAATCATGTCCCCATTCACTAATGCAATGGGCTTCGTCTACTGCCATAAACGAGATTTTGACCGTTCTTAAAAACTCGACATTTTCTTCTTTAGTTAAGGATTCTGGTGCAACATATAATAACTTGGTTACTCCATTAGTAATATCCTCTTTAACCTGTTTTATTTCGGTTTTGTTTAAAGATGAATTTAATACATGTGCTATCCCGTTTTCATTAGAAATACCACGAATGGCATCCACCTGATTTTTCATTAATGCAATTAAAGGAGAGACTACAATAGCTGTTCCTTCTTGCATCAAAGCTGGTAACTGGTAGCATAAACTTTTACCTCCACCAGTGGGCATGATAACAAATGTATTGTCTTGTTTGGTAATACTTTGTATGACTTGTTCTTGGAGTCCCTTAAACTCGTCAAAACCAAAGTACTTTTTTAGTGCAGAATGCAAATCGCTTTTCACTATGTTAAACTTACGTATTAAATTAATTTTTTTACACTTACTCACTATTGACTCACAAATAAATAGTTGTAAAGAATTGAATTCCTCTTTCAATTTTTCGTTAAATTTGCGGTCAATATAATTCGCTAAAACAATTAAAGTTTTAATGAATAAGACTAAAGATAGTAAAATCTTTATAAACCAAAAAAATAAATACATTGAAAACAAAAGCTTCCATTATTGATAGTGCTAAAGAAACTATTAAATTAGAGGGACAGTCCATATTAAATCTATCCAATTTAGTAGATAATGACTTTGCTGAAGCTGTCCAATTAATATACAATAGTAAGGGTCGTGTAATTATTACTGGTATTGGTAAAAGTGCCATTATAGCTACAAAAATCGTTGCTACTTTAAATTCAACTGGGACGCCATCTGTGTTTATGCATGCTGCAGATGCCATACATGGTGACCTAGGACTTATACTTGAAGACGATGTTGTAATTTGTATTTCTAAAAGCGGAAACACACCAGAAATTAAAGTTTTAGTGCCTTTAATAAAAAACGCTAAAAATAAAATGATAGCTATTACTGGTAATAAAGAGTCATTTTTAGGCCAACAAGCTGACTATATTTTAAATGCTTTTGTACAAAAAGAAGCTTGTCCAAATAATTTAGCGCCTACTACAAGTACAACTGCCCAATTAGTTTTAGGTGATGCTTTAGCAGTAAGCCTATTAGAATTACGTGGTTTTTCTAGTAAAGACTTTGCTAAATACCATCCTGGTGGTGCTTTAGGTAAAAAATTATATTTACGTGTGCATGATATTGCATCTGTTAATCAAAAACCTGAAGTAACATTAGAGACTAACATTAAAGAAGTTATTATTGAAATTTCTGAAAAAATGTTAGGCGTTACTGCTGTTACAGAAAACAATAAAATTGTAGGTATCATTACAGATGGAGATTTAAGACGTATGCTTAGTAAAGTGGATAACTTTAGCAATTTGACTGCTAAAGATATCATGAGTGCTAATCCTAAACGTATTGAAGAAGACGCTATGGCTATTGATGCTATGGAACTTTTAGAAACCTATGGTATTTCTCAGATTTTAGTAGAAAACAATAGTAAATATGCTGGTGTTGTACATATCCACGATTTAATTAGAGAAGGTATAATATAATGGCAAAAAAAGATGTAAACGAGATGTCCTTTCTGGATCATCTTGAAGATTTAAGATGGCATTTAATTAGGATTGTTGCTGCTGTTGTTATTTGTGGTTTGGTAGCGTTTTGTTTTCCAAGTATCATGTTTGACAACGTATTATTTGCACCACAAAAAATGAGTTTTCCAACCTACCAATGGTTGTGTCAAATGTCTCAGTTTTTTGGTATTGAAGATATTAGTTTTTGCGCAGACGAGTTTCCGTTTATCATTCAAAACCGTGAAATGGCTGGACAATTCTCCATTCATATTTGGACCTCCATTTATGCTGGTTTTATAGTAGCATTTCCGTATGTGATTTATCAATTATGGCGATTTATTAGTCCTGGTTTAACTTCAAAAGAAAAAAGAACGTCTACAGGTTTCATAATCATTTCATCTTTATTATTTTTTATGGGTGTCCTGTTTGGATATTACATAATTACACCTTTATCCATAAACTTTTTAGGAACCTACTCTGTGAGTAGTGAAGTATCAAACGAAATTGATATTGCCTCCTATGTTGGGTTAATCAGAGCGTCTGTATTAGCTTCTGGTATCATTTTTGAATTACCTATATTAATCTACTTTTTAACTAAAGTTGGTTTAGTAACACCTCAGTTTTTGCGTAAATACCGCAAATTTGCTTTGGTAATAGTACTTATTGTGTCAGCAGTAATTACACCTCCAGATGTGGCTAGTCAAATTATAGTAGCCATTCCAGTTTTAATATTATATGAGATAAGTATACATATCTCTAGAATTGTTATAAAGAAAGAAAATAAAAACAAAACAAATGTCAGAACAAGTTAAAGAGTTTAACGACTATCGCGAGAAAATGAATCAGAAGATTTTGGGCGATAATAACAAAATAATCAAACGTATTTTTAATTTAGATACTAATGCGTTTACTGAAGGCGCTTTGGATGTTAAAACCAAAGAACTTTTAGGTTTGGTAGCCAGCACAGTTTTACGTTGTGATGACTGCGTAAAGTACCATTTAGAGTCAAGTTACAGAGAAGGACTTACTAAAGAGCAGGTCATGGAAACACTAAGTATTGCAACTTTAATTGGTGGTACCATAGTTATACCTCACCTAAGACGTGCGTATGAGTATTGGGAAGCTTTAGAAGCCCAAGACCAACAATAATAGGTTAAACTTTATATAAATTAAAGTGCCTTTTTTAGAAGTTATACTGAAATGCTTACTTTTAAAGCAATTAAACACACAAAATGAAGCTTAGAGCCGAACATTTAATGAAGTCCTACAATGGACGTAAAGTAGTAAAAGATGTCTCTTTAGAGGTTAGTCAAGGCGAAATTGTTGGGCTTTTAGGTCCCAATGGTGCTGGTAAAACGACCTCGTTTTATATGACAGTAGGATTAGTCAAACCTAATGCTGGAAATATATTTTTAGACAATACTAATATTACTAAATATCCAATGTATAAGCGTGCCCAAAATGGTATTGGCTATTTAGCTCAAGAGGCTTCAGTGTTTAGAAAATTAAGCATCGAAGACAATATTTTAAGTGTACTACAACTAACCAAACTGAGTAAAAAAGAACAATTACACAGGATGGAAGCTTTAATTGACGAGTTTAGTTTAGGTCATATCCGTAAAAACAGAGGGGATTTATTATCTGGTGGTGAACGACGTCGTACAGAAATTGCACGTGCACTTGCTACAGACCCTAGTTTTATATTGCTAGACGAACCTTTTGCTGGAGTAGATCCAGTAGCTGTTGAAGACATCCAACGTATTGTGGCCCAACTAACAAAAAAGAACATTGGAATTTTAATTACGGATCACAATGTACAAGAAACTTTAGCAATTACTGACAGAACCTATTTAATGTTTGAAGGAAGCATCCTTAAAGCTGGTGAGCCTGAAGAACTAGCTAATGATGAAATGGTACGTAAAGTCTACTTAGGTCAAAACTTTGAGTTACGTAAAAAGAAAATCAGAGATTAAAGTCTCAACACAATTATAATTAAAAAGCCCAATTGAAATTTCAATTGGGCTTTTTAAATTTTTAAGGTACTGGGTATTAGACTTGCTCTTTATTTGTAGCATCAACTTTACCCTTAGCATTTTCTGCTATAATCTTCTTTTGATAACGACCTTGTACGATATCTGTAATGACTAAAATAGCAATTACAAAATAGAAGGTTGTTTTACTCATAGACTCAATTGGATTTCCAAATAACTTTAAATGCGCTAAATGACCACCTTCTGTTATAAGCATTATTCCTACTATAAATAAGATAAATAGACCTAAGACTTCGTACATTCTATTTTTTGCTAAAAATGCCGAAATACGATCTGCTAATATCAACATTAACAAACCACTAATAATAATAGCAATAGCCATGACTATAAAAGCGGTTGTACTGTTTTCAATATCACTTGTCAATCCAATAGCTGCAAGAATTGAGTCGAATGAAAACACTAAATTCATGATTACAATACTAGTAATTACAGCATTAGATGTTTTTCTACTTTTACCAGTTCCTTCAATGTCATGATTTAAATCTGGAGCACCAATCATGTGCCAAATTTCTTTAATAGCAGTATATAAAATAAAACCACCTCCTGCTAATACAATTAAACTATGACCATTAAATTCAAACGATGCAATTTCGCCAATGTGTCCAGTTAAAAACTCAAAAGGTTCTTGAAAAAAACCAATAATTCTTACCAAAACAAACAACAATACAATTCGCAATACTATTGCAATTAATATCCCTACTTTTCTAACGCGCTTTTGATCGTCTTGAGGTGCTTTTTTTGACTCTAATGAAATGTATAATAAGTTGTCAAAACCTAAAACAGCTTGGAGTAAAACAAGCATTAATAATGTAAAAATAATTTCTAGCATAATAAGTATTAATTGATGTTATTGAATAAAGATAATAATATGTATAAGAGAATAATAATAGGTATTGCTGCAAATTGTAAAACAATTATAAGCACAAATGCTAAAATAATAAATATGTAACGTACTGCATTAGGCTTAAAACTCCAACTTTTAAACTTTAAAGCAAATAGTTTAACAGAAGCATTTAAAATATAGCAACTAACAATAGTTAGTAAGACTAAAAACCAAGGATTTAAAATAATCGCATTTATAGCATCATTATTCTGAAACTCTAAAATTAAAGGTAAAGACAATATTAATAAGGCATTAGCTGGAGTTGGCAAGCCTTTAAAATAATTTTGTTGCTCTTGATCAATGTTAAAACGTGCTAGACGATAGGCTGATGCTAAAGTCACAAACAATCCAATAAATGGCAATATATTTAAATGGTAATCTGTCCATTGCATAGTTTCTGACCATTCATTAATAGGTGTAACCGCTTTATTGTTTGTAGCTAACTCTAATAGTTTAAACAATACAATTCCTGGTACTAAACCACTAGTAACCATATCTGCCAAACTATCTAATTGTAAACCAAGCTCGCTTTGAACTTTTAATTTTCTGGCTAAAAGCCCATCAAAAAAATCAAAAAACACGCCTAAAAAAACAAAGAATGCTGCAAATATAAAATGACTATTAACTGCAAAAATTACTGCTATGCTTCCGCATAATAAATTAAGAAGCGTAACAAAATTTGGTATAAAAGCTTTGATGTTCATGTAATAGTTTTTGGTAAAAATAACAAAGTATTTGGGTCTATTCCAAACCCTAAGCAATATACTATTAAAATTGAAGTTTAATATATAGAAAAATTATACCATCTTTGTAAAAAAATTGAACTTGAAAGCACGTTTACTATCTTTTCTATTATTAACTGTATCGCTTACCATGGCTCAAACGACACGTAAATATTCTAACGAATTTATGAATATAGGTGTAGACGCAGCTGCTTTAGGTTTAAGTAACGCAACGGTAGCTAGATCAAACGATGTTAATGCTGGATATTGGAATCCTGCTGGTTTAATTCATCTTGAAGACAACCAATTAGCATTAATGCATTCCAGTTACTTTGCTAATATTGCTAATTACGATTATGCTGCATTTGCAATGCCTCTTGACGACCAAAGTGCTTTTGGAGTCTCATTAATTCGTTTTGCTGTAGATGATATTTTAGATACCACACAATTAATTGATGACCAAGGAAATGTAAATTATGATCGTATAAGCTTGTTCTCTACAGCAGACTATGGTGTAACGTTTTCTTATGCAAGAAATCTTCCTATTCAAGGATTAAGTTATGGTGTTAATGCCAAAATTATTAGACGTATTATCGGAGATTTTGCTAAAAGTTGGGGATTTGGTTTGGATGCTGCTATTCAGTTTGAAACTGAAAACAACTGGAAATTTGGTGTTATGGCTCGTGATATTACCACGACTTTTAATGCTTGGACAATCAACGAAGATGAGTTTGCTAAAGTGCAAAATGCTGTTGAAGGTCAAAATCAAGAATTACCAGAAACTACCGAAATTACCATACCTAAGCTACAAATAGGTATCGCAAAATCATATCGTTTTCATTATGACTATACTTTAGATGCCGAACTGGATTTAAACGTTCGTTTTGAAGAAAATAACGATGTGATCTCAACGTCTTTTGCAAGTATAAATCCTGCTTTAGGATTTCAATTTGGTTACATAGACATGATTTATTTAAGAACTGGAGTTGGTAATTTTCAAAACGAATTACAAATAGATAACTCTGAAGACTTAACCTTCCAACCAAGTTTTGGTGTTGGTTTCAAATATAAAGGCATTCATGTAGATTATGCCTTTACAGATATTGGTGACCAAAGTGTTGCTTTATATTCTAATGTGTTTTCGTTAAAATTAGACTTTAGTGTTTTTAGATAAGTTATCTTTGTAACATGAAATTAGTACTACAAATTCTCTTTTTATGTTGGGCAACTTTAGGTTGGTCTCAAAATCTTCAATTATCAAAAGACACTACTGTTAGTGTCATCACTTTTGGACCAGGAAATAACCTAAACGATGCTTTTGGTCATAATGCTATTCGAGTTAAATCACGATTTTTTGATATAGCTTATGATTTTGGTAGATACGATTTTGATGCACCTAATTTCTATTTAAATTTCGCCAGAGGTAAATTAAACTATTTACAAGGAAAAAGTAACTACAAAAACCTAATGTCATTTTATAAAAATGAAGATAGGTCCATTACAGAGCAAACTTTAAACTTAACAACAACACAAAAACAAGACCTTTATAATACTTTAGAAGCCAATTACAAAAAAGAGCAAGGCGCTTATCTCTATGACTTTTTTTATGATAATTGTGCTACAAAAATTAGAGATATAGTTGAAACCACTTTGGATGGTCAATTAGTTTATAATTTACCTAAAGACTATCAAGAACAGACTTTTAGACAATTAATAGATCACAATTTACATTGGAATACTTGGGGAAGCTTTGGTATTGACATTGCTTTAGGATCTATTATCGATCGTAAAGCAACTGCTAGAGAACAATTATTTTTACCAGAAAAAGTTAATGCTTTTTTTAATAGTGCGACATTAAAAAACAACAATCAAAAACTTGTCGATAACAACAAAGTAGTCTATTCCAAGCAAGGTATAAACGGTAATAAAACTAGCTCGTTTTTAACTAGTCCTTTATTTATACTAATAATAGTCGCTGGTGTAATACTATTTATAACGTATAAAGATTACAAAAACAATACTAGATCTAAGGGCTTAGATTTAGTCATTTTTATAATGACTGGTGGTGTAGGATTGCTTCTGTTTTTATTATGGTTTGCAACAGACCATACAGCAACTGCTTATAATTATAACGTTCTTTGGGCATTTCCGTTAAGCTTATTTTGCATATTACAAATCTTAAAAGCGACACCAAAACAATGGTACATCGCTTACATCAAATTTATGATACTAATGTTGTGTTTAATGGTTATGCATTGGACCATTGGTGTACAACGCTTTGCTCCTGCCTTAGTCCCATTAGTTATAGCTTTAGCAGTAAGATACATCTACCTTTTACAATTTTATAAAGCAAAGCGACAAACGGTTTAAAATTAAAATAGCTTACTGACCTCTAAAAAAGATCATTGTGCTTAAGGTTTTAATAATAATATTAATGTCCAATAAAAAGCTACGGTGTTTAATGTAATATAAATCAAACTGAAGCTTAAGTAAGCTATCATCTACACTAGATCCATATCGTGCATTAACTTGAGCCCAACCTGTAAGACCAGGCTTAACGATATGTCTGGTTTCGTAAAACGGAATCACTTGAGACAATTCATTAACAAAATAAGGACGTTCTGGTCGTGGACCTATCAAACTCATATCGCCTTTAAGAATATTGATAAACTGAGGAAACTCATCCAAACGACTCACTCTTAAAAACTTACCAAAACTAGTAATACGACTATCATTTTTTGTAGCCCAAACTGCTCCTGAAGTTTCCGCATGCTTGACCATAGTTCTAAATTTAAAAATCTTAAACGGAATCCCGTTTTCCCCAACACGCTCTTGGGTATAAAACAAACGACCACGATTACCTATAAGATTACCAAATAATACTAATGGTACAATACAGCTACCAACTGTTAATCCAATTAAAGAGACAACAAGATCAAGTATACGTCTGTAGGTCAAGTATAATTTATTTTTATTGTTACGGCTAAAAGGAAAATATTTATAAAAATCCTTACCTACAAACTGCACTGGGACACGATAGGTAATATCTTCATAAACCTGTGTGTATTCCTTTATAGGAAATCCCTTTTCAAGCAATGAAATTAAATCACTATAAATAGAAGGTGTTATATTTTCAGAGTTATAACTCGCTATGACAACTTCTGAAATCCCTTCTTTTTCAATTATAGATTGTAGTTCTGAAGGTTGATATTCTGTTAATCCATTAAATATAATAGTCTCTTGTTTAGCTATCTCACAATTAATAAAACCTATGATTTTATAATTGGGATCTGCGTTTGCAAAGGCATCTATAATGGCCTTAATATTAGAAGTTTCACCTACCAATAATACTTTTTTAAAAAACCGTGGTGACGAAATAAAGGTGATATACATCCAACGCCAAACATATAAACCAATTAAAATAGCGAGATAAAAATACAGAATTTGCAATCTGTTTTCTGGTAGAGAAGGCGTATAAAAAGGGGTTAATAAATAAAATAAAACGGTTACAGAGGTGGTTAATAAAACGGTACCTATAACCGTGTCTAAACGACTAGACTTTTGTAGATCATACAGTTCTAAAACTGTCCCAAAAACACTAACATAAATAGCTAAAACAACAAACCAAGCCCAATGTTGGGCATTGACATTAAAATAATCAAAGTCAAAAAAAGTACTTACACCATACAAAGACAGACCTATAAAAAGTAAGTCAAACAGACGTAATAATAGCTTACGTTCTGAGATTTCAAAATGAATACTTTGACGCGTGGACATTTAATGATTTAAATTTGGTTGTAGTCGTATAACTCCAAATATAGTAAGTAAATTGGCTTTAACAAGTTTTTTAGTATAAAGTAGAAATCCATTGTAATTTAACGGTATCCCAATCAAAACTTTCTGCTTGTTGTCTTGCATTATTAGCAACAGTTGATGCTAACGCTTTGTTATGATACAGCTGTAAAATAGCACTAACAAAAGCGTCTGTACTATTTGGTGGCACCAATACTCCTGTAGATTGGTCAGTAATTAAAAACGGAAGACCTCCAACATTGGTACTCACAATTGGCAAACCTAAAGCCATAGCTTCAATAATACTTACTGGAGTATTATCAAAATTAGTGGTGTTTATAAATAGATTATAAGAATTAGATAATGCAATCCATTCGTCCTTACTTAATTTCCCTGTAAAGGTGACATCAAGATTTAAAGATTTAGCATAGGCTTGTGTTGTAAACAAACTACCATCGTTATCTGGTCCAACCATACACAAACTAGCGGTATAACCTTGTGCTTTTAATTGACTTAAGATGTCTACTGCTAACTTAGGATTATACAGTTTTGAAAACGAACGTACCCAAAGTAATCGGATAGTATCCATTGGCCTCTTGGTAAAAGGATAATTATCAATAATAATACTGTTAGGGATGACTTTCACATTTTCATATCCAAAAGCTTGAAATGAGGATTTGAGATATTCTGAAGGTGAGATATTTATACAAGCCTTATCAAATAATTGCTTACAGAGCTTAGGGCTGTTTTTTAAACGATTAGGTAATTGTCCTCCATGTAAAATAGGGATGTATTTTAAGTTTAAAATTTGACATAATAAACCAACAGCGTAAGCGTAATAAAAATTTAAAGTACTATAAGTATCTATTAGTACATAGCTAGCTGTCTTACGATGCTTAAAAACCGTCCACAACATATCTACAAATCTAAATACAATGTTTTTATAACTAGAAGCATAAGTCACATTATAACCTGAAGCCTCTAGACCTTTACCCAAAGCCTCAATGGTCGTTATGGTTTTATTGTGCTTTGTTAATTTGTTTCCTATGTAAACGAGGTGTGTCATCTATGATGTGTAATAAACTTAATGCATAAATAAAAGCTGGTGCTGCAATACGCATCGCTGAGTGATTAATAGTGAGTAACCAAAACAAATAAAAGGAAAAAAGAGAACATTGCTTCGGTTTTGCAATCTAAAAAACAAGGGAACCAATAATAAAATTGTAAAAGCAATCACACCTAACAATCCATGTTCTGCAATAATACGACTCATTTCATTATGCGATGCAGCATGAATACCTGTTTTCTGGAAACGTAAATCTTTTATGCGACCTACTCCTACCCCTAAAAATGGATTTGCTAAAAACTCATCAAATTCTGCTAAAAACAGCGTGCCACGACCTGTAGTCACATCACTTTTTTCAACACCCATTGCATTTTGATTTGCGTAACGCTTTTCAATCATACCATTGGTTTGACTTGCTGAAATTATCCAAGTTGCAATACCAATAACAGTAAAACCCAATAACGAAAACAATAGATTCCGTTTTTGTTTAAGGGTTGTATGATTATACAAAATAACAACAAAAGCAACTATCATTATAATAGCTGTTAGTACACCTCCTCGACTAAACGTAACAATAGCTCTAAAAGCAAAAAGAAGAATTAACAACAAATCTAAATACCGCAACCACTTTGTTTTACTAAAATAAAAAAACGAACCGTCATTATAAAAAACCCAAGTCCTAACACTGTAGACATTTGGTTAGGTCCAAAACCTCCTGAAGCAGCAAAATTAGACCCTGTACTATTGGATACAGCTGCTACATTAGGATTATACATAATAACATAAATCAAAGTACTAACTAAAGGATAAACAGCATAATTAAGCATCCTACCTAATTGTGTTTTGGTTAATTTCAGGTTGTAACAAAATAAAGCTGCTATACCTAAACAAACAGGTCCACTAAGGTTAAATGCAATAGCTTTTCTTATATTTTGACCAATATCTAATAGGTATAATGAGACATAAATACTTGGAACCAAAAACAAAATGTATAATAAATACGTGGTTGCCTTTTTATTAAACCCATTATAAAACAAGCCTAAAACAGAAAATAAAATAATTAAATACTTACTAGCTTCATAAAACGGACCACTATTAGTCATTCTAAAAATAACTTCAGCACCAATAATGTATGCACAAGCAGAAACAATTACAGAGTTTTTATACTGTGGTTTAGCATATATTATTTTAAGTATTAAATACAAAACAACACCATAAAAATAAACCTGTCCTAAAGGTCTAAACAAGTATACCAAGACACCTATAATAACATGTAAGCCTAAAAGTTTTAAGTAATTATTTTGCATTCAAATGTTATAGTTGTGAATATCTATTGATTGTGGTTTTTAAGATGGCACGTTCAGAAAAATTATTAGCTATTAATACTTGTAATTTTTTAGAATGTGTTACTCTTAAATCTTCAGATTCAATATAAGACTGTAACGCCTTAAATAAGGCTAAATCATCTTTTGGTTCAACTAGTAAACCGGTTTCATTTGCTTCAATAACCTGACCACAATCTCCAACGTTAGTTGCTACAACTGCCAATCCTGACAAACCATATTCTAATAAAGACAAAGGTAAACCTTCTGACTGGGAAGATAAAACACCAATTGTACAAGCTTTTAATATTGCTGAAGTATCTGTACAGCTACCATGTAAAAAAACATGTTGATCTAAATGTGCACTCAAAATAAATTTAGAAATGTGTTTTGAATACTCATCCTTAAAATCTTTACCCACCAAATGTAGTGTCCATTCCGGATATTTAGCAACAAGTTTTTGAAAAGCCTGTAATAAATTAAAATGATCTTTTTGAGGTCTTAGATTAGCCAAACACACTATACGTTTTCCATATACGCCTTTTAATTGCGTTTCTAAATGAGTAGTTGATACAACTGCATAATTAGGCAAATAACTAACGGATTTCGTTTTTAAATGCGTTTGTGCCCAGTGTTTCAATTTTAAATTAACACTAAATATGTGGTTAAAATATCTAGAACAATAGTTCAAAATTTTTAATGGTCGTTGTTCCAAAAATTCACTTTGACCATAATGATCATGCCACACCATTTTAATTTTAGAATTTAGAACAACCATTAACGTAGCTAAAAAAAGAAGAAGAGTGCGCATGAATAATAGTTATTTTTTCTTTCTTAATAAACCGTAACAAAGTCCAAATAGCCTTAAAATCTAAAGTCTTAGTCTTGTTTAAAAACAAGTAACCAACCTGATTATTCAAACTAGATTTCAGCAAGCCTTCTGCTCTGGTGCTACATAAATAACTTTGTTCCACTTGATTTACCAAACCATTGGCATAATTAACAGCAACACGTTCTGCGCCTCCAGCATCTAAACTATCAATTAATTGAAGGACTCTCATTTATTTTTGTATTAATGTTTTAATTTCATCTTCAAATAAATCTAAAGTATAATACTGTGACCAAACCAAAGCGTCTCTAGACATTTCTTCTAATGTTTTAGTATTAGATAAAGCTACTTCAATGGTAGCAACTGCTTCATTTACGTTAGGTGCTATTAAAAGACCTCTATTACCATTATCTAACATATTTGGGACACAAGATATTGCTGTAGCAATAGGTATAACTCCAAAAAACATAGCTTCTGCTATCGCTTTTGGCCAACCTTCGGACTGAGAGGCTAATAGCGTAAAATGAGCAGCTTTTAATTGTTGTTTGACAATAGTACTGCTTTGATTTCCGTGTAAAACTATAATATTTTGCAATTGGTTTGTATCAATATAAGCTTGTAATTCTTGTTTTAATACACCATCGCCATATAAATCTAGTGTCACAGAATAGCCTTTATGGTGTAGTGCTTCTATAATTTGAATCGCTAATAATGGACGCTTACCACTAACCAAACTTCCTACAAATACAAACCCTAATGTTTTTGAGTAATCTTTTGTTTCAATTTTACATCGCTCAGCATCTGTATAAGTTGCAGTAAAAAATGGTTTAATATTTTTGGTTTGATTGTCCCACGCACCATACACTAAAACAGTCATATTTTTAGTCCAAAAGGTATTAGATAAAATACGTTTTTGAATACGATAACTTAAGGGTTGATTAGCCTTAGGGTCCCAATTACCTGCATATTTAGCGGTTTTTATTTTCTTCGGAAAAAAACTTGTAGTATGCAGCCTAATAATCCAATATTACCTGGACAACGTAAATGAATGTGATCAGCCCACAACATTCCGTTAAATAATTTTATAAATATAATAGGTAAAAAAGAAACTTTTTAACGCCTGTAACAGTGTTGTAAAATTTAAAGTTGGAATAGAAACGACTAAGGGATCCTTTTTAAAAGCTGAAGTCAACAATGGTCTGTTATATGTTGTAGGTGATACAATTTTAACGGTATCTACTGATTTAAACCAAATATCCATTTCACGAACATATGGACTGTAAGCCTGATAAACAGAATCTTTTTTTAACGTAGGTGCATTGGTAATGACTAAAAACTTCATTAAATATAACCGTTAGATGAATTTTGATTAACCACCTTTGCAGGCACACCCATAGCTGTCACATGGTTTGGTACAGTTTGAGTAACCAATGAGTTTGCAGCTATAACACTGTCGTTTCCAACTTGTATTGGTCCTGCAAGGACTGCATTGGCTCCTATATATACTGAATCTCCAATAGTTGGGACGCCTCTATTATCGCCTCGTCCACTAATACCTATGGTCACCCCTTGAGAAATGTTGCAATTATTTCCTATAGTTGCTTTAGCATTTATAATAATACCGCCAAAATGGCCAATATAAAATGACGATCCAATGGATACTGAAGCGGGAATGGAAATACCTGTAAAGACTTCAATTACTTTTTGCCATAACAAACATAAACCTAATAACAAATGTTTTACTCCAGGAATGTTTAATTGGTAACAACGGTGTGCAATCCTATATTGAAAAATAGCCCAAAACCCTTGTGTAAAGAAAATAATTGACAAGAAATGTCCGCCATACGACCGGTATTTTTTATAATCAGAAACTATTAATGCTAATAAAGACATGTATTGCTTTTAAGATTGAATGTTTGGTTTGCTAAATATAAGCGAAATCAAGCCAACAGTACGACCTAAAGTTTCAGTGAATGCTTCTTTTTTATTAGCGGTTGTAACAATATTAGTTGCACGAATTAAAGTTAACAAAATTGCTGTGGCATAAAACTTAAATTGAGCTTTTAATTTAGGTGTATCATATTTTACACGCCAAACATACCAGCCATTACGTACAACCATTTTTCCATATTTAAATTGATTGGGTCGTCCTGCTGCATCATGGTAATGCGCTAACTTAGCATTAGTATTAATATAAAGTTTACCTAATTCTGCTATACGTAACGAAAAATCGGCATCCTCATACAAACCATAACCTTCAAAATACGTTGAAAATGACAAGGTATTAAAAACCTCCTTTTTATAAGATGACACACCTCCCATTATCAACTCAACAGGATAAATTTTACCTGATGGTGGTAAAAAACCAACAGAACGACCATGAGAAAAAGTAGGCAAGATTCCTGGATTAGTATCTGGTTGCAAGCCCAAAAGATGCCTCATTTTAAATCTTGAAGACTCGTTGCGCATCCAACCATCATAATAAAACTTATGTTTAGTATGATCATGATCACTTAACTGCCAAACAACCTCGTTTGTAATGTATCCGCCTACAGCTAAAGCTTCTGGATACAATGCATAAGTATCTATAAGCTGTTCAAAATAGTCTGGTTCTAAAACAACATCGTCATCTAAAAAGCAAACAATATTTGATGTGGCACTCACTATATTTATACCGTAATTGCGTTGCTTGGTTAAACCACGATTTGTTTTGTCAACTTTATAATAACTTAAATTATCAAACGCATTGTTTTGTAAAACATGCTTAGTATCATCATTTACAGACCCATCAACAATAATAATTTCATTGGGATATAAAGTTTGTCTGTTGACCGACTCCAATAATGTTAAGAGTGGCTTTGGACGCATGTAAGTACAAATTATCAGAGAAAACTTCATATTCTATTTTGTACGTTTACCTAGTGCCATTAATTTTTCAGCATAAAAAACCGATTTCTTATACTGCAATAAGCGTTTTGGTAATTTTATAATTTTAATAGGCCATTCTATGATTTTGGCTTTTGTAAAATAAAATACAAAGTACTTAATTTTATATTCTTTACGCTGCCTTGCTGTAAAATGCTTGTGCAATTGATACATTATAGTTGGGCTAGGTTTTGGTACAATATGTTTTACAGGTGTGTCTAATTCCCAAGGTTGTTGTTTTCTTTGTTTTCCTTTTATTTTGGCTTGTGTTCCCCAAAAACGATACCCTCCAATAGGTGGTTTTAAATGTAAATTGGCAGAAAACGGATTGTGTAAAACCGTTACGCCTAGTTTGGTAATAGCCATTCCAAAATCGCTATCTTCACCATAACCTCCATCATAATTTATATCGTTACCAACAAGTTTGTCTACTATACGTTTTGAAACACAGGAATTAGCATTACTAAACGATTGGGCTGCTCCAACCTTCCAACGTTGACTATCAAAAGCTTTTAATTTAACATCTAAATCCTCTAATGTTTGTTGTTGGTGGTCTGCTCTTATGTCTAAGCCATTACAAGCTTCCGCGTTATAAGTCTGTAATAGTTTTATATGGTTTTCTATAAATTCTGGTGGTATGCGTATATCGTCATCTCCAAATACAATATAATCTCCTGTACATAAATCTATAGCTTCGTTTCGTGCTCTACAACTCCCTTTAGACGTTTGCCATTTAAAAACGACTTTAAATGAATAGTTTTCAGGTTTATATAACGAAAGCACTCTTTTATCTTCTGGTGTTGCGTCTACAACGACTACTTCTGTTGGTTTATAAGTTTGATGCTCTAAATCATTTAATAGATTTAAAGTAAAGTCTTGGCGCAACATTGTAGGTATAATATAACTTACTGAGGGTTGACCTTCAATAGCTTGTAAAGGTCTTGGTGAAACGACTCTAGTTTTAGACTTAAGCTTAAATTGCTTAGCATAATTATAAGCTTTTAGTTCACTAGGTTTCCATAAGCCTTTTCTCAATAACATATACAACACTTGCGAGCGTTTAAAACTTTTAAAATAAAAGGCATAAATGTCTTTTTTAGAAAGACTGACAGCTTCTATTTTTGCAGGAAACAATCCTTTAATATGCAAAGGTATGGCACCTTGATAACGCATACCATTAAAAGCATAATCTAAAGCTGCTGTTATTGGATTTAAATAATCGATATCAAAATCACCTAAGGTTTCCCACACACTTTCTCTAATAGCAAATTGGTTTGGGTTTAATCTCCAACTCACACAATGGTCTAAATTATCAAAATCATTACCATACCAAAAATAGACTACAGTTTGGTAAATTATATCAGGTAAACAATTTTTAAAACCTTGATCTAAACTACTGTGCCAAATATCACCTTCACCATTTGCTAAAGTATCTAGCAAATTTAAATCAGGAGTACCTACGTATAAAATAACGCTTCCGTTTGAGGCTTTAAATGTTTTAAAATTCATTTACAATTAGGGCTTTATAAATTGTGTATAAAAATCTACACTCTGTTGAGCTACAATTTCCGAACTAAACCGTTGTACTACTTTTTGTCTCGCTGCCTTAGAAAAGGTGTCACACAACGTTTGATCTTCCAAAAGTTTTATAATATTATCAGCATACTCTTGATGTGCTGTTGGATGTACTAAAAACCCGTTTTCACCATCATCAATAACTTCTTTAGCCCAACCAACATTGGACGCTACAATCGGCTTTTCTAAAGCCATAGCTTCTAACCAAGAAACAGGCAAAGCTTCTGCAAAGGTAGGGAATACACATAAACTAGCTGCGTTAATCTGTTCTCGCATTTTTGCGTAAGGTACAGCTCCTATGTAACTTACTTTTTGTAAAGCTGATTTAGCAAACAAAGGCTGCATTAATGCCCAAGTCGATTGCGATTGCGTTATAATATCAGGACTATCTTTTCCTACCAATAATAAAGTGGCGTCTGGATGTATTTGATTAACTATATTAAAAATATAAGGTAATTCTAACAATCCCTTTTTTCTTATTAGTGTTCCAAAATATAGTATGGTTTTAGTAGTAGTAGTGTCTATATTTAAATTAGAAGGTTTAAAGGCGTCTAACGCTATTGCGTTAGGGATCACTGTAAAAGGTCTATTTAAATTAAATAGTGTATTGGTTAAATCTCCAGTAAATTGACTCACTGCAATAATACCATCGACTTGCTTTAACGCTTGTTTTTCATGAAAACGATTAATTGCCTTAACAGGTCTTTGGTCTAAATGACAAAAGTAAGTATCACTTCCATTTTCTCTAATAACAATTGGACAGTTAACATTAATAAACGAAGCAATACCAGTCCAATCTGGAGCTTCAACAATATCTAATTTACCTGCTGTATGTAAACTATTGATTAGCTTTTGTATTTTTTTCGAGTTAAAAACCAAGACAAGCCTTTTAGCTTCGGGTTTTTAATTTTATAAAACTGAAGACCTTGATCTCTAAACTGAGCATCTTCATTTTGACCATAAATTAGTAATACTACCTCATGACCTAAGTTATGTAGTGCTAATGCTAGATGTTTGATACTGGTACCAATACCTCCAGAATGACCAATACGCTCATGCGGATACTCTGGTGTTAAAAAGGCTATTTTCATATTACACTTTATCTACATGATTAATAATTTTAGCTGGATTACCAGCTACAATTGTATTTTTTGGAATATCTCTAGTCACTACAGACCCTGCTCCTATTACAGCATTATCACCTATTGTTACGGGCTTTACTATCAAGCTATCCATACCTATAAAAACATTATCACCTATAATGATGTCTCCTGTCTTAAACTCTGAAACACCATCTTGAGATATAATGGGATAGTGATTAATAATTTTAACTCCAGTAGTTATGTAAACATTATCACCTATATGAGTATTTGATTTTTTCATAATATCAAATAAAACATTTGTACCAATAAAAACAGTTTTAGACTTCTTAAACTTAACGCCGCAACGCTTTAACAAAAAAGGTCTAAATGCTGGAGGAATAAAAAACTGCATGGATATATGCAATAGCAAAAAACTTAAAGCTTTTCTAAAAAACCTTAAAGAAAACATGTTATTCCATGTGGGTTTAAAAGTCATAATATAAACTTATGTATTATTAATAATCTCTAAAAACGAGAAGCTTTGAAACTAAAAACCGAAGAGGCATTAGCAAAACCACTGTTAAAATTGAGGACAACATGTATTTTAAATTTAATTTTAAACCAAAATTATATAAAAGATTGGCACACAAATAGAATAATAAAATAGAGCTAATATACCTAATTAGTTTTTTTGAACTATGCTTGGTTTTAAAAAGTAACTTTAATTGTATTGAATACAAAAAAATATAATTTAAACCATAAATTATAACAAATGAAATTGTTTTATCAATTTGGAAATAATCTACCAATATAAACAAACCTCCGAAAATAAAACCATAGCCAAAAATACTTATTAAAATATATCTAAAAACAAGTTTTTTATTTTTAGGGCTGATTAAATTTTCATAACTGAATAACTTCATAAATTATTGTCCACTTAATGTGTCTTTAATTTTAATCCCTTTGTTTTCAAAATAATTCTTTTTAGTGATATATAATATTTTTTCTTGATTTTGACGAATTCTATTTAACATGTCAGCGACAAAGGCTAACGTAATCACCATCAAAGACATACCACAAAGAGATAAAGCTATAAAACCTAAACTCTTATATGGTGTTATTTGACCAACGGTTAACCAATGCCATAATACAAAACTTCCTAAAAGCATCGCTAATATAAGTATTGCTATTGCTATTGTAATAAAAAACCTGAAAGGCTTATAATCTTTAAGACATTTAAAAATTATTATTGATGTTTTAAAAGCGTACTTAGTTATACTATTTGCTATTCTCGAGACTCTACCATCAAAATATTTAACAGTAATTGGAATTTGAGCAACACTTTTTCCTTTATTCAATAAGTCTAAAATAGTTTCATGGGTATATGTAAATTCTCCTTGCAAATTAAGATTCAAAAGACTTTCTTTTGAATACGCCCTAAATCCACAAGATACGTCTTGAATCTTTGTATTCCCAACATAGCTTACAATTTGACTGATTTTTTTATTTCCCCAAAATTTTATTTTTGGCATTCTTTCAGGTCTTTTATCGCTAAATCTATTACCTAATGTAAAATCTGCTTCGTTATTTAAAATAGGAGCTATCAAGTTTTTTATTTCCCCAACATCAAACTGTCCATCAGCATCAATACTGACCAAGACATCTGTATTAATTTGAAGGGCATAATCAATGGCTGTTTGAAAAGCACTTCCAACACCCTTATTGTAAGGGTGTGAAATTACAGTTGCACCTCCTCTTAATGCTTCTTCTTTTGTATTATCTATACTACCATCATTTACAACCAACACTTCTACAGTTTCAATCCCCTTAAAAAATCTTGGTATAGACTTGATAACATTGTAAATAGTTTCTGCCTCATTTAAAGCAGGCATATATATCAATAGTTTTTCTTTCATAACATACTATTTACAAATTATTATTTATTACAAAAAAATCTAACCTAATTTCATTAATTATATACAGAACAGATATTACTTGAGCCCCATAAATGTACCAACTATCTCTTAAATTGATTTTACGCCATAATAAATAGAAACCTAAAAAGAAACCTGGAAGTAAAACTAACCAATATCGACTAAAACCTGTTCCTGCAACAATAAATCCTAACATGACCAAAACTATAGCAGCAAACAACATTTTTGCTCCATATGTTTTACTCTTAAAAATATAGCCTAAAACAAATGCTAAAATTAAACCCAAGCTTATAATGTAACTTCTCAAGCCTGTTATGGGTAAAAACAAAGAAACAAACGCAGGTAATCCATTAATTTTACTAACCTCATGATGCTGAATTAATCCTAATCCACACTTAATATTGTATAGTAAAGGGTTATCCACCTTAAACCTATCAAAATAGCTTATTTCTGATAGGTTGCTATGTTCTATATTGTAAACATACTTTATCCAAAGTAGTATAGGGATTAAAACAATTATAGAATATTTTAATATTTTATTGAAATATTTTTTTATTCTCTTTTAGATATCTAAAAAAAGTAATTAAGACTAAAACACCTAACACTGCATAAACATATCTTGTCAGTATCAAAATCATAAAAAACAATAACATTTTAAATAAGTTTTTGGTACTAAATTCTAAATTAGAATAATATACAAATCCCCAAAAACAAAAAAACAATACAGCTTCTGGATATAAACTTGAAAAATGATTAACAGCTATTGGATTAACAATAGTTAAGGCTATAATTGTTAATGCTATTTCTGTATTAATATTTTGTTTTCTTAAAAAGAGATAGACATATTTTAAAGAATATAAAACTAAAACAATATTAAAAATTTTATGGACAACATACCCTAAAACAGGGAAACTTTTAATCTTAAAGAATGCAAAAAGTAACGGAATAATTGGTGTTACGGTTGAAGGGTAATCAATTAAAAAGTATTTACCTTCTAAAAGATGCTCTCCAAGTTTATTATATGTAATTTCATCAGCAAAAAGGGGTAAAATTAAAGATCTTAAAGAAGACATAACACTTATGAAAACTACAAAAAACACCCATTTATATTCAAAAACAAACTTTTTTATTTTTTTATAATGTATCATTCTACTCACTTATTTAATCAATTGATATAACTAACCTACTTGACAATATAACTAAAATGATGCTTTACCATCAACTCAATTGAGAATTGATCCTCAATTAATTTACGTGTATTTATTTTAATCTGCTTTTTACCTGTTATAACAGATTGTAAAAGAGCTGTTAATGCCTGTACATCTTTAGATTTAAATATAAAACCATTTTTTTCGTGAGTAATAACTTCTTGATTTCCACCTACTGGCGTTGTAATTACAGGTATATTAGCTGCTAAACTCTCTAAAATAGATAAGCTAAAACACTCCATATGCGTAGGTTGTAACATATAATCGTAATGTTGATAGTTAGTATTTAAAGTTGAACTACTACCTTTAAAAGTAAAAACAGAGTTTAATTTATGTACACCAACCAACTGTAATAACTCCTTTTTATAGGGTCCATCTCCAAAAACATCGATTTTTAAATTTTCAATTACATGCAGTGGTAAGTTACTAACGGCCAAAATTAAATCTTGAATCCCTTTTGAAAACCGCAAATGCGATACCACTAAAAACTTAGGGTTCGTTTTTGCTCTTTCAGTGGTTTTAGCAATAATATCTGTTATTACAACGCCATTATAAACCGTTTTTGTTTTAGATTTTAAAAACGCGCCAAAATCCTTTAAAATAGCCTGACTTGTATAATCTGAGACACCAATAAATTGATCGATATGTTTGGCATATAAATAGCCTTTAATTCGCTTTTTAAGTTGTTTTACAAGCGGATAACCTTCTAAAGGTCTTGGATTATGGTCTACTGTTATAATTCTTGTGTTTAATATTTTTTTGACCTCAGCATGAAATGAAGTGCATAACTCTACAAAATGAGTAATAACATATGCGTAATGCGTGTTATTATTTTTTATATGATTAATAAATGAGGCTTCAATGGAAGCGTTTTCGTTTGCTATAATATTAAATGTATTATACTCGCCATGCGTTGCTACGTTTGGGAAAAACCAATCTATTACTATATGTTGTTCCAAACATTTTTTTGAAATGCCCAGAAAAAATAATCCATGCCACCTACACGGTTTTCTAGTAGTTTATAGTTACAGATTATAGCAATTTGATTTACACCTAACTCCATTGCTTTAATGTTTTTGCTGTCAATTGGCTAGTGTTTATTAAATCCACACCAATTTGCTGAGCAATAAGTTGTTTACGATTTTTAGTATTGGTGTCTTTATTTAAATCTTGAGTTATTGCTTGAATTAATTCTGTTGCAGTAGTCACAATATTTGTCGCTTTACTATTTACAACATGCATGATATGCTCATAACCTAAAAACCGTTGATCATCATATAAACCATTGTTAGCATTACCAAATATAGTATTGATTACGGGTTTATCAAATAACATAAAATCCAAACTCATTGTAGACAACATATTAATATTTAAATCGCAATATTCCAACAAGGCTCTAAGTTGTTTTACATCTTCAGTAGAAGGTATACGTTGCGACCAAGACTCTTGATGGTTAGCTCTTACTTGTTCCCACTTAGGAAAATTCCATTTTATAAAAGGAAACGCTTTTACTAATGCATCAAAACGTTTTGGATCTTCAGCTGGAGAGGTTCTTACAATAAAATTTACTTCTGGTATATCTTTTTGTTTTATAGCTTTTGCTATGGTTGTAATGTATAGCTCATCATTTTTACTGGTAGAGCGATCACCACAACTAAAACAAATAGTTTGTAATGAAGCGTCTAAATTAAATGTTTCTATAAATTCAACCTCGCTTGTTTTATATCTTGGTAGCACATAAGGCTCAAATTGTGGAGTACCGACAACTTCTATAGCGTCTTTTGGGATGGTTTTATAAAATTGTAACAAATCCTTTTTCATTAAAGCACTCCATACTAAATAATAATCAAAATTTGATGCCATTCTGCCTTTAGATGCCAAATTATCCCAACTAAAAATAAAAGCTGCTGTTTTAATTCTTAATTGCTGTGCTGCATACACCAAAGGCGCAATATAAGGTGGACGTTGATGTGTAAAAAACAGCAAATCTATAGCGTCTTGATTTAAAATGTTCTGATACTGCTTGGTAACACGATGCTTAGCAAAGGTTTTATTTTGAAAATATTGAAACTTTTGTATCGCTTTTTCTGAATGAAACAATGTGGTTAATTTATAAATAAAGCGTGTACCATAACCACGAGTAGTTTTTAAAGTTGATCTGTTTGTATTTAAATTATCCTGAATCCCTAAATTACCCTTAGCATGTAGTTTTAAATGAGCAATCTCTTTAGTTTTTCTAAAAAACCAGGTTGCATAACCTTCAGTAAATACATCCAATTCTATAACTTGACAGTTAGTATGTGTTTTATATACCGATTTGGGTAAACATGATAAAATAATGACGTTATCAAATTGTTGTTCTGCTTCCTTCAGAAAATCACTTAAAATAAAGTTTCTAAAGCCAACACCATCTGTAATTACCAATCCTAATGTTTTCATTATATAGCTCTAAATTGTTTTTGATGATTAACCTCCCAAAAGCGGTCTAATTTTAAAGAATGAATAAAAGCTTCGGCACTCTTTCCGTTTCCAAAAACATCAAGTGCTTTAGGTTGTTTTGTTTTTTCTTTTAAAATAGCCTTAACAATAGCATCAGTAGTATAATTGGTATTGATTATTGAATTTAATATCGCTCTATTATCTTGACGTGTACCTATATTAATTGTTGGAATACCATAATATGGTGCTTCTCGCACACCTGCACTACTATTACCTATCATAAATTGAGCATATTTTAATAAAGTTAAAAAGTACTCAAATCTAATTGATGGAAATATTCGAAACTTCGGGTTATTTTCTAAACGTTTATAAGCTTTTAATATGGCTTGACTACCTAAATCATTATTAGGATATATCACCACGTATTCTTTATCACTTTGCAATAAAGCATCTACATATTGTTGTGCATAGTCTTCCATATCTTCATGTTCTGTGGTAACAGGATGAAACATAGCAACAGCATAATCTTTAAAAGGAATATTATAGTAATCCTTAACGATACTTAAATTAGGTAGCGTACTTGAAAACATAACATCTATATCAGGTGACCCTATAGTATAAATAGAACCTGGTAATTCTCCCATTTGCTCAAGTAACTGCTTGGCTTGTGCATTTGCCACAAAATGAATATGACTCATTTTACTAGTAGCATGTCGTATAAGCTCATCTATAGTACCAGAGAGTTCTCCGCCTTCAATATGTGCCACTAATACATTATTTAAACTACCTACAATTGCACCTGCTAAAGCTTCTACCCTATCACCATGTATAACGATTAAGTCGGGTTGTGTTTCTGTTATAAAATTAGAAAAACCTGTTATTGTTTTTGCTAATGTTAAATCCATGGTAGCTTCATGCGTATGGTTATTAAAAGTCGAAATATATTTAAAACCACAACGTTCAACTTCTATTAAGGTATAACCATAATCTTCAAGCAAATGCATACCTGTTACAAACACATGAGCCTCAAATCCTGTTTCAGACTCTACGCTTTGTATTAAAGGTTTTATTTTACCAAAATCTGCTCGTGTACCTGTTAAAAATGCTATTTTTTTAAAATTAATCAATATCTGCCCAAGTTAATTGTTCATCATTTGCTATGGATCTGGTTGCTTTTTTACCTAAAACGTCTTCAAATTTATCAGCTAAAATCTCACCTGTTCCTGGTCGTTTTACCCAAATATTATCTTTTGTAAAAGTGTCGCCTTCAGCTATTGCTTTAATTGTACACACGGTTGCAAATGCAAAATCTATAGTGACTTGCTCCTCTTTTGCAGGCGCTTTAGTACCGCCTCGCATTAAAGCCATTTCGGCACTATTTTTTATTAATGACTTACATGCTTGCTCATCCATACTACACACAATATCTGGTCCTGTACGTTGCATGTGGTCTGTAAAATGACGTTCCAATATAGATCCTCCAAGTGCTACTGCACCTAAACATGCATTGTTATTTAAAGTGTGATCACTTAATCCAAATACTTTGTCAGGAAACGCTTCATGCAGCTCCATCATAGCTCCAAAACGGACTAAATGTGTTGGTGTTGGATATAAATTGGTAGTATGTAATAAGGCGACAGGTACTTTATATTTATCAAAAATAGCAACTGCTTTTTTTACACTTTCAATTGTATTCATTCCTGTACTTAAAATAACAGGTTTACCAAATTGAGCAATATGCTCTAGTAATGGGTAATTATTACATTCTCCAGAACCTATTTTATATGCAGGAATATCAAATTGTTTTAAACGTTCTGCTGCTGCTCTCGAAAATGGTGTAGAAATAAAAATCATGCCTTTAGATTCTACATAACGTTTAAGCGCTAATTCATCGGCTTCATCTAATGAGCAACGTTCCATAATATCGTAAATAGATACGTCTGCATTACCAGGAATCACTTGTTTTGCTGCGCCACTCATTTCATCGGCTACAATGTGTGTCTGATGTTTGACAACCTCAACACCTGCACGATATGCAGCATCTACCATTTGTTTTGCTATTTCTAAAGAGCCTTCATGGTTTATACCAATTTCGGCAATAACTAATGGCGGATAATCTGGGCCTATTTTTCTACCGGCTATTTCTATGTATGGATTATTCATTATTGTAATTATTTAGCATAAACTCAGCATAATCAAAATCAGTTTGTGTATCGATATCAACTTTTGCGAAAGGATGATCAATTACTAAAGGATAAGCATCCTTAGTTATAATCTCATCATTTAAAATACAGCTAGTCTTGGTAATGTATAGTAACCCGTTTTCATAATATAAAGGTTTTAAATCTTGACTGCGCTGTCCTGGTTTATAATTATATGGTTTAAATTGCTCGTTTTTTATAGTTCCAAATTTAAGATGATTTTGAGACACTGTAAACAAACTGTCGGCTTTTACTTGATTAAAAACAGTAAATGCATCTTGTAATAATTGTTTTGGTCGTAACGGATTGGTGGCTTGTAACAATACCACTATATCTACTTTAGTATTTATAGCACCTAAAACATGTTTTAATGCGCTTACTGTAGGCTCAAAATCTCCAGATAAATCTGCTGGTCTTTTTATTACTTTAGCACCATGAGCTATTGCAACATCTTTTATTCTATTACAATCTGTAGTAACATATATAGCATCAATAAACGGAAATTGTTTTGCATAATCAATACTGTGTACCAATAATGGTATACCTCCTAAAAGTTTTATATTTTTTTAGGTAAACGTTTTGAGTTGCCTCTGGCTGGTATAATGGCGATAGTTTTAATGGCTTATTCTTTTTAATTTACATGATTTTTTTAGCAACAATACCATAGCTCATGCCAGTTGCTTTTTTATTTCTTTTTTCTAATATTCTTTCCAAAATCAATTTAAAATAATCTTTATAATTTTCTGCTTTCCGGTTTTGATAACTAGTATCTACAATTGCATACTCTAAAATTTCAAAACCTGCTGTTTTTAAAAATTCTCTAACAATGTGTTCCCAAGGAGTAAATACATGGTATTCCTTAATATGTTTTTCTTGGAACGCATAAAGAGTTCCTTTTAAAACCAAATTTATTATATTTTTACTACTTTGGGGATTTGGAGTTGACAATATAATAAAGCCATCTTTTTCCATGTGATCACTAATATTTTGCAAAGATTGTAATGGATTTGGTAAATGCTCTAAAACTTCTAGAAGAATAACTATTCCTGGTTTTTTAACACCCTTTGGTGCAGCGTAATTTAGATCCCAATGTATTGATTTCTCTATTTTTTTGACATAGTCAAAGGGTTGCCATTCTCCAGAAATTGAATTTACTGGCTCTTCCATGTGTCCATAACCTGCTCCAATATCACTAATTATAGTATTCGGAGCTTTTGAAAAATATTGATTTAACTTAGTAATACCAAAGACAGATCTATTTTCAAATCTTTCAATTTTATTTTTCATTTATATTAGGTTTTAATTGGTTTCCAATATATTTTGGTCTCTTCTAATTTATTATACCGATTAATATCTTCTAATGTTAATCTACTTCCAACAAAATATTTAGGCATATGTATTAACAAATCTACAATAGCCAATAGTATTGCTTTTAAAGCTTTTAAATCGCCTTTAAAAACTTTTATTTTCAATTGTATCCACAAGGTATATAAAAACTTTTTAGGAATTAGATGTAAGGGATAAAACATAAAATACAAATACCAACCAGACCTTAAGGAGCGTCTTAACCTAGTAATATAATCTTTATCATCTTTTCTGGATTTTACGTCCACACGATGCTGTACGAAAATATCAGGAATATACCACACCTGCCAATTGTTTAAAAACAATTGATAACTTGCAAATTCTTCTTCTCCATAAAACACAAACCAATCAGGATAATTTGGTATACTTCGCCATGCATCCATACGCCAAATATGCCCACAACCTACAAAACCTTTTACTCTTGTATTATTCGTGGCATCAGCAATATTAGCAGGTAATTGTTTTCCCCAAAAATTCTACTTGCTATTACTGCACATTTAGGATTTTTCAAGAAAAAATCATTAATAGTCTCTAAAGCATTGTTAGAAACAATATGGGCATCATCATCTAAAGTAATAGCATAATCTGCTTTGGTTACATCTAACAAACGGTTTCTACTAAAAATTAACCCTTTGCTGGTTTCGTTTTTCAAAAGTATTATGTCTTTATACTGGTGTTGAATATAACTGTAAGTGCCATCGGTAGAACCATCGTCACAAATTATACATTTTACATCTTTATGCTCTAATAAACAGGCTAAATTATTTAAAGTAATTTTTAAATCTTCTAGTCTGTTTTTTGTGGTTATTAGTATGGAATATTTTTGATGACTCATTTAATTACCTTTTAAAAATCTTCTTAAAGATTTTTTTATAATTAAACGTTTTATAGTGTATAGTTTATGACGCTTTGATTTAAAAGGGTACGTTAACCTATAATCTTTTATTTCTAGGCTATTTATATTATTTATGTTTTCTTCTTGAACTTGTTCCATCCATTTTTCTAAAGTATTACCCATGTGATAGGCAAAATTATTATAAGTAGACAATCTTAACTTGCCAGACTTATTTATTGGATCATCTATAAAATCATTAACAGAATTTCTTCCTATTAAAATATAGGAAGGACATATTGGTATATAAGAAAATAACAAATCCCTATCAATTGTTAAAACTTGGTGACCACTACCAAGATTTGCTTTTATTGAATTAGATTCGACTACTGGCCATTTCAAGTTTTTATTTGTTTCTAAATCCCAATTTATACTACTCATATACCTATTAAAATCCTCGAAATTTTCTGGTATTGCTTTATATTCAAATTTTAATTGCTTGGTTAATATTTTTAACATTCCGCTACTAGTGGCATAAGTTTCTGCATTCCTAACAGAAATAGGGGAAACAGAACCAACATTTTTGAAATTATTAAAAACTGAAGTCACTTCCTCTAACCATCCTGTTTTGAATAACACGTCTGCATCAGTTAATGTTATATACTTTTCTCTTGCGCCTCTTGCAGCACCAAGTAAAGCATCAATTTTACCAATATTTATATTGTGATGTATGAGTGTATCTATACACTTTTTGTGGTGTTTTTCATAAATATATTGGGTGACTTGTTCGTTTGAACCATTATTAACTACCGTTATTCTCGATTGAGAATTAGTTGTTTTTATCAAGGATTCTAAACATATTTTAAAAACTTCAAAACTATTTTTATAAAACTCAATATTATTTGGTATGTATACAACAAGAATGATTCTATGTATTGAATCTACTTCGATGACATCTTGTTTTTTTTGAGGGTTCATACCGTTTCTCATAACTAATACTGTAAATTTATAACGTTATTGCCATTTCATAGGCTTTTGTAACAATGACTAGTTGACTCTTTATACCATCGTAGTTTTTTGTTTTCACTGCAATCTTTTTTTGCTCTAAAACCTTCAACAACTCTTTTGATGTTTCTTTTTCACCACTTCTGTTATAATCATCAATAATAATTATAAACTCTTTATCTTCATTAAATTGTTTAGCTAAATTAACTATATCAAATCGTGAATAGTTTTCACTTCCAAATGGACCATCTATTATATATAAACTAAAATCATCAGTTACATTTTCAATATCAACGTAACCTAAGTATTCTTTATTAAATATTGATTTATTGGCTGCTGGAAGGTTTATTATCTTTGACTTGTCTGATAAGGAAAAATTATTATTAAAATGATTTATCCATTCACGGTCATGCTCAATAATAACATGAATTGAATCAATTTCATTATTGCTTATTAACGTTGAAATAAATTTAGAACTCTCTCCTAATCCTAATTCTAAAATAGATTGTGGTTTTATATCGAATAAAATCCGTTTTAAAATATAAAAAAAGGAGTAATTTCCAGCCCATCGTCCAACATTAATAGACAAATTATTTAAACAATTAACACCTCTAATACTATCATGAAAAACATTTGCCCATATAACTTCATTAGTTAATTTTTCATTTCGTTTATGCCTTTCTCTATTATCTTTAACTAAATTAACTAATCTTTTTAGTATCATCTTTTAATATTTAATTTAAAATATATTCAATGTTAGATTTAAATTTTTCCATACTAAAATAATCGCCATATGGAGACATTACTTTAGCGCTATCTAATTGAATATTTATTAGTGTTTCTAACTTAGAAGCAATTTCTTTTTTATTTGTACTATTAGCTATATATCTCTCATATATTGTAATATGACGTGTTTCGCTTTCTATTGGACAAATATTAAATATTTGACTTCCTGCAGCATCTGCAACTGGAATTTTACCAGGTAAAATATTACTATAATTACTATTATTTTCAAGGATTATTAAAATATCAGATTCCTTATTTTGTTCAACATAAGAACTTGAAAAATCATTAGCTTCAAGAATAACAATATTAGAAATAGTTTTATATTTCGTTTTTAATCTACTGTATTGATTACTTTTTAATCTTAATACAAATTCTGTATTTGCTTTTATGCTTGCATCTTTATTTAAACAATCTATATAAGCATCCAAAACAATATCCATATCGCGACCTAATTGCAATGTGCCATGATACGTTATGCTACATTGTTTTTGTTTTTCTCTTACCTGTTTTGCTCTCCCAAAATTAAAAACTGATTTATTAAATTGATGTGGCAGCGTTTTAAAAACCTTATTTGAACCATAAAGAACAGTTAAATCTCTAGACAGATAAGTTGATGGACTAACACATACTTTTGCATTATCAACCACTTGTTTCATGCGCTTTAACCTAAATAATTCTAAATTAGAAAGGTTTTTATTTGAACCTGTATCCCAAAAATTAGGATAAGGATCATGAAAATTTATTATAGCTTGCTTTAAAATTGGTAAGTCTTTACAAGCTAATAAAGTTTCGTACTCTAAACCAGAACTTCTTATAAACACATGATTATAAGACTTATAATCTATAGTTTTAATTTTCCTTTTGTATAAATTTTGTATATAACGTTCCCGAAGTGACTCATTAAACAGTCGCCAATATATTTTATTTATCCATTTTGTTAAAAAAGGAATTTTACGTGGTATAGTATACTCGGTAATAGAATCTATCCCCAAAAGGTCATTACAATCATGCGAGTCATGACTTTTTATGTAAAAAACATCAATAATTGCCTGCGGATAAATGGCTCTTAAATTTGCAATAAAAGAACGTGACACTATACCTTCGCTTGTACCTGAATACCTTAAATCTTGGGCTATAATTAAAAATTTCATTTTATTACTATAATTTTCTAAATAAAGACTTAACTATCATAATTTTAAGACTTATCAAATTTTTAAACTTTAAATGCTTTAAATAATAAAAACTTACTTGTAGTATTCTGAAAACATTTTTTTTATTGGTCGCTACTGTTTTGTTTAACTTATAAACAACAATTCTTTGCTGCTTTTTAGTAAAAAAATTAATTTTATCAGAATACAAATAAAAGTAATATTGAAAAGAACTTTCGTTTTTTTGTTTCAAATTGTCTGTATTTGAAGTAATGTTTTCTGAACTATGTCTAAATTTAACACATGAAGTATTTATAGTATAAACTAAACCATAATTTGAACATTCTAAAACAGCCAAATCATCTGTATGCCATGCTAAAGGGAAAGACTTAATCTTAAAGTTTGTCTTCTTAAATATATACTCGCTCAAAGAGCTTCTTGTTCCTCCTTGATGTTTACGCTCAAAAAAAGCTGTTGACTTCTCAAATTTTGGATGCTCATGCTTTTTAGATATTTTAAAACCCTTACCGTCAATAACGATTGTTGCAAATCGCACAACATTTACGTTATGTTTTTTTAAAATTTCTAAATTATTGTAAAATCCCTCAACACAATTAGGTCCCAAAATATCATCATCGCCTAAAATCATTATCCAATCTTCACTTGCTGTCATTGCAATACAACGTTCCCATTGCTTTACTAAATTTTGACCACCTAGATTATTATCAAATTTCTTATAAGTAAATAAAAAACTGTTTTTATAGGCCTCTAGTAAATTTGAGGGATCAGTATCACTAGCATCATTACCTATGTAAACATGAAATTGCTTATTAGTTTGAGAAGCTAAACTTTGTAATGTCGCTTCAAAAAAATTAACTTTATAATATGGAATAACGATGGCTAGCAAATATATTCTTGTTTTATAATTCTATTTTTAATGTCCAATAGCATCTTTTTTATATTAAAAAACAATCTATTTATTGTATTACTTCAATAAAGCCTTTTTCAACTAAATATGTATTCTCTGAAATACTATAAATCATATTACCTGTTTCTTTTAATGATTTAATCATGAAAGGAAATTCATCATCAATCTTAGTGTTTTTATAATTTATAATGCTAAAATGCTTTTTTTCAGTTTCTATATATTTAGTTGTCCAATCTTTAGAATCAATATTGAGTTTATTAAGTTCTTCTTGAAAAAAATATTCAGGCGAATTCAAATCTACTCCAACAAACAAAATTTTCTTATTAGGAAACTTTATTGAAATATAATTTAAAACTGTTGTTAAACTTCCTCTAAAATGATAAAGAGGTTCTGCAAGTGAAGTTGACCATTTGTTTCCTTTTGAAATCCAATTCTGTACACTGATATACTCAAAATCAAAAGTCTTATCTACTATATTAAATCTAATTATATCTTTTGGCTTTAAAATGACTTTTACAAAATCTCTAAGTTTATTAAACTTATCTACGCTATAAACTTTAACAACTTTTCTTAAAATAAATATTATAATCTTATAAATAGATAAATTGATAATACCTTTTATTTTAAATAAATAATATTTAATCTTAGTTTTTTTAAAGCATCCTTGGTAGTTTTTAGATACAATGAATACGATATCTTTTAACGGTTTGTTTTTTAAAAAGTTAATAATATACTTTAAAATCAAAATTGCACTTGTACTGAAATCATCTAAAAAATATACATGTGTTGGCGCTATCTCTGCTTTTTCATAAAATGCGGCGTATTTATTTATCCCAATTTTAACAGGGCATTTGTCAATTATTTTTTTTGTCTCAAGCGTTAAATTATTAATCGATATTCCTGAACCTAATACAACAACATAATCATTAATTATTTCTTTCTTTGTGATAGACATTTAATATACTTTTGTGCTTTATTTACTTAAATTTATTGAAACTTAGCATCAATAATTGCTACGTTTGTTGCTCTATTTATAGTTTTAGTATTCCAATAATCACCCGGAAAAACTTTAAAATTTAAAACATTATGCAGTAAATCTATTTGTTTAACTACTACTTTTGCTGTTTGCACTACAATAGTTACAGTATAATCCCCTCCTCTTAACATCAATTTTGGTATTTCTAAATCTACATAAGAATCAATTTCATCAAATGAAACTCCCATCTCATCCGAATAAAAGTCTGCTATTTTTATTTCGTTCTTGTCAAAAACAACCAAACCAAATATTAATTCTACACAGTTAACTTCTTGATTGAAAACCATATGAAGTCTAAACTTAACATAATCACCTGAAAGTATTTCTGTTACAGGCGTATTTTCTTTGCTAAGTAATTCAACATTTGAAAAATGAACTTCACCTGTACCTCTTCTATCTGCTCTTTTTAATAAATCTTCATTTGCTTTCTTACTCTCATTATTTAAATAAAAACTCACAGCTTTATCTGAAGCTCCTTCAAAAACAACCTTTCCATGCTCCAAAACAAGACCTCTAGTACACAAACTCTTTACAGCTGCCATATTATGACTTACAAACAAAACTGTACGCCCTTCTCCTTTTGAGATATCCTGCATCTTCCCAATAGCTTTTTTCTGGAACTCGGCATCACCAACTGCTAATACTTCATCTATCACCAAAATCTCTGGCTCTAAAAAAGCGGCTACCGCAAACGCTAATCGTACCGTCATACCTGAACTGTAACGTTTAACAGGTGTATCTATATAACGTTCGCAACCTGAAAATTCTATAATTTCATCTATTTTAGAGGCTATTTCTTTTTTGGTCATACCAAGAATGGCTCCATTTAAATAGATATTTTCTCTACCTGTCATTTCACCATGAAAACCAGTACCGACTTCTAATAATGAGGCTATACGTCCTCTAGTTTTAATTTCTCCAGTGGTAGGACCAGTAACTTTAGACAGTATTTTTAGTAGTGTAGATTTTCCTGCGCCATTTTTACCTATAATTCCTAAAACTTCACCACGTTGGACTTCAAAATTAATACCCTGTAAAGCCCAAACATATTGCGACTCTCCTTTTGTACTACAATCGTTACTCTCTCCGACTTTTAAATACGGATCGTCTTTACCTCTAATACGATTCCACCATCTATTTAAATCATGGCTAATCGTACCTGTACCAACAAGACCTAAACGGTATTGTTTAGAGATATTTTCAGCTTTTAAAATAACACTCATTTTTTTATATTATTCAATGTTTATAGCCAGCTATATACTTTAAGAAGGTAAAATAATAAAAAATATAGCCAATCAGACATCAAAACTAAAATGCTTTAGCAAAAATAGTTTTTCTAATATTCAATAGTTTTCATTTGTTTTAGCAATAAAGTTAAGACACTAATTGTAAGGTTTATTAATAATAAATAGCACCCCAAAACAAAAAATAGCAATTATCACTCTACAATTCAAACCTAACTAGTCAAATCTAACTAATCACTTTCAACTTCTAACTTCTCACCATTCACTTATTCACCAAAACCATTCACCTGTCACCATTAACTTCTCACTTTCAACTTCTAACTCCTCACCATTCACTTCCAACTTCTCACTTTCCAACCCCTCACTTTTCAACTTCCTAAACCATAGTTACTCCATAGATACTTCATGGATACTCCATAGATACTTCATGGATACTCCATAGTAAAGCCATAGATAGTTCATGGTAATGCACCAGAGTTAACCACTTTTATCAAAAGCAACTGTAAAACAGGAATATCACCCATACAATACAAAAGGAAGAACTCACCAAACACCGAATTAAAATATAATCTTAATATCTAAAGAATCAGAGAAAACAAAAAAAACTAATCATCCCTATTCCTATATATTCCAACCTATTAACTACTAAAAACTCACTACTCACTTCTAACAATTTCACTATTTCACCACCAAACTATTCACCTCTCACTATTCACCTCTCACTCCTAACTTCTCACTATTCAACTCTCACCTCCTCACTATTCAACTCTCTTACTCTTCCCCAACAAATAATTCCTAAACCCTAAAATCAATCGTTTGACCTCAATCATTAATGATTCTACAGCTTGACTTGTCTTTGTGAATTTTAATCTAACTGAAAATAAATACTGAGTCTCTAATTCAGACAAAGAGCCCAAAGCTATCATTAAAAATTGTATTAATTCTTTATCACCTTTTCTAGCAGCACCTTCAGCTATGTTAGACGGAATTGAAACAGCTGCTCTCCTCATTTGACTTATCAATCCATATTTTTATTCAGTAGGAAAAGTAGACGTCAATTGGTAAATTAACTCAACCAAGTCCATACTTTTTTTCCAAACATCTAAATCTTTATGATTCATAATTTTAAGAATTTAAACCTCTAACCTTTCACTTTTCACTACAAACTTCTCACTTCTAACTCCTCACCATTCACTACTCACTACTCACTACTCACTACTAACTACTAACTTTTCTCTTAATACTCCTCACCATTCACTTCAACCTTCTCACTAATAAAAAACTAAACCGTATCAATAAAAGTTTTTTCCGTTTTATTAAAAATCACCAATCCAATCAAAAACACGATAATACTGACGCTTCCTGCGTAAATAAACTTGTATAATGAAAACTCACCCACACCCAAGGTCATATATCTAAACAACTCTATAATAGTAGTCATCGGATTATATTCAACAACCCAAGAATATTCAGGAACTTTTTCTTTAAAATAAGACAAAGGATACATAACAGCCGAAGCATACATTAGTAGCTGAACTCCAAAACCAACCAAGAAAGTTAAATCTCTGTATTTAGTTGTCATGGACGATATAATCATTCCAAAACCTAAACCAAACAAGCCCATAAAAGCTATCAAAACAGGTAAAAATAGTATTTCTAATTGTGGTAAAGCGTTGTAAGCTGTATCTGTAAAAAAGACAAAATACAGGTAAAAAATAGTAAATACTAAGAGTTGAATTCCGAATTTTAACAAATTTGAAAACACCACAGACAAGGGTGTGATTACCCTAGGAAAATACACTTTCCCGAATATCCCTTGATTTGCAGAAAACGTATTACTGGTACCTGTCAAACAGGTGCTAAAATAATTCCAAGATGTGATACCTGCTAAATTGAATAAAAATGACGGAATACCATCTCCTGTTGGTATTGCTGCCAGATTATTAAATATTAAAGTAAATATAACTCCTGTAAATAATGGCTGAATAAAATACCATAATGGACCTAATATGGTTTGCTTATACTGAGTTATAATATCGCGTTTAACAAACAAAAATAGCAAATCACGATAACGCCAAATTTCTTTAAAATTAAGATCTATTAATTTTCGTTTAGGCGAAATTGTATATAACCAGTCGTTATTTTTTGAAACAGAATCCAATATTTATTATTTAATTTTTAAAATTATAAGTTACTTTTTAAATAACCCTTTAATTCTATTTAAAACAGTCTGCTTTTCAACTTCATTTTCATGATACCCATTACCATAAGCTCCATAACCATAGCCATAACCGTATCCATAACCATATTTAGCTTTTTGATCATAGCAGTTATATAAAAAACTAATGTTTTTAACTTCGCCTTTGCTATGCTTATCGTTTATTAAAGTTAGCATTTCTTTTTTGGTGTAATCTTGTCTAACCACATATAAAGAGGCATCCGCATATTCTATTAACTCTAATGCGTCCGCAACTAGGCCAATTGGAGGTGTATCTAAAATAATATAGTCGTATTCTGCTTTTAATTCCTCTACAAAACGATCCATTTGCTCACCCATTAGTAATTCTGATGGGTTTGGAGGAATCGGACCAGAAGTGATAACATCCAAATGTTCAACTTTTGTCTTTTGCACGACTTCAGATAAGCTTTTTTGACCTATCAAATAATTAACTGCACCAATAGAATTGTCAATATCAAAATCGCCAAAAATCTTCGGTTTACGTAAATCCAATCCTACTAACACGGTTTTCTTTCCGCTTAAAGCGAAAACAGACGCTATATTGATAGAACAAAACGTTTTACCTTCTCCACTAATTGAAGACGTTACCATAACGGTTTTAGTCCCTTCTAATTCATGCTTTTTGTATATAAACTGAAGACTAGAACGTACAGCTCTAAAAGCCTCTGCTACTGCAGATTTAGGCTTGTTAAATACCGCCAAGTTATTATCTGTATCGTTTTTACCAACAACACCTAATAATGGAATATTAGCTAGTTTTTCTAAGTCATTTGGAATATGAATTTTATTGTCAAAAAAGGTTACAATAAAAGCAATAATCAAAATAGGTAACAATGCTGCTAAGACCGCAAAAACATAACGTATACTCAGGTTTACAGCATTACGACCTTGACCAATGTCTTTTGCTGGTTCTATTAAAATAATATCCGAAATATTGGACGCTTTTATTAAATCGGCTTCACCACGTTTAGCCAAATACAAATTATAAGTACTTTGACTAAGCAAATACTCGCGCTCAATAGCTTCTAGTTTTTGTTGGTTTTCTGGTAATGTAGAATACTGACTTTCTGAACTATATATTTTTGAATTTATAGATTGAATTTGATAACCAATATTGGTTTTAACCGAAGCGATGTTTTCTAACATCACATTTTTTAATGATTCTATCTGATTATTTAAATCACCAAATACCGAAACATTATCTCTTACAGAAGACTCTAAAGTAGATTTTTGTATAGATAAACTTATAATCTTAGAAATACTAGCCGAAATATTTGGATCGTCAATCCCTTGTAATGCTGGAGCAGGAAAACTAGTGAAATCCTGACTAGTCAACAAGTAATTTTTTAATAAATCATAAGACAGTAAAGATTGATTCAGTGTTTCTTTTTGATCATTATAACCTTCAATTTTAGCCGATAGCAACGTGCTTTCGTTTTCTAAATCAAATATTTTATTACTACGCATAAAGTCATTTAACGAGTCTGCTTTTCTGTTTAACTGACCCTTAACTCTTGCCAATTGCTTATCAATAAAAGCAACTGTATTTATAGCGTACTGGTTTTTACGTTGTAATTGATCGCGTTCTAATATAAACACTGAGGTATTTATATAGTCTACAATCTTTGCCTTATTTTTATTAGTCAATTTAGTAACTAATAATGGTGACCCTTGT
Source organism: Olleya sp. NP1-10 (assembly GCF_055804415.1). Classification (NCBI taxonomy): domain Bacteria; kingdom Pseudomonadati; phylum Bacteroidota; class Flavobacteriia; order Flavobacteriales; family Flavobacteriaceae; genus Olleya; species Olleya sp. NP1-10. The sequence continues at coordinate 1,974,850 of NZ_CM147840.1, read as the reverse complement.
TGGTTAGTCACAGCATAATTATTTACAAAAGAAGACACTGTACTGTTAAAACTATTAAACTGAATAAAATAGTCTGTATTAATAATAATATCCTGATTTTTAGTTTTTACAATACTCCCTTTAAAAAAAGGCAAATCTATATACTGATTTAAACTGTACGTCTTAGAAAATGTTGGTGTCTTTAAAGTAAACCCTTTAATACTTTTATCTAGAAAGTTTTGAGTCGTCACTTGGGTTGCTTCTCCAAAATCATAGGATAACTTAAAAGTATTAGCGTCACTGAAATTAATTTTTATAGGTTGTCCCAATACTTGATAAGCACTATCTAATCCTACAAAATTAAATGGCTGACTACCATAAATATCTGTTTTATAAAAACGTCCTTGGGTAGAGTATGTCAAGTATAAATCTAAACTATCGACTACCTTTTCATGGTGTTTTCTAGACTTTAAATTAAGTAGCACTTCTTGTACTTTTCCTGATATACCACCATAGTTAAACACCAAACTGGTATTGGAGGTAAATAGTGGGTTTTTGTCATCTTGTACCGTTAATGAGGCTTCTAACGTATAAGGAAACTCACGTCTTATATTTTGCTGATAGACAATATATAAACCAACAATTAATAGTAACACAAACCACTTCCAGTAACTTATAGCTCTATAAATAAAAGCTTTAAAGTCAAACATCTGAGAATTCCCGTTACTTAAATGCTCTTCCATAATTTACAAATTACGTGCTAAAAAGTAAGTACTTACCAATACTGAAAAAATACTAGCAATTGTAGTTAACGTTTGTGTTGCGGTTTGTCCAGCTCCTAAAGATTTACGTTTTAATGGCTTAACCATAATTAAATCATTGGGTTGAATATAATAAAACTCAGACTGCATTGCAGCTATGTCTGTTAGATCTATATGATGTATTTTTTGACCATTAGGATATTGCCTAACAATTAAAACATCTTTACGATCTCCTGTGTCCATTATGTCACCAGCATTAGCAATGGCTTCTAAAATATTAACACGATCTTGATAAAGTACTTGAGTACCTTTATTATTAATTTCGCCTAAAGTCGTGTATTTTAAACCTGACAACTTAACGGTTACAAATATTTTGGCAGTCTCTTTTAAGTATTTCTGAAGTATAACATCCTTTACTTTTTGCTCGACTTCATCGGTAGTAAAGCCTAAAACATTAACTTCTCCTAAAATAGGAAACTCGATATTACCATGAAGATTCACAGTAAAACCATTATAATACAACGACTGTTCAGAATCATTAACTATATTAGTTGTTGGATTAAATATTTGAACTAAATCATTAATTTCTTTTTCTGCTTTAACGTTTACACTTAATAAATCGTTGACTTGCACTCTGTAAGGCATTGCTAAAGCTTGGATCTGTAAAGAATCATTCACTATTGTACCTTTATCCTGAAGGTAAACCACGTCCTTTTGAGTAATACAAGATGTACTTGAAAGACCAAGTACAACAACAATACACATAATAATTTGCTTCATTAATAAGACGTTTGATAAGTCACAAATATAACCTTTCAACCTGAAAAACAAAACATATATCGACGTTTTTGGACTTTTACAAAAAGTGAAATACAACATCAGTAAGCCTCTATTTTTATGATTTTATTATTCAATTAAACACTTAATTTTTATCGTCATAAAAAAGAAGCTCGAGTTATGGATTATTTCAGTGATAATAAACGCTTCAGCATTTCACTTTAAAAACTGCTACTGTATTAGTATTCACTTTTCCTTTACTCTCTTTTTCTCTATTCATCTAAAATAACCATCTTTGTAAAAAAAATAACATCTTGAATTATTTAACTGTAGAAAACATTGCCAAATCTTATGGCGAATTAACTTTATTCGAAAACATTTCGTTTAGCGTTCATAAAGATCAAAAGATAGCTTTTGTTGCTAAAAACGGAACAGGAAAAACATCCATACTAAAAATGCTAGCTGGTTTTGATGTTCCTGATCAAGGTAATATTATTTACAGAAAAGATATTAAAGTCGCTTTTTTACCACAAGAACCTGTACTAGACCCTACATTAACTATTGAAGAGGCTATTTTTGACGCAGACAATCCTGTGTTAGATATTATTAAAAATTACGAAAAAGCATTACTTAATCCTGAAGATGAAGACGTCTACCAAAAAGCTTTTGAGCAAATGGATAGACACAATGCTTGGGACTTTGAAACCCAATACAAACAAATATTATTCAGACTTAAATTAGACGATTTAGACCAAAAAATAAGTAGCTTATCTGGTGGACAAAAAAAGCGTCTAAGTCTAGCCAATGCTTTAATTAACAAACCAGACTTGTTAATTTTAGATGAACCTACTAACCACTTAGATCTAGAAATGATTGAGTGGCTTGAAGCTTTTTTTGCTAAAGAAAACATCACCTTATTTATGGTGACTCACGACCGCTTTTTTCTAGAACGTGTGTGCAACGAAATTATAGAACTTGATCATGGTGAGTTATACAGCTACAAAGGAAACTACTCTTATTACCTTGAAAAAAAGGAAGAACGTGTTGCCAGAGAGCAAGTAGAAACTGGTAAAGCTAAACAACTGTTTAAAAAAGAATTGGTTTGGATGCGTCGCCAACCTAAAGCACGTACCACAAAATCTAAATCTAGAATTGATGATTTTGCCGAAATAAAGCACAAAGCCCATAAACGTAGAAATGACCATGTGGTAGAGCTTGAACTTAATATGGAACGTTTAGGAAGTAAAATTGTAGAAATGGTTAACCTTTCTAAAGCCTTTAAAAACAAAACCATATTAGACAAGTTTAATTACAACTTCCAGCGTGGTGAACGTGTCGGCATTATAGGTAAAAACGGAACAGGTAAATCCACGTTTCTTAACATGCTTACCCAAACCACACAACCTGATAGTGGAAAAATAATTATTGGTGAAACCGTAAAATTTGGATATTACACTCAAGCAGGTATTAATCCTAAAGAAGGCCAAAAAGTTATTGATATCGTTAGAGAGTTTGGTGATTATATTCCATTAAAAAAAGGACGCCAAATTAGTGCACAACAATTATTAGAGCGTTTTTTATTTGACAGAAAAAAACAATATGATTTTGTTGAAAAACTAAGTGGTGGAGAACGTAAAAGGTTATATTTATGTACCGTTTTAATACAAAACCCTAACTTTTTAATACTTGATGAACCTACCAACGACCTTGATATTGTTACACTAAATGTATTAGAAGACTTTTTACTAGACTTTCCTGGTTGCCTTATTGTTGTGTCACACGACCGTTATTTTATGGATAAAATCGTAGACCACCTGTTAGTTTTTAAAGGCGAAGGTATTGTCGAGGATTTCCCTGGTAACTACACAGATTATCGCACCTACGAAGATAGTAAACCACCAGAAAACTCATCAAATTCTGAAGATAAAAAAGAAAAGAAAAACTGGAAAAAAGACAGCAATACTGCATTGTCTTATAACGAACAAAAGGAATATAACAATCTAGAAAGTAAAATCAAATCCTTAGAGTTTGATAAAAAAGAAATCGAACAGAAGTTTTTAAATCCAGATTTAACGCAAGATCAAATTAACGAGTTATCTAATAAAATACAAACCATTTTAGACAGCATTGAAGAAAAAGAAATGCGCTGGATGGAACTTGCCGAAAAATTAGAAGACTAAAACTAGAGTTAAATTCAAAAAAAAGCACAATATAATTATTGTGCTTTTTTTATTTCAAACTTACGACAAACTACAGTTTACCAGAAAGTTTATTCTTGTACTTATTTAATAGTGATTTAGTCATACCTAAATTAGATTTAGTTGAATCAACTGCTAAATAAATAAAGTATTTATTATCATCTGAAATATCAATAATATGAATTTGACCAGTAATATTTATTAATATATCATCAATACTTTGATCTAAATTTAAAACTTCAATAGCTTTAAGCTTTGCTTTTACAACTTCAAGGTTAAATGCTGCTGCAAGTTCTGGATCAAAATCTGGAGATATTGAATCCGAATAGTATGAAATTCCACTTTTAATTTCAGTTACTGTCACTGCTAGATATCCAGAAACATTATCTTTCAAGTCACTCGCAAATTGATTTAAAAAATCAGACATAATTTAGGGGTTTTGTATTATTTATTTGTTAATTATTGTAATATTATATTTGTTAAAATGATCAAATATTCATTTTTTTGTGCGAATATATAATATTTTGTCTGATTATACATTATATTGAACGACGTAATTATTATTAAAACCATAATATTTTAATGCCTGAATTTAACGAAGTAGGACTTAGATTTTACAAATACTTAAAAAACAAAGGTTTAGGAGTTAATGACACTGCCAGAAAGTTAGGTTTCTCTGGTAGTCAAATTAGCAATATTAAAAACGGAAGAGTTTTTGGTACAGACAAAATATACAAAATATTGAATGAATTTAAAGATTTAGATGCAAATTGGCTATTTAGAGGTGTATCCAATGAAATACCAGAAATAGATGTTAATCAATTGGATTATATGATAGAATTACAAAAAGAAAGAATTATAGATTTAAAAAAAGAAAATGCAGATTTAAAAAATCAGATCAAAGCATTAAACAAATTAAAAGAATCTTAAATCAATCAACTTTTAATAATTACTACCTCTTCAAAAAATAAAGCATTATATGCTATACCAAATTAAACAGTATTTTAAAATACTTTTAAAATCGACCAATCAGCATGGTGTCCACTCACCTTTTGTATATAATTTAGTAACTAAATGTTTTTATAATTCAAAAAAACAACCAGCTTACAAAACAATAAAAGCTTACAGAAAACAACTCATACAAAACAAGACTATAATAAAGGTTACTGATTTAGGCGCAGGAAGTCAGGTTTTTAAAAGCAATTCCAGAACCCTATCACAAATTACTAAAGTGGCTGGTTCCAATTACAAAGAAGCTAAATTACTATACAGACTTGCTAATTATTTTAAACCCAACACCATTCTTGAATTAGGAACCTCTTTAGGTGTTGCTACGCAAGCTTTAGCTTTAGGCAATCCTGAAGCAAACATTACCACAGTAGAAGGTTGTCCAAATATTTCGGCAGTAGCCAGAGAGCAATTTAAACATTTCGATTTAAATAATATTACCTTAAAAACAGGTGATTTTAAAGAAGTCATACAGCACATAGACTCACAAAACACCTACGATTTAATCTATTGTGATGGTAACCACAACAAAGAAGCTACCTTACACTATTTTGAAGCATTACTACCAAAAACTCACAATGATTCAATACTAATTTTTGACGATATCTATTGGTCAAAAGACATGACAGAAGCTTGGGAAGCTATCAAAAAACACCCTAAAGTTACTGTAACTATCGATACTTATGCATTTGGTTTTGTGTTTTTCAGACAAGAACAAGCTAAACAACATTTTACAATAAGACTGTAATCACTTATAGTAGAATTAAGACATAAAATATCCTTATATTTCAACTTTACTAATCATTTAACCACTTAACCTCATACTTATGTCAAAGTATTACTCACCTTCCGGTAAATTTGAACCAATTGCTATCCTTTATTTTGTTTTAGTTACCCTAATTGCAGCTCCTATTTTAGGTTTTATCTATTCTTATGCAATATGGTTTATACCATTTATTTACATTAATTTTATTATCGCAGGTGCTTTAGGTTTTGGATTAGCTTGGCTAATATCATATGTAGTAGTAAAAATAGGAAAAGTTCGTAATAATAAACTAGCAATCATTTTTTCACTAATAGCAAGTCTAGTCGCTCTCTATTCTGCTTGGGTTGTTTGGGTTGATCTTGCTATTAATGCAGGAGAGAGCTATGGAAACTCAAGAATTGGAATAACCACAAGTAATGTTAAGCTAGAACAACTAGTCGTATTAGCAGGTAACCCTAGTGCTTTATTTGAATTAATAGGAATAATTAACGAAGTTGGTACTTGGGGCATTAGATCTGCTGAAGTTAGTGGTGTTTTTCTAACTATAATATGGATTATAGAAGCTTTACTAATAATTATTGCTACAATAATTTTTACAAATGGTGCTTCTGAGCCATTTTGCGAGTTAAGCAATCAATGGTTTGAAAGCAAAAATCTACCAGTTTTTGATTATATTGATAATAAAACTGATTTAATTAAAGCGCTTGAACAATCAAATCCAAATGCTTTTGAAAATCTAATTTACGCTAAAACAGCTGATCAAAACCATAGTATTTTCACGCTATACACATCAAAAAATAACGAAAATTACTTAACAATAAATAACAGGACCGCCAAACTGGACAAAAATAAAGAAGTAAGCTTTGATGATGATATAATATTAGAACACATTAGCTTAAATAACGAACTTAAAGAAAAGATTATTAATTTTAAAGAAACAACAACTTTTAACGAAGAAAACAAGCAAGCACAAATCACAAAAGATTTAACTTAAGAAGCCTAATTAAAACATGAAAATTTACACTAAAACAGGAGATAAAGGTACAACTGCTTTGTTTGGAGGTACACGCGTACCAAAACACCATATTAGGATTGATAGCTACGGAACGGTTGATGAACTTAATTCACATATAGGATTAATCAGAGACCAAAATATAAATACATTATACAAAGACATTTTAATTATCATTCAAAATAAACTGTTTACGGTAGGAGCTATTTTAGCCACAGACCCTGTAAAAGCAATCTTAAAAAACGGAAAAGAGCGATTAAACATCAATAAAATATCAGATGATGACATTGCCATTTTAGAACGTGAAATGGATGGTATGAATGAAGCTTTGCCACCAATGACACATTTTGTATTACCTGGAGGACATCAAACTGTGTCATTCTGTCACATTGCCAGAACAGTCTGTAGACGCGCAGAACGCTTAGCATCAGCGCTTAACGACTTAGAACCTTTTGAAGCTAATGCATTAACCTATTTAAACCGTCTATCTGACTATCTTTTTGTATTGGCACGAAAATTGTCTCATGACTTACAAGCAGACGAAGTAAAGTGGATTCCGAAAAAAAGTAACCCCTTTTATAAAGCACTGTGATTAATAACACTGCAAAATACTTTAGTATCAAGTAGTTTCAGTTTAAAAGACGTTCTTTTTTTAATGAAAAAATAATTCACTTTTTTCTTGACTATTTAAACTAAAAATTTATTTTTGCAAAAATAAAAACCGCATAAGAAATGTATTGGACATTAGAACTAGCATCTTATTTAAGTGATGCACCTTGGCCAGCAACTAAAGATGAGCTTATTGACTACGCAATTAGAACAGGAGCACCTTTAGAAGTTGTAGAAAATTTACAATCTATTGAAGATGAAGGAGATTCATACGATTCTATAGAAGAAATTTGGCCAGATTATCCAACTGACGAAGATTACCTCTGGAATGAGGATGAATATTAATAACATCAAATAGTACAAAAAAGTCTCAATTAGAGACTTTTTTTGTGCTTTAAAATTTAGCCAAACGCAGCTAAAAACGTATATTTAAACCCGTTTTAAAAACACTTTTTTGTGTCTTTAAAAAAATATCAGTCGTAAATAATCACACGATTTGACAAAGTATTAACAAACCTAAAGTTGCTAACCTATTAAGCAAGGCAACTTAACCTATTAAAAACTAAACATGAAAGCCTTTAAAACCAAAGTCTTTCATCTTAAATAAAACACAAAAACTATGAGTTTTTTAAATTCCGTACTAAAAGTGTTTGTTGGCGACAAGTCTAAACAAGACGTCAAAGCCATCACACCAATAGTAGATAAAATTAAATCTTTTGAAAAAGCCCTAAGCGCTTTATCTCATGATCAATTAAGAGCCAAAACAGACGAGTTTAAAGCTATAATTGCTGAAACAAGAGAACCGTTTTACAGTAAAATTGAAGCCTTAAAAACTGAAGCTGAAGCAACTGAAGACATTGATAAACGTGAGGACATCTACCTTGCAATTGATAAAATTAAAGACGACTCCTACACTGCCACAGAAGCAACATTAAACAACATATTACCTGAAGCCTTTGCAGTAGTAAAAGAAACTGCTAAACGTTTTAAGGACAATCCAACAATTACGGTAACTGCAAATGAATTTGACAGAAACCTATCTGGAGACAAAGACTTTGTAACCCTTGAAGGCGACAAAGCAACTTGGTCTAACTCTTGGGATGCTGCTGGTAAAGCCATTACTTGGGATATGGTACACTATGATGTACAACTTATTGGTGGTGTAGCAATGCATCAAGGTAAAATTGCCGAAATGCAAACTGGTGAAGGTAAAACCTTAGTAGCAACATTACCTGTTTACCTAAATGCGTTAGCTGGTAAAGGTGTACACTTAGTAACCGTAAACGACTATTTAGCAAAACGTGATAGCGCATGGATGGCTCCAATATTTAACTTTCATGGTTTAAGTATTGACTGTATAGATTACCACCAACCTAATAGTGATGCACGTCGTAAAGCATACAACGCAGACATTACTTATGGTACCAATAACGAGTTTGGTTTTGACTACCTACGTGATAATATGGCACATGCACCAGGAGATTTAGTGCAACGTCCACACCATTATGCCATTGTAGATGAGGTCGATTCGGTATTAGTAGATGATGCACGTACACCATTAATTATTTCTGGTCCAATACCAAAAGGAGACGTACATGAGTTTACAGAGCTTAAGCCAAAAGTAGACGATATTGTTAATACACAACGTAAATATTTAACTCAAGTTTTAGTAGAAGCTAAAAAACTTATTGCCGAAGGTGACACTAAAGAAGGTGGTTTTAAATTACTACGTGTTTATAGAGGTATTCCTAAAAACAAAGCCTTAATAAAGTTTTTAAGTGAAGAAGGTGTAAAACAAATACTTCAAAAAACCGAAAACTATTACATACAGGACAACAATCGCGAAATGCCTAAGATTGATGCAGAACTGTACTATGTTATTGAAGAAAAAAATAATCAGATAGAATTAACAGATAAAGGTGTTGATTATTTATCTGGAAAAGATAATCCTGACTTTTTTGTAATGCCAGAAATTGGTGTTGAAATTGCAAAAATTGAAGCTCAAAACTTATCATCGGAAGAAGAAGCAAATCTTAAAGAAGATTTATTTCGTGATTTTGGAATCAAGTCAGAGCGTATTCACACATTAAACCAATTACTTAAAGCTTATGCTTTATTTGAAAAAGACACACAATATGTGGTCATGGATAATAAAGTTATGATTGTAGACGAGCAAACTGGTCGTATCATGGATGGTCGTCGTTATAGCGATGGATTACACCAAGCAATTGAAGCTAAAGAAAACGTAAAAATTGAAGACGCGACCCAAACCTTTGCAACGGTAACGCTTCAAAATTACTTCAGAATGTACAAAAAACTATCTGGTATGACAGGTACTGCTGTAACAGAAGCTGGAGAATTCTGGGAAATTTACGAATTAGATGTAGTAGAAATCCCTACCAACAGACCAATTGCCAGAGATGATAGACAAGATTTAGTTTATAAAACTAAACGTGAAAAATATAATGCAGTTATTGAAGAGGTTACTAAACTTTCTGCAGCTGGACGTCCTGTATTAATTGGTACGACTAGTGTCGAAATTTCAGAACTTTTAGGTAAAATGCTATCTATTAGAAAAGTACCACACAACGTACTTAACGCAAAACAACATAAAAAAGAAGCCGAAATAGTTGACCAAGCTGGTAAAGCAGGTCAAGTTACCATAGCAACCAATATGGCTGGACGTGGTACAGATATTAAATTAAGTGACGAAGTTAAAGCTGCTGGTGGTTTAGCCATCATTGGTACAGAACGTCATGATTCTAGACGTGTAGACAGACAGTTACGTGGTCGTGCAGGACGTCAAGGAGATCCAGGAAGCTCTCAGTTTTATGTATCGCTAGAAGATAATTTAATGCGATTATTTGGATCAGAGCGTATTGCTAAGATGATGGATAGAATGGGATTACAGGAAGGTGAAGTGATTCAGCATTCTATGATTTCAAAATCTATTGAGCGTGCTCAGAAAAAAGTTGAAGAAAACCAATTTGGTGTTCGTAAGCGTTTATTAGAGTATGATGATGTTATGAACTCTCAACGTGAAGTTGTATATAAACGTCGTTACAATGCTTTATTTGGAGAGCGTCTTCGTGTGGATTTAGCAAACATGATTTATGATACTTCAGAAGGTATTGCAGAATCTAACAAAGCTGCTAGTGACTTTAAGAATTTTGAATTTGAATTAATCAGATTCTTCTCAATGTCTTCACCTATTACAGAAGCTGAGTTTAATAAAATGACACCTTTAGCTATTGCTCAAACCATTTACAAAGCTGGTTTTGATCATTATAAAGAAAAAATGGAGCGTAATGCAGAAATAGCATTTCCTGTTATTGAAAACGTATACGAAAACCAACGTGACCAATACAAGCGTATTGTTGTTCCTTTTACCGATGGTGTTAAAAACATACAAGTTGTTACAGATTTAGAAAAAGCTTATCAAACAAAAGGAAAGCAATTAGTTACAGACTTTGAAAAAAACATATCTCTTGCCATTATTGACGATGCTTGGAAAACACATTTACGTAAAATGGATGAGTTGAAGCAGTCTGTACAATTAGCTGTACACGAACAAAAAGACCCTTTATTAATTTATAAATTTGAAGCTTTTGAGTTATTTAAAGCTATGATTGACCAAGTTAATAAGGACGTTATTTCATTCTTATTTAAAGGAGAACTACCTACTGAAACTACTAATGCTATTAGCGAAGCTAGAGAAGTGCGTCAAAAAGACAATCTTCAAACACAAAAAGAAGAAATACAAAACTTAGACGAGCGTGCTGCACAAAATAGAGCTGCAAGTAATACACAACCGCAACAACAAGTAGTAGAAACTATTGTTAGAGACCAACCTAAAATTGGTCGTAATGACAAAGTAAATATTAAGCATATTATTACTGGAGAAAGTAAAACAGTAAAATACAAACAAGCAGAACCTTTAATAAACAAAGGAGAATGGGTTTTAGTTAATGACTAAAAACTCCTACTGTAAAATAATCAAAATCCTAAAGCAAAAGCTTTAGGATTTTTTTTGTAAATTTAAATAAGTAACTAACGTCTCTAACTTAATATTATGCTTAAAAATATACTGGCAACTATCGTTGGATTTATTGTAGCAGCTGCTACAGTTTACATTGTTGAAACATTGATTGGTCATAATTTTTATCCATTACCAGAAAGTATGGATCCAAATGATATGAAATCTATAAAAACCAACATGCATTTAATACCACAAGGCGCTAAAACATTTGTTGTATTAGCTCATTTCATTGGTATTATAGCGGGTATGACCATTGCAGGAGTAATTTCTAAAACCAGCATAGTACCTTCATACATTGTTGGTGGACTAATGGTAATTGCTACATTTACTACAATTATCATGCTTCCAAAAGAATTGTGGTTTGCTGTTACCGATGGTATTTTAGCTATTTCAGGATTCTTCTTTGGCAAATCATTAGCCTCAAGATTTATTTATGGCTCATTAGTATAAATTTCACAGCTAGTTTTTAAGAAAACTTAGTTGTTAATTCACTTACTATAGATTCCATTTTTTTGTTTTTTGCTTTTTTCTCTAAAAAAATCGCAGGCACTTCCCTATCCTTACAATCTTTTATAGCACAACGCTCGCAAGTCACACCTACATTTTTAGTTTCTATAATTTCATCTTGTAAAAAATTAACTTTACGTTGTAATTGCTTATTAATCAACAAACCAATACTGATACTCCTGTAATGATTATCTCTAAAAGGATCTTTAGTTGCTGAAGACAACACCAAATATTTTACACCATCATCTTTATAATTAGAGATTTGATAATCAAAAACATGTGCTGTTTTACTTTTACTAATGTCTTTAAGCATTTTTAAAGACACCCAACGTCTACAATAATGCTCATTAGTTTCATTTGCATGTGGAGATTGTTGATGTGATAAATGCAACTCTTTTTTTAAATAAAAATTAGGACTTTTAGCTTTATGCGTAAATCTTAAAAAAATAAATTCTGAATATTAAATGCTTTTGGAATAACGTTAGTTAAACGCTGATAAAACGATTCTGGTGATGCATTGTAACTATCAATAGCCTTCAAAAATAGTGAAGCATCAAAAGTTTCTTTTTCAAAAATATGATTTAGTTGCGAAATAATTTTTGCACTAGGTATAATTAAAGCTCCTGCAAAGTAAGATGCATAAAAATTATTTAAAACCTGATCAAAAGTGTCAAACTTAATCCAAGGAAACGTATATAAACGTTGTTCTATTTTTAAAAAATTATAAGCTAATTCTTTTGCATAGATAAAGGTACGTTGTGCTTCATCAATCTCATTTGCTAACAATAAAGTCTTCGTTTTAGGAACAAACATAGACCTTAAATTACCCAAAGCTTCATATTTACTAAGTTCATTGGGTTGAATGGTATAACCATATTCTTCAACTAAAACCTCCTCTAAATCTTTAGATGTAATTGTTTCATTTAAATCAATATGATAAGCTTCCGCAAATCTCAATACACTTTGTTCTAAATCTGCAAAATAGTTATTATTCGCTTGTTGAAACGATCGTACAGAAGCTAAATAAAAACTTTCTCTACTAAAGTTATAATTCTGTGCAATTTCAATAATTGTACTAATAAACGCATTGACTTTAGCTGGTGCATTTGCAACAATATCTATCAGGTTACTTTCTTTAATTCCAAAAAGTTCTAACGGAATTTCTTTTAAAATTTTTGACTGTAATAAATCACCAATTGGAGCTAAATTTTTGTCCAATTTAAGAGACACCATTTGGTCATAAGGTACATCCAATTTTTCAGAAAGTATAGCAATTTTATCAGGTTTAGGATATTTTTTTCCGTTTTCTATTTCGTTTAAATAGGACTTTGATAAACCTGAGAGTTTAGATAAACCTAATAAGGATAAATTCTTATCAGTCCTTATCTGCTTTAGCTTTAATCCAAATATTAGTTTTATGTAATCTTCTTCCATAATTACAAATATAGCATTTTTTGCGAATATTCTATTTTGGCGAAAAAAATTTTTAGCGAACGTTCGCTTGTTTTATTCGATTCTTTGTTTTAATATTGTCGTACAAAATCATAACACAATGGAAAACAATCTTTTAAAACAACCAAAAATCACATTCTCTAGAGACGTTACAAATTACTACCCAGAAATTTTAACAGATGAAGCCTTAGTTTTTTTAACAGCTTTACATGAAAAATTCAATAATCGAAGATTAGAATTATTAGATGAACGTGTCAAACAACAAACAATTTTTGATAAAGGTCAATTTCCTGAATTTCCAAAAGAAACAGAATCCGTTAGAACATCTGAATGGACAGCAAATCCAATACCAAAAGATTTACAAGATAGACGTGTAGAAATTACAGGTCCTGTTAATAGAAAAATGGTCATTAATGCATTAAATTCTGGTGCAAAAACATTTATGGCAGACCTTGAAGACAGCAATGCTCCTAGTTGGAAAAATAACATCGAAGGTCAAATAAACCTAATGGATGCTAACAATAAAACCATAACATTAGTAGACACTAAAAAGAATAAAACCTATCAACTAAAGCCAGAAACTGCTGTATTATTAGTTAGACCAAGAGGTTTACATCTTAATGAAAGACACATTACATTTGATAAGCAAGAAGCTTCTGGTAGTTTAATAGATTTTGGACTATACGTGTTTCATAACACAAAAACTTTACTAAAAAATAATACTGCACCTTACTTCTATTTACCAAAATTAGAGCATTACTTAGAGGCTAGATGGTGGAATGACGTATTTACTTTTGCAGAAGAATACCTAAAAGTAAAAGAAGGTACATTTAAAGCTACTGTTTTAGTTGAAACTATCACTGCAAGTTTTCAGCTTGACGAAATTATTTACGAATTAAAGGAACATATTGTTGGTTTAAACTGTGGACGTTGGGATTACATTTTTTCTTACATCAAAAAATTCAGAAATCATCCAAACTTTGTAGTTCCTAATCGTGATCAGGTTACTATGACAACACCATTTATGGATGCGTATTCAAAATTAGTAATACAACGTTGTCACAAAAGAGGCATTTTAGCTATTGGTGGAATGGCTGCACAAATACCAATTAAAAATGACGAATATGCAAATTTAGCAGCGCTTGAAAAAGTAAGAAAAGACAAAGAGCGTGAAGTTAAAAATGGACATGATGGGACTTGGGTTGCACATCCTGCATTAGTGGATGTTGCTTTAACCGAATTTAACAAACATATGCCAACACCAAACCAATTACACGTGACACGAGATGACATCACTATTACAGAAAAAGATTTAGTCGAAGTTCCAAAAGGTACTGTTACTGAAGCTGGAATACGAAAAAATATTAATGTCGGAATTTTATATACCGAAGCTTGGTTAAGAGGTCATGGAGCTGTCGCACTTTATAATTTAATGGAAGATGCAGCTACTGCTGAAATCTCTAGAACGCAAGTTTGGCAATGGTTAAAAAACGAAGTTATCTTAGAAGATGGACGTGCGTTTGACATGAAACTTTACGTAACCCTTTTTAATGATGAAGTAGAAAAAATATTAATTGAAATTGGTGAAGAAAATATTGAAAACACCAAATTTAAATTAGCTATAGACTTATTTGACAAATTGGTTTTAGCTGACAAATTTGAAGAATTTTTAACGCTTCCAGCTTACCAATACATATAAAAAACAATCCTGCGATTGCGGCAACAATCAACAGGATCTAATTATTAATAATAAATAACGTATCACAAAATTATGAAAAATTTATCACAAACAAATTATGGCTCAGCTTTAGATACAGTAAGGCAACTTAAAGCAAAATTTGGCACCACTTGGAATGCTATAAATCCAGAAAGTGCTGCAAGAATGTTTACACAAAATCAATTTAAATCTGGAATCGAAATCGCAAAATATACTGCAGCAATTATGAGAAAGGATATGGATGAGTATGATGCAGATAACTCAAAATACACTCAATCTTTAGGATGCTGGCATGGTTTTGTGGCACAGCAAAAAATGATTGCTGTAAAAAAACACCACAATACTACTAATAAAAGGTACTTATACCTATCGGGTTGGATGGTAGCTGCATTAAGATCTGAATTTGGACCTTTACCAGATCAGTCTATGCATGAAAAAACTGCAGTACCAAAACTAATAGCCGAAATCTATGACTTTTTACGTCAAGCAGATGCTATTGAGTTGAACGATCTATTTAGAAGACTAGAAAATGGTGAAGATGTACAGGCTCAAATTGATAATTTTGAAACACATGTTGTTCCTATTATAGCAGATATTGATGCAGGTTTTGGTAATGAAGAAGCGACCTACTTATTAGCAAAAAAATGATTCAAGCTGGAGCTTGTGCTATACAAATAGAAAACCAAGTATCTGACGCTAAACAATGTGGTCACCAAGACGGAAAAGTAACTGTTCCTCATGAAGATTTTATAGCCAAACTAAACGCTGTAAGGTATGCGTTTTTAGAGCTAGGTGTAGATCAAGGTGTAATTGTAGCTAGAACAGATTCTGAAGGTGCTGGTTTAACCCAAAAACTTCCTGTTAGCCAAAAACCTGGTGATTTAGCTTCAAAATATTTAGATTTTGTTGAAGCAGAAGAAATAGCAATTACAGATGCTAAAGAAAATGACGTTTTAATTAAAAGAGATGGTAAATTAGTACGTCCTGTTAGATTAGCTAATGGTTTATATAAATTTAGGGATGGGACAAATATAGATCGTGTTGTTTTAGACTGTATTACTAGTCTACAAAACGGAGCAGATTTGTTATGGATAGAAACACCTACACCTAATGTAAAACAAATTGCAAACATGGTAAATCAAGTAAAAGCTGTCATTCCAAACGCTAAACTAGTTTACAATAACTCACCATCATTTAACTGGACTTTAAACTTCCGTAATCAAGTATATGAAGACATGCTTGCTGAAGGAGAAAACATGACTTCTTACGACCGTAACAACCTAATGGATGCAGAGTATGATAATACTGAATTATGCTTTAGAGCAGACCAAAAAATTAAAACCTTCCAAATGGATGGAGCAAGAGACGCTGGAATATTTCATCACTTAATTACCTTACCAACATATCATACAACAGCATTACACATGAATGATTTAACAGCTGGATATTTTGGTGATCAAGGGATGCTTGCTTATGTTAAAGGCGTACAAAGACAAGAAATACGTAAAGGTGTATCTTGTGTAAAACACCAAAGAATGGCAGGTTCTGATCTTGGTGATGACCACAAAACATTTTTTGCAGGTGATAAGGCTCTAAAAGCTGGTGGAACAAAAAACACTTCCAATCAATTTGAAATTAAAACAAAAAACAAAGTCTCTCAAAAACAAATTGCTGATGTCGTATAATTAATATTTTAACTTAGTTTTAATGTCACACACAAACTTAGCTTTTATTAGCGGTTTGTGTGTTTTATTTTAAAGCTTTAAAATTTGAATTTATTAGTAATTTAAAGTACTTTGCTAACCCATCTAAGGTTATCAACTATGCAAGAACAATTAAAAATTTTTAAAATCATCCATATAGCATTAGTAGTCGGTTTAATTATGGCGTACTTTTTTTTAGGCAACATATCTGACTTTAGTCAATTAAAAATGCCTGAAATTAATAATGAAAACATGATTTATTTAACGATTCCTATTGTTGCTTTTCTACTTAGTAATCTACTATTTAAAAGATTGGTTTCTAAAATTGAAAGTAGTTTAAGCTTAAAACAAAAACTAGTTGCCTATCAAAGTGCTACCATTGTACGCTATGCCATACTTGAAGGAGCTGCATTTGTTATACTAATAATATTTCCAGAATTTATCGTATTTGGAATATTATTAATAGTATACATGGCATTATTAAGACCTACCGAACAAAGAATTAAAAGGGATTTACATATTTTAGATTAACCATTACAATCCTAAAATCACATTAGGATTAATCGTATTGGTTTTATAAAACTCTAAATCACTTAAGCTACAAACACCAGGATAATCACCTAACTTATTTTGCATATCTATTATAATCTGAAAATGTAAATGTGGTGCATAATCACCATTTACTGAAGCTTCTCCAAGACTTGCTATCGTTTCGCCTTGAGCGATGATATCACCAATTTTTATATTCGCTATTGAAGCTTCACTTAAATGACCATATAACGTATAAAATACTTGGTTATCTAAACAATGCTCTAAAATAATTGTTGGTCCATAATCTCCAAAATTTGTATTGTTTTTAAAACTATGAACTTTACCATCAAAACAGGCCAAAACAGATGTATTTGCTGGACACCAAAGATCTAGACCTAAATGAATATTACGTTGCTCGGTTTCGGCTTGAGCCGAAAAATAAGAACTTCTGTTGTATAAGTTTCTAGTTTCTAGATAACCACCAAAAGCAACTTGCTTATTATGTTGTTTTAGATATTGATTGATGTAGTCTTCCCAAGCTTTTGACGAAGAGATATCAAAAGAATTTAAATCAGGATTAGCTTTTGATAAATCTATAGCAATATAGTCTGTTTTAGAAATAGAAGCATCAATAACGTTTAAGTCTGTTGTAGCGGTTTGATTTAAAATTGAAGAAAGTAAGTTTGAATTCATCTTAATAAAATTGAATTCAAATTTAGAAATTTTATTTAGCAATCACGTTACTATACTTAGCATTTATGATTATAGTTTTATTGGTATTACTATTATTATTTGGGTAGTTTTTTATGGTTTTATTAGACGCTACCTTGTTATTAAATTTAGATTTGTTACCATTAAAAAACAGGTTGAAATCTGTTTTAGGCAGTTTTAATTTAGCCTCACTATTTTCTAATACAATATTTAAATTACTAAACTCTGAAGCTATTGCATTTATAAATAAATCTCCAAAACTACCATTTATAACGGAGTTACCAGATAAATTTCCAACTTCTACGTCAGACGACACTGCATTTAATATTAAATTATTAGCGTTAGCTATAATTGCATCATCCACATAATTTAATTGTAATTGTCCAGAAGTCCAATTTTTAATAGCCACTTTAGCATAAGACACATTAATGGAGGTATTACCTCCAGAAATGTGATTAGCTATTAATGATCCATGACTAATATTACCCTTTGCATTATCAAATACATTTGCCATTTTTAACTCACCATGCTTAATATTTAATTTAAGCTTAGCTTTTTTGGGCATTTTAATAATAATGGTTTTTGTAGTGTTATAATCCACATCATCAAATAATTTAGTGTTCGTATTTTTAGTCGTTCCGTTTTGATTAAACTGGGCTTCCATTCGTTTTTCAAACTCTTCACCAAAACGTTTTCCCCAAGCTTCTAGTTTTGGCGCTAATTCTTTTTCTAAACGCTCTCCTAGTTGTTCCATTTTTAATTCAAACTCTTCACCAAAAGAGTCTTCTATTTTTTTACCTAAATTTTCTCCCCATTCTTCCATTTTTTGTTCAAAATCTGGTCCAAAAAGGTCTTCCACTTGTTCACCAAGACGCTCTCCCCAAGCTTCCATTTCTTTTTCAAATTTATCTAGATCTTCTTGAGTAATACTTTTTGCCCAAGTACGCATGTCTTGCTCATAAGCTTCACCATATTCGTTTCTGTATTTAATACTCCATGCATCAAGATAAGACTCGCCTTCCTCCTTATATCTATCAAAATCAAAATTGATATTATAATTACCATCAGGAGATTTTGGGACACGTAGTAATTTTAGTTTTTCTGGTAACTCACCAAAAATTTCTAAATTCTCTAATCCTTCTAATAATGGAGATAAATTAAGGTCTAATTGTTCTGGTAAGTTAGCTAAAGCTTCAATGGACGCTTCATCCAAAAATGTAACACTCATGTCGTCAGACCAAATCCCTTGTGCACCTTTAGATGTAATTTGCACATAATCTGAATCTCCTTTTAGACTTACATCCCAATTGTCTAAAGCCTTTTGCATCTCTTGGTTGGATAGCTTAGTACTTTCAATAAATGCCTGTACCTCTATATAATCCTTGTTCCAAGTTTCTACCACTATATTGGTGTGACTAGTATTTAGATCTATTGTTACCGCTTTATTTGCTCTAACAGATTGATCTATTTTACTCAACTTCTGTTGTGCTGTAACACTTACGGTTATTAATAAAAGGAATACTTTTAAGTAAATGCTTTTTAATATTTTATATTGTTTCATTGTATTTTAGTTTTTTTTAAAGCTTATCCTTGGGACGCTTTAATTGTGTTTAACTGACTTAATTGATTTTTAAGACGATGCATCAAGTTTAAACGTAATTTCAAGTTTTTAATTAATGCATTTACAGTATGCTCATCAGGACCATTTAAGGTCAACTCATTAGACAAGTTTTTGTATTCTGCATTTAATTCTTCTAACTTTAAAACATAACCATCAAATAACTCTTTATTATCAGGAGTTAATTTTAATTTTGACAATTCTAAATTAATATTGGCCACATAATACTCTTCCACCTTTTTTAAATCCGGAGAAATATCTCCAAGCGTCATTGTTTTGGCTGTATTAGTTGTTTCTTTTGGAGGATTTGTATTGACTACTTGTGGTATTTTTGTATTATTTTTAAATACAGTATAACTTCCAAATGCCAAACCAATAACTAACAATACACTGGCAGCAATATTTAAAACCGTCCATTTAGATTGCTTTTGTACTGGCAATTCTTGGTGTAACTTATCCATAAACCTAGCCTCATGTCCTTTAGACATTTGGTTGTTAGATTGTTTTTTATCTTCGTTAAATAGGTTTCTAATATCTTTGGCCATAATTGGTATGTTTTAAAAGGTCTTGTAATTTTGTTTTTCCTCTGGATAATTGTGTACGTGATGCGACTTGTGTAATATTTAAAATTTCTGATATTTCTTGATGGTCATACCCTTCTATTAAATACAGCATGACAACGTATTTATATTTTTCCGGAAGACTAGTAATGGCCTCTTTAATTTGATCTAAAGTTGTGCTATCTTGGACTAACCATTTGTCACTAGTATCTGTATCGATTACTTTTAGGTGCACCTGATCTAATTCAACCAAACGTTGTTTTTTAGACTTTAAGTGATCAATACTTTTATTAATAACAATACGTTTTAACCATGCACCAAAAGTCACGTCGCCTTTAAATTGATGTAATTTTGTAAATGCTTTAATAAAGGCATCTTGCACTACATCTTCTGCTTCTGCTGTGTGATTTACAAACCTTAAAGCTACCTGATACATAGCATCACAATATTGCTTGTACACTTGCATTTGTGCTTTACGGTTGTTTTGTTTACACAACTGGATGTTATCTAAAGTAACGACTTTCACTTGTTGGTTTTTGGTTAGTGTTCATGATAAAGACGACACAAAAAAAGTAGTGTTGCAAAAAAGTTTATTTTTTTTCAATTTAGCACATTAATTTAGAATATTTTAAGGCTTATCTTTCTGTAAGTCTTAAATTTTAAATTAATTTTGTTTGCAATTAATTATCTTTTAGACAAAAAAATTAAATGAAAAAAATCATATATCTTTTATTACTAGTAGTCGTTAGCGTTTTAGGTTATCAATTTGCTACCAAAACAGGCTTATTTAATCAACCTTTAAGTCCAAAAGATACTGCAGGAGTTAAAATAAACGATTTAAATGTTAAAGTGGTTTATAACAGACCATCAAAACGAGACAGAGCTGTATTTGGCGCTTTAGTCCCTTTTAATAAAGTTTGGCGTACTGGTGCAAACGAAGCGACAACCTTTGAAACCAATCACGATTTATCCATAAAAGGCATGACTCTACCAAAAGGAAAGTACACCCTTTGGACGGTTCCAAACGAAAATAATTGGAAAGTTATGTTTAACTCTAAACAATATGATTGGGGAGTTAACGAAAAAATGGAACCTAATTGGGATCCTAATTTTGATGTGGTTGAAGTAGAAGTTCCTGCTCAAAAACTAGATAAAATAGTAGAGCAATTTACTGTAGCTTTTGATAACTCTACCGATGATTTAAAAATGACTATGGCTTGGGATAATGTAAAAATTGAAGTCCCTTTAAAAGATTAATCTAATACATAAAATAATATCGCTTTCGCTGAAATTAAAGCACACATGTCAAACAAAAAATCAGCATTATCAGAAACTGAAGGTGTTTCTTCTCCAGAAATGACCAATGCTGATGCTGTATCAAAAATTAAAGCAAAACGAAAACAACAGCGTACAACCAAAGACTTGGTTGATGCCATCTTAAAGGGAAACATTACCGCTTTAAGTCAAGCCATTACTTTAATAGAAAGTAAAAACCATAAACACACAGCACAAGCCAATGCTATTATAAAAGCCTGCTTACCACATGCTAACACCTCTATAAGAATTGGTATTACAGGTGTACCAGGAGTTGGTAAAAGCACTTTTATTGAAGCTTTTGGCACACACCTTACCTCATTAAACAAAAAAGTAGCCGTATTAGCAGTTGACCCAAGTAGTAGTCTTACCAAAGGAAGTATTTTAGGAGACAAAACCAGAATGGAAGACCTGGTAAAAAACAAACAAGCCTTTATACGTCCATCGGCTTCCGGAACCTCATTAGGTGGTGTAGCCCGAAAAACAAGAGAAACCATTATACTTTGTGAAGCTGCAGGTTTTGACACTGTAATAATCGAAACCGTTGGTGTTGGACAAAGCGAAACCGCTGTACATAGTATGGTTGATTTTTTCTTACTTTTAAAATTAGCAGGAGCTGGAGACGAGTTACAAGGTATTAAACGTGGTATAATTGAAATGGCTGACGCAATAGCCATTAATAAAGCAGATGGAGACAACCTTAAACATGCTAAACTAGCAAAATTAGAGTTTAACAGAGCTTTACACATGTACCCTACAAAAGACTCAGATTGGCAACCTAAAGTTACAACCTGTAGCGCAATAGACAATCAAGGTATTGACAACGTTTGGCAAATTATTACAGATTATATTACGCTAACAAAAAAGAACGATTATTTTAAAAATAAACGTACAGAACAAAATAAATTTTGGTTATTACAAACTATCGAAGAACAACTTAAAAACACTTTTTTTAATACACCAAAAATTAAAGACGAATTAAAAAAACAATTAGCACTAATTGAAGCCAATAAAACAACCCCTTTTGCAGCAGCAGATTATTTATTGAATTTATAATATTCCTTTTTTTACTAATTTTAACAAATATCAAAACCCAAAATAACAACAAAAAAGTTGTCATAACGGGAAATATAATCCCAAAAACAACTATATTAGTTGTTATATAACTAGTTGCCAGTAATTTAAACCCAATATCGAGAAACAATTAAATCAATGGATGAATCAATTTTGGAACTTCTAAAAAAAGCTGGAGAATTTTCCGAAAAAGAATCTACACTTCTAAAACAAGAACTTAAGTACAGAAAACTGAAAAAAAATGAGTATTTACTTGGGAAAGGAAATATTTGTTCATCTTTAATCTTTATAATTTCAGGTAGTTTTTATCAATATAAAATTGATTTTGAACTAAATAAAAATGTTATTGACCTTAACATAAGTAATGACTGGGTCATAAATCATAAAAGTTTTACCACCAGAAAACCATCAGAATATTCAATTCAAGCTTTTGAAGATAGTTCTATCTATGAACTTTCAATAGATGCGATACATAGGCTTATTGCTCAATCTCAATCTTTTCTACAAATGGGAAAAATATTAGAGGAATCAACTTCCAGAATTAATTTTTTCGACAATCAAAATACACCCGATGAAAAATATAGCTTTATTCTTGAAAATAAGCCAAAACTACTTCAGATATTCCCTCAGAAAATGATAGCGTCTTATCTTAAAATTACACCAGAAACATTAAGCAGGGTTAGAAAAAGGATTAAGTGATTTCTTGATTTCAATCAAGTGCTTCATTCAGAGAATCCATAGATATTTGTGTTCATCAAAACATCAAATAAATGGAAAATCATTTTTACAAAAGCACAAGTATATCTCTTATTTTAGGAGCATTATTAATTATCATAACTATGGTTTTGCATCCAAGTGGTGGAAGCATTGAATATATCATTAAAATATCCAAAACAATTACAATAGCTCATTCATTAGCTATTTTTAGTTTACCAATAATATTGTTTGGATTTTATGGACTTACTATAAAGCTTTTAGATAAATGGAAATTATCAATATTGGCATTTATCATTTTATCTTTCGGACTGTTTTCTGCGATGCTTGCAGCAGTTATTAACGGATTAACCTTACCCTATTTTTTGAACAAGTATTCAGAAAGGTTAGACGAAAATATTAAAGTATTAAAACCTATTACCAACTATAGCTTTTCATTAAATGTACCTTTAGATTACATTTTTATTGTAGCTTGTTGTTTAGCAATAATGATTTACTCTATCATAATTCTCATCGAAAATAAGTTTCCTAAATGGATTGGTTTTTTGGGTGTTTTTATAGTTCTATTTTCAATTGTTGGAGCACTAACTGGTTTTATTTTTACAAGCTTAACTGGTTTTAGAGTTTTTACATTTAGCATCGCAGCTTGGATTTTATCAAGTGGAAGATTAATGTATAAATCGAATAAATGAAAGTTTTAATTTTTGGAGCATCTGGTTCAGGAACAACAACACTTGGAAAAGAAATTGAAAAAAGAACTGATTTTAAGCATTTGGACGTTGACAACTATTACTGGAAGAAAACCAATCCACCATTTCAGGAAAAAATAGCTTTGATAAACCGTAATGAAAATCTGAAAGCGGATTTCAAAAAATTTGAGAATGTTGTAGTAAGTGGTTCAATGGTAAGTTGGGGAAAAGAATGGAAAACTTCATTTGATTTAGCCTTTTTTATCCGATTGAAAAATACTGAACGAATGAAACGGTTGAAAAAACGTGAGGTTGAACGTTACAGGGAAAAACTTTTGACAGACAAAAAAATTCAACAGAACTCAAAAGCATTTTTGGAATGGGCAAATCAATATGAAAACGCAAACTTTGACGGTAGAAGTTTAAAAGTTCACAACGATTGGATTAAATTATTGGATTGTAAAACAGTGCGGTTAAATGGAGAAAATGAACTGAATAAAAATGTGGAAAGTGCATTAAATGAAATAAAAAACTACTGGCAACAACGTGTATAAGCAATAGCGGTTTGAGTGCAAATTTATACCGCTTTTTCATTTTAATAAAGTATATTGTAATCCGAAAAGTAGTTCAGTAAAACCCGCTACTGCTCATACACAAAACCGTTGTAAAACATTTGACCAAACAATACGCTGAATTGAAAAAACTCAAATCTAACTTCACAATAAACGAAATTGGAAAGTTCCAATTTTATAGCGGAATTGCAATTGGAATCGGATTTAGCTTAATTTTCAACTTATTATTTCGAGTATTTTTAAAAATGTGTAATGTTGGAGAAATTATCACAGACTTGAGCTGGTCGAATTTCTATAGTTACGAATTTTCCATTTATTACCTGACTTTAATTGGTTTTGCTTCCGTTGGATTTTCATTTTGTTTTACTACCTATTTGTGGATGAGCAAACCTTTTGCCACTAACAGAAAGAAAAACATAAGATTGAGAATGGCTCAAACTAATACGTTTTGGATTTTATTTGGAACATTATTTTTTCTTCTGCGATTGTTTTGGTTTTTTGCTGGAGTGGATTTGACAATTGAAAAAGACTTTGCTTATTTGGGATTTATGTTTCCGATATTTATTTATTTGTATTGTTGGAATTTAATTTCTGATATTTATAAAAGTAAGAAACCGTTTCTGATAACTTCGCTGATTATCCTAATTATCGGAATTATATTGAGCGGAATATAGAAAATGAAATAAAAACGTTTTACAACACCGTGTATAATTAATTGCTTGATTCTCGCCTACTTACGAAAGTCCTCGCGAACTTTCTATCTGTGATTTATTTGCTAACTTTAGTGCTTAAACCACGCAACTAATCATACATAAACACGTTAACTACAAGCTAATTCCAAATCAACATTTTTCTAAAATTTAAACATTTAACTACCAACTCTGGATTGATTACTCGGATGAATAATACAACCTGAAAAGTATTACGGAGTAAACTCAATTTGACTAAATAAACCAAGATAATTTAGATTTTAAGAAATTAAAAAAAGTAAACCAATAAACAACTCACTCTACTCTGCTTTAATTTTAAAAGGAACTAAGTTAATTTTAGATTAAAAAGATTAATAAGGGAATCCTAATTAAAACTCACTCTACTCTATTTGAAAATTAAAACAACTAAGATAAATCTAGATTAAAAAGATTGATAAAGGAAACCAAGATTGAAAAGCAAGCGTTTATCGTTACCGCTGAACTAAGCGCAAGAAAAGCAATCTGAACTAATCTGGATTCGTAAAACGGAGTAATACGCTAAAACTCTTGCGAGAATTAAAGTTCCTAAATGAATTTAAAGGAAAATTTAAACATTTGAACTCTGCCTAAATAGAAAAAAAGCCGGTAGTTAACACCGTGTATAATTAATTGCTTTTTTTAGCTTACTTACGAAAATACTCACGTATTTTCTATTCGGTTTTTATTTGCTAACTTAGTCGCTAAACCACGCAACTAAGTTATACACAAACACGTTACCCAACATAAAAAACCAAGATGATAGACCTAAATAATCCCGAGTTCAAAATCAATCATTGGGGAATTTTATATTATTATGATGATGACTTAGATAATCTGTTAATTGCAGAAAAAAATAATTGAAAATTCAGAAAAATATAGTAAAACTTTAATTGAGGAATTTCGGAATAAGATTAAAAATGATGCTGAATTACAAACTAAGCCAACCAATGAGCAAGAAGGTTCATTACAAGCGCAATATTATGGACATTATTATGGTCACACAGAAAAGTTTCTAAAGCAAATACCCCAAAATTATAGAAAAGCATCACTTCTATCAATCTTTTCAGTTTTAGAAGGACAATTAAAACTTCTTTCAAACTTAATAGAAACTAATTTTGAATTTAGTGTTAAAATAAAACACATTACTGGAAGTGATTATATTCATAAATACTGGATTTATCTTACTAAAGTTTATGAAATAGAATCAAAAGATGTGGAAAAGGAATACAATCTAATAAGACAGCATAAATACATTCGTAATAAAATAGCTCACAATAATTCTGAAATCGATGATAATAAATTAACTTTTATACAAAGGACTAAAGGATTGACAACGAGAAAATTTGGGGCAGACAATATAGTCGAAATAGAAAGTGAAAATTATATAATAGAAATAATTGAACTGATTCAAGCCTTTTTCAATAAGTTAATAAAAGTTATAGATAAAAGATACGGAGAAATAAAAAACGTTGGGTAACATCGTGTATAATTAATGGCTAGTTCAAGCCTACTTACGAAAATCCTCGCGGATTTTCTATTCGGTTTTTATTTGCTAAATTAGTTGCTGAAACACGCCACTAATCATACACAAAACCGTTGTGGGTAATGTTGAGCAACCAATGGAAATAAACGAACAAGCAAAATATATTGACCATTTTTTAAGAGAATTATATAATTCATCTTTTGCTACATCATTAGCAATGGGAATTGAAATGAAACAATTACCAAGTCAGCAGAACAAAGAGAAATTTAAGACATTAGAATACATCTTGGAAGAATTAGAATTGGTCGAATTTGTTCGTGGAAGAGATAATTCAACTTTGAGCGGACAATGTGAATATCACATAAGTGGGAAAGGTCGTGAACTGGTCGAAAAAAACGAATCAAGTATTGGATTACTTTTAGAAAGAGAAATTCAAAATGTCACAAAAAACAATCCTTTGTTTGATGAAAAAGAATGGGATAAATATTATGACCGACTTCTTGAAAAAAGAGCTGACCAAGCAGATTTTTTTCTTGATATGATAATTGAGAAGAAACTCATAAATCTTGACAAACCTACATTGAGAAAATATTTTAAAGAATGGTTCAAAGAAAATCAAGAATTCGATTTACAAATAAAGGATGGAGATTTGGCAATAGAAGATGGAGATTTACAAACTGTACCTGACTTCAGCGAAGAAAACATACCTGAATTTATTAAATGGTTTCAGGAAAAAGGAAATGAATTTATGGACTTTCTAAAAGAAAAAGGTTTAAATGTTCAAGAAAACTCAAAAGAACAGATAATTAACCAAGGAAATCTTATAATAAACAAGGATTCTAAAATTAAAAATCAATCCATTGGAGAAGAAAAAGAACAAAAAGAATCGAATTGGAATAAAACAAACGTTATCATAGCTTTAGTAGTTGGAATAGCGACAATAGTAGGTGTGATTTGGCAAATAATAGGATAAAAAACACTACCCACAACAACGTATATAGCTCATAGCTAATCAGTTGCTTAACCAAAGTTAAGGCGTATTTGGAAAGTCGCCAAATTTTTAAATTTGACGATTTCCAGTAAAAAGATAAATAGTAAAATTTAAAAATCTGGCTTGTGCTTAATCCGAAAAATAATCGCTAATTTACACGCTACAAGCCATATACAAAACCGTTGTGGGTAAGTAAAACAAAATGAACATATGACAAGCGAAATGATTGAGTTGATTGATACAATTGTGAAAATTGGACTCGGAGCATTAATTGCTTCTTTAACAAACTATTTGATAACAAGGTATAATCATAAGTCTGAAGAAAAAAAGAATTCATAAGAAGATACATTCTCTCAATTGATAAAATATCGGAAAATGCGGAGGAATATTTTCAAAAGTGGTCTGTTTTAACAAGCGCAATTGGAGGGACTTCAAAACAAACGACAGAATTAAATAGAAAAGCAAAGAAGGAAGAATGGAATTTTATTTTTACAGCTGATGAGAATTTACTTGATTCTAGAAATAATAAAATGACAGCTCTTTCAAAGCTTAAATTACTAAGTTTAAACAACGTTGCAGATATATTAGAAAACTGCACTAAGATAGAAGTAGAACTTCGAGAAATGGTCATTTTCAATGATATAATTCCAAAAAATTCTGAATTAGACATATATGAAATGAAAATGGAGAAACTTAGAGAGAAGTTTTATAAAGAATTGAGTAAGTATTATGTTCAATATAAAATACCTACCCACAACAACGTGTATAATTAATTGCTTGGGCAATTGCCTACTTGGAAAATTCCTTCGGAATTTTCTCTGGCACGTTTTTGTTTACTAAATTAGTTGCTTAAACACGCAACTAACCATACACAAGACCGTTAGCCATAATATAAAACCAACCGAATGGACTTTTTAATAATCATGATTGCAATCGTCTTAATTATAATAGGATTTAGCAAAATGAAAAAGTCGAATAAAAAAACTTCGACAGCCAATTCTGGAAAAAAACAAGTTGTCACTAAAACAATGAAAAAAGAAGTTGCTTTACAACCAGTAAAGAATAAAAGCACCTTCAAGCCAATTGCGTTAATTTTGGATACGGAAACGACTGGATTAGTAAATGACAATTCAATTAGAGTAACTAAACAAAATGTTATTGACCATTCGGAAAACTTCCCACGAATAGTTCAACTCGCTTTTATGTTAGTTGATATAAACGGAAATTACGACGGAGAAACTTTCTTTATTAAGCAAAAAGAAGATATTCCTAAACAAGCAATAAAAATTCATGGAATTACGAATGAAAAATGTGAAAAAGAAGGCGTGGAATTAGAAAAAGCACTTTCTGCATTAACTGTTGCTGCATCGAAAGTAGACGACATTGTTGGGCATAATATTGCATTTGATTATAAAGTATTACATGCTGAATTTGTAAAAGCTGGAATTCCATTCTCATTGAAGAAAAGAAACAAAGTTGATACAATGAAATTGACAGGAAAACAACTCGGACATAAATATGGATTTAAAATTTCTTTATATAATTCGGCAGACAAACTATTTGGAAATAAAAAGGAATGGCAAGCACTTAAACCGAATTTGAAAGAGCATAGTGCTGAAAGCGATGTCATCGTGACTGCCTTAATTTATAACATGCTGAATGGAAAATAATACTATGGCTAACAATGTATATAAAACATTGCTAATATAGGCTTTCCGAGAGGTTTGTGTGTGTTTTCAAAGTCGCCAAATTTTTAAATTTGGCTTTTAAAATAGAAAAGATAAAAACAAAACATAAAAATTCGGCTTGTGTATAATCTGAAAGGTCAGCGTCTATTTACACGCTACGTTTCATATACGAGACGTTGTAATGCATTATGACCGAGCTTTTCCGAATTAAAAAACTTATCAAATAATATACTAAATTTAGTAAAAAAATTAAATTAATTTTTATGAAAATAATTTTATTACTCTCTATTCTTTCATTTTCAAGTTTATCACTACAAAGTCAAAATTCACTTTTTGAATTTCAAAATGATAATAGCATTGATAAATATTTAGAAGAAAACAAATTAAGCTGCAATAAAACTGAATTATTCATTTTTAAGAATTTTGACAGTTTTATTACTTATAATAATAACGGTTATTTAGTCGGACCAATAGTACACGTTTTTAATTCAGATGGAATTTATCTTGAAAACTTCAAGCTTTCAGAAGTTATTGACAAACTTTCCAATTTTAAAAATATTAGAAAAAAACCTAAAAAAAAGGCTATCAATATTGACAGTTGGATAAATAAAATTGTTAATTACAAGACACTACAACCTTTGTTAAAACAAGATAATAAAGACTATTATTTTGTTTTAAATTGGGCTATATTTTTTAATAAAGATATAAATAATGAAGCACTTTTCAAGTGGTATGAGGTATTAGAACGACAAAAATTAAAAGGAAAAGACATTCAGATTATATTAATAAATATGGATCTTCAAGATTCTTGGGATTTATCTGAAGAAAAGAAAGAATCAATTCTTAAACAAGCTAATAAGTGATAGTCAAAAAACTCTATATATTATTTATTTTCATATCGAGTGCTCTATTTTCGCAAGAATATATTTCTGTAGACAAAACAGACAATAATAGAGAACATATAAAATTAGTCAATATGAATATCAACGAATTAAAAGACAGTATATTCAATTCATCGAAAAATATTAAAGTTATTTATTTTTTCAATAATTATTGTTCTCAATCTTTAAAATTCACCCCATATTTAAATGAAATCTATTTAAAAAATAAAGATAAATTCGATTTATTTGTGATTTCAAGCAAAAAGCCAAAAAAATAGAACAACTTTATAATTATTTGTTCTATGAAGGTTATTATTTTCCAGTTTTCAATGTAAGTAAAGAATCCTTTAAATCTATAACTAACATATTATGCTCTGACTGCAATCAAAAGATTATGGGATATTCTGATTTTTTTATTTTGGATAATAATAACATTTTACTTTCCCAAAGTAATTATGACTTGTCGACTACTGAAAAGATAAGAGTTTTGAAAAATTACTTAAATTAAACTTTTGGAATAAAAATAACGCATTACAACAAAGTACTGTGGTAAAAAACAAGTAAAAACTCATTAATTTTTTAATAAAGTACTTCTGTAATTATTATCATAACTTAGTCCTGATTTTGCTATTGCAAAAGCCTGTTTTAATAGTTTGTTACAAACCGCTATTAATGCTAATTTTTTACTCTTCCCTTTGGCTACTAATCGATCGTATATTGCTTTGCAAGCATGGTTATATTTACAAGCATTAAAACTGCACATAAATAATAAATTTCGAAGCTTTTGATTCCCTATTTTACTAATTCGCGGACGTCCTTTTACACTACTTCCACTTTGACGGATCACTGGTGTTAAACCTGCGTAACTACACAATTCACTTCCGCTTGTAAAACGATCAAATCCATCGGTTAAAACCACTAGCATTAATGATGTTTTGGGACCAATTCCTGGAATACTTTTTAAGCGTGTTAAAACATCTTGATGCACTTCTTTTACTAAAACTAACAATTTATCTTCTATCATTTTTAGCTCTTTCTGAACTTGTTTTAAACTGCGTTTTAAAGAGCTAACTACTACTTTACTTGGATTGCCTAAAACAGCTTCGCCATGTAGTTTATTTTTTAACATTGTGCTTTGTTTTGTATACACACCAAGGAGTCTGGTCATTTGAAGACATTCTAATTGATGCTTTGAGTTGCCTTTCCAAAGCTTTAATTTTACATCTTTGGCATATTCACAAATCAACTTTGAGTCACTTTTATCTGTCTTTATTTTAGACAACTTCATTTGTATAAATCGTTTTACGGCTAAGGGATTTTCTACCGAAACTTTAATCCCTTCTTCTTGTAAAAAATAAGCTAATTGGTAATGATAATAACCCGTAGCTTCCATTACACAATGACTATTAAAATCTAACAGTTTTGTAAACTTTTTAAAGCCCGAAATACTGTTTTTAAATTGGTAATAATTACCATCAGAATCTGTTACATCAAAAACTAAATGACTGATGTCAAGTCCAAAATATTTTATATCTTTATTCATAAGAAAATGTTTTTTGAAAGGACAAGCTACGCGAGTTTCAACGACTTAAAATCGAGGTCTAAAAGCCTCATAGAACTGTACGAAATCTGTGTAGAAAAAGAGAGGGGATTTTCAATGTTGACGAGATCATAGTCTCTGCGTATATATTAACCTTATTCCTCTCTTTTGTACTTTCTGTTTATGTTTCTAATTTAATGAATTACAAACTTAAGACGTATATAATTTATTGCTGACTTCTCGCCTACTTACGAAAGTCCTCGCAGACTTTCTATTCGGTTTTTATTTGCTAAATTACGTGCTAAACCACGCAACAAACCATATACAAACACGTTGCCAGTAATTAAAGAAATATGGAACAAACATTCAACTCTTTTGAGTTTCTAGAAGATTTATCGGAAGAGTTAATACTCGGTTTTAAAAAGGCAGGAAAAGCAACAACTCCTGTTCTAGTTGGCTCTGCTCGAGAAAAAGAAGTTAGAAAAAAATTAGAATTGATTTTTCCACAATCAATAGGAATTTCTACTGGATGTATAATTGATACGGAAAACAAAACTAGTAAGCAAACAGATATTGTAGTATATGAAAAGGATATTTGTCCAGTTTTTTCAATAAATGACAATGAAGAAACCACCTATTACCCTTGTGAAGGAGTTATAGCTGTGGGAGAAATTAAGAGTACTATAAACACTAAAGAATTAGAAGATTCATTTGCTAAAATAAAATCTGTAAAACAATTAAATAGATTTTCAAAAAACAGTACTATATGGCGAAGCTATTGCTCAAGACAAACAATACAAGGTGCCGATTCTCAGAAATTTGACCAAAAATCCAATAGTACAGACCAAATCTATGGTTTTATTCTTTGCGAAAAAATCGGACTCAAATTAGACACATTTTTATCCAAATGTTCTGATTTAATTAAAGCTGAAGACGCTCATTTATTGCCGAATATCATTGTTTCTCTTCAAGACGGAATATTTGTTTATTTGGATTCTAAAAAGAATCATATTAGAAAAGACAAAAACAATGCTGACAATTTTTATAATGTTAAAAATCCATCGGGTGATTTTCAATTTCTCTTAAACGAATTGAATTATTACATAAACCAAGGTCGTTCAACTGATATTTTACCTTTTGAAAAATATGTTATCAAAACACCGTCGTTGCCTGGAAACGGAATGAAAATCGGAATATAACTACTGGCAACAAGGTGTATAAAACATAGCTAATAAGTGCTTAACCGAAAGGTTTGTTTATATTTAGAATGTCCGCCAAATTTTTAATTTGGCTTTTAGAATAGAAGATTAAAAACAAAATATAAAAATTCGGCTCTGTGTTAATCCGAAAAGTTAGCGTCTTTTTAAAAGCTACGTTTCATACACAAGTCCGTTGTAGGGCATTAAACAGAAACCAGTAAATTTGAAAACAATAAAATCAATATAATATGCGAACCTTTAAAAACAAAAAGATGTAACCTTCGGAGTCCAAAGTTGAATGTAAAATTCAATAATAGAAAAGAGTGAAAACAAATAATTTAATTAAAATACAATAAAATGAGTAAAATATATTTTACCTCAGACCACCACTTTGGACATAAAAATATAATCAAATTTTCTGAACGTCCTTTTAAGGATGTGAATGAAATGGATGAAATTTTAATCCAAAGATGGAATGAAAAAGTAAACCCAGAAGATGAAGTTTATCACTTAGGTGATGTTGGTCTTTCTTCTTCGGGGAAATTGAGAAAAATTCTTGACAGACTGAACGGGAAAATTTATCTAATTAATGGAAATCACGAAAAATCAGCCCAAGATTGTCACTCAAGATTTGAATGGATAAAAGACTATTATGAACTAGTCGTTAAAGATGATGAATTTGAAAGAGGCGAACAATTGATTGTCCTTTTTCATTATGCAATGAGAGAATGGAACGCTTCACATTGGGGAGCATATCATTTATACGGTCATTCTCACGGAACATTATCAGACGACCCAATTTCACGTTCATTTGACATTGGAGTCGATTGTCATAATTTTTATCCGTTATCATATGAGGAGGTTAAAGCGATTATGAAAACTAAAAGTTGGAAACCACCATTTGAAAAGGGTAATAGATAAGAACGCCCTACAACAAAGTGTATAAATAATAAGGGCTCTAGTACTTAAACCAAAGTTAAGTACACTTTATAAAATCCGCAAAACTTACAATTTTGCGGATTATTTATTTAAAGAAAAATTGTAAATTTGGCTAAGAGCTTAACCGAAAGTAAGTGAGTTTTTAACCCCTTACTATTCATACACAAACCGTTATGCACAAGTAACCACACTGACCCAAGAAAAATGAAAACAATAATAATATTTTTAACTTTCGGAATTTTGATTTCTTGTGGAAATAATGCGAAAAAGAATAAGCCTGAATCAAAAAATAGAATTGAAATTTTAAATGGGAATTTTTCTAATTCAGAAATTGTTTCTGTGGAAATAATTGAAATTGAACACCCAATGCTTGGTGGAATTGTAAATACTGTAAAACTGAATAGTTTGCAAAAGGAAAAGTTCTTGAGTGATTTAGATAGTCTTAAGAAAAAAGGAATGTTGAAATGCGGAGCAAAATATGTTGTAAGACTGAATATGAAAAAAGACACTTTACGATTAAAAGTTTGTGGAAATAATATTGCAAACCGAAAAAACGACTACTATTTTGAACTTGAAAACGGAAAAAACATAATTGAGGAATATATAAAAACTGAATAAACCAGTGCATAACATTGTATATAAAAAATTGCTATTTTGTGCTCAACCAATGTGAGTTGCTTTGTTTGCTTGCATCTGATTTTCCTTCGGAAAATCCTCGCACTCAAACACGCAACTTTCCATATACATAAACGTTAGGCAACATTAGGTAAATGAACTTTCCTGAAATAGGTTGACTAAAAATTAAGCAATTAATTACAGTCACTTATGAAAACACAAAATGAACACTGGCGAAAAAAAGCTACCAAAAAGCAACTTTAGAGACTAAACTTTTAGTCGTTGACCAAATACTTACAGGACAACTATCCAATAACCAAGCTTCAAAAAAATATGACATTCCTAGAACAACTATTTCCTATTGGTTAAGAAAATACAGTACCTTAGTACAACAAAATACTGGCATGAGTAAAAACGATGAGATTAAAAGATTAAAGGAAAAGATTGAAGAACTTGAGTTTCAAAAAGACTTTCAACAAGACATTATCGCTGATATGGAACTTATTACAGGAGTCGATATGTCAAAAAAGTCATTACCCAAAACATTAGCAAAAGAGATAGAGCTAAAGAAAAAGGCACGTATAAAAGAAAGTGGCTTTATGGATGTTTTGGGGTTAGCAAACAAGCCTTCTACAAAAGACTCAAAGCTCAACGAAAACAAGAAATAGACCATCAAAAACTAATTAAATTGGTGAAAGACTACCGTAAAAAGGTAGGCTCGAAAACCGGTGGAATTAAGCTATATAAAGAACTTAAGCTAGACTTTATAAACGCTAATATTAAGATCGGAAGAGGCAAGTTCTATCGCTTCCTTAGACTAAATAACCTTTTGATTCCTAAAACTAAAAATTACATCACAACCACAAACTCTAACCACATGTACAAAAAATATAAAAACCTGGTCAAAGACCAAGTTCCTTCTCGACCAGAACAACTATGGGTAAGCGATATAACCTACATTAAAACCGAAAAAGGACACAACTACCTAGCATTAGTCACAGACGCCTATTCTAAGCAAATTATGGGCTACAAACTAGATAACCATATGAGAACATCACTTTGCACAGATGCACTCGCTATGGCCATTAGAAACAGAAAATACCCTAATCAAAAACTTATTCATCATTCAGATAGAGGTTTCCAATACTGCAACCCCAAATACACGCAGTTTGCTGAAGATAATGGAATGACAATGAGTATGACTGAACAATACGACCCTTACGAAAATGCAGTAGCTGAACGCATTAACAGAACTCTTAAATACGAATACGGACTAAAACAAAACATTAAAAACACTGTATTAGCACAAAAAATGACACAACAAGCGGTGTATATTTATAACAATTTGAGAACCCATTTTAGCCTGAATCTAAGAAAACCTGCTGAAGTACATCTAAATCCAAACATCAAATATAAATCCTATAGAAAAAATAATGTAAATTTACCTGAACTTACGATTTAAGAACGAAGAATTTTAATTAAAAAAGAGTCAACCTATATCAGTATAATACACATACTCAAAACTAACAGAATAGAACTGAATGAAATACTGGATTCTGACTTTTACGATATTGATTTTAGGATGTAAAAATAGTCGAGAAAAAGCACCAACTGTAGAATTGACAGACCCAATTTTAATCGAATGTGATTCAATGTCTCAAAAAGCAGAAATTGATTACAAAAATGGAATTAGGGAATATACAATGATGGGATTAGTACGCGCGACTGAGCTTGAAATGCACTACTCGGATTTTATGAAACAGAATTATAACATAACGATGAAAGTAAATTGTGTCCCAAATTATCCTCAAACTTGCTACGAGGAATCAATGAATTATGAAATTGAAAAAGAATATGGCGAAGATTTTATGAAATTGACAAGAGAAAAATCGGAAAAAGCTTTTAATGAGAAACGGAAATAAAAACTACACACAACACGGTGTATAAAACATAGCTAATAAGTGTTTAATCGAAAGGCTTGTGTATATTTATAAAGTCCGCCAAATTTTTAAATTTGGCTTTTAGAATAGAAAAATTAAAAACAAAACATAAAAATTCGGCTCTGTGTTAATCCGAAAATCTAGTGTCTTTTTGTACGCTACGTTTCATACACTGAGCCGTTAGCACCAATTATGAAAAAAATCCTGCTTACCATATTATTTATTGCAATTTCAAGTAAAATGTTGGCTTGTACTTGTATAATACAGAAAGTTATTGATAGGTATGCAAAATCGGATTTTGTAGCAACTGTAAACGTGTTGAATGTTAATTCCGAAATCGATGATAACTATTTAAACTTACAAATAGAAATTTTGGAACTATATAAAGGAACCCAAACAGAATTATTGAAAATACCCAAATCAAGAGGCACGTGCGGAATTTATACGCCTGAAAATACAAAGTGGTTGATATTCGCATCAAAGGACAAGAATGGGAATTTGACATTTGGTTATTGCTCTGGAGCAAAACAAATAGATAAAAAATTTGACTCAAAAAGATTAAAGAAATATCCACACGTTGAAATAAATCACAAAAGAAATATAGAACGCAAAATTGAACTTCTGCGGTATTTGAAAAAAGAAAAAATAAAACCGCAAAATGAATTTAAACTTCATAGCTCTTTTTCACTGGAATCAATGAAAAAATTCAAAGGTTACGAAGTAAATAAAAACAAGTTTGCTCTTTATGAATTAACAATCGATAAAGACTTGAGTGTTTTAAAGGTCAAAGAGTTAAAAGCGTTTGACAATAAAAAACTTTCAATGGAACTTTTAGAATTCATAAACGGAAATGTAAGCATTGGACGGAAAGGGAAATTGAATGAAATTCCTGAACAAACCAAAATAGTTTTAGGACTTTATTATTATCCACCTGAAAAGGAAAATTCAAGCTTTATTGGAACTTTTGCGTTGTAAATAACTGGTGCTAACAAAGTACTGTGGTAAAAAACAAGTAAAAACTCATTAATTTTTTAATAAAGTACTTCTGTAATTATTATCATAACTTAGTCCTGATTTTGCTATTGCAAAAGCCTGTTTTAATAGCTTATTACAAACGGCTATTAAAGCTAATTTTTTACTCTTCCCTTTGGCTACTAATCGATCGTATATTGCTTTGCAAGCATGGTTATATTTACAGGCATTAAAACTGCACATAAATAATAAATTTCGAAGCTTTTGATTCCCTATTTTACTAATTCGCGGACGTCCTTTTACACTACTTCCACTTTGACGGATCACTGGTGTTAAACCTGCGTAACTACACAATTCACTTCCGCTTGTAAAACGATCAAATCCATCGGTTAAAACCACTAGCATTAATGATGTTTTGGGACCAATTCCTGGAATACTTTTTAAGCGTGTTAAAACATCTTGATGCACTTCTTTTACTAAAACTAACAATTTATCTTCTATCATTTTTAGCTCTTTCTGAACTTGTTTTAAACTGCGTTTTAAAGAGCTAACTACTACTTTACTTGGATTGCCTAAAACAGCTTCGCCATGTAGTTTATTTTTTAACATTGTGCTTTGTTTTGTATACACACCAAGGAGTCTGGTCATTTGAAGACATTCTAATTGATGCTTTGAGTTGCCTTTCCAAAGCTTTAATTTTACATGTTTGGCATATTCACAAATCAACTTTGAGTCACTTTTATCTGTCTTTATTTTAGACAACTTCATTTGTATAAATCGTTTTACGGCTAAGGGATTTTCTACCGAAACTTTAATCCCTTCTTCTTGTAAAAAATAAGCTAATTGGTAATGATAATAACCCGTAGCTTCCATTACACAATGACTATTAAAATCTAACAGTTTTGTAAACTTTTTAAAGCCCGAAATACTGTTTTTAAATTGGTAATAATTACCATCAGAATCTGTTACATCAAAAACTAAATGACTGATGTCAAGTCCAAAATATTTTATATCTTTATTCATAAGAAAATGTTTTTTGAAAGGACAAGCTACGCGAGTTTCAACGACTTAAAATCGAGGTCTAAAAGCCTCATAGAACTGTACGAAATCTGTGTAGAAACCGAAGCATGAGGTTCGTGAATACTTTTAAAAACAAATAAGAAAAAAGGAACAAAAAGAGAGGGGATTTTCAATGTTGACGAGATCATAGTCTCTGCGTATATATTAACCTTATTCCTCTCTTTTGTACTTTCTGTTTATGTTTCTAATTTAATGAATTACAAACTTAAGACGTATAAAAATAATTGCGGTTTAGTGCTTAATCAAAGGCAATTGCGTGTTTGCATGCATCTGATTTTCCTTCGGAAAATCCTCGCATACAAACCCGCAACTATCCTTATACATAAACGTTGCCAGTAATATGAAAAAAGCACTTTCCTGAAATAGGTTGACTAAAAATTAAGCAATTAATTACAGTTACTTATGAAAACACAAAATGAACACTGGCGAAAAAAAGCTATCAAAAAGCAACTTTAGAAACTAAACTTTTAGTCGTTGACCAAATCCTTAGCGGACAATTATCCAATAACCAAGCTTCTAAAAAATATGACATTGCCAAAACTACTATGGGTAAGCGATATCACCTACATTAAAACCCAATACGGTCAAAATTATTTAGCCATTGTTACAGATTCTTATTCTAAACAGATTATGGGCTACAAACTAGTTAACCATATGATAATATAACTTTACAAAGACGCACTCGCTATGGCCATAAAAAACAGAAAATACCCCAATCAAAAGCTCATTCATCATTCAGATAGAGGTTTCCAATACTGCAACCCCAAATACACGAAGTTTGCTGAAGATAATGGAATGACAATGAGTATGACTGAACAATACGATCCTTATGAAAATGCAGTATCTGAACGCATTAACAGAACTCTTAAATACGAATACGGACTAAAACAAAACATTAAAAACACTGTATTAGCACAAAAAATGACACAACAAGCGGTGTATATTTATAACAATTTGAGAACCCATTTTAGCCTGAATCTCAGAAAACCTGATGAAGTACATCTAAATCCGAATATCAAATACAAGTCGTATCGAAAAAATAAAGTAAATTTACATGAACTAACGATTTAATAACCGAGAATTTTAACTAAAAAAGAGTCAACCTATTTCAGTATAATACAAAAACTATAAAACAAAATCATATTATGAAGAAAATTAAATTTACATTATTGATCTTATCAATTATTATATCCTTTGATTCGTATTCACAAGAATTTGAATGGATTGTTGCCAATACTGGTTCAACCCCTGGAGAAAGAATCGTAGCAATAATTGATGCAGGAAGCATTGGTAATTATGATGGAGTAGGCTTAACTGGAACTGTTACTGATTATAATGGAAATTGGGGCTACAACTATCCTACTTTATCTGAATTTACAGCTTATATAAAATTTTCTCCTAATCTTACTTATGGAATTATACAGGAAAAACCAACTGTAAACATAGAGCTTCGAATACGTAAAATATCTAATTCAATAGTTCATTTAACCGCTAACTTACCTTATACTCATAAAGGTGCAAGAGTGGATTTTAAAAAAGTCATAGGCTCTCCTTCTATTGTAATGGGGAATCCGCTTGTTAATGATTTTTCAGGAGAACTCTTATTAAACAAACCTAATTATAATTCAATATCTACTACAAACCATGGTACTGGAGATATAGGAATTGGAACTTCAGATACCAAAGGCTTTAAATTAGGTGTCAAAGGAAAAATAGTAACAGAAGAAGTGAAAGTAGCTACTTACGATAATTGGGCTGATTTTGTATTTACTAAAGAGTATAAATTACCAAGCTTAACAGAAGTTGAAAATCATATCAAAGAAAAAGGCTATTTAAAAGATATTCCGAGTGCTAAGGAAGTTGAAAAAAATGGAATTTTTCTTGGAGAAATGGATTCAAAATTATTACAAAAAATTGAGGAACTTACTCTTTATACGATTCAACAACAGAAAGAAATTAATGTTCAAAAAGAAAAGTTTGAAAAACTTGAAAAAGAAAATAAATCTTTAAAAAAGATAAATCTAAAACTTCTCGAATTACAAAAAAGATTAGAAAAACTGGAAAAGGAATAAAGCCAGAATCTAAAAAATTACTACAGCAAAAAACAAGTAAAAACTCATTAATTTTTTAATAAAGTACTTCTGTTATTATTATCATAACTTAATCTTGATTTTTCTATTGCAAAAGCCTGTTTTAATAGCTTATTACAAACCGCTATTAATGCTAATTTTTTGCTCTTCCCTTTGGCTACTAATCTATCATATATTGCTTTGCAAGCATGGTTATATTTACAGGCATTAAAACTGCACATAAATAATAAATTTCGAAGCTTTTGATTCCCTATTTTACTAATTCGTGGACGTCCTTTTACACTACTTCCACTTTGACGGATCACTGGTGTTAAACCTGCGTAACTACATAATTCACTTCCGCTTGTAAAACGATCAAATCCATCGGTTAAAACCACTAACATTAATGAAGTTTTTGGCCCAATTCCTGGAATGGTTTTTATGCGTGTTAAAATATACTGATGTACTTCTTTTACTAAAACTAACAATTTATCTTCTATCATTTTTAGCTCTTTCTGAACTTGTTTTAAACTGCGTTTTAAAGAGCTAACTACTACTTTACTCGGGTTACCTAAAACAGCTTCGCCATGTAGTTTATTTTTTAACATTGTGCTTTGTTTTGTATACACACTAAGGAGTCTGGTCATTTGAAGACATTCTAATTGATGTTTTGAATTGCCTTTCCAAAGCTTTAATTCTACATGTTTGGCATATTCACAAATCAACTTAGAGTCACTTTTGTCTGTCTTTATTTTAGACAATTTCATTTGTATAAATCGTTTTACGGCTAAGGGGTTTTCTACCGAAACTTTAACCCCTTCTTCTTGTAAATAATAAGCTAATTGGTAATGATAATAACCCGTAGCTTCCATAACACAATGACTATTAAAATCTAACAGTTTTGCAAACTTTTTAAACCCAGAAATACTGTTTTTAAATTGGTAATAATTACCATCAGAATCTGTTACATCAAAAACTAAATGACTGATGTCAAGTCCAAAATATTTTATATCTTTATTCATAAGAAAATGTTTTTTGAAAGGACAAGCTACGCGAGTTTCAACGACTTAAAATCGAGGTCTAAAAGCCTCATAGAACTGTACGAAATCTGGGTAGTAAAAGAGAGGGGATTTTCAATGTTGACGAGATCATAGTCTCTGCGTGTATATTAACCTTATTCCTCTCTTTTGTGCTTTCTGTTTATGTTTCTAATTTAATGAATTACAAACTTAAGACGTGTATAATTCATTGCTAGTACTCGCCTACTTACGAAAATCCTCGCGGATTTTCTATTCGGTTTTTATTTGCTAGCTTTAGTGCTTAAACACGCAACGAAATCATACACAAAACCGTTGTAAGTAATTTTGACCGTGTACTTTCCTGAAATAGGTTGACTAAAAATTAAGCAATTAATTACAGTCACTTATGAAAACACAAAATGAACACTGGCGAAAAAAAGCTATCAAAAAGCAACTTTAGAAACTAAACTTTTAGTCGTTGACCAAATCCTTAGCGTTCAGATATCCAATAACCAAGCTTCAAAAAAAATATGACATTGCCAAAACTACTATGGGTAAGCGATATCACCTACATTAAAACCCAATACGATCATAATTATTTAGCCATTGTTACAGATTCTTATTCTAAACAGATTATGGGCTACAAACTAGTTAACCATATGATAATATAACTTTACACAGACGAACTCGCTATGGCCATAAAAAACAGAAAATACCCCAATCAAAAGCTCATTCATCATTCAGATAGAGGTTTCCAATACTGCAACCCCAAATACACGAAGTTTGCTGAAGATAATGGAATTACAATGAGTATGACTGAACAATACGACCCTTATGAAAATGCTGTAGCAGAACGAATTAATAGAACGTTGAAATACGAATATGGATTAAAACAAACTAT
The DNA here is from genome assembly GCF_055804415.1 of Olleya sp. NP1-10. Lineage (NCBI taxonomy): Bacteria > Pseudomonadati > Bacteroidota > Flavobacteriia > Flavobacteriales > Flavobacteriaceae > Olleya > Olleya sp. NP1-10. Next base: position 1,932,494 of record NZ_CM147840.1, on the reverse strand, counting down.
TAAAAAAACTGTATTAGCACAAAAAATGACACAACAAGCAGTGTATATTTATAACAATTTGAGAACCCATTTTAGCCTGAATCTCAGAAAACCTGCTGAAGTACATCTAAATCCAAACATCAAATATAAATCCTATAGAAAAAATAATGTAAATTTACCTGAACTAACGATTTAAGAACAGACCTTGTTCAAACTTTTTTTACCTTCTAAACGTCTAAAAAATCTTTTGAACTGGAAAATATTAACAAAAAAAGGTCAACCTATATCAGTATAATACAGAAAATGGAGATAATACTAACAAAATTTAATAACTTAAAAATACAATAATGAGAAAATTAATAACACTATTTATGACTTTTGGATTTACTTTATTCATAAATGCCCAAACTCCTGTAAATGGAATTCTAAATCATACAAACTCCTATTTTACTATGAAAGCCTACAATAGTGGTTATGATGATGGTTCCTATGCCAAAATATTTTACGATGGTAACAATAAAACAATTAATTTCTGGAACTCTGACAATGGAACTGAATACACTAACTTAAAGATAGGTAATCTTTTTTCCTTAGGTCAAGTAGGTATTGGAACATCAAATATAGGCTCTTGGAAATTAGCAGTTAATGGTCAAATCAGAGCAAAAGAAATAAAAGTGGAAACAGGATGGTCTGATTTTGTTTTTTATGATGATTACAAACTACCTACACTTGAAGAAGTAGAAAATCATATAAATGAAACTGGACATTTAAAAGACATTCCTAGTGCCAAAGAAGTAGAAAAAAATGGAATTTTTCTTGGAGAAATGGACTCTAAATTACTTCAAAAAATCGAGGAACTTACTCTTTATACGATTCAACAACAGAAAGAAATTAATGTTCAAAAAGAAAAGTTTGAAAAACTTGAAAAAGAAAATAAATCTTTAAAAAAGATAAATCTAAAACTACTCGAATTGCAAAAAAGATTAGATAAACTGGAAAAGGAATAAAGCCAGAATCTAAAAAATTACTACAGCAAAAAACAAGTAAAAACTCATTAATTTTTTAATAAAGTACTTCTGTAATTATTATCATAACTTAGTCCTGATTTTGCTATTGCAAAAGCCTGTTTTAATAGCTTATTACAAACGGCTATTAAAGCTAATTTTTTACTCTTCCCTTTGGCTACTAATCTACCATATATTGCTTTGCAAGCATGGTTATATTTACAGGCATTAAAACTGCACATAAATAATAAATTTCGAAGCTTTTGATTCCCTATTTTACTAATTCTTGGACGTCCTTGTAAATGATTAGTTTTTATATCTTTCTTCATAAAAAATGTTGTTTTTAAAATCAAGGAACGAAGATTCACGATTTCCAATTTATTGAAATATTATAGAATGAATAAAGATCAATCTATGCTAGTTTCTACGACTTAAAACCGAGGCATAAATACCTCATAGAACTGTAAGAAATCTGTGTAGAAATCGAAGTATGAGGTTCGTGAATACTTTTAAAAACTAATAAGAAAAAATGAACAAAAAGAGAGAGGGTTTTCAATGTTGACGGGATCATAGTTTCTGACTGCCTAACAACTTTACTCCTCTCTTTTGTGCTTTCTGTTTATGTTTCTAATTTAATCAATCATAAAACTTAAACTGTGTAAACTAAGGAAAATTAACCTGAGCTTGCAATTGAATTACAGAGCTATTTCAGTATAATGCACAATTTCATTTACAATATCTTTCCCTGCATTATATTAAACTATTCTATTTATATCTGTAAGTACAGGTAACCTACAGTTTCGCTTTTAATCGCGAATAATTCGCCTATAAAACTCAAGTAGATAAATTAAATTTTTAGGATATTATTAAGATTAAATAAAATAAGCTTAATAAAAAACGTATTTCGTCATCTAAATATAGACTTTCATCGTATATCTTTTAAAATAAATCAACCTACAAAATGAAACAAAATTTACAAACACCCAAAATCAAAGAAAAACTATCACAATTTTTTATTACATGTTTGTTGTTTTCTACAACATTTATTTGTCAAGTAAAAGCGCAATCTAATTTGGTGCCATCTGACTTATTAAATGTATGGAATTCTAACATTGCAGATAATACTACTTATCCACATTGCGAGCAATGGAAAATCACTTATCCAACAAGTGAAGAAGACAAAACGTTATGCGGAGAAGATAACAACGAGTTTTTTTATGTAAACTCTACTAATGATGGTATCGTATTTTACGCTCCAGTCCGCTCCGACAATGGCACAACTCCTAATTCTAAAAATATACGATCTGAATTAAGAGAAAGAGAGATTGATGGCGAATCTGATAAATACTGGACTACAGAAGGTAGACATGTTATTTATGTTAAACAAGCAATAACACACTTACCTATAAATGTAGATCAATTAGTTGCTACTCAAATTCATGGAAATAAATCCGAAGGTATTGATGATGCTTTAGTTGTAAGACTAGAAGACGAACATCTTTTTTTAAGTTTTAATGGAGGTGAATTAAGAAGCAACGTTACTATTACTAATAATTATTCATTAGGAACTTTACATGAGGTTATTTTTGAAGTATTAGATGATAAACATTACGTTTATTATAGCGAAGACGGTAATTTAAAATCTGCTTACCAAAGCGGAAATGCTTCTGCTTATTTAGTAAAAGACAATGGTAATGAGATATTAATGGATATTGATTACGATGATGCCTATTTTAAAGTTGGAAATTATACACAAAGTAATCCAACAAAAGAAGGCGATGATACAGATCACCCAGATAATTATGGAGAAGTAGTTGTTTACGACATGTATGTAGATCATGCTGATGTTGGTGTGGTAACACCTCCTGCTTCTTGCAATGCTACAGCTCCTACTGGACTTTCTGTAACTAACATTTCAACCACTCAAGCTACACTAAACTGGAATTTTAACACTTCTATAGATCACTACAACGTAAGATATAGAGAGGTTGGAAGTACGACTTGGATTAACGAGTCTTCAATAACTTCAGGAAGTATTACATTAAATAACCTTACTACTGATTCTGATTATGAATGGCAAGTCAGAGCTAAATGTGCTGATGGCTCTGGATCTAACTACTCAGATGCTCAAGGGACTGACTTTACAACGACTTTAACAAGCTCAACTTGTAATGCTACCTCACCTTCTGGATTAACTGTAACTAATGTATCAACAACTGAAGCTACTTTAAACTGGAGTTTTGATCCATCTATTGATCATTATAATGTAAAATATAAAGATGTAAATAGTTCTAGTTGGAGTTTTGAATATTCAATCTCTAACAGCAGTATAACTTTAACAGGTTTGAATGCAGACACAGATTATGAATGGCAAATTAGAGCTAAATGTGCTGATGGCTCTGGATCTAATTATTCTGACGGACAAGGTCCAGACTTTAAAACCACATCAAATTCAACTTCAACAAATTGCGATGACACACCAACGGGATTAATTGTTAACAACTTAACTAGTAATAGCGCTACTTTAAATTGGAACTATATTTCTAGTGTTGATCATTATAATGTACGTTATAAAAAGGTAGGAGACTCAGATTGGAAGTATATAAACAGTATTCATACAGGAAGTGTAACGCTAACAGACGTTAATACAAGTTCTACTTATGAATGGCAAATCAGAGCTAAATGTGCTGATGGTTCTGGATCTAATTATTCTGATGGGCAAGGTCCTGACTTTTTACCAACATCTTCAAATGAAACCTCTGAAACAATTTCATGTAGTGATACACCAACAGGATTATCTATCAGCAGTCTTACCAATAATAGTGTTACTTTAAATTGGAATTATTTTTCTAATGTAGATCACTACAATGTACGCTACAAAAAAACAGGAGATTCTGATTGGAGATATAAAAACAGTATTACAACAGGAAATGTAACACTAACAGATGTTAACACAAGTTCTAGTTACGAATGGCAAATTAGAGCTAAATGCACAGATGGAAGTGGATCTGATTATACAGATGGTCAAGGACCAAATTTTACACCTTCATCATCAAATAGAAGTGCTCAGTCTTCTATTATTACCTATGCTAACTCGTCTAAAACTAACTTAATTGTTAAAATTGATAACCATACAAATATTAAAGAGGAACAATCATTAAAAATATTTAATATTCATGGTAGATTGATTTATGAAAAATCAAGCCTAAGGCCTAATAATGAGCTTGTATTTGATAATAATATCGAAGACGGTATATATGTAATTATGCTTTTTGATAAAAATGGTGAAATTATAGAATCTAAAAAAGTGTTGAAAAAATAAGGTTTCCAAAATCTTAATATTACATTTTTTCAAAAAGGTAGATGTGTTTTATAAACAGATCTACCTTTTTTAATTATAATATTTTAAATAATTATTAATTATTATTCAATCAGTTTACAAAAAATTAGCTTTATACCAATCTACTTGAGCTGTAACACCTTCTAGTAAAGTTGTTTTAGGATTATAATTCAATAATTTTTTGGCTTTATCAATATTAGCTTTTGTGCGTAACTGGTCTCCTACTCTAGCCTTGACGTGATCTATCTTTATCGTTTGACCAATGACTTGTTGTACTGCTTCTATGCCTTCTTGTGTTGTATGCTCAACCTCTGTACCAAGATTAATAATTTCTCCATCAACAACATCTTCATTATCTATAACGCTTACAATTCCGTCTACTATATCACCAACATAAGTAAAACTACGTAAATGCGTTGCACTGCCATTATATAACGGAAAAGCCTCTCCATTATATGCACAAGCAATTAATTTAGTATACATTTTTTCTGGACGCTCTCTTGGACCAATTACAGAATATAATCGTAATGAACAGCTTTTAAATTGGTGTTCTCTACTTTTTGCAATACTAATTGTTCTGCTGTTAGTTTTGTTACTCCGTAATGTGAAGCTGGTTTTGGTGCTACATCTTCAGGAAAGGTAGCTTGTAAACCGTAAATTGAAGATGTACCGATATTAACAAACAATTGCAAAGCATCACACTGTAAAGCATAATCTATTAAATTTTTAGTCCCAATGATGTTATTGCTAAAGTAATCTTCAAAAGTAGAGCTTGCAGAAATACCAGGTTGTGCAGCAAAATGAAAAATATAGTTGATGTCTTTAGGCAAAGCTTCAGAAAGAGTATCGTCTCTTAAATCGGCTGTTATAATGCTTATTCCTTTTTCTAAAAGTGTTTTTTCGTTTAAGGTTTTCAGCTTTAAGCTGTAATAATCATTAAAATTATCTAAACCAACAACCTCATGACCTAAATCGTGTAAACGCTCACAGGTGTGAGAGCCTATAAAACCTGCTGCTCCAGTGACTAATATTTTCATAAATGTATTTAAGTATTACAAAGAAACAGATTTTTTTTCGATAGTAATTTCAATTCTTTAAAAAACAATACATTTGCAGTACTAAAATAGGTTTATGAATTACCAATTTACCATTATTGTTCCTGTTTATAATGAGGAAGATAATTTATTAAGAGTTGAAAAAGAACTTTTAGCTTACACCAAAATAGCAACTAGAGTTACCAAAATACTATTTGTTAATGATGGTTCTAAAGATAAAAGTCAAGAATTAATTGAAGCTATTTGTAGCAGAAACGAGCAGTTTGACTATATTTTATTTAAAGAAAATAGAGGGTTGAGTGCTGCTATAAAAGCTGGCTTTGACTATACTGACACTAAGCTTGTTGGGTATATTGATAGTGATTTACAGACTGCACCTGAAGATTTCAACTTATTATTAGCACATATTGGAGAGTTTGATTTGGTTACAGGTGTACGCTCTAACCGTAAAGATAGTTTTGTAAAAAACATGTCGTCAAAAATTGCAAACGGAATTAGACGTGCTTTTACCAAAGATGGTATGGATGACACTGGTTGTCCTTTAAAAGTTATTAAAACAGACTATGCTAAACGCATCCCAATGTTTAAAGGATTACACCGTTTTTTACCTGCAATGATTATGCTACAAAACGGTAAGACAAAACAAATACCTGTACAACATTTTCCTAGAGTTGCAGGTGAAGCTAAATTTGGTTTATGGAATCGTTTACTTGGACCTTTAATGGATTGCTTTGCCTATTTATGGATGAAAAAAAGTACATCAATTACGAAGTTGCTAAACAAAAATAATGAGCAATTGGATTATACTTAGTATAGGTTTTTTGGCTCAAACCTTATTTTCTTCTCGATTAATCATCCAATGGATTACAAGCGAGAAACAAAAACGCGTCATTACACCAACCTTATTTTGGACTCTAAGTTTAATCGCGTCTTTCCTTTTGTTTATTTATGGGTATTTACGTGATGATTTTGCTATTATGTTAGGTCAAAGTTTGACTTATTATATTTACATAAGAAATCTACATTTACAAAACCAATGGAAAACCTATCATATTAGTGTACGTTACATCTTATTATTAATGCCTGTTTTTGTGACAGTTTTTTATTTTAATAATAACGAAATTGATACTGTAAAATTATTTAAAAATGAAGCCATTCCCTATTGGTTATTAACCTTAGGTATTGTGTCTCAAATTATATTTACACTACGTTTTGTATTTCAATGGATTTATTCTGAAAAAAACAAAGAATCATCTTTACCGCTTGGTTTTTGGGCTTTAAGCTTAACAGGATCGCTTTTAATTTTGACTTACGCTATTTTTAGAGTAGATTATGTATTATTAGTTGGACACTCATTAGGAGCTGTCATTTACATTCGTAATTTATTGATCTTAAAAAAACAAGATGCTTAAATTTTTAAAAAATTATCCGCTTGTAACCCTATGTTTGCTTATTGCAATCATGCTACTACCAAATTTAGACGCTATTCAGGTTACCATTATGGAGGCACGTAATTTTATTACAGCCAGAGAGATGATACAGGATAACAACTGGTTATTAACTACTATGAATGGTCAAGCACGTTATGAAAAACCACCTTTACCAACTTGGTTAACTGCCCTTTCTGGATTAGTTTTTGGTGTTAAAAGTATTTTTGGAATGCGTTTACCTGCTATAATCATGATTATGGTTTTAGCAATATACAGCTACAAACTGTCTAACCTCATTTTAAAAAATCAAATACACAGCTATTTAAACACATTAATTTTAATAACTTCATTTTACGTTATTGGAATTACAATTGAAGCACCTTGGGATATTTTTACTCATGGTTTTATGATGGTTGCTATTTACCACTTAGTTTGCTTTTTTAAATCTGATATTACTAAATGGACCTCTGTTATTTATGCTGGATTTTTTATAGGTTGTTCTATTTTAAGTAAAGGTCCAGTAAGTTTTTATGCCTTGTTATTACCATTTATAATAGCTTATGGTTTTAGTTTTAAATACAATACTATTAAAACTAAAATAGTACCATTATTAGCACTTTTAATAATAGCATTAACTATTGGAGGTTGGTGGTATTTATATGTTAGATTAGAAGATGCTGAAACTTTTAAAGCCATTACCAGTAAAGAAACCGGAAATTGGACTAGCTACAATGTTAGACCATTTTACTACTATTGGAGCTTTTTTACGCAAAGTGGATTATGGACTATTCCTGCATTTATAAGTTTGCTTTATCCATATTTAAAATCGAGAGTAATACATTTTAAAGCCTATAAATTCACATTATTATGGACCATTTTTGCAGTTATTTTATTATCCCTAATACCTGAAAAAAAATCGCGTTACTTGATGCCTGTTTTAATTCCGTTGGCTTTAAATATTGGGTTTTATATTAATTATCTAATTCGTGAATTTAATTCGTTAACTGATAAACGCGAAACCATTCCTGTATATTTTAATTTTGGATTAATAGCTGTTATAGGTATGATTGCTCCTGTAGCTCTATTTTTTGTATTTAAAACAGAATTAAGTCAGCATCCAATTAAGTTTGCTGTTTTTGCAATAGTTGCATTTACTTTAGGTTTATTTATTTTACTAAAGCTAATAAAGAAAGACATTAAAACTGTTTTTATCTTAACGACTACGTTTTTTGGTGCTTTATTTTTGTTTGGATTACCGCTTTTTAAAACGTTTACAAGTTCTAATTTTAAACCAATTAATACTTTATTAAAATCACATCAAGCTGCCCAAGTTAAATTGTATAATATAAACCATATATCTCCAGAAGCTATCTGGCAATATGGAACTATAATTCCGCAGATAACAAAAAAGAAGGTGCTTATACATTTCCTGAAGCTAAAGAATTTGGCGTTTTAGCTAACAATATCAGCAAGAAAGAACAACAAATAATCAGCAAAAATTATTCTATTGAACTAATTAAGACTTTTGATTTAAACGAAAGTGAACCAGATAGCAAACAGTATAAAGACAGACTGATTAGCAAATATTATTATTTCAGAAAAAAATAAATTATTTTAATTGAAACCTTGATTGTAAATATTTGTCAAGCCTATAGAATAAATATCCAGAGAACGCTCCAAATATCATTCCGCTTACAACGTCTAAAGGATAATGTACTCCAATATAAATTCGGCTGTAAGCCATAGCTAAAGACCAAATTATTAAAACATAAATCAAGTATTTATATTTATAACGCAAGATTAATCCAGAAAAAATTGCAACAGCCATACTGTTACTTGCATGTCCAGAAAAATAACCATACTGTCCACCACACCATGATTTAAGTAATCTCATGGCTTGCACTAGCTCGTCTTCATGACAAGGTCGTAATCGTTTGACCAATATTTTTTTAAATAAATTAGTGACTTGGTCAGTAAATAAAATCATTAATGCTATAACTACTAATGTTAATACAAACATTTTTGTATTCAGCTTTTTATACATCAAAAACAAAAGGATAGCATAAAACGGAATCCAATGTACTTTGTCAGTATAAAAAACCCAGAAAGCATCCCAAGAGCTGCTTCCTAAATTATTTAAAAACAAAAATAATTCTTTGTCGTATTGTACTAATTGGTCTAACATATAATAATTTTGAGGGTAATTAAACCCAGTTTTTACTCTTCGTAACGTGCTACCTCTCGATCATAAAAAGCTGTTGCTTCTTTAATTAAGTTTTCGGTTTCCATTTCTAATTCCTTTTGATCCTGCTGATCAAAATCTTCAAACCACTCCACCTCATCATCTTCAAGATTAATTATAAATCTAGGAAATTCAGTATGAATTACAAAGATTGCGTTTGGATGGTCTGTATTGTCTCCTAAAATATATTTTGGTAATTCCATGTTGTATTAACTTTTAGCTGTTAGTTATTAGCTGAGTTCAAAATTAATCTTTTAGTTAGATAATTAAAACGTATAAACAATAAAATAGCAGCAGTGGTTAATCCTGCTAATAAACCTAACCAAATACCAAAACTACCATAAGCATCTGCTTTTCCAAAATACCAACTAACAGGAAATCCAATTAGCCAATAGGAAATAAACGTGATTAAAGTCGGGATTTTAACATCTTGTAAACCTCTTAATGCTCCAAGAACTACAACTTGTAGGCTGTCACTAATTTGAAAAATAGCAGCTGCAATTAATAGTTGTGAGGCTATTGATACCACTTCCATATTATCTTTAAAATTAACAGCATCATCAAAATCCACATATAATCGTGGTAAAAACTGATTAAATATTAAAAATAATGAAGCGAAAATTACTGCAAAAATAAAACCCATTAAAAATAACGACACTGCAATACGACGTAACTCTAGATATTGATGTAATCCTTTTTGGTTACCTACTCTAATCATTGAGGCAACACTTAATCCCATTGCAACCATAAAAGTCATTGAACTTAAATTTAAAGCCACTTGATTGGCTGCCTGAGGGTTTTTGCCCAACAAACCACTTAACCAAATTGCTGCTGTAAAAATAGCTACTTCAAAAAACATTTGCATAGCGCTTGGTGTCCCTAAACTTATAATTTTTTTCAGCATTAATTTATCTAAAACAAACAACTTAATATTGGTTACATAATCTTTAGATTTTGCTCTACCTTTTAAAAGCCACCATAAGTAAAACACCATTACAACACGCGACACTAAAGTCCCATAAGCTGCACCTACAATACCCATTTCTGGGAAACCAAATTTTCCGAAAATTAATAAATAGTTTAAACCTACATTAATTAAGTTGGCTACAATAGTGGCATACATTGGATATTTAGTCAATGACAAACCATCACTAAACTGTTTAAAACCTTGAAAAATTATTAACGGAATTAAAGAAAAGGCTACCAAATCTAAATACGGAATAGCCAATTCTACAACCTCAATAGGTTGCTTCATTAAATACATTAACGGTTTTGCAAAAAACACTAATAAGAATAGCAAACAACCTAAAACAGTGCATAAAAATAAACCGTGTTTAAAAGCGGATTTACCTTCGTCAAAATTATTAGCACTATCTGCCTCAGCTACTAAAGGTGTTATAGCTGTACTAAAACCAATACCTATAGACATTGCTATAAACATGAAACTGTTTCCTAACGACACAGCTGCCAACTCTGCTGTACCCAATTGGCCAACCATAATATTATCTATAAAACTCACAAAAGTATGACCTAGCATACCTAACATTACAGGTGCTGCAAGCTTCCAGTTGTATTTAAATTCTTTTGTGTAATTGCTTAAAACCATAAAGCAAATGTAGTTGTTTTTAGACTGAATATATCTTAAATCTTATTTTGAAAAGACTAGATTTTCACCAGAATGTGATATTTTAAAATTCTCGGATTTTAAAATTTTATGAATCAATTTAGTGACACCAGGTTCATATTTTTCATGAAGCTCCAAAAATCCAAATGATGTTACAGACAACCAAGGTTGTACATTATTTTCAAAAATTAATTTTTCTGTACCTTCAATATCAATTTTTAATAGGTCGATACTTTCTAAATTAAATTGTTTCCGAATTGCATTAATCGAAAACCCTTTAAATTCACCTTCATCTTTTATAGCCTCAACAACTCTAAAAGCCCATTTTCCTGCGTTTTTATTTAAAATATTTAAGTCTGTATTTTTATACCAAACACCACCTTCTAATAGCTCTACATTTGTTAAATGTTGCGTGTTTTTTCTGATCATTTTAATATTAGAACGGTCTGGTTCTATAGCAATAATTTTAGCATCCTTAAATTTATTTTTAAAATACACTATAGAATAGCCACAATTAGATCCAGCATCTATAATAGTTTGAACCTTATTTGGGTATGTAACATTATAGTCTTCTTCAATAAAAATTTGCTTAAAAATTTTAAAATCTGAAGTCTTAGGTCTTAAATATACAGCAGATGTATATCCTTTTAGTTGAAGCTTTAAAAACTCGGAATTACTTTTTAAGTTATATACTAACTTTAGGTATTGAAATACACCAAGTACGTTAATCCATTTAGGAAGATATTTTACTTGGTAAGCCTTTAAAAACAGTTTATTTATTAGCATTCGTATAAATACCATTAAAGTTTAGCCACATTAAGTTTAGCCTCTTCAAACTCTTCTACCATTTGTTTGACAATATCTGCAACTGGTTTAATATCGTGTATTAATCCTGCAATTTGACCAATTTCTAATTCACCCTCTTCTAAATCGCCTTCAAACATTCCTTTTTTTGCTCTTGCACGACCAAGTAATTCTTTTAGTGCTTCAGGTGAAGGCGCTGTTTTGTATAAAGCTTCAATTTGATTAAAAAACTTATTTTTAACTAATCTTACAGGTGCTAATTCTTTTAAAGTTAATTGAGTATCTCCCTCTTTAGCATCTACAACTACTTGCTTAAAATTGTCATGCGCACTACTTTCTGTACTTGCAACAAATCGGCTTCCAACCTGTACTGCATCTGCTCCTAAAATCATACTCGCTAACATAGCTTTACCATTAGCTATTCCTCCAGCTGCGATTAATGGTATTTCTAATTGCTCTTTAACCATTGGAATCAAAGTTAAAGTTGTAGTCTCATCACGACCATTATGTCCTCCAGCTTCAAAACCTTCAGCTACGATAGCATCTACACCAGCTGCTTGTGCTTTTAAAGCAAATTTAACACTACTAACAACGTGTACAACTATAATACCTTGATCTTGTAACCACTTAGTCCATGTTTTAGGATTTCCTGCAGAAGTAAATACTATTTTAACACCTTCTTCAACAATAATATTCATAATCTCTTCAATGTTTGGATACAACATTGGGACATTAACACCAAAAGGCTTATCGGTTGCTTTTTTACATTTTTGAATGTGCTCTCTTAACACATCTGGATACATACTTCCTGCTCCAATTAACCCTAATATTCCTGCATTACTAGCTGCTGAAGCTAGTTTCCATCCACTATTCCAAATCATTCCTGCTTGGATTATTGGATGTTTTATATTGAAAAGTTTTGTTATAGAATTTGGCATTAGTTTTATGTTAGTTTGTTAAATTTATGTCTTTTACTTTTTAATAATTTTTTTAGTAATTGACAGGCCTTCTGCTTCAATTTTAATTAAATAGACACCTTTAGACAATACTGATGTATTTATCTTTTTATTAATTGCATTGACTTTAGTATCGATTACTTTTTTACCTAAAACATTATACATTTTTATACTAGCTTCTTCAAATTGACTAGGAATTTCGACTGTTAATTGATTGACAACAGGATTAGGATATAGTTTTAGTGTTGTGTTTTGGGTATCAAATTCATCTAAAGATAATCCTTCAGCTAAAGCCAAAGCTAAATCTGGAATACCATAACCTAAGAAAAAATCTGGTGTGGAGTACTGTGATGCTGACTCGCGTACCAATTGCATAATTTCGGCATTCGTTTTATTAGGTAATGCTTGCCATAAACAGACAATTCCTCCTGCTAAAATTGGAGCACTAAACGAGGTTCCGTTTAAAGTTGTTATAGCATCATTAGTATTTATAACATAACTAGCTTGACCTTGAGCTACAACATCTGGTTTTTGTGTTGGTTGAGCACTACTACCTCTTGAACTAAAAGACGCATAAGTCCCATTAGCTTGCACTGCACCAATACTAAATACACCTGAAGCATCTGCTGGTGCACCAACAATTTGCCAACTACCACTACCTGAATTTCCTGCAGAATTAACCACTAGTATTCCTTTTTCAAAAGCAATATTAGCGCCTTTTGTAATGTAAGCAGTATTACCATCCATCTGAGCTGGAGTATAACTGTAATTAGGATTATCAAATGTTGTATAGCCTAAAGACGAATTTATTACATCTACACCTAAACTATCTGCACGTTCTGCAGCTTCAACCCAAAGACTTTCTTCCAAAGGTGTTTCAGTTGCTGCATCTTCTGTTCTAAATAAATAATATGTTGCGTCTGGAGCTGTACCTACAAATTGATCTTGAATAAATCCAGCCATATCACTTAATACCCAAGTTCCGTGAGAATTACCTGTGTAAGCATAAACGTTTGAATTTCTATCTACAAAATCATAACCTCCAGCAATTCCATTTGCATCTCTTAAACGTTGAAAACCATTCATAGTTTCAACATTAGGAAAACCAGCATCAATAACTGCTACCGTCATTCCTGTACCTGTGTAATTATTGATATTTTGGTGTAAATGATCTACTCCAATCATGGTTACTTGATTAGAGGTATTACCATAAGTAAAGTCTGTTAAACTAGCTTCAAAATCGTGTTTATTTTGGTTTTGAGCAGGACGTGCATTTAAACTTGAATCTGCAAAATCTATAGTACTTACAATAGAACTACCATTAACCATAACAGCTGACAAAGCATTAATGTCAGTTTGAGTACCCAAAACATGTAAAGCATTAAACCATTTAGATTTTGAAACTACTGTAATACCTGTTTGAGATTTTATTGCTGATATGTAAGCTTCATCAACAGGAACATCTCTAAAATCTACAGTTACATTATGTGCTGCTTTACGATCTAATGCTTTTTGAGTTAAAATAGAAATAGGATTAGCTAAAGCTGTTGCACTATCAGGTTTGTCTGATAAATACACCCAAGCATGTTCTTGTGCATGAGTTCCAATTGAAAATATTATAAAGAAAAACAAGTAAAAGTGTTTCATAGCAATAACGATTTGTTACTGCAATTTAAGAAATTACACCAGAACCAACTAATTCTTCATCTAAATACCAAGCAACAAATTGACCTTCTGTAATTGCAGATTGAGGGTTTTCAAACTGAACGTAAAGCCCAGATTCTACTTTATACAAGGTCGCATTTTCAAGTGGTTGCCTGTATCTAATTCTGGCTAAAACTTGCATACTTTGATCGTTTTCTAAAGCCAAATCTTGTCTAACCCAATGTAACTCATCATTGGATACAAATAGTGTTTTTTTAAATAAACCAGGATGAGAAGCACCTTGACCTGTATAAATCACGTTTTCGTTTACATCTGTATCAATTACAAATAAAGGCTCGACTGTACCACCAACTGCTAATCCTTTACGCTGACCTTTTGTAAAATAATGTGCTCCTTGATGTTTACCCATTATTTTACCTTCAGCCACTTGGTAACTTGGCTTTCTGGATTGATATTGCAGTTCTTCTAACTTGTTATTAAAAGTCGGTAAAGTTTCGTTGTAAAACGAATTATCTTTAGGTATTTCAACTATAACACCTTCTTTAGGCTTCAGTTGTTGTTGTAAAAACTCTGGTAATCTTACTTTACCTATAAAACATAAACCTTGTGAGTCTTTTTTATCTGCTGTTGTAAGTTCTTGCTCTTTAGCAATGGCTCTTACTTCTGGTTTTAATAATTCACCAACTGGAAATAATGCTTTTGCTAACTGTGCTTGAGATAATTGACATAAAAAATAAGATTGATCTTTATTACTGTCCTTTCCTGCTAGTAATTGGTGTACTTCTTGACCATCTTTAGTTATTGTAGTTTTACGACAATAATGTCCTGTTGCAACATAATCCGCACCTAAATCTAATGCTATTTTCATAAAAACATCAAACTTAATTTCTCTATTACATAACACATCAGGATTAGGTGTACGACCTTTTTCATACTCGTCAAACATATAATCTACGATACGTTCTTTATACTGTTCACTTAAATCAACAGTTTGAAAAGGAATACCTAATTTTTCTGCTACTAACATAGCATCATTACTATCATCTAACCATGGACATTCATCTGATATAGTAACAGAATCATCATGCCAGTTTTTCATAAATAGCCCAATAACCTCATAGCCTTGCTCCTTTAATAAATAAGCAGCAACACTAGAATCTACACCTCCTGACAATCCAACAACAACTCTTTTTTTCATGACTAATTTTAAATAGACTGCAAAGATAAGTTTTTATATAAAATCTATTAGCATAAACAAGAATTGGATTACCTATCAAGCAAACTGTAAAACAATCATTTATAAAATTTTAACAAATATTTAAGTTGTTTTGTTTAATCTTTTGATAGATTTGTTAAACAAAATAAAACGAAAAAATATGAAAACTATCAAAAAATTATCACTGCTATTATTAGCAACATTTGCATTTGTATCTTGTAGCGACGACGATGACGCACAACAAATACCAGAACAACAATTAAATATTGTTGAAACTGCGCAAGCTACACCAAGCTTAAGTATTTTAGTTGAAGCTGCTGTACAAGTTGGATTAGTAGATGCTTTATCTGCATCTGGAGACAAAACTGTATTAGCACCAACAAACGATGCCTTTACAGCTTTTTTAGATGCTAAAGGTTTTGCATCTTTAGAAGATGTACCAGATGAAGTATTAACACAAATTTTATTAAACCACGTTATTGATGGATCTAACATCATGTCTTCTGACTTAACAGGAAGCACTGGATACACAACAACTTTAGCATCTGGACCAAATAACACTAATTTAAGTTTGTTTTGGGATGGTACTTCTGGAGTAACGTTTAATGGAATGTCTAACGTAGCAGCAGCAGATATAAGCACATCAAACGGAATTGTTCATGTAGTTGATGCTGTAATTGATTTACCAACAATAGCAACATTTGCAACGTCAAACCCAAACTTAACAAACTTAGTAGCTGCATTACAATATGCTGACTCTGGTATGCCAACAGTACCTTATATTACTACAGTTTCTGATTCTGAAGCTGGACCTTTTACAGTATTTGCACCTACTGATACTGCTTTTGGAGATTTATTAGTAGAGCTTAATGTAACAGCTTTAACAGACCTTGATACAGCTACAGTTGACGCTGTTTTAACTTATCATATTGTTGCTGCAAACGTACAATCATCTATGCTTGCTTCTGGAACTGTTACCACGTTAGGAGGAGACATTACTGCAGATGCTACAGCATTCACTTTAACTGATGCCAATGATAGAGTTAGTAATATAATAACAAGTCTAGTAGATATTCAAGCTATAAATGGTGTTGTACATGCTATTGACCAAGTTATATTACCACCTCAATAATATTTAGTGTGGTTTATTATAACATTACCCTAAACAATGTTATAATAAATTTAAAAGCCGACTTAAAATTAAGTCGGCTTTTTTATATAAACTATTTAAGAAATCATCTTTTTTATCTAAATCTTTTTCCTCTACTAATTCACCATCTTTATAACGTTTCCAAACACAACATTTAACGTCATTTTTATAATGACCTTCTTTTGATATTTGACCACTTTTATTATAAGTTTTGTAGACACCATCATACATATCTTCTTTAAATGTCACACTTTTAATTAGTGTTCCATTTTCTGCATACCATTTAGACTCGCCATTTAGCATACCGTTTTTATATAATGCTAATTCAGCAACCTGACCACTTAAGTAATATACCAACTTTTGACCTTCAAGTTTACCGTTATTATTATAATTTTCTTCAGTCATCACTTGATCAGAATTTTTATGATAAATAACCCATTTACCAATATAATTACGACCACGCATTTGACCTTCGCTTATCTTAGCTTTATTACTTGCTAAAAAAGTAACTTGAGCCAAATCATTAGTCTCGTTAAAAACTTTAGTGGCAGTTAAAACAGCTTTTCCGTCTATGTTTTTATAAAATTTAAAGGTACCAACCTCTTTACCATGATCAAACTGACCTTGATAACGTAAAACTTTAGTGTTTTTAAAAGTCTTTTTCCAAGCTCCATGACGTTGACCATTGTCATCAAACTGATTAAACTCCTGAGAAAAACCTACAGTAGTAGTAATTAAAACAATAATTAAAAGTGTTATTTTTTTCATTTTAATAAATATTATATCGCTTTCGCGGAAATCAAGCCTTTAACCTTAACGTTAATAAGACACTTTTGTTATAACAAAAAAGCTGCCATACTAAAATATAGCAGACAGCTTTTATATGATAAATAATAAGAAATTACTTTCTTTTATTTTTTTGTTGCATTTGTTTTTGCTTTTCAGCTTGTTCCATCATATCCTTCATACGTTTTTGAAACTTGCTTTCTTTTTTAGGTTTTGCTTTTTGAACCTGAATGTTAGCGTGTATTTTTTCTTCATCTAAAATATAATTCTTGATGACTAATAAAATACCAATACTAATTAAATTAGAAATAAAGTAGTATAAACTTAATCCTGATGCATACTGATTAAAGAAAATTAACATCATTATTGGAGCAAAGTATATCATATACTTCATCATTTTAGCCATATCTGGCATCCCTTCTTGCTGTGGCGCAGACATTTGATTTTGTCCAGTTGTTAACTTCATATAGAAGAAAATAGCAATAGCAGCCAAAATCGGGAATAAACTAACGTGGTCTCCATATAACGGAATGTTAAACGGAAGCTCTGCAATAACATCATAAGAAGATAAATCTTCAGCCCATAAAAACTTTTTCTGTCTTAAAGCAAAAGCTGTAGGGAAAAACATAAATAAAGCATAAAACACAGGCATTTGTATTAAAGCTGGTAAACATCCTGCTAAAGGACTTGCTCCTGCTTTGTTTTGAAGCGCCATAGTTTCTTGCTGAGCCTTCATTTTATTGTCTTTATACTTTTCTCTGATGGCATCTAATTCAGGTTTTAACACCTTCAATTTCATTTGAGATAAATATTGTTTGTATTGTACAAACGACATTGCAAGCTTGATAATTACAGTCATAACTATAATAGCTACACCATAAGGTAAAAATGAACTTAAACCACTAAATAAAGGAATAAATAAAAACTTGTTAATCCATCCAAAAATTCCCCATCCAAAAGGGATACTTTCTTCTAGATTATTATCGTATTGTTTTAAAATCTGACTATCCGTTGGACCATAATATAATTTTAAATTATTGTTTATGGCTGCTCCACTTAATGCTAAAGCGGTTTTAGTAGAAAATTGTTTGGTAAATACTGAATCTACTTCTTCATCTTCAACTAAATTTTTAGACGTAATAGCAACTTCTTTAAAAGGCTTATCACTTACTAAGATTGTACTAAAAAAGTGTTGTCTATAAGATAACCAATCTACATCTTCTTCAGTTTCATCATCATCTCCCATTTGAGATAATTTATCTACATCACCATCTGTTTTGTATGTTAAACGAGTGTATCTATTCTCGTAACTTATACTTTGATCGTGTCTATATGTTTTTTGTGTCCAATCTAAATTAATTGGATTTGAGGTATTAATTGCAGTTTCTAAACCTTGAGATTTAATGGTAAAATCTACCATATAGTCGTTTGGTTTAATTACATAATTATATTCTAAAAACTTATTTTGTGCAGTTTTTAGTTTCATGGATACTATAGTGTTTTCACCACTTTTAGTAACTGTAGGCTGAAAATATAAATCTTTAGTATTTAAAGTACGATTGTCTGTAGTTTGAAACTGAATATTAAATACAGAGTTACCATCTTTAACTAAATAGATTGGTACTTGATTAAAATCTACAAACTCTTTAAGTTTAACTTCTGATAAGTGACCACCTTTTGTATTAAATTTTAAATCTAAAACTTGATTGCTAACCGTTAACTCATCATCATTAAATGTTGATGTTGCTGCTGAAAAGGCAAAATCACCAATTTTAGATTGTAAAGCTGCAACTTGAGCTGAATCTGTTGGCTTAGCAAAGTCTAAAGCTGTAGTTACTTTAGTATCATTTGCATTAGCAGTGTTAGCTTTTGCTTTTTTATCAGCTTCAATTTGTGCTTGTTTTTCGGCTTCTTGTGCTTCAATTTCTTCAGCACTTGGTTGATTTTGCCACATCATAAACAATAAGATTCCGAATATTAAAACGAAACCTATTATTGACTTGACGTCTAGTTTTTTTCTTCCATATTGTTTGGTTCCTCTTACTTATTATGAGGAATTATTATTAGTCAAATATTTGACCATATTTAATTAGGTGTCAAATTGACACTTATTTTTTCTTACTATGCTTTAAACTTGCTTTTACAAATGCCACAAATAAAGGATGTGGATTGGCAACTGTACTTTTATATTCTGGATGATATTGTACACCAACAAACCAAGGATGAGAAGGATTTTCTACAATTTCTACAAGTTTAGTATCAGGATTGTATCCTGTTGCTTTTAATCCTGCTGCTTCAATCTGAGCTTTAAAAGTACTGTTAAACTCGTATCTATGTCTGTGACGTTCTTTAATATCTTGAGATTGATAAACCTTGTAAGCAATGGTATCTTTTTCTATATGGCAATCCCAAGCACCAAGACGCATAGTTCCTCCCATGTCTGTAATGGTTTTTTGATCTTCCATGATATCTATTACTGGATTGGTAGTATCAGGATTCATTTCTGTCGAGCTAGCATCTGTTAATCCCATTACGTTACGACAAAACTCGATAACTGCCATTTGCATACCTAAACAAATTCCTAAAAAAGGAATATTATTTTCACGCACGTATTTGATAGCTGTAATTTTACCTTCTATACCACGTTCTCCAAAACCTGGAGCTACTAAAACACCATCCAAATGCGATAATTTCATTTTAATATTATCTGCATTCAAGTATTCTGAGTGCACTGATTCTACATTGACTTTAACTTCATTTTCTGCTCCTGCATGAATAAAGGCTTCTAAAATAGATTTATAAGAATCTTGTAACTCTACATACTTACCTATTAAACCAATTGTAATTTCTGATTTTGGATTTTTATGTCTTTTTACAAATTTATTCCAGTTTGTTAAATCTGGAACATCACTATTTAATGCTAATTTTTTAAGTACAACTTGATCAAGTTTTTCTTCAAGCATTAAATTTGGTACATCATAAATTGTTGATGCATCAATAGATTGTATGATTGCCTCTTCACGTACATTACAAAATAATGCTAATTTACGTTTAAGGTCTGATGGTAATTCATGCTCTGTACGACATACTAAAATGTCTGCTTGCACACCACTTTCCATCAATGTTTTTACACTGTGTTGTGTTGGTTTAGTTTTTAACTCACCAGCAGCTGTTAAATAAGGGATTAATGTCAAGTGAATAACTAAAGCGTTATTATCTCCTAAATCCCATTTTAATTGTCTTACCGCTTCAATGTATGGTAAAGACTCTATATCTCCAACGGTTCCTCCTATTTCGGTAATTACGATATCGTAATCACCTGAGTTTCCTAAAATTTGGATTCTATTTTTTATTTCGTCTGTTATATGCGGTATTACCTGAACCGTTTTACCTAAAAATTCACCTTTACGTTCGCGATTAATTACGCTTTGGTAAATACGACCTGTCGTTACGTTATTAGCTTGACTGGTTGGTACGTTTAAAAAACGCTCGTAGTGTCCTAAATCTAAATCGGTCTCTGCTCCATCATCAGTGACGTAGCATTCACCATGTTCATACGGATTTAGCGTACCTGGATCGACGTTAATGTAAGGGTCTAATTTTTGGATTGTGGTTCTGTAACCTTGTGCTTGAAGTAGCTTAGCTAAAGATGCTGCTATAATTCCTTTTCCTAAGGAAGATGTTACTCCTCCTGTTACAAATATGTACTTAGTTTCTGGTGTCATGTTGCGTTGTTAAACGCGAGCAAATTTACGATTTTTAAGTGGAACGTGTTGGTGTTTCTTGTTTTATTTTTAGAAGAATTTATAGTTAACTTTTATAATTGTCTAATAGCTTTATGAGATTGAGATTGTAGTATTATAAAAGGCAATTTAATAACTAATAACTTTAAACAAATAACATTTAAATCACAGATTTTTAATACTATAAAAATCTATTTATTGTAATTAATCGTATATAAAAACAAGTATTGTTAATCACATCATACAACCATGAAAAAACCACTTTTATTACTTTTACTTTTATTTCAAGCTATTTTATCGGGACAAACTGTAAACTACACTCCATCTACAGATATTATTACAAATCCAGAACGTGGCCTGCAAAAATATTCTATAACTGCAAGTGATTATGCAACAATTGATGGTGCAAATAATTTTTCGGTTACAACATTAAATAATTGGAAAACTAGTGCAGATAAAGTAACTGTTGTTTATCGTTACTTCTTACTTGATAGCTTTTTAAATGAAGACATTAGCGCTACTTACTTAAATAATATACAGACAGATTTTGATAATGTTAGAACAGCAGGTCTTAAAATTATTGTAAGATTCTCTTATTCTAATGAACAAGGTTCCGAAGCTCAACAACCTACCAAATCACAAATATTAACTCATATCTCTCAACTATCTGCTATTCTAAATAATAATAAGGATATTATATTTTCTCTTCAAGCTGGTTTTATTGGTACTTGGGGAGAATGGTACTATACAAACTCTAACGAATTTGGGACCGATGGAAACATATCTGCAACCCAATGGGCTAATCGTAAAGACATTGTAGATGCCATGTTAGCTGCGACTCCAATAGAGATACCTATTCAGGTTAGATATGCTGGTATTAAGACAAATATGTATGGTAATACCCAATTAACAGAACAATCTGCTTACCAAAATACTGCAAATGCAAGAGTTGGTTTTTATAATGATGCTTTTTTAAATAATTATGGTGATCAAGGTACTTACAATACTGATGAGTGTACTAACCCTGTTGGCAATACACAATACAATTATTTGTCTAATGAAACTAAATATTTGCCAATGACAGGAGAGACCAATGGATTAAACCCTTGTGATAACGGATTTAGAACCACTGGAGCTAATGCTATTTACGAAATGGGTTTGACTAATTGGACCACTTTAAACAGAGATTATCATCAAGACTTCTGGAATCAATTAAATACAAATGAATACAATGAAATCCTTAAAAACTTAGGGTATCGATTTGTTTTAAATTCGTCATCAATAACACAATCGGGATCTGATATTGATTTAACCTTAAACATTACCAATATTGGTTTTGCCAGACCTTTTAAAGAAAGAAATGCTTATTTGGTATTAAAGAATACGACAACAGATGACATAACTACCTATTTAATAAACTCGGATATTAGGACATGGGAATCTACAGTTACAATTAATCAAGTTTTCAATATTGGTGTAACTGGGGCTTTTCAACTATACCTTTGGCTACCAGACATCAACACAACCATATCGACTAATCCAGATTATAGTATTCAGTTTGCAAATTCAGGTTTATGGGATGCTACAACAGGCTACAATGATTTGTTACAAACTGTAACTTTAAATACACTTGGAGTTGAGGATTTTGAATTAAATAATTTTTCAATATTTCCAAATCCTACTTCAGATTTCATAACAATTCAATTAAAAAACTCTAGCAAAGAAAAAGTTAAAATATATAATATGATTGGTCAACTGGTTAAAGAAACTACTGTTTTAGATAACCAAAAACTAGATGTTTCTGACTTAGTAAACGGAATATATATTATTAGTTTGGCTGATAAAAAATCGATAACTCATAAATTTATCAAGCAATAATTAGCTTCAAAATATAAATACTGTAATCTTTTTTTAAAAACTACTTTTATCTAATATTTGATATGGGGAATTTAAAATTCGCCATATCAAATTAATTAAAATCTTATTTACTAGGGTATTGCTTCTTAATATTCCAAATCAAATCTTCTAATCCATTTACTTTAAGTGTGTAAACGGTCTCAAGCATTTCGCCTAATTTTCCTTTTGGAAAACCTTTATTACGATACCAAACAACATAATGTTCTGGAAGGTTTATTAAAAATCTATCTTTATATTTTCCAAAAGGCATTTTAGTATGTGCCAATTTTATTAAAAAATCTTTATCAGGCTGAAGCTGCATTATTATTTAGATTTAAATTTTGAAAGAACTAATAATTGCTTTGCAATACTATCTTTCCATTTTTTTTGACCTTCGTAATTAATTGAGTATTCGCTTTCAATATCATACTTATTTTGCGTAGCAGCTAACTCGGCATCTATAGTTTCATGGAGAGTTTGTAAAGTTTGTGGAAGTGTGCGATGTGGTTGTATTTTAGAAATGCGTTGTCTAAACAATCTTGCATGTAATTCTGTAATATCAAAATGCAATTGTTCGTGAACTAAAACATGATCATCTACTTGATCCAACTTACACCAAGAATGTTCTGGATAAAAAAAGGCTTTAACTATAGTTTTAAAGCCTTTTATAATTTTATTTTCTCTTTGAATTGAATAGCTGAATGTTATTCCTGAAGCAGTCACTGCTACTGCATCATTACCAGCTATAGGTTTTCCTTTAAAGTCTGACCAAGTTAATTTGTAGTCTTCACTCCAAGATAACTCTTCCATTACATCATTTTGTAATAGCAAAAAACTGGCAACTACTAAAACATATTTAATCATAGGCGCAATATGTAATCAACGTAAATTGACTAAAATTATTATTTTACCTCAACAATTCTTAAATCTTTGTATTGTACAATGTAAACTGTATTGTTGTAATAACCACCAAACAACTCTTTTTTATAAGCAAACTTATTCTCCACATAAGTTGTTAAAGGAGATTGAATTGCAGATAAATACAAATCTTCTGAAGTCACCAATCTTAACACTATATCCATAGTCAAATCAAAACCTCTAACTGCATAAGTTGATGGTGTTTCATGATATAACGTCTTGTAACGTTTAGCAAAACTATTGTTATCATTCTCACTAAATGACTTGTTAATAGAGGCATAAGTAAAGTTTAAATTTGATAAATGCATGTTACTAACCTCATCGTCTTCAAAAGCTTTAGTTTTATCTATTGTTGTTAAGACAATTTGTTTTGTTGGTTTTATTAGTGAATTTAAAACACTTGAAACATTAGACACAAAACCTGCATTAGCTGTTTCTAAAAACACTACATTCTTACCTGTCTTAAGTTTTCTTTCTATATCAGAATCCATAATATAATAAGCATCAGCTCCTGTTTTGTACACTTTTCTTGACATAACAATTGATGCCTTAGGAAAACTCTTTTTAAGAGATGTAGCAGTTTCTTTATTTTTGATATCAGAAATAATTATAAAGTGAGAGGTAGTATCTGCTTTAAAATACTCTAATAATTTCTCTTTCAATAATGTCTCTGATGGTCTAGATTGAAATACATTATCTCCTAGATTTACTGTTTTAGTAATAGGTGAAACTAGTGGTATATTTTTACTTTTTAATGTTGCTGCAGCAGAATTAAATAACTTTGAATCTACTGGTCCAATCACTACATCTACATCATCAAAGTCACTTGATTTTACTATTGAATTTACTGTACTTTCTCTTTTTCGGTATCATAAACATCAACTTTTAGATTAACACCTAAAGAAGACAAACTATCTAAAGCTATTTTAACACCTGAATAAAAATCCAAGGACATATTAACATAAGCATCTGTCTTAATTATCTTTTTGGCATCATAGATTGAGTCCGAATTAACTTCATTTAACTTAAAAGGTAACATTATAGCAACATGCTTGGTTGCTAAATCTAATTGACGTGTTGTTAAGTCTGACACTAGTAACGAATCTGCCACAACTGAAGGATCTAATCCTTGATTAATAGCTGTAATATTAGCGTCAAAAGGCACTTTTAAAACCATACCTGGTTTTAAACCTGTTGTTGCTAAATCAGGATTTAATTGCTCTAATTGCTCTTGAGTTAATCCTGTTTTTATTTTTAATCTATAAAAACCTTCTGCTGGTAAAACTGTATAATAGCTATATTTCTCATCAACAACTTTTACATCTTCTACTTCTAAATTTGGAACATTTACCACATCTCCTGGTTGTAATACCTCTGCCATTTCAGGATTTAAATCTTCTAAATCCTGAACAGTGATACCATATTGGTAAGCAATACGCCACTTTCCTTCTTTTGGTTTTACAGTATATTTTGTTACAGAGGATTTAGTAGTAACTTCTTTAGATACTTTATAAATCGGAATTTTTATTTTGTCTCCTTTACGTAAACTGTTTGAGTATAAATCTGGATTGTGCTTTTTAATTTCCTCTTGTGCAACGTCATACTTTTTAGACAAACTGTAAAGTGTTTCTTTACGCTTTACTTTGTGTGTTTTAAAACCTTCTAAAGTTTTAACCTCTGTGACTGTTGGTCTATTGGGTACTAATGCAGCATTAGGAATTATTAAAACAGCATTAGGTTTTAACTCCTTTCTTGCATCTGGATTTAAAGCATATATTTGAGATTTTGTTACTTTATATTTTGTAGCAATCTCTTCTATAGTTTCACCTGTTTGTACTTTGTGCGTTTTATAATTTTGCGCTTTTGCTGAAGCACAGCCAAATAATACAATTATACTTAATATGTATATTAATTTTCTCATATGTTATTTATACGTTTCAAACTGCGTTAGCGGTTGTAATGGCATCCTTTTTTTGCTGCCATATATGGCAAAAAAAGATATAATGTAAAACGCGACCCTTGTGGTAACGCCCTAATTATTTTAACCCTAATCAAGTTATCTTATTCCCACTCTATTGTTGCTGGTGGTTTGCTACTTATATCGTAAACTACTCTATTAACTCCTTTTACTTTATTTATTATATCGTTACTTGTTTTTTGTAAAAACTCGTAAGGTAAATTTACCCAGTCTGCTGTCATACCATCTGTGCTTTCTACTGCACGTAAGGCTACACATTTTTCATAGGTACGCTCGTCTCCCATTACTCCTACACTATTTACTGGTAGTAAAATAGCTCCTGCTTGCCATACTTTGTCATATAATCCTGACTCACGTAATCCATTTATAAATACAGCATCTACGTCTTGTAATATTTGTACTTTTTCGGCTGTGATGTCTCCTAAAATTCTGATTGCTAAACCTGGTCCAGGAAAAGGATGACGTCCTAATAAATCTTTATCCATACCCATTGATGCACCTACACGTCTTACTTCATCTTTAAATAAAGCACGAAGAGGCTCTACAATTTGTAATTTCATGTAGTCAGGTAAACCGCCTACATTATGGTGACTTTTAATTGTTGCACTTGGTCCTCCTGTTGCGCTTACGCTTTCAATAACATCAGGATAAATAGTCCCTTGTGCTAACCATTTTACGTCTTGAATTAAATGAGCTTCGTCATCAAAAACCTCAATAAACGTTTTACCAATAGCTTTACGTTTTAATTCTGGATCACTCAATCCTGCTAATGCATCCAAAAAGCGTGCCGAAGCATCTACACCTTTTACATTTAAGCCCATCCCTTTGTACTGTTCTAGTACATCTGTAAATTCGTTTTTACGTAATAACCCGTTATTTACAAATATGCAATATAGGTTTTCACCTATTGCTTTGTGTAATAACATTGCTGCTACTGAACTGTCTACACCACCTGATAATCCTAAGACAACTTTATCGTCTCCTAATTTAGCTTGTAGATCATCAACGGTTTCTTGTACAAATGCATTAGGTGTCCAATCTGGATTAACATTAGCTATGTTAACTAAAAAGTTTTCTAGCAATTGTTTACCGTCTGAACTGTGATACACTTCTGGGTGAAACTGAATGGCATAAGTTGTTTCGCCTTCAATTTTATAAGCTGCATTTTGTACATCATGTGTACTTGCTAATAATTTACCATTTTCTGGTAATTGTTTAATGGTGTCACTATGGCTCATCCATACTTGACTTCCAACCTGAATACCTTCTAAAAAGGCTTCGTTATCTTGAACAAAACTTAAGTTAGCACGTCCATATTCACGTGTGTTAGATTCTGCTACTTCACCTCCTGAAAAGTGTGCTAAATATTGTGCACCATAGCAGACTGCTAACATTGGTTTTTTTCCTCTAATGTCTGATAAATCTGGATGAAAAGCATCCTCAGATCTTACAGACATTGGGCTACCAGACAGTATTACTGCTTTGTAGTCGTCTACATTTTTTGGTGGTTTGTTAAAAGGGTGTATTTCGGAATAGATGTTAAGCTCTCTAACTCTGCGCGCAATTAGTTGTGTATATTGCGATCCGAAATCTAAAATAAGTACTTTGTCGTGTTGCATGCACAAAAATAGTAATTGTGCGGAAAAATACTATTTAAGATATATGAAATTTACACTATTTTTTCAACAATTTTAATTTACTATTTCATAGACTCTAAAATAGCCTTAATATCTTGTTCTGTAGTGTCTGGATTTATAAAGCAAAAACGCGAAACGGTTTCAAAAGTGTCTCCTGTTTTCCATTTTGTAGGTGTTACTAAAGCAAATCCTTTATCATGGTTGGCAAACGTCCAATCTCTATAGTCATTTGGTGTCCAACCTTTACGTCTGTATAAGACACAAGATAAGCTTGGCTCTCTAACCAACTCGACATGATCCATCTCTTTAATTAACTGTCCAGAAATTGTAGCTAATTCCAAACCTCTTTCAACTGCTTGTTTATATCTATCGGTACCATGAGTAGCCAAACTAAACCATAATGGCAACCCTCTAACACGACGTGTTAGTTGTATTTGATAATCTGTAGGATTAAAACCATGTGCACCTTCGTCTTTAAAGATATCTAAATAAGAACCTTCTTGCGCATGAGCTTTTTTTGCTAATTCTGGTTGTTTATAGATTACAGCACCACAGTCATAAGGTGAAAACATCCACTTATGTGGATCAATGGTAATACTATCCGCCTTTTCAATTCCGTTAAACAAATGTCTAACAGAATCTGCTGCTAAAGCTCCTCCTCCATAAGCAGCATCAACATGAAACCACAAACCTTCTGATTGACAGATAGTTGCAATACCTTCTAAATCGTCAATAATTCCTGCATTGGTTGTTCCTCCTGTTGCTACAACAGCAAATAGACGTTGTTTTTGATTAGCTGTTAACGTGTTTAAGGTTTGTTGTAATGCACTACCTTTTAATCGGTCTTCAGTATCAACTAATAACACATCAACATCCACTACTTTAGCCATAGCTTTAATTGATGAATGTGCTCCAATTGAGGTTATTATCAAACCTTTTTCGGATTTATTTTGATCGTTTAAACTTCGCCAATATTCTCTTGCTGTTACAATTGCAGATAAATTTGCTGCTGTACCACCACTTGTAAATACTCCAAATGCACCTTCAGGCAAACCTGTTAAGGATACAATCCATTTCATGGCTTCGTTTTCGCAAAAAATCCCTCCAGCTCCTTCCATCCAATACGCGCCATGAATACTTGAGGCAGAAGTCACTAAATCAAATAAAATAGAAGCTCTGGTTGGAGATGCTGGTACAAATGCTAAATGACGTGGATGATCTATTTTTACATTAGCATGCATTAAATGTTGCTTCCATAGATTAAATGCTGTTTCTCCACCAATTCCTTTATCTGTAACGGTATCACCAACTAAAGCTTTTAGTGTTGCTGCTTTTTGTGGTTTACCAATAACGTCTTCGGTTTTGGAAATACGATCAATAGTATATTTCATGACGTCTAGCGTCATTTCAACTAAATCTAAATCTATTTTATGCATGGCTTACAATTCAACTATTAAAAATTCTCCTTGCAAAGGTTTTAAATTTTTAATTAATTGAGGTATTAATTGGTCACCAAATTCTAAATATAATTCAGAAAAATTGGTGTTTCGCTCTTGCAAACTATAATTAGGAAACAATTGATATTGTAAATCCGTCATACGTTGTACTTGATCTTTAAGTTTTCGTTTTTGAGCTGTAAGCAAACGTTTTTCTAAATGCTGTAATCCTTTAATTTGCTTTTTTTCTTGTGAAGCGACTGCACCTACAAAAGATTTATCTGTTAAATTAGCTAAATCATACAAATCTTTAAACTGAGTTTTAAGATGTTGAATTTGCTTTGAAAAATCGATATCTATATTTGATATTTCTCTAACTTTTTTATTGATGAAACTATCGCGTTTTAAAAATAAATCTTGATTAGAAATATTAAGTTTATCTAGTTTTTGAGCTTGTTGTTTTGTTTTTATTAATACTGAATTACGAAGTAATAATATTGGAAACACCACATTATTGGCTTCAAAATTTGCTTTAAGTTGAAACCAATACGCTAACTCACCACCTCCACCTATGTAACATAAATTAGGCAAGATAACTTCTTGATATAATGGTCGCATGATGACGTTTGGACTAAAACGCTCAGGGAAGTTTTCAACTTCGTCTTCTAACTCTGTTTTACTCCAAGCTATTGCTGTGTTTAAAACTTTATATGTATCGTTTTCAAAAACAATACGCTCTCTCACATTTTTAGTTATATAAAATAAGTTAATCTCTCTTGGGTTGACTTGTATATTATAACTGTCAGATACTAGACTTAATTGCTTAGATGTTTTTGTTACTGCATTAAATGACGTGTTATTAAATAACTCTGTTTTTATTTGAGGTATAAATAACTGTTTTAAAGCCTTAGTGTTAGCATCAATAATTACTAAACCATGCTCTGTAAACAATGCGTTGGCAAGATATAATGTTGCTTGTGCTAAGTTACTATGTTTAAGATAAGCGTTTTCAAATAATTGTCTTAATTGTTTGGCGTTGTTACCAATACCTAATTCTTTTGAAAACGTTTCAAAAACTTCTTGCAGACCCTTTGTGTCTAATTCACCAACTGCACCACTTGCCTCTTTGTTCCAACGTATTTTTTTCCTTTAAAATTAAAATAATTGATTTCTTCAAAATCATGATCCTCTGAAGCCATCCAATATATTGGTACAAAATTATATTCCGGATATTCTAGTTTTAACTGTTTAGTTAAATTAATAGTAGATATTATTTTGTGTAAAAAATATAGTGGTCCTGTAAATAAATTAAGTTGATGACCAGTTGTAATGGTAAAAGTCTTAGCATCTGCTAATAATGCGATATTAGTATCAGTAAGTTCTGAGGTCTCAAAATATTGATATTGCTGTTGTAACGCATTAACTAAAACCGTTCTTGATTGATTAGTAAACTCTTGCTGCTTTGCTTGTATTTGCGCTTCAAAATTTTGAAGCTTAGGAAAGTTATTATAAAAAGGCTTAAGCGTTTCTGCTTCGGATAAATAATCACATATTAATTTAGAAAAATATCCTGTGTTTTTAAATGGTATACAGTCTGTTGGCATAATTACAAAAAATCTGTCGTAAAGATAAGACAGTTTAACCTTTACTATGTCTTAAAATTAACATAAAAACTTATATAAAACTGTAGGTTTTTAAGTAATTTTATAACATTAACAATGTTATAAAATTACTATGAAAAAGAAATTACTTAACAACATTAAATTATTTATTGGACTTTATTTATTTGGATCTACAGTATTAGCGTTAAGCCAAAACATACAAGAATTTAAAGGTCAAATTATTGACAAAAAGACCAATACCCCTTTAGCTTTAGCAGATATTATTATTACAAATTCCAACATTAGTACTATTTCTAATAGTGATGGAGAATATCTAATTAAAGTTCCTAATGATTTATTAAACGAAACACTAATTGTGACTTATTTAGGCTATCAAAAATCTGAAATACCGTTACAACAGTTAAAAATTAATCCTACAATACAACTAAATCAAGCTGCTACAGTTTTAGCGCAAGTAGATATCAATACACCTAAAGATGCCATTACTTTAGTCAAAAAAATGTTAGAATTAAAAGGCGACAATTACCTTAACCAATCTGTTAGTATGACTGGGTTTTACAGAGAAACCATAAAAAAAGAAACCGAAATGCTTCACTCTCTGAAGCTGTGGTTAATATTAACAAACAAGCCTACGATAACTCAAGAAATGATGGTGTAAAATTAATAAAAGCTAGAAAAAAGGTTAATTATGCTAGATTGGATACTATTGCCTTAAAGTTACAAGGAGGACCTTTTAGCAGTTTGTTTACTGATATGGTTAAATACCCTAAATATATTTTTGCAAGTAATGATTTACTTGAATATGATTTTACATTTGACAGATCAACACAAATAGATAATCGACTTGTCTATGTTGTTAATTTTAAACAAAAAAAAGAAATCTTAAGACCTAAATATGCTGGTAAATTATACATTGATGCAAACACTTTTGCTTTAACTAGTGCTGTATATAATTT
The DNA here is from genome assembly GCF_055804415.1 of Olleya sp. NP1-10. Classification (NCBI taxonomy): domain Bacteria; kingdom Pseudomonadati; phylum Bacteroidota; class Flavobacteriia; order Flavobacteriales; family Flavobacteriaceae; genus Olleya; species Olleya sp. NP1-10. The sequence continues at coordinate 1,901,057 of NZ_CM147840.1, read as the reverse complement.
AAATGTAGAAAACCGAGAAGAAGCCTCTAAAATGTTTGTACGTAAAAAACCAAATAAAGCAACTGTTTACCCTACAGAAGCGTCTTATAGAGTTAATTACAGAACCAAAGACGGTAAATGGTACTTTGGTTATAGTAATATACTATTGACCTTTAAAGTTAATTGGGATAAAAGATGGTTTAACAGCAAATACACCTTAAATAGTGAAATGGCTATTACGGATTGGTCTATTGGTAAACCTTTAGTTTATAAAAAAGAATCTAAAAACCTAAGACGAAATAGTATTTTACAAGATGAAGCTTCTGGGTTTTCTGATCCAGATTTTTGGGGAGAATATAATATTATCGAACCTGAAAAATCTATTGAAAATGCTATAAAAAAGATTAACAAAACACTTAAACAGAGTTAATTTTACTGTTGGTGATTTATAATTATATCAAAATAATTAGTATCGTAAAAAGTATTAAGTGTGTTATATTTTTGTTCATCCGTCAAGGTGTCTGAAACTTTTAGTATATTTAAATTATGCTCGTAAATTCGCCAGATTAACTCAGAACAGTAATGCTCTGTACTGTCTTTATAGTTAAAGCTATGATCAAAGGGTAGATTTTTTTCTTGTAATACGCTATTTGCTTAACAATATTTTTTTGTTTTACCGAGTCTATGTTTTTTAACCTAGTAACTAAAATTGTATTATCATGAGAATTATGTACAAAAGAGTCTATTGCTTGCAAACGTAAACCATCTTGATTTGACACACTACTTGACAAAGCGTGTGCAATTTTTAAGGTATCGTTTTCAGTAACGACCATACCTAAATGTGTAACATCATAATCTTCGTCCATCATTTTTAAAATCATAGTACTTACTAGTCCATAACCACGACGCAAAATGATGTCACCATCTTGTAGTTTTGATTTTTCAGCTGAAGATAACTTATACAAAAAAGACGATTCATACGGTTTGTTTGAATCGTCTTTTAAAAATTTATAAGCTAAAAAAACTAAGATTAAAACTAATCCTATTTTAATAGTAATTTTAAGCATTTATGTTAGTCTTCAGTTTCAACTTCAACATCATCCTCTTCGTAATCTGAATCCATGTTTGGGTTTCCTGTTTCTTTATTTTGGTTACCCATTCCTTCTTTATTCATAGACTCTTTATCCATACTTACCAACCATTTTCCGTCTTGTTTTTCAAGGTTAATTGGCATGTCTTGATCTTTTTCTTCTTTACTACTTGACATTTTAACAGTACAAACCGCTTTGTCACCATCAATTTTAGTGTCTACAACTTCAAAATCAATATCTGTTTCTTTCATTTTATCAGCAAATTGATCTTTTGCTCCAAATGACTCTAACATTGTTAACATAGATTTTGTGTCTGTAGTCGCATATTCTTTAGCAGTTGTAAAATCTCCAGAATACATAGCTTCTAAAAAGTTAATTGTAGCTCCTTCAGGACCACCTCCTCCACATGCAGTTAATACTAAAAAGCAAGTCAGTAAAAGGGATTTAAAAATTGGTTTATTCATTTTTTTATTTTTTATTTTTGTAAATATACTTTTTTGTACTTAGTATCCAAACTAATTAAAAAGCTTAGGTTGTTTTTACTTTACGATTTCACCGTAAAGATCAAAATCTTCAGCTTCAGTAACTTTAATCGTATAATACTCTCCAGTTTTTAAATACGTTTCTGTAGCATCAATTAATACTTCATTATCAACATCTGGACTATCAAATTCTGTACGACCAACAAAATAGTTTCCTTCTTTACGATCTATAACAACTCTAAAAGTATCCCCAATTTTTTCCTGATTCAATTCCCAAGATATTTGAGATTGTACTTCCATTATTTGATTTGCGCGATCTTGCTTAACTTCTTGAGGAACGTCATCTTCAAGATTATAAGCATGTGTATTTTCTTCATGAGAGTAAGTAAAACAACCTAAACGTTCAAAACGCATGTCTTTTACCCATTGTTTTAATTCTTGAAAATGAGCTTCTGTTTCACCTGGATATCCAACAATTAATGTCGTTCTGATAGTCATTTCTGGTACTTTAGCTCTAAACTGCTCTATTAAATTTGTCGTTTTAGCTTTGGTTGTACCACGACGCATACTCTTTAATAAATCATCACTAATGTGTTGTAATGGTATATCAAGGTAATTACAAATTTTAGGTTCACGCTTCATTAAATCTAAAACATCCATCGGGAAACCAGTAGGAAAAGCATAATGTAGTCTAATCCACTCTATACCTTCAACCTTAACTAGGTTTTCTAACAACTCTGCTAAGTTTCGTTTTTTGTATAAATCTAAACCATAATACGTTAAATCTTGAGCTATTAAAATTAACTCTTTAACTCCATTGGCTGCTAATTTTTCAGCTTCAGTCACTAAGTTTTCAATAGGCGTAGACTTGTGCTTACCTCTCATTAATGGTATTGCACAAAAACTACAAGGTCTATCACAACCTTCGGCAATTTTAAGATAAGCATAATTTTTAGGTGTCGTAGTAAGACGTTCTCCAATTAACTCATGTTTATAATCTGCACCCAATGCTTTTAATAAACCTGGTAATTCTGTAGTTCCAAAATATTGATCAACATTAGGAATATCTTTTTGTAAATCTGGCTTATATCTTTCACTTAAACAACCTGTAACAAATACCTTATCTACTTCACCTTCTTCCTTTTTTTGCATGTACTCTAAAATAGTGTTCACACTTTCTTCTTTGGCATTATTAATAAAGCCACAAGTATTAATCACTACTACGTTACCTTCTTCCTCATGCACAACTTCTTTTCCGTTAGCTTTTAATTGTCCCATTAGGACTTCGCTATCGTAAACATTTTTACTACAACCTAAAGTTATTACGTTGATTTTGTTCTTTTTAAGTGACTTTGTTCTCATACCTCAAATTTGGACTGCAAAGATACTATCTAATTTTAAAATAACTGATATTAAAACATTTTGATTTATATTAGTAAAAAAGAAAACTAATACTATGAGATTAACCTATTTAACACTTAGTTTACTAATTTTCATTAGTTTAAGTTGTACTTCTGAAGATGAAACTGTTTTAAATGAAATTGAAGAAACAGAATCTATATATTTCCCTCCTTTAAACTCGGAAAATTGGGACACTGTAAATCCAGTAGATTTACAATGGAATACGTCTGCATTGACTGAACTATCAGATTTTTTAAATAATTCAAACACAAAGTCATTTATAATTTTACATAAAGGAAAAATGGCTTGGGAAGCTTATTTTAATGATCATACCGAAACTTCAGGATGGTATTGGGCAAGTGCAGGAAAAACAATAACTACAACTCTTACTGGTATTGCTCAAGACCAAGGATTGTTAGATATTAACAATAAAGTATCCGATTATTTAGGCGCAGGTTGGACTAATATTACAATTGATAAAGAAAATTTAATTACTTGTACTAATTTATTATCTATGACCTCAGGATTAGATGATACTTTAGGTGATAGTGTTGCACCAGAAAACTTACAATTTGTTGCAGACGCTAATAGTCGTTGGGCATACCACAATGTATACGTTAAATTACAAGATGTTATTGCTACAGTTAGTAATCATAGTTGGTCTGATTATTTTGATGAAAACTTAAAAAATAAAATTGGTATGTCAGGTAGTTGGTTTAATCTGGATGACTTAAGCGTGTATTGGAGTAATACACGAAGTATGGCTAGATTTGGATTAATGATATATGCCAATGGACAATGGGACAACACACAAATTGTGTCAGAATCTTTTTTAAATGAAGCAACAGACACATCACAAAACATTAATAAATCTTATGGTTATTTATGGTGGTTAAATGGGGAATCAAGTTTTCATTTACCCCAAACTCAGTTTGAGTTTTCAGGTGAATTAATTCCTAATGGACCAAGTGATATGTACTGTGCTTTGGGTAAAAATGACCAAAAACTATACATTATACCAAGTAAAGATTTGGTTATTGTAAGAATGGGAGAAGCAGCTGACGCTTCAAATTTTGCTTTATCAAATTATGACAATGAGCTTTGGGAAAAATTAAATAACGTATTTAATTAATAAATTTATACTCCATAAGGGTTAACACTATATAGTCCATCAAATATAATATTAGGGCAGAAAAAATAGAATAAACAAATTGCAAAAATCAAAGTAATTATGAACTTATTAAGTGTTTCTTTAAATTGACTTTTCCAACAATACCAAATACAAAATGTAAAAACTGGTATTAAAAATATCAAAGGAAAAAGTGAATAGTAAATTAATTCTTCTGGAATTAATGGGTTTTTTGTTTGTAAGAAATAACTTATAGCAAAAACCACATTACTACCAATTACTACTAACAAATAAAGTATTATAAATACGGTAATTATCCTAAAAATTCGATCAGAATTAAAAGTCATGCTTATTTAAAAATGAATCTACAAATTCAAATTTGTTAAAGACTTGTAAATCCTCAATACCTTCTCCAACACCAATATATTTTACAGGAATTTGAAATTGATCACTAATACCAATTACAACACCACCTTTAGCTGTACCATCTAATTTAGTAACTGCAAGGCTAGTTACCTCTGTTGCAGCAGTAAATTGCTTGGCTTGCTCAAAAGCATTTTGACCTGTACTACCATCTAAAACTAATAACACATCATGTGGAGCGTCACCGACAACTTTTTGCATGACACGTTTCACTTTAGTTAACTCATTCATTAAATTAACTTTATTATGTAAACGACCAGCTGTGTCAATTATAATAACATCTGCATCTTGGTTAACACCAGACTGTAAAGCATCAAATGCAACAGAAGCAGGATCACTTCCCATATCTTGACGTACCATTGGTACATCTACACGATCAGCCCAAACCTGTAATTGATCTATAGCTGCTGCTCTAAAAGTATCTGCTGCACCTAGGACAACTTTTAATCCTTGTTTTTTAAATTGGTATGCTAACTTTCCGATTGTTGTAGTTTTACCAACACCATTAACACCTACTACCATTAAAACATATGGTGTTTTGGCTCCATCTGCTTGTTTTGGTAAAACAGGCACTTTATACTCTGTATCTTCACCAGAATTTGTTTCTGATAATAATCCAGCAATCTCTTCTCTTAATATCTTATTTAGCTCGTCAGTACCTAAGTATTTATCTTTAGCTACTCTAGCTTCAATACGATCAATAATTTTTAAAGTTGTATTTACACCAACATCACTAGACACTAAAACCTCTTCTAGGTTATCTAAAACAGTATCATCTACTTTAGATTTACCAGCAACAGCTTTACTAAGCTTGCCTAAAAAGCTTGTACTTGATTTTTCTAATCCTTTATCTAGGGTTTCTTTTTTTCTGAAGAAAATATTTTTTTAAAAAAACTCATCTGTTTTTTATTATTTGGTTTGGTTGATTTATAACAATTATGAAGCCTAATTTTAATTACTGCTACATTGTCATAGTTTTATGAGTGTAAAGAAACGTAATATTTTAAAAACAAAAAAGCCACTTCCTGTAGGAAAGCAGCTTAATAATACTTTTTAAGAAGTAAACCTTATTTCTTGTTTAAGAAATCTTTTACTAATTCTGGTGCCATAATAGACTCTACAAACATGTAAGCTCCTGTTTTTGGAGACTTAACCATTTTTATAGCTTTAGATAATCTTTTTGATCCTGTCTGTAATGATGCTACTGATTTTTTTGCCATTTCTGTATATTTTTTATTTCTTTAATAAATAAAGAATATTATTTAATTTCTTTATGAACAGTCATTTTCTTCAAGATAGGGTTGAATTTTTTAATTTCCATTCTATCAGGTGTATTCTTTTTGTTCTTCGTTGTAATATAACGAGACGTTCCTGGCTTTCCAGACTCTTTGTGCTCAGTGCACTCTAATATTACTTGTACTCTATTACCTTTCTTTGCCATAATAATTATTATTTTTACCTTTTGGGTAATTATTTTACAAATCCGTTAGCTCTAGCTCTTTTCAAAGCAGCTGAGATACCGATTTTATTAATTGTTTTTAACGCTGATGTAGATATCTTTAAAGTAATCCACTGATCTTCTTCAGGAATATAAAAACGTTTTTTAATTAAATTAGCATCAAATGTACGCTTAGTTCTATTCTTTGCGTGAGACACGTTGTTTCCAACCATTGCCTTCTTTCCTGTAAGTTCACAAACTCTTGACATTACTATATATCTTTAAAATATGTTATTAAAAATCGAGGTGCAAATATACTAATTTTTTACTATCTGACAATATGTTTGTAATTAATTTTCAAAAATTTCTTTTTGAAACAATTCTAAAGCTTTATTTACGGTTTTATTTATAACGCGTTCTCTGTGGTTTCCCATCTTAAATTCAAAAGCTTCAACCTTGTTTTTTGTCGCTATAGCTATAAAAACCGTACCTACTTCTGCATCACTATCGCCTTTTGTTGGTCCTGCATTTCCGGTAGTAGCAATTGCAAAATCAGATTTTAATTTTTGTCTAACATTAGCTGCCATAGCTTTAGCAACTTGCTCACTTACTACAGAATACTGATTAATTAATGTTTCAGAAACGTCTAAAACATCAATTTTTGTTTGTGTAGCATAACTAACAACTGCTCCTTTATAAAATGCTGATGCTCCAGAATGAGATGTAAATTTTTCTGATAATTTTCCACCTGTACAACTTTCGGCTAAAGCCAAAGTTTTTCCCATTTTGGCTAATTGTTTAGCAATTATGAGCTCTAAACCTTCATTATTATCTTGAAAACCAACAAATATATCTTGAATTAACGGTAATATTTTTTCAACTTGTGTCTCTATATCTTTAGCTAAAACCGCTTCGTCTTCACCTTTACCAGATAATCTTAATCTAACTGCACCTAATGTTGGCAGATAGGCCAACTTTATATGTTTTGGTAATGCATCTTCGATAGCTTCAATACGTTCTGCTACAACACTTTCACCTAAACCATAAGTTAAAATAGTCTTATGTAAAATAAATGGTCTTTTGTATTTGTCGGCTAAATTTGGTAAGACTTCATTATCAATTAAAGCTTTCATCTCATAAGGCACACCTGGAAGTGATATAAACGTTTTATTGCCTTTTTCCAACCACATTCCTGGTGCTGTCCCAAAACGATTGTTTAACACTTTAGCTTTAGATGGTACTAACGCTTGTTGTTTATTAAGATCTGAAATGGGTTGATTGATATAGTTTTTAAACAAGTGTTCTACGTGTTCTAAAACTTGATTATCTTGAACTAAAACATCATTAAAATACTCTGTTAATGTATGTTTTGTTATATCGTCTTTAGTTGGCCCTAAACCTCCTGTAATGATGATGATATCAGCATTCTCTTCTGCTTCAGCAAAAGCTTTAAGCAAGTGCTGTTTTTCATCCTGAATAGAGGTGATTTGATACACGGATACACCAATTGAATTTAAGGCTTTACCTATAAATGCGGAATTGGTATCTATGATTTGACCAATAAGTATCTCGTCACCTATTGTAATTATTTCGGCTTGCATTACAATTTAAAATCTTGTATTATTTCTTTAGTTGTTCTATCTACTGCATCTAAAACGATTTGTAGTTTTTCAGAAATATCTTTATCTTTTTGCTCAAACTTACCCCAATCTTGAACTTCAATCAGGTCATCTAATACACCAAGCTCAAATAAATCTACGGTAGGTTTCATTTTATGAGCAGTTTGATAGGCTAGCAAATAATTTTCATTGTTAACTGCTATTTCTAGCACTTTTGCATCTCCTGGTACTTCCTCTATAAATGTTGCAGCTAAGGCTAATATAAAATCTTGATCGTTATCTGCTAACTCTTTTATTCTGTGTAATTTGTAGTGCTGTTCCATTTATTTTACTGTTATTGAAAATAACTCTCTATCTTCAAGAAATCCTTTTAATTTATCATTAGCAACGACCTTGCCAACTCCTGCAGGTGTGCCTGTAAATATAATATCTCCAATCTTTAAAGTAAAATATTTAGAGACATATTCTATTAATTCGTCTATTTTCCACAACATTAAATTAGTATTTGCGGTTTGTACCACAGTTTCATTTTTTTCTAATCTAAAATTTAGGTTGTCGACATGCGCTACTTCTGTTTTATCAATCCACTGTCCTACTACTGCTGCTCCATCAAAGGATTTAGCTTTTTCCCAAGGTAAACCTTTGTCTTTTAGTTTTTTTGTAAATCGCGAGCAGTAAAATCTATTCCGACACTTAATTGATCATAATATTTGTGAGCAAATTTTTTATCAATGTGCTTTCCTAACTTATTAATTTTTACCAAAACTTCTAATTCGTAATGAATTTCGTTTGAGAAATCGGGAATAAAAAACGGTTGTTTTTTTAAAAGTATAGCATTATCAGATTTAATAAACACTACTGGATCTGTAGGTTTTTCGTTTTCTAACTCTTTGATATGGTCTGTGTAATTGCGACCTATGCAAATTAATTTCATATACTTATATATTTAAAACACTGTTTTTAATTATCTCTTAAAATATGTAAACCAAATTAAAACTTATTATTTAAAGCTCTTAACTTAATTGCTGTTAAAACTTTTTTGGTATACAAAGGAAAGTCTGCATTTAACAACCATCCAAAGTAACCAGGTTCTTTATCTAAAACTTCTGTAACTAGTTTTCCTTTATGTTTTCCAAAAGAAAACACTTCTTGATCTTCTTTATTAAAGCTAATAAAACCAGCAAAATCCGCAAAACGTCGGCGCGAACTAAACTCGGCTAAAAACTTAGTGTCATTTTCAAGCTCGTCATAACGTTCTACTTGTGCTTTTAAAACCTCGTAAGTTGCTAAAGTATCAGCTTCGGCTGTATGAGCATTTTCTAAACTTTTATCACAGTAGAATTTGTAAGCTGCACTTAATGTACGTTGTTCCATTTTATGAAAAATAGTTTGTACATCCACAGCAACACGACCTTTCATGTCAAAATCTAAATCTGCACGTAACATTTCTTCTGCTAAAAGCGGAATATCAAATCTATTAGAATTAAATCCTGCTAAATCTGCATCCTTAATCATAGCATTAATTTCTGGTGCTAATTGTTTAAATGTTGGCTCGTTTGCAACCCTTTCATCAGTTACACCATGAATTGCAGATACCTCAGCTGGTATTGGCATTTCTGGATTGACTAACCAAGTTTTACTTTCTTTATTACCATTAGGAAACACTTTTAAAATAGAAATCTCTACAACCCTATCTGAGGTAATGTTAATTCCTGTGGTTTCTAAATCAAAAAAGCAAATTGGTTTTGTTAAGTTTAAAGACATAAATATTATGGTATGGTTTATGCAAATATAATTTTAATCTGTTACTTTTACTTTGTAAACCTCTTAAAATGATAAGAAACCTAACTCTAATACTTATAACATTAGTATCACTAACTACTTTAGCGCAAAACAATCATAAACATGTAAAGTTATCTGAAAAAATTACTGGAAAGCGTTACGAGATCTTTATTGAAAACACAGACTCTATATCCTACGATATTTTTTTAAAAATTGAAACAAACGATTTTAGACGTAGTAGTGAACGCCCAATTTTACAAACCATAGCAGGAAAAAGCAAGAAGAAAGTTTTAACTATGGTGAAACTTAATGGTAAACCTGGAAAATACACCTACATTTTGGTTGTAAATGAAGTCTCTTATGCTTTAGAAGTTGATAATAATCATGAAATAATAGACTTTAAACTAGACAAAGAAATACACAATAAAAACGTTGTAATTTACACTAAAAACGACTGTTTAATATGTCCTGATGCTAAACATATTTTAACTAAAAATAAAATTAATTATACGGAATATAACCTAGATAAAGACACCACTAATTACAATAGAGTAATTAAAGAATTTAAAGCGATTAAACCTAAAAGCGATTTTAATAAAATTCCTATTTTAAAAATCGAAAACAAATTATATAATGACATTGGGTCTTTAGACGATTTTATAAAATGCTTACGTGAGGCATTTAATTAACAATAATGACCTATCTTACGACTATACTTTAAAAATATCTAAGAGAGATGAAAAAGAAAATCACATGGGATATAATATCAAGAACACTTACAATTATTGCTATTTTACTAGGTGTTTTTTATTTTATATTTTCTAATTTTATTAATATTAAAGAATCAAAATTAGAATTTAACATATTAACAAATACACCGCTAATAGATATTAACGAAAATATATCAAAACTTTCTATTAAATATGACTCAATTAATTTTCTTGAACAAGAAAAAAATATATCACTAACAATTATTGAAGTAAAAAACACAGGTAATAAAAGCATACTATCTAATGATTATGATTTAAATATACCTTTTGGCGTAAAAATAAAGAATGCAGACTTAATAAAAACTCCTGAAATAACAACATCAAGTGACTCTTATTTCAATGACATAATAAATGACATATCAAACAATAAAATTATCTTAAATAAAAAAATTATAGATGAAAATGAATTTTTTCAATTAAAAATCTATACCATTCATCCAAAAGAAACAACTCCAGAATTTGAATATTTAGGAAAAATAACAGGTTTAAAAAACGTTACAATTAATGAAATTGAAAATAATACACCAATCATAAATAAAAGATCAATATACTTAGAAAAAATCACAACTATTTTAACTATTGCCTTAATAACCATATTTTCACTATTAACTTTAGCTTTATACAAAAAAAATAATATTATGCTAAATTCAAACAAAACACTAATAAATAAAAATACTGAACTAAGTCTTGAAATAAATAAATTAAAATCTACAAAAAAATAATTTCTTACTATTTAAACAAAATTAATTACAAGGAATATAATTTAGATAAAGACACCACAAATTACAATAGAATAATTAAAGAATTTAAAGCGATTAAACCTAAAAGTAATTTTAATAAAATTCCTATTTTAAAAATTGAAAACCAATTATATAATGACATTGGGTCTTTAGACGATTTTATAAAATGCTTACGTGAGGCATTTAATTAAAGTTTAAATCACAAAAAAGCACAATCCTAAGATTGTGCTTTTTTAATATATAACGTTTTGTTATTTAGATTTCTCTGTTTTTATCCCAAGCTTCTAAATAATCTTTAACAGCCTTAACAAATTGTCCACCTAATGCACCATTTACAACTCTATGATCGTAACTGTGTGATAGATACATTTTGTAACGGATTCCGATAAAATCACCTTCTGGAGTTTCGATTACAGCAGGCACTTTACGTATTGCTCCTAAAGCTAGAATACCTACTTGAGGTTGATTAATAATTGGCGTACCCATAATACTTCCAAACGTACCTACATTGGTTACAGTGTACGTTCCGCCTTGTATATCATCTGGTGCTAATTTACCTTCTCTAGCACGTCCAGCTAAGTCATTAACTTGCTTTGTCATACCAACTAGGTTTAATTGATCTGCATTTTTAATTACAGGTACAATTAAATTACCGTCAGGTAAAGCTGCAGCCATACCAAGGTTAATATTTTTCTTTTTTATGATTGTATCACCTTGTAATGAAATATTCATCATCGGGAAGTCACGCAACGCTTTTGCTATAGCTTCCATGAATATTGGTGTAAACGTTAAGTTTTGCCCTTCACGCTTTGCAAAACCATCTTTAACTTTTTTACGCCAATTCCAAATATTTGTAACATCTGCTTCTATAAAACTTTGCACATGCGCACTAGTTTGTACAGATTGTACCATGTGATGCGATATAAGCTTACCCATTCTGGTTAACTCAATAATCTCATCTTCACCTGAAGCAGCAATTGGAGTTGCTTTTGGTGCTGGAGCAGTAGCCTTAGCTGTAGTCGCACTTGGTGTTGCTTTAGCTTTAGCTGGTTGATTACCTCTGTCTTTTAGATAAGCAATCATATCATTTTTAGTGACACGACCATCTTTTCCTGTTCCAGATATTGCGTCTAGTTCTGATTGCGCAATACCTTCTTCTTTTGCCATATTTTTTACTAATGGCGAATAAAAACGATCGTCATTAGATGTTATTGGCGCAACACTATCTTTAGCTGTTTCTACAGATTTTGTTACTTCTTTAGCAGCAACAGGAGTTGCTTCTGTTTTAGTTTCGGCTTTAGGTGCTTCAGTTGCTGAGGCAGTATCACCATCGGTTTCAATAATTGCTATGGTTTGACCAACTTGTACAACATCGTCAGCATTAAATAGTATTTCTACTAAAACGCCATCAACTTCACTTGGTACTTCACTATCTACTTTGTCTGTTGCAATTTCTAAAACTGCTTCATCTGCTTCAATAGTATCTCCAACTTCTTTTAACCATGAAGTAATTGTTGCTTCTGCAACGCTTTCTCCCATTTTTGGTAACTTAAGCTCAAATCTTGCCATATTAATAATCTAATAGTCTTTTTAATGTGTTGAATTGCAAAATTAATAAATAATAAGCGTTTTTACTACTTATTATGCATCATTTTGCAATATCTTAAAAGTGAAGCACTTCACCTCTACTTTTTGCGGAATCACTTCCGAGCATAAAATTAGAACTTTTTGGAATAATTCTAAAGGTTATATTTTTATTTTTTTCAGAATTTGCAAGTGTTTCGATTATTGTTTTAAAACTTAAATAGTTAGCATCTAAAATTACTTGTGTGTTTTTTTTAAATGGTACTACATCTGAAACAATTTGCAATGTATTATTGTACTTAGCGTTTAATGCTTCGTAGTTTCGGTTGGAAACCAACACATGATTTACAGCTGGCTTTATTTCCGCGAAAGCGTTATTTTTAAAAATTTTAACGGTTTTTATACCTAACCAAACTACACTATCAAACAAAATATTGCGTTTGAAATGCTTTTTGTAAAAAATTTGCATGGCTCCATAAAAGCGTTTAGCATAATTAGCATCTTTTAAAGTACTTTCTCCTTTAAAATGAATCACTTTTATTGGACCATAATACATATTGTCACAACCAGAATTGGTTATTTTGTAGGATAAATCTATATCTTCACCATACATAAAATAGTCTTCATCAAAGCCTCCTACTTGTTGATACAAGGCTTTTTTGACCATCATAAAAGCACCAACTAAAATTGGCGAAATACCTGTAGAGTTGGGTTTAATACTAGTTACATAGTAGCTTTTATCTAAACCAATCATTTTTTTTAAAGCTACTTTTGGTGTCGGAATATGACGCTTACTTTCTGGCAGAAAACCACCACTTCCATCTATTAATCTACAAGCAAAAAGACCTAATTGATTTTTAATTTTTGAAAAATCAAACAACTCTTCAAAACAGTCTTCTGGAACAACTGTATCTGGATTTAAAATACATAGATACTCTCCTTTAGCTTGTTGCACACCAATATTATTTCCTTTTGAAAATCCAAAATTTTGATTGTTCTGAATGAGTTTTACTTCCGGAAACTTTTGCAATACCATTGCACAACTATTGTCCTGAGAGTTATTGTCTACTACAATTATTTCGGCATCTAGGCTTGTTATTGCTGCTTCAACACTTTGTAAACATAACTCTAGAAAATGACGTACATTATAATTTAAGATAATTACGGATAGCTTCATTAATGGCTTATAATTTTAATGAAGATTCAAACGGAATACGGTTTAAGATACTACGTCCTAAAGTAATTTCGTCTGCGTACTCTAGCTCGTCTCCAACAGAGATTCCTCTTGCTATTGTAGAGGTTTGAATGCTATAATCTTTGATTTGTTTATAGATATAAAAATTGGTTGTATCTCCTTCCATAGTTGGACTTAAAGCAAAAATAAGCTCTTTTACTTTACCTTCTTTTACTTTTTGAACCAAGCTATTTATATTTAAATCATGTGGTCCTACTCCATCCATTGGTGATATTTTTCCGCCTAATACATGATACAAACCTTTATGAGATGCTGTATTCTCTATAGCCATTACATCTCTTATATCTTCAACCACACAAATTACATCGTCCTTACGTAATGAGTTAGCACAAATGTCGCACAAATCGTTATCACTAATATTATTACAAGATTTACATAATTTTAAATCGTTGACCATATTTAATAAAGCATGACTTAAATTATGAGTATGCTCTTTGGGTTGACGTAATAAATGTAAGGCTAAACGCAATGCGGTACGCTTACCAATACCTGGTAATTGCGAGATCTCGTTAACTGCGTTTTCAAGAAGTTTTGATGAAAATTCCATAAGCTGCAAAATTAATGCATTTGATGCTAGATTTCGAATTTATTTTAATCATCCACTCAAAAAGTTTAAAACACGTTTTACAAATCTTAATAAAGCTTGTACATACTAATTTTGTATTTTGGCTTCACAAATAAAAACTATGACTTCTATACAGATCCTTTTATTAATAGCTGCTTACTTTGGTGTGCTTATATTAATCTCTTATTTTACTGGTAAAGACGATTCTAACGATGTGTTTTTTAAAGGCAATAAACAATCACCTTGGTATGTTGTTGCTTTTGGTATGATTGGAGCCTCATTATCTGGTGTTACATTTATATCTGTTCCTGGTTTAATTGAAGGTCAACAGTTTGCTTACATGCAAGGTGTACTTGGTTTTTTTGTAGGCTATTTAATTGTTCTATTAGTATTACTGCCATTATACTACAAACTAAATGTAACGTCTATTTACCAATATTTAGAACAACGTTTTGGTACTACCAGTTACAAAACAGGCGCTTTTTTCTTTTTACTATCACGAGTTACAGGTGCTGCTTTCAGACTGTTTTTAGTCGCTTTAGCAATGCAATATATAGTTTTTGAAGCATTAGGCGTTCCGTTTTGGTTAACCGTTGTAATCTCTATATTACTAATCTGGTTATATACTAATCGTGGTGGTATTAAAACTATTGTTTGGACAGACACATTACAAACATTAGCTATGTTAACTTGTGTTATTGTTGCTATTGTTTTAATTGTAAATAAACTTGATTGGTCTATTACAACCATTTTTAATCAAGAGGCTTTTGCTGCAAAAAGTCAAGTGCTATTTTTTGATGACGTTAATAGTAAAATATACTTCTGGAAATATTTTATTGGTGGTATTTTTATAACCATTGCAATGACTGGTTTAGACCAAGACATGATGCAAAAAAACTTAACTTGTAAAACCCCTTCGGATGCTAAAAAAAACATGTTTAGCATGTCTATTTTATTGGTGTTTGTAAATATTATATTTTTATCGTTAGGTGCATTACTATTTATTTATGCCGAGCAGTTTGGTGTTTCAATTCCTATTGTTGATGGCAAAACACGTACGGATTTGTTATTTCCAGAAATAGCCATGAATCAAGGTTTAGGTCTTGGGTTACAAATCACTTTTTTAATTGGACTAATTGCTGCTGCTTATAGCAGTGCAGATAGTGCTTTAACATCCTTAACAACTTCCTTTTCTGTAGATTTTTTAAATATTGAAAAACTACCTAAAACAGAACAAAAACCTTTACGTAAAAAAGTACATATTGGTGTATCCCTACTTTTGATAATTGTAGTTGTTATTTTTAATGAACTTGAAGGTAGCGTTGTAAACAACTTATTTAAGTTTGCTACCTTTACTTATGGTCCATTATTAGGTTTATTTACATTTGGTATACTTAGCAAACGTAGTATTAAAGATCAATTTGCATGGATTGTTGGCTTAGCTTCAATTATAATTACTTATATCATTACAGAACTACCTGGAAACTTTCCGGATAGTTTTATTGGACAATATGCTTTCCATTGGGAAATCCTTCCGTTAAACGGACTAATAACATGTTTAGGTCTGTATTTAATTTCCGCGAAAGCGACATCTAATACTGATTTGTAGATAGTAATACTAAAGTACAAGCAACCTCATAATCTATACCATTAGCGGTTAATAATTGATACAATTCAGGGTTTTCTGTTCCTGGATTAAAAATCACTCGCTTTGGATTTAAACCAATTATATAATCATAATATTCTTTTTGACGTATCGGATTAAGATATAACGTTACTGTATCTAAATCTTGATATTGTTGTAATTTAGTTTCAATAGTTACACCTTCCACTTGACCTGCTTTCATCCCAAAAGCAACTGTACTATGGTTATAATTAACCAATTTACGTAATGCAATGTTGCTATATCTATCAAGTTTTAAGGAAGCCCCTAGAACCAATGTTTTTTTATTCATAAATGTTAAAGTTTTAATAAAACGCTTTTTTACAGTAACAGATTGACAATTGTGACGTCTTTATAGCATAACCAAACATCAATCAAATAATCAATCAAAACAATGAAAAAACTATTCACCATCGTATGTCTATTGGTAGCCTTTAGCATGCAATCTCAAAACCAATCTAATGTCAAACCTAAAATTGGAACTGTTACTGGTACTGTATTAGACGTAACTTTAAACCAACCCTTACCTTATGTAAATATAATTATTAAGGACTCTAAAAACAATTTAATTACTGGAGGAATAACAAATAACGATGGTCAATTTGAAGTAAACCAAATACCTGCTGGAATGCACATAGCAAGTATTGAATATCTAGGTTTTTTATCACAAACTAAAACTATTAATATCTCTAAAGACAATAAAAAAATAGATTTAGGAACTATAAATCTTGAAGAAGCTGCAACAAGTTTGGATGAAGTAACGATTGTTGCTGAAACCTCAACAATTCAACAAAAAGTTGATCGTAAAGTTATTACCATCGGTAAAGACTTACAAACTGCAGGTGCTACAGCTAGTGAGATTATGAATAACTTACCCTCTGTAAGCGTGGACCAACAAACAGGATCTATTAGTTTGCGAGGTAACCAAAATGTACGTGTTATGGTAGATGGAAAATTATCTAATATTCCTGCCGAACAGCTACTTAAGCAAATCCCATCGTCTTCAATTAAAAGTATTGAACTAATTACAAATCCTTCTGCTAAGTATAATCCTGAAGGAATGAGCGGAATTATAAATATTGTGTTACATAAAAATACAAAAATTGGTTTTAACGGAAACCTAAACATAGGTTTGTCTCATGATGTTGAAGCTAAATTTAATAGCTCTATTGATGCCAATTATAGAAACGGAAAATTTAACGTTTATGGATCTTACAATAATAGTGTTGCAAAAAACTTCAATTTTGGAGAAATCAATAGAATTGAACAAAATATTAATCAAAATTTTGAAATTTTAAACAATAACAAATCTCACTTATTTAAAGTAGGTTTGGATTATTATTTAGATGATAAAAACACCATTTCGGTATTTACAAATCAAAATATTTATGATGGTTGGAGTGATGTAGACTCAAGTATAAATTATTTATTTGATGCGTCTTTAAACGAAAGTCAATACACAAGAAGTGATAACGAAAATGACTCGCAACAATATAATTTTAATTACAAGCATGATTTTAATGATGAAGGTCATAATATTGAATTAGAAGTAGATCATAACACTTATAATGGATTAGCGTTTACACGAAACAACTTTTTTAGCTCACAACGTCCTAATTTTATTGAAGATACAGATACAGACCGAAAAAGCAGTACTATTAACTTAGACTACAGCAACCCTTTATCTGAAACTGCAAAATTAGAAGTTGGACTACAAGCACGTTTATTTAATACCAACATTTACTATCAATCAGATGCTAGAGAGACTAACCAAAATGGAGATTACATACCTACAACCACAACTTTTGATTATACAAGAGACATCTACTCTGCTTATGCAACGTATGGCAAAACATTAGACAAATGGAGTTATCAAGTTGGCTTACGTGCTGAAAATGTAACAGTAAACTCAGAAGCATTTAAGCAAGACTTACAATCTAATGAGCAAACTAATATTCCGTTTGACAATGATTATTTTAAGTTATATCCTTCTGCTTTTGTAACCTATACACCTTCAGAAAAAAATTCGTTTCAGGTAAATTATAGCAGACGTGTAGACCGTCCAGGAATTGGTCAAGTTAATCCTTTACCAGAATGGAACACACCATTAATTTCTCAGTTTGGAAATCAAGAGTTACGTCCACAATTTACAAACTCTATTGAAACTAATTATACAAGACAACTAGAAAACGGAAGTATTACTGCTGGAGTGTTTTATAGAATTATTGAAGACGAGATACAACAAGCCATACTTATTGATAGAACAGACACGAATCGTTTAATTTTTACAAACTTAAACTTTGACAACTCATCTGCTTACGGAGTTGAGTTATCTTCTAACTACAGACCGACTAAATGGTGGAGTGTTAATGCTAGTTTTGATTTGTTTTCTCAAACTCAAAAAAGTGTAGCCGAATCTTTTGACAACAACCAAAACATTGTTTTAAATACTGTACAAGTAGATAATGTTATGTGGAATGTTAGAGCCTTTAATAATTTTAAAGTAACCAAAGCTTTAAGTCTATCTGCTTTTGGAATGTATAGCGGAAAAAACAAAAATATACAGTTTGAAACTAATGATATGCTAATGGTAAATTTAGGCATGCGTTACAGCTTCTTACAAGGTAAAGCAAGCTTTAGCTTAAGTTACAATGACATTTTTGATACCATGTATGCACAATTTGAAGGTAAGACACCTTATGTACAAGTTGGACGTTTTAATTGGGAAAGTCAACAAATTTCTGGACGTTTATCTTACCGCTTTGGAGGAGGAAACTACAGAGCAAAATCAAGAAAACAAAGAGATAATGACACTAAATCTGGAGGCGGATTTATGTAATATTAAAATACCTTCTAGAGGCTATTTAGTTGCTAACAAAACAGTTGATGGTTAGTGTTTAGGTTAGCTGCTAGATAAAGAAAACCCAAAGTCTGATCAACTTTGGGTTTTTATTTTTAACACATTATTGGCTATATAGGCAACCCAATGTTAAAATAACGTTAAATACTGATAATCAGCGTAATAAAATTCAATTTTAGGCGTCTTAATAGTAACAAAACAGTAAATCGTTTTTATTTTTATTTGAATTAGTCTTCACAAAAAACCAACAGATTTATATAGTTAAGTTAAATAGTTAGTTAATAGAAAAAGCCAAACACAAAATTGTGCTTGGCTTTTTTAATTATATAAAATATTAATAAGTCTTGTAATTAATTACCATTTAATAATAGCACTTCCCCAAGTAAAACCACTACCAAAAGCAGCCAACACAACATTGTCTCCTTCTTTAATTTTACCTTCTTCCCAAGCTTCCGTTAAAGCAATTGGTATAGATGCAGCTGTTGTATTACCATAACGCATAATGTTATTATACACTTGGTCATCTGTTAATTCAAATTTCTTTTGTATAAATTGTGCTATACGCAAATTAGCTTGATGAGGTATTAGCATATCAATAGCATCTTTACCCATTTTATTTTTAACTAATCCTTCCATAATTACCTCACTAAAACGGACTACTGCATTTTTAAAAACAAATTGACCATTCATATGCGGAAAATAACTTTCGTCATTAGGATCATTATCTGCAATAATATCATTAACCCAACGCTTACCCATTCCTGGTGCAACCAACACTAACTCTTCTGCATGTTCACCTTGACTATGTAAATGTGTAGACAAAATTCCTTTAGTAGTATCTTCTTCCCTTGTTAAAATTGCAGCTCCTGCTCCATCTCCAAAAATTACAGTAACACCACGACCTCTTGTGGTTTTATCTAAACCATGAGAATGTAACTCACTACCAATAACTAATATGTTTTTATACATACCAGTTTTAATAAAATTATCTGCAACAGATAATGCATATACAAAACCAGAACATTGGTTACGTACATCCAAAGCACCAACCGTTTTTATATCTAAAGCATGTTGTACTTGCACACCTGGACCAGGAAAATACATATCAGGACTAAGGGTTGCAAAAATGATAAAATCAATATCGTCCTTATCTATTCCTGCACGTTCAATTGCTTGTTTAGCAGCTTTTACACCCATTGTAGCAGTTGTGTCTCCAGAGCCTTCTTTTACCCAACGTCTTTCTTTAATACCAGTACGTTCTGTAATCCACTCATCATTAGTATCCATCATTTTGGATAAATCTTCATTAGTCACAACGTTGTCAGGCACATACTTACCTAAACCAATAATTTTTGAATTATACATTTAATTATATTTTTATTAGTGCTATTGCCCTTTTTATAACCAAAGCAAATAGTTTCGCAATTTAATGCTTTCAAAAATAATGATTTCACAAATTACACTATTTAATTATGCATGCATAATAACTAACTCTGAATTGACAACGAAATTTGCTAAAAGTTTTAACAAATCTATCATATTTACCAAAATAGATTTTAAGTAACTTGAAAGTTGAAAATCAACCTTATTAAAAATGAAAAAACTACTTCAATTATTTGCTATTTTACTACTTAGTAATAGTTATGCACAACAAAATTTAACGTATCAAAAACCTTCTGAAGAAATTTTAAAACTAGCAGATGCAGATTTAGCTCCTGGTGTACAAATTGACAGCAAAGGAGAAAACATAGTTTTGTTTTATCGTAATCAATATAAATCCATTACAGAATTATCTGAAACCGAATTACGATTAGCAGGATTAAGAATAAATCCTGTAACAAACATAGGAAGCAGAACAACCTATTACACTAATTTAAAAATAAAAAAAACAAAAGACAAAGACGCTAAGCAAGTCTCTGGCTTACCAACTAACCCAAGATTATCAGGTTTTAGATGGTCACCAGACCAAACTATGCTTGCTTGTCTTAATACAACAGATAAAGGTGTTGAAGTTTGGATTTTAGATATTAATAAAGCGTCTGCTAAAAAAATTACAGACGCAAATGTTAATGCTAATATGGGAAGCACATTAAATTGGTTTGAAAACAATCAAAATCTATTGGTAAAAATGTTACCAAGTGACAGAAAACCTTTAATAAATACTTCTACTGCTGTACCATCTGGTCCTACAGTATCTGTAAGTGATGGTGCTAAAGCACAAAACAGAACGTACCAAGATTTATTAAAAACACCTAATGATGAATTTAATTTTGAACAACTTGCACGATCTGAAATTAAAAAAGTATCTATAACAGGTAAAATCGAAACCTTTTTAAGTGCAGATATGTATCGTAATATTAGCTTTTCGCCTGACGGAAATTATATTATGATTACAAAAATCAAAAAACCATTTTCATATTTAGTAACCTATTCTAGATTCCCAAGCGAAAGTAATATTTATGACAATAACGCTAAATTAATTTCTAAAGTAAATGATGTTGCTTTAGACGAAGTTAGACCAAAAGGTTTCATGTCTACTAGAACAGGAAAACGAAACATGACCTGGAGAAGCGACAAACCTTCAACCTTAGTTTGGACTGAAGCTTTAGACAAAGGTGATCCTGCAATTAAAGTAGATTTTAGAGATGCTGTGTACCAAATGCAAGCTCCTTTTAATGCCAATCCAAAACTTCTTATAAAAACCAAACAACGTTTTTCTAATATCACTTGGGGAAATGATAATACTGCTATTGCTTATGACTATTGGTGGAATACAAGAAACACTAAAACGTATATTTTTAATCCATCAGACGCTAATCAAGAGCTTAAAATAATTTCAGATAGAAGCTATCAAGATGTTTATAGCGATCCAGGAAATTTTGTGAGTTCTAAAAACAAATATGGTAATTATACATTAACCATGGATGGTGATAAATTATTTTTAATGGGTGAAGGCTTCTCTAAAGAAGGACAATTTCCTTTTGTAGATCAATATGATACTAAAACCAATACAACCAAACGTTTATACCAATCTAAATACACTGATAAGCTAGAAAGCTTAAACACAGCTTTAGATATGAAAAAGGGAGATATTTTAGTTAGAATAGAATCTAAAACAGAATATCCTAATTACTACATAAGAAATATTTACAAAGACAATGATTTAAAAGCTATTACAGATTTTGAAAATCCTTTTAAAAGTATAGAAAATGTTGAAAAACGTGTTATAAACTACAAACGAGAGGATGGATTAGATCTAGAAGGTACATTATATTTACCACTAGATTATCAAAAAGATAAAAAATACCCAATGATTTTATGGGCTTATCCAAGAGAATTTAAAGATAAATCAAGTGCATCACAAAGTACAGCTAATCCAAACGAATTTGTGTATCCATATTGGGGTTCTCCAATATACTGGGTAACTAAAGGTTATGTTGTTTTAGATGACGCTGCATTCCCAATTGTTGGTGAAGGTACAGAAGAACCAAACGACTCATTTAGAACACAATTAGTAGCCAATGCAAAAGCTGCTATTGATGCAGTTGATAATCTAGGATATATTGACAGAAATAAAGTTGCTGTAGGAGGTCATAGTTATGGTGCATTTATGACAGTTAATTTATTATCACATTCAAATTTATTTGCTGCTGGTATAGCAAGAAGTGGAGCGTATAACAGAACATTAACGCCTTTTGGATTTCAAAGTGAAGAACGTAGCTATTGGGAAGCGCCTCAAATCTATTATAATATGTCACCATTTATGCACGCAGACAAAATGAAGACACCTCTACTGTTAATACATGGTGTTGCAGATAATAATTCAGGAACCTACCCTTTACAAAGTGAGCGCTATTTTAACGCCTTAAAAGGTTTAGGTGCTCCTGTAAGATTGGTTATGCTGCCAAAAGAAAGTCATGGCTACAGAGCCAAAGAATCTATTATGCATATGCTTTGGGAACAAGAACAATGGTTAGACAAACATGTTAAAAACAAAAAATAAGACTCAATAAAGGCAGATTTCTTAAAAACCATTCAGTAAAACGAATGGTTTTTTTATGTCATCTTGTCACAAAAAATGTCAACTTAATCAATTGGCATTTTTGTTGTCTATAACAAAGCAAATAATAAATCTATTTTTCGCTTAAAGCGGAAATTAAAACATAAACAATATTATCATGGCAAAAGGAAATATTAATGTTTCGGTTGAAAACATTTTCCCGTTAATTAAGAAATTTTTATACAGTGATCACGAGATTTTTTTACGTGAGCTAATTAGTAATGGTACAGATGCTACTTTAAAATTAAAGCATTTAACTAGTATTGGAGAATCAAAATCCGAATACGGAAACCCTGTTATTGAGGTTAAAATTGATAAAGAAGGTAAAAAACTTCATATTATTGACCAAGGTTTAGGTATGACTGCAGACGAGGTTGAAAAATACATCAACCAAGTTGCTTTTTCTGGAGCAGAAGAGTTTTTAGATCAATATAAAGACAGTGCAAAAGATTCTGGAATTATCGGACACTTTGGATTAGGTTTTTACTCTGCATTTATGGTTGCAGAAAAGGTAGAAATCATCACCAAATCTCATAAAGAAGGGACTACTGCTGCACATTGGACATGTGATGGATCACCTGAGTTTACTTTAGAAGAAGCAGACAAAACAGATAGAGGTACTGAAATTGTATTACATATTGCAGAAGATTCTTTAGAGTTTTTAGAAGAAGCACGTATTAGCAGCTTATTATATAAGTACAATAAATTTATGCCTATTCCAATTAAATTTGGAACTAAAGAAGTAAACGATCCTGATCACACACCAGCAACAATTACTGATGCTGAAGGTAAAGAAACTACTGAGCCTCAGAAAAAAATCACTGTTGACAACATAATAAACAACCCTACTCCAGCTTGGACAAAACAACCAACGGAATTAGAAGACGAAGACTATAAAGGGTTTTACCGTGAGCTATATCCAGCACAACATGAAGATCCATTATTTCATATTCATTTAAATGTAGACTATCCATTCAACTTAACAGGTATTTTATACTTCCCTAAGATGTCTCAGGATATGGCTATGCAAAAGGATAAAATTCAGTTATACCAAAACCAAGTATACGTAACAGATAACGTAGAAGGTATTGTACCTGAATTTTTAACCATGTTACGTGGTGTTATAGATAGTCCAGATATCCCATTAAACGTATCTCGTAGTTACCTTCAAGCAGATGGTGCAGTTAAAAAAATTAGCTCTTACATTACACGTAAAGTGGCTGATAAACTTAAATCATTATTTAATAATAATCGTGAAGAGTTTGAAGCTAAATGGAATGACATTAAAATTGTTATTGAATACGGTATGTTGTCTGAAGACAAGTTTTTTGACAAAGCAGACGCATTTGCATTATATCCAACCATTGATGGTAAATACTACACTTACGATGAGTTATTTAACGCCATAAAAGCTAAACAGACTGATAAAGACAATAAATTAGTAATACTTTACACTAGTAATCAAGACGAGCAACATAGCTACATTGAAGCTGCTAAAGACAAAGGTTACGAAGTGTTATTATTAGATAGTCCAATTGTTTCGCATTTAATGCAAAAATTAGAATCTACTAAAGAAAACATCACATTTGCTCGTGTAGATGCTGACTCTATTGACAAATTAATTGCAAAAGACGAAACAGTTATATCAAAATTAGACGAAGAGCAAACAAAAGCTTTAGACGAAGTTTTAAAAGCTGCAATCCCTTCAGAAAAATTCATGGTACAATTAGAAGCTATGGATAGCAACGCAACACCATTTATGATTACACAACCAGAATTTATGCGTCGTATGAAAGAGATGCAAGCCTCTGGTGGTGGTGGCGGAATGCAAATGTTTGGTAGCATGCCAGAGATGTACAATCTAGTAGTTAACACAAACTCTGATTTAGTATCAGAAATTTTAAATACTGAAGCTAAAGACAAACAAACAGATTTAATTACTCAAAGTTTAGATTTAGCACGTTTATCTCAAGGTTTATTAAAAGGTAAAGAATTATCAGACTTTGTAAAACGTAGTTACGAGTTACTAAAGTAATTTACAATAAAAATATCGCTTTCGCGGAAATAAAAAACCACCTAGAAATAGGTGGTTTTTTTATTTTACATTCTATTATTTCAACTTAATAAAACACAGAAATTTTTCCCTTTAACTATTAATCACAACCTCAACCAACTAAATATTTAACACACACAAAACGAATAAAAATCTTTCTTTTCAAAAAAAACAACTAACTTGTAACAAGAATAAATTATGTTTTATTGTTTACAATAACCCATAACACACTAATAAGCAAACATTTAAAAACACAAACAGGATTAAACCAATATTACATTAAAACCTTAAAAGTTTTAACTAACAAACTAAATCCCAAACTACTAAAACAAAGATTTTATTAAAAATAAAATCTAAATTACATATGTTATATACAACCAAAACGTCGCTTTTAAAAACATTAACACTGATTTTAATAAACGATACTATATAACCATGAGTATAATAACCATAAACAACACACCCATTGATAAGCGTAAATTATTACACCTTATAGCTAACGGTAAGAAGTTACAATGTATTAAATTGATTAAACAACAATTAAATATAGGCTTAAAAGAATGTAAAGACATTGTAGACAATCTAACCCAAGACCCTAATTACTACGACGGAAAACCGCATTTCATAGAGACTTTAACTTATAATCAAACCTCACAAACAGAACCTTTTAAGCCTAGAAAAGGAGATCATATTATAGACGATACTTCTAAAACAAAAAACTATGTTATTTTAATTTTAATAATTAGTTTAATTACCATGATGATTTTATATATTCAAAAATAAAATTTGTAGTCTCACTTTTTCAATTTAAACTATATTTGCCTTACAAATATTGTTTAATGTCCATTACCTTACTGTCTTCGCCTTTACAAGGCTTCACTGATTTTAGATTTAGAAATGCATTCCATCATTACTTTGGTGGTATTGATACATTTTATGCGCCTTACATTAGGTTAAATGGTAAACTAAAAATCAAAAACTCTTACCAATTAGACTTACAACCTGAAAATAACACGACACTAAATGTTATACCACAAGTCATGACTAATGATCCTGACGAGTTTATGTTTGTTGTTAATTATGTCCAAAGTTTAGGCTATAAAGAACTTAATTGGAACCTAGGTTGTCCCTACCCAATGGTTACCAAATCTGGTATGGGATCTGGATTAATCTGTAATCCTACTAAAATTGATGACGTATTAAAAAAAGCACATAACGAGAGTGATATTACTGTATCCATGAAAATGAGAATGGGTTATGATAATGCAAATGAGATTTTAGAAGCCTTCTCTATTCTAGATAAATATCCACTTAAAAATATTGCTATACATGCCAGAATAGGAAAGCAATTATATAAAGGACCTGTAGATTTAGATGCTTTTGAACGTTGTACAAAAAACACCAAGCATAAATTATATTACAATGGAGATATTACAAGTGTAGCCTCTTTTAAGGCCATGAAAGCACGTTTTCCAAACATTAATCACTTTATGATTGGTCGTGGTCTAATTGCTGATCCTTTTTTACCAAGTATGATTAAAAATAATACAACCGAATATCCTAAAAACCGTTGGGACATTTTTAATCAATTTCATGATACGATTTATCAACAGTATGATGAGTATTTATCTGGTCCAACACCTATTAAAATGAAAATGTTAGGCTTTTGGGAATTTTTCTCTCAGTCATTTTCCAATCCCCAAAAAACTTATAAAGCAATTAAAAAAGCTAGCAATCCAATAAAATACAAACAAGCGGTAGCCACTATTTTAAAAAACGAAAAGTAACGGTTTCATTATTTAAATTATATTTACAAAAACCAACTACCAAATAATGCAAAATAATTACAGATCCAAAGCTTTTAAGGCTTGGCTTGATAAACTACAACAAGAAAGCTGGCAGTTAGAACTTATAATCTCTGGGTTTTCAGTGTATGGATTATCTCAAGCTTTTGAGCCATTAGAACTTTTTTATAGTACAGCTTCTAACGAGGGTAACACCATAATTTCTATTAGTATTGTCTTAATGTTATTTTCGTGTTACATCCTTATGACCTCTCTTTTATTACACGTTGTATTAAGAGGGTTATGGATTGGAGCTTTAGGGTTACGTTATGTATCTGGAGATATAGATTATAAAAAATTAAATTACAGACCTAAATTTGATCGTTATATAAGACGCAAAACTGGGTCTTTTGACAAATACATATCTAAATTAGAAGATTACTGCAGCATACTATTTGCAACTTCATTTTTATTGATTTTTTATATGTTATCTATTTTTATTAGCATAGGTAGTATTGTCGCTATTTCGGTATTAATGATAAAGGACTATCAAAATAGCAACAAATTTATTTTTGTTCTTGGTATAGGTGCTCTTTTTTTGTTTTAATAGGGATGCTATTAACTTTTATAGACTTTGTAACTCAAGGCTATCTTAAAAAAAACAAATGGTTAGCAAAAGTATACTTCCCTTTTTATTGGGTATTTAATTATTTAACACTATCCTTTTTATACAGACCATTAGTCCATAATTTTTTGGATAATAGATTTGGTAAAAGACTCCATTTTTCATTAATTCCATTATACTTTATTGCTGCGACCTTAGCGTCATACCAACATAACAGATCTAATTATTTAAACATTAATGATGACTCTAATCAGTATATAGCTAATATTAATAATTATGACGAAACAATCACAAAAAAAGGTATGTTTATTAAAAATGCCTCAATACCATCTAAAATAATCACTACCAATTACCTTCCAGTTTTTATTGAATATAATGAAGACATTGAAGACGCTATTTTTAATTTTAATAAAACCCTAAAACCACAATATGATAAACGTGGCTTAAAATCTGGCTTAAACTTTAGTTTTAATGAAGTCGTGAAAATTAAAAACATAGATAGCTTAAAAACAGAATATTTAAAAACACTAACAAAAATTTACAGTTTTAAAATAGATAGTGTCGCTTTTTTACAACCTGACTTTATTTACACAAAACACAATAACAACCAAGAAGGGTTTGAAACTGTTTTACCTATAAAAAACATTACTGAAGGTAAACATAGTTTAGAAATTTTTAGAAATGAAAAGCAGGATAGCATAAATACTAAAAATAAGATAGTAACTATCCCGTTTTGGCATTACTCCAAGTAATTTAAAGTACCTTTGCAGCTGTAATAAATATAACATTTGTGAAAGATCTTTTACTAATAACACCACCTTTTACTCAATTAAACACACCTTATCCTGCGACTGCATATTTAAAAGGCTTTTTAAATACTAAAGACATTTCTGCATTTCAAATGGATTTAGGTATTGAGGTTATTCTGGAATTATTCAGTAAAAAGACTTTTGAAAATCTTTTTGATTTAGCCATTAAAAATAAAAGTATTGTCACAGAGAATTGTCATCGTATTTATACTTTAAAAGACGACTATCTTCAACCTTTAGATGCTGTAATTTTATTTTTACAAGGTAAAAATCAAACTTTAGCCAGACAAATTTGTACTACTAATTTTTTACCTCAAGCTTCCAGGTTTGACCAATTAGAAGATATGGATTGGGCATTTGGCGAAATGGGAATGCAAGATAAAGCTAAACACTTAGCAACCTTGTATCTTGAAGATTTATCAGATTTTATTATTGAATGTATCGACCCAAATTTTGGATTTAGTCGTTATGCCGAGCGTCTTGGTCAAAGTGCTAATGCTTTTGATCAACTTTACGATAGTTTACAAAACAAACCTACAGTTATAGATGAGATTACCTTATCTATTCTAAACAAAAGACTAGAAACAGTAAATCCAAAATTGGTTTGTTTTTCGGTTCCCTTTCCAGGGAATTTATACAGTGCTTTTAGATCTGCTCAGTTTATAAAAGCCAATTATCCTGACATAAAAATCGCTATTGGTGGTGGTTTTCCTAATACCGAATTACGTGAAGTATCAGACACACGTGTTTTTGATTTTTTTGATTTTATAACATTAGATGATGGCGAATTACCTGTTGAGTTATTACACAAAGCTGTAAATGCAGCTAATCAAAACAAAGACCTTTATAAACAAGAATACAAACGTACTTTTATTTTAGAAAACGGAATAGTTAGCTATAAAAACAATACAACAAAACCTGATTACAAACAATTACAAGTTGGTACGCCTGACTATTCTGACTTACTTTTAGAAGATTATATTTCGGTTATCGAAATTGCTAATCCAATGCATAGTTTATGGAGTGATGGCAGATGGAACAAGCTAACAATGGCTCATGGTTGTTATTGGGGAAAATGCACCTTCTGTGACATTTCTTTAGATTACATTAAAATTTACGAACCCATTGCTGCTTCACTTTTAGTAGACAGAATGGAACAGTTGATTGCTCAAACTGGTGAAAACGGATTCCATTTTGTGGACGAGGCTGCTCCTCCTGCTTTAATGAAAGCCTTGGCTCTAGAAATTTTAAAAAGACAATTAACCGTTACTTGGTGGACTAACATTAGGTTTGAAAAAAACTTTACTCAAGACTTGTGTTATTTACTAAAAGCCTCAGGTTGCATTGCTGTTTCAGGTGGTTTAGAAGTAGCTTCAGATAGACTTTTAAAATTAATTGATAAAGGAGTCACTGTACAACAAGTGGCACAAGTGACTCGTAATTTTACACAAGCCAATATTATGGTTCACTCCTATTTAATGTATGGCTACCCAACACAAACTGAGCAAGAAACCATAGATAGTCTAGAAATGGTTAGACAATTGTTTCAACTTGGTATTATTCAATCTGGATTTTGGCATCAATTTGCTTTAACAACACATAGTCCAATTGGTAAAAACCCATCAAATTATGGTATTACACCTCATTATAAATCCATTTCTTTTGCTAATAATGATATAGATTTTACAGACAACACAGGTATAGATCATTCGCAATTTAGCTATGGATTAAAAAAATCACTATTCAATTTTATGCATGGTATTGGTTTTGACATGGATTTACAAGACTGGTTTGATTTCACTGTTCCGCAAACCACAATTGCTCCTTTTTATATTGAAGATTGTTTAAATACTGAAACTATTTTAAATACAAAACCTACAGCAAAAATAGTTTGGTTAGGACATTTACCATTAGTTGAAGAGCGCACTAAGACAAAAAAAGGATTTACCAATTACTTATTAGACTTAACGTTTCATGATAAAACGGAAACGCTTCAATTAACATTAAATAAGCCTGAAGGTGAATGGTTACTAAATACCTTAGAGCTTTTAAAACCGTCAAGCGGAAAAACACTTTCGTTTTCGACATTAAAAAAAGACTTTGAAACTAATTTAGAAAATTTTGAATTATTTTGGTTCTCTAAACCCTTACAAAAACTGAGAGATTTTGGTTTACTAATACTTTAAGTAAAGTTTATAATTTTAAATAACAGCATTAACTTACCTTTGTCTGACTATGCAAACTAAGTTGAAAAAACATCTTAAAACTACAGAGCTTTTCTTTAAAGGTTCTAGCTTTTATAGAGGTGTTGTTTTAACCATAGCGATTGTTTTACCTCTAGTTATTTTAAATCTTTTAGACCTTTTTGCTTTTGCACCTGCAATAGCTTTAGGTACTTTTTTAAATGCACCAAGTGACGTACCTGGTAGTTTAAGACGTAAAATTAATGGGACATTAATTAGTGTAGCATTAACTGTTATTGTCACCTTTTTAGTATTATTAACCAAACCAATTTTTATTGTATTAGTACTTACTATTGCTATGTTAAGCTTTTTAATAAGTTTAATATCTGTGTATGGTTTTAGGGCTTCATTAATTTCATTTTCAGGTTTATTAGCCATAGTATTAGCTTTAGCTGTAAGCAAACCAGATTTAAAGTCTATTATTATACATGTTGGGTTTTTAGGTATTGGAGGGTTTTGGTATTTATTAGTGTCATTATTATCCTATTGGATTTTCCCGAAAAAAGATGATGACCAATTACTATCAGACACCTTAGCTTTAACAGGTCAATATTTAAAAATTAGAGCTAAACTTTTAACCAAACCTAACAAGCGTGAAAAGTTTTCAAAAAAAGCATTAATAATTCAAACTCAAATTAGTGAAAAACATGAAACGTTAAGAGAGCTACTTTTAGAAGGCAGAAAACGTTCTGGTCGTTCGTTTTCAAACGAAAGACGCTTGCTAATCTTTATTTCGTTAATCGATATTTTTGAATTGGCTTTAGCTAACACCATAGATTATTCTAAAATAGACTCCCTTTTTGGTTTAAAAAAACAACATCTAAATCCTTTTAAAAAACTTAATAAAGCACTAGGAAATCACTTAATAAATCTATCTGAATTATTAATTAAAAAAGGTGAACTTCCCAACATTAAACATATTAACATAATCACCGATAATACTGAAAAAGCTATTGAAGCTTACGTCTCTGAAATCTCATTACCACAGGCAAGAGATGGAGCCATTACCATGCGTAATTTACAGGATTATCAAAAACAATTATTTCAGGAAGTTAAAGCTATAAGACGCGTATTAACTAAAGTAAAAAATAATGCAAAAGCCTCTTTAGTAGTTCAAGAGTCAAAACAATTTTTAACTTCTCAAGATTATAGATTTAACATTCTGCTACAGCATTTTAGCTTAGAGTCTCCAATGTTAAGGCACGCTTTAAGACTAACAATAGCTATAGCTTTTGGGTTTGTTTTAGGTAGTCTTTTAGACCTAAAAAATGCCTATTGGATTATTTTAACCATAATAGTTATTATGCGTCCTAATTATGGCTTGACTAAAGAACGCTCTAAAAACCGAATTATAGGTACCATAATTGGAGCCATTATAGCAACAGTTATAATTTTAATTACCAAAAACATTACGATTTATATGGTTTTAGCTGTATTGTCATTAACTTTTGCATTTTCGTTAATACAACAAAGCTATAAAATTGGTGCAGCATTTATCACGTTACATATTGTATTTGTATATGCTTTGATAGAGCCTAATGCTTTTGCTGTCATTCAGTTTAGAGTAATTGACACTGCTATTGGTGCGACAATTGCTGTATTGGCAAATTATTTAATTTTACCCAGTTGGGAGTACAAAAACCTAGATTCGGTTATATTAAATGTTATAACTGCAAATAGCAATTATTTAAGCGCTACAAAAAACTTATATCACGATAAAGAAGCTAACACATTAAAATATAAAGTATCCAGAAAAGAAGCATTTATAGCCATGAGTAATCTTAATGCTGCTTTTCAAAGACTGACTCAAGATCCTAAATCTAAGCAAAAGCAATCGGTTTTAATATATGATATTGTAACACTAAATCACACTATATTATCTGCAACAGCTTCTATTGGACGCTATATTTTAAACCATAAAACAACTCCTGCTTCAGAAGAATTTGATACTATCATAAAAGACATAACTACAACTTTAAATCAATCGGCAAAAACGTTAGACAGTAATAAGCAAATTGTTGTTTCAGAAGAAAAAGAAATTCAAAAAGCCCATCAAACACTTCAAAAACATTATGCAAAATTGTCCGACAAGCGTGACAATCAAATTAAAGCTGGTCAAACATTAATTGATACAAAAACATTGCTAAATCTTCAAGAAGCACACTTAATTAGCAATCAATTATTATGGCTAAAAACATTGTCAACTAATTTAACCAAAGTAACTACAAAATATCATTCGGTTTTTAATTAACTTGCTGGTTAAATTCATTTTATAAAAAATTGAAAGTCACTTTTAACGATCAAAAACAATTTGTACTACAAGCCATAAAACCACATTTGGGTTTACTTGGTATTTGGTTAATTTTTATTGTTTTTGGCAGTTTTTTCATCTATTTAGGTAATCATATTGACCAAAATGGTATTGGTTTTGTAATTTTCGGTTATGCCTTTATAGTACTAGCTTCAGCTTTTATGCTCTTTACTTTGCCTTCAAGTGTAATGTATTATTACGAAAAAGCTAAAGTAAAAAAATATGGCAGCTATACTTTTGCAAAGATTACTAACAAACGAATTGATGACTATTCGCAAACTAACAGCTCCACTTTTGACTCTTCAAAATCTAAAATTATAAAAGAATTTTTATATGTTATAGAATTTGAATTTAACTACAACAACACAACTTATACAAATGAATGTTTCTTTGAGCATGAAACTACATTTGAAGCAATTACACTTACGACAGAATTACCTATTCAATTTTTGAAAATCAATCCTAAAAAGGTTACTTTAAGACGTCGAAAACTTTCAAACCAATTGAATATTCCCGAAAAGTTGTGTCAATAACCTACCTTTAAAAAAAGCTATACTTATCCAAAAGGGCTGTTTACTTATTAAAAAGTACTGTTGACTCATTGTCGATTTTATACCATTACTAAGTTATATAAGTTTGAAGTGTAACTTAAAAACGGTATATCATGAAAAATCAAATTAACTTAAATATTAAAACACCTTGTCAAGAAAAATTTAACAACTTCACTCCTACAACAAATGGAGGGTTTTGTAATTCTTGTACTAAAGAAGTAGTGGATTTCACAAATTGGACACCAAACCAAATTGCTTTATTTTTTCAAAATAAAAACAATTCAAATACCTGTGGTCAATTTAAAAACACCCAATTAACAAGCTATTCAAAACCTATTAAACAAAATAAAAAACTAAATTTAGTTAGCAGTATTGGATTAGCATGCCTAACCTTTTTCTCCTTTTTTACAGCTCAAGCTCAAGACAGTAATAACATCACAAAAAGCACATCAAAAACCATAAAACAATTAAACCAACCCATATTAATTAAAGGGACTGTTTTAGATGACGACGGTTTACCATTACCACTTACAAATATTGTTTTAGAAGGAACAAACATTGGGACTCAGACTGATTTTGAAGGTAACTTCACATTTCCTAATAAACTAAATAAAGGATCTGTATTAGTTTTTAGCTATGTTGGTTATGAAGCAAAGAAAATAACAGTAACAGATCCTGACAATAAAAAAACAGTTAATCTTGACGTAACATTAAACAATGACCATTATATTTTAATGGGTAAAGTAGCTGTAAAAGAAGTATTTCAATCAAAACGCAAATAATTTTCTATACTTATGAAAAACCTCCTATTAATAGGTTGCTTTGTTGGCGTACAAATATTATCTGCTCAAGTTTCTGATTTTAAAACAATAAATTTTACAAGAGCAGATAATATTGCCCAATTAAATAAAGGCGCAAAATTGGACAACCTACCTATCCTAGCTTATAATTTAACCCATAAACTAAATACTGATGCCGAAAAATTTAGAGCAATTTACTCATGGGTTTGTAACAATATAAAAGGGGATTTAAATCAAGATCAAAAGGTTAGCAAATACCGTAAAAAATACAATAATGACAGTTTAACTTTCAAAACATGGAATGACAAGTATAAAACCATTGCTTTTAAAACACTATTTAAACGTAAAAAAACCATGTGTTCTGGTTATGCCTATTTAATAAATCAATTGTGTTTTTTAGCCAATATAGAAAGTAAAATAATTAATGGTTATGGTAGATCAGCCAATGCAAACACTGATACTTTACAGATTGCAAATCATGCATGGAATGCAGTAAAACTTAACAATAAATGGTATTTATGTGATGCAACTTGGTCCAGCGGATATTTTGTAAACGACATATTTATAAACGATTATAATTTAGGTTATTTTTTAACAGACCCTAAATTATTTAAACAAAATCATTATCCGTTAAACACAGAATGGTTGTTGGACAATAACTCAAACAACAACATGTTTGTTGCTTCTCCAATAGTGTATGGAGCCACATTTAAACATCAAATTTTAACAACTAGTCCTTCCAACTTATACACCAATGTTAAGAAAAACAAACCAATATCATTTAGTTTTGATACCTTAAAAACTATCAAAAAAGATCAGATTAGTCTAGTCTATTTTTCAGGCGAAAACTTAAAATCACTAAAAATATTTGATCTAAATATCCAAGGACAATCCATAACTTTTAAGCATCTTTTTAAAACCGAAGGTTGGCATGACGTACATTTAAAAATCAATAATGATATTGTAGCAACATACACAATACAAGTTATGACTGAATAAACTACCTTTGTAGTAAATTATAACTTATGTCATTTAAAGACTTACAATTAAATAGGCCAATATTACGCGCAATTGCCGAAAAAGGTTACGATAATCCAACACTAGTACAAGAAAAAGCAATCCCTTTGGTTCTTGATAAAAAAGACGTAATTGTATCTGCTCAAACAGGTACAGGTAAAACCGCTGCGTTTGCATTACCTATTTTACAACTGTTATTTGACAGACAAGAAGGTCCTAAAAAAGGAAAAAAATAAAAGCTTTAGTAGTAAGTCCTACTAGAGAATTAGCGATACAAATTGCCGAAAATTTTACCAGCTATGCAACTCATACCAATTTAACAAGTACTGTTATTTTTGGTGGAGCATCCATTGAGCCTCAAATTGAAAAACTTAAAAATGGTGTTGATATATTAATAGCAACTCCTGGTCGTTTGCTAGATTTACATAAACAAGATCAAATTAATCTAGATTATATAGAAACCCTTGTTCTTGATGAGGCAGACTTAATGTTAGACATGGGTTTTATAGATGATGTCAAAAAAATCGAACGCTTATGTCCAAGCACAAAACAAACCTTATTATTCTCGGCAACAATACCTTATAAAGTAGAGCAATTAGCAAGCTCCATTTTAAACCAACCTAAACGTATTGAGGTTGCTCAGAATAGTTCTACTTCAAAAAATGTAAACCAATTATTATATTTTGTTCCTAAAAAGGATAAAATCGAATTATGTTTACACCTACTTCGTAATACCATAAAGGGTCATATTATTATTTTTAGACGCACAAAATATGGTGTAGACAAACTTGAAAAAACATTACTAAAAAACGGTTATAAAGCAGATAGTATTCATGGTGACAAAAGCCAAACTGCTAGACAAGAAGCTTTAAATAAATTTAAGAAAAAAGAAGTCAATATTTTAGTCGCTACAGATGTAGCAGCTCGTGGAATTGATATCGATAATTTAGATGCTGTTGTAAACTTTGATCTACCAAATGTGCCAGAGACTTATGTACACAGAATTGGACGTACTGCTCGTGCTGGACAATCTGGTATGGCTTATTCACTTTGTAGTGCTGACGAGAAAAGTTACGTTATAGACATTCAAAAACTAATACATTTGCAATTAGATGTTATGGATGATCATCCTTATCCATTAGATCCAAAAGCAAAACCTATTGTTCATAAATCTAAAAAAACAGGAAGTAAACATAAAAAGGGACGTAAAAGCGAAGCCTCTAAAAAGAAGAAAAAGCGTTGGTATTAATTTTGCTATATTAGTAGTATGAAATTAAAATACTTAATTACATTACTTTCCGTAGTTTACTATACTAACAGTCATAGTCAAACCACCATTTTAGACAGTATTTCTAAAAAAGGTGTTTCATTTGCAACCATATCTTTTGGTAATGGTAACGGATTGTTTGCTGCAGATGATGGTTCATTCTATTTTACTAAAAAATTATATTCAGATATTGATTCGCTTTTCATTTCTGCATTAGGATATAAAGACACTAAACTAGCAGCTTCAACATTAAAAGACACACTGTATTTAACACCTCAACCTAACGTTTTAGACGAAGTAATTGTTACTGCAAAACCTACAGGAAAATTTAAAGAAGTCACTTTAAAACCAACAGATCATAATGATTATTATAAATGTTGGCTACCTACTATAGAAAGTGAAATAGCTGTGTTTTTTCCTAATACAGATGCTAAGCCTAAACACTTAACTAAAGTTTTAATTCCGATTAAAACAGAAGCTAAAGACTGGAAAAAAGAAGCAAAAGTAAACAAGCAAAACGACCGTTTTCTACTTTATTTAGAGTTCAGTTTTACGACAATAACAACGGTTTACCTGGTGACGTTTTAACTTATGAAAAAGTAGTTTTTATCGCGACTGAAAACACAAAACCTGTGTTTGAGTTTGACGTTTCTGGTTTTGATATTTTTGTACCTAAAGAAGGTATTTATGTTTCAGTACAAGTATTGGGTTTTACAGATAAAAACGGAAAATTATTACCCAATAAAAAATACAAAGAAATCAAAACAAGACGTGGTATTGTAAAAGTATCCACAACATTTAGACCTTTATTACCCTTTACAGATCAAATAAATCAAAAAAACACTTTTGTAAAACGCGTATTTCATAATAATGGACAATGGGTTTTATTTGACAAGCAAAACATTACCAATTCCAACCTCTTAAATGCTGGTTTAAATAACTACGGAATGGGTTTAAAAATGGCAGTTTATAAAGAACAATAATTTTTAGCTAACACTTTATCTTACAAAAAAAGCACCTTATTCAGTTTTAATCAAAATTAGCATTTTGAGTGTTGTCTATTCATAATTTTATAGTATTTTTAGTACGCAATCTAATATAAATGAAGGAGAGCATTATATGATAGAAATTGATATTGAAAAAGAAAATGCTGAAATAGCAAAAGCCTACAAACATCTACTAAAAGTTAGTTATCGTACTTTGTCTGACGATGACAAAAAACTAATTAGAAAAGCGTTTGATGTTGCTGTTGAAGCGCATAGTCATCAACGCAGAAAAAGTGGAGAAGCCTATATTTTTCACCCAATTGCAGTGGCTAAAATTGTAGCAGAACAAATCGGATTAGATGCAACTTCAATTGCAGCTGCATTGCTTCATGATGTAGTAGAAGACAATGAAGAGTATTCAATTAAAGATATCGAAGACTTATTTGGTACAACCGTAGCTAAAATCGTAGACGGTTTAACAAAAATTTCATCTCTAAGCAAAGAAAAAGACATGGATGTGTCTTTGCAAGCTGAAAACTTCAGAAAAATGCTATTAACTTTAAATGATGACGTTAGAGTTATTATTATAAAAATAGCAGACCGTTTGCATAATATGCAAACAATGGACAGCATGCGTCCTGATAAACAAGAAAAAATTGCTTCAGAAACATTATACATTTATGCGCCATTAGCACACAGGATTGGACTATATAATATTAAAACCGAACTTGAAGACCTTGGTTTAAAATATACAGAACCTGACACTTACAACGATATTCTTAACAAAATAAAAGAAAGCAAAGAGCAGCAAGATGCGTATATAGACGAGTTTAATGAAGTTATCAAAACCTCTTTAGATAAAGAAGGTTTAAATTATAGCATCAAAGGAAGACCAAAATCTATTTTTTCGATAAAACGAAAAATGGCCAAACAAGGTGTTACTTTTGATGAAGTTTACGACAAGTTTGCTGTTAGAATTATTTACAAAAGTGACCGAAACAACGAAAAGTTTTTAGCTTGGAAAATATACTCCATAGTAACGGATCATTTTAGACCTAACCCTACCCGATTACGTGATTGGATATCATCACCAAAATCTACAGGTTATGAAGCCTTACACATTACTGTTATGGGTCCAAAAGGACGCTGGGTAGAAGTACAAGTACGTAGTGAGCGCATGAATGAAATTGCAGAAAAAGGCTATGCTGCACACTACAAATACAAAAATGCAGATGATAAAGAAGATAATCTTGACATTTGGATTAATCGTTTACAAGAAGCTTTAGAAAATGCATCTACTAATGCTGTAGATTTTGTAGAGCAGTTTAAACTAAATTTATATTCAAAAGAAATTTTTGTTTTCACACCTAAAGGAGAACTAAAATCTTTACCAAAAGGAGCCACACCTTTAGACTTTGCTTTTAATATTCATACGGAAGTTGGCCGTAAAACTAGAGGAGCCAAAGTAAACGGAAAATTGGTTCCGTTAAGCCATACTTTAAAAAGTGGAGATCAAGTTGACATCATAACATCAGAGAGTGCAAAACCAAATCCAAACTGGTTAGATTATGCAACAACAGCTAGAGCAAGAGGTAAAATAAAATCCCTATTAAGAGAAGAAACTAAAGCAATTGCAGCAGATGGCAAAGAGATTTTAAGGCGAAAGTTAAAGCAACTAAAAATTACTTTAAACGAAAAAGCGGTAAATGAAATGGTCAGCCATTTTAATTTAAAAACTAGCTTAGATTTATTTTATCGTGTCGGTACAGGAAACATTGACAATACCATGTTAAAAGAATATGCAGCTTCAAGAAGCAATGCATTAGTCAGTTTTCTGAAAAGTAAAATAAACCGAAGACCAGGTACAAATCCTGATGATATTAATAAAGACGAAATCACTAACAAATATGATTTATTAGTATTTGGTAAAGAAGAAGAAAAACTAGATTATAAATTAGCAAATTGCTGTAATCCAATACCTGGAGACTCTGTTTTTGGATTTATAACTATCAATGACGGAATTAAAGTTCATAAAAAAAACTGTCCAAATGCTTTAAGTTTACAATCCAATTACGCATATCGTATTATGCAAGCCAAATGGATTGATTCGTCTCAACAAGAATTTGCTGCACAAATCAGATTATCTGGAATTGATAATTTAGGATTGGTTAACGACATCACTAAAGTTATATCGTCAAACATGCATGTTAACATGAATAGTTTAAGTTTTCAAAGTGACGATGGTGTTTTTAAAGGTAAAATCAATGTTATTGTTCGCAATAAAACTATGCTTAAAAAGTTAATCGATAATCTTAAAAAGATTAACGGAATTGATAAGGTTAGTAGGATTTAAAACCAAGTTGTTAATAAGTGTCTAATAACACATTAGTCAAATTACCTTTTTTATGAGTTTAACCTCAAAAAAAGATGTAAATTTGCGTGGTATTTATGAGTGGAAAAACAGATATAAAAAATCAAGAGATAGTAAAAAACGTCTTCACCTCTTTTTTAGAAGACAATGGTCATAGAAAAACACCAGAACGCTACGCTATACTTCAAGAAATCTATTCAAATTCAGAGCATTTTGATATAGAGTCTTTATATGACAATATGAAGAAAAAAAGTATCGTGTTAGTCGTGCTACGCTATATAATACCATTGAGTTACTATTAGATTGCGGATTGGTAAGAAAACATCAATTTGGCAAAAATCAAGCACATTACGAAAAATCTTATTTTGACAAGCAACATGACCATGTCATATTGCAAGATACAGGAGAAGTTATTGAGTTTTGTGATCCTAGAATTCAAGCAATTAAAAAAACAATAGAAGAAGTTTTTGATATCGAAATATCAAAACACTCATTATACTTTTACGGTAACCGAAAAAAAATAATAACAACACAACTAATTAAAAATGGCAGTAGATTTACTACTTGGTTTACAATGGGGAGATGAAGGCAAAGGAAAAATTGTCGATGTATTAACCTCTAAATACAATATTATAGCACGTTTTCAAGGTGGTCCAAATGCAGGACATACATTGGTTTTTAACGGTAAAAAACACGTGTTACACACTATTCCTTCAGGAATTTTTCATGACGAAGCAACAAATCTTGTTGGAAACGGAGTGGTTATTGATCCTGTGATTTTTAAAAAAGAATTAGATAAGCTTGAAGAACAAGATGTTGATTACAGAAAATCGCTTCTTATTTCGCGTAAAGCTCACATTATTTTACCAACGCATCGCCTATTAGATGCTGCTAGCGAAACAGCTAAAGGTAAAGCAAAAATTGGATCTACTTTAAAAGGTATTGGACCAACTTACATGGACAAAACTGGTCGTAACGGTTTACGTGTAGGTGATTTAGAGTTAGACACTTGGAAAGATAAATATCGTGCATTAGCAGACAAGCATGAGTCTATGATTGACTTTTATAACGTAGATATCCAATACAATTTAAAAGAATTAGAAACTGAATTTTTTGAAGCTGTAAAAGTTTTAAAATCTTTAAAATTTATTGACTCAGAAGAATACATTTACCAAGCTCAAAAATCTGGACAATCAATCTTAGCAGAAGGCGCACAAGGTTCACTATTAGATATTGATTTTGGAACGTATCCATTTGTAACGTCTAGTAACACAACTGCAGCAGGAGCTTGTACTGGTTTAGGTGTTGCACCAAACAAAATCGGTGAAGTATTTGGTATTTTTAAAGCATACACAACACGTGTAGGATCTGGACCTTTCCCAACAGAATTATTTGATATTGATGGAGAAACTATGGCTAAAGTTGGTCATGAGTTTGGAGCAACAACAGGACGTCCAAGACGTTGTGGTTGGTTAGATTTAGTAGCTCTTAAATATGCTTGTCAAGTCAATGGTGTGACTCAATTAATGATGATGAAAGCAGATGTTTTATCTGGTTTTAAAACATTAAAAGTTGCAACTGGTTACAAGTATAAAGGCGAAACTATTACACATTTACCTTATAATATCGAACCAGAAAATGTAGAACCTATTTATTCTGATTTTAAAGGTTGGTCTGAAGATTTAACAGAAATGTCTGAAGCTTCAACATTACCGTCAGAACTTAATGACTACATTGACTTCTTAGAAAAAGAATTAGAAATTCCTATTACAATAGTATCTGTTGGACCAGACAGAAAACAAACTATTTTTAGATAATTATATATCTAGTATCATAATACAAACCTGCTATTCAATATAATAGCAGGTTTTTTCATCTTAAATAAATATTAATACATAATAGTAAGTCTATTAAATCGTTATTTTTGTGATAAACACGTATATCTTGAAATTTAATACATACTCAACCATTATTTTAATTGCTTTGTTATTCTCACAGTTAGGTATAGCGCAAGAAAAACACATATTAATTAAAGACTCAGGAGCTTTTGGAGATATTGACGAAGTTAACCATCCTGGAGCTAGTATATTAACACGAAGTGACCAAGGACAAGTACACATCTACCATGATGGTATTGATATGTTTTGCGATAAAGCTATTTTTTATGGTAAAGAGGATTTTGTCGAGGCCTATGGAAATGTAAACATGAAACAAGGTGACACTATTAATTTGACCTCTAAATATGTTGAATATTCTGGTAAAACCCAATTAGCTTTTGCTAGTGGTGACGTTGTATTAACAGACCCTCAATCTACAATAACTACAGATACTTTATATTTTAATAGAACAAATCAAGAATCATACTACAGAACTGGAGGAAAAGTAGTCAGAGATTCTTCTGGAACTATCACAAGTCGCATTGGTCGTTACTATATGAACCAAAAAAAATATCGTTTTGTAGATAGCGTAAAACTAGTTAACCCAGATTATCAACTTGATACTAAAACTTTAGATTATTATTCGGACAATGGTCATGCATACATGTATGGACCATCAACCATTGTTGGAGATAGCAGTAAAATATATAGCGAACGTGGCTTTTACAATACCACTAATGACACTGGTTATTTTGTAAGAAAATCAAGAATAGA
Source organism: Olleya sp. NP1-10 (assembly GCF_055804415.1). NCBI lineage: Bacteria > Pseudomonadati > Bacteroidota > Flavobacteriia > Flavobacteriales > Flavobacteriaceae > Olleya > Olleya sp. NP1-10. Next base: position 1,858,748 of record NZ_CM147840.1, on the reverse strand, counting down.
TTATGATAATCGGGTTATTGAAGGTGACAGTTTATACTTTGACAGAAATAAAAACTTTGCATCAGCAACAAATAACATTGTAGTTACAGACACAATAAACAGCAGTATTATCAAGGGACATTATGCAGAAGTGTATCGAGCAAAAGACTCTGTGTATATTACCAAACGTGCTTTAGCCATTACAATTCAAGAAACGGATAGTATTTATATGCACGCAGATACATTAATGGTTACAGGAAAACCAGACCATCGTATTACTAGAGGCTATTATAATGGTAAAGTTTACAAATCAGATATTAGTGCTAAGGCAGATTCAATACATGCAGATCACAAGACAGGATTAACACAGCTAATTAATTTAAAACGATTAAATAAAGGTGATGCCTTTTCAGTTGCCAGAAAACCAATACTTTGGAATCTAGATAATCAAATGACTGGTGATACTATTCATTTAAAATCAAATCCAAAAACCGAGAAATTAGATTCGCTAATCGTCTTTAACAATGCCTTTTTAATTAGTAAAGACACGATTAGTGAAGATGGATACAACCAAATTTCAGGTAAAGTATTAATTGGCCTTTTTGATGACAATAATGACATTAAACAAGTCGATATTTTAAAAAATGCAGAATCCATCAACTATAGTCGAAATGATGATAACGAATTAATTGGTATTGAAAAATCTAAATCTGCTGATATACTTATTTTATTTGAAGAAAAAGAAGTTATAGAGTTAAGGAAAATTACACAATTTGAAGGTAAATTATACACAGAGGAAGATTTACCAATAAATGCAAGAAAACTAAGAGGCTTTGATTGGCGTGACGATGAAAGACCAAAATCAATCGAAGACTTGTTTAAAGACGATCCTCCGCTTAATTTACCAACCATAAAAGGTTTAGAACCTTATAAAGCTGATGAAGAGTTTTTTGGAGACGCATTACTTGATCGTGTAAATAAAGCAGATCAAGAAGCGGAAGATAAAAAATTAAATAAAAAAGATGAAGCTCCAAAAGCTTCAAGAACTATCCCTAAGAAATTTTTAAAGCCTTTAATAGCACCTAAAAAATAAGAATAAATTCATTTGAAATCAGATTTTTTAAAATACCAAGCTCAAACATCACCTTATCCTTTGGCGCTAGAAATTTCTCATGCTAAAGGGAGTTATATTTACGATACAAACCAAAAAGAGTATTTAGATTTTGTTGCAGGTGTATCAGCTTGTACTTTAGGTCATAGTCATCCTAAGGTCATTGAAGCCATAAAAAACCAAGCCGATAAATATTTACATGTTATGGTTTATGGCGAGTACGCACAGCAACCCGCTGTACAACTTTGCCAATTCATGGCTCAGCATTTACCAAACCCGTTGGAAGCCACATATTTGGTCAATTCTGGGACAGAAGCTATTGAAGGTGCTATCAAATTAGCACGTCGTGTCACAGGTCGTAGTCAAATAATTGCTGCGCACAATGCCTACCATGGTAACACGATGGGATCACTAAGTTTGATGGATTTTGAAGAGCGTAAAGCGCCTTTTAGACCTCTATTACCAGACATTAGTCATATCACCTTTAATTACGAACCTCACTTTAAACACATTACACAAAAAACAGCTGCTGTAATTGTTGAAACTATTCAAGGAGGTGCAGGCTTTATCGAACCTACAAATGATTATTTAGTAAAACTTAAAACTAGATGTCATGACGTTGGAGCGCTTTTAATTTTAGACGAAATACAACCAGGAATTGGACGTACAGGTAAACTCTTTGGTTTTCAAAATTATAACGTAATACCAGACATAGTTGTCACAGGTAAAGGTCTTGGTGGTGGACTTCCAATTGGTGCTTTTACCGCTTCTAAGGCTCACATGGACACATTACAAGACAGTCCAAAACTAGGTCACATTACTACATTTGGTGGTAATCCATTAATAGCTGCTTCGGCTTTAGCAACATTAAAACAAGTTGTAAATAGTGACTTAATGTCAGAAGCACTAAATAAAGAACAACTAATAAAAAAACACCTTAAACATCCTTTAATTACTAGTATTAGAGGTCGTGGTCTTATGCTAGCTGCAATAACAACTTCTGCGGACATCACTAATCAAGTCATCTTAGAAGCTCAAAACCAAGGTTTAATACTATTTTGGTTACTTTTTGAGCCTAAAGCAATTAGGATAACACCTCCTTTAACTATAACTAATGAAGAGCTTATCAAAGGTTGTGGCATCATAATTGACCTACTAAATAAAATAAGTGATCAAAATAAAAGTTAAGTCACTACAAATCATCCAAAAACACATTTAAACCTACAATTGTTGATTACTTTGTTAAAAACAAAAAACATTTTTAACTCATATAAAGTAATAGAACAGTACATTTATTACACTAGAAATACCTAAACAGTGCCTATGGAGTTTAGTCAAGAAGAACCATATAAAGTATCGCTTAAAAAATTTGAATCCATGTTAAAAACAAACAATGTCTTGTTTTTTGATTCAGGCGAATTTGAAAATATAATACACCACTACCTTAATCAAGGTAAAGTTTCATTAGCAAAAAAAGCTATTAAATTAGGTTTAGATCAACACCCAACATCTACAAACCTTAAATTGTTTCAAGTTGAAATTTACGTTTTTGAAAACAAGCTTAAAGAAGCCGATCAGCTTTTAGATGCTTTGTACATTTTAGAACCTTCAAACGAAGAAATATATATTCAAAAGGCAAATATATTATCCAAAGAAGATAAGCATGAAGCTGCTATTAAGGTTTTAAAAACAGCTTTAGATTTAGCTGAAGAAACCTCAGAACTTCATTCTTTAATAGGAATGGAATACTTATTTTTAGATAACTTTCAAGAGGCAAAACAAAGTTTTATGCGTTGTTTAGCAGAAGATTCTGAAGATTATTCTTCTTTACACAATGTGATGTATTGTTTTGATTTTTTAAATGAAAACACTGAGGCTATTAAATTTTTAAACGAATATTTGGACAAAAATCCATATTCAGAAGTTGGTTGGCATCAATTAGGAAAGCAATATTATGCAATTAAAGAATACACAAAATCATTAAGTGCTTTTGACTTTGCTATAATATCAGACGACCGTTTTGTTGGTGCATATCTTGAAAAAGGTAAAGTTTTAGAAAAATTAAAACGTTATAATGAAGCTATTGAAAATTATGCATTAACCCTAGAGTTAGACGACCCAACATCTTTTGCTTTATTACGCTTAGGTTGTTGTCATGAAAAACTAGGACAAGATGATTTAGCTAAACAATACTATTACAAAACGGTAAAAGAAGATCCTTTACTGGACAAAGGGTGGATTGCTATTACCAAGTTTTACAACAAACAAAAAAACTATCAAAAAGCTTTATATTATATTAATAAAGCGATCAATATAGATAGTGAAAACGTTGTGTACTGGAAGCTTTTTGCTCAAATAAACCATAGATTAAATTATCTTGAAGAAGCTGAAAGAGGATACAAACGTGCTTTAGAATTAGGAAATTATGAGTTACATTCTTGGTTACAAAGAACCGATATTTTATTACAATTAGGTGAAGCTGAAGCTGCAAGTCTAAACTTGATTCAGGCAGCCGAGTTTTATCCTGAAGAATCTGAAATAGAGTTTAGATTAGCAGGTATATATTATAGTATTCTAGAAACCGAAAAAGGAAGTTACCATCTAAAAAATGCATGGACCATAAATCCTGAAAACATAATAATTATAGAAGAGTTATTTCCGACAATTTATCAGTCTTTAACCTTTAAAAAAGCATTAAATAAGCTTCAATAATCCAAATTAAAACGATTTTTACATACCTTTGGTTAGTAACAAAAATCAAATTATGCAAAGACGGTTAAAAGATTATCTTTTAATAAGTTTAAAAGGTATGGCAATGGGAGCTGCTGATGCAGTTCCAGGTGTTTCTGGAGGAACAATAGCTTTTATTTCAGGTATATATGAAGAGTTAATTGCTACAATTAGTGGTGTAAATTTATCATTGTTTAAAACCCTTAAATCTGAAGGGTTTTCTGCTTTCTGGAAACAACTAAATGGTAATTTCCTCCTAGCTTTATTAACTGGAATAATAATTAGCTTTGTGTCTTTCATGCGTTTGGCTAAATATTTACTAGAGCATCATCCGGTCTTAATTTGGTCATTCTTTTTCGGATTAATTATTGCTAGCATTCTATTTATTGGTAAACAAATAACCAAATGGTCCGTTCTAACAATAGTAGCTTTAATAATTGGTGCTGCAACTGCGTTTTATTTGACTAGCTTACCGTCCCTAGCCAGTAATACAAGTTCTTATTTTTTATTGGTTGCTGGTGCAATTGCTATTTGTGCAATGATTTTACCTGGTATTTCGGGTAGTTTTATATTAGTAATTTTAGGCGCTTACAAAACTTTAAGTGATGCCTTTCATGATTTTGACATCAAAAAAATAGCTTTATTTGGTACAGGTGCAGTTATTGGACTTTTAAGTTTCAGTCACGTTTTAAAATGGTTATTTAAAAATTATCACAACACGACTTTAGCTATATTAACAGGTTTTATTTTAGGCTCATTAAATAAAGTTTGGCCTTGGAAAAAAACAGTTTCGGTAATGGTTGAAGAGACTGGTAAAGTCATTCCGTTTAATACCCTTACGGACTTTAGTACACTTTCGTTTTATCAAAAAACGACTAACGATTTTGAAACCTATAAAACCGTTTTAGAGCAAAGTGTTTCACCATTAAAATACAGCGAAATAAACAATTACTTAGCACAACCGCAAACAACAATTGCAATTGAGCTAATGATTGCTGGATTTTTAACTATTTTTATTCTTGAAAAAGTAGGGAACAAAGCTAAATAAATGGAAAACTTAACAACCTTTAAAGATAAATTATTCCTTATTTTAAAAGGAATAGGTATGGGAGCAGCCAATAAAGTTCCTGGTGTATCTGGAGGTGTCGTTGCTTTTGTCGCTGGTTTTTATGAAGAGTTTATCCAATCCTTACAAAAAGTAAACGGAACTGCTTTAAAACTTTTGTTTAAAGGAGAGTTTAAATTATTTTACCAATATATAAATGGTCGTTTTTTAAGCTTACTTTTTCTAGGGATGATTATTAGCTATTTTAGTATTTCAAAACTATTAGACTACTTAATCACACATTACCACCTTTATGTTTGGAGCGTCTTTTTTGGTATGATAATAGGATCCATCTATTATATCAGTAAAGATTTTAAAGACTGGAAAACTACAACTTATATTGCACTAATTATAGGTACTGCAATTGGTGTTAGTATTAGTTTTTTAGATCCTGCAACACAAAACGATAATCTATTATTTGTGTTTTTCTGTGGTATAATTAGTGTTTCAGGTATGACGTTACCTGGTTTTTCGGGTTCATTTATTTTGATATTATTGGGCAATTATGTTTTACTATTGGTAGACTCGGTCAATGCTTTATACGATACAGTTTCAGATATCTTGATTGGAGATTTTAGTTTTACTACCAATATAGAGCGCATCAGGATGCTAAAAGTTTTGGCAGTATTTACATTAGGTTCTGTAGTAGGTCTAGTTACATTTTCTCATGTTTTAAATTATATTTTAAAGCATTATAAAAGTGTAACATTAGCTTCAATCATTGGGTTTATAATAGGCTCTTTAGGTGTTGTTTGGCCTTTCAAACAAACTGTTTACAAAATGTCAGAAAACAATACTTTTATTTTAGACTCTAAAGGTCATAAAATAGTAGAAAATTATCATCGCTATTTACCAGAGCTTAATACACAAACCTACCTTGCTATTTTTTATACCATAATGGGAATAGCAATAGTATTAGCATTAGAAATTTATGGAAATAAAACATCTCAATCACATGCGTAAATACGGACTAATTGGTAAGGATATCTCCTACTCTTTTTCGCAAAACTATTTTACAATAAAATTTAAAGACGAAGAAATCACAGACACGTCTTACCAAAATTTTGATATTCAAGATATAGAAGCTTTCAAAACTGATATCCTGAAAACGGATAATTTATCAGGATTAAATGTCACTATTCCTTATAAAGAAAGCATAATACCTTTTTTAGATAAACTAGATAAAAAAGCAAAAAAAATAGGAGCTGTCAACACTATTAAATTCACAAAAAAAGGACAACTTAAAGGTTACAATACAGATATTTACGGATTTAAAAAAACAATAAAACCTCATTTAAAAAAACGTCATAAACAAGCATTAATACTTGGTACAGGAGGTGCCAGTAAGGCAATTGCATTTGTTTTAGACCAATTAAAAATAGACTACCGTTTTGTATCACGTAAAGCTTCAAAAAAAGCAGCTTTTACATATGACACACTAACTGAAGAAGATATTAAAAACCATAAACTAATTATTAATTGTTCTCCTGTTGGGACGTTTCCAGATGTTAATGAAGCGCCTAAAATTCCGTATAACGGGATTTCTTCTAAACACATTTTGTTTGATTTAATATATAATCCATCAGAAACTGTGTTTCTTAAAAACGGAAAAAATAAAGGCGCAACAACCATAAACGGTTATGATATGCTGGTTTTTCAAGCTGAAAAGTCATGGAAAATCTGGAATAAATAATTAAAAACCAAGAGTAAACCCTTAAAATATTGGTAGTTTTTGAAGTAGTTATTATCTTTAAAAGCTGAAATACATAAAAACAAATTAAAACATTTATAAAATGTCAGAGCTAGATAACCTGCAAAACGCAGATGGAACGGAAAAAAATATTGAAAACGTACAACCTGAGACACCTCAAGAAACGACTTCTGTAACAGAAGAAAATGATGAAGTGTTAAATGAAATTGACGATTCTAATGCTGAAGATGCAGAAGATGAAGGAAACAGTGAGCGTCATAACATTGAAGACAAGGACTACGAGTCGCTTAACCTTGAGCAATTAGTTATAGAAATTGAACGTTTAGTTAAAAACGAAAAAGTTCAAGCCATAAAAAAACATGTGGATGCTATCAAAACAGAATTTGACAAGCAATTCAATCAACTGTTAGACGAAAAAAAGAAGAGTTTTTAAGTAATGGTGGTAACGAGATTGATTTTAGATACAACTCACCATTGCAACGTAGCTTTAAAGATAGCTATAAAGACTTTAGACAACGTTTGAATGCGCATTACAAAAATATCGAGCAAAACCACAAACAAAATCTGACTAATAGATTAGAGATTATTGAGGCTATCAAAGCACTAACAGAAGATGCAGAAGACTCAATGAATACTAAATACAAAAAATTTAAAGAACTTCAAGAACAGTGGAAAGTGGCTGGTCCAATACCACGTGACAAATACAACAATGCATGGAATAGCTACCATTTTAATGTTGAACGTTTTTATGATTTACTTCATTTAGACAGAGATTTACGTGATAAAGATTTTGCACATAATTTAGAATTAAAAACTAAAATTATTGAGCAAGCTGAAGCATTAGCTAATGACGAAAATACTAACAGAGCTTTTAGAGAACTTCAAAATTTACACAAAATTTGGAAGGAAGAATTAGGTCCTGTTGCTAGAGAACATAGAGAACCAATTTGGGATCGCTTTAAAGAAGCTACAAAAAAAATAAATGCTAAACGTCAAGACTATTTTAAAAATCTTGATAAAATTTATGAGCAAAATTTAATTAACAAGCAGGCTATAATTACTTTAATTGAAGAAAAGGCTAACGAAAACATTACTAATCATGGTGGATGGCAAAATAAAATTAAAGAAATTGAAGCTTTAAGAGAAGAGTTTTTTAAAGCAGGAAAAGTACCAATTAAAGTTAACGAAGCGACTTGGGCAAGCTTTAAAGACGCTGTTAGAGGATTTAACAGAAAGAAAAACGATTTTTATAAAAGCTTGAAAAAGGATCAATATGATAACCTTGAAAAAAAGCTAGCATTAATTAAAATAGCTGAAGAAAATAAAGACAGTGAAGATTTTCAAGCGACAACCCAATTAATGAAAAAAATCCAAGGAGACTGGAAGCGTATTGGCCATGTCCCAAGGAAGGATAGTGACAAAATTTGGAAGCAATTTAAAAGTGCTTGTAACCATTACTTTGATCGTATTAAAGAACAACGCAATGCTGCTAGTGCTGAAGAAGAAGTTGCTTATACTCAAAAAGAAACACTATTAGCAGAAGTTAAAAATTTAGCTTTAACAGGAGAACAGAAAACAGATTTAGCAACTATTAAAGAACAAATCAATAGTTGGAAAACAATTGGTCGAGTACCACGTAATAAACGTCAAATTGAAAGTGATTTTAATGATGCTTTAGATGGATTATTTAAATCTTTAGATTTAAATAAAACTGAAGCTGAATTAATAAAATTTGAAAATAAGTTAGACCAATTGACTTCTGGTGACGACACTAAGGCACTTGATAACGAGCGTTTTTACATTCAAAAAAAAGTAGATGAAATTAAAGGTGAAATTAATCAATTAGAAAATAACCTTCAGTTTTTCTCTAACGTAAAATCTGACAATCCTTTAGTTAAAGATGTACATAAAAACATTAAAAAGCATAAAGACAGCTTAGTTTTATGGACTACAAAACTTAAAAAGATAAAAAGTTTATATTAAATAGTAATCACTAATAATAAAAAAGCCTGCTAGAAAAATCTAGCAGGCTTTTTTATGGTACAATCTATTTAATAAATAGTCTAAAAAACCAAAACCTACTTCTAAAAGAAGTAGGTTTTTGGATCCTAACTAAACTAACCAATTATTTCTCTTCGCTTACAAGAAATAATATATGTAATGACATTATAAGTGATGTATGCTATTAATCAACTATTACTTTTAAAAAAGCTTGTGTCATTTGTTATATATACGACGCAATTATAGTTTTGGATTACGAAAAATAAAAAAAAACACTTTTTTTTATTTTTATTCAAAAAACGCTCTGTTCATAAGGCTTTGGAAAGAGATAATAATTTAAAAGAAATTATCTATCTCCAAAAAAAGTAGACGTATTTGAAAATCCTTTAATAGATTTTCTAATTACTGTTTTTTGGCTTCCTCCCAAAAAAGTAGACGTATTTGAAAATCCTTTAATAAATTTTCTAACTACTGTTTTTTGGCTTCCTCCCAAAAAAGTAGACGTATTTGAAAATCCTTTAATAGATTTTCTAACTACTGTTTTTTGGCTTCCTCCCAAAAAAGTAGACGTATTTGAAAATCCTTTAATAGATTTTCTAACTACTGTTTTTTGGCTTCCTCCCAAAAAAGTAGACATATTTGAAAATCCTTTAATAGATTTTCTAACTACTGTTTTTTGGCTTCCTCCCAAAAAAGTAGACGTATTTGAAAATCCTTTAATAGATTTTCTAACTACTGTTTTTTGGCTTCCTCCCAAAAAAGTAGACGTATTTGAAAATCCTTTAATAGATTTTCTAACTACTGTTTTTTGGCTTCCTCCCAAAAAAGTAGACGTATTTGAAAATCCTTTAATAGATTTTCTAACTACTGTTTTTTGGCTTCCTCCCAAAAAACATCCATTTCACCCAAAGTCATGTCTTTTAGATCTTTGTTTATTGCTTTAGCTTGAGCCTCTAAATACTGAAAACGTTTTTTAAACTTTTTGTTAGTGCGTTCTAAAGCATTTTCTGGATTAATATTTAAAAACCTAGCGTAATTTACCATAGAAAATAAAACGTCTCCAAACTCGTCTTCCATAGCATCAGTATCACCTTTGTCAACCTCAACTTTAAATTCATTAAGCTCTTCCTCTACTTTTTCCCAAACTTGTTCAGGTTTTTTCCAATCAAAACCAACTCCTGCTACTTTTTCCTGAATACGACTTGCTTTAACTAGAGCTGGCAGACTATTAGGTACACCTTCAAGCACACTTGTTTTACCTTCTTTTAATTTTAAATTTTCCCAATTACGCTTTACATCTTCTTCATTTTCGACTTTTACATCTCCATAAATATGTGGATGTCTATGGATAAGTTTTTCGCAGATACTATTACATACGTCTGCAATATCAAAAGCGTTTTTCTCGCTACCTATTTTGGCGTAAAACACCATATGAAGCATTAAGTCTCCTACTTCTTTTTTAACCTCTTCTAAATCGTTATCTAAAATAGCATCACCAAGCTCATAAGTTTCTTCAATGGTTAAATGACGTAAGGTTTCCATGGTTTGCTTTTTATCCCAAGGACATTGTGCTCTTAACTCGTCCATAATAGTTAGTAAACGGTCAAATGCTTTAAGTTGATCTGCTCTAGAATTCATTTTAAAAAAGGTTTTTGTAAAAATACGATGATTGTTTGTACTTAAAAAACTAAACAAAAAAATCCAGCGTATGCTGGATTTTTAATATTAAATAAGTATCTAAATACTATTCTTCTTCATCTGTTGCTACTGCTTTATCAGCTTCTTCAAAGTTTAACATGTCATTTTTATGTAACATATTATACCATTGTATCACTTTTTTGATGTCACTTGCATACACACGATCTTCATCATAATCAGGTAATACATCAAAGAAATATTCTTCTAACTTGTCCTTAGACTCTTTATGACTAATACTAGTTTCAGCTCCATTTTCTTTGTCTTTAATTTTATTAAAAACCTCTTTTAATGGCACTTCCTCTGATAGAGTATAAATTGCTATTTCGCTTAAAATACTAACGTTTTGTTGTATCCCTACAGACATGCGTCTGTTGTCTATTAAAGATTCGGCAATAAAACCACCTCTAGTTTGAGTTACTAATTTATATAATCCTGGTTTACCTGCTATTGCTAATACTTTATCTAAAGCCATATATTGTTTTTATTGTTATTATCCGTTTTTAAGTTTGCTCTGGTTAAAACAGAGTTAAAAAATAGGATGGCAAATATCTTATGTTAGTTTGGGTTTTCCAAACGTTTAACGTTTCTTTTTCATTAATGGAAACTTCATACGATAATCTACATTAATTTTTCCTTTTGAAATGTTGGTTAATTTACCCTTAATTAATCGCTTTTTTAAGGCAGATAAATGATCTGTAAACAGAATCCCTTCGATATGATCATACTCATGCTGAAAAACTCTTGCAGCTAAACCATCTAATTCCATGGTTTGTTTATTAAAATCTTCATCATAATATTCGATTTTAATATTAGGTTTTCTAAATACATCTTCTCTAACATCAGGAATACTTAAACAACCTTCGTTAAAAACCCACTCATCACCAGTTTCTTCTAAAATCACAGGATTAATAAATGTATGTTTAAAGTTTTTTAAAAACTTTATTTGATCTGCATCAAGATTCTCTTCGTCATCTGCAAAAGGGGTTGCATCAACAATAAACAAACGGATTGACAATCCAATTTGAGGCGCTGCTAATCCTACTCCAAACGAGCCATACATAGTCTCGTACATGTTGGCTATTAGTTCTTTTAATTTAGGATAGTCCTCAGGAATATCTTTTGCTTTTCTTTTTAAAACGGGATCGCCATAAGCGACTATTGGTAATATCATACTATTATTATTGATTGTAAAGGTAGCTTTGTAAAATTATGGTTGCACTAACCTCATCTAAAAGCGCTTTATTTTGTCTTTGTTTTTTCTTTAACCCACTATCTATTAGTGTTTGTGTTGCCATTTTAGAGGTAAATCGCTCATCCACACGTTTTATTGGCACGTTTGGAAAGGCTTTTTCTAGTTTAACTAAAAACGGAATGATTAACGCTTCGCTTTCTGAAGGTGTATTATTCATTTGTTTTGGTTCTCCTACTAGAAACAGCTCTACAACTTCTTTATTTAAATATTCTTTTAAATAAGACAATAACTCTTTGGTGTTAACTGTAGTTAAACCAGATGCAATAATTTGCAGTTCATCGGTCACTGCTAATCCTGTTCTTACTTTTCCGTAATCTATTGCTAAAATGCGAGCCATGTTAAATTTTGTACAAATTTATAGTTTTCTAGTCTTAACACCTTAAATATTGTGCCATATTTTAATTTTTACGAATTATATTTGTGTCAAATAAAAATTGACATGACAGAATTACAAAAAACTATAGAAAGTGCTTGGGATAACCGAGAGCTTTTAACCGAAACAAAAACCATTGAAGCTATAAGAGAAGTTGTTAACCTTTTAGATTTAGGAAAACTACGTGTAGCTGAACCAACAAATGATGGATGGCAAGTTAACGAATGGGTAAAAAAAGCAGTTGTTTTATACTTCCCAATTCAAAAAATGGAAACATTAGAAGCTGGTATTTTTGAATATCACGACAAAATACCACTAAAAACGGGTTACAAAGAAAAAGGAATTAGAGTGGTACCTAACGCAGTTGCACGTCATGGTGCTTATATATCAGCAGGAACTATTTTAATGCCAAGTTACGTTAACATTGGTGCGTATGTAGACGAAGGAACTATGGTTGACACTTGGGCTACTGTTGGTAGTTGCGCACAGATTGGTAAAAATGTACACTTATCTGGTGGTGTTGGTATTGGTGGTGTATTAGAACCTTTACAAGCATCTCCTGTTATTATTGAAGATGGTGCTTTTATTGGATCACGTTGTATAGTTGTTGAAGGTGTTCACGTTGAAAAAGAAGCTGTTTTAGGTGCAAACGTTGTTTTAACTATGAGTACTAAAATTATTGACGTAACTGGTGATGAACCTGTAGAAATGAAAGGTCGCGTACCTGCAAGATCTGTAGTTATTCCTGGAAGTTATACTAAAAAGTTCGCTGCAGGAGAATTTCAAGTACCTTGTGCGTTAATAATTGGTAAACGTAAAGAGAGTACAAACAAGAAAACATCTTTAAATAATGCTTTAAGAGAATATGATGTAGCTGTTTAAATAACACAACATTATTAAATACAAAAAAGCCTCTAAATAACATTTTAGAGGCTTTTTAATTTATATATTATTTTTTAAACTGCATTTTCCTATCACTACGTCTTAGTTTTTTACTATTAATTTTTAGTTGAAATGCTCTACTATACTTCAACATTAAATCATGTGTTTCTTGATAAGACTTATTATAAAGTTTGGCATAAGTTTCAGCTAAAACTTTAATCATTGTTTTAGATAACCATAAGCGTCTAAAATTATGCATTCGCTTATCAAAAGTCATAGTTTCAAAACGCATTCTATTTAAATCTATTAAATAAAACTGATAACTACCATTATCTTTTGTAATTAATGTATTTCCTGGTGAATGATCCAAAAAATTAATATTGTTTTGATGTAGTTTAAACGTAAAATCAGCAAACTGTTGTAAAATTATTTCACGTTCAGGAAAACTTGGATTGTGTATTAACTCCCTAAACTCAAAGTCATAATCAATATGCTTACTAATATAATAACTAGTTTTCAATCCTGATACACTGCTGTTTTCTATATAAGCTATAGGAAAAGGTGTAGATATCGAACAGTTAATTAGCTTGTTAGCATACTCAAAAGATCGTTTTGCTTTGCTAGGACGTATATATTTATACACAAAACTATTAAAGGCATTAGGCACTTTAAAAGATTTGACATTTAGTTTTAATCCTTCAATCTCAAATGCTTTAATAACGTTACGTTGACCAATAGTTACTGCCTCTCCAGAGGTTTCAAACGCTGAAATAAGTTGTAATAACTGAGGCTTTAAATGTTGATATTTTGGATGACAGTGTATAATAATTGGCTATTTTAAGATTGTTCAAAGATATATTAAAGTAAATTTTAATAAAAGCCTATAAAATTATATTTTGCGCTAAAGCGGAAAAAAGGAAAATTCGCGTTAAAACTTTAGACTGAAAGAGGTCAGCATACATGAAAAAAATTCTTGTTATACAAAATAAACGTATTGGTGATGTATTAATAGCATCGGTAATTGCTCAGAATATGAAAACTATTTATCCAGATAGTCAAATAGATTATTTGGTATATGACTATACAACTGGTGTGATTAACAACCATCCAGCAATCGACAATATTATTGCTGTAAACGAAAAAGAATTAAAACAGTTTATGGTCATGAAACGTTTGATTAAACGTATAAAAAAGACCAATTATGATGTGATTTTTGATCCTTACACTAAGCTTCAAAGTCGATTGATATGTTATTTTTCTGGTGCAGACATGCGTATTGGATTTCAAAAAGAGGTAAAAACCCTTGGTTTAAATTTTACACACACACTGTACCTTTACTTGAAGAAAAAACACATATTAGTGGAAAAGCTATTCAGGATAGAATTAATATGTTTAATACCTTTTTTAAATTAGCAGAGGACAAAATAGATTATCAACCTCATATCGTTTTAACTGAATCTGAAAAACAATATGGTGCTTTAGAAAAATACAGTAAACCTGCTATAATGTTAGGTGTCCTAGGAAGTACACCTCAAAAATCGATGCCATATCAGTACATTGTATCTGTTATAGATTATATAACTTCTACTTATGATATCAATGTATTATTTAATTACGCTCCTGATCAAAAAGAAGATGCTTTAAGTATATACAACCAATGTCAGAATAAAGACAATATCATTATTGACCTTTACGAAGATAGCATTAGAGGTTTTATTACTTTAATGAACAAATGCAAGCTACTTGTTGGTAATGAAGGTGGTGTTGTACACATTGCAAAAGCATTAGATAAACCAACTTTTACAATTTTTTCTCCTTATGTTTTAAAAGAACATTGGGCTAGTTTTGAAGACGGCAAACAACATACATCCATACATTTACTAGAAGAAAAACCAAACTTATTTGATGAGTTTAGTGTTGAACAAAGACGTAAGATTGAAGAAAACCCACACGAATTATATCATATGTTAACACCAGAAATGATTTTAACAAAACTGGTTCCGTTTTTAGACTTTCATTTAAAAGCTTTTAAAAATTAAGCTTTTTTTACAATTCCGTAGTCAGTCCAAGCCTTTTTTTCGTTTTTAGTAACCTCTCTAATAGCTCTGTTTTTAGCTATAGAAGCTTCATTTTTGTAACCTCGTTTATGATCTAAATGAATACAAATTGCAGAATACCTAATCTGCTTACTTTGTATTCCCAAATTCATTAAACGCTCACCAAGCTCACGATCTTGGCCACCATATTGCATACGTTCATCCAAACCATTAACAGCAACAATGTCTTTTTTCCATCCTGAAGCATTGTGTCCATTCCAACTTGCATTGGTTGGTGTAATACCATTCAAAATTTTGGATTTTAAACCTTTAGCTGTTAACTTATTATTTTTAAAAGAGGATTTTAAGCCATTTTTTTTAAGCCATTTTAGGTTAAAACAATTGGCTTTGTAGATATCTTCTTTTGTGATTGCATGAGAAATATCCATAGGTAGCATAAAATAACCTCCAGATAAAAAATAACCAATCTCACGCTCTTTAACATGTACTTCTACAAAGTCTTGACGTGGTATACAGTCTCCATCAGACATGATAATATAATCTGATGTGCATTGTGTAATAGATTTATTTAAAATCTCAGATTTCTGAAATCCATTATCCTCATGCCAAACATGTATGATAGGATAAAAAACTTCTTCCTGTATTGTCTTTATTAAATCTATGGTCTCTTGTTTAGAACCATCATCTGCAATTACGATTTCAAAATTACGGTAAGTTTGGTTGTTATAACCATACAGTACTTTTGCTAACCATTCCGGAGAATTATAGGTGCTAATTATTATTGAAGTATCTATTTTCATTATAGCTACAAAGATAAAATTATTTTAGTAATTTTGGTTTTTATATGGACGCTATTACTGTAATTATACCTACTTATAACGAGGAAGCTTACTTAGAACAGGCAATACAATCTGTTGGGTTTGCCTCTCAAATTATTGTCGTTGACTCTAATAGCACAGACAATACTGTTGCTATTGCTAAAGAAATGGGTTGCGAAGTCTATTTGCGTGCATTTGATAATTTTTCTAATCAAAAAAATCACGCCTTACAATTTGCAAAAGGCGACTGGATTTTGTTTGTAGATGCAGATGAGCGTATTCCATATGCCTTACAACAAGAAATATTTGAAGCCATTAAAAGTAACAAACATGCTGGCTATAAGTTAAACTTTCCGCATTATTATATGAATCGTTTTTTATATCATCACAGTGATAATGTGACACGATTAGTAAAACGTAATAACTGTAAATTTGAAGGTCTGGTCCACGAAAAACTGATTATTGATGGTACTATTGGACAATTAAAAAATCCTGTACTACATTTCACCTATAAAGGATTACTACATTACATTAGCAAAAAAGATAGTTATGCGTGGTTTCAGGCAGAGCAAATGCTTAAAAAAGGTAAAAAGGCTACTTATTTTCATTTAGCATTCAAACCCTTCTATCGTTTTTTTAGTAGTTATATTTTAAGGCGTGGATTTATGGATGGTATTCCTGGATTAACTGTTGCAAGCGTTAATGCTTATGGCGTATTTTCAAGATATGTAAAACTGATGTTATTACAGAAAGGTATTAGGTAATGTTAGAACAATTAAAATCTATATACTTTTTTATTGCAATAGCGCAAATTATAATTGGATGCTATTTCGTCTTAATAGGCTTTAAAGTTATAAATCGATTTAAAAACAATCCTGAATTAGAACAAAAATGGTATCATAAATATCAAAGAACGTTTAAAACAGGAGGCTTTTTACTAATCCTTTTAGGCTCCTTTTCAATTCCTTTTTTAATATAATCAAAACCAGCTTTTTCCTTTTTTCAGCTTTCGCTGAAAGACTTTCATACTGTCATCACCTTTAATATCTAGACGTTGAATTTCGTAATGATTTTTGAACGGAAATTTATTGACTCTATTTCCTATTCGTAAACCATAAGCAATATTATTATCCTTTAAACATTTAAAAAAAGCATGTTGCTCCTCTCTTTTTTTGGGATACTTACCGTATGGGTATGCCAAAGTATTGTTGATATCCAACTTGTGTTTAATTATAAATGCTTTACATAAATCAAAATCTTTTTGAATTGCTTCAATTGATAATTTATCATAACGTTGATGTGCAAAACTATGTAAACCTAACTCAATATTATCGGCATTTAAACTTTGTAATTGTTGGACAGACATGATAGGCTCCTCACCTTCATCCCAAGTATTAACACCATTAACGTACTTAAACGGAATATAAAAACAAGCCTTTAAATTGTGTTTTACAAACAATGGATAAGCTAATTCTAATTGATTAACATACACATCATCAAATGTGATTATTACTGCTTTTTCTGGAAAATCCTTAGCAGAATTAAATTGCTGTAAATCTTTAAAATGTAAGGTTGTATAACCCTTAGTTTTTAGATATAGTAATTGTGTTTCTAACATTTTGACATCAATAGTCAACCCTTTACTCTCATTTGATTGAGTGGTTACACTATGATACATTAAAATGGGTAATTTTGGCACGTTGTTTTAATTTGAATACTCTGCACACAAATATATAAAGCCTAATGGTTATATTTGGCAAAAATCTGATTTTCTCTTGCATGATAACTGCTCTAGCAATAACCTATAACGAAGCACATAATATAGAACGCTATATTAATAGTATGTCTTTTGCAGATGAAATTATTATCGTAGACTCCTTTAGTACAGATACTACCGAAGCTTTAGCCAAGCATCCTAAAGTCACTTTTATAAAGCGCGTTTTTGATGATTTTTCCTCTCAAAAAAACTACGCTATTAGCTTAGCAAAACACGATTGGGTTACCTTTTTTGATTTAGATGAAGAAGTGCCTGAAGCCTTAGCTACTGAAATTGTAGCAACCGTTAGATCAAAACCAGAAGCAAAAGCATTTCGCGTAAAGCGTGATTACCATTTTATGGGTAAACGTATTAAATACAGTGGTTTCCAGACAGACGTAGCTGTTCGTTTATTTAATAAAAACCATTGTAAATACAATGGTAAATTAGTCCATGAAGCTATTGAAACTAATGCTAAAGTAGGTAAATTAAAATCTCACGTAAAACACCAAACCTATACAGATTTTGATAACTACAATCAAAAGTTAACGCAGTACAGTAAACTACAAGCAGAAGCTTTATTTAAAAAAAATGTACGCCCTAATTTGTATCATTTTTTATTTAGACCTTGGTACAGATTTATGCACCAATACTTTTTAAGGTTTGGATTTTTAGATGGTAAAGAAGGTTTTATAATTTGTTATGTTCATGCGTTTTCAGTGTTTAAACGCTATATACAATTGTGGACCATGTATCGTAAAATAGATTAAATGAAAAATATATTTTTAGAATCTCATAATATCAAAAACCAATTTAATGGATTTGGGCAATTTAATTACCACTTAATAAAAGGGTTATATCAGGCAAAGATTACTGATTTCAAAATGACTCTTCATGCTAAAGACATTAAAAGCCTTAAAAATGAGTTTGACGATTATTTTGATTATAAACCTTATAAATCTATTTCAAGAAAACCTTTATTTCGTATTCGAAAGAAATACGATGTTTGGCATTGTATGAATCAAAATATTAAGGTTGAACCTCATCACAATATTCCTTACGTTTTAACAATACACGATGTTAATTTTATAAATGAGGTATCTAGTGATTTATCACATAAAACAAACAAACGTTTTATTGAAAAATTAAACAGGAGTACTGCAATAACCTATATTTCTGAATTTGCCAAAGCGTCTACACATCAACATTTTAAAGTGCCCAATGTACCAGAATATGTAATTTATAATGGTAACCCAATAACCAAATTATTAGATTTAGAACCTAACAGTGTTAATTTAGTTACGAAAAGGCCTTATCTGTTTTTTATCGGAGGGCTTACAAAAAGAAAAAACGTCCATACTCTAGTCAAAATGCTTGAACATTTACCAGATTTTGATTTGGTTTTAGCTGGTGATACATCTGATGCATATGTAAACACAACCCTATCTCAAGTAATTTTAAAAACAAGAACCTCCAGTCGTGTCCATATGATAGGAAAAATAAACACTGAAGAAAAACAGTATTATCTACAGAATTGTAGTGCTTTTGTATTTCCTTCATTACTTGAAGGTTTTGGAATCCCTCCAATAGAAGCTATGCGATTTGGAAAACCTGTATTTTTATCCAACTTAACCTCGCTTCCGGAAATTGGTGGTGACAAAGCTTTTTATTGGAACAACTTTAATCCAAAAGACATGGCTACATGTTTTATTGAAGGTATGCATAGCTATCAAACTAATATAGACCAATATAAAGAAGCATACATTAATCGTGCTAAAAGCTTTAATTGGGATAAATCTGCTTTAGCCTATATCAAAGTTTACAAAAGCTTATTGTAAATTAAATACTTTTTTAATCCAATATTTTAATCTATAATTATTTAAAATAGAATCCTCAACCTCTTGATAGGGTGTATTGACAAATTCCTCTGGGATATTTATATCATTTTCATCAATGACTAATATGTTATTAGGATTATAAAAATCATAATTTACTATATCTGCATTGGTAGTAATTAACTTTTTATTATGTCCTAATGCTTCAAAAATCCTAAAAGACAAACCTATTTGCTCCTTTCTTTGTATTTCAACTATAATTTTAGATTTCTTGATTTTTTCAGCTACGTCATCTACTGGAATTTGATTATGTATAATCTTAACATAAGGTGATACTAAATCATCAGGTCCCAAAACTAAAATTTCTTTACTCCAAGATTTCTCATGAATATATTTAGCCAGTCTTTCCATTGCCTCATATCTATAATCATGTGTAGAAATATTAAAAAAATCGGTATCTGTATTAGTTACATTACTTTCGTCAAAAATATAATTAGTCAAAAACTCTAAGTTATATTTTTCAACATCCAAACGATCATAACTATATACCTTATCAAAATAAGGAATAATACCAACCTTATCCGGAAAACGACGTGTACTATCATAATAAAAAGCTTGTAATTGCTTTGTTTTTGACTTTAAATAAGTAAGTGTTGATGTTTTCAATAAATCTGGTCGGATCATAAAAACTAAATCTTGTTCTCCTAATTGATCAATCTTATCTTTAACTACCGTATTAACATACTCTTTTTTTAGATTTTTATTTAAAAATACTTTAGATAAAAAATTGATAACTTTATGGCCTAAATTTTTATACTTAAAACTAAATTTATCTATTAAAACAATATTAGACTCAACATTATTATAACTATTTAACTCAATATTAATCTTTGTCAAGTATCCTAAACTTGGTGGTCCAATTATGAAAATCTTTTTTCTATCCATCTAATTTAAATATGATTACAAGTTAACAAAAGTATCATTTTTATTCAAACACTTAAAAATATATAGGAAAAGTATAAAGTTAATCTTGATTGCATACATTTGTAAAATGAAAGATGTTTCCGTTATTATTATCAATTATAACACAGCCAAATATACTTTGGAATGTATTGAATCTGTTATAAAGTTTAGTAATCCTAAATTACGTATAGATATTATAGTAGTCGATAATAACTCTGAACCTGAGGATTTTAAAAAATTAGAAAACAACTTTCCAAAACAAGATAATATTCTATTAATTAGAAGTGTAATAAACACAGGTTTTGGAGGTGGTAATATGCTTGGCGTACAGCATGCAAAATCTAAATACTTACTTTTTCTAAACAATGATGCCATGTTAAAAAATGATTGTTTAGATATCCTGTATACTTTTATGGAAGCTAATCAAAACGTGGGAGTTGCTACAGCGCAAAACTATGATGAAAACAACAATTTCGTACCGTCTTTTGATCACGATAAAGGATTACGAAAACTACTTTTGGGCAGAAGTTTTTAGAAAAGATTAATCCAGAAAAATTTCCAAAAAGAAAAAAGGAATACACAAATCCTGTTAGCGTCAATTTTGTGAATGGTGCTTTTATGTTTTTTAAAACTTCTGTATTTGCAGAATTAGGCGGTTTTGACACCAATATTTTTCTGTATTTTGAAGAAATGGATATATGCTTCAGAATGAGAAAACTTGGTTTTACTAGTGTATTAATTCCAGAAGCAAAGATTTTACATTATCAAGGCGTTAGTACAGGAATGTCAAAATTAATTAGCAAAGAAGGCTTTTTGTCTCAGTTATACGTTACAAAAAAAACTATTCATACGCTAAATATATGTTTATCAAACTTTACTATACTAGCACCTTCTTAATTAAACCTAAAAAATGGTTTCTCCTTTCTGTAATTTTAAAAGGTGCACACATGTCTCAATCTCTAAAACAAAAGCAACCCATAAGATTTTAATCTTTATTTTGTTTGCGTTTTCTTCTTGCTCTTCTTGCTATTTTTCTTCGATGTTTATTTTCTAAGTAAGTAAAATATTTTTGTTCCCAAACCGCTTGAATTAATTTAAAATATCCGTTTTTCTTTTCCAAAGTTTTTGCATAGTCCAGATACTTTTCAACTTGCAAATCAATATTTAAATTTTGTAACGCATAATTTCTCATTATGGCTCCGTCTTCAGCATTGTATTTTAGTAATTCTTCTTCTATGTCTTTGGCTTCAAATTTAAATTTCGAAGTTCTTCCTGAAAGATTGTTGTAAATACAAGTTTCAAGTACTTTTTTAGTAAGATAGCCATCTCCATAGGATTCAAAATAACCTCTATCATCGAATACTAAAATGGGCCTACCACAAGCCATAGCTTCGTATGCTGATCTCCCTAAACCAACCACTAAATCCACTTTATTTATTTCATCTTCTACATTCCAGATCGGGTTTATGTGTTTGTTGAGCTTATTAAAACTAACATTTAGTGTTTTACAAACTGCTTCAAGTTTATCGTTTGCCAAAGCCGATTGACTTAAACTTAAAACATGCTTTAACTCTTTATTTATGGGGTTTTCTATTTTAAACCTCTCACAATTAATGCCATTTAAAACGACTTGAGATGTAAAACCTTTTTCCTTTAAATGATCTCTAACTTCACATGAGATAGCAATATGACCGTCTGCATACTTATTGGGCTGTTCTAAATCTGGAAAAATACCATGACAGGTTTGTATGGTTAATCCATGTCTACTTAAATGTCTAACACACGAATTATGATTTGCTAAAATTAAGTCATAATTATTTTTACTTTTAAAGCTTACTTTTAATTCACTTTCTATTCGTTTAGAAACAATTCCTTTGTAAAATGTAAAATACTCTACGTTATAACCTTTAGCAATTAAAGCTTCGATTAAGGAATAAGCAAAAGTTTCAGAACCTCCAACAGCTTCTAAATGATTGGTTGCTACTAAAATGTTTTTAATAATCATATTATATATTATATCAAAGCATAAAAGTAAGGATATCTATTAAAATAATTTAATTTTGTAACATAATTAAATCTAATGAAAGAAGAAATAGAAAAAGCAATTGAAACCCTTAAACAAGGTGGTCTAATACTTTACCCAACTGACACTGTTTGGGGTATTGGTTGCGACGCTACAAATGCTAATGCTGTTAGAAAAATATATAATTTAAAACAACGTGAAGACAATAAAGCATTAATCTGTTTGGTCAATAACTATAGCATGCTTGAAAGACATGTCGATAATGTCCCAAAAATGGCTTATACTATTTTAGATATTGCAGACAAACCTACAACAGTAATCTATGATGCTCCTGCTGGTATTGCAGAAAACTTAGTAGCTAAAGACAATACTTTAGCTATTAGAATTGTGGATCATAAATTTTGCGAAAAACTAATCAAATATTTTGGGCGTCCAATTGTATCTACCTCTGCAAATATTAGTGGTCAATCTACACCAAATTCGTTTAAAGAAATAAGCGAAGCTATTTTAAAAGGTGTGGATTATGTCGTAAATTTGCAAAACGAAAATAAAAACGCAAAACCATCAACTATTATTAAGTTATCTAACAATGGTGGAGTTAAAATTATTCGTGAGTAAATAGCACCAATGAATTACAAAGCAGCACTACAAAACCCTATATTTAAAATTATATCTCAAGCCTCTAAAAATCTAAACTTAGACAGCTATGTTATTGGTGGTTTTGTTCGCGATTTTTTACTTAAACGTGGTACAGCAAAAGACATTGATATTGTTGCTGTTGGTAGTGGTATTGAATTAGCAAGAGCTGTAGCACAATTATTACCAAACAAGCCTAAAGTACAAGTTTTTAAAACCTATGGCACAGCAATGTTACGCTATAATGACATTGAAATTGAATTTGTAGGAGCTAGAAAGGAATCTTATAACGAAGATAGCCGAAATCCAATTGTTGAAAATGGAACGCTACAAGACGATCAAAACCGAAGAGATTTTACTATTAACGCATTAGCCTTAAACTTATCGGAAGCTAATTTTGGTGATTTATTGGACCCTTTTAACGGTATTGAAAATTTAGACAATAAGGTTATTAAAACACCATTAAATCCAGATATAACATACAGTGACGATCCTTTACGTATGATGCGTGCTATTAGATTTGCGTCGCAATTAGATTTTATAATTGAAGCAGAATCTTTAAATGCAATAACAAGAAATAGCGAACGCATTAATATTATTACTAAAGAACGTATTGTTGTTGAACTAAATAAAATAATTGAAAGTAAAACACCTTCCAAAGGCTTTTTATTATTAGAAAAAACAGGTCTTTTAAAACACTTTTTACCAGAAATCACAAACCTAAAAGGTATTGATGAAGTCGAAGGTCAAAAACACAAAGATAATTTTTATCATACTTTAGAAGTTGTAGACAACATATCACAACATACTGATGACCTTTGGTTACGTTGGGCTGCATTATTACACGATATTGGAAAAGCACCAACCAAACGTTTTAGCAAAAAAGTAGGTTGGACATTTCATGGTCATGAATTTGAAGGTTCAAAAATGGTATACAAATTATTTAAAAGATTAAAAATGCCATTAAATGACAAAATGAAATTTGTTCAAAAAATGGTATTTATGAGCTCTAGACCAATCGTTTTAGCTCAAGATATTGTTACAGATTCTGCTGTAAGACGTTTAGTATTTGATGCAGGAGATTATGTTGATGATTTAATGACGCTTTGTGAGGCTGACATTACCACCAAAAACCCTAAAAAATTTAATAAATACCATAACAACTTTAAAATAGTTAGAGAAAAAATTATTGAGGTAGAAGAAAAAGATCAGGTACGCAACTTTCAACCTCCTGTTTCAGGTGAAGAAATCATGAAAACCTTCAATTTAAAACCTTCAAAAGAAATTGGAATTATTAAAGAAGCTATAAAAGAAGCTATTTTAGAAGGAGATATTCCAAACGAACATGAAGCAGCTTTCAATTTAATGCTAGAAAAAGGAAAAGCATTAGGTTTAACTGTTAATTAAATTTAGGATGTTAGAATTAATTAAAACCAATTCTGATAACTCCGACTTTAAAAGTCTTGTCACCCAATTAGATGAATTTTTAAAAATTACTGATGGTGAAGACCACGACTTTTACAACCAATACAATGGTTTAGACACTATTAATCATGTTATAGTTGCCTACTTAAACAATAAACCAGTTGGTTGTGCAGCCTTTAAGCCTTTTGATAATGCAACAGTTGAAGTTAAACGTATGTTTACAACTAAAGCTACCAGAGGACAAGGTGTTGCTAGAGCTGTTTTAAACGATTTAGAGTCTTGGGCAAAACAATTGGGTTACCAATATAGTATTTTAGAAACAGGTATTAGACAACTTGAAGCTATCCAGCTTTACAAAAGCTGTAATTATGAAATCACAGATAATTACGGTCAATATAAAGGTATAGACCAAAGTTTATGCTTTAAAAAAGAATTGTAAGAAAAATTATAAATACGTTAAGTTATGAAAAAGGACAACAAAAAGGTCATTTATTGGCTACTAACAGGTTGTGTGCTAATATTTGTAATGGTTATTGTTGGCGGAATTACACGTTTAACACATTCTGGATTATCAATTTCTAATTACAAACTAATTTCTGGAACAATACCACCAATGAACGATGTAGAGTGGCAAGAAGCTTTTGATCTTTATAAACAATATCCAGAATACCAAAAACTAAATACACATTTTAGTATAGAAGAATTTAAAGATATTTACTTCTGGGAATGGATCCATCGTGTCATTGGACGTTTTATTGGCTTGGTGTTTTTCTTTCCATTTTTATATTTTTTAATTACCAAGCAACTCACAAAACCAACTATAAAAAAATCCATTGGATTAATGATACTTGGTGGATTTCAAGGTTTTTTAGGATGGTATATGGTCAAAAGCGGATTGGTAGATAGACCTGATGTAAGCCATTACAGATTAGCAATGCATTTAACCACTGCATTTATAACATTTGCAGCAACATTTTGGGTAGCATTAGACTTAATGTTTCCGTTTACTGAAATTAGAAACACTAGATTTAAAAGATTAATTCAAGTAAGTTTAGTGGTACTTATTCTACAAATTATATATGGTGCTTTTGTCGCTGGATTGGATGCTGGTTGGGTACACAACCATTGGCCAATGATGAGCGAAGGTAAATTTATACACGAAAGCGCTTATATAGAACGTGACACCTTATTTGCTAATTTTACGGAAGGCAAAAGTGGAGTCCAATTTGTACACCGTACATTAGCATATCTTGTGGTTGTTTTAATACTTTTTATTTATTTTAAAGGTCAAAAATATATTAACTCTCATTACCAGAAAAAAGCATTAAATTTATTATTAGGTTTAGTCTTTTTACAATTTGTACTTGGTGTGTTTACGTTAATTTTACAAGTTCCGGTTTGGTTAGGTGTTGTACACCAAGTTGGTGCCTTTTTATTATTAAGTGCAATGACATTTACGTTACATCGTTTTAGCAAATAACACCTAAAAGCAGTATCTTTACACACTTATTTTTTTATTATGATTTACAGATTTAGAGTTATACTAGATAACGATACAGAAGAAGATATTTTCAGAGATTTTGAAATTCGCGAAAGCGATACTATGGAAGACTTACACAACGTTATTACACAATGTTTTGGCTTTGATGGTACTGAAATGGCATCATTTTATATTAGTGATGAAGAATGGAATCAAGGTGAAGAAATAAGTCTTTTTGACATGAGTGATGGTCTAAATGAAGTTAAGTTAATGAACGAAACTTCTATCTCAGACACAGTACACGAGGCACAAACTAAGCTAATTTATGTGTACGATTTTATGAGTATGTGGACCTTTTTTGTTGAATTAGCAGAAATTGTTGAAACTGCTGAAGGCGTGGATTACCCTAACCTAATGTATGTACAAGGTCAAGTTCCAACTGAAGCTCCTGATAAAGTTTTTGAAGCTGAAAAAGATGAATTTGACGCAGAATTTGATGATGACTTTAACATTGATGACTACGACAATTTAGATTTTAACGAAAACTGGAATTAAAAGCCTTTAGTATTAACATTCTCATAATTTCGTTTTACAAACGACAATGCGTTTTTTACTATTTGCCCCATATTTTGACTTTTCTTAAACTTTAGATCTAAGGTATAATCATAGATTTTAGATTTTAAAAGTTTAATATGCTCTGGATTTGATATTGTATCATTTACCATACAATCTAACAATTGGTCAATACGATCGTTGTAACTTATCATACGTTTAGCAACTATGGAACGTTCTTCTATTTTGTATTGATCAATAGATTCTTTTTTAAACTTTTTTGTAACAAGCTCAACTAACTTTAAGTTTTCTTTAAAAAACTGAGGTCTGTACACGTTAAATTTGCCTTCATAAGATTGCTGATCAAAATCTATGGCTCTAATTTTAAATACCACATGATCAAAATCGTGTGTTGGCACAATCACATAATTATAAGCTCTCATATCTCCTAAAAGCCTAATCATACAACGCTCGTTAAATTTAACAAACTCTTTGGCAATTTGTGATTTTTCAGATTCTGTACAATCATTAAGCATGGTTTTAATAAACTCGTCTCCAGGTATTCCAGCTATATGTTCTTCTATTAAAGTATTACCATGCACCATAAAATTTAAGTTATATGGTGATAACATATGCTCTAATTCCAATCCATAAATACGAGAAGCATCAGCTTTTTTGACATAAAAATAAGTGTAATTATCATTTAAAATATTTCTAACTTTTATTCTAAAAGGTTTAGAGTTTCCGAAGGTACAATAGTCAATTGCATCAACATTTAAAAACGGAATTGAGGTTTCATTTCCATCAGAATGTAATCTTGTATATACTTTTTTAAGGCTTAGGTCTATTTCTGCTCTATCAAATTCGCTAAAATAAACACGCACCCAAAGTGTGTCATTATCATCTTTATCATAAACCGTAATTGCGCCTTGAAAACGCAGTAAATCGTCATATAAAATGGTGATTTTAGAGTTTCTGTTATATTCTGATAAATAATCATTTAACTTATCGCTTATCGGATAGGATGGCTTTTTTTAGAAATTTTTAAGTCTTTCATAGCTTTATATAGTGTATCAAATTTAAAACTAATTTTTAATTTGTAACAATTTTATAATATTATCGTCTTACTATTAAACCAACCATTGCTAATTTTAAATTAGTACTTAAAACCATTTATCTTGGACACCATTCTTAACATTAGTAATCTTACTAAACAATATGGCAACTTAACTGCTGTCAACAATTTATCATTTACCATTAAAAAAGGAAACGTTTACGGTATTTTAGGACCAAACGGAAGTGGTAAATCCACTACATTAGGTATTACCTTAAACGTCGTTAATAAAACCAGTGGAGATTTTAGCTGGTTTGATGGTCAGACCTCAACACATGATGCCTTAAAAAAAGTTGGAGCCATTATAGAGCGTCCAAACTTTTACCCTTACATGTCTGCGTATAAAAACTTAAAATTAGTTTGTAAAATAAAGGGAATTACTGAAGAAAAAATAGACGAAAAACTAGAGCTAGTTGGTTTACTAGATCGTAAAGACAGTAAATTTAAAACCTTTTCTTTAGGGATGAAACAACGTCTTGCGATAGCATCTGCATTACTTAACGATCCTGAAATTTTAATTTTAGACGAACCCACAAACGGTCTTGATCCTCAAGGTATTCATCAAATTAGAGCTATAATTAAAGATATTGCAAGTCAAGGTACAACCATTTTATTAGCGTCTCACTTATTAGATGAAGTTGAAAAAGTGTGCTCACATGTTGTTGTACTTAGAAAGGGTAATAAATTATACGAAGGTCCAGTAGATCAAATGATTTCTAGTGATGGATTTTTTGAATTAAAATGTGATAATAACACAGCACTTTTAGACTATCTAAATACACATCCAAATATTAAAAACACAAAAGTAACAGAGGATTTAATAACTGCCTTTTTAAATGCACCTACATCTGCTGCCTCTTTTAACAAAGAGCTATTAGATAAAGGTATTGCACTGTCGCATCTAGTATTGCGTAAAGAAAGTTTGGAAGAACAATTTCTTCAACTTACAGACAATTTAGAAGACCAAAACTAATCCATCAAAAAACACAAATCATGTTACGACTTTTACAAATAGAATTACAAAAACTTTTAGAAAATAGGGTTAGTAAAATATTAATCTTCTTTTCATTTATATTACCGTTTTTCATCATATTATTATCCTCATTTAAAATCAATTTCTTTGGTCTATTTACTATAGATTTAGGTAGTGTTGGGATTTTTGACTTTCCATACATATGGCATATTACCACGTTTTTCTCATCATTATTTAAGCTGTTTTTTGCTATAGTTGTGGTAAGTATGATTGGTAATGAATATAGCAACAAAACCATTAAGCAAAACTTAATTGATGGTCTTAGCAAAAAAGAATTTATACTGTCAAAATTTTATGCTATAGTATTTTTCTCTGTTGTTTCTACACTATTAGTTGGGATTTTAACCTTAGCTATTGGACTGTACTATAATGGTGATAGTGAAGCTTATTATATGTTTAGTGAAAGTATCTTTTTACTTGCTTATTTAGTAAAACTTATAGGCTTTTTTAGTTTATGTTTATTTGCTGCAGTATTAATAAAACGTTCGGCATTTGCACTAGCTTTTTTATTCATCCTATTTATAATCGAATGGATTATATATGGTATAATATTAAAAAATTACGATGATGACATAGCGACTAAAATTCAAAACTTTTTACCATTAAAGTCTATGTCTAAATTAATAGACGAACCTTTTAGACGTATTGTAGCTATGAAGTCTCCAGAAAAAACAGAACTTATATATGATTTTGCTGTACATTGGCACGAAATATTTATTGTTCTTGGTTGGACTAGCTTATTTGTATTTTTCTCTTATAAATTATTACAAAAAAGAGATTTATAAAAAATCTTGTTTATTTTTTTAACAAACTACATTTATTTATAAGATTTTATTATAATACTTTTACTAATTATAGATTTTTTTATGAAAAAGATATTTTTAGTATTAATACTACTTTGCAGCTTTATATTGCAGGCGCAAAATGAAGCTGCAAACTGGTATTTTGGTGATAATGCTGGAATACAATTTAACACAAACACTAATGCTGTTACAGCATTAACTGATGGTCAATTAGCAACTGACGAAGGCTGTACAAGCATATCAAATAGTGCTGGTGATTTATTATTTTATACAGATGGAATTACTGTGTATAATAAAAACCATAATGTTATGCTTAATGGTAACAACCTTGATGGTAACCCCTCTAGTACACAGTCTGCCATAATTATACCTAAACCAGGTGACCCTAATATTTATTACATATTCACTCAAGGTACAGAGTTTTTTGGTCAACAAGATCAAGGGTTCAATTTTACTGAAGTCAACATGTCATTAGATAATGGACTAGGAGCTGTAACCAATGTTAAAAATCAATTTTTATTATCTAGAGCTTCAGAAAAATTAAGTGCTGTACTTAAAGATTGCCAATCTCAAAATATTTGGGTGGTCACTTTTGCAAGTAATGATGCATTAACAAACCCTTCTGCTGTAGACAACAACAATACTACTTTTTATGCTTTTGAAGTTTCTTCAACTGGTGTAAACACTACTCCTGTTACATCAACGATACCTTTCAGTATTTCAGAAAGAAGAGGGTATTTAAAATTTTCTCCAGACGGAACAAAAATAGCTTCTGCAAACGTTGGTAGTGGTTTATTTTTATATGACTTTGATACTAATACTGGACAGGTAAGTAACTCGCAACAAATACAAATAAATATCAATCCATTAGGAAAAACACAACGTGCCTATGGAGTAGAATTTTCACCTAATAATCAAGTGTTATATGTGAGTACTTATTTTGAAACGGATTCAGCTAACTTTGAAAATGTTAGTGCGCAATATGGTGCTTTACTTCAATATGATTTAACGTCTACTAACATTAGCCAGTCAGAAGAAATTTTAGATCAAAGAGTCATGTATAGAAGCGCTTTACAGTTAGGTCCTGATGGCAAAATTTATAGATCACTAAGTGCGACCTATAATCAAGGAACTTCGTTTTTAGGTGTTATCAATAATCCTAATCAATTAGGTCAAATTGCAGATTACCAACACGAAGCAATAAACTTAAATGGTCGTGTGTCTAGACAAGGCTTACCTCCTTTTATTGCGTCTTTCTTTTCTGAAAAAATTGACATCATTCCTACTGACACTTCAAATTCTGTAGTATTACCATTATGTACAGGTGAAAACTATACACTGACAGCTGAAGATATTAATGGAGCAACTTATACTTGGTTTAAAGATGGCACAATCCTTACAACTCCTATAATACCAAATGAATTATTAATAAATGAAAATGGAAATTATGAAGTTATTATTGATTTAAACAATGGTGACTGTGACACAAAAGAAGGACAAGCCATTGTAACCTATTATGACATACCTATTGCTAATCAACCAAATGATATTATTATTTGTGATGACGATAATGATGCTAGTAGTAATGTATTACTTTCTAATCAAGATGAATCTATCTTGGATGGTCAAAATTCTTTAGAATTTCAAATCACTTATCATTCATCGCAAAATGATGCTGATTTAGGCCAAAATCAATTACCTGATAATTACACAACGAGCAACCCACAAGAAATTATTTTTGCCAGAATCTTCAATTTTGGTAACTCCAATTGTTTTGACACTACTAGTTTTAATATTGAAGTTTATAATACTCCAATTATAGATAGTTTATCCGACTATGAAACTTGCGATGATACTTCTGATGGAGACGACACCAATGGACAAACAACCATAGATTTATCAAGCTACAATATGGAGGTCTATGGATCACAAAGTACAACGCTTTATAATATAACATATCATAGTAATCAAAATGATGCTGACTTAGGCACTAATCCTATACCAAATAACTATTACAACACTACACCTTTTAACGAAACTATTTTTGTTAGATTGGAAAACAATAATAATACGGATTGCTTTGCTACTAATAGCATTAATATTACTGTTAATCCTGTACCTGAAGCTTATGATGACATTTTATTTCAGTGTGATGAAGATGGAATTCCTGATGGACAGACTATATTTAATTTAAATGAAGCTTCAGTAAATATAACCAACAATAATAGTCAAAATACTGTATCATTTTATACAACTTTCAGCAATGCGCAATCAGAGACAAACCCTTTAAACGGAGACGCATACAGTAATATAACAAATCCTCAAACTATTTATGCTGTTGTTACAGATACAGTAACAAACTGTATTGCTTTATCCGAGTTAACTTTAGAAGTTAGCGTTACACAAACTAATGATTATATTGCTCCTCCTGTTTGTGACGAACTTGGGTCTGAAGATGGAATTAACACCTTTGATTTAGATAGTTTTTCAACAGAAATAACAAATGGTCTTCCTGCTAGTATTACGATTAATTATTATGGAACATATGATGATGCTCTTTTAGAAATTAATGCTTTACCCACAGTATATAACAATACAATCCCTTATAGTGAAGTCATTTACGCTAGAGCAGAAAACAACAATGCTTGTTACGGTATTAGCGAAGTTTTGTTAACTATTAATCCTTTACCACAATTTACAGAAGACGAAACAGTTTTATATTGTCTTAATCAATTTCCTGAAACCATACAACTAACAGCAACCAACGCAGTAAACCCTAACTATTACTACAATTGGTCAACTGGTGAAACTACTGCCTCTATTGAGGTCAATACAATTGGTCAATTTACTGTTACTGTAACAACTCCAGAAGGTTGCCCTAAAACAAAAACTTTTACTGTTCAACCTTCAGACATTGCAACTATTGAAGATATTATTGTTGTTGATGGTAGTTTAAATAACAATGTTGTCACTATTTTGACTTCAGGAGATGGAGATTACGCATTTGAGCTAATAAATACTGAAGGACTTTCAACAGGCTTTCAAAATAATAATACTTTCACTAATATAAAACCAGGAATTTATCAGGTTAATATTACAGATATTAAAAATAATTGCGGTACTGTGGACCAAATGTTTTCGGTAATTGGTTTTCCGTTATTTTTCACACCAAATGACGATGGAAAAAATGATTATTGGCAAGTATATGGTGTATCGTCTCAATTTCAATCTAATTCAATTATTCAAATATTTGATAGATACGGAAAACTACTAAAAGAATTCACACCTAACAGCCAAGGTTGGGATGGAACTTTTAACGGACAACCATTACCCACTAACGACTACTGGTTTACGGTAAAACTTCAAGATGGTCGTGTTTATAGAGATCATTTCACATTAAAACGATAATTATATGAACAAACAAATATTATATACAACCTTAATGCTCTATATTACTATTTGTTTTTCACAAAATGAAACAGCAAACTGGACTTTTGGAGAACATGCTGGCCTTAATTTTAATTCTGGATATCCTTTGCCTTTAGGTGCTTCTCAATTACATACTACTGAAGGTTGTGCTAGTATGTCTGACAATAGTGGAAACTTGATTATCTACACTGATGGATCAACCGTATGGAACAAAAACCATGATATAATGACCAATGGATTGGGTTTATTAGGTAATGACTCCAGTACACAGTCTGCTATAATTATCCCAAAACCTAATAGTGACATCATATATTATATTTTTACAGTAGATGACAGAGCTGGATCTAATGGCTTAAGGTTTTCGGAAGTTGATTTGTCTTTATCAGGTGGGCTAGGTGCAGTAACAGCCAATAAAAACGTCTTACTAGAGTCACCTATTACAGAAAAACTTACAGCAGTCGAAGCGTCTAATGGAGAAGACATTTGGGTTATTAGCCACAGATGGGAAAGTAACGAGTTTGTTAGTTATCTGGTTTCAGATTTAGGTATCTCAACAACACCTATTGTATCAAGTATTGGATCATATCATGGAGGAGATATTAATCAAACCATAGGATATTTAAAAGCCTCTCCTAATAGAGAAAAAGTAGCTTCGGTTGTAAGCTATGTTAGCCAAGTAGAAGTATTTGATTTTAATGCGCTAACTGGACAACTGACTAATCCTGTTTATATTCCTAATTTAAGCACAAATAATCCAGGATTTTATGGTTGCGAGTTTTCGCCAGATAGTCAATTACTTTATGTTAGCGAGCTAAATTATGATACAAACCTTTCCTTTATCCATCAATACAATTTAGGCTTAAATTCTGCTTCAAGTATAATAGCATCTGATATTATCGTTGGACAAAGAACGGGGTCTTTTGGTGCCTTACAACAAGCATTGGACGGAAAAATTTATGTTGCCGAATTTGGCCGAACGTCTATGGCTGTAATTACAGATCCTAATACTATTGGTTTGGATTGTAATGTATTATCAGAATTTGTAAATTTAAATGACAAGATTTGTCAATTGGGTTTACCACCTTTTATTCAATCTTATTTTTACGCTACAAATATTTTTAGTAATACATGTTTTGGTGATGTCACTGAGTTTCATACGGAATTTAGCACAAGCATTGACAATATACAATGGGATTTTGGAGATCCTGCTTCTGGCATAAACAACACCTCTACATTACTAAATCCAACACATATTTTTTCAAGCAATGGCACCTTTAATGTTACTATAAATTTTGTTGTAGATGGTCAAAACCAAACGCTTTACAGGTCCTTAAATATTACTGAAAAACCAACTATTTTAACTTTAGACCCATTATATAGTTGCGAAATAGACAATCTATTTAATCTACAAAATGCAATACCATCATCTTACTTGAGTCCAGATTATAATATTACATACTTTGAAACTTTAGAAGATGCACAACAAACAGAAAATAATATATTAAATTTTAGTAATTACGACGCAACAAGTACTAACCAAACAATCTACGTAAAACTATCTAATGGAACGTTTAGTGATTGCTTTTCTATAAGTACGTTAGATTTAGTTACAGTTTCTGCTCCAATTGTGGCTGATGAAGACGTTTTTTTGTGTAAAAATTCAGTCACAGATTTTGTTACTATTGATGTTGGATATTTAGATTTACCATACAATCAATATTCATTCTTGTGGTTATCAAGTTTAGAAACTACATCAGAAATTGATGTAGTTCAACCTGGTGAATATGTTGTAAGAATCACACTTTTAAGCAGCATAACATCCACTAATCCTGAAGGCTGTTATGCAGACCGATTGGTAACAGTTACAGCTTCAAGCATTCCTTATATAGAAGAAATTATTACAAATAACACAACAATAACGGTTATTGTTTCAGGTTTGGGTGATTATGAGTATACTTTGGATAACATCAATGGTCCTTATCAAAACGAAAACATTTTTGAAAACACAACTGCTGGTAACCACATAGTTTATATTAGAGATAAAAACCATTGTGGTATTGCAGAAGCACCAATTTGGTTAATAAAATTTCCAGATTATTTTACACCAAATAATGATGGTAAAAATGATTATTGGCAAGTGGAAGGTTTAAGTGACAATTCTAAAAAAAACGCACTAGTTCAAATATTTGACAGATACGGAAAACTACTAAAAGAATTCACACCTAACAGCCAAGGTTGGGATGGAACTTTTAATGGACAACCATTACCCACTAACGACTACTGGTTTACGGTAAAACTTCAGGATGGTCGTATTTATAGAGATCATTTCACTTTAAAACGATAGTAATTTGTACATTTAAGCAAGAATACTAATCAATGAAACATGTATTTTTCGTCATTATGATAATTGGCATTTGCTTTACTAAAGCAGATGCCCAAAACATTGAGTTGTTTCAACAATTTAATGGACGCTATGACTATATAGCTATTGGGAATACTTTAAATCAAGCTGAAAATAACCTTTCTCAACTCTTTTGTGAAACACTTCCATCCTCTCAAGCAGATTTAACATTACCAAACAATACAAACATTATTGCTGCCTATTTATTTTGGTCTGGATCTGGATCTGGTGATAACCAAGTTACACTTAATACTACAACTATAAATGCTCAAGACACATTTACTGTAGACTATAATGCAGGTAGTAATGGATTACTCACTTATTTTGCAAGCTATGCAGAAGTAACAGATCAAATTATAGAGGAAGGCAATTCAAGCTATATTTTTTCAGATTTAGATATTTCTGATGCATTAATTAATACACCTGGTTATTGCAATAACAGAACAAATTATGCAGGTTGGAGCTTATATATTATTTATGAAGAACCAACACTACCACTTAATCAAGTTAATCTATTTTTAGGATTAGAAATTATTAATGCTGATGTACAAAACAAAACTATTATTCTAGAAAACGTAAACGTACTTGATAACAATAATGCTAAAATTGGTTTTTTAGCTTGGGAAGGAGATAATGCTTTAAATTTTGGAGAATCTCTATCTATTAACGGAAACGTCTTATCCAATCCTCCACTAAATTTTGCAGACAATGCTTTTAACGGAACCAATAGTTTTACAAATTCTACTAACTTTTTCAATGCGGATTTAGATGTTTATAACATCGAAAACAACATACAAATTGGAGATACTGAAGTTACTATTAATTTAACCACAGGTGATTATGATAGTAACGGTATTTTTAGAGCTGATTTAATCATTCTTAATAATATCATCACAGTTTTAAATAGTCAATTACCAGATGCAACAGTTACACAAAATTTTTACCAAACAAACTGTAATACCAGAAGCATTACTATAGACTATACTGTATACAATAACAATAGCACAGCTGCTTTACCAACCAATACACCAATTGCTTTTTTAATAGACAACGTATTAATTGGGCAAAGTCAAACCAATACTATAATTGGTATTGGTGAAGAAGAAACAAGTCAAATAACTTTAGAAATCCCTAATACTATACCTGATACTTTTATTATTGAAATTGAAGTTGATAACGACGGAAATAACAATGGTTTAGTCACCGAAACCAATGAAGTAAACAATAACACATTTACTACAATTCAACTTATACCAATTCCTGAAACTATTCAGCTTGCTGAATTAGTCGCTTGTGGTCAAGGTAACAATACAGGTAGCTATAATTTAAACGAAGCTTTAATTAATACAGACCTAAATCCATATCAAGACCTATTTTTTTACAGCAGTTTAGATGATTTAAACAATCAAAATGCCATAACAAATCCAAGTCATTATATTTCAAATACAACTCCACAAACAATATATGTTACTGCACAAACGCAATTATGTTATGACTTATTTGTTTTTACCTTAAACACCACAAACTGTCCTCCTATTATTCCTGATGGGTTTTCCCCAAATCAAGATTCAATTAACGACTATTTTAATATTCAAGGATTGTATAATGTCTTTCAAGATCACGAATTATTAATATATAATCGTTATGGTACTTTAATTTTTAAAGGTGATAATAATACAAAATGGTATGGTCAAGTTAATCAAGGCTTAAGTAATCAAGGAGACATTGTTCCTACAGGTACATACTTTTATGTACTAAATCTTAACGACCCAAATTACCAAATTCAAACAGGATGGGTATATATTAATTACTAAATAGTTGACTTAATATTTAGCTTTAATTAATACTTCAGATTATACCGTTTTTTCACCTACTTATAAAGCATGCAAAATTAGTATTCTTCAAAATAAATCATGTTTTTATGTTATTAAAATAGCTTAGTTAAGCTTCATCTTATATAACTATCCTCCCAAACTTCAATAGAAACATTTTTTTCTGAAAAATAGCTATATCTCAAAATACGCTTAGCAAGTCTAAAAACGCGACATTTTGCTAATAATTTAAAAATCAGGAAAATAAAAACTTCTTTTTATCGTCAAAACTTGCGTTTAGTCGATATTTTACATATGTTTGTCCTTTAATCGATAATATATGTATTTCATCGTGTTTTAAGAAAAACCAACAAAACAATGAAAATTAACCTAAAACCAACATTTTGCACTCTACTATTAGTGCTTTCATTAGCAAGTTTTGCTCAGCAAATATCTATTGATGATTCGTTTTCTGCACAACAATTAGTTCAGGATAATTTAGTACAAGGCTGTGTAGAGGTATCTAACATAAATTCTACTGTAAACGGAAATATTGATGGATTTTCAAGTTTTGGCTATTTTGAAAAAGCAGAATCTAATTTTCCGTTTGAAAACGGAATTATGTTATCTACAGGCCAAGCAAACTCTGCTGGAAATACTTTAAACACTAGTCCTTTAAATGAAGGAACAACAGCTTGGACTACGGATCCAGATTTAGAAGCTGCTTTAGGTATAAATAATACATTAAACGCAACATCAATTGAGTTTGATTTTATTTCAGCTTCAAATACTGTTCAATTTAATTACATTTTAGCTTCAGAAGAGTATTACGCTGAGTATCCTTGTTTATATTCAGATGGTTTTGCTTTTTTAATTAGAGAAGCTGGAAGTGGTGACACATATCAAAACATTGCTGTTGTACCAAATACAGATATACCTGTAAATACAAATACTATTCATGATGATATTGTTGGATTTTGTGCTGCAGAAAATGGTCAATATTTTGAAGGGTATAATGTTGGAGACACAAACTTTAATGGTCGTACCACAGTTTTAAGTGCATCTGCTAACATACTGCCAAACGTACAATACAATATTAAATTAATAATTGCAGATCAAACCGATCGTAATTTTGATACTGCTGTATTTATTGAAGGTAACAGTTTTACAGATAGTGTGGATTTAGGTGAAGACATCAATACATGTGACACTTCTGTTACATTAAATGCAGATACTAATAATCCGCAAGCAACTTACCAATGGTATCTAAACAATACAATTATAGCAGGACAGAATACAAACTCTCTATTTGTTGATACAAATGGAAATTACACTGTGCAAGTCACTGTACCACTAAATACTAACACATGTGCTTTTGAAGATTCAATTAATATTGTTTTAAACACCATTCAAGATGGATCGATGATATCCGATTTTGAGGTTTGTGATGATGCTTCAAATGATGGAGAAGAAATCTTTGATTTAAGCACAAAAATTTCTGAAGTAGAAACGACTTTACCAAGTGCCACTTATACGACAACCTTTCATTTATATCAAAACGAAGCAATAGAAAACACTAATGCTATCACACAGTATTTAAGTACAAACCCTACACAAACAATATATTTTAGAGCACAAAATAATAGTTCTGGTTGTGTATACATGGGCAATTTTGATTTAATAATAAACGCTTATTTATCAATAACTAACCCTTCTAATTTAACAATTTGTGCTGCTAATAATAGTGCAATTGATTTAACGGTAAAAAACGACGAAATCACTAACAATAATCCAAACTACTATGTTAATTATCATTTTAATCAAACTGATGCAAACAGTATTGAAAACCAAATAGAGTCGCCTTATACTCCTGCTAGTAATACAGAAACACTTTACGTTAGTGTATTAGATATAACTACAGGTTGTAGTACGACAACAACTTTAGATATTCAGATTAATAACTTTCCTGATATCAACATGGACACATTATCTTTAGATGCTTGTGAACAAGACGGAAATGGTTATGATAATTTTGATTTAACCGAAAATCTTGATGGCGTATTACAAGGTCTTACCAATGTTACAGTAACCCATCATGAAACCGAAGATGAAGCTTATGAAGGAACAAACCCGATTAACAATCCAACCAACTACCCAAATACGCAACAATTTGTACAAACCTTATTTATTAGAGTTGAAGACAATGATACTGGTTGCGTCTCAATAGTACCACAAGAATTACACACTTTTTTACTTGAAACTGGTACTGAAATAACAGATTTTTACGAGTGTGATGATGCTTCTAATGATGGTATTGTAGACTTTGATTTACTACAAGTTGGTATTATGATAATTAATGGTAACGAAGATCTAACAATTGATTTTTATGAAACCGTTGAAGACCAAACAGCAAATACCAATGCTATTAACCAAAACCAACCGTATACAGTAAACACTACTCCTAAAACATTATTTATAACATTACACAGTCCAGCATGCTCATATGAATCTTCAATACAACTAATAATTAATGAAGGTTTTGCCATACAAACATTAACAACACAAAACTATTGTGACACTAACAGTGATGGGTTTACAAGTATAGATTTAACTAGTTTTGACGATTATGTTGCTACTGGTGTTGAAGGCGGAACAGTAAAATATTTTGCCTCTCAAGCTAATGCAGAAGCCAACGTTAATGCATTACCTCCTTTTTATGATAATACAAGTAACCCTTTAACAGTATATGTTAGAGTACAAAATCAAAATAACTGTAGTGCAGTATCAATGTTAACAATAGATGTTTTACCTGCTCCACAAGTTAATAATGCTGAGGACATTGTTATTTGCGACGATGATCAAGATGGTTTTTCTATTATAGATTTAACACAGTCTATCAATCAAATGGTACCAGATACTACAAACAGAACTATCACATTTCATAACTCACAAGTAGACGCTCAATCTAACAGTAACCCAATACTAAATGACACCAGTTACAATGCTAACACACAAATGGTATTTTGTCGTGTTGAAAACTCGACTACTGGATGTTTTAGAGTTGACAATATTAGAATCTATGTAAATACACTTCCTGTTTTTGATGCAATTGAAACCTATATTAGCTGTGAAACTGATGGAGACCAAATAGGCGAATTTTTATTCTCTGATAAGGATACCGAAATACTTAATGGTCAGACAGGCAAACAAGTTTTATATTATATATCTCAAGCTGATGCTGATTCTGGAAACAACCCTATTAACAAAAATAATATTTATGAAAACATCTCAAATCCTCAGACTATATTTGTTCGTGTTCAAAACACTACAGATTCAGATTGTTATGGCACATCGTCATTTCAAATAGAAGTTGGTTCTAATCCAATTTACAATGCACCTACAGATGTGTTTGTCTGTGATGATGTTTCGAATGATGGATTTTCTACGTTCGATTTAACAGAAATATCTTCTCAAATCAGTCAAAATTCACCTGAAACACTGTCCATTACTTACCACTTAACTCTTGCAGATGCAGAAGCACAAACTAATCCTTTACCTGATAGTTTTACAACGACTGTAAATCCGCAACAAGTATTTGCAACTATAGATAATGGTACGTTTTGTAAAGGTATAGAGAGTTTTGAGTTTAACGTTATTGCTGTACCTTCAACAAACTCTGCTAGTGGTTTAGAAATGTGTGATGATAATACTGATGGTTTTGTAACATTTGACTTAACGCTTTCAGAATTTGAAGTACTTTCAATAAGACAAGATAATACTGTCGTAGAATATTATACTTCTTCGGAAGATTTAGAATCGTCTTCAAACAGAATCATGGATCCTACTAACTTTACAAACACAGTAAATCCACAAACAGTTTATATTAAAGTATTAAATACCGTGTCTAATTGTTATGCCGAAATTCCTTTATTACTAACAGTTAATACACCTCCTACTATAACACCAAATGTTGTAGTTAACACTTGTGAAAATAGCACAACTAGTTATAATTTAAACGAAGCTTTACCTGCTATAATAGACACAAATCAAGCAATTGAAGCGACTTTTTATGCTTCTCAAGTTGATGCTGAAACACAACAAAATGCTTTGGACAACAATTACAACTATACTATTGGTAATCAGACCCTATTTGTAAGAGCTAATTTTATTAATAGCATCTGTTATAACATCAACAGTTTTACACTGCAAGCTTTTCCAATACCAACAGCAGGAACAGTTCCAGATTTAGAGCAATGTGATAATGACTATGACACTTTTGCAATTTTTGATTTAAGTCAACAAAGTACTACAGCTCTAAATGGTCAAAATCCTAATGACTTTAGTGTTTCGTATTTTGAAACATTAGCTGATGCAGAAAATAACACCAATGTAATAGAAGATTTAAACGTAGATTCTGAAAATAATTCTGAATACTTTATTAGAGTACAAAATAATATAACAGGTTGTTACAATACAACAAGCTTTAAAACTATTGTAAACAGAAAACCAGAATTAGATATTCAAGATCAGGTATTATGTTTAGAAAACTTACCTTTATTAGTATCTGCCGAGACTAATATACCTACAGATAATTATTCTTGGTCAACAAATAGCACTAATAGTTATATAGAAATTACTGAAATTGGAACATATTCCGTTACTGTTACTACACAAAACGGTTGTACAACCTCAACAACGTTTACAGTGTCAGAGTCGGAAGCTGCAACAATAGATTTTACTGAAACTGTAGATTTTTCAGATCCCAATAATGTAACCGTTGAGGTTTCAGGTATTGGAAATTACCTATATCAGTTTGACGACGAAGCTCCTCAAGAATCTAACCTATTTACTAATGTGCCAATTGGACCTCATGTAATTACGGTTATAGATTTAAATGGTTGCAACTCGACATCCAAAGAAATTGTCATAATAGATACTCCTAAATTTGTCACTCCAAATGGAGATGGCTACTTTGATACTTGGCACATCACTGGTGTTAACCAATTAGTAGGTACCGTTGTTAATATTTACGATCGTTATGGTAAGTTGTTAAAAACGCTAAACCACAGCTCGATGGGATGGGATGGTCGTTACAACGGAAACCTAATGCCAAGCAGTGATTATTGGTTTGTTGCTGATGTTAAAAAAGGAGCTATAGAGTTTCAAGTTAAAGGTCATTTTGCCTTAAAGCTTTAACACTTAAAATTTTATTTTAAAAATAATTGTTGCTTACCTTTGCTATCCCTAAAAATTGATATGCAAAGTAGATTACTTTTAGTTTTAGTTTTGATTGTTAATGTTATAACTGCACAAAACGTTACAACAGACGTACAAACTTATACACCTCAACAATTAATAGAGGATGTTTTAATAGACAGTAACTGTATTACAAATATCCAAGTAACTAATGTAATTGGTGGCGATTTTGGAGGCTCTGACCAAAGTTATGGTTATTTTGATGCATCAGGTACAACGTTTCCATTTCAAAATGGTATTGTTTTAAGTACTGGACGCTTAAATAATGTTAATGGTCCAAACACCTCTTTAAGCGATGATAACGCAAATAATTGGTCTGGTGATCAAGATTTAGAAATTGCCTTAAACGAAAACAATACTATCAACGCAACAATACTTGAATTTGAATTTACTACGGTAGCCTCTCAAATTAGCTTCAATTACATTTTTGCGTCAGAAGAGTATCAAGAAAATAATACTAACACCTGTCAATTTTCTGATTTATTTGGTTTTTTAATTCGCGAAGTTGGTCAACAACAATACCAAAATATAGCTCTAGTACCTAATACACAAACACCTGTAAAGGTAACCACTGTTCATCCAGAAATACCAGGTGGATGCCAAGAAGAAAATCCGTTTTATTTTGGAAGTTGGAATGACGCCAATGCACCAATCAATTTTAATGGACAAACCAAAGTTCTTTCTGCTACAGCAAACACAACACCCAATGTAACCTATCAAGTAAAGCTTGTCATTGCAGACGAGCAAAATTACAGATACGATTCTGCTGTATTTTTAGAAGCTGGAAGTTTTCAAGTCACCACTAACTTAGGTCCTAATTTATTAGAAGACACAAATAATGCTTTATGTCCAAACGATATTATTACTTTGGACGCAACACAAACTGGTAATAACGTTTACACTTGGTATCAAGACAACACCTTATTAGCTACTCAAACCAATCCTACATTAGACATACAAGATGCAGGAACCTATAACGTTGAGGTCACTTTAGCCAATGGTTGTATTAGCTATGGCGAAATTATTATAGAAAAATATGATGATTTCCCAACATCAAACACCTCTATAATACAATGTGACTTTGATCAAGATGGCTTTAGTAATTATAATTTATTAACAGTAGACCAAACCCTTTTAGGTTCAAATCCAGACTTATCTATACAAGGTTTTTATACCTCACAATTGGATGCCGAACAACAATCAAACCCAATTGCGACACCTCAAAATTTTGAAAACACAAGTGTAAACCAAACCGTTTATGCTTTATTGGTTAATAATCAATCTGGCTGCACAAATATTTCTCAAATAGCATTAAGCATATCTAACAATACCTTACCCAATTATAATTTTGATGGTTGTGATGATGGTGACATTGATGGTTTAACAACTTTTGATCTAGACGAGGTCGCTGCACAAATCCAACCTCAAGTTCCTGCCAATGCTTCAATAATTTTTTACAATACAATGGAAGACGCTTTCGGGGAAAGCAATCCGTTGCCAACACAATTTTTAACAACACAACCAGACACACAAACTATAGTTGCAAAAGTCAAAACCAACAGCATCGATTGTTACGCTATTACAGAAGTACAACTTAATGTATTGTACACTCCACAAATTTCAGAAAATGAAACTGTTAACTATTGTTTAAATAACTATCCTGAAACCATAACATTACAAGGAGGTGTTTTAAACGACTCACCTAACAACTATTACTACCAATGGTTACTAAACGGAATAGATACAGGAATTGACACGTCTTTTATAAACATCAATCAAATTGGTATTTACACAGTAATTATTACAGATCCAAATGGTTGTTT
The DNA here is from genome assembly GCF_055804415.1 of Olleya sp. NP1-10. Classification (NCBI taxonomy): domain Bacteria; kingdom Pseudomonadati; phylum Bacteroidota; class Flavobacteriia; order Flavobacteriales; family Flavobacteriaceae; genus Olleya; species Olleya sp. NP1-10. The sequence continues at coordinate 1,814,691 of NZ_CM147840.1, read as the reverse complement.
TAATACTAGAGATATAACTGTTACTGCAATTGAAGCTCCAATTATACAAGAGATTAATTACACTCAATTGACTAGTAACAATACTGCTACAATAATACTTGAAAATAACGGTAATTTTGAGTATGCTTTGGACCAAGGAAGCTATCAAAACAGCAATGTATTTACCAATTTAAATTCTGGATTACATACTGTATATGTTAGAAATATTGATGGTTGTAGTGTTAGCCAACAAACGTTTGCCATATTAGGTTTTCCTAAATACTTTACTCCAAATGGAGATATTTATAATCAATATTGGAAGCCTTCAGGAATGACTGTAGACTTTAATACCAATTTGGATATTAAGATTTTTGATCGTTTTGGTAAACTATTACACCAAATCAATCCTGAGTCTGAGGGTTGGGACGGAACATTAAATGGACAACTACTACCAACCAATGATTATTGGTATTTAGCGACTTTCCCTAACGGATCTGCTACAAGAGGTCATTTTAGTTTAATAAGATAAGCCACACAAGCTTTAACCTTCCTTTAAATAAAAACTGCTTATTATTCTGTAATTTTGTATTTATGAAATTCAAAATCCATTCAGAGTTTAAGCCAACTGGTGATCAACCCAATGCTATCAAACAATTAGTTAAAGGCTTGGGTAATCAAGACAAATACCAAACTTTATTAGGTGTTACAGGTTCTGGTAAAACCTTTACTGTAGCCAATGTGATTGAAGAAACACAAAAGCCTACCTTAGTTTTAGCACATAATAAAACGTTAGCTGCTCAGTTATACTCAGAATTCAAACAGTTTTTTCCAGAAAATGCTGTAGAGTATTTTGTGTCTTACTATGATTATTATCAACCAGAAGCTTACATACCTACTTCTGGTGTCTACATTGAAAAAGATTTATCTATCAATGAAGAAATAGAGAAAATGCGATTAAGCACAACCTCTTCCCTATTATCAGGACGTCGTGATGTGATTGTTATTGCTTCTGTATCGTGTTTATATGGTATTGGTAATCCTGTTGAGTTTCAGAAAAACGTTATTACAATTGAGGTTGACCAACAAATCTCACGTACAAAATTATTACATCAATTAGTACAAAGCTTATACTCGCGTACTGAAGCAGATTTTAGACATGGTAATTTTAGAATAAAAGGAGATACTGTAGACATTTTCCCTAGTTATGCTGATGATGCTTTTAGAATTCATTTTTTTGGAGATGAAATTGAAGAAATAGAAGCTTTTAATATTCAAACTAACGAAATAGTAGAAAAATACGACAGACTTACCATCTATCCAGCAAACATGTTTGTAACCTCTCCTGACGTGTTACAAAACGCTATAAAATCTATTCAAGACGATTTAGTAAAACAACACGATTACTTCAAAGAGATTGGTAAACATTTAGAAGCAAAACGTCTGAAAGAACGTACCGAATTTGATTTAGAGATGATCAGGGAATTAGGGTATTGTTCTGGAATAGAAAATTACTCGCGCTACCTTGATGGTCGTGAACCAGGCACAAGACCATTCTGTTTATTAGACTACTTTCCTGATGATTATTTAATGGTTGTAGATGAGAGTCACGTAACGGTATCTCAGGTACATGCTATGTATGGTGGTGACCGAAGCCGAAAAGAAAACCTTGTTGATTATGGGTTTAGGCTACCTGCTGCTATGGACAATAGACCGTTAAAATTTGAAGAGTTTGAAGCGTTACAAAACCAAGTGGTTTATGTTAGTGCAACTCCTGCAGATTATGAACTACAAAAAACGGATGGTGTTTATGTAGAGCAAGTAATACGTCCAACTGGTCTTTTGGATCCAATTATTGAAGTTAGACCAAGCTTAAACCAAATTGATGATTTAATTGAAGAAATACAACAACGTGTTGAAAAGGATGAACGTACTTTAGTTACAACCCTTACAAAACGTATGGCTGAAGAATTAACTAAATATTTAAGCCGAATTAATGTGCGTGTAAATTATATACATAGTGATGTAGATACCTTAGAACGTGTCCAAATCATGCAAGATTTACGTAAAGGTATTTATGATGTTTTAGTTGGTGTTAACTTATTACGTGAAGGTTTAGATTTACCTGAAGTCTCTTTAGTTGCCATTCTAGATGCAGATAAAGAAGGTTTTTTACGTTCGGCTAGATCTTTAACTCAAACTGTTGGTCGTGCAGCACGTAACCTTAATGGTAAAGCTATAATGTATGCTGATAAGATTACTAAAAGTATGCAACAAACCATTGATGAAACTGAGTATAGACGTACCAAGCAAATCAATTATAATACTAAAAACAACTTAGTCCCTAAAGCTTTAAATAAAAGCTTGGATAGTGCTTTATCACAAAACTCGGTTAGTACATATAGTTATGATCTAGAAGCTGCAAAAGCAGCTGAGCCAGAAAGTGAATATTTATCTAAAGGTGAATTAGAAAAGAAGATTAGAGAAAAACGAAAAATCATGGAAGAGGCTGCTAAACAATTAGACTTTATTGTCGCAGCAAAACTAAGAGATGAAATTAAAGACTACCAAGGAAAATTAGAAGCTTTGAAGGCTTAACTAATTATACTTGTTGAATAGCTTCTTAACACACTTTTAGTGTCCAACTTAATGGGCTAGATTTATAATATTAGTCTTTGATTTTTCTAATAGGTATTCAAAATAATACAATAGTTAATTATACTGCACTTTAAAAATGTCAATTAATACTTCTGCAGGAACTATCATATCAGGAAAACCTTCCATTAAGTATAATACTTTGGTAATAGAGTTATGGTTTAAACCCATTCTAAGACCATAGTTATACAATTTAGCAAGCTCGTTTTGTGTTCTAGCCTTATCGACATGCATTAATAATACCATTCTATGGAATTGCACGATACGCTGACTATGGGATTTAAGATTGATTCTACTTATTGGATTATTAATTAAATAATCAAAATCTTCTCTTGATATTTCTAATTGTTTAGCAACTGCTAACAAAAAATTATACTCTACCGTTTTAATATTATCATCACTTTTTGCAAATGCAATCATTTCTGATAATAGACTTAATTTTTCTTTTCTATTATGCATAATATTAAGGGATTATTATTTATTATAAAGTTAACTAATATTGTTATATAATAATCATTTAAAATTGGTAGTTCATCGAAAAACAACACGCTATTTAACTGATTTTTAGTTAATTACAACTTTACTAAAAACTACTACTAACATTATTTAACAATGTTAATCGCTTTTCATTATATCCAAATAAATAGATGTAAAATGATGCTTAACAATGATTTTAAATTATTTTCAGATTAATAAACTTTAATATTGAATGATCTGATATTTATATATGTTTTAATTTTCTACTAAATTCTAAAAACGATTTATTAAGTAAAAAATTGTATGCTTTTTATTGTTTTCATTATAATTAGTTAACCGTTTTCAAATTTGTACTTTTGTACTTTATATTAAGAACATGACAAATAACGATATTTTTAAAAAGCTGAGAGTAGCTCATAGTTTTAGAGACACTGATATTATTGAAATTTTAGCTTTAGTAGATTTTAGAATTTCAAAAACAGAACTAAGTGCTTTTTTTAGAAGAGAAGATCATCCTAATTATGTAGAATGTGGAGATCAAATTTTGCGTAATTTTTTAAACGGATTAGTGATCCATCTAAGAGGACCAATGCCTAAAAAAGGAGAGAAACCATCAGGCCATGTTTCCGCGAAAGCGAAACCTAAAAAAATAGATTTAAATAAAACCTATTCTAAACCAAAAAAAAGAGCAACTAAATAGTTGCTCTTTTTTTATATATAATAATATAATGTACTAAGCTAATACTGCTTGTACTTTGTCTGCTGCTTCTTGGAATTCTGTTGCACTCATTACATCTAAACCAGAATCGTCAATTAATTTTTTAGCGATGTCTGCATTAGTACCTTGTAAACGTACAATAATTGGTACAGTAATGTTACCCATGTTTTTGTAAGCATCGATTACACCTTGAGCAACACGATCACAACGAACGATACCACCAAAAATGTTAATTAAAATTGCTTTTACAGCTGGATCTCTTAAAATAAGTTCGAAAGCAATTTCAACTCTTGCTGCATCTGCAGTACCACCAACATCTAAAAAGTTAGCTGGCTCACCACCTGCTTGTTTAATTAAATCCATTGTTGCCATAGCTAATCCTGCTCCATTTACCATACAACCAACGTTTCCGTCTAAGTCAACATAGTTTAAACCTTGCTCTCCTGCTTCAACTTCAATTGCGTTTTCTTCACGTAAATCACGTAAAGCTGCTAAATCTTTATGTCTATATAATGCATTGTCATCTAAAGATACTTTTGCATCTACAGCCATTATTTTAGAATCACTAGTTTTTAATACTGGATTGATTTCAAATAAAGAAGAATCTGACTTTACATAAGCAGTATATAAAGAAGTTACAAACTTTGTCATTTCTTTAAATGCTAAACCTGATAAACCTAAGTTAAAAGCAATACGTCTTGCTTGAAAAGGTAATATTCCTGTAGCAGGATCTATTTCTTCATTAAAAATTAAATGCGGAGTTTCTTCAGCAACAGTTTCAATATCCATTCCACCTTCTGTAGAATACATAATCATGTTACGACCAGTTCCTCTGTTTAATAATACTGAGATATAAAACTCATCTGGCTCTTCATCTCCAGGATAATATACATCTTCACAAACTAAAACTTGGTGTACACGCTTACCTTCGGCAGATGTTTGAGGGGTTACTAAGTCCATACCAATAATTTGACCAGCTATATCTTTAACTTCGTCTAAATTTTTGGCTAACTTAACTCCTCCACCTTTACCACGTCCACCAGCATGAACTTGCGCTTTAATTACGTGCCATCCTGTTCCTGTATCTTCAGTTAGTTTTTTTGCTGCAGCTACTGCTTCATCAGCATTTTGAGCAACAATACCACGTTGGATACGTACGCCAAAGCTGCTTAATAATTCTTTTCCTTGATATTCGTGTAAATTCATCTTGTTTAGAGTAAAATTTTAGAGATACAAAAGTAAATAATCACTTTAACTTACCCTAATATTTAATTATGAAAAAAACTAACAATTTAAAAATCTTTAAATTGTTAAATAATTAACAATATGTTACAAATGTGTAATATCTTATTGTTTTAATTTTTATTTTCTACTAAAAAAATAACTTTGACAAAAAATTACAACATGCAAAACAGTCAATTACTTCAAATAGCTAAAGACTTTGGAAGTCCAGTATATATTTATGATGCCAATAGTATTGAAGCACAGTACAAACGTTTAACTTCAGCTTTTAACTCGGTTAAACAATTAAAAATTAACTATGCTGTTAAAGCGTTATCTAATATTTCTGTTTTAAAGTTTATGAAACAATTAGGAGCAGGACTTGATACTGTTTCTATCCAAGAAGTACAATTAGGATTGGCTGCAGGTTACAAAGCTAAAGACATAATTTTTACGCCAAACGGTGTCTCTTTATTAGAGATTGAAACGGTTGCTAAATTAGGATGTCAAATTAATATTGATAACTTATCAATATTAGAACAGTTTGGAACTAAACATCCAGAAACACCTGTTTGTATTAGGATCAATCCACATGTAATGGCTGGAGGTAACACCAATATATCTGTTGGACATATTGATAGTAAATTTGGAATTTCGATACATCAAATACCTCATATTTTAAGGATTGTTGAGAACACTAAAATGAATATTAACGGAATCCATATGCATACAGGAAGTGATATTTTAGATATTGATGTGTTTTTGTATGCAAGTGAAATATTATTTGATACTGCTAAAAACTTTAAAAATTTACAATTTATAGATTTTGGTTCAGGATTTAAAGTGCCTTATAAAACTGGTGATATCGAAACTAACATTGAAGAATTAGGCCAAAAATTAAGTCAACGTTTTAATGAGTTTTGTAAAGAATATGGTAAACCCTTAACCTTAGCTTTTGAACCTGGAAAATTTTTAGTCAGTGAGTCTGGTCAATTTTTAGTAAATGTAAATGTAGTAAAACAAACAACCTCAACAGTTTTTGCTCAAGTAGATAGTGGTTTTAATCATTTAATTAGACCAATGCTTTATGGATCGCAACATGAGATTAGAAACATCTCTAATCCTGAAGGTAGAGAACGTTTTTATAGTGTTGTAGGTTACATTTGCGAAACAGACACTTTTGCGAATAACAGACGTATTGCCGAAATTAATGAAGGTGACATTTTAGCTTTTAGTAATGCAGGAGCTTACTGCTACTCTATGGCTAGTAATTATAATTCTAGATACAGACCTGCAGAAGTCTTGGTTTATAATGGTCAAGCACACTTGATTAGAAAACGAGAAACCTTTGAGGATATAATTAATAATCAAGTAGAAATTGAATTGAATCCTAAAAACAAGAAAAAAGCAGTTCCACAATAAAAAAACAAATAAAACACTGTTATACAGTGTTTTATTTGTTTAAATACAAAACTAAAAATCCGGTTAATTTTTACTATTTAAAAAAAAAGAACTTATCAATAAATTAAAACTGCATTTTAACCGAAAAAAACAGCTTTTTGTCGAAAAAAATATTACTTTAGAGCATCCAAAAGATAAAAACATTTTAAACTTATCTTTTGGATGCTCTTAAACTAATAATAATATGACTCCAAATAATTCTCACCAAATTATTTCAAACGAAATTCATGATGATGACTTTTTAAATCTTATCGAGAATTCATTGGCAATTGGATCCTGGGAATTAGATTTAACATCTAATACGCTTAAATGGAGTTCGGTTACAAAAAAATTCATGAAGTATCACAGGATTACATACCTGACGTTAATACTGCTATAAACTTTTACAAAGAGGGTATTAACAGAAATAAGATTGCAACATTACTTAATCAAGCTCTTGAAACAGGAACAAGTTTTGATGATGAGCTCATTATAATTACAGCAAAAGGAAAAGAAAAATGGATAAGAGCAATTGGCTATCCTAAATTTGAAAATGAAACTTGCATTGCTATAAGAGGTGTTTTTCAAGACATTCATGATAAAACTGTTAAAGCACATGATACAGCTTTAAAAGAAAAACAATTACGTACCTTATTTAACCATTCTATAACAGGTATTGCTGTTTTAAGCCTAGACGGAAATTGGATTAAGGTTAATCCAGGAATGAGCAAAATATTAGGCTATAATGAAGCTGAGTTTTTAAAATCCACTTTTTTGCAATTAACACATTCTGATGACCAATTAATTGGACAAAAAGAATTAAAACTTATGCTGTCAGGTGATATTGACAACTTTCAAACCGAAAAACGCTACATACATAAAGATGGTTATTTTGTTCACTGTATACTATCACTAACCATAGTTAGAGACTATAATGGCATACCAGAACATTTTATAGCAAACATTAATAATGTTTCTGATATTAAAGAAAGTGAAAATAAAATATCAGAATTACTTAACATTAGCTCTAAACAAAACGATAGGCTATTAAATTTTGCACATATCGTATCACACAACCTTAGGTCTCATGGAGGAAACTTAAATATGTTACTTAAGTTAAAAAAAGAAGAATATCCAAATTTTACAACTAACGAATACTTTCCTTTAATTGAAAAAGCGGTACAAAACCTAAACGAAACTATTCTTAATCTAAATGAAGTTGCTATTTATAACAACTATGAAAATAAAGCATTAGAATCTATTAATTTATCTAAATACACAGATAATGCACTAAATAGTATTAAAGCACTTTCAATTAAAAATCATGCAACTATAAATGTAAACATTGATTCTAAAACAACTATTCAAGGTATACCAGCATATATTGATAGTATATTAATTAACTTTTTAACTAATGCTATTAAATATAAAAAACCAGATATTAATCCTATAATTAATATTGAAGCAATTAAAAAAGACAATAAGATTATACTTACAATCGAAGATAACGGATTAGGAATTGACCTTGAAAAATATGGAGACAAACTTTTTGGAATGTATAATATGTTTCATAAACATGAAGAAGCGCGAGGTCTAGGATTATTTATAACCAAAAATCAAATAGAAGCTATAGGTGGATCTGTAGAAGTAGAAAGTACTGTTGATATTGGCACAAAATTTAGCATTTTATTTAATTATGAATAGCACGATTAATCTTGTATGTATAATTGATGATGATCCGATTTATACGTTTGCGGTAAAAAAAATAATGAAAATAAACACCTTTTCTGAGCAATTTTTAATTTTCAAAAACGGTAAAGAAGCTCTGGATGGGTTAACTACTTTACTTAATAATAAATCTATCTTTCCAGATCTAATTTTGTTGGATATAAATATGCCAATCATGGATGGATGGCAATTTTTAGATGCTTGTATAAATACTAATTTAAATATAACCTCACCTTTATACATGACCAGTTCCTCCATTGATGAAAAAGACAAAGAAAAATCCAGAACCTATGATATGATTACCGAATATGTTGAAAAACCACTGACTTTAAATAGCTTAAAAAAACTGGTCAATCAAAAAAACTAAATATTTTGGTAAAACGTTAATCCGTTATTACACAAATCATAAAAAAAGCTCTTTAGTACCCCAATCTGTGGTTTTTACTACAGTTTTTTTATTAAATATATTTTTAAAATTATATTCCTGATACAAGTAATCTACATTTTCTGTAGCTATACGTAACATTGATCCTACTGTATTAAAATCCCATTTTTTTCATCATACCATTGCAAATGGATTTCGATATGATCACATTTAATTCCTGCATATTTAGGGTCTTTTGGATTGTCTGCAAAAGCAATTTCAAAACCTAATTTTTGAGTGTAAAAAAACAAAGCTTCCAAAACATTTTGGACTGGCAATACTGGATGAATTTGATGCATTACAGCGTTACTCATAAATTTAGTCTTTTTTTACTGTTCCTGTAAAATGGTTAAGTTTTGGATTAATTGGATTTCCTGATATGCGTCTAAAAGAAGCTATTTGACCACAGTGCCAAATAGAATCTGATATTGGACCATTAATATTATTCCAAAAAGGAATTGTATTATCACCAAATATGATAACGTATTGAGAAATATCATCACTAGATCTTAAAATATCAGCTGCTTGTTTTAAATTAAGTAAAGTTTGTGTACGTAATTGATTAAAATCAAGAACAGTTTGAGATTTGATATTATCTTGCTTTAAAGTAGAGTTTAAAACTATTTTTGAAAGCTCATAAATATGTTTAATGGTTTCACTTGAAGTTTTAGCATCATCATCTAGTTTAAATTCTAAATCTTGTTGAGTCAATCCATCCGTAGCATGATAAAACCTAAAACCCAACGCATCTATTTGTCTTGCAGCGACAGTGCCTGCAGTAAAGTTTTTTGATGCTTCAGGTAACTCAAAATATGGTAAAATTGTTTTAGTTTGAGATATCATAATTGTGCTTGTTAAATAAATTAGTAGGATTGATAATGTTTTCATTTTATCTATTATTATTGATATACTTTGTTGGATTTAAATACCCTTTTATATCATTGGAGTATCCAGGACCAATTGGCAAATTCACCTGACTTCTTATTTCAAAATGAAGGTGAGCTAAATATGCGCCATCAGCAGTACCTATGGTTGCTATTTTAGTTCCTTTGGCAACATAATCTCCTTGATTTACTAGTATTGTTTGACAATGCGCATATAAAGACTCTACTTTAGTGGCATCAGGATTATGATGTATAATCCTAATAATATTCCCCCAGCCACCTTTTACATCTTCAGCAAAAGAAACATAACCATTTGCTATAGCGTAAATTGGATCACCTAAATCTGTATTACCACCTCCTACTCCGTTCCAATCATCACCCAAATGATAGTTTTCTTGAAATTTTTGCGCATTATAATACCGTTTAGCATCTGGCTTACCTACAGGAAAATCATAACCCTTTGTAAATTTTAAAGTATCTAATTTAATACTATCCTTTACTTCAAGTTCTTCCGTAACATTGACAACCAATTGTTTTTCTTTTTTACATTGAAAAAAATGATTGACATTATAATTATATATAAACGTTTATTTAATATCATCTTTTGTGTTTAAAATACCATCTGGACCTTTTGAAACTAACTTGTAAGTTAAACCATCTTTTGAGGTAGAATAATAAAATAGATTATTCCATTGGTCTTTTGTTAAGTTTTTATGAAATGGGTTATTTCTAATTATAGTTTTTAATTCTTTAGGATATATTGTAAATACTTTTTTCGGCAGTTAATAACTCTTGAATTTTATCTATTCGCTTTTCTGTTAGATCATAATCCTTAATATTTAGTAAGAATATTATGCCATAAATAGGAACTATTAAAATAATGAAAAGGACTAAAACTTTTAACTTCTGATATAAAAACTAAACAACTCACCTACTAGTCCTTAAATTTTTTAACCTGTGGTATATTACTTGTTCCGTATTTATCAAATAAATACACCAAACTTGTCATTGTTGCTGCACCCAATTCTAGTTCGCGTTTATTGACTGCATCAAAAGTATCGTTTGCAGCATGATGATGATCAAAATAACGTTGAGAATCTGGTCTTAAACCAGCCATAACTATATGGTCATTTTTTAGTGGTCCTATATCTGCACCACTATACCCTTTTTCAAAATAATGAATTAAATACGGTTTAAATAGGGACTCCCAACTTAATACTTTATTTAATGCTGCCTCACTACAATCAAAACTAAAGCCACGAGGTGAAAATCCTCCTGAATCACTTTCAAGCGCAAAGACATGATTCTCGTTTTTACGTTTAGCCTCTTCTGCGTATTTTTTCCCACCACGCAAACCATTTTCTTCATTCATAAACAGAACCACTCTTATGGTGCGTTTTGGCATGATACCACTTTCTTTTAATAATCTTATAACATCCATAGACTGCACTACTCCTGCTCCATCGTCATGAGATCCATCTCCTAAATCCCAAGAATCTAAATGCCCACCAACAACCATATATTCATCCGGAAATTGACTTCCTGTAATTTCTCCAATTACATTGTAAGACAGTACATCTTCAAATTGTTGACAGCTTTGTTTAAAGTAGAATTTTAGATTAGCATCCTTTTTTAAGGCTTCTGATAATTTATTAGCATCATTTGTACTTATTGCTGCTGATGGAACACGTTGGTTGTTTGGCAAATCCATGTAACCCATACTTCCTGTGTGTGGCAAATCGTCTTGTCTTAAATTTAGAGAACGTACTATTACGCCAACAGCTCCAAGTTTACCTGCTTCGTAAGCTCCAGCATAACGTTGTTTAGAGCATCCACCATAAGCTTCAAAGGTGTGTATTAATTCTGGATTCATGGCGCCATTAAAAAATACTATTTTACCTTTTACTTTAGTACCTAGTGTTGCTAACTCTTCAAAACTTTTGACTTCTATTACTGTTGCTTCTAACCCTTGTTTTGATGTTGCCACAGAACCACCTAGTGCGCAAATATTAACATCAAAGGTGTTATTTTGGGTTGTAAAATGCGCGACTTCTTTGGCTCCACGTTCCCATTTTGGAACCATAACCTCTTGTAACCAGACTTTGTCTAATCCTAATTTTTCTAGTTCTTGTTTTGTGTATTGTACAGCTTTTTCTGCATTTGTAGATCCTGATAATCGTCCTCCTATTTGATTTGATAAATGGTCTAACCATTGGTAGGCTTTACCATTGGTTAAGGATTGACTATAAATGGTTTTTACGACTTCTTGATCTGTTTGTGCTGTTGCGTTTATTGATAGTAATAGTGTTAGAATAATTGCTAGATGTTTCATGATAGTTGCGTTAGCGATTGAAATGGCATCCTTTTTTTGCTGCCATATATGGCAAAAAAAGATATAATGGAAAGCGCGACCCTTGTGGTAACGCCAAAAATAGTTTACTCGTTATTTAACTGCTCTTTGTACAAATGTAGATTGGCTTTGGTTTTATCGTCTAATTCTGGCTCTTGTATGTCTGTGTATTGTTTTAATGTGTCATACAAAATTTGAGCTACTGCTAGTCGTGCTGTAGGTTTGTCGTCTGCTGGAATATTATACCATGGTGCATTTTTGGTACTTGTCTTGTTTATTGCATCTTGATAACAGTCCATGTACTGATCCCATAATTTGCGTTCTTTTAAGTCTCCTGCAGAAAATTTCCAGTTTTTTTCTTTTTTATCTAATCGTCGTAACAATCTTTTACGTTGTTCTTCTTTTGATAAATTCATAAAAAATTTAAACACTAAAGTACCATTGTCTGTTAAGTGCTTTTCAAAATTATTAATTTGCTCAAATCGTTGGTCCCAAAAGGCTTCATCAACATCTTTAACATTGTTTACATTGGGTAAGTTCTCGCTTAAAATATATTCTGGATGTACGCGTGTTACTAAAACATTTTCATAGTGTGTACGATTATGCACTCCAAATTTACCTCTTGCTGGTAATTGTATATAATGTCTCCAAAGGTAGTCGTGTTTTAACTCTAAATCTGTTGGTACTTTAAAACTCATAACCTCAACACCTCTTGCATTAAAATCTTTAAAAACCTCACGTATTAAACTATCCTTACCTGACGTATCCATACCTTGTAAACAGACTAAAACCGAGTATTTACCATGTGCATACATGGTGTCTTGAAGTTTTCCTAATTGTCGTCTTACTTTACGTAAAGCGTCTTCGGTTTGGTCTTTATCTGCTTTAATATCTACATGGCTTGGTAAGTCACTTAATTTAATTTTTTTTGTGATTTTATGGTCGCTAATTTTTATGTCTTTCATGCTAATAATTTATTTACTAAATATAATGCAATTATTGATACTTGTTGATTAATCACTTTTTAGAATATCTTTATAGTAATCGAAAATAATTATTAAAAACACAGAATCCATTGTTTAAAACTATATTTTAACAAATTTTATCAGTTTAAATACAAAAAAAGTCGTTTAATTGCGGAAATTTATTATTTTAGCATTTCCCAATAAAAAACCCTACTTATGAAAAAAATTACTTTACTATTCTATTGTGCATCATTGCGTTACAATTAACGCATGCAAAAAATTATGTGACTGGAGACGTACACACCAACCTTGGTATTGTTAGTAAAAACCTTACTGCTGGTATTGAGTCTTATAACTTAGCTGGATTGCAATATCATGCTGATTTATGTAAAAAAGCTATTGAAAACGTTAAAACTAGCCTTCAAGATTCTGATTGTACTAAAGCTTTAGATTTATCTAGAAGTATTAGTACCTATATGGACACTGCTTTGTTAGCTGATGATTTAGCTTCTGGACGTACTTATTTACAAATGGCTGAAAAGTTGATTTTAGATATTTTTTACGAATATGATGTTTGCACAAGCTCTGAAACTACAGCAACTACAGCTGTTGCAACCGATAATAGTGGTAGTGCTTTATCACAGCTAGAGCAACAACAAGCCCAATTAAAGCAACAACAAGCTGCGTTGGAACAACAGGCTAATGCTTTAAAACAACAGTTAGCAGACCAAAAGGCTAAAAAAGCACAATTAGAAAAAGAGCAATTTATTATTAAGCAAAACCAAGCTATTGCTAATAATGTATCTAGTTACAATAACTTGCTTCAAAGTTGTAATTGTAACACTACAGTTAATGACAATACTGGAAGTACTATGGATGCCACAACAGCAACTATACCTGAAATTAAAACTTATTATTTAGAGAAAGCTGTTAAAATCACACAACAGTATCTTGAAAAATTAAAGACTTGTAAACAATAAGCAAATAAAAAAAGCCTCAATGTTAATTGAGGCTTTTTTATTTATATTAATGGCTATTTACTAGCAAATAGTTTTACATCTTTTTCACTAACTTCTGGTCCTCCTAAAATAATTAGTCTTTCAATAACATTACGCAACTCTCTAATATTACCAGTCCAATCGTAATCTTGTAGTAATTTTATAGCTTTAGCCGAAAATGATTTGTGAGCTGTCCCTTGCTCTTCGGCAATTTTTTTAGAAAAATGATTGATTAACAACGGAATATCTTCGCGTCTATCATTTAAAGCTGGAACTTTAACTAATATTACTGCTAGTCTGTGATATAAATCCTCACGGAAATTACCATCTGCAATTTCTTTTTTAAGGTTTTTATTAGTTGCTGCAACGACACGCACATTAACTTTTATGTCTTTATCACTACCTACACGTTGTATGCGACTTTCTTGTAAGGCACGCAAAACTTTAGCTTGAGCTGATAAACTCATGTCTCCAATTTCATCTAAAAAAATGGTTCCGCCATTAGCTGCTTCAAATTTACCTGCTCTGTCTTTTGCTGCACTTGTAAAGGCACCTTTAACATGACCAAACAATTCACTTTCAATTAACTCACTTGGTATTGCTGCACAGTTAACCTCAATCATTGGTGCTTTTGCGCGTGTACTTTTTTCGTGTAACCAATGTGCTACTAACTCTTTACCTGTTCCGTTTGGTCCAGTAATTAATACTCTAGCATCAGTTGGTGCTACTTTATCAATCATGTCTTTGATTTGAGAAATAGCATCACTACCTCCAATCATTTCGTACTTTTTGCTGACCTTCTTTTTAAGAATTTTGTTTTCTACAACTAATTCTTTTCTATCTAAAGCATTACGAACAGTGTTTAATAAACGGTTTAAATCTGGTGGTTTTGAGATATAATCAAATGCACCTAAACGCATTGTATTTACTGCTGTATCTAAATCTCCATGACCAGAAATCATAACCATTGGTATTTCTGGTTTTATTTTTTTAGCTGCTTCCAACACCTCAACACCATCCATTTTAGGCATTTTAATATCGCAAAGTATAAGGTCGTAATCTTCTTTTTTAATTTTTCCAATACCAACTAATCCATCTTCAGCTTCTTCAACTTGATAGGTATCATTTTCTTCAGAAAGAATTTTCACTAAAACCCTTCTTATGGCTGCTTCGTCCTCTATTACTAATATTTTTGGCATTATATTTTAAATTTTATTCCTGTTCTTAAATAAAATGCATTTACATTATCTAACTTAAATACATCTTCTCTATTTTCATCTCTTAACCTATTACTCATACTTATTGTATGACCAACATACGAATACCATACCAAATTATCTGTAAAATTATATTCATAACCTAAACCTGCTAATATTACAGATAAAGAAACACTGTCTGCTTGTTTACCATCTATAGTAAAAACCTCTTGTGTATTAGCAAAATAACCATCAATACCTACAAATGTTTGTACGATATTTTTTTCGTTAAAAAAATACTTAATATTAGTTTTTGGTACTCCTAAATTATAAGACCAATTCTCATTTACACGTCTAAAATAACTAACAAAAGGTAACGGTAATGGTATACCTGTTGTACTATTGTACGTTAATCCAAGAATTAATCTGTAAGGTTTTTTAATGTTAGCGTCTTTAGTTTTATCGTTAATAGCATAAACTCCTCCATTTAAAAATATATCGTCTCCAGTTATTTTATGTCTTAAAGTAGATGCTATTCTAGGTGTAACTTTTGCTCCTAATCTCCAATTTTCATTTAACTTAAAAGTATACCCAACATTAAAATCTAGGATATGTAAACGTCTTAAATTAGAGGTTGGAAAAGGATAACTATCTTCTAAATCTAAGGTCAATCGACTATACTCTGCACCAACAATTAAATAACAGTCTTCACTGGTTTTAATTGGGTAGTTTAAAAGCGCTCTAATCCTGTCAAAACTATCTTCAGAGTTACTTTTAGGCACATAGGAATACTCTAATCTAGCTAAATCTGTTAATTGAGCTTTGGCAACATTTACACCACAAAGCAGCATTAACGTTAATAAAATAGTCCCTAAATATAATCTCATATAGTGTTTTGTTATTTAATTTTTAATTCTTGATTTTGATCATGAATAATATGTATGTCTCTTTGAGGGAAAGGAATAGATATATTATTTTCTCTAAATAGTTTATCTATAGCAAATCTAATTTCACTTTTAGGTATTCTGGCATTAAAACTATCCGCAATAGTAAATGCGACTTTAAAATTTAAAGCACTGTCTCCAAACTCTGTAAATAAAACTGCAGGAGCTGGTTGTTCAAACACCATCTTACTTGATTTTGCTGCTTGTAATAATAATGACTTAACCAAATCTACATCACTTCCATAAGCCACACCAACATCTACACTTTCTCTGGTAGTTGATCCGTTTTGAGTCCAATTATATAAACTATTAGTTAAGTATAAATGGTTAGGTATGATTAGTACTTTATTATCTATTGTTACAGCTCTTGTAGTACGTAGTTTAATTTCTTCTACACGACCAACTTTACCGTCAATTTCCATGATATCTCCTACATGTACAGATTGATCTATTAAAATAAATACACCAGAAATAATATCCTGAAATAATGTTTGTAATGCTAAACCAACACCAATTAATAATGCTGCCGAAGCTGCAAAAATTGCTGTTACATCAATACCTAACGAGTCTATTGACACCAAAAAAACAATACCATAAATTATCCATCTTGCAAATGAAAAAACAGTAACAAACTTTGCTTTATCATCTTCAGGTAATTTTCTAGTTATTATTTTTCTAAACCAACGTAAAACATAGGTCGTTAATAATAACACTAATATGATTAATAGTACATATTTAATTTTTATAACACTAGTGATGTTACCTTGAGTATCTGTAAAAGAGTAAATTTTAAAATTTAAAAATTCGACAAACTTTTCCCAAATAGAGCTTTCGACAATTGCGTCGCTAACCTTATTTACTTCTTCCTCAATTTTAGTAGACACTTTGTTATCCTGCATTTTTAAGGTATTTTAATACTTAATCCACTTGATTAACTCCTTATAAGTTGGCTTTTTGCCATACATTAAGATCCCAACTCTATATATTTTTGCTGCAAACCAAACGGTTAACAAAAAGGTACCTATTAATAATAATAACGACACAATTTGTTGCCAAACAGGTACTCCAAACGGAATTCTCATTAACATTACAACTGGTGAAGTAAACGGAATAAATGAAAATATAGTACTTACAGTCCCATGAGGATCCTCTATAACCGTAAACATACCAACATAAACTGCTAATATTAATGGCATTAAAATTGGCAACATAAATTGTTGTGTATCTGTTTCATTATCTACTGCTGCGCCAATTGCTGCATAAAGTGAACTGTATAACAAATAACCACTTATAAAAAACAGTAAAAATGCTATTACTAAATTAGCCAATGGTAAATTATAAAAAGCAGTAAACAGACTTTGTACTTTCATACTAGCATCAGGATTTTCCATAGCTTGACGTACTAACTCTTGTTGTGGTGTTTGCGCTTGCGCGAAATCAATGCCAAATATAGCAGATACTACAGTTAATAGTACACCTCCTAGAATTATCCAAATTACAAATTGCGTAATTCCCGCAAGTGAAGTCCCTATAATTTTACCTAACATTAATTGTACAGGTTTAACAGAAGAAATAATAACCTCAATAATTCGGCTTGTTTTTTCTTCAATAACGCTTCTCATAATCATGTTACCATATATAATGATAAACATAAATAGCAAATAACCAGCTGCTCCACCAAATGCTAACTTAACAACACTATCGATTTTTGAAGACTTAACACCTGAAAAATTTTCTTGAGAAATATCTATTTTGATTTTTGAAGCATTGATCGTTTCAATATCAATACCTTTTTGAGCCATATTTTGATTCGTCAGCTCCTTTTCAATTTTATCTTCTAACGAAGAAATTACTGATAGTGATGGTGAATCTTCAGAATAAAACTGAACACTACCATCAACTAGATCAAAATTTTCGATTTTGTTAATATGAAGTAAGCCATAGTCCCCTTGTTCTTCAACAATAGTTTTAGCGTTTTCTAGTGTTAATCCTGTTAAAATATTATACGTTGTTTTTTCTGTACTTTTAAACGCATTAGTAACAAAACCAGACTCATCTAAAACTGAAATGGTACGTTGTTTATTGTTATTCATTTGCGATAAATAAACTACCACAGTTATAAGTGCAATCATTATTAATGGACTAAGAATAGTCATTATTAAAAACGATTTATTTCTAACTTTAGTTAAATATTCGCGTTGTATGATTAGTGAAAGATGGTTCATAATAATTAGTTATTCTTTACAGTTTGAATAAAAATATCGTTAGCACTTGGAATAACTTCAACAAAATGAGAAATTTGTCCTTGATTGGTTAAATAGCTAAGTAAGTCGTTTGCAGATTCATCTTTGGACAATTTAATGTTCAATTTTAAATCATCACCTAAGGTTTTAAATTCGGCTGGAGTCACACTAAATTTAGACGTTAACTCTTGTTCTAAAGTACTATTATTAGGCTTAATACCAATTTGGAATGTGTTGGTTTTGTACTGACGTTTAACATCCATTAAATTTCCGTCTAAAACCTTATTAGATTTGTGGATTAATGCAATATGATCACATAATTCTTCAACAGATTCCATGCGATGTGTCGAAAAAATAACCGTTGCACCTTCATCACGTAATCTTAAAATTTCGTCTTTTATTAAATTAGCATTAATTGGATCAAAACCAGAAAAGGGCTCGTCAAAAATCAATAGTTTAGGTTCGTGTAAAACCGTTACTACAAATTGTATTTTTTGAGCCATACCTTTAGATAGCTCTTGTATTTTTTTATTCCACCAATCTCCAATTTCAAGACGCTCAAACCACATTTTTAAACGTTTTTTGGCTTCGGATTTTTGCATTCCTTTTAATTGTGCTAAGTATAGTGCTTGCTCACCAACCTTCATAGATTTGTATAAACCTCTCTCTTCTGGCAAATATCCTATATCTCTAATATGATGATTTTTAAGCGCTTCTCCATCTAACAATACATGACCATCATCTGGCATTGTTATTTGATTTATGACTCTGATTAGGGTTGTTTTTCCTGCTCCATTTGGTCCTAAAAGACCAAAAATACTGCCTTTAGGTACAGTAATAGACACATCATTTAATGCAGTAAAGTCTCCAAATTTTTTGGATACATTATGCACCTCTAAAAGATTGCTCATAGGTTTTATTAGTTGATTATTGCGACTACTAGTAGCACGCTTTGTAAATATAGAAAATGTTAAAAGAGTAACATTAAAGATTTACTAATTTTTAACTACTTGATTGCTTTTAATTTTAAGTTATAAATTTCTTAACTAAATAATTACAACTGATAATTAAGTCGTTAAATACATTTGAAACTTTAAGAGTCATGCTTTTTTAGTTGAAGAGTATGACGAAGTAGCCCTTATATTACAGTTTTAATTCAATCTAAACTTAATTAGATTTCTATGACATTAGAACAGAAAGTCTCATAAAAAACAAAACCCACCCTTTAAAAAATAAAGGATGGGAAAAAATTGCTATGAAAAAGAAAAATTACCACTAGCTAAGCTAGTGATAAGTCAAATATAGCATAATTTATTAAACTAAGATGTTAAATGATTTAAATTAATAGACTAAACACAAAAAAATCCGTTATTACTAACGGATTTTATATGTATTAAATGTCTAGTTATTTAAAAAAATTACGAGAACATGTCTTTAACTTTTTCAAAAAATGATTTATCACTTCTTTCTGGTTTAGGAGAAAAATGCTCGTCTTCTCTCATACTTTCAAAAAACTCTTTTTGTTTTTTATTTAAAGTTTTTGGAGTCCAAACGTTAACATGAACTAGCAAATCACCTTTACCATAACCATTTATACTTGGTATTCCTTTTCCGCGTAAGCGCAAAATCTTACCTGATTGCATACCTGCTTCTATTTTGATACGTACTTTACCAGTTACAGTATCAATTTCTTTAGAAGTCCCTAAGATAGCATCAGGTAAACTTACATATAAATCATAGTGTAAATTATCTCCTTCACGTTGAAGTGACTCGTGAGATTCTTCTTCAATCGCTACCAGTAAATCTCCCGAAATCCCGTTTCCTGGAGCTTCGTTACCTTTACCTGACACTTTAAGTTGCATACCATCTACAACACCTGCAGGAATATTTACAGGAATGGTTTCTTCTTTTGCAACCATACCTTGCGCATCTGCATCACTAGGTTTTTTATCTATAATTTGTCCTGCTCCACCACATGTATTACAAGGTGACGCTGTCTGCATACGTCCTAAAATGGTATTAGTTACTCTGGTAACTTGACCAGAACCATTACATGTTGTACATGTTTTATAGGTTGTACCAGAAGCTTGAACTTTACGTTTAACTTTTATCTTTTTCTACACCATTGGCAATTTCTTCAAGAGTAAGTTTTAAACGTACACGTAGGTTGCTACCTTTAACGCGACGTTGTCCGCCTCCTCCACCGAAGCCTCCTCCAAAACCAGAGAAACCTCCACCACCAAAGATATCACCAAATTGGCTAAAGATGTCGTCCATATTCATTCCGCCACCACTGTAGCCACCTCCTCCTCCACCTTCAAATGCTTGGTGTCCGAATTGGTCGTAACGTGCTTTTTTATTCTCGTCACTTAATATTTCATAAGCTTCAGCTGCTTCTTTAAATTTAGACTCAGCGTCTTTATCATCTGGATTTTTATCTGGATGAAATTCGATTGCTTTTTTACGGTATGCCTTTTTGATCTCAGCTTGAGTAGCCGACTTATTTATACCTAATATTTCGTAAAAATCTCTTTTAGCCATACTATATTTTATTGTCCGATAACTACTTTAGGAAAACGTATAACAGTTTCGCCTAGTTTGTATCCTTTTTCTATTACGTCTACAATTTTACCTTTTAAATCATCAGTTGGTGCTGCAATTTGTGTGATTGCTTCATGATGATCTGCATTAAAGACATCTCCAGCATTCACTTCAATTTTAGCTAAGCCTTTTTGTTGTAAAACTTGAACCAGTTTATTGTAAATTAATAAGACACCTTTACGTAATTCTTCTGCTTCTTTGTCATCTTCAATATGTAACAAAGCACGTTCAAAATCATCTAAAACTGGTAATAATGACACCATGACATCTTTACTTGCGGTTTGAAATAACTCTATACGCTCTTTAGAGGTACGTTTTTTGTAATTTTCAAATTCTGCAAAAAGACGTAAAAACTTATCTTTTTCTTGTTGTAAATCTGCTTTTAACTGTTCTTCAACGGTTAATTTTTCAACAACTTCTTCTTGTTCAGTTGTTACTTCGGTTTGATTAGAAGTAGCTTTAACTTCCTCTTCTATATTTGTTTCTTTTTTACTTTTCTTGCTCATTGTTGTACTTATTTTGAAATACATATACTCATAGTCAAAAGTACTGCCATTACTATTAATAATGTCAAAATGTCACAGTTTTTATTAACATTTATTTAATTAGTTTCCATGGAAGATTATTTATATATTTGCATTGTAAAATACTAAAAACCTTAAAAATTATATCATGAAAAAAATTGTATTAAATCTATTTGCTGTTGCTTTAATAGGAACAACTATTGTAGCTTGTAAAAGCGATGTTAAAGATGCTAAAACAGGTGAAGCAGAAACTGTTGTAGAAAATGTTGAAGCTACTAAATACAAAGCAGATGCAGATCAATCTATGATTATCTGGAAAGCTAATAAAATTGTTGGTGGACATGAAGGAACTATTAATGTATCTAATGGTGTTGCTGAATTAGAAGGAGATAAATTAGTAGGTGGAAGTTTTATTTTTGATATTAATACTATTAAATGTACTGATATTCCTGAAACAGAAGAAGCTAATGCTAACCTAATTGGTCACTTAAAGAGTGTTGACTTTTTTGATGTAGAAAAATTTAGTACTGCTACTTTTGAAATTACTAAAATTGAAGGAAATAACATTAGCGGTAACTTAACAATGAAAGGCATTAAAAAGAATGTTACTTTTCCTGCTGCAGTTAGCGTAAATGGTGATGACGTAACTATTTCTAGTGATACATTTACAATTGACAGAACATTATGGAATATTATGTACAACGCTGCTACTAGTGATGATGTAGCTGCTTCATTAGGAGACAAATTAATTAAAAATGATGTAGAAATTAAAATATTGATTAAAGCTAAAAAAGCTTAATACTTTTTTAATTTATAACTCTATATAGCCACAACATATGTTGTGGCTTTTTTTATTTGATTAGATTTGAATTTTAACACCTATAAATAACACCAATATCAAAACAACACAAACACATATTGTTCCTTCTTTAAATCAAACCATTAGACTTCAAGAGTATGGTGTTGGAATTTTTGATACAATAGCTACAAAATCGGCTTTAAAAAAAGTATTAAAAAAACAATTTATAACTGTAAATGGAAGTATTGCAACTACTGCTACCTTTATCAAAGGAGGAGAAACAATAGTTTTAAGTCTACCAGAAAACAATACTATAAACAACAAACTTAAATTAAAATTAGACGTCTTATTTGAAGATAATTACCTAGCTGTAATACATAAACCTGCAGGCATATTAGTTAGCGGAAACACTTTTAAAACGATAGCTAATGCTTTATCACAAAACTTAAAACCTAGTACACTTGATGATGCCACACAACCACAACCTGTACACAGACTGGATTATGCTACAACAGGTATTTTATTAATAGGAAAAACTAGCAGTAGTATTCGTGCTTTAAATACTTTATTTAAAACTAGAGCTATTATCAAATCTTATTACGCTATTACTATTGGTAACATGTTAAATAATGGAAGCATCACAACAAATATTGATAACAAAACATCACACTCTGATTATCAAGTGTGCCAAACGGTAATATCTAAACGTTTTGAAGCATTAAATTTAGTAAAACTTAATCCTAAAACTGGAAGAAGACATCAATTAAGAAAACACTTATTAAGTATAGGACACCCAATACTTGGTGATCAAACGTATGGTTTTGAGTCATTAATTTTAAAAGGGAAAGGGTTGTATTTACACGCATATTCTTTAGCGTTTACACATCCTTTTACAAATACACCTTTAGTATTAACATCTAAGTTACCAAAACGGTTTACAAAGATTTTTCCAGATTACAATCACTAAACTACTACTCTACTGGAAAATCAAAATATTGATTTCTAAAAGGTTCTCCTCTTAAAGTAAAATGCCACCATTCTTGCGAGTAATTTCTAAAACCGTTAGTGGTCATTACTTTTTGTAACAAATCACGATTAGATTGTTGTTGTGTTGTTAAATTAGGATTTTTAACCCAAGATGCTGGGCCAAAAAAATCAAAAGGTGATCCCATATCTAAAGGCTGACCTGTTTCTAAATTTATAATGGTTAAATCCACTGTACTACCACTACTATGTCTTGATTTTGAAGCTATATACCCTTTTTTAAATAAGTTTTGTTTTTTAACATTTGGGTAATACTCTTGTTTTTTTAATGTATCATTAATTTGCTTTGCCCAACGTACAAAATGATTTACAGCACGTTGTGGTCTGTAAGCATCATAAATTTTAAGACCTAAGCCTTGCTTTTTTAAGGTATCTTGTATTTTTTTTAAAGCTTGAGCTGCCTGATTTGTCATAATTACAATTTCTTTGTTATAACCATCAATTTGCTGACCCACAAAATTATCATCTTGACAATATTTTAATTGTACTGCTAAATCTTCAATTACATCTTGTGCATACACAAAACCTTTTGGTAATTGTGCCAAACAAATGGTAGAAAAAAAGTTATTAAAAGTGTTATACTAAGCTTCATATTGTATAAATTATAGGCTAAATTTATAAAAAAACTTACTATGGACTATCCTTGGCATCTTTATATAATGAGTGTAATGTACATCTTTGCAGGAACTATGCATTTTGTTAAACCAAAATTATATTTGCGTATTATGCCTAAATATTTACCTAATCATAAATTACTGGTATATTTAAGTGGTTTTGCCGAAATCCTTTTGGGTATAACCATTTGTATTCCAATATTAAAAGACATTAGTGTTTATGCTATTATAATAATGTTAGCTTTATTTTTAATGGTTCATTTTTATATGTTGTCTGGTAAAAAAGCTTCAGCTGGAATTGCGACTTGGATTTTAATATTACGTATTCCGTTACAATTTGGATTAATGTATTGGGCATATTGGTATTTAAAATTTTAGTGTATGTTATTTTCTGAAGCATTTAGACTTAATTTACCAGATTCGGATATTACATACTATCCTAATTTTTTAAATCCCGAAGAAGCTGATTATTATTTTAAAATTTTGAAAAACGAAATCCCTTGGCAACAGGATGATATCACAGTTTTTGGTAAAACATATGCGCAGCCAAGGTTAACTGCTTTGTTTGCAGATAATAAAAAGCCTTACAGTTATTCTAATATTACGATGCAGCCTCATGGCTTTTCTTCCGCTTTAAGCGAAATAAAAAACAAATTAGAATCTATTGAAAACACAACATTTACAACCTGCTTAGCCAACTTATATCGAGATGGACAGGACAGTAACGGTTGGCATGCTGATAATGAGAAAGAATTGGGCGAAAACCCAATAATAGCTTCGGTTAGCTTAGGTCAAGAAAGACCTTTTAGTCTAAAGCATAAAGTACATAAACATTTAAAACATAAAATAGAATTACAATCGGGAAGCTTATTAATAATGAAAGGAAGCACTCAACAACATTGGTTACATCAAATTGCTAAGACTAAAAAAATTATCAAACCAAGAATTAATTTAACATACAGAATTATAAACTAATTTTGACTATTAAAAACATAAAAGCCAAGGTCCCTCAACCTTGGCTTCTTGCTATTTAGCATTTTTTACTTTACGCAGATTTATGTTTGAAAAATCTACTTAATTATGCAAATAATAATTAATTAATCCATTGAACTAAAAAGTATGTAGTTTTTAGTACAATACAAACATAAAACTTATCACAAATAAAAACGTTCAAAAACATCAATTATCGACAAAATACATGAAATTTTAACATTTAATGACAAAACACATTATATTATCGATTAAAAACGAAGTAAAAGAAGAGTAAAATCAATCTTTTATGAACAGAAAATTAAGCTTAAATTTGAATCAACAAATACAATTAGGTCTAAAAATTATTGTTATAATTAAAAACCCTACAACATGAAATCATACCTATTACTGTTTTTCACATTAGCCTCTACATTAGTTGTGGCACAAGACTCACAATATACTAGTAAAGATATTGCAATTAATAACTACATTAATGGTACACTTTTAACTCCTAAAACTCCACAAAAACCAAACTTAGCTATAATTATTGGTGGATCAGGTCCGACAGATAAAGATGGTAATCAAAACTTTTTAAAAACTAATAATCTTAAAAAACTAGCCATTAGTTTAAGTAATAATCAGATTGCAACATTTAGGTATGACAAACGTATAGTTAAGCAAATACGAGAAAGAAGTGTAGATAATACTATTGTTTTTGATGATTTTGTAACAGATGCCACATCAGTCATAGATTACTTTATTAAAACAAATACGTTTAATAAAATATTTGTGATTGGTCATGACCAAGGTAGCTTAGTTGGTATGTTAGCCTCAAAAGATAAAGCCAGTGGATTTATATCTTTAGCAGGTTCTGGTAAAAGTATTGATAGCGTTATAACAGAAGAAGTTGCAAAAACTGCGCCTCAGTTTAGTCAGGATACACAACGTATTTTTGAAATTTTAAAAACAGGAAAAACAACAACTGATTATCCTGTAGCTTTATCTTCTATTTTTAATATCGAAACCCAACGTTTTATAATGAATTGGATGCAGTACAATCCTACTGCAATACTAAGCACTTTAGATATTCCGTCATTAATACTACATGGTAGTAAAGACTTACAAGTTAGTGAAGCTGAAGCTGAAAGTCTTAAAAACGCAAGTAACAAAGCCCAATTAAAGATTATTGAAAACATGAACCATGTATTGGTAACCATTGAAGGTGGTAATTTGGAAAACTCAAAATCGTATAATGAATCTCATCGTCCATTAGCAAGTGGCTTAATTGATGCTATTACCAATTTTATTAAAGAATAAATACTTAACAATATATTTGAAATAGAAAAAGCATCCTTAAACAAGGATGCTTTTTCATACTAACCAACCAAAAATATGATAATTATTACTCGTTTCTATTATAGGTAACCACACCTATTTTGAAAGTCTTAGTAAATAATAACTATAATACAATTGTCGTGCCATTTTTTAAACCCTAACACCATTGATTGTTAAATGTTTACTAATGTTATAAAACAGAAAAAGCATCATTAAAAATGATGCTTTTTCATACTAACCAACCAAATGTAATCACTACTCGTTTCTGTTTAGGTAACCACACCTGTGTAAGAAAGTCATCATAAATAACTACAAACTTAATACTACAATTGTCGTGCCAATTATAATTTACTAACACCTTGTCTTGTTAAAGATTTATTAATATTATAAAACAGAAAAAGCATCATAAAAATGATGCTTTTTCATACTAACCAACCAAATGTAATTGTTTACTCGTTTTTCTTTAGGTAACCACACCTAGTATTAAAAAGTCATCATAAATAATTACATTTATTACTAAACAAATCCTATGCCAAACTTTAATTTTAAACCTTTTAATAACCGTTTTATTTGATTATTTTGCGTTGACTATAAACTAACATTATGACTGAACCATTGTTTACTAACGACACTGTCGTTTTTGGAGTACTGATGCTTGCATTAGGCTTTATATTTTATACAGAATCTTTAAAGGGAGGTTTCTGGGAAAAATTTTACAAAATTGTCCCTGGATTATTCATGGCTTATATGCTTCCTGCTATATTAACAACTATTGGATTAATTGCTCCAGAATGGGAAACCACTTCAAATACAGGAGAGGTTATAAAACATAAAACCAATTTATATTTTGTTGCCAGTCGTTACTTATTACCAGCTGCGTTAGTACTAATGACCTTAAGCATAGACCTTAAGGCTGTTTTCAACTTAGGTTGGAAAGCTTTAATTATGTTTTTTACTGGTACTTTAGGTATTGTAATTGGTGGTCCGATTGCAATATTATTAATCTCTGCAATTTCACCAGAAACAGTTGGAGGTATTGGACCAGATGCTGTATGGAGAGGTTTATCTACTTTAGCTGGAAGTTGGATTGGTGGAGGTGCCAATCAAACCGCAATGCTGGAAATTTACGGATATAATCAAGCAGAATATGGTAAAATGGTATTTGTAGATATTGTAGTTGCTAATGTTTGGATGGCTATTTTATTAATAGGAATAGGAAAAAGAGCTAAAATCAATAAATGGTTAAAAGCTGACACATCGTCTATTGAAGCTTTAAAGGAAAAAGTGTCATCTTATACAGAGAGTATCAAACGTAATCCAACAGTAACAGATTTAATGTTACTTGCAGCAATTGCTTTTGGATCTGTAAGTATTGCACATTTTTGTGCAGATAATTTAGCACCTTTCTTTGGCGAAGTTGTTTCAGGTATACAGTCACAAACATTAAAAAACACATTTACATTTTTAGATAGTACTTTTTTCTGGATGATAAGCATTGCAACCATTATTGCAATTATTTTATCCTTTACAAAAGCTAAAAACTTTGAAGGCGCAGGAGCCAGTAAATTTGGAAGTGTTTTTATATACATATTAGTTGCAACAATAGGAATGAAAATAGACATTACCTCTATTTTTGATAACGTAGGTTTAATAGCTATAGGATTGGTTTGGATGACCATTCACGCCTTATTATTAATAGGTGTAGCCAAATTAATTAAAGCTCCTTATTTCTTTTTAGCTGTAGGTAGTCAAGCTAATGTTGGTGGTGCAGCATCTGCACCAATAGTAGCATCAGCTTTTCACCCTTCTTTAGCAACCGTAGGTGTTTTATTAGCTGTTTTTGGTTATGCAGTAGGAACATTAGCAGCTATTGGTTGTACTATTTTAATGCAATTAGCTTCTGGAGGTTAGTATTTTTGTTTTTTTAATTGATATTTGCTCACTTTAAAACCAAATTTTAGATGAAAAAGATTATTGCATTATTACTATTAGCTTCAATTTTTTCCTGTGGAAACGATAGCGACAAACTTACCGTTAAAGGAAACATTAAAGGATTAAAAAAAGGAACTGTATATTTAAAGAAAGTTAGTGATACTATATTAGTAACCGTAGATTCGATTAGCGTTAATGGAGATTCAGAATTTACATTACAATCTGATATTTCTGAACCAGAAATGTTTTACTTGTATTTAAATAAGAATACAAAAGTAGATGACAGAATTTCGTTTTTTGCAGATAAAGGTCTAACTGAAATTAATTCTACATTAAAAAACTTTGCTTATGATGCAAAAATCAAAGGATCTAAACAACATGAAACTTTAGAAGAGTATCTGACTATGATTGGTAAATTTACCGATAGAAACTTAGATTTAACTAAAGAGTTATTTGAAGCTGCAAGAGATAATGATACAATAAAGCAAGACAAAATTCAATTAGCAATAAATAGTTTTGTAAAACGAAAGTATTTATACACTGCTAATTTTGCAGTAACACACAACGATAGTGAAGTTGCACCATATTTAGCTTTATCAGAAATATATGATGCAAACGTGAAGTATTTAGATACTATAAATAAAGTATTAACACCTAAGATTAAAGCTTCTAAATACGGAAAGCAACTAGACAAATACATCGCAGATATCAAAAAATCTGAACAATAAGATTATTTAAAAAATAAATCAAATTAAAAAAGCCATTTAAGAAATTAAATGGCTTTTTTGTTGACTATTAGGCATAAAAAAAGCTTCTCAAATTGAGAAGCTTTTTAAGAGCCGATGGAGGGACTCGAACCCACGACCTGCTGATTACAAATCAGCTGCTCTAGCCAGCTGAGCTACATCGGCAAAAGAGTTTGCAAATATAGAGTTATCTATGATATCTGCAAACTTTTTTAAAAAAATTTTATCCTAATTTATTAATTCTTTCAATTAACGCTCTACCTTTAGTTTCAAGGTCTGATTTGATGGCATTAAAGTGTGCTTTTTTATTCTCAACACTTTTATCATTAGTCTTAGCGATTAATTCGTCAAACGTATTAATTGCATAATCAATGATAGCTTCGCTATCTTTTGTATCTTTATCAGTGTTAGAAAATTCCCAAACGTATACTGCCTCAATAATATCTCCTAAAACATAATTAATGTCTTTTTTTAGGTCTCTTTTATTTGCCATAATATTAATTTTTATTTAGCTGCAAATTTACATATAAAGTTCCGAATTAAAACTATTTAAATGCATTTTAAAGCCTTCTTTTATAATTTACATAATTATTCTCCTGAATACTTTACAAAGTTTCTAGGTGTCTCATAAAGTGTTATTTCTAGATCTAAATCAGATTTAAGTTTTGCTTTAACTTTATTATAAATAACTACAACTATATTTTCTGCTGTAGGATTTAAATCTTTAAACTCAGGCACATCTAGATTGAGGTTTTTATGATCAAAAGCGTCCTCTACTTCTGACTTTATGATCTCTTTTAAGATTTTAACATCAATAACATAACCTGTTTCTGGGTCTATTGTACCTGTTACACTAGCAATTAACTCGTAATTATGTCCATGAAAATTAGCATTGTTACACTTACCAAATATCTGGTCATTTTTTTCATTGGTCCAATCTTTACGATATAGCCTATGTGCTGCATTAAAATGTGCTTTTCTACTAACTGTTACTTTCATTGCTAATATTTATAAATTGGTAAAACTTATCAAATATAATTTTAAACCAAGCTGTATACAACTCAGGTTGATTAATTATGTCTTGTCTAACGTCTTCTAAAGGCATCCATTTCCAACTTTCAACTTCATCTTTATTAATCACTGGTTCTTCCTGATAGTATCCAACCATAATATGATCTAATTCATGCTCGGTTAAACCATTATCAAAAGGTGCTTTATAAATGAAGGAGGTTTTTTCAACTAATGTTGTTGTAAATCCCATTTCTTCTTGTAAACGTCTTGTTCCAGCTTGTAAATTAGTTTCACCATCTCTTTGATGACTACAACAAGTATTGGTCCAAAGTCCAGGTGAATGGTATTTACTTAAAGCTCTTTGTTGTAACATTAATTCGTTTTTATCATTAAAAACAAAAACTGAAAATGCTCTATGAAGTAAGGCTTTTTCATGTGCTTCCATTTTTGGCATTAAGCCAATTTGCTCGTCAAACTGATTTACTAATATTACTTGTTCTTCTTTCATTAATTACGTTATGATAAACAAAGTTAATACTTAGAATTTTGTCTTTTTTATTTTTGAGTAATTTTAATAAAAAAAGCACCTTAAAAGGTGCTTTTTTTATTATTAAATTAAACGATTTTACGCTTAGTTATTTATGATAATAAAATTACTTCGTCTGTTTAAATCGTGTTCTTCTTCAGTACATTTAACATCATTACTACATCTATTAACCAACATCGTTTCTCCGTAGCCTTTTCCTTCCAATCTATCTGCTGCAATACCTCCTTTTTGGATAATGTATTGTTTTGTAGACACATTTCTTCGGTTAGACAAAGCCCAGTTATAATCATCTGATGCTCTTGAATCTGTGTGTGATTGTACATCAATTCTAACAGAAGGGTATTTAGTCATATAATCAATAACTTTCTTTAATTCAATTTCAGCATCTGGTCTAATATTAGATTTATCAAAATCAAAATAAATTGGGTTTAAGTTTAAGACTTCAACTAAATCCATACCTACTTCAGCTGGTTGTTGAGTTGCTGGTGTCAAATTAAGTTTTAAAACTATATCTTCTTTTTTTCTAGGTTTTACTACAAATGTTTGTTCTGATTGTATGTATCCATCTTTTGATGTAATGATGCTATATTTTTGTTTATTACAAGGTCCTTCATAACTAAAAGCTCCATTTTGATCAGAGGTCAAATTTTGTACTTCTACACCTTTTTCATTAATTACAACTACACTTGCATAAGGTATAATAACGTTAGTTAATTTATTAACTGTAGTTCCATAAACAAATTGAGTACAGAATGTTCTGGTAAATTTATAAATGTCATCATCTCCTTTACCATTGTACCTATTAGATGTTAGGTAACCTTCATTTGAAAATTCGTCTATAATAAACTCAAAATCATCTCTAGAACTGTTAATTGGCTTACCTAAATTAGTAACTGTATGATCAGGATCGTTTAACTTAATCATAAACACATCTAAACCTCCTAAACCTTGATGCCCATCTGAAGAGAAGTAAAGAGTTCCCTTGTTACTCATATATGGAAAATTCTCTCTTCCTTCTGTATTTACAGCGCTTCCTAAATTAACAGGCTCTCCATAGGCACCATCTTCTAAAATATCTACATAGTAAATATCAGATTTACCATGAGTTCCTGGCATATCACTAGCAAAATATAACTTAGTTTCATCCAAACTTAAAGCTGGATGTGCTACATTATATTCATTATTATTAAAAGGCATGCTTATAATATTTGTCCATGAACCATTAACCAATTCTGCTTTAAAAATTTTAAGCCCATTTACTTTTTCATCACTTTTTCTAACCTTACCTTTAAAGTAATTATTTCTAGTAAAATATATTGTTTTACCATCTTTGGTAAATGATGTTGATGATTCATGGAATTTTGTATTTATACTATTAGAGAAATCTTTAACAGTTGTAGAGTCATCACTCTTAAAATATAAATCTAAGAATGGTTGTTCGTTCCATTTGTATAATTTACCATCACCTCTTGATGAAGCAAAAACAATTCCATCTTTAAAAAATGAGGTTCCAAAGTCCGAAAAACTTGAGTTAAAGTCTAAATTTTCTAATTCAAAATCCGCTGACATCGCTTCAATTACTTCTAGATAATTCGGCGATTTTAAAAATAAAACAGCTCTAGAATCATCAGGTTTTAATGTAGCAAATTCCCTCATTTTAGCGTTAGCCCCTTCATAATCACCAATAGCTTTTAAGCTCATGGCATATCTGTAATAGTATTCGTACTCAATCACTGCATTAAGCATAAACAGTTCTCCATACCATTTTGCAGCATCTTCCATTTTAGAATTAAAATAGTAAGAATTGGCTAACTTTTTATAGACTTCTGGTGTTTTATTACCTTTTTCTACAAGCTTTAATAAAGCCTTTGTTGTTTTTACATAAGAAAGTTTATCGTACTGTTTTTCTGTATTACTAGAAATACCATCATCTTGTGCAAATGAGAATGTAAACGAAAGCACAAGTATTAAAGTAGAAAGTATATATGTGTTTTTCATAATTTATATAATGAATATATTTAAAAGAATCTTGGTGATAAAATTTTAGTTAGATTTCTTGGTTCAAATCTTAAAAAGACTTCAAATGAACCTGAATTAAACTGAGTTTGACCAAGGTCTGTTGTTTCTCTATCATAACCAAAACCTAGCATTACACTTTCTGATACTTGGTAACCTAATAAACCACTTAATGCTGCATCCCAACGGTAAGCTAAACCAAAAGTGAATTTTTCTTGATATAAAGCATTTAAAGTTACATCTGCTTGAAGAGGTGCACCAGTTACAGCTTTAACTAGAAATGCTGGTTTTAATTTAAGATCTCTATTAACATCAAAAACGTAACCTCCCATTAAATAAGCATTCATTCTTTCAGTAGCCTCAGACAATGAAGATTCATCAAAGTGTGTTGTTTCTAATAAATTAGGAACAGAAAGCCCTACATACCATTTATCTGCATTTCGATAGTATATACCAGCTCCTATATTGGGTGAAAACTTATTTTCAATATCTGTATTTAATAAAACGTCTCCACTATTATATTGACTTAATTCAGAATATCTGATATCTAGTAAATGACCTCCAGCTTTCAACCCTAAAGACAATCTACCTTGATCCGACGTATTAATAGTATACGAGAAATCAATATCAACATATGTTTCTTGAGTTGGACCAATACGATCATTAACAATTGACAAACCTAATCCGACCTTACCATCCTCTCCTCCTAATGGAGAATGAATATTAAAAGTAGCTGTGTCTGGAGCTCCATCTAAACCTACCCATTGAGTACGGTATAATAGTAAAGCACTTAACCCATCCCTTGCTCCTGCGTAAGCAGGATTTACACTCATAGTATTATACATATACTGAGTATATTGAGCATCTTGTTGAGCAGAAACTTCAACAAAGCTTATAGTACTAATAAGAACTATTAAAATTAAAATTCTATTTTTCATTATAAAAAGGTATAATTATTTTTTATAGAGGTAGCTATTGAATAGCTACCTCTTTTTTTAACTATTATCTATCGTTGAATATATAGATATCCAGCTCTTGATTTAGTTTCACTTCCGTTATCATATTCAACTATGTAGAAGTAAGTTCCTACTGGTAATTGTTTTTCAACTTTAACATTTACTCTTCCATTAGACTCTCCTTTAAAGAAGTTTCCGTTTTGAGCGTAACCTGTTGTTTCATAAACAATAACTCCCCATCTGTTATAAATTCTTACTGTATTTTCTGGGTATAATTCGATGTTTCTAATCACAAACACATCATTATCACCATCTCCATTAGGAGTTACAGCATTGAATATCTCTAATTCATCTTCTGAAGGAGTAGCGTTATTAACATCTAAATAATCAGGTAAACCATCACCATCACTATCTACTGCATCACCACCAAAACCAATTCCGTCAAGGTTTGGATCAGGATACTCATCTTCAGTTAAGATACCATCATTGTCATCATCAGTATCTAAATAATCTGGGATACCGTCACCATCACTATCGTCGTTAGTAGGGTCATTATCTCCATCAGGATTAATATCTCCATCAGAATCGTCTACGTCAGCATAGTCTTCGTTAATTGTATCAACACCATCATTATCATCGTCCGAATCTAACAAGTTTGGTGTTCCGTCTCCATCTGTATCTCCTAAAGGTAATTCTTCACCATTTGGAACATTATCTGAATCACAGTCTCCAAGTAACCAATCTTGTGATTGAGGAACTGTAGTACTAGTTATTAAGAAATCACATGGGTCTTGAGGATCTGTAGCATCAACTAATTCTGTTCCGTTAACAACTCCATCTCCGTCACAATCTAAAGCTTCCCATGCTTCCGTTACTATTATAAGATCTTGATTTGTTGCAAAATAATCACAAGGATCTATTGGATCTGTTCCATCAATTATCTCTTGACCATTTGAAACTCCATCTCCATCACAATCTGCATTAAGGAATTCGTTATCAAGAGTTTCAGTGATACTATCAACATTATAATCACATGCATCATTTGGATCTGTATTATCATCTAAAACTTCTGTTCCGTCTAATACTCCGTCTCCATCTGTATCTGGATCTGTTGGGTCTGTTCCATCATCTGTGGTTGGATCTCCATCTGGTCCATTTACTTCGTCTGCATCTGTTAATCCGTCATTATCACAATCGTTTGTTGATGTAATAACTTCTGTAATATCTGCTACGTTGTAATCACATGCATCGTTTGGATCTGTTCCGTTGGTAACTTCTGTTCCGTCTAATACTCCGTCTCCATCTGTATCTGGATCTGTTGGGTCTGTTCCATCATCTGTGGTTGGATCTCCATCTGGTCCATTTACTTCGTCTGCATCTGTTAATCCGTCATTATCACAATCGTTTGTTGATGTTATAACTTCTGTGATATCTGCTACGTTGTAATCACATGCATCGTTTGGATCTGTTCCGTTGGTAACTTCTGTTCCGTCTAATACTCCGTCTCCATCTGTATCTGGATCTGTTGGGTCTGTTCCATCATCTGTGGTTGGATCTCCATCTGGTCCGTTTACTTCGTCTGCATCTGTTAATCCGTCATTATCACAATCGTTTGTTGATGTTATAACTTCTGTAATATCTGCTACATTGTAATCACATGCATCGTTTGGATCTGTTCCGTTGGTAACTTCTGTTCCGTCTAATACTCCGTCTCCATCTGTATCTGGATCTGTTGGGTCTGTTCCATCATCTGTGGTTGGGTCTCCATCTGGTCCATTTACTTCGTCTGCATCTGTTAATCCGTCATTATCACAATCGTTTGTTGATGTAATAACTTCTGTAATATCTGCTACGTTGTAATCACATGCATCGTTTGGATCTGTTCCGTTGGTAACTTCTGTTCCGTCTAATACTCCGTCTCCATCTGTATCTGGATCTGTTGGGTCTGTTCCATCATCTGTGGTTGGATCTCCATCTGGTCCGTTTACTTCGTCTGCATCTGTTAATCCGTCATTATCACAATCGTTTGTTGATGTTATAACTTCTGTGATATCTGCTACGTTGTAGTCACATGCATCGTTTGGATCTGTTCCGTTGGTAACTTCTGTTCCGTCTAATACTCCGTCTCCATCTGTGTCAGGATCTGTTGGGTCTGTTCCATCATCGGTTGTTGGGTCTCCATCTGGTCCATTTACTTCGTCTGCATCTGTTAATCCGTCATTATCACAATCGTTTGTTGATGTTATAACTTCTGTAATATCTGCTACGTTGTAGTCACATGCATCGTTTGGATCTGTTCCGTTGGTAACTTCTGTTCCGTCTAATACTCCGTCTCCATCTGTATCTGGATCTGTTGGGTCTGTTCCATCATCTGTGGTTGGATCTCCATCTGGTCCATTTACTTCGTCTGCATCTGTTAATCCGTCATTATCACAATCGTTTGTTGATGTAATAACTTCTGTGATATCTGCTACATTGTAATCACATGCATCGTTTGGATCTGTTCCGTTGGTAACTTCTGTTCCGTCTAATACTCCGTCTCCATCTGTATCTGGATCTGTTGGGTCTGTTCCATCATCTGTGGTTGGGTCTCCATCTGGTCCATTTACTTCGTCTGCATCTGTTAATCCGTCATTATCACAATCGTTTGTTGATGTAATAACTTCTGTGATATCTGCTACATTGTAATCACATGCATCGTTTGGATCTGTTCCGTTGGTAACTTCTGTTCCGTCTAATACTCCGTCTCCATCTGTATCTGGATCTGTTGGGTCTGTTCCATCATCTGTGGTTGGATCTCCATCTGGTCCGTTTACTTCGTCTGCATCTGTTAATCCGTCATTATCACAATCGTTTGTTGATGTTATAACTTCTGTGATATCTGCTACGTTGTAGTCACATGCATCGTTTGGATCTGTTCCGTTGGTAACTTCTGTTCCGTCTAATACTCCGTCTCCATCTGTGTCAGGATCTGTTGGGTCTGTTCCATCATCGGTTGTTGGGTCTCCATCTGGTCCATTTACTTCGTCTGCATCTGTTAATCCGTCATTATCACAATCGTTTGTTGATGTTATAACTTCTGTAATATCTGCTACGTTGTAGTCACATGCATCGTTTGGATCTGTTCCGTTGGTAACTTCTGTTCCGTCTAATACTCCGTCTCCATCTGTATCTGGATCTGTTGGGTCTGTTCCATCATCGGTTGTTGGGTCTCCATCTGGTCCATTTACTTCGTCTGCATCTGTTAATCCGTCATTATCACAATCGTTTGTTGATGTTATAACTTCTGTGATATCTGCTACGTTGTAGTCACATGCATCGTTTGGATCTGTTCCGTTGGTAACTTCTGTTCCGTCTAATACTCCGTCTCCATCTGTGTCAGGATCTGTTGGGTCTGTTCCATCATCGGTTGTTGGGTCTCCATCTGGTCCATTTACTTCGTCTGCATCTGTTAATCCGTCATTATCACAATCGTTTGTTGATGTTATAACTTCTGTAATATCTGCTACGTTGTAGTCACATGCATCGTTTGGATCTGTTCCGTTGATAACTTCTGTTCCGTCTAATACTCCGTCTCCATCTGTATCTGGATCTGTTGGGTCTGTTCCATCATCGGTTGTTGGGTCTCCATCTGGTCCATTTACTTCGTCTGCATCTGTTAATCCGTCATTATCACAATCGTTTGTTGATGTTATAACTTCTGTGATATCTGCTACGTTGTAGTCACATGCATCGTTTGGATCTGTTCCGTTAGTAACTTCTGTTCCGTCTAATACTCCGTCTCCATCTGTGTCAATGTCATTATCTAAGATTGTTACTGTTCCACTTGGATTTGTATTAGTAGTGTTTCCACTATTCACGGTTCCATCTACTGTAAATGTTTCGTCTAATTCAACTTCTATATCATCCGTTGTTGGAATCACAACAGCTACACTGGTATCGCCTGCTGGAATTGTTACTGTAGTCGTTACTTCTGTATAGTCATCCGTTCCTGCTGTTCCTGTGGTCGTTACAATATCTACTACTGTATCAACACTACTTGGATTACTCAAACTTACTGCAAATACTGCATCATCGCCTTCTGGAACCGTAACATCTGAAATACTTACTATTGGTGCGCCATCATCATCTGTGATCGTACCAATACCTTGATTGTCACTTACTGTAACTGCTGTATTAGTCGTATCTGTCTCTGCTCCTGTGATATTAACCTCGAAAGTCTCGGTTGGTTCACTTGTTGTATCTTCTACTGTAGGAACGGTAACATTAACGGTTGTACTTCCTGCTGGAATCGTAACTGTTAAAGTTACTGGCTCTGTATAATCACCTGTCTCTACTGCTGTAGCATCATCTATCGTAAAAGTAACTGTAATGTCTTCACTACTTGGATTACTCAAACTTACTGCAAATACTGCATCATCGCCTTCTGGAACCGTAACATCTGAAATACTTACTGTTGGTGCGCCATCATCATCTGTGATCGTACCAATACCTTGATTGTCACTTACTGTAACTGCTGTATTAGTCGTATCTGTCTCTGCTCCTGTGATATTAACCTCGAAAGTCTCGGTTGGTTCACTTGTTGTATCTTCTACTGTAGGAACGGTAACATTAACGGTTGTACTTCCTGCTGGAATCGTAACAGTTAAAGTTACTGGCTCTGTATAATCACCTGTCTCTACTGCTGTAGCATCATCTATCGTAAAAGTAACTGTAATGTCTTCACTACTTGGATTACTCAAACTTACTGCGAATACTGCATCATCGCCTTCTGGAACCGTAACATCTGAAATACTTACTGTTGGTGCGCCATCATCATCTGTGATCGTACCAATACCTTGATTGTCACTTACTGTAACTGCTGTATTAGTCGTATCTGTCTCTGCTCCTGTGATATTAACCTCGAAAGTCTCGGTTGGTTCACTTGTTGTATCTTCTACTGTAGGAACGGTAACATTAACGGTTGTACTTCCTGCTGGAATCGTAACAGTTAAAGTTACTGGCTCTGTATAATCACCTGTCTCTACTGCTGTAGCATCATCTATCGTAAAAGTAACTGTAATGTCTTCACTACTTGGATTACTCAAACTTACTGCAAATACTGCATCATCGCCTTCTGGAACCGTAACATCTGAAATACTTACTGTTGGTGCGCCATCATCATCTGTGATCGTACCAATACCTTGATTGTCACTTACTGTAACTGCTGTATTAGTCGTATCTGTCTCTGCTCCTGTAATATTAACCTCGAAAGTCTCGGTTGGTTCACTTGTTGTATCTTCTACTGTAGGAACGGTAACATTAACGGTTGTACTTCCTGCTGGAATCGTAACAGTTAAAGTTACTGGCTCTGTATAATCACCTGTCTCTACTGCTGTAGCATCATCTATCGTAAAAGTAACTGTAATGTCTTCACTACTTGGATTACTCAAACTTACTGCGAATACTGCATCATCGCCTTCTGGAACCGTAACATCTGAAATACTTACTGTTGGTGCGCCATCATCATCTGTGATCGTACCAATACCTTGATTGTCACTTACTGTAACTGCTGTATTAGTCGTATCTGTCTCTGCTCCTGTGATATTAACCTCGAAAGTCTCGGTTGGTTCACTTGTTGTATCTTCTACTGTAGGAACGGTAACATTAACGGTTGTACTTCCTGCTGGAATCGTAACAGTCAAAGTTACTGGCTCTGTATAATCACCTGTCTCTACTGCTGTAGCATCATCTATCGTAAAAGTAACTGTAATGTCTTCACTACTTGGATTACTTAAACTTACTGCAAATACTGCATCATCGCCTTCTGGAACCGTAACATCTGAAATACTTACTGTTGGTGCGCCATCATCATCTGTGATCGTACCAATACCTTGATTGTCACTTACTGTAACTGCTGTATTAGTCGTATCTGTCTCTGCTCCTGTGATATTAACCTCGAAAGTCTCGGTTGGTTCACTTGTTGTATCTTCTACTGTAGGAACGGTAACATTAACGGTTGTACTTC
Organism: Olleya sp. NP1-10; assembly: GCF_055804415.1. NCBI lineage: Bacteria > Pseudomonadati > Bacteroidota > Flavobacteriia > Flavobacteriales > Flavobacteriaceae > Olleya > Olleya sp. NP1-10. The sequence goes on along the minus strand of NZ_CM147840.1, from coordinate 1,775,368 downwards.
CTGCTGGAATCGTAACAGTTAAAGTTACTGGCTCTGTATAATCACCTGTCTCTACTGCTGTAGCATCATCTATCGTAAAAGTAACTGTAATGTCTTCACTACTTGGATTACTCAAACTTACTGCGAATACTGCATCATCGCCTTCTGGAACCGTAACATCTGAAATACTTACTGTTGGTGCGCCATCATCATCTGTGATCGTACCAATACCTTGATTGTCACTTACTGTAACTGCTGTATTAGTCGTATCTGTCTCTGCTCCTGTGATATTAACCTCGAAAGTCTCGGTTGGTTCACTTGTTGTATCTTCTACTGTAGGAACGGTAACATTAACGGTTGTACTTCCTGCTGGAATCGTAACTGTTAAAGTTACTGGCTCTGTATAATCACCTGTCTCTACTGCTGTAGCATCATCTATCGTAAAAGTAACTGTAATGTCTTCACTACTTGGATTACTCAAACTTACTGCGAATACTGCATCATCGCCTTCTGGAACTGTAACATCTGAAATACTTACTGTTGGTGCGCCATCATCATCTGTGATCGTACCAATACCTTGATTGTCACTTACTGTAACTGCTGTATTAGTCGTATCTGTCTCTGCTCCTGTGATATTAACCTCGAAAGTCTCGGTTGGTTCACTTGTTGTATCTTCTACTGTAGGAACGGTAACATTAACGGTTGTACTTCCTGCTGGAATCGTAACAGTTAAAGTTACTGGCTCTGTATAATCACCTGTCTCTACTGCTGTAGCATCATCTATCGTAAAAGTAACTGTAATGTCTTCACTACTTGGATTACTCAAACTTACTGCGAATACTGCATCATCGCCTTCTGAAACCGTAACATCTGAAATACTTACTGTTGGTGCGCCATCATCATCTGTGATCGTACCAATACCTTGATTGTCACTTACTGTAACTGCTGTATTAGTCGTATCTGTCTCTGCTCCTGTGATATTAACCTCGAAAGTCTCGGTTGGTTCACTTGTTGTATCTTCTACTGTAGGAACGGTAACATTAACGGTTGTACTTCCTGCTGGAATCGTAACTGTTAAAGTTACTGGCTCTGTATAATCACCTGTCTCTACTGCTGTAGCATCATCTATCGTAAAAGTAACTGTAATGTCTTCACTACTTGGATTACTCAAACTTACTGCGAATACTGCATCATCGCCTTCTGGAACTGTAACATCTGAAATACTTACTGTTGGTGCGCCATCATCATCTGTGATCGTACCAATACCTTGATTGTCACTTACTGTAACTGCTGTATTAGTCGTATCTGTCTCTGCTCCTGTGATATTAACCTCGAAAGTCTCGGTTGGTTCACTTGTTGTATCTTCTACTGTAGGAACGGTAACATTAACGGTTGTACTTCCTGCTGGAATCGTAACTGTTAAAGTTACTGGCTCTGTATAATCACCTGTCTCTACTGCTGTAGCATCATCTATCGTAAAAGTAACTGTAATGTCTTCACTACTTGGATTACTCAAACTTACTGCGAATACTGCATCATCGCCTTCTGAAACCGTAACATCTGAAATACTTACTGTTGGTGCGCCATCATCATCTGTGATCGTACCAATACCTTGATTGTCACTTACTGTAACTGCTGTATTAGTCGTATCTGTCTCTGCTCCTGTGATATTAACCTCGAAAGTCTCGGTTGGTTCACTTGTTGTATCTTCTACTGTAGGAACGGTAACATTAACGGTTGTACTTCCTGCTGGAATCGTAACAGTTAAAGTTACTGGCTCTGTATAATCACCTGTCTCTACTGCTGTAGCATCATCTATCGTAAAAGTAACTGTAATGTCTTCACTACTTGGATTACTCAAACTTACTGCAAATACTGCATCATCGCCTTCTGGAACCGTAACATCTGAAATACTTACTGTTGGTGCGCCATCATCATCTGTGATCGTACCAATACCTTGATTGTCACTTACTGTAACTGCTGTATTAGTCGTATCTGTCTCTGCTCCTGTGATATTAACCTCGAAAGTCTCGGTTGGTTCACTTGTTGTATCTTCTACTGTAGGAACGGTAACATTAACGGTTGTACTTCCTGCTGGAATCGTAACAGTTAAAGTTACTGGCTCTGTATAATCACCTGTCTCTACTGCTGTAGCATCATCTATCGTAAAAGTAACTGTAATGTCTTCACTACTTGGATTACTCAAACTTACTGCGAATACTGCATCATCGCCTTCTGGAACCGTAACATCTGAAATACTTACTGTTGGTGCGCCATCATCATCTGTGATCGTACCAATACCTTGATTGTCACTTACTGTAACTGCTGTATTAGTCGTATCTGTCTCTGCTCCTGTGATATTAACCTCGAAAGTCTCGGTTGGTTCACTTGTTGTATCTTCTACTGTAGGAACGGTAACATTAACGGTTGTACTTCCTGCTGGAATCGTAACAGTTAAAGTTACTGGCTCTGTATAATCACCTGTCTCTACTGCTGTAGCATCATCTATCGTAAAAGTAACTGTAATGTCTTCACTACTTGGATTACTCAAACTTACTGCGAATACTGCATCATCGCCTTCTGGAACCGTAACATCTGAAATACTTACTGTTGGTGCGCCATCATCATCTGTGATCGTACCAATACCTTGATTGTCACTTACTGTAACTGCTGTATTAGTCGTATCTGTCTCTGCTCCTGTGATATTAACCTCGAAAGTCTCGGTTGGTTCACTTGTTGTATCTTCTACTGTAGGAACGGTAACATTAACGGTTGTACTTCCTGCTGGAATCGTAACAGTTAAAGTTACTGGCTCTGTATAATCACCTGTCTCTACTGCTGTAGCATCATCTATCGTAAAAGTAACTGTAATGTCTTCACTACTTGGATTACTCAAACTTACTGCAAATACTGCATCATCGCCTTCTGAAACCGTAACATCTGAAATACTTACTGTTGGTGCGCCATCATCATCTGTGATCGTACCAATACCTTGATTGTCACTTACTGTAACTGCTGTATTAGTCGTATCTGTCTCTGCTCCTGTGATATTAACCTCGAAAGTCTCGGTTGGTTCACTTGTTGTATCTTCTACTGTAGGAACGGTAACATTAACGGTTGTACTTCCTGCTGGAATCGTAACAGTTAAAGTTACTGGCTCTGTATAATCACCTGTCTCTACTGCTGTAGCATCATCTATCGTAAAAGTAACTGTAATGTCTTCACTACTTGGATTACTCAAACTTACTGCGAATACTGCATCATCGCCTTCTGGAACCGTAACATCTGAAATACTTACTGTTGGTGCGCCATCATCATCTGTGATCGTACCAATACCTTGATTGTCACTTACTGTAACTGCTGTATTAGTCGTATCTGTCTCTGCTCCTGTGATATTAACCTCGAAAGTCTCGGTTGGTTCACTTGTTGTATCTTCTACTGTAGGAACGGTAACATTAACGGTTGTACTTCCTGCTGGAATCGTAACAGTTAAAGTTACTGGCTCTGTATAATCACCTGTCTCTACTGCTGTAGCATCATCTATCGTAAAAGTAACTGTAATGTCTTCACTACTTGGATTACTCAAACTTACTGCAAATACTGCATCATCGCCTTCTGGAACTGTAACATCTGAAATACTTACTGTTGGTGCGCCATCATCATCTGTGATCGTACCAATACCTTGATTGTCACTTACTGTAACTGCTGTATTAGTCGTATCTGTCTCTGCTCCTGTGATATTAACCTCGAAAGTCTCGGTTGGTTCACTTGTTGTATCTTCTACTGTAGGAACGGTAACATTAACGGTTGTACTTCCTGCTGGAATCGTAACAGTCAAAGTTACTGGCTCTGTATAATCACCTGTCTCTACTGCTGTAGCATCATCTATCGTAAAAGTAACTGTAATGTCTTCACTACTTGGATTACTCAAACTTACTGCGAATACTGCATCATCGCCTTCTGGAACCGTAACATTATCAATGCTAACTGTTGGTGCGCCATCATCATCTGTGATCGTACCAATACCTTGATTGTCACTTACTGTAACTGCTGTATTAGTCGTATCTGTCTCTGCTCCTGTGATATTAACCTCGAAAGTCTCGGTTGGTTCACTTGTTGTATCTTCTACTGTAGGAACGGTAACATTAACGGTTGTACTTCCTGCTGGAATCGTAACAGTCAAAGTTACTGGCTCTGTATAATCACCTGTCTCTACTGCTGTAGCATCATCTATCGTAAAAGTAACTGTAATGTCTTCACTACTTGGATTACTCAAACTTACTGCGAATACTGCATCATCGCCTTCTGGAACCGTAACATCTGAAATACTTACTGTTGGTGCGCCATCATCATCTGTGATCGTACCAATACCTTGATTGTCACTTACTGTAACTGCTGTATTAGTCGTATCTGTCTCTGCTCCTGTGATATTAACCTCGAAAGTCTCGGTTGGTTCACTTGTTGTATCTTCTACTGTAGGAACGGTAACATTAACGGTTGTACTTCCTGCTGGAATCGTAACAGTTAAAGTTACTGGCTCTGTATAATCACCTGTCTCTACTGCTGTAGCATCATCTATCGTAAAAGTAACTGTAATGTCTTCACTACTTGGATTACTCAAACTTACTGCAAATACTGCATCATCGCCTTCTGGAACTGTAACATCTGAAATACTTACTGTTGGTGCGCCATCATCATCTGTGATCGTACCAATACCTTGATTGTCACTTACTGTAACTGCTGTATTAGTCGTATCTGTCTCTGCTCCTGTGATATTAACCTCGAAAGTCTCGGTTGGTTCACTTGTTGTATCTTCTACTGTAGGAACGGTAACATTAACGGTTGTACTTCCTGCTGGAATCGTAACAGTCAAAGTTACTGGCTCTGTATAATCACCTGTCTCTACTGCTGTAGCATCATCTATCGTAAAAGTAACTGTAATGTCTTCACTACTTGGATTACTCAAACTTACTGCGAATACTGCATCATCGCCTTCTGGAACCGTAACATTATCAATGCTAACTGTTGGTGCGCCATCATCATCTGTGATCGTACCAATACCTTGATTGTCACTTACTGTAACTGCTGTATTAGTCGTATCTGTCTCTGCTCCTGTGATATTAACCTCGAAAGTCTCGGTTGGTTCACTTGTTGTATCTTCTACTGTAGGAACGGTAACATTAACGGTTGTACTTCCTGCTGGAATCGTAACAGTCAAAGTTACTGGCTCTGTATAATCACCTGTCTCTACTGCTGTAGCATCATCTATCGTAAAAGTAACTGTAATGTCTTCACTACTTGGATTACTCAAACTTACTGCGAATACTGCATCATCGCCTTCTGGAACCGTAACATCTGAAATACTTACTGTTGGTGCGCCATCATCATCTGTGATCGTACCAATACCTTGATTGTCACTTACTGTAACTGCTGTATTAGTCGTATCTGTCTCTGCTCCTGTGATATTAACCTCGAAAGTCTCGGTTGGTTCACTTGTTGTATCTTCTACTGTAGGAACGGTAACATTAACGGTTGTACTTCCTGCTGGAATCGTAACAGTTAAAGTTACTGGCTCTGTATAATCACCTGTCTCTACTGCTGTAGCATCATCTATCGTAAAAGTAACTGTAATGTCTTCACTACTTGGATTACTCAAACTTACTGCAAATACTGCATCATCGCCTTCTGGAACCGTAACATCTGAAATACTTACTGTTGGTGCGCCATCATCATCTGTGATCGTACCAATACCTTGATTGTCACTTACTGTAACTGCTGTATTAGTCGTATCTGTCTCTGCTCCTGTGATATTAACCTCGAAAGTCTCGGTTGGTTCACTTGTTGTATCTTCTACTGTAGGAACGGTAACATTAACGGTTGTACTTCCTGCTGGAATCGTAACAGTCAAAGTTACTGGCTCTGTATAATCACCTGTCTCTACTGCTGTAGCATCATCTATCGTAAAAGTAACTGTAATGTCTTCACTACTTGGATTACTCAAACTTACTGCGAATACTGCATCATCGCCTTCTGGAACCGTAACATTATCAATGCTAACTGTTGGTGCGCCATCATCATCTGTGATCGTACCAATACCTTGATTGTCACTTACTGTAACTGCTGTATTAGTCGTATCTGTCTCTGCTCCTGTGATATTAACCTCGAAAGTCTCGGTTGGTTCACTTGTTGTATCTTCTACTGTAGGAACGGTAACATTAACGGTTGTACTTCCTGCTGGAATCGTAACAGTCAAAGTTACTGGCTCTGTATAATCACCTGTCTCTACTGCTGTAGCATCATCTATCGTAAAAGTAACTGTAATGTCTTCACTACTTGGATTACTCAAACTTACTGCGAATACTGCATCATCGCCTTCTGGAACCGTAACATCTGAAATACTTACTGTTGGTGCGCCATCATCATCTGTGATCGTACCAATACCTTGATTGTCACTTACTGTAACTGCTGTATTAGTCGTATCTGTCTCTGCTCCTGTGATATTAACCTCGAAAGTCTCGGTTGGTTCACTTGTTGTATCTTCTACTGTAGGAACGGTAACATTAACGGTTGTACTTCCTGCTGGAATCGTAACAGTTAAAGTTACTGGCTCTGTATAATCACCTGTCTCTACTGCTGTAGCATCATCTATCGTAAAAGTAACTGTAATGTCTTCACTACTTGGATTACTCAAACTTACTGCAAATACTGCATCATCGCCTTCTGGAACCGTAACATCTGAAATACTTACTGTTGGTGCGCCATCATCATCTGTGATCGTACCAATACCTTGATTGTCACTTACTGTAACTGCTGTATTAGTCGTATCTGTCTCTGCTCCTGTGATATTAACCTCGAAAGTCTCGGTTGGTTCACTTGTTGTATCTTCTACTGTAGGAACGGTAACATTAACGGTTGTACTTCCTGCTGGAATCGTAACAGTCAAAGTTACTGGCTCTGTATAATCACCTGTCTCTACTGCTGTAGCATCATCTATCGTAAAAGTAACTGTAATGTCTTCACTACTTGGATTACTCAAACTTACTGCGAATACTGCATCATCGCCTTCTGGAACCGTAACATTATCAATGCTAACTGTTGGTGCGCCATCATCATCTGTGATCGTACCAATACCTTGATTGTCACTTACTGTAACTGCTGTATTAGTCGTATCTGTCTCTGCTCCTGTGATATTAACCTCGAAAGTCTCGGTTGGTTCACTTGTTGTATCTTCTACTGTAGGAACGGTAACATTAACGGTTGTACTTCCTGCTGGAATCGTAACAGTCAAAGTTACTGGCTCTGTATAATCACCTGTCTCTACTGCTGTAGCATCATCTATCGTAAAAGTAACTGTAATGTCTTCACTACTTGGATTACTCAAACTTACTGCGAATACTGCATCATCGCCTTCTGGAACCGTAACATCTGAAATACTTACTGTTGGTGCGCCATCATCATCTGTGATCGTAATTGTTCCACTTGGATCAGTATTTATAGTGTTTCCACTGGTTACATTTCCATTGACTGTGAAATCCTCACTTGGTTCATCTATAGTGTCATTAATAATAGGAACACTTACATTTACACTTGTATCTCCTGCTGGAATCGTGACTATTGTTATTGTACTTGTATAATCCCCAGGTTCTTCTGCTGTACCATCTGTTGTTGTTATCTCAACCACTGTATCAACACTACTTGCCACATCTAAACTTACCGAAACAGTTGCATTACCAATATCTTCGTTTACTGTTACATCACCTATTGTAATATTAACTTTACATTCATCATCAAGAACTGTATCGTTTTGTGTTGAACCAATAGTTTGACCATTATTAACATCAACATCATTTGGCACTCCAGTTGAACTATTTACTGTTCCTGTTAAAACTCCATTAGCATCAACAGCTGAACTATCAATAGCATCTCCTCCTTCAAACGCATCAAAACATCCATCATTATCTGAATCTAAATCTAAATAATCAGGAGTACCATCATTATCAGTGTCTGTACTTTGACATGCTGACAAAATTAATTCAATTCCATCTGTTCCTGTTCCAAACAAGCCTCCCTGTACAAATTCTAAAGTAAAACTTGATATTTCTCCATTTATTTGTAAAGTTCCTGAGGCAGTACCATCAGCATCAGCTTGAGTTCCATCTTGACTATGTCCAGGATCAGCAGGAGTATTGTTACCTGAATCAAATGCGGTATTTGAAGTCGTTCCAAAATCTGAAGTACCTGATAAATTATTCCATGTTAAGCCATTTAATAATGTAACTATAGCACTGTTCTGAGTGGTAGATCCATCTGTACCACCAATTCTATCTAAATGAAGAATTGGATTAGTTACTGTTACTGGGTTTCCTAATGAATCTACATAGTTTACTGTTAATGTTGTTCCCCAAATATAAGAGCTCTCTAAAGAAGTAGAGTTAGCTAAATTTTCAGTCCAAAAATTACCATTACTAAAAGTTCCAGAAGTTAACGGTAACGAGTTTGTAGTTGTAATTTCTGCTGTAATTCCATTTCCAAAATCATAAGAGGCTGTTGAGCCACTTATATTCCAACTCCCTGATAAAATTTGCGAAGAACAAAATCCTTCATTTACATCTAGTATACCATCATTATCATTATCTAGGTCACAACCATCAGGTACATTATCATTATCTACATCAACTGTATCATTTGAACCATTACAAATATCATCAGCATCAGCAACCCCATCATCGTCTGAATCACATTGACCATTTGAATCTGAAGGAACTCCATCAATAGAACCTCCAACGGTTTGACCACTTGTAGTATTTACATTATTTGGAACTCCCGTTGTAGAATTAACCGCACCATCTAGAGAACCATCGGTATTAACATTTGATATTAAAATATTATCTCCTCCTTCTAAAGCATCAAAACAGCCATCATTATCACTATCTGTATCTAATTGATTTGGGATACCGTCATTATCTGAATCAGGACAACTTTTCTTTAAAGAGATATTATCTATTCTGAAATCATTATCAGCACAACCAGCTACATTATTAACAAGCTCTAAAGTTTTTGTTCCAGATAAAGTACCTGAATTAAAAAAATAATAAACCTCTTGCCAAGAATCTTCTCCATTACTCCCTCCCGTTGTTCTTGTTAAAGTTGGAGCTGTATAAATATCCGTATTATCAAATCTTAATACAACCTGTGGACTATTCTCAATTACCATTACCCACATAGAAAAAACATAATCGGTATTAGGAACCATATTAGTAATATCCTGCTTCCAGAAAGCTATACCAGCAATATCGTTGGGATCAATGTAAACAGAGTTATTTGTTGTGGAGTCAGGAGAATAATCTGTATGATTATCACCATTACAAGCGCCCGTGTTAGATGGTGTTGTATTATTCCAAATATTATTACCAACACCAGCAGCATCAGTAATAATATCTGCACCATTTGGAGTTCCTCCATTATAATTATAATGATTATTGCAACCACCATTAATTGAAGAGAATGGTGAAACTGCTACCCAACCTTGAGAACCACAACCTCCACTAGTATCTGGAACACCTCCACCACCGTTATTGTTGTTTCTACCTCTATTTAATTCCGAATACCAATGACGGTATCCTTCTTCAAAATCCCCATTTTGTATTAACTCAGGACCTAAAACACCTACTACACCTGTAGAAAAACATTCAAATTCATCTAAAATACCATCATTATCATCATCTAAATCTTGTGAATTAACAACACCATCGTTATCACAATCATTATCAGGCCCAATACATTGAGAATAAGAAACTTCAGAAAAAGAGAATAATAAAAAAAGAAAAAAGATAAAATTTGTTTTTAATAAAGAATCGAGTAGAGATTTTCATGATGAGAGAATTATTTTATTCTAATATTTAATTTGTGTTTATAGCTGCTGAGACAAAACACTGGGCGAAAATATAACATAGATTAAGTTTAAGGTTGACTTAAGTAGTCAAAAGTGTTAATTTTCGTTAAAGGGTCAAATATAACGTTGATAAACACAAAAATTAATTAAGCAAAAAACAAATAAAATCATTCAATATTAATAAAAAAATATAGATAAAAAACAAAATAAAACGCTTAAGTGCGTTTTATCAAAAAAAAGAATCAATTGATTAATTCATCGAGAATTACTACCATTGAAAGATAAAAATCACTGACACAAATTATTGTAAAGTTGAAAAGTTATATTAATACTAAAATTAAAAAAATAAAAAATTAAACCTAATTACTAACTCTAGAATGTATAAAACAAATCAAGTTTAATCAACCTTAAAACTTTTATATTTTATATTTGCACAAATTGATTTTAATGAAATTTTTAGAAGAAATACAAAGAAGAAGAACATTTGGAATTATATCACATCCAGATGCAGGAAAAACAACATTAACTGAAAAACTATTACTGTTTGGAGGAGCCATTAACGAAGCTGGAGCTGTAAAAAGTAATAAAATAAAAAAAGGAGCGACGAGTGACTTTATGGAAATTGAACGTCAACGTGGTATATCCGTAGCGACTTCTGTATTAGCTTTTGAATATAATGGAATCAAAATCAATATTTTAGACACACCAGGTCACAAAGATTTTGCAGAAGACACATTTAGAACATTAACAGCTGTTGACAGTGTAATAGTTGTCATTGACGTCGCAAAAGGTGTTGAGGAACAAACTGAAAAATTAGTTGAAGTTTGTAGAATGCGTAATATCCCAATGATTGTTTTCATTAATAAAATGGATAGAGAAGGTAAAGATGCTTTTGAATTACTTGATGAAATAGAACAAAAACTAAAATTAAAAGTGACTCCTTTAAGCTTTCCTATAGGAATGGGTTATGACTTTAAAGGTATTTATAATATTTGGGAGAAAAACATTAACTTGTTTAGTGGTGATAGTCGTAAAAATATAGAAGACACAATAGAAATTAGTGATTTAAACAGTGATGAATTAAACACTTTAGTGGGAGATAATGCAGCGGAAACATTACGTGAAGAAATAGAATTAGTTGAGGGAATTTACCCTGAATTTACAAATGAAGACTACTTGAAAGGAGAATTACAACCTGTATTTTTTGGATCTGCATTAAATAGTTTTGGAGTAAGAGAATTATTAGATTGCTTTGTTGAAATTGCACCTAAACCTCGCCCTAAACATAGTGAAGAACGCTTAGTTAAACCAGAAGAGGATAAATTTTCTGGATTTGTATTTAAGATCCACGCTAACATGGATCCTAATCACCGAAATAGATTAGCCTTTATAAAAATAGTGTCCGGTGAATTTAAAAGAAATACTCAGTATCTGCATGTTAGACATAACAAAAAAGTAAAATTTTCTAGCCCAAATGCTTTTTTTGCTGAAAAGAAAGAAATTGTTGATATTTCTTATCCTGGGGATATTGTTGGTTTACAAGATACAGGAACTTTTAAAATTGGAGACACACTTACTGAAGGTGAGATACTGAATTACAAAGGAATACCTAGCTTTTCACCAGAACATTTTAGATACATAAATAATGCAGATCCATTAAAATCTAAACAATTATATAAAGGTATTGACCAATTAATGGATGAAGGTGTAGCTCAACTTTTTACTCTTGAATTAAATGGAAGAAAAGTTATTGGTACCGTTGGAGCTCTACAATATGAAGTGATTCAATATAGATTAGAGCATGAATATGGAGCAAAATGTACATATGAAAACTTAAATGTTTACAAAGCTTGCTGGATAGAACCTACTGATAAAAAAAATGATGAATACAAAGAGTTTTTAAGAGTAAAGCAGAGGTTTTTAGCAAAAGATAAAAGAGGACAGTTAGTATTTTTAGCTGATTCGTCTTTCTCATTACAAATGACTCAACAGAAATATCCTAGTATTAAATTTCATTATGTATCAGAATATGAATAAATAATTGTTTTAAGAGCTTTTAAAAGACGTATAAACAAAACACATACTAATTAGCGTTTAAATATTATTTCTTCTTTTAAACCCCAAATAAATAACCTTCAAAAACTAAGACTATAACTAAAAACTATTATTTTTTATTTTTTAATAACAAAAATCAATTAAAAAATTATTTCATAAAAAAACCTCTTTATAAAAGTTATAAAGAGGTTTTTTTATGCTTGTCCAGTTGGACCAAAATTTAAAGGTATTGGTGGTTGATCATAATCTTTAATTTCACCATGAGCTTTTTCAAATCGATTTACATTTTCACTTAAAGCTTTCATTAATCGTTTAGCATGTTGAGGCGTCAAAATAATTCTTGATTTAACTTTACTTTTAGGCGTACCTGGCATTATGCTAACAAAATCTACAACAAATTCTGAAACTGAATGATTAATTATAGCAAGGTTAGAATAAATTCCTTCTGCAATTTTTTCATCTAATTCAATATTAATTTGACCTTGTTTTGGTTTATTATCCTTATTGTCTGACATTAATTTATGTTTTAAACAAAGAATCCTGCATGTTAGCAGGATTCTTTTAGTTATTATAATTTAGAATTTTATATATGATGCTAACATTAGTTGTAGTTAACTTCTTGTTTAGCTTTCATCATTTGATCAAATTCTTCTTTAGAACCTACAATTATGTTTTCATAAGCACGCATACCTGTACCTGCTGGTATACGATGACCTACAATTACGTTTTCTTTAAGTCCTTCAAGCGTATCTACTTTACCACTTACTGCTGCTTCATTAAGAACTTTAGTAGTTTCTTGGAATGATGCTGCCGAAATAAATGACTTAGTCTGTAATGATGCTCTTGTAATACCTTGTAAGATTGGCGTAGCTGTTGCTGGCTGTGCGTCTCTTGCTTCAACAAGTTGCTTATCTTCACGACGTAAGATTGAATTTTCATCTCTTAATTGGAATGCAGATATAATCTGACCTTCTTTTAAGTTAGAAGAATCTCCAGCGTTTTCAACCACTTTCATTCCGAAAATATTGTCATTTTCTTCAATGAAATCAGATTTATGAGCTAATTGATCTTCAAGGAAAATAGTATCTCCAGAATCAATAATTCTTACTTTACGCATCATTTGTCTAACAACAACCTCAAAGTGCTTATCATTAATTTTTACACCTTGTAAACGGTATACTTCCTGTACCTCGTTAACTAAGTACTGTTGTACTGCAGATGGTCCTTTAATGTTTAAGATATCATTTGGTGTTACAGAACCGTCAGATAATGGCATACCAGCTTTGATAAAGTCATTTTCTTGAACTAAGATTTGACTAGATAACTTAACTAGATATTTTTTAATTTCACCTAACTTAGATTCTACAATAATCTCACGATTACCTCTTTTAATTTTTCCAAAAGAAACAACACCATCAATAGCACTAACAACTGCTGGGTTAGAAGGGTTACGTGCTTCAAATAATTCTGTTACACGTGGTAAACCTCCTGTAATATCTCCTGCTTTAGCAGACTTACGTGGGATTTTAACTAAGATTTTACCAACTTCAACTTTATCTCCATCATCAATCATTATGTGTGCACCTACTGGTAAGTTGTAAGAACGAATTGCTTCACCTTTACCATCTTCTACAATAAGTGTTGGAATTAACTTTTTGTTTCTAGATTCAGAAATTACTTTTTCTTGGAAACCTGTTTGCTCATCAATTTCAACTTGATAAGTTATACCTTGTTCGATATTTTCATATCTAACTTTTCCAGCAAATTCTGAAATAATAACTCCGTTATATGGATCCCAAGAACAAACAACGTCATCTGCTTTTAGTTTATCTCCGTTTTTAACAAAAACATGAGAACCATAAGGAATGTTATTAGTACTTAAAGTAATACCTGTCTTTTTATCTACTAACTTAAGTTCTGAAGTACGAGAGATAACTACATCTACTTCTTTTCCATCGTTATCTAAACCTTTTACAGTTTTAAGATCTTCGATTTCTGCAACTCCATCAAACTTAGCTACTAATTTATTTTCTTCTGAAATATTACCTGCAATACCTCCTACGTGGAAAGTACGAAGTGTTAACTGTGTACCTGGTTCTCCAATAGATTGTGCTGCAACAACACCTACAGCCTCACCACGTTGTACCATTTTATTGGTAGCTAGGTTACGACCGTAACATTGAACACAAATTCCTTTTTTAGCTTCACAAGATAATGGTGAACGTACTTCTACAGCTTCAATTGGTGAATTTTCAATTCTTGCAGCTACTACTTCATCAATTAATTGACCTGCTTCAGCTAGAACCTCTTCAGTTAAAGGATCATATACATCGTTTAATGAAATACGACCAACAATACGTGCTTCTAGTTTTTCAACTACTTCATCATTTTTCTTTAATGCAGTAACTTCAACACCTCTTAATGTACCACAGTCTTCACTGTTAACAATTACATCTTGAGAAACATCAACTAAACGACGTGTCAAGTAACCTGCATCGGCAGTTTTAAGTGCTGTATCGGCTAATCCTTTACGAGCTCCGTGAGTTGATATAAAGTATTCTAAAATTGAAAGACCTTCCTTAAAGTTAGATAAAATTGGATTTTCAATAATAGATCCACCTCCTGCAGTAGATTTTTTAGGCTTAGCCATTAATCCACGCATACCTGTTAACTGACGAATCTGTTCTTTAGATCCACGAGCTCCAGAATCAAGCATCATAAATACCGAGTTGAATCCTTGTTGATCTTCTCTAATACGTTTCATTGACAATTCTGTCAATTCTGCATTTGTTGAAGTCCAGATATCAATAACTTGGTTATAACGTTCATTATTAGTAATTAATCCCATGTTATAGTTACCAGTAATACCATCTACTTTAGTATTTGCAGCATCAATCATTGATTGCTTTTCTGGTGGGATAATAATATCTCCTAAACTAAATGATAAACCACCTCTAAAGGCAAAGTTATATCCTAAAGTTTTAATTTCATCTAAGAAAGCTGCTGTTTCAGGTACACTAGTTACTTTTAAGATATTACCAATAATATCTCTTAAAGATTTTTTAGTTAATACCTGGTTAATGTAACCTGCTGCTGCTGGTACTTTTTCGTTAAATAATACACGTCCAACAGTAGTTTCAATAATTTGGTAAACTAACTCACCAGCTTCATTAAAGTCCTTTGTTCTTACTTTTATACCAGCATTTAATTCTACTCTTTTTTCGTTGTAAGCAATTGTTACCTCTTCAGCCGAGTAAAATGTTAATCCTTCTCCTCTAACTGGTACTTCTGGAGTAGAATATCTGTGCTTAGTCATGTAGTAAAGACCAAGTACCATATCCTGAGAAGGTACAGTTACTGGAGATCCATTTGCTGGATTTAATATATTGTGAGATGCCAATAATAATAATTGACATTCTAAGATTGCTTCAGGTCCTAATGGTAAGTGGACAGCCATTTGATCTCCATCAAAATCGGCATTAAATGCAGTACATACTAATGGGTGTAATTGTATTGCTTTTCCTTCAATTAACTTAGGTTGGAACGCTTGGATACCAAGTCTGTGTAACGTAGGAGCACGGTTTAAAAGAACTGGATGTCCTTTTAAAACATTCTCTAAGATATCCCAAACAACTGGCTCTCTTTTATCTATAATTTTCTTAGCAGATTTTACTGTCTTAACAATACCTCTTTCAATTAATTTTCTAATTACAAAAGGTTTATAAAGCTCAGCAGCCATATTTTTTGGTAAACCACACTCAAATAATTTAAGTTCTGGTCCAACAACAATTACAGAACGTGCAGAATAATCAACACGCTTACCAAGTAAGTTTTGACGGAAACGTCCTTGCTTACCTTTAAGTGAATCTGATAATGATTTTAATGGTCTGTTAGAATCTGTTTTTACTGCAGAAGATTTACGTGTGTTATCAAATAATGAATCTACTGATTCTTGTAACATACGTTTCTCGTTACGTAAGATAACTTCTGGAGCTTTAATTTCAACTAAACGCTTTAAACGGTTGTTACGAATAATAACACGACGGTATAAATCATTTAAATCTGAAGTTGCAAAACGTCCACCATCTAAAGGAACTAAAGGTCTTAATTCTGGCGGAATAATTGGCACTACTTTCATGATCATCCATTCTGGACGATTCTCTCTATTCTCATTAGACTCACGTAAAGCTTCAACAACTTGTAAACGTTTTAAAGCTTCAGTTTTACGTTGTTTAGAAGTTTCAGTATTAGCTTTGTGACGTAACTCGTAAGATAACGCATCAAGGTCAATTCTAGCTAATAAATCAATTAAACACTCAGCTCCCATTTTAGCAACAAACTTGCTTGGGTCAGTGTCATCTAAATATTGATTATCTTGAGGAAGTGTCTCTAAAATATTTAGGTATTCTTCTTCAGTTAAAAAGTCTAATTTTTGTAAAGGTTCACCTTCTTCATTTTTAGCATTACCTGGTTGGATTACTACATAACGTTCGTAGTAGATAATCATATCTAATTTCTTAGATGGTAACCCTAATAAATATCCTATTTTGTTAGGTAAAGAACGGAAATACCAAATGTGTGCTACAGGCACAACTAAATTAATATGTCCTACTCTGTCACGACGTACTTTCTTTTCTGTTACTTCAACTCCACAACGGTCGCAAACGATACCTTTATATCTAATACGCTTATATTTACCACAAGCACATTCATAATCCTTAACAGGACCAAAAATACGCTCACAGAATAAACCATCACGTTCTGGTTTATGTGTACGATAATTGATAGTTTCTGGTTTTAAAACCTCACCTCTAGACTCTGCTAAAATAGACTCTGGTGATGCTAAACCAATAGAGATTTTATTAAATCTCTGTACTGTATTCTTATCTTGTTTTTTTGCCATAATTCTTATAGTGTTCAGTTTGTAAAGCAGTTTTAAAGTTTAACTTAAAACTGCTCGACTCACTTAAAATTATTCTTCTAATCTAATGTCTAATCCTAATCCTTTCAATTCGTGCATTAATACGTTGAAAGATTCTGGTAATCCAGGTTCTGGCATTGGTTCTCCTTTAACAATAGCTTCGTAAGTTTTAGCTCTACCTACTACGTCATCAGATTTTACTGTTAAGATTTCTCTTAACGTTGCTGATGCTCCATAAGCCTCAAGAGCCCAAACTTCCATTTCTCCAAAACGTTGACCTCCAAATTGTGCTTTACCACCTAAAGGTTGTTGAGTAATTAATGAATATGGTCCTATTGAACGAGCGTGCATCTTATCATCTACCATGTGCCCTAATTTAAGCATGTAGATAACTCCTACTGTTGCAGGTTGATCAAAACGATCTCCAGTTCCACCATCATATAAATATGTATGACCATATCTAGGGATACCAGCTTCATCAGTTAACTCGTTGATTTGATCTATTGTTGCACCATCAAAAATTGGAGTAGCATAAGTACGACCTAAGTCTTGTCCAGCCCAACCTAAAACGGTTTCATAAATCTGTCCGATGTTCATACGAGATGGTACACCTAATGGATTTAATACAATATCAACTGGAGTTCCATCTTCTAAGAAAGGCATATCTTCTTGACGTACAATACGTGCAACAATACCTTTGTTACCATGTCGTCCTGCCATTTTATCACCTACTTTTAACTTACGTTTTTTAGCGATATAAACTTTGGCTAATTTGATGATACCTGCTGGTAACTCATCTCCTACTGATATAGTAAACTTCTCACGTCTAAGAGACCCTTGTAAATCGTTTTCTTTAATCTTGTAGTTGTGAATTAAATCTGCAACTAATTTGTTAGTATGGTCATCTGTTGTCCATGTACCACCAGTTAAGTGAGTATAATCATCAACAGCATTTAACATTTTTAAAGTGAATTTTTTACCTTTTGGTAATACTTCTTCACCTAAATCATTATAAATACCTTGAGATGTTTTACCGTTTACAATAGTGAAAAGTTTTTCAACTAATACAGACTGTAATTCATCAAATTTAGTATAATATAAATTCTCTAACTTATTAATATCTTCTTTATCCTGAGCTCTCTTTCTTTTATCTTTTACTGCTCTAGAAAATAATTTTTTATTAATAACAACACCATGTAATGATGGAGAAGCTTTTAATGAAGCATCTTTAACATCTCCTGCTTTATCTCCAAAAATGGCACGTAAAAGTTTTTCTTCTGGTGTTGGATCAGATTCTCCTTTAGGAGTAATTTTACCAATTAATATATCACCAGGTTTAACTTCTGCTCCAATACGGATCATACCGTTTTCATCAAGGTCTTTTGTAGCCTCTTCAGAAACGTTAGGAATATCATTTGTTAACTCTTCGTTACCTAATTTTGTATCTCTTACATCAAGAGAATACTCGTCGATGTGTATAGAAGTAAATATATCTTCACGAACAACTTTTTCCGAAATCACAATGGCATCCTCAAAGTTATACCCTTTCCAAGGCATGAAGGCTACTTTCATGTTTCTACCTAAAGCTAATTCACCTTTTTGAGTGGCATAACCCTCAGATAAGACTTGACCTTTAGATACTTTATCACCTTTTTTAACGATAGGTTTAAGGTTTATAGAAGTACCTTGGTTAGTTTTTCTAAATTTAACTAATGGATAAGTCTTAATATCACTATCAAAACTTACTTTTGCTTCATCATCAGTTCTTTCGTATTTAATTACAATTTCGTTTGCATCAACGTATTGTACAACACCTTCACCTTCTGCATTAATTAAAACACGAGAATCAGATGCTACTTGTCTTTCTAATCCAGTTCCAACAATAGGAGCTTGAGGACGTAATAAAGGTACAGCCTGACGCATCATGTTTGATCCCATCAATGCACGGTTGGCATCATCATGTTCTAAGAAAGGAATTAAAGACGCTGATATAGATGAAATTTGATTTGGTGCTACATCTGTATAATGGATGTCTTTTGGATCCATTACTGGGAAGTCACCTTCCATTCTAGCAATTACTTTATCATGTAAAATTTTACCATCTTCATCAACTTTTACAGTTGCTTGAGCGATTAATTTTTCTTCTTCTTCTTCAGCACTTAAATATGTTGGAGCACTTTTAATATCAACAACACCATCTGTAACTTTTCTATAAGGGGTTTCAATGAATCCCATTGAATTTACCTTAGCATATACAGATAATGAAGATATTAATCCAATGTTTGGTCCCTCAGGAGTTTCAATTGGACAAAGTCTTCCGTAGTGAGTATAGTGAACATCTCGAACCTCGAATCCTGCTCTTTCTCTGGATAAACCTCCTGGTCCTAATGCAGATAAACGACGTTTGTGTGTTATCTCGGCTAATGGATTAGTTTGGTCCATAAACTGAGATAACTGGTTTGTACCAAAGAAAGAATTAATTACTGACGACAAAGTCTTAGCATTAATTAAGTCAATAGGTGTAAAAACCTCGTTATCACGAACGTTCATACGCTCACGAATAGTACGTGCCATACGAGCAAGACCAACACCAAACTGAGATGATAACTGTTCTCCTACTGTACGTACACGACGGTTAGATAAGTGATCAATATCATCAATCTCTGCTTTAGAATTAATAAGCTCGATTAAGTATTTTATTATAGTAATGATATCTTCTTTAGTAAGCACTTGCTTATCCATTCCGATATCTAATTGTAATTTTTTGTTCATTCTATAACGACCTACTTCTCCTAGAGAGTAACGTTGGTCACTAAAGAATAATTTGTCAATAATACCACGTGCAGTTTCTTCATCTGGCGGCTCAGCATTACGTAGTTGACGGTAAATATGTTCTACAGCTTCTTTTTCAGAATTTGTTGGATCTTTTTGAAGTGTATTATGTATAATTGCGTAATCTCCTTGTTGTGCAGTTTCCTTGTGAATAAGGATAGTTTTTACATCAATTTCAAGAATTTCTTCAATATTTTCTTTATCTAATTCTGTATCACGATCTAAAACAATTTCGTTACGTTCGATAGATACTACTTCACCTGTATCCTCATCAACGAAATCTTCATGCCATGTGTTAAGTACACGTGCAGCAAGTTTACGACCAATAATTTTTTTAAGACCTGATTTAGAAACTTTAACTTCTTCAGCAAGATCAAAAATTTCTAATATGTCTTTATCACGCTCAAAACCAATAGCTCTAAAAAGAGTAGTTACAGGTAACTTTTTCTTTCTATCAATGTAAGCATACATTACTTGGTTAATATCTGTAGCGAATTCTATCCATGATCCTTTAAAAGGAATAACTCTAGCTGAATATAATTTGGTTCCATTTGCATGGAAAGACTGTCCAAAAAAGACACCTGGAGATCTATGTAATTGAGATACTACTACACGTTCTGCTCCGTTAATACAAAAAGTACCAGAAGGAGTCATGTAAGGTATAGTTCCTAAATACACATCCTGGACAATGGTCTCGAAATCCTCATGTTCAGGGTCTGTACAATATAACTTTAACCTTGCTTTTAGCGGAACGCTATAGGTTAGTCCTCTTTCAATACATTCTTCAATAGCGTATCTTGGTGGATCAATAAAGTAATCTAAAAATTCTAAAACGAATTGATTACGTGTGTCTGTAATAGGAAAGTTTTCCATGAAGGTGTTATATAAACCTTCATCACCTCTTTCTTCAGATTTTGTTTCTAACTGGAAAAAATCCTGAAAGGATTTAATCTGAATATCCATGAAATCTGGGTACTCTGTTCTATTTATTATAGACGAGAAATTTAATCTTTCAGCTTGTGTTACTAACATCAATGGACGAAATTTTGATTAAAAAAATATTATTTTATATAGCTAATCACTATATACGACAAATGGTTTAGGTCTTAAAGCGCATGCTTCAGACCTAAACCTTTGTAAAATTATGTGGTAAGCTTACTTAAG
The DNA here is from genome assembly GCF_055804415.1 of Olleya sp. NP1-10. NCBI lineage: Bacteria > Pseudomonadati > Bacteroidota > Flavobacteriia > Flavobacteriales > Flavobacteriaceae > Olleya > Olleya sp. NP1-10. The sequence goes on along the minus strand of NZ_CM147840.1, from coordinate 1,754,525 downwards.
CTCAACCTCTGCTCCTGCTTCTTCTAATGAAGTTTTTAAAGCTTCAGCTTCGTCTTTAGACACTGCTTCTTTAATTGGGCTTGGTGCTCCATCAACTAATCCTTTAGCTTCTTTTAAACCTAAACCAGTTAATTCTTTAACTAATTTAACTACTGCTAATTTAGAACCACCAGCTGCCTTTAATATAACATCAAATTCAGTTTGCTCTTCAGCAGCATCACCTCCTGCAGCAGGACCAGCTGCAACAGCTACAGCAGCAGCTGCAGGCTCGATACCATATTCATCTTTTAAAATAGTAGCTAACTCATTTACTTCTTTTACAGTAAGGTTAACTAATTGTTCTGCGAAATCTTTTAAATCTGCCATTTTTCTATCGTTTTAATAATTTTTTAATAATATATAATTGTAAAAGTGCGTTCTTTTAAAATTATCCCTCTTTTTGAGATAATGTTTTTAAGATACCTGAAAGTGTTCCTCCACTAGATTTAAGAGCTGAAACAACGTTTTTAGCTGGTGATTGTAATAATCCAATGATATCACCAATTAACTCTTCTCTAGACTTGATGTCCACTAACATATCTAACTGGTTATCTCCTAAATAAACAGCTTCTTCAATAAAAGCACCTTTTAATAAAGGCTTTTCAGATTTTTTTCTGAAAGCTTTGATTAATTTAGCTGGAGCATTTCCAGTTTCAGAATACATCACAGATGTATTTCCTTTTAATACAGATGGTAAATCTCCGAAATCTCTATCCGAAGCTTCCATCGCTTTTTCAAGTAATGTATTTTTTACAACAGATAATTGTATGTTTGCTTTAAAACAAGCACGACGTAAGTCTGATGTAGTTCCTGCGTTTAAACCTGATATATCTGCTATGTAGATATTAGAATTGTCAGCTAATTGTGCAGTTAAGTCTTTAATTACTTGTGATTTATCTTCTCTTGTCATAATATAAAGTTTTTAACTACTTAACCTATTTTAGTATCAACAGCTATACTAGGACTCATTGTAGAAGACATAAAAATGCTTTTTACATAAACTCCCTTTGCAGTTGTCGGTTTAAGTTTCATAATTGTTGTTAATAATTCGTTTGCGTTATCTTGAATTTTATCAGCACTAAAAGATGCTTTTCCAATTGAAGCGTGAACGATACCAGTTTTATCAACTTTAAAGTCAATTTTACCAGCTTTAACCTCTGTAACAGCTTTTGCAACATCCATTGTTACAGTACCAGTCTTAGGGTTAGGCATTAAACCACGAGGACCTAATACACGTCCTAAAGGACCTAATTTACCCATAACGCTAGGCATAGTAATGATTACATCTACGTCTGTCCAACCACTCTTGATTTTATCAAGGTACTCATCTAAACCTACATAATCAGCACCAGCTTCTTTAGCTTCTGCTTCTTTATCTGGAGTTACTAATGCTAATACTTTAGTGTCCTTACCTGTTCCATGAGGAAGAGATACTACACCTCTAACCATTTGATTAGCTTTTCTTGGGTCAACCCCTAAACGAATTGCTAAATCAACTGATGCGTCAAACTTAGTATTAGTTATTTCTTTTACTAATGCTGAAGCCTCTTGTAAAGAATATACTTTATCCTTTTCAATTTTTGCTACAGCTTCTTTTTGTTTTCTTGTTAATCTTGCCATTTTTAAAATCTTTTTAGGTTAATTTGGTGCATCACCACCTTTAACAGTTATACCCATAGATCTTGCAGTACCAGCAATCATCTTCATTGCAGAATCTATAGTAAATGCATTTAAATCTACCATTTTGTCTTCAGCAATAGTTTTGATTTGATCCCAAGAAACTTTTGCAACTTTCTTTACGTGTGGTTCTCCCGAACCTTTCTTTACTTTGGCCGCTTCTAATAACTGTACAGCAGCAGGTGGAGTCTTGATTACAAAGTCAAATGATTTGTCTTTGTAAACAGAAATCACCACTGGTAAAACTTTACCAGCTTTATCTTGAGTTCTAGCATTAAATTGCTTACAAAACTCCATGATATTTACTCCTGCAGCACCTAGAGCGGGTCCAACCGGTGGCGAAGGATTCGCTGCACCTCCCCTAACTTGTAGTTTAACTACTTTTCCTAGTTCTTTTGCCATTTTAAATAAATTAATTTGATGTTTTTAGTTAAGTGGAAGCTTAACCAACATATATTAGTGTAACACTTATTATATTTTTTCTACTTGCATGTAACTTAACTCTAATGGTGTTTTTCTTCCAAAAATCTTAACCATTACTTCTAACTTACGTTTTTCTTCATTGATATTTTCAATAGTTCCATCAAAACCATTAAAAGGTCCATCGATAACTTTAACAGTTTCACCTTTTGTATATGGTATAGCAACATTTACATCTGCATCAACTGACAACTCATCAACTTTACCTAACATCCTGTTAACTTCAGATTGTCTTAAAGGTAAAGGATCACCACCTTTAGTAGCACCTAAAAAACCAATTACATTTGTAATTGATCTAATAATATGAGGTACTTCTCCAGTAAGATTAGCTTTAATCATGATATAACCACTAAAGTAAACTTTTTCTTTATTGATTTTTTTACCATTACGAATTTGAACAACGTTTTCTGTTGGCACTAAAACTTGCTCAACATAATCTTGCATACCTAATCTAGCAATCTCGTTTTCGATATAAGTTTTAATTTTATTTTCTTGACCACTTACAGCTCTAACTACGTACCATTTTTTTCTCCAACTTCAGCCATAAAAACCTATCCTGTTATAAGATTAAAATATAAACTAATAACTTTACTAAAAACAGTATCAATTCCCCAAATTGCTAATGAGAATATAATTGAAAAAACAGCCACTAAGATTGTTAAACTTTGTGCTTCTGACCAAGGTGTCCAAGTCACATTATTTTTCAACTCTCCGAATGATTCTTTTATATAATTTACTATTCCAGCCATATTGTCCATTTAACATCTTCTTTTTAGAAGAAGATAATTATACTATTTCAAAACAAGTAAAATATAACTTGTTTTAATTTGCACGGGTTGAGAGACTCGAACTCCCGACACCTGGTTTTGGAGACCAGTGCTCTACCAACTGAGCTAAACCCGTAAATATAAATCAAGGCACTTTGACAACAAAGCACCTTAATTTTATATTTTATAAACTATAATTTAGTCTAAAATTTCAGTTACCTGACCTGCACCTACAGTTCTACCACCTTCACGTATAGCGAAACGTAGTCCAACATTCATTGCAATAGTATTAATAAGCTCAACAGTAATTGTTAAGTTATCTCCAGGCATAACCATTTCTACTCCATCAGGTAAAGCAATGTTTCCTGTTACATCAGTTGTACGTACGTAGAACTGAGGACGGTAGTTATTATGGAATGGAGTGTGACGTCCACCTTCTTCTTTTTTAAGGATATAAACCTCTGCTTTGAATTTAGCGTGAGGTGTTACAGAACCTGGCTTAGTAATAACCATACCTCTTGAGATTTGAGACTTCTCAATACCTCTTAATAGGATACCAGCGTTATCTCCAGCTTCTCCTCTATCTAATATTTGACGGAACATCTCGATACCTGTGATTGTAGATGTTAACTTTTCAGCTCCCATACCAATGATTTCAACAGGATCTCCTGTATTAGCTACACCAGTTTCGATACGTCCAGTTGCTACTGTACCACGACCTGTAATAGAGAATACATCTTCAATAGGCATTAAGAAAGGCTTGTCCATATCACGAACTGGCTCTTCAATCCATGCATCAACAGCTGCCATTAATTCCATAACAGTATCAACCCATTTTTGCTCACCATTTAAAGCTCCTAATGCAGAACCTGACACTACAGGTCCATTATCACCATCATACTCATAGAAAGAAAGTAATTCTCTTACTTCCATATCTACTAATTCAAGTAATTCTTCATCATCAACCATATCCACTTTGTTTAAGAACACTACGATTCTTGGGATACCAACCTGACGACCTAATAAGATGTGCTCACGAGTTTGTGGCATTGGTCCATCTGTTGCAGCTACTACTAAGATAGCACCATCCATTTGAGCAGCACCTGTTACCATGTTTTTTACGTAATCGGCGTGACCTGGACAGTCAACGTGTGCATAGTGACGATTAGCTGTTTGATATTCTACGTGTGAAGTATTAATTGTAATACCTCTTTCTTTTTCTTCAGGAGCGTTATCGATAGTATCGAAATCTCTTGCTTCTGATAAACCTGCATCAGCTAATACTTTAGTAATAGCAGCAGTTAAAGTTGTTTTACCGTGATCTACGTGTCCAATTGTACCAATATTTAAGTGTGGTTTTGAACGATCGAAAGTTGCCTTTGCCATGTTTTAATAATTTAATCTTAGTTATATAATAATATTAGTGTATTCTTACTTATTGTCTTTAAATTGAGCCAATGACGGGAATTGAACCCGTGACCTCTTCCTTACCAAGGAAACGCTCTACCCCTGAGCTACACCGGCTTAAATATTAGAGCGAGAGACCGGGTTCGAACCGGCGACATTCAGCTTGGAAGGCTGACGCTCTACCAACTGAGCTACTCTCGCAATTATTTAAAATTCTTATTTAAGTTTAAAAAATACTTTTCAAAAAAAGTGGGGAGAGCAGGATTCGAACCTGCGAAGACGTAGTCAGCAGATTTACAGTCTGCCCTCGTTGGCCGCTTGAGTATCTCCCCTTTTTTAAACTTTCACTCTATTAAAGAACTTAAATAAAACTAAAACATTTATGAATTAATTTTATTTTTTTGAGCCGATGGAGGGACTCGAACCCACGACCTGCTGATTACAAATCAGCTGCTCTAGCCAGCTGAGCTACATCGGCTTTTTTTTACTGTTTTTACTTCTAAAAAAAGCCCGCTATTTCTAACGGACTGCAAATGTAAATATTTATTTAATTATTCAAAACATTTTTTTAAAATATTTTAAAATTTTTCTCTAATTTTTTGTTTTCGCTTTTTTAATTGACGTTGAAGTGAAGCAATTGCTGTATCTGTACCCTCTTCAAAAGACTTACATTGTTTTTTAACTACTAAACTATCTCCAGGTATATTTATCTTAGCTTCAAAAATTTTATTAAGCTTATTACTTCTTTTTTCAACTTTGAGGTATACCTCAGACTGAATGACTTTATCATAATACAATTCTAGCTTATTCATTCTTTTTTGAATAAACTCCAACAACTGTGGCTCTGCATTAAAATTGATTGCTTGTGTGTTTACCTTCATAATTTAATTTTTTGTGGTTAAACATTTATTTTTTACTTCTTGGATGGCTTTTAGCATACACTTTTTTTAATTGCGCTATACTGTTGTGTGTATAGACTTGTGTTGCAGCTAAACTTGAATGTCCTAATAACTCTTTGACAGCATTTAACTCTGCTCCTTGATTTAATAGATGCGTTGCAAATGAATGTCTAAGTATGTGTGGGCTTTTTTTGACCTTACTCGAAGCTATACTAAAGTAATCATTTATAATTCTGTAAACAAGAGTTTCGTATATTTTAACTCCCTTTTTTGTTAAAAACAAATATTGATCATCATCTATTAATTCTAGTTGTTTTCTAACTTCAAGATACTTTTGAATACTATTAATTACAGAATTTAACAGCGGAATTAATCTTTCTTTGTTTCGTTTACCTAAAATTTTGATGGTTTTGTTTTCTAAATCAACATCACTTAGTTTAATATTTATTAACTCAATACGTCTTATTCCTGTAGAATAAAACAATTCAATAATTAATTTATTTCTTAAGCCTTCAAATCCTGAAGCTAAACTAATTTTATCTAGAACTGTTTCTATTTCTTTTTCAGAAAAAGGTATTTGTAGTTTTTTACTTGTTTTTAAAGCTTTGTGTTTAGAAAGCGGATTAACTTTTACTTCTTCTATTTTTAATAGAAATTTATAAAAACTATTTAATGCAGACACTTTTCTATTTATACTTCTATTGGTTAAGCCACTTTCTACTAAATTAATAATCCACGGTCTGATTTGTGCATAATTAACCTCTGTAATGGAGTTTAAAGCATCTTGTTCCTGTAAAAAAAGTAAAAAAGACTGAATATCTTTATTATAGGCATTGACCGTTAGCTTGGAATATTTTTTTCAAGCAATAAATAGTCTATAAAAGCATTAAGTAACATTGATTGAAGTTATTTTATATTTATAAATATAGTGTTTTGTAATTGACTACACGTAAAACAAAAAAATCCCACTAAAAATAAAGTGGGATTTTAATTATTATAATATCAGAGAAATTATACTGCTTCTTGATCTCTTAATAATTGAACGTATTGCGCTTTTTGCACTTTAGCTCTGTTTTGTACTGAAGGTTTTAAAAACTGTTTACGACCTTGTAAAGCTCGTCTTGTACCAGTTTTATCAAACTTACGTTTGTAGCGTTTTAAAGCTCTTTCTATATTTTCTCCTTGTTTAATTGGTATTACTAACATAGTGTCTTAACCTCCTCTCTTTTAAAATTTTGAGGTGCAAATATAATAACTAATTTAAAATTCTCAATTTTATTTTTAAAATAACTTAACGACTTACAATGTTGACCAAACAGAATAACTTTTAGGAGGTGCTTGTATTTTAACCCACTTTCCTGATTGTGTTACTGGTTGCCAACTTGAATGTCCAGTATAATCTTTTATAGTAGTACTTGACCAATTAGTTTCTACCCACCTTTCTTGCCAAGCATCAGAGTTATTAATATAGACGATTAAACCTGAGGAATTATTACCGTTACGTTTTGCAATATATTCGTCATTATCTACATGTAAAATAGATGTGCTACCGCTTGCAAAATTATTATGAATCCAAATTAAGTTATTTAGACTTGCTTTATTTAACCACTCTTCATAATCTTTATAAAAAATAGTTGGATACCCTTCATGTGTTAAAATATAGGCATAGGCTAAAATCTTATTATTTATAATCTCATCAGTATCATGGTTGGTAACAAATGTCATTGCTTTTGATGCGTTTTGTTTCCAAAGCATATTATCATTTAATGCATTTAAGTTATTCCCCATAAAAGCGTCTTTCATTTTATAATAACAAGCAAAATCAAAAGCACTTGCATTTGCAGTATTTGTCCACCAATCTAATGTCGAAACATTACTGTCCCAATATTCTCCGACTGAAAAACCACCAACTTCATCCTTCCAAGCCTTAACTACCCATGGCTCGAAACCTTTAACATAATCAAATCGCCAACCATCGAAACCTATAACGTCTCTATAGTATTTAGCGACACTATTTGAATTTTTCCATAACCAATCTTGAACGTATAATTGATTATGACATAAATCAGGGAAGCCTCCAAAAACTCCAGAATCGTTTGAATGTGCATTATTAGGATGAAAATCTGTTGCTGATCTGTAAAATTTACCAGAAAGTGGATTAAAATCTGTCCATGTGCCTCCTCCTGTATATGGGTTTGCTTCGCTATTACCTCCACTATTATGATTAATTACAATATCAGCAATAACACTTAGTCCACTTTGATGTGCTGAATCTATTAATGACACGAGTTCTGTTTTAGAACCGAATCTAGTTTCTATACTTCCCATTTGGTCGTATTCTCCAAAATCGTAATAATCAAAAGGATCATAACCCATAGAAAATGGACCATTTTGTGCTTTTGATACAGGTGGTAACCAAATAGCATCTATACCTGCATTACTCCAATCTTGAACTTTTGATTTTACTGTATTCCACCAATTACCACCAGCTGGAACGTCCCAATAAAAAGCTTGCATCATTACACCCGAGCCAATGGGTTTTAAACCTGCTCTTTGACTACTAGTATTGTTTACGGATTTTTCTTCTACAGAATCTGTAAGTACGTCGTCATTACTACAACTGTAAGTAAAGACAATCGAGACGTACAGTATTATTAACTTTAGTTTTTTCATGTTATTTGGGATTAGATTATACCTAAAACTAATCCATCACACTTCAAAAACAAAACATATTAAATCACGAAAACCTTTTCGTGTTGATAAATAATTAAAAAAAGCATCTTATTTTATCAAATAACCAAAACTATATAGTTTTTTTGATATAATTACACTTTTAGTATCTTTATTCTTTTTTGAACAAAGAAGATCTTTTGGTTAGATCTTTAATTAATTTTTCATCTTCTTCACTCTCTAGTAAAGTATTGTAATTATCCCAAAACTGTTTGTCATAAGGTTTAACTGAAAAAATATCTGGATCCCAATTTTGTTGTAATGCTGTTTCGACTTTTTCTTGGTCTTGAATTATTTCTGTGAATAAAATCTCTTGTACTGTATAATAAAAACGTTCTTCTTTATTAAACTGCGCTTCTTCTTCTTTATTAATTTTACCCGTTGGTTTATATCCTACATTTACTAATTTAGGTGTTTCATAGTAAATATAATTTGGATACATCCTATCTTGATACTCTGTGTAAGAGATCACTAATTTGTGATTAATTTGAGTATCAAATAACGTTTTACTTCTGCTTTTTGAGCTTTAGATCCTGCTTTAAGTTGGTATTCAATTTTTTTAATAGCAAAATTATCCCAATAAATATAAATCCAGCCACCAGCAATATAACCTTCATTATAAATCCCTTTGGTATTTAAACCAACAAAATCTTCACTTTTATTAATTTGAATCTTGTAAATTTTTCTTTCGTTATCTACTAGAATAGTATCTAATTTAAATTGATGTGTATTTAAAATGTTGTCACCAAATAATGCTTTAGGACTTTTTGAATTACGAACAAGGTTCAATTTTCCTTTAAATAAATTTTCTAATCCATTGACACGCGTATCGTTCCATTTTATAGACTTTATTAATGATTCTTTTTTAATAGTATCACGTCTTAAATTTTTTGGTCTTAAATTAACGTTAGCATTGTATTTTAGGTAAGTTGAATAGGAAAATAAACTATCAACATCACGTAAGTCATAACTTTTTCTAACTTGATCGACATTGATTTTAAGATTGTCTTTTCCGCCAGACACATAACTTGAGTCATCGTATAAAGTTATCGCGCTTTCAACCAACCACTTAAACTGTTTTTTGTTTCTTTCTTTATGTCTTATAAATCCTTTTTGAAGATATGGTAGTTCCGGTAAATTGCCTTGTAATTTTTCTAAAGCACGCAATACAATGTCGTTACCTGTTGTTGGCCTATTTTCTGCAACTATCATAATTTCGTCTAAAGACGCGATATCTTCTTCAAGTAAAATATCAAAGTCATTATCAAATTGGTCTACAGTTGTTTTGAAACTTTTAAAACCAATTGAAGACACAACTATGGAGTCGTTTTCAAACTCTTTAGGAACTAACAACACAAATTTACCATCTGCATTTGTTATTGTCCCTATGGTTGTATTTTGCACATAAACACTTGCGTTTTCTATTGGCATCATCGTCATAAAGTCAACGATCTTATTTTTTAATTCGGTTTGTCCAAAAGAGAAGCTTCCAAACAATAACAATATTATAATTACTGTTGGTTTAATGTTTAAAAATTTCATTTTAAAATAATTGTATTTATAAGTTTATGTGGCTAGACTAAAATCGAAAACAATATTACCATTTTAGCGATAATTATAAAACTAATTTCCGCTAAAACAACAATATTGTATCATATAACTATCTTAAAACTTTACCATCAATTACCTTTTAGCGATAATTAAAAACTAATTTTCGCTAAAACAGCAACCTTTATATTATGTAGCTGGCTTATAGTCTTTACCATCTATTACCATTTTAGCGATAATTAAAAGACTAATTTTCGCTAAAATAATAACCTTAATATTATGTAGCTGACTTATAATCTTTACCGTCTATTACCATTTTAGCGATAATTAAAAGACTAATTTTCGCTAAAATAATAACCTTAATATTATGTAGCTGGCTTATAATCTTTACCGTCTATTACCATTTTAGCGATAATTTCTCTTAAAATTTCAGAGGTACCACCACCAATTGGTCCTAGTCTACTATCACGCAATAGTCGTGCCAATGGGTATTCTTCCATATATCCATAACCGCCTAAAAACTGAAGACAGTCATAAATAACGTCATCTGCTACTTTAGTAGACTTTAATTTTGACATTGTTGCTTCTTTAACAACATATTCACCTTTACCTAATCTATCAGCAACTGTGTAGTTAAAAGTTTTAGATATTTCTACTTCAGTAATATGATCTGCAAGACGATGTCTTAATGCTTGAAAACGATCTATAGTTTTTCCAAAAGCTGTACGCTCTGACATATACTTCATGGTGTAATCAATAGCAAATTCTGCTCTAGCATGTGCATTTACACCCATTATTAATCTTTCTGAAGCAAAGTGTTGCATAATGTATGCAAATCCTTTATTTATTTCTCCCATTAAGTTAGACGCAGGAATGGTTACGTTATCAAATGCTATTTCACCAGTATCTGATGCTCTCCAACCTAATTTATCAAGTTTTGTAGCAGACACTCCAGGTGTATCTCTATCTACTAAGAAAATACTGATTCCTTTATTACCTAATTCTGGGTTAGTTTTAGCAGCTACTATAAGATAATCACTATACACACCGTTTGTAATAAACGTTTTAGAACCATTAATTACATAAGTATCTCCTTTTTTTACAGCTGTAGATCTCATACCTGCAACATCACTACCACCAAAAGGCTCAGTAATACACAAACATCCAATCATGTCTCCAGCGATACTTGCTGTTAGATATTTTTGCTTTATTGCTTCACTACCTTCAGCTTTTAAATGCGTCATTGCTAAATAAGCATGAGCCCACATTGCAGCAGCGAAACCAGCAGAGTTTATTTTTTGTAATTCTTCAAGTAAAATTACCATATAGAAAATATCTAAATCTAATCCTCCATATTGTTCTGGATAATTGATTCCGAAAAACCCCATATCTCCAACTTTCTTCCAAATAAAGCGTTCAATTTGACCTGTTTTTTCCCATTTATCAATGTGAGGCACGACTTCTTTTATTAAAAAATCGCGTAAACTTTCTCTAAATAAATTATGCTCTTCACTGAAGTACATATTTCCCATAATACGTTGTGTTATTGTTAAGTCTTAATCTAGACGTAAAGATAACTTAATTATCTGTATTTTATTAACAGGAAAACCGTTAACTTTTGTTAATTCGTCAATGGATTTAAACCCATCACGTAAGGTACGTTCTTCAATTATATTATGAGCTACTTCGTAATCAATGTACTTAATGGTTACCAACTGATCTTTAGTAGCTGTATTTAAAGCAATTTTGGTTATTGCTCTTGGTGTTTTTATAGTAAAATTATTTTTAATATTTTGAATTACTTCTGGTGTTAATCCATACACTTCTTGTAACTCTATAAAACTATGGAAACTGTTTATTTTATGTCTGTATTTTATGATTCGTTGTGAATAAGATGGACCTATACCATATACCTTTTCTAATTGTTCAGCTGTAGCTGAATTTAAATCTAACTTTTGACTTTCAGTTTTTGGTAAATTAGAAAAGGACTGACTAAAGTTATTTTGTTTGGGTTTAGGGTTTGTTACCCAATCCGGAAATTTAAAGTAAGGAGATATTTTTGCTAATAACGAATCTGAAACCTTTGTTACAGACTGAAACTGACTTACAGAATTAATCCACTTGTTTTGTTTTCTGAAAGCTAGCAAACGATCAATTTCTTGACTAGTCATACCTAATGCATATCCTTTATGGTCTGAAATAAAGTTAGGGTTAAAAGGATTAATTTTAGGTTTTCGGTTTTCTAACTCGACTGCTTTTAAAGAATCAATTTGAGCTATAAATGTATTTATAGTACTATCTTTTGTATCAAACTCTGGATTATCATCCATTAATTTAGGCAATACAAAATGATAGAATATTTGTATTGATAGAATAAGTAGTAGTAATAAAAAAATCCCACTTCGTTGTTGTCTTGAAAACTTGAAGTGGGATTTGATATTCATTTTAAATATTTTATTTATTCAGCACCTTTTTTAATTGCTAACATATATTTATTTAATTCTGATTTTACTTTAGGCGCTAATAATACTAAACCAATCATATTAGGAACCATCATAGCAAATACCATTGCATCTGAGAAACCTATAACTGAGTCTAAACTAGCAGCAGCACCAATGACTACAAATACACAAAAGATAACTTTATAAATGTATTCAGCTTTTTTAGTTCTTCCGAAAAGGAAAGACCAACCTTGGAAACCATAATATGACCAAGAGATCATAGAGCTAAAAGCAAATAATACCACTGCTACTGTTAACACATAAGGAAACCAGCTAATAACACTACCAAAAGCACCTGAAGTCATTAAAATAGCTTCTGCATCACTAGATGGTCCTGCACCTGTTAACGAACCTGTAATAATTAATACTAAGGCTGTCATAGTACAAACCACTACAGTATCAATAAATGGCTCTAATAAAGCAACCATACCTTCACTAGCTGCGTATTTAGTTTTTACAGCCGAGTGCGCAATAGAAGCCGATCCAATACCTGCTTCGTTTGAAAACGCAGCTCGTCTAAACCCTTGCACTAATACTCCTACAACACCACCTGCAATTCCTTCAGGACTAAAAGCTCCATTCCAGATTTGCGCAAAAGCATCTCCAATCATATCGTATTTTGCAAAAATGACAAATAATGATGCTAAAACATATATTAACACCATAAATGGTACAATCTTGTCTGTTACCTTAGCTATTTTTTTGATTCCTCCTATAATTACAATTCCAACTAAAATAGCCATAACAAGACCAAATACCCAACCGTAACCAGCTAGAAAAGACTCATTACCTCCTGTGATGCTCTGTACTAATTGAAATGCTTGATTAACTTGAAACATGTTACCACCTCCAAATGAACCACCAATAACAAATATTGCAAACAAGACAGCAAGTACTTTACCTAAACCTGCCATACCTTTAGATTTAAGACCTTTAGTTAAATAATACATTGGTCCTCCATATACCGTTCCGTCTTCACCAATATCTCTATACTTAACACCAAGTGTACACTCCACAAACTTTGAAGCCATACCTAAGAAACCTGCAATAATCATCCAAAATGTAGCACCTGCACCACCAATAGATACAGCAATTGCAACACCTGCAATATTACCTAAACCTACGGTTGCAGATAATGCTGCTGTTAAGGCTTGAAAATGGGACACTTCACCTTCGTGATCTTCTACAGCTATTGTCTCTATATTATCTCCTCCAGGAGTTGAGTCACCAGCTGCAACCAAAGATTCATGATGATCAAGTTCGTCATATTTACCTCTTACAATATTTACTGATGTAAAAAAGCCTCTAAAATTGATAAACTTAAAGTATACTGTAAAGTAAAGTGCGCCTAAAATTAACGGAAATAATACCCAGAAAATTTTTACTCCTCCACCAAAATCAATTTGATAAAAAATAAAGTCAACAAACCAGCCTGTAGCGTCTCCAAACTTTTTGTCAATCATTTGGTCAATGCCAACTTCGTCTTGAGCAAAGTTTAAAAGTGGGAATATTAGAGTAAAAATCGAGAGAAGATATTTCTTCATAATTAAGTTTTATAAGTTATTTTTAAAGTTAAGATTAGCAATATGCAAAAAAATGATGGATTTTTAAAAGAAAAGCTGTTAAATACCTGTTTAGTCTATACTAAATATGGTGTTTAATTTTTGAATTTGTTCTGGTCTACCAAGTACAATAACTTTTGAGTTGGGTACTAACTTAAGTTCAGCTTCTGGGTTTACAATATATTCGCCATGACCATTTTTAAAACCAATAACAGTACAACCTGTTTTGTGACGTAAGTCTAAATCTTTTATTGTTTTAATACCTGAATCGGGATTGTACAATTTTTCAACCTGAACTTCCTCTATATTAATGTTAGCCTCACCTACGATAGCAAGGTTATCTATAAACTCTATTAAATCCGGAACCACTACTAAGGATGCCATGTGGTCACCACCAATTCTGTCTGGCAAAATAACATTGTTAGCTCCAGCCAATTTTAATTTATTATAAGATGTTTCTTGAGAGGCACGACTAATGATCCTTAGATCTTTTTTCATCTGTCTAGCTGATAATACAACAAACAAGTTATCAGCATCGTTTGGTAATGCAGATATTAAAGTACTAGCTCTTTCAATACCAGCTTGAAGTAAAATTTCATCTTCATTTGCGTTACCTAAAATAAATGGAGTATTGTCGTCTTCAAATTTTTCAATAATTTCTTTATTTTTTTCAATAATAACAAAAGATCTATTGTGAGCTAACAACTTGGTAGCTGCTTGCTTTCCGTTTCTACCGTAACCACATATTATGATATGGTTGCTAAGTGCATCAATTTTTTTCTGCATTTTCTTTTGTTTTAATTCTTCAAGATTACTTTTACTTAAAATAAATTCGGTAATAACAGATAGTGCATAACCTAAAATCACAACACTATTTAATATTAAAAATATCGTAAAGATTTTTGCGACATCATCCAAAGGTTGTACCTCTCCAAAACCAACGGTTGTAATTGTAATTACAGTCATATACAAAGCGTCTACCCAACTGTAATTGGACATCACTCTAAACCCTAAAACACCAACTAATAATAGTAGTATCAATAGCGAAATTGCTGTGTAAATTTTAGATCTATATAAAGTAATTAAAGGGTTAGTCATAAGGTTTTAAAGATCAAAAACTGAAGATCGTTTTGTATAAACAATATCTTTAATACGCATCCAAAAGGCTAGAAACAAATATAATGCAAAGCCAAAACCTAGGGTTGCAAACGTCAAATACATAAAACTAGTACGTACTACTTTGGCTCTTATACCTAAACGGTCTGCAATACGCTGGCAAACATGATAACCACGTTTTTGAAAATAATGTATCGGTTTGTATAAAAATTGCATACTGCAAGATAATTAATTTTGCGTTAGTATAGAATTACCAATTACACATTTTAAGCACAAATTTTTGTCGCAATAATTATTTTTAAGTTGAATTAAAGCTTGACTTTGTAATGCTGATTTTGATTTTACTTTTAAAACTTTAAACTTATCTACAATGTTATTTTTTTCTGGCTTTAATTGCTCCATAAAATTAACAATAGTTTCTTCTGCAGCTTTACCTTGCTGTTTTGCATAACAGAATTTGAGCGGAATGATTGTATTTATTAACAGTAAGTCTATAAAACTATTGGTAATTTTCTTCTTACTAGTTTTTGAAACTTTATCAAATGTGTAATGGTTTTCCCAAAAAGTAGATGTTGTTACAGATAATAATTTATAACTATCTTCCAAAGTTTGTAACGATATGACTTTTGAAAACAAATTTTGGTGCACATGATACAGATTTGCTAATTGCGATAACCTTATGGTTGGAAAATTTGGTGGTCGTAATCTAAAAACTGGAACGGAATAACACCATTATTTTCTAACCCAAATTTTTGCTTTAAAAACGCATAATCTTTTTGAAGGTTTATATAATATGCCTCTTGAACATTTTTGTCTAACATATTAGCTTGACCAAAAAATAAAGCCTCTAAACTTTGTAAATTATTTTGTTGCTTTCTGACTATTGAAAAATCAATACTATTTGCTAGACTTAAAAACGCATCACTATTAACTTTTAAACCAAAGTTTTTAGCTAGTAATTTAAACAATACTGCTTCAAAATTATTGTTAGATGTTTTCAGCAAGATTTCAATCTCTTTTGATTTACGTTCTAAACGTTCAAAAAACAAACGCTCTAACCAATTATTAACTGTAAAAGAATCCACGTTAGCAATCGTGTTTTCGCAATTAATCCAGGTTTGATTTTTATTAAATAATTTATAATAATTGTTTAATGCTTTTACAGATACGTAATCTCTAAGTTGAATGGTTGGTATTGGTGTGTTGTTTTTACGGAATACTTCTGTATCATGCTCCCAAACCACATGTAATATTACGTTATCATAATTTGGATCTACTTCATGATTATGCACAAACCAATCGCTAGATTTAATGTGTATCTCGATATTTCCTGCCCAAAGCTGATTAGCAATAGTGATTTGACCGTTAAAAAAATCTGGTCCAGCATGATGGTTGTGCGTACCTACTGAATTTATTACTACTGTTTCATCATTTGTAGTTTTTAAGTTTTGAGTATCAAACTTTTTAAGCTTCCAGAGATAATGTAAAAAATCTTCTTGCATGTTTAAATGTAAGACTAGTGATTGATATTTACAAGTTAGCAGATTAATTTGTAAGAAAAAAACCTTTTACAGTTATAAAAATTGATTTAATAACATTGTTTACTAATAACCATTTAATTGGTTAATTTAGACTGATATTTATTAACACAATACGAACATGTATTTATCAAAAAAATATTATTTATTTATAACTACACTCTTTATGCAAATTGGCCTGTTTGCACAAGACAATATTGATATCTCTTTTGGAGAAACTTTTACTATTAAAAACAATACAATTACTAATGTTGGTAATCAAAAAGAATTTATAATTATTGAATTAACAGATTTAATTGAAGAATGGTGGTATGATGCACCACCTGAAGACAAAAACCGCAAGCAACACTCTGATGTCCAATACACGTTAAAAGTAACATTTAATGACATTGAAAAACAATTTAGTTTTTATCGTTCTGAAATAAGACAAGACAATCCATACGCTATAAAGCTAGACAACTATAAACTTGTAGTTGTATCTGATAAATATAATAACACCTCTGGATCCATTACAATGAAAGTTGTTAAATAAAAAAACTCACAATTTACATTGTGAGTTTTTTTATTTAATATTAATGCTTAAGTCTACTCAATGTATCCTTTTTCACGCATCCAGTCGTCATTAAACATTTTACCAACATAACGACTTCCATGATCATGAAATAACACCACTACAACATCGTCTTTTGTAAAATGTTCTTTTAATTGTAGTACTCCTTTTATTGCTGCTCCTGCACTATTACCTAAAAACATTCCTTCTTCTTTGGATAGTCTCTGAGTATAAACTGCTGCATCCTTATCTGTTACTTTTGTAAATCCGTCAATAATATCAAAGTCAACGTTTTTTGGTAAGATATCTTCACCTATTCCTTCTGTTACGTATGGATAGATTTCGTTTTCATCAAAAATACCCGTTTCGTGATATTTTTTAAATACTGATCCGTAAGTATCTATTCCCCAAACTTTGATATCTGGATTTTGTTCTTTTAGATATTTACCGACTCCTGATATGGTTCCTCCTGTTCCAACACCAACAACAAAGTGTGTTATTTTACCTTCGGTTTGTTTCCAAATTTCTGGTCCTGTACTTTGGTAATGTGCTTTTGCATTACTTGGATTATCGTATTGGTTTACGTACCAACTGTTTTCTATTTCTGTACTTAATCTTTTTGATACTGAATAGTAAGATCTTGGATCTTCAGGCTCTACTGCTGTTGGACATACAACTACTTCTGCTCCAACTGCTTTTAGTATGTCTACTTTTTCTTTACTTTGTTTGTCTGCCATTACAAATATGCATTTGTAACCTTTGATTATAGCTGCTAACGCTAATCCCATCCCTGTGTTACCTGAGGTTCCTTCTATAATAGTTCCTCCTGGTTTTAAACGTCCATCTACTTCTGCATCTTCAATCATTTGTAATGCCATACGATCTTTAACAGAGTTTCCTGGATTAAAAGTTTCGTATTTAGATAGCACTAAACATGGTAACTCTGCAGTTAGTTTGTTTAATTTTACTAACGGTGTGTTTCCAATGGTTTCTAATATATTATTTGCGTATTGCATCCTTTATTTTTTATTTTATTTTGCAAAAATAAGTAATCTTTTTGTTTTATGTTCCATTTGCTTGAACACTTAACAAACTGTTATTTGTAGTTGATAATTTAGATATACAGATTACTGACCTGTCCTTAGACTGGACCTGTAATTACATTTAATAACTTGCCTTAGGATAGGTTGCGTTAGCGGTAGTAACGACATCCTTTTTTGTGCGCGCTTATGCGCAAAAAAGATATAGTGGATGACGCGACCTTTGACTTGATTTTTTTATCAAGTTAAAGGTAACGCCCAAATTATTTAATCAAATCTAATAGCTTTTACTGGAGATATTTTTGAAATAATGTAGGATGGTATTAATAGCATTAATAGACATAATACAAAGGTCCCAATATTTAATGCTATTATGTAGCCTATGTTTATATAAACAGGTACTGCTGAGACGTGATAGGTTTGTGGGTCTAAAGGAAATAGTCCAAAGTATTTTTGTAAAAGCAATAAGGTTAATCCTATTAAATTACCCCAAAACAGACCTTTTAATATTAGATAACTAGCGTTGTATAAAAAGATTTTACGTATGCTGGTATTGGCACTTCCTAATGCTTTTAGTATGCCTATCATTTGTGTACGTTCTAGTATTAAAACTAACAAAGCTGTTATCATGTTTATACCTGCTACTAAAATCATGATACCTATTATGGCATAAATATTATTATCAAATATTTTTATCCAATCAAAAATGAATGGATATTCTTTGTCTACTGTTTTTGCATTTAGAGTGGATGGCACTGCTTTAAATATAGCATTTCCTGTAGTTTCTAGATTATCATAATCGTCTATAAAAACTTCAAAACGCCCAACTTGGTCATCCTCCCATTTATTTAGTCGTTTAATATGGTTGATGTCGCCAATGACATATAGTTGATCCATTTCTTGTAAACCAGAATTATAAATACCAACAATATTAAAAGTTATACTCCTTGGTGGTTTTGTTGTATCTTCTCTTAAAAAATAGGTATTTATACGATCTTTTAGTTTTAGCTTAAGCCTGTTGGCTAAATACTGAGAGATTAATATATCTTGATTTAACCCGTCTGTATAGTTTGGCAGTTCTCCTTCTATTAAAAACTCTTTAAAATATTGCCAATCATAATCTTGACCAACCCCTTTTATAACGACGTATTCAAAATCGTTTTCTAACCTAATTATCCCAGATTTAGTTGCTGTAGCCTGTATATGAGTTACACCTGGTACACTTGAAAAATTTGGATAAAAATCCTGATTGGTAGATATTGGACGTATACTTTCTTCAGACTGATTATTATCGTAATTTTGAATGATACTATGTCCATTAAAAGCGATTACTTTTTCTCTGATTTTTTGTTGCAACCCAATACCTGTTGCTATGGCAATCATCATTACAATAATTCCCAAAGCAATTGCTACAATACCAATTTTTATTATTGGTGCTGATATACTACTTTTATACGCTTTACTATCAATTATGCGTTTAGCTATAAAAAACTCGAAATTCAAACTAGATTATGCAATTTAATGTTTTCAAAAATACAGTTTTATTATTTGTTATAGTACTAAATTCTTGTGCTTATAAAACGAAAAATAATATTACTGAAACAACAGCTATTTTGGCTAAAGCCGAAACTACTATAGATAACCTGATAGATAAGCCAATTATTGTTGGTGCAAATCAAACCGAAACTTATTTACCATTGTTAAAAGACAAACGTGTTGGTGTCGTAGCTAACCAAACAAGTGTGGTATTTAAAAACGAAACTTATACACATTTGGTAGACAGTCTTTTAGACTTAAATGTAACCGTAAAAAAAGTATTTGCACCAGAACATGGTTTTAGAGGTCAAGCTGATGCAGGCGAAGTAGTTAAGGATGGTTTAGATACTAAAACAGGTCTACCTATTGTATCATTATATGGTAAAAATAAAAAACCTAGTGCTGCACAATTACAAGATATTGATATTGTAATTTTTGATATTCAAGATGTAGGCGCACGTTTTTACACTTACATATCGTCTTTACATTATGTTATGGAAGCTTGTGCAGAACAAAACAAAACTTTAATTGTATTAGACAGACCTAACCCAAATGGCGATTATATTGATGGTCCAATTTTAGAAAAAGAACACACTAGTTTTGTTGGTATGCATCCAATACCTGTTGTACATGGCCTAACAATTGGTGAGTATGCACAAATGATTAATGGTGAGCATTGGCTAAAAAACAAGGTTACTTGTAATTTAGAAGTAATAACTATCAAAAATTATAACAGACAAATGACGTACGATCTACCCATTAAACCTTCTCCAAATTTACCTAATGCTCAAGCTATAAATTTATATCCAAGTTTGTGTTTTTTTGAAGGGACTAATGTTAGTGCAGGTCGTGGTACAGATTTACAGTTTCAAGTTTATGGTTCTCCATTTTTACCTGAGACATCGTATAGCTTTACCCCTAAATCTAATGCTGGAGCAAAATACCCTAAGCATGAAAACAAATTATGTAATGGTTATAATTTAAGTGGTAACAAACCTTTATCTAACCTGAACCTAAGTTATCTTATAAATGCATATAATAGCACTAGTGATAAAGCCTCATTTTTTATCAAGAATGGCTTTTTTACAAAATTAGCAGGAACAAAAAAATTACAAATTCAAATTGAAGCTGGTTGGAGTGAAGACAAAATAAAAGCCACTTGGACAAGTGGCTTAGATAATTTTATGGTTAAACGTAAACCTTACTTGTTATATAATTAGTTTTCGTAAGGTAATCCGTTTGGTCTTAGGTTTTGTTTTCTGTATTCGTCTCTAGTTTGTTTATCTTGACTGTTATTCTTTATTTCAGAAATATTGTATTTCATCTCTTTAGTATCAACTTTTTTAGCGTTAGCTAAAGTAGCTGCATGTTGTTCTAAAATACGTTGATTACGCTTATAACGTGCAGCTACTGTATTTGCTTTTTGTTTTACTATTCTTTTTTGTTCTAATACTTTTTTATTAGATTCAGTATGAGCTAACACTTGCTCTTTCATTGACTTTGCTTCTGCTTCACGTTTTAAGCGCGCATTATATTCTCTCTGCCTAAGTACAACTAACTTACGCTCTTTAGCCAGTTTTTCTTCAAAAGAAATTTGATCTTCTTCAATAATAGCACTAGCTAAACGCGTATATTTATTAATAGATGCTCTTGGCGTAATGTTACGTTTACGTTGTTCATCTTTTGACAAACTAGCACGTAATACATCTTCTTCTAAATCTGCAACTGCATCTTCTGGTTTTGCAATATCTTGAACACGATTTAAAGATATAGGATATACAGCATCTTCACGATAAGCAACAACAGTATATCGACCAACATTAAAATGGTGTAATGGAATTTTTGCTTCCTTACTACCTAAATCCATCATTATAGATTCTTTTTTATTATGAAACAAAAAAGTAAACCTATAAATGTCTTTATTACTTTTTAATACAATAGTGTCTCCTGTTTTATTAAGCCCGTGAAAAAGTCCTGCTTTGGTAGCATTTACATTTTCGACAATAATTGTTTTACTTCTTGTTTGAGAAAACATTGAAGTGGTTAATAGAAAAGTAAAAACTAATACGAATGTTATTTTTTGCCTAATCATAATTGTATAATTAATTGTTACGCTAAAAATCAGTTTAAAGGGGTGTCAAATGTATCATGAATAATAGAAATTTCACACTAATCACAATGCAATTTATACACTTTTAGTTAAAATACATAAAAAACTCGATGAATAACTATACAATCTGATTATCAAATACTTAAATAACAACAATAAACTACCACTAACAAATCTTTAGTTAAAATAAATATGAATCTAATAACTCTTAATTAATTAACACGATTAAAGAGTTATTCTTAATTATAAAAAAATCAACTAGTTTAAATTCCACTTACAATAATTATTTTTTCAACAACAACTCAACTTTATTTAAATCAGATTGTGATAAATTATCACGCCATTTTATAGCTTGGTCCATATCATCCAAGCCTCTAAAAGTTACATAATTTAAAAACGAAAATAAAGATTGATTTATGTCGTCAACTGATTCAGTGTTATATTTTTTAAGGAAACGACGCGCCTTTTTAAATTTACCTATTATTAAAAAACCTTCAATTTTCAATAACTCTTGTTTTTGAAATAAAGCGTCTTTATGTTCTATATCGCTAAGCTTCAATAAATCTGTAGCTTCATCCATATATAAATTTGATAAAGCTATTAATTCTTCTTTAACAAAATCTTCTGCATACATTGCAAAATCAAGATATCTATTAGCTAATCTAAACGCCGAAGCATAATTTTTATGTTCAAAATGTTGCTTCATTTCATTTGATAAAAATGAAGTGTTTATCGCGTATTTTTGTATTAAAAGCGACATATTAGTCATGCTAAAATCATCTCTTTCAGATAGATTTAATATGTTTCCATTGGGATCCATTACTTTTAATTTGTCATCGTTAAACCTTTCAATATAACTAGCTTTTCGGTTTTTAACTCCACCATGATATAGTTTATCATAATTAGACTCGTTAATTATAACTGGTACAAAATACTCCCAGACCAACTGTTTTATTTTATCACTTTCAAATAACTCTACAACAATTTGAGAGCCCTCTTTAGTATCCACCAATAAAGGGTAAGAATAATTAGCTGCATCCTCCCAAATAACTAACATCATTTTATTTTTAACCAATGCTAATTTTTTAGCTAACGTATAAGAAGTCAACCATTCTTGAGCTATGGTACTATTTATAGAACATAAAACAAAGGCTATAAGGATAACTATTTTTTTCATAGATACTATTTAAGCAGAATTACAATTTAATTCTAGATTTCATCTTTTCTACAATATTATAAGCAGCAGGACAAATAGCAACGTTTTTTAACGTTAGATTAGATATTTGTTGAAACTTTTTACGATCTGTATGCGGAAACTCGGCACAAGCTTTAGGTCTAACATCATAAATAGAACAGTAATTATCTGCACCTAAAAAGGTACAAGGCACAGACTGTAAGACGTAATCATTCTCTTCGTCAACACGTAAATATTGGTCAATAAACTTTTGTGGTTTTTGTCTAAAATATTTAGCGATGCGTTGCACATCTTTGTCTGTAAACAAAGGTCCAGTAGTTTTACAGCAATTAGCACAAGTCAAACAGTCTGTAGTTTCAAACTCCTCTTCGTGCAATTCTTGCATAATATAATCCAATTGCTTTGGTGGTTTCTTTTTTAGCTTCGTAAAAAAGGTTTTGCTTTCCTTATGCTTATCTTTGGCAAGCTTTGGTAGATTATTTAAAAATGCTTCCATAGTGCAAAAATAGTATTTTAAATGAAAGACCTTTTCGGAAAAGCATTATTAGATTACCAAAATGGTAATTATACAGTAGACCTTATTACATCTACCAATATATCTGATGAAGATACATTACCACTTCCTTACCTATTTAGAAGTTTTAAAGACATGCCTAAATTAGAGCAACAAGCTTTAAAACTATCTAAAGGTAATATCTTGGATGTTGGTTGTGGCTCAGGAAGCCATAGCTTATACCTTCAAGACAAAGGATTACAAGTTAAAGCAATTGACATTTCTGAAGGTGCTATTAAGGTTTGTAAACAAAGAGGTGTTTTAAACGCTGAGCTAAAAGGTTTATTAGATGAAACCGAAACTTTTGATACCATACTATTACTAATGAATGGTACTGGTATTTTTCAAACCTTAAAACAAGTCTCTAAATATTTAACACATCTTAAGTCTTTATTAAATACTAATGGTCAGATACTAATAGACTCTAGTGACATACAATATATGTATTTAGATGAAGATGGTGGTTTTTGGCAGGATATGAATGCGAATTATTATGGTGAATTGGATTACTTTTTAAGCTATAAAAATGAAAAAGAAGATCCAATGAAATGGTTATACTTAGATTTTAATTTACTTCTTACTGCTTGTCAAGCTGTTGGTTTAAAATGCGAAATGCTCGCGGAAGGCGAGCATTATGATTATTTAGCAAAGATATCTGTTTAAAGATCGTATCCTTTTTCTGATAATTTTGAAATAACGCTTTTATATAAATTACCACTCCACATTACAGAAATATCACTCATAGAGGAGTTCATAGATTCTTGAGAGCTTACAATTTTTTGTCCTGTTTCACTTTGGTAAAAATCTTTTAAAAAAACTTTATCACCTTCGGTTAAAGCATCTGGTTTAAACATATTTTTACCAGCTTTAGTTGCGTACAACTTGTTCATGTTTTTAACATCTTCATGTGTAAAATGCGCTTTGTAAGCACTAACAATCATTAGAGACAACTCATCCATTGCTTCTGAGTTACCTTTTTTTAAGTCTGCCCAAACAGTAGCTGGTACTTTTTGAGCCACAAACTGCTCTTCTAGCATCGTATACATTTGCTCTATAACACCTTCATAATAACTATATGTTCCGTTACTTTTAATACACGTTTTGACATCTTTACTGTATTGATCTACTTGAGCAAAGACTGATGTACCAATGACTAAAAAGCAAAATATTGTGATTATTTTTTTCATTTTAATTAGTTTGTATAATTAGTTGTTTACAAAACAGCAACTACTGTGCCACTCCGTTAATGTAAGTTTCTTTAACTGTTATATTAGGGATTTCATTTTGATCTACAGTCATTATATCTTTATCTAAGATAATAAAATCGGCAAACTTACCTGTTTCAATACTTCCTTTTTCTTGTTCTTCAAAGTTTGAATAAGCAGCCCAAATAGTCATTCCTCTTAATGTTTCTTCTCTTGACAGCCCATTTTCAATATTAAAACCGTCTTTAGGAAATTGTTTTAAATCCTGTCTAGAAACCGAAGCATAAAAGGTTAAAAACGGACTTACTTTTTCCACTGGAAAATCTGTACCTAAGGCAACTCTTCCGCTTTTTTCTAATAAGGTTTTATAAGCATAAGCTCCTTTTATACGCTTACTTCCTAATCGGTCTGCTGCCCAATACATATCACTTGTAGCGTGAGTAGGCTGGATTGAAGGAATGATATTTTCATTTTCAAAATAATCAAAATCATGATCTGTAATTACTTGAGCATGTTCTACTCTCCAACGTCTATTAGCTTCATTTTTTAAAGTCTTTTCATAGGTTTGTAATACAAATCTGTTGGCGGAATCTCCAATAGCATGCGTATTCATTTGATATCCTGCTTTTGCTATTCTTTCAGCTAAATCCTTATAAGCTTCAGTACCAATAACTAGAGCACCAAAATGATCATGTTGATCTGTATATTCTTGTTTTAAAGCTGCACCACGTGATCCTAAAGCTCCATCTGCATAAACCTTTACAGACTGTACATTTAATCGATCCGTTTTTACTTTTCCTTTAGATAAATAGTAATCTAAATTTTCTTTTTTATTGCTAATCATAGCATACACACGCATATCTAACTTACCTGCTTGTTGTAAACTATCTATTAACTGAATAACCTGCTTATCTAATCCTGCATCGGACACAGTTGTTAAACCTAAATCTGTACATATTTTTTGAGCAGCTAATAAGGCGTCTATTTGTTGCTGAACTGTTTGTTCAGGAAAAACAGCTTCAACCAACTCCATTGGATTATCAATTAATACACCTGTTAATTTTCCGTTTTCTTTTAAAATCTCTCCTCCTTCGATTTTAGAATCTATTGTTATTCCTGCTAAATCTAAAGCTGCTTGGTTACATAACATCGCATGACCATCTACTCTAGTTAAAGCTACTGGTGTGTTTGGATATAGTTTATCAAGTAACAATTTATTAGGATAGGTTTTGTCTTCCCAATCGTTTTGATCCCAACCTCTACCTATTATAAAGTTAGTTGGTTTATTGTTATAAAAGTCAATTGTTTTTTTCATGACATCATCAAAACTAGTTGTCCCTCTTAAATCCACATTTAATTGGTTTAATCCTAAACCATAAAAATGACAATGTGCATCTATAAATCCTGGTACAATTGTCTGACCTTTTGCATCAATAATATTAGTTGACAAGTACTTATTTGTTATTTCTTTTGTTGTTCCTGTCGCTACAAATTTTCCGTCCTTAATTGCAAAAGCTTCTGCTTTATCAAACTCAGTATTTACAGTATAAACATTAGCGTTAGTAACAATGGTATCAACATCGGTTTTGTTTGGTGAGCATGAAGCTACTACACAAAGTAACAATGCTATTTTCAATAATTTCATGGTTAGATATTTTTAAACAAATATAAGAATAAAAAAACCTCTAAATAGAGGCTTTTTATTGTTATATGTTTACTGAAAGTTATTTACTCTAAACTAAAAATCAAATTTATAAGTAGCACCTGCTAAAAACTGAATACCCTGAACAGGTGTGTTTTGCCATTTATTATATTCTTCTCCAGCTATATTATTAGCTTTTGCAAAAACTGAAAAACGATCGTTTATATGATATCCTACATGTGCATTGGCATCAAAATAGCTATCTAATGTAACTTCTCCAGACGTTGGTGTTATCAAACTTGGCACATTAAATTGGTCTTTACGCTCTCCTACAAAATACAAATTAGCACCTGTAAACCATTTCTCTGTAATTTGGTAATCTAAGAAGACAGAAGCTTTTAAGTTTGGTAAATTCCAAGCTTCAGTCTGGTTGTTAGTGTCATAATTAAAATATTCTCCTTTGACACCTAAAGTGATGTTACGATTTACGTCTACATTAAGCTCTGCAGCTACACTTAAAGTTGTAATATCATCATATATTATTCCAAATGAATTTCCGTAAGTATAAACCTCTGTGGTTTGAGTAACATCGTTATTTACAAATAAGGCTTTATTTTTTTCTGAACTATAATTACCACTTACCGAATAACTCATTGTATTGGTTAACTTTCCTTTTAATCCAGCAAATGCTTTATATTGTTGATCTGTTGGAGTTATAAATAAGTTAGGTGAAACAAACGGATTTTCTTGAGCATAATCATAATATGAATTTTGATTTAATCCACCACTAACCCCTCCAAAAACTATTAAAACTTCGTCTACCAATCTATAACTTGCTGCAATATTTGGGTAAATAAAGAATTTACTTTGACTTGCTTCTGTATCATTAAAATAGACTGCTTTTACACCTAAATCTACAGTTAAGTCATCTTCTTTAATCTGAAATTTTGGAGATACACCAAATAAGAAATTACCATAATCTAAAGTTTGATCTAAGAAATATCCTTTTTCAAAACTACCACCTAAATAATCTGCAAAAACCTCAATATCCACATCATTATCTTGAATATTAATTGTTCCGGTTGCGTTAAGCTTTAGCCTATTTTCGCCAGAACCATAATCGTCACCAAAACGTCTAAATAATACACTTGCAGAATTTACCGTTGCGTCTTCAAACATAATATCTCCACCAACATATCCATTAGTAAAACTATGACCAACATCTAGAGTATCTGCTGTCGTTTGATTAAATAAAGGTTGCTGTAAACCATACCAATTAAATGTTTGGTATTGAAACCCACCTAATGCTGACCAAGTATAATCACGATCTGTTTTTGTATAGTTTAAATTAATTTTTGAATCTGAAAAGCCACTATCTGTTAAAGCATCTTCTACATCTCCTATTGATGAATGATGACCTAAATAAGCACTGACGACCTCATCACGACCTAATTGCTGATTTAAATATGCTTCACCTAAAATAGTGGTATAAGTACCAAAACCTAAAGTCGCATAATTATTATACAATTTTACTTTTTTTGCTTTATCTACAACTGCTGCTTTACCTTTTGCTGGTGTAAAAGTTGAAGCTACTGGAAATGAAAAAATATTATATTTCACTTCTTTTTTTACAGAGGTTTCATTGTCATCTAAAGATGGTGTTTCTTTTACTTTAAACGCATCTGAAATGGTTGGTGTATATGGTTTAACAACATCTATCACTCCTGTTTGAATAGTATCTCCTTCACGCTCTTGAGCAAATGTAATTAGGGTTGTTACTAATGATAGTACTGTTAATATGATTTGTTTTTTTGTTCTAAACATAATTTATATTTATGAATTACGACGTCTGGATTGATGTATTTTAGTCTTCGGTTATTACTGAAGAGTTAGTTTTAGCTTCTTCTGCTTTGATTAAGTTTAATTGGGCTTGGGCTTCCGTTTTAACATCTTCAAAATTGCTAAAGTTTTTAATTACACTTTCTAAAATATAGGTTGCCTGAAAAGCATCACCAAGAGCATAAAAATTCTTAGCCATAATTACCAATCCTTTGGCTCCATAGTATTTGTAACCTGAATAATCTTTAGCCAAACGTTGTGTTACTGTGTTTGACTCGGCATACAATCCATCTTTATTTTTAAAATAAGCATTGTAATATAAAGCTTCGGCTGCTGTTTCGCCTGTAGCAAAAGTTTCTACTTGTGTGTAAGCAGTTCTGGCTTTAGCCATATCATTAGTTTTAATTGCTGATCTTGCAATAATCACATAGGCATCACTTCTAACTTTATTATCTAAATTATTCTTAGCAAGCACCTTTTCCGCGTAAGCGACTGCTTGATTATAATTATCTAATTGGTAATTGGCTTGCATTAAATTGGATTGTGCAAATAGACTGTTTTGCGGAAAATTAGCTTCGGTTTCTAGACGTTGCAATGTCGGAATAGCTTCTGTCCAATTATTATTATCTAACTGAATTTGTGATAGACGCAGTAATGCTTCTTCTGAAAACTCACTTTGCGTTTGTGCTACTACATAAGCATAATGAGGTTTTGCGTTAGATTTTAAATCCTTTTTGAAATATAACTGAGCTAAATAAAAATGCGCTTGTGTTGCGTGTAAACCGCTTGGAAATTGATTTAAATAGCCATTAAATTGTTTGATTGCAGAATTGACGTTTTCATCTAAATACTGGATTTCGGCTGCTTGATAAGTTGCATTGTCTAAGTCGGCATTTGTAACTTCAACAAAATCTAATGTTTTAACCCAAGTTGCATATTGATCTACTTGACCTAAATCTATATATATTAATCTTGCTGTAGATACTGCCTGATTGGCTTCTGGTGTGTTTGGATAGTCTTTTGCTACTGCTTTAAAAACAGTCAAAGCTTGCTGGTTTTGATTTGCATTATAATACACCAAACCTTGACGCAATTGACCTTTGCTTGTAAATGGGCTTGTACGATATTCTTTTTTTAATTGCGTATAAATACCAATTGCTTTATCATCAAGACCTGCTTTTACATAGCTATTACCTAAAGCATACATGGCGTCATCACGTAATTTAGATTTTGGATATTTAGCAATAAATTGTTCTAATTGACTGGTTTGTGTATCTGGCTTACCTAAGTAACCGTAGCTCATCGCTTTTTGAAAATAAGCATAATCACTCTCTATTGTTCCGACTTGCATAGCTTGGTCATAAGCTGCAATAGCCTGGGTGTAACTACTTGACACAAAGTAACCGTCTGCTAATCTTAAATACGCATCGTTTAATCTAACTTTATCTGTTGTGTTTTTTTGAATAAACTGATTGAAATATGTGGTTGACTGATCGTAGTTTTTTTGTTTAAAATACGTGTATGCTATGTTGTAGTCAAGGTTTTGATATTCGGAAGTCGCATTGGCTTCATTGTGTTGCGCAAATTGTTTAAATCCAATTAAAGCATCATCATAATTGGTAAGATTATAATCTGTTTCGGCTTTCCAGAATATTGCTCTTGCTGTAAACTTTTGATCTTGTTGTTCTTTTAAAGAATTATCAAACATTGTTTCTGCATCTTGATATTTACTTTCATTAAACAATTCTAAACCTCTGTAAAATGCTACTTTTTGATAAGCGACTTTACTTTCAAAACTATTTTTATTTTTTAGTAATACTAAAGCTTCTTTATAGTTTTTTGAGGTTATGTAAGAGTCAATTAATAGTGTTTCTATTTCATCTTTATACTCGGTTTCAGGGTATTTTTCTAAATAAGTATTTAAAACCTGAGGTACAGATTGATATGCGTTACCAATTTGATAACTAATTTTAGCGTAATTTAACCAAGCATCCTCTTGAATTTTTAAATCATAATCCATTTGTGATGCATTTCTAAAGGCATTTAATGCTTCTTGTTTTTTACCTACATTTACATAACTTTCCCCTAAATGGTAATAAGCATTTTGGGCTACACTATTATCTGCGCTTACAATTTTATTAAACTCTGATATTGCTTTATCATACTCTTTTTGCTTATAATATGCGTATCCAATTTGGTAGTAATCTGTATTACTCCATTTTCCTTTTTTACCTTTATATTCCTTTAAATACGGAATAGCTTCATCGTACTGTTCTAGGTTAAAATAACTCTCTCCAATGATTTTGTTAAGTTCTGAAACTTCGTTACGATCACTGGTTTCTAATTTAGGTTCTGCTAATTGAATAGCTTTTTCAAACTTACCTAGTTTGAAGTTTAAATCTGCTTGAAAATAGCTTAGTTTTTCTTTGTACTTTTCTTGATCACTAACTTGCTCAAAATATTTATTTGCACCATCATAATCATCCCCTTGATAGGACATAAAACCTAAATAATACTTAGCTTGAGAACCATATTTTTGAGACGTTTCTACACGTGTTAAATATTTTTTAGCGTCTTTATAGTTTTTGGTAACAAATGATGCGTAACCATTATTAAAGTTATAAGCTTCACGATCTGTTCTTGATAAAGAAGACTCGTCTACCTTGGCATACCATTTTTGAGCATAAGCATATTTACCATTTACAAAGTAATACTCTGCAACATCTACAAATGCAGTATTTTTTTGTACTTGTGGGATAATCTTCCACAAAGCGTTCCATTAAAACATCAGCATTTTGTTGGTTTAATCTAATGGCTGCATTAGCTATATAAAACGCACAATTACTTTGTATATTAGGATCTTGAGATTGTTTTTTAATTTGCGTGAACAAATTTTGAGAAGCTAAATATTGCTGACTATTGTAAAGCTGTAAGGCTTTTTGGTAGTCTGCTAAATCACTTGTGTAAACAGCTGTTTGCTGTGCAAATAACTGTAGACAAAAGGTTAATGTAATAAAAAATATAAACTGTTTTTTTAATGACATTGATACTATTTTTAAATTCAAAATCAAATATAAATTAATCTATAGCTCTAACGTTAGAATTAACTAATAATTATAAATGTACCAACTAAATATGATACTAATCCTTAAATTAACTATGCTAATTAAGTCATAAATGATGCTAATAATTTTCCTTATTATTTATTAATTGTTTACTTTGGCAGATACAATTTTTTGCTACAAAAAAGCGTTACTAAACAATACCATATTTTATGTCAAATACAGTTTTAGAATTAAAAAATGCATCAATATTTCAAGGTAAAAGTCTTGTATTATCTGACGTTAACTTGGAAGTTAAAAAAGGTGAATTTGTATATTTAATTGGTAAAACTGGTTCTGGTAAAAGTAGTTTTATGAAAACGCTTTATGGTGATTTAAAACTAACACAAGGTAAAGGTTATATTGTCGACTTTGATTTACCAAGTTTAAAGGAAAAAGAAATTCCGTTTTTAAGACGAAAACTTGGTATTGTATTTCAGGATTTTAAACTTTTATCAGATCGTACTATAAATGATAATTTATTATTTGTCTTAAAAGCTACTGGCTGGAAAGATAAGACTAAAATGAATGAACGTGCAGCATCTGTACTTGATAAAGTTGACATGAAAACTAAAGGTTTTAAATTCCCTCATGAATTATCTGGAGGAGAACAACAGCGTGTTGCTATTGCTCGTGCTTTGTTAAATGACCCTGAACTTATTTTAGCCGATGAACCCACTGGTAATCTTGATCCACAAACCAGCATTGAAGTCATGGAAGTACTACAAGACATTAATAAAAACGGTAATACCATTTTAATGGCGACTCATGATTATGCATTATTGCTAAAATATCCAAGTAAAACTTTAAAATGTGATGATAATAAGGTTTTTGAGGTTGTGCAACGTAAATCCTAATTGAAGTTTACATGTTATCTATATTAATCCCAACTTATAATTACGACGTCACAAAGTTGGTTAATAGCTTACACCAACAACTTATATCTCATAAAAATTGTTTTGAAATTATTATTTATGATGATGGATCTAAAGGTGAAACAATTTTAACTAATAACACTCTCAACACTTTAGAAAATGTTACTTTTAAAACTCTTACCTCTAACGTAGGATTAAGCAACAACCGAAATTTACTAGCAGAGGCTGCACAATATGAATACTTGTTATTTATTGATGGAGATTCCTTGATCATTTCTGATCAATACATCATAAACGTTTACAAAAGCATAAGTAACAATATAGATATTATTTATGGTGGACGAATTCACCCAGAACAAGTCCAAAACAAACGTAAATTAAGATGGAAATACGGTAAACAACGAGAAGATTTAACTGCTAAACAAAGAAGACAAAACCAATACAAATGTATGTTTTGTAATAACACACTAATGACTAAAGCTATTTTTAAAGCTATTGGTTTTGAAAAAACACTTTGTCAATATGGTCATGAAGACACTTTATTTGCTTATAAAGCTAGTTTAATAAAAGCAAATGTAAAACATATTGACAACCCTATTTTACATGGTGATGTTGATATTAGCAACGTATTTATAGATAAAACAAAAAAAGGGCTAGAAAATCTTAACTATATTTACAAAACAGATTTGATTAAAGTAGATTTTATTCCGTTTTTAAATTATTACACAACTTTAAATCGTCTTAAAGTCACCTACCTATTAGGCTATAGCTTCCCTTTAATAAACACCATTACAAAACGTAATTTGACATCCAAACACCCTTCATTATTTCTATTTGATTTATTTCGAATTAGTTATTTTTGTTATATAAATCGTAAAAAATGAGTCCTTTCTTTTCTGTTATTATTCCGCTTTATAACAAAGAAAAATACATTTTAAAGACCCTTAAAGCCGTATTAAATCAATCGTTTCAAGACTTTGAAATTATCATAGTAAATGATGGCTCAACAGACAATAGCATCAATCTTGTAAATAGCCTAGCCAGCAATAAAATTAAGTTGACACATCAAGACAAACAAGGTGTTTCTGTTGCTAGAAATAATGCCATAAAATTATCAACAGGTCATTACATAGCAACTTTAGATGCTGATGATTTATGGAGGAATAATCATCTTGAAGCATTAAAACAAACAATTACTAAATGTAAAGATGCCATTCTATTTTGTAATAATTATGAAATAAAAAGAAATGACGGATTTATAACACCTGCAAGATTCAATTTTAAATACGACACTGACTGCCTTATAATTGATAATTTTTTCAAAGCAAATGTTATTAATTATATACCTCACTCATCTTCTGTAGCATTTAAAAAAGATGTCTTTTTTAAAATAGGCGCTTATAACAATTCTTTAATAACTGGTCAAGATATAGACTTATGGATTAGATTTGGTCTAAACGGAAAAATTGCGTTTAACCCTACTGTTACAATGCTTTATAATTTTTATGACCCAAATAGCCTATCAAACAGCAACTTAAATGATAATAGATTATATTTAATAAATCAATATAAAGAGAATGAAAAAAACAACCCAGATTTAAAACGCTATTTAGATATAAAACGCTACGCATTAGCTATAAGATATAAATTTAATAAAGATTACGACAAAGCCCAAATACTAATTAAAAACATCAATGAAAACCATCTTAACATAAAGCAACGTTTGGTATTACATTGTCCTAGATTTATATTAATAATGCTAAAACGTTTTCAAAATTTATTAATAAAAAACAACGTTTATTTATCAGCCTTTAAGTGATAAATATTGATTAAAATCTCTTATGTAGTCGGACTCTTCATAAACATCAGAGGCTAATACGAGACAAACGGATCCTGATGAAAAATTTTCAAGTTCTCTCCAAATACCAGGTACTATTAACAACCCCTTGTCGGGCTTATTTAAAGTTATAGTTTTGGTCGCACTACCATCTTTTAAAATAACATCAAAACTACCACTTACAGGAATTAAAAACTCATATTGTGCTTTATGAGAGTGACCTCCTCTAAACGCATCACTAGGTACGTCATATAAATAATAAACACGGTTTACTTTATAAGGCAAAATATCTTTTTCAACAATAGCTAAGTTTCCTCTAGCGTCTTTCACTTTAGGAATTTCAATTAGAACAACATCATCGTTATTAGCCATATTTATTTTTTTAGCGATTTATATTTTTTTATTCCTGATAAACCTACTTTAAATTTTCTAAAAATTTGACTTGTAGTAATTTTATTTTGATGAAAAAGTAAATATAGGTGATGTAGTAATTTAAAACATGAAAAAACTCCATAATACTTACAAAACAAGGCACTCACGCCAAAAATATTTTTATCAGTAGCATCTAATTGTCCGGAACTAAATACAGGATGCGACAAAATTATTTCAGGTTTAAATCGAGATTTTAGATTAAGTTTTAAAGCATCACGCATAAAGATATACTCGTCTGCTGTTTCAAATATAGACCCTAAACCAAAATTGATATCAAACAATAAATTACTTGATAGAATTTTTCCTCTTTTAAAGGAAATCACTACAGAGTTTACAGACTTAATAGAGTTTAAATCATGCTTCGAAACTTTTGGATAGGCTTTGAATAACTCTCCATCAAAGTTTTCCATTTTAAAAGTTATAATAGCAGCTTGCATATCTTGTAAATGAGCCTCTAAAATTAAATAATCAAAATTAGATTTGAATTTAACATCATCGTCTACAAACAAACAAACATCTCCTGTTGCCTTTAAAATTGCAAGGTTTCTACTTTTGGACAATCCCTTTTCAAAACTATTAACAACCTTTATGTTTTCTATATCTGAATGTAATAGGTTAGCTTCTGTAGTTTGATTAACTATTAAAATATTAAAATTTCTGTAGTCACTAAACGGAAACAAATCTGCTAAAAAATGCAAAGATGACCGATTCATTGTTGCAATTAGCAACTCTAAATTAACATCTTTTATTTCAGCATTACCCATTAAAAATTATCTTTGAAACAAATGTATAAAATATAAATGAGGATTTTATTAGTTGGGGAATACAGTAGACTCCATAACTCTTTAAAAGAAGGGTTGGTCGCTTTAGGACATGAAGTTACAATAATTGCTTCTGGTGATGGATTTAAAAATTATGATGTTGATATTGACATCTCTTCAAAGCTTAAAAATGTACGACTATTTTCGTTTTTAAATAAAATGTTCACCAGATTCTTTAGACTCAATTTTATAGCAGTTGAAAATGCTTATCGTTTTAAAAAACAGCTTCCTAAATTAAAAAACTACGATGTAGTACAGTTAATTAACGAAGACGCATTACATGTCAATCCAAAACAACAAATTAGACTTTTAAAGCAATTAAAAACTCAAAATAGAAAACTGTTTTTACTCTGCTGTGGAGATGACTATATTACCATAAAGTATTACTTACAAAACAGGATTAAATATTCTATTTTGACGCCATATTTAGAGGATAAATCGTTGAAAGGAAAATATAATTACTCACTTAAATACCTTTCAGATTCTTATAAAAAATTACATGATTTTATTATAATAAACAGCTATGGTACTATTGCAACAGATATTGACTATCATTTACCCATGCAGTCTCATCAACATTATTTAGGATTGATTCCTAATCCAATAAACATAGATATTATAAATTATCATCCTTTAAACACTAAAGGCAAAATTGTAATTTTTCATGGTATAAATAAATTATCAAAAATTAAAAAAGGAAATATTTATTTTGAAAAAGCACTAACTATTATTAAATCCAAACATCCTGATAAAGTAACAATCTTATCTAGTGAAAACGTACCCTACAAAACCTACATTAACTCTTACAATAGTGCACATATTATTTTAGATCAAGTGTTTGGATTTGACCAAGGCTACAACGCATTAGAAGCAATGGCTAAGGGTAAAGTTGTATTTACAGGTGCAGAAAAAGAATGGTTAGATTACTATAATATTGAAGCTAACACAATTGCAATAAATGCACTTCCTGATGTAGATTATTTAGTACAAAAATTAGAATGGTTAATTCTCAATCCTAGTCAAATTGAAACTATTTCGAAAAATGCACACGCTTTTGTACTTAAAAATCATGACTATAAAACTATAGCTAAGCAATACGTCCAGACATGGAAGAATGCTTAACGTTTTATTCTACATTTTTTTCAGGTATGACACCAAATAACGACGAGTAAAAAATCAATAATATTATTGCATAATACAATACATAGGTTACAAAATGCGCCATATTAGCACCAACTAATCCAAACTCGTCTATTAAAATTTTACTTGTAAAATAAAGCACTACTACTGAAAATGCTTCGGTTATTATATAATGCCAAAACATACGTTTTGCTAAAAACTGATAAGCTATAACAATTGACAAAACCTTGATAAAATCTCCTAATAATTGCCAAAAAAACAAATCCTGAACAGGCATAAACTCTTCTGTTAAAACAACTCTAACAATAAAATGTCTTAAGTAATAAATTACAATTAACCCTAATGCAAAAATTGGAATGATGGTTTTATAAAAACTAAAAACTTCTTTTCTAAACTCCTTTATGTTATCAATCTCTGAAAATCTTGGTAAGATATACAAAGTCAATAACGAACTGATAAACAATAAATAATACTTAGAGATACGATTCATTGCTTCCCAAAAACCAGCTTCCTTCAAACCTATATTATCGATAATATAGGTTCTAATTAAAATAGCTACAACTGGTAATATTATTGCAGAAAACAAAGCCATACCAGAATAAGAACCCAATTTTTTAGCAAAACTAAAGCTAAAATTACTAGCTTTAATTAATGTAGTTACATTACGTCGATTTAAAATACCGACTACTGTTATCAAGAATATTAATGACTCAGTTGTAACAACAGCTATTAAAGCGCCATCTATCTGTTCTAGCCAAATCAATAATATTGTAACTATTGCACCTAAAACTTGTCCAAAAATATTGAATACTATTAAATATTTATATTTTGAAAATCCGTTTAAGATTGAAAAAGAAAACATATTTAACGCATAAAACGGTAACGCTACAGCAAAAATCTTAATGACATAAGCATAATTGTTATCTTTTGTAAATATTAACTCATTTACATAGTCTGCCTTAAAATATACTATAAAACATGTTAAAAGCGACATTATAAATCCTAAGTAAAAAACAGTCGATAATGTTTTACTAAGTTGCACAACATCATTTTTAAACTCGGCTATATATTTTACAACACCTTTATACAGCCCTAAAATAGATAATGATTGTACAGATCCTACAAAGTTTCTTAAATTACCAACTAAAGCCATACCTTCTGACCCTACAAAAATTGCAATAAATTTAGAAGTTATAAATCCTGCTATTATTTTTATGATAACAGAGACTGAATTAAGCGAAGCAACTTTAACCAGAACATTATTACTTATGTATTCTAGGATTTTTTTCAATTAATAATTATTAATTATAGTTATTATTTTATTGACTTGATCTTCACTCATTACTGGGCTAATTGGCAAGCTAACACAAGTGTCGTGAATTTTTTCTGTTATTGGAAGTTTTAAATCATTAAATCGACCAAGTGCTTTTTGCTTGTGTGGTGGTACTGGATAATGTATTGCAGCTTGTACTAAATTAGCTTCAAGGTAGTCCATAAATTCTTTTCTATTCTCTACTAAAACCACAAACAAATGAAACACATGATTATCCGAACCATCATAAAAAGGCAACGTTATTTTAGTGTTTTTGATATTAACTAAATAACGCTTTGCTATTGTTTTTCTATTTTGATTGTCTTGGTCTAAGGCTTGTAATTTAACAGATAAAAATCGTGCTTGCACATCATCTAATCTGTTATTTACACCTAATCTTTCATTTTTATATTTAGATATTGTTCCGTAATTACGTAATTGTTTCACTACTGTAGCTAATGCGCTATCGTTTGTTGTTATCGCACCTGCTTCACCTAAAGCACCTAAGTTTTTACTTGGGTAAAAGCTAAATGCTGCAGCATGACTTAAGCTACCTGCTAATTCGCCTTGACTATCTTTTGCTCCGTGTGCTTGTGCAGCATCTTCAATTAATAATAAATTATTATTTTCTGCTAATTCTAAAATAGCTTTAGCATTTGCTAATTGTCCATACAAATGAACCATCAAAATAGCTTTTGTATTTTTAGTGATGTGTTTTTTATATTGATCAGCACTACAATTAAAGGTTGTTATTTCTGGATCTACAAACACAGGAATTAATCCAACTTCTAAAATTGAAATTATTGATGCTATATAGGTATTTGCTGGCACTAAAACCTGATCTCCTATTTGTAGTTTACCTAATTCTATATAGGCTTTAAAAATTAATATTAAAGCATCTAGACCACTACTAACACCTACACAGTGTTTAATGTTACAATACGTAGCAAACTGAGATTCAAAATTTAAAACACCTTCTCCTAAAACGTAATGTCCAGAATTTAAGAAGGATGTAAATTGATCTTTAAAATCGGTTTCAAATCGAAGATTAATTTTATGTAAGTCTAAAAATTTAATCATTACAATTCATTTTAAAAGTGTCCTGAAAATATATCTGACAACCTAACTCTTCCTTTTGTTTTAAAAGTCCTTCATTTATGCCAAGCACACTATCATCCATTACAGTTCCCATTGAGAAGTATTCTTTACCTTCAGCTTTATATTTTTCAATTAAATATAAAAAGAGATAATCTAATGCTCTATATTTTTCCCCAGGACCTGTAGTTGCACCATATTGAGATTTAACTACATTTTTTGTTTCAAAAATCGTTATTCCTGCTAACAATTCTCCATCTTTAATTATATTAAATTGCTTGATATTATCAGGAAAATTATCACTTAATTTTTCAATTTCTTTTAATGTATGCACAGGTTTTACATTATGCTTCTCTCTTAACCTTGGAGACAAAACCGTATTCCAAAAAGAGGTAAACGACTTTGTTTCAACAATTTCAAAATTATAAATCTCTCCTTTTTTGTAATGTTTTAATTTAGTTTTATGTATTTGTAATGGTTGAGAATAATCTATTGCCAATACTAGCGCTCTACTTTTTAACATCGCTTTTCTAGTCAATACAAAATCTAAATATTTAGCTGAAACTTTATAATATATCTGAGGAATTAATTTACAATAAAACCAATTAATATGTTGTGATTTAAAATACGTTTTTAAAGCCTCTACAACATCAAAAACAAAATTTACTTGTGTTTTATTTAGAAACACCAAACCTCCATAAGTTAGACCTTGATGAGAATAAATACTATCATTACTTTTATTAGCAGGAAGTAATGCTACTAGAGTTTCGTTTTTATAAATCATCAACGAAAAATCTGTAAATCTATCTTTATGATATTCCATAAAGTCACGATTAAAAAGAAATGTTCCGTTTATTGACTTTGAAACAAAAGTATTCCAAATAGAATATTGATCCTGCTTATATGGTTGTATCGTGTAAATAACAGCTGTTTTTATTAAGAAATCGAAAATACTAATTAATCTTCATTTAAATTACTTTTAGTTAGATAATGGACTAAACACGGTATTTCCTTCTGCATCAATATATTTATAGACTCCAAATGGAGCACCTTTATCAATAATAATATAACTACTGTCTTCCTCTAGATAATTAAGGTGTTTTTCGTCCTGACTTAGGTAAGAAAATAAAATCCTAAAAAGTTAACTGGTGTTTTAAATTTATAATCAAAATTTGGTGATTGATCATTCCATTTTACAGACAACATAGCGCTATAAATAGAATAAATTAATTCCTTATCGTCTACCCTTGTTGCTGACTCCTTGGTATTATTAAAGCCAACAAATCCTCCATGATCTGCACTAATTATAATTAACGCATTTTTGTCTTTGTTTTCTATTATTTCAATAGCATTTTTTAGCCAAAGATTAGTTTCTTCTAAACGATTTAAATAAGCTATTCTTTCTGACTTTTTATTAGCCCAATCTGCAGACATATTTGTTATATGTGATGGTAAAAGTTTTTCAATAAAATAAAAACTAGGTGACACCATTTCTTGGGACAGCACCTGCTGCAAATCTTTTAACACTTCTTTTTTAACCGAAAACCCTTTATCATTGTAGGCAATCTCACTAGGATTAATATTACAATAATCATATCCCATTTTTGGTCTGTTTACTAAAAAGTAAGGATGCTCTAACAATAAATGAGTTTTATAATTGTTCTTTTTTAAAATTTGCAA
The DNA here is from genome assembly GCF_055804415.1 of Olleya sp. NP1-10. Classification (NCBI taxonomy): domain Bacteria; kingdom Pseudomonadati; phylum Bacteroidota; class Flavobacteriia; order Flavobacteriales; family Flavobacteriaceae; genus Olleya; species Olleya sp. NP1-10. Next base: position 1,714,298 of record NZ_CM147840.1, on the reverse strand, counting down.
AACAGGATTATCAGTTACTATTATTTGTCTAGCATTAATCAATTCATTAAAAGCTTTTACAGGTTCAGAATAATAATGATGTTTCATAGCAAAAAGAGAACTGTTCGAGCTTAGAGTAGAGAAATAATTACTCCTATAATTTTTATAGTTTTTAAAGCCATTAGTTTTTAGGTAATTATTAAAATTTGAATTATCAAAATCATAATACCCTTTATCTAAAACATCTACATTTACATAACCATCCACTTGAATCATATAAATGTTTGGCTTGGTTTTAAAAGTCACATTTTTAATAGCATCTGGTTGATCTAACCACTGATTACTATAAGATAAATGTCTCAATAGTATTGGTATTAGCATAACGCTTGACAGTAATGCTAATAATAATTGAAACACCACTATTTTTTTTAAATATTTACCAAAAGCTATTGCACAAATTATTGATAATAATGCAATAAAAAATAAATATTTAAAACTAGTTCCTACCGAACTAATCATTAACAAATAACCAAACCATAAGATGTTAAAACCTAAATATAACTGCTTATTATATGTCTTTAAAAAAGTTGTTTTTATTAGAAAAAAAGACATACTTAGCATTACAATTACAGGAAAGACTAAATAAACTAATAAAAAAAGAAAAATTGATACAATGAATTAACCTGAGTGAAATTTGAATTATAATAGTAAAACATTGGATATAATCCTGAAGCTAAACCTACAATAACGGGGTAATCTGCTTCACTATTTACAAATTTCAGAATACTTTTTTTCATTTAACTTTCATTAAATATAGCACACGATGTGTGTCTACGATGTGTTGCTTTTCAAAAATTTGAAAATAATTTTTGTAACTATTTTCAAAATTATCTTCATTATAAAAATCAAAATACGCTTTAAAATCGGTTTTGCTGTTTAATAAACGTTGTACCCAAGAATCTTCTCGTTTAGGAAATTCAATAATAAAATCTTTTGAAAACGAAGCAAAAAACCTAGCAGACATGTCAAAACTAACATTTCCGCTTAATGACATATGATGTATTACAGCTAAAGCCAATGTCGTATCAGGAGCAAAGTCTTTGATTCTTTTTAAAAACGAAAATCGCTCTAAATTATTAAAACCTATACTTGCTGAAGGATTTAAAACATCTAAAACAAAAGGCGTGATGTAACTATCTTTATTTGTATTTATAAGTTTAAAATTGTGGTCTACAGCATTATTATCCATATCACAAACTAAAGCATGTTGCAATGATGCTTTTATTTTTCTAACAAAAGTGCCATCATTACCACCAATATCTATAAGTGTTTTAGTGTTTAAATTATCAACCCATTGGTTAATTATTTTTGACTTAAAGTCGAATGAACTATCACTATAATTAATCTTTTTATAGTAATTACCCCATTCGCTACTTTCTTTTAAATTCAGCTTTTTTATATAATCATACAGGCTTTGTACAATATTTAACTGTGCTTTTTTACTTAATGTGCTTGCTTTTGTTTCTCCTTTATAATCTTGGTTATGCTTATCTTCAAACTTGGCTAAAAGATGAATATTTGAATACAAAAAAGGATTCAATTTAGTCTTAAACGGAAGCATAGAAGCTAACATTTTAAGAGGAATGCCATCCATAAAATTACTTATAAGTTTTAAAGACTGTGAGCCATGATAATGTGCTAAAACTAATGGTCCTAAAAAATGAGTTATAAATTGCTTGTAAGCTCTCCAAGGTGAGTTTTCTATATAAAAATCAAAAGACAACGTGTCTATAAAAACAGCTTTACCCTTATTAAAAGTAACATTAAATGCAGAAGCGTCTTTTAAAGTAAATCCATGCTCAATAGCAAATTTCTGAAGCTTTAAAGTTAATAATGCTGCCGCTTTGTATTGATTAAAACTCCACTCATAAGGGTAAGTAATAAAAGAGATTTGTTCTGGTTGTAAGACTATTTTTTCTGAAGACGAAAAAACTTCGTCGTGTTTAACTAGTAATTGATTATCAAATAACTGTTTAAAAAAACCAGAATCTTTTAAGGCTAGATATTGCTTAAAGTAAATAGGATTAATTTGTCTTTTAATAATTCCATTTTCAAGAAAAACAAAACCAGAGGGATCTTTATAGGACGCAGTATGATTAGTTATATTGGTCACTAGTTACTTGTGTTATCTGTATCAGATTCTTTAACATTTATATCGTCAAACAAATCATCATTATCTTTTTTAGCTAACCCAAAAAAGGCTTTGACTTTATACAAAATGTTTTTTGAAAATAGCAGGATTGCTGCTACTGCTGCCACAATAGACTGAATAATCATTGCACCTAAACCTGGATCAAAATAAAGACTATACATTGTTTGTTTTTTGTAAATATAAACAATGTAATAATGCTTTTAAAAAATAGATACTATTTAACGTTTGGATTTTGTTTTATATCTCCATTTAAACGCCAATCAAAAAAAGTAAGGGTTGAGTTTATAATATAAAACACATATTTTACAATATTTGCAATATTACCTTGAATTACATTTTTTATAATTTGTGCTAAATTATAAAAGGACCAAGTTAAAAAGGTTTGCTCATATTTAAAGGCTGTACTTATATTTCCAACCAATGATATACCAAATATTATAGCTACTGTATGCTTAAAAAACTGATTTTTAATATTAGTTCCAAACCAATAAAACCCTAAAAACACAAGTGTATAAGACACTATAAAAGCCAAAGCAATTAGCAGCCAATACTTAGCATCTGCTTTTTTTACTTGCTCACCTTCGCTCCATTTTTTTGTAGCTAAAATAGCTATAATAAAAGTTAATGGATAGGTAATAATAGCAGAGTGATTACCAAACAAATAATCTATTATTCCGGAATTAACGGTTGTAAAAACACCTATTAAATTACCTAGATTTTGTTGTTTAACAATCATTCTTGCTGCTAGTAAAGACACTACAGCACCTAATGTAGACAATAAACCAATTGGAAAAGCGCCTTTAGATATGTAGTCACTAAAACTAGAAAGAGGTACCCCAAATTGGATACCTCCTTGATAATATATAGTTTCATGAAAACCTCTGTAAAAACAGATAACAGTTACCAAAACCACACCAACAATATCAATATATTTAGAGTGTACTACACGTCTAAGTGTTGGATTTGGTAACTGTATTGGTTTCAAATGTTATGCAATCTTGTTTCTTTTACGATCGTTTTCTGTTAACCAGATTTTACGTAAACGCAAGTGATTTGGTGTAACTTCAACATACTCATCTTTTTGTATGTATTCTAAAGCTTCCTCTAAACTAAACTTGATAGCTGGTACAATTTTAGCCTTATCATCTGCTCCAGAACTACGTACGTTACTTTGCTTTTTAGCTTTAGTAATGTTTACAGCCATATCATCTTGACGAGAGTTTTCTCCGATTACTTGACCTTCGTAAATATCTTCTCCTGGTTCAACAAAAAACTTACCTCTATCTTGTAATTTATCAATAGAATAAGGAATTGCTTTACCGTTTTCCATAGATATTAATGATCCTGATATACGTCCAGGAATATCACCTCTTAATGGTTGGTACTCTTTAAAACGGTGTGCCATAATAGCTTCACCTGCAGTTGCTGTTAATAATTGGTTACGTAAACCTATAATACCACGAGAAGGAATTAAAAACTCACAGATCATACGATCTCCTTTAGTTTCCATACTTAATAATTCTCCTTTACGTAATGTTACAAATTCTACAGCTTTTCCAGATACTGTTTCTGGTAAGTCAATAGTTAATTCTTCAACTGGTTCACATTTAACACCATCAATTTCTTTAATGATTACTTGTGGTTGTCCAATTTGTAACTCATAACCTTCACGACGCATTGTTTCGATTAAAACAGATAAGTGTAATACACCACGTCCAAAAACCATAAACTTATCAGCAGTATCAGTTTCTCCTACTCTAAGCGCCAAGTTTTTCTCTAATTCTTTTTCTAAACGATCTTTAATGTGTCTAGACGTTACATATTTACCGTCTTTACCAAAGAATGGAGAATCGTTAATAGTAAATAACATACTCATTGTAGGCTCATCAATTGCAATAGATTTTAAACCTTCTGGGTTTTCAATATCTGCAATAGTATCTCCAATTTCAAAACCTTCAATACCTACAACTGCACAAATATCTCCTACTTGTACACTTTCTACACGTTTACGTCCTAAACCTTCAAATATAAAAAGTTCTTTAACTCTACTTTTAGCAACAGTACCATCTCTTTTAACTAACGAGATTTGTTGCCCTTCTTTTAATTCACCTCTTTGTAATCTACCAATCGCGATACGACCTGTAAAAGAAGAGAAATCTAAAGATGTGATTAACATTTGTGTTGTTCCTTCATCAAACTTAGGTGTAGGTACATGCTCTACAACCATGTCTAATAATGGCTCAACGTTATCAGTTTCAACTTTCCAATCTTCACTCATCCAGTTATTTTTAGCCGAACCGTAAACTGTTGGAAAATCCAACTGCCACTCCTCTGCTCCTAACTCGAACATTAAGTCAAATACTTTTTCATGTACTTCATCTGGAGTACAGTTTTCTTTATCAACTTTATTTACTACCACACATGGTTTTAAACCTAAGTCAATCGCTTTTTGTAATACAAAACGCGTTTGAGGCATTGGTCCTTCAAAAGCATCAACTAATAACACAACACCATCTGCCATGTTTAATACACGCTCTACTTCTCCTCCAAAATCGGCGTGACCAGGTGTGTCAATAATATTAATTTTAGTGTCTTTGTATATAACAGAAACGTTTTTAGAAGTAATTGTAATTCCTCTTTCACGTTCTAAGTCGTTATTATCTAAAATTAAGTCTCCTGTGTTTTCGTTTTCACGAAACAATTGACAGTGGTACATAATTTTATCAACCAACGTTGTTTTTCCGTGGTCAACGTGTGCAATAATTGCAATGTTTTTGATATTAGCCATAATTGTGCCTTATTTTAAGCGTGCAAATGTACTTAATTTTTATCGAAAAAACAGCTTAATTTTTTTTGATAAATTTTTAAAAATAAATGTAACATTTTTATAAGAAGACACACAGATAGTTATGTTAACTTAAGGTAATGGTTTGATATTTATTTTGTTAAAAATATTATATTATTAGTTTTGTTGACATATTAATCAATATCCAAATTTTATTCTTAAAAAATGAAAAAATTATTATCCCTTCTTACCATCACCTTTTTGTTTGCAAGTTGTAGCAAAACCATTGACGAAGCTTACCTTGTACCTAAAGACGCTATTGGTGTAATGTATATTAACTTAGAGTCTTTATCAAAGAAAAGTCAAGATTTAGACTTTAGCAAACTAAGCATAAATACCATAATTGAAGATAAAGCACCTAAAGAAATCAAAGAATTTGTAGATCAATTAATGTCACAAGACAATATTAACAACACTTTTAGAAAAGAATACATCTTAGGTTTTGGGTCTTTTAAAAGAATGTCTGGAGTTGGTGGTTTAATACTACCTATCAAAGATGCTGCATCATTTGAAGCCTTTATTAAGCCAATTATAGATAAGTTAGATAATCTAGAAAAAGAAGACAATGTTGGTAAAAACAATGCTTACACAGTATATTCTAACAGAGAGTTTGCTATTGGTTATAATGATAAAACTGCTTTAATTATTGGCGCTAATAATTATGCTGCTGCAGAATTAAAAGATTTAACAGACCTAGAGAGACAAGAGTCTATTTTAGCAACCAACTATTTTGATGACTTTTTTGACACAAAGCAAGACATTGGTCTTCATGTAACCTCTACACCTTTAGGAGATACTTTTAATGGTATACTAAATACCTTCTCTGGATTTGATATTGATTTAGAAAACAATAACATTACTTATTACGGAAGTTTTGAAAACGACCACTTACATACAGATACTAAGCTAAAATTAAATAATGATATCAAATCTTTAATAGCTTATGACAAGTATATGACTACATCATACAGCAAACCTATGCTAAATGCATTACCTAACGACCCATTGGTTGTGACAAAAATGTCCATTGATTTTGAAGCATTTTATGAGCATATTGTTAGCCTTCAAGACAATAAATTACTTCCAGTTCAAGTTAGAGAAGAACTTAAAAAAAACATGGAAAGATCAGATCGTGAAGCGTCTAAAGAAATTGGAATGACTACTTCTGACTTTACTGCGTTATTTGACGAAACTATAATGTTTGCCTTAACAGAAGGTAAAACAGTAAAAGATTCGGTTTACAGTTATAATTATTATTCAGGTGAAGAGTCTTATAAATTAATAGACAAAAAAGTACCAAACATGTATGGTGCAATTGCTATTAAAGATAAATCTAAAGTTTCAAACTTTTTAAGTCTTATTAAAGAAAAAGGAGCGCCTTTACAAGAAATTAGTAAAGATTATTATAGAGTAGACAACGAAGCTTTTGTGGTAATTACTGACGATTTAATTTTGATTACTAATGATGAAGAACGTGCTAGCCAAATGAAAAATAATGGTCAGTTAACTAATAATATGTCAGATTTTAAACATAAAGACAAATTATCACACTCAATGTATGTGTATTCTAAAGGAAACATTGGAGCAATTACTAATGACTTTTCAAGTTCATTAAGTAACATGTTCAATCCTTATGGTCGCTATAACGCATACGACAGTAATAATGCAATGAGTAAATTATCCGAAACAAGTAATAAACTATATGAAAAATATTATGGTGAAATTCATTATTTTGTAGACGTTGATGGTAGTGAGTCTTTCCTATACACTAAAGGTGGTAAAAACTCGTTAATACAATCTATCAAATATGGTGACGAATTAGCTAAAACTATGAGTACATTTGAAGATGATCTAAAAAAAGAACAAGAAGAAATGACTGAAGAGGTTATTGAGATAGAAGAAGTTGAAGAAACAACTAACTAATACAAGCTTAAGTGCATATAAACATACAATCTATAATACCAGATTTTTTTACTCCAGCTTCATCAGAAGTCTGGAGTAAAAATTTTGAACTACTCCCAAATTCAAAATATCTAGTCAAAGCAGTTTCAGGAAGCGGAAAAAGTTCTTTTTTTAATTTCCTTTATGGATTAAACAATAAATTTTCGGGTACCATACAATTTGATAATTCTGCTATAGATTCATTGTCAGAAAACGATTGGACATCTTTAAGACGAAACAAAATAGCAATTGTGTTTCAGGGTTTACGTTTATTTCCAGAGTTAACAGCTATGGAAAACATTCAACTTAAAAACACTTTAACTAATCATAAAACTGAAACCGAAATCTTAGCAATGTTAGCACAATTAGACATCGATCAATTAGCTAATAAAAAAGCAGATACGTTATCTTATGGACAGCAACAACGTGTCGCAATTGTTAGGGCTTTATGCCAACCTTTTGAACTATTACTACTTGATGAGCCTTTTAGCCATATTGATAAAGCACAAATTACAAATGCTGTTAATTTAGTTAACCAACAAGCAGAAGCCAATCAAGCAACCCTAATTGTTGCTAGTTTAGGAGACACTTACAACATCAATTATACTAAAACCTTATTATTATGATTGATACACTATTAAAAAAACAAGTTGATAAATCTCAGCTTATCTTTTTTGCATTAAGCTCTAGTTTAGGTTTAGCAATACTATTAATAGTTATTCAATTATTTGTAGACACACGCTCAGTATTCAATTCTGAAAACGATTTATTAGGCAATCAAAACCTAATAATTTATAAAGATTTAGGACGTGATAATGCATTTACAGATCAAGAAATTAAAGAGCTACAACAACAACCTTTTATTAATAAAACAGGTGGCTTTACACATGGTACTTACCGTGTTTTAGCAAGTGTAACTCTACCTAATTACACAGGTATATCAACCGAAATGTTTTTAGAAGCTGTTGGAGATCAATTTATCGATATAAAAAGTGACGATTGGAAATGGCAACCAGGAGACAGAGAAGTCCCAATTATAATTCCTAAAAACTATATAAACTTATACAATTTTGGATACGCAGCAAGTACAGGAATGCCTCAGATTAATGAAAAAATCATAAGACAAATCCCAATAGACCTTAAGCTTACTGGAACAAGTAAAACCAAAATGTATCCAGCTTATATTTTAGATGCTTCAGAAAAAATAAATTCGATATTAGTACCAGAATCGTTTTTAAACCATACTAATAAAACGCTTAGTCCAAATAAAGCTAGTAAAATTTCTAGAATAATATTAGATGTCATCAACCCATCAGACCCAAAACTACTAGAATTTTTAGCATCCAAAAACTACAATTACTTATCAAACGATGTACAAAACTCAAAATTAAGTTATGTCCTAAAACTAATCTTAAGCGTTGTTTTAGCCATTGGATTATTAATCACATTTTTATCCATTTATTTAGTAGTTACTAACATTAACCTACTGATTTTAAAAAACAAACAAACCATAACACAGCTTCATTTTTTAGGATATTCTAAAGCTCAAATAGCTAAAGTATATCATAAAATTGCTTTTAAAATCTTAGGTGTTTCAATTATTATTGCTTTATTAATCAGTATCGGATGTAAGTTTTGGATTGCTCCTTATTTAGACATTTTACAAGTTGACGATACATTACTTACTATTGCTTACCTTGTTATTATCAGTATTATAATCTTTATTGGTTTGGCTGTATATTATCGTAAACATACCAATAGTAAAATCCAGCAAATGTTAAGACCAAACACAAGCCTATTAACTACTGAAAATTAGCGTATCTTTGCAGCCTAATTTATTTTAAATAATGACACTTCAAGATATACCAAAAATAAAACATACTGATAGTAAAAACTTTTTTTACTATGTGGACCTTGCGCTATTGAAGGCGAAGACATGGCTTTTAGAATTGCTGAAAAAGTAGTAACTGTTACCAATAAGCTAGAAATCCCTTATGTATTTAAAGGTAGTTTTAAAAAAGCAAACCGAAGTAGAATTGATAGTTTTACAGGAATTGGTGATGAAAAAGCTTTAGAAATCTTAGCTAAAGTTTCAGAAAAATTTGATGTACCAACTGTTACAGACATACACGAAGCTAGTGATGCTGCAAAAGCTGCACAATATGTTGATGTATTACAAATACCAGCTTTTTTAGTTAGACAAACAGATCTTGTTGTTGCTGCTGCAAAAACAGGAAAAGTTGTTAACCTTAAAAAAGGTCAATTTATGAGTCCTGAAGCTATGAAGCATGCTGTGCAAAAAGTAAAAGATGCTGGAAGTGACAAAGCCTGGATTACCGACAGAGGTACAATGTTTGGTTATCAAGATATGATAGTTGACTTTAGAGGTATACCTACAATGCGTCAATTTGCTCCTACAGTATTAGATGTAACACATTCGTTACAACAACCAAATCAAAGTGCTGGTGTTACTGGTGGACGTCCTGATATGATTGAAACGATTGCACGTGCTGGAATTGTAAATAATGTAGATGGTTTATTTATAGAAACACATTTTGATCCTGCTAATGCTAAAAGTGACGGAGCAAACATGTTACACTTAGATAATCTTGAAAATTTACTAAGCAATCTAGTAGCTATCAGAAAAACAATCAATAGCTTATAATTACCAAAATTTCTTTTTATTATAATGAAATATATAACGCTAAAACATTTAGCATTATTAAGTCTTGCGCTGTTTTCAACATTAGCGTTTGCCCAAAATAACAACGACACACAGAGATACACTGCTAACAATAAAGGAAAATTTTATATCAGTTGGGGAGGAAACAGAGAAACATTTTCTGAATCTGACATAAGGTTTCAAGGTGATGGATACGACTTTACTATTAAAAACGCTACTGCTGAAGACAAACCTAAAGGTTGGCATATAGATTATATTAATCCAACTAGAATGACCATACCACAAACCAATTTTAAAGCTGGGTATTTTATTTCTGACAAATACAATATATCACTTGGTGTAGATCACATGAAATATGTAATGAACAGAAACCGAAGCCAGAATGTAACAGGTTATGTTAACCTTCCTGCAGATGAAGAAGGGAGTGTATTTAACCAAGAATTTGATGGCAGTGAATATGTTGTGTCTGAGGACTTCTTAAAATTTGAGCATACCAATGGATTAAACTATGTATATGTAGAAGTCAATAGATTTGATGATATATCGTCTATATTTAAAATAAATAATACAGACAAATTTCAATTAAATATAACAGAAGGTCTTGGTGCAGGTGCTTTGTACCCAAAAACCAATACGACGCTTTTAGGTAAAGAAACTTATGATGAATTTCATTTATCTGGTTATGGAGTATCAGCAAGTGTAGGGCTAAATTTCACCTTTTTTAAATACTTTTTTATTCAAACCGATTTAAGAGGTGGCTATATAAACATGCCAGATATTAGAACAACTAGTAATGCTAATGAAAGTGCTTCACAACACTTTTGGTTTTTACAACGTGTATTTTCAATTGGTGGACGTTTTAGATTATAAAAACTAATACAAAGTTAACGCGTCTTTTAAAATAGCAATAATTACAGTATCTTGTATTTCATTTACAGATTGATACCTTAAAGACATCATCTTCTTTCTGTTTTCAGTAATATGATAAGACTTATATGCTGTAATCTGGTTTCCTTTTACAAAAGCCAAATCTACGAATTGCTTTTTATGACTGGCGTTTAAATAACAAAAAGGCATTCCGTTTACATAGTAAAACGGAATGCTCCATTTGTATTTTAATTCAAAATCTGTTATTGTGTGTTCTATAATAACCTGCAAATGCAACAAAATAGAACGATAAGGTTCTGGTTGCTTTATTATATAATCTTCAGCAGGATTCAATGGTTATACTATAAAATATGTAGTAAACTTAACACACCAATAGCTAACAAAGCTATTCCAATAATAGCTTTAAAAGGCATTAATACACCAGACACTTTTTTTAAAGTTTCTTCTAAAGCTGGTACTTTACTAAACACGTGAGTTAACAATAATAAACCACCTATAATACTAACAATCCCGTAAATTCTAAAACCACCAGATAATAGTCCAAGTATTGGTAACACTATTAATGCGCCTCCAATTACGGTCTGAAAAGGAGCTAAAACACCTGCAATTTTATTAAAAAAATTAGCGTCACCATCCCATTTATCAAGTGTTGCTAATCCTAATAACACACCTCCTGAGATGTTTGCGATGTCTAAAAGTAATCCTGTTAATGCCATAATAATATATTTTTTTAATTGGTTAAAGGATAAATTTATGAAAATAAACTACACCAAAGCACAAATGTTAAAATGAATATTAAGAAACTTTTAACTTGTATATTATTACAAATTAAAGTTACTTTGTAATTCAAAGTACTTTTACCATGAGCGATAAAGATTATTTAAAAGACATTAATGAGATTAAAAACTTAATGAATAAATCTTCAAGATTTATTTCTTTAAGTGGTCTTTCTGGGATTCTAGCAGGTATCTATGCTTTAATTGGCGCAACTGCTACCTACTATTTAGTCACAAAATATAGCTACGGAACTTTAACATTAGACGGTTGGGTGTTTAGAAGTGTATTTTTAATTTTAATAATGGTTGCTGTCTTAAGTTTTGTTACTGGCATGTTTCTAACAACAAAAAAGGCAAAACAAAACGGAGAAAGTATTTGGGATAGCTCCTCAAAACGTTTAATCTTTAATTTTTTAATTCCGTTAATAGCTGGAGGATTATATATTTTAATAATACTTAGCCAAGGACGCTATGGACAAACTGGTGGTTTAATGCTTATTTTTTATGGTTTAGCATTAGTTAGTGCATCAAAATATAGCATTGGTACAATAAAATATTTGGGCTTTACCGAAATTATTTTAGGACTAATCGCCACCCTTTATCCTGGTTATGGTTTTTGGTTATGGGTTATTGGTTTTGGAATAATGCATATTATTTATGGTACATATATGCACTTTAAATATGATGTAAAAAATAAGTAATATTTTTAGCTACCGCAGAAATTAAATAAATGAGCATAATTACTAACATCAATAAAGTATTTGACCATAGGATTAGACTTGGTATCATGTCTGTTTTAATGGTTAATGAATATGCAGATTTTAAAACATTAAAAGAATTACTTGGCGCGACAGATGGCAATTTAGCCAGCCATACTAAAGCTTTAGAAAAAGCAGAATACATAATTGTTGAAAAACAATTTATAGATCGTAAACCTAATACACGATATAGTGTGACCCAATTAGGCCAAGCCGAATTTAAAAAACATATTAATGCACTTGAAAAATTAATTAAAAAACAATAATCTTTTTTTAACTATTAACTTTGAAATACAAAGTACTTTAAAATGAAAAATAAACGTAAACAAATCATCGCTTGGCTATTCAAAGTCACACAATACATATATACAACATACTTCAAACGCAATGTCCCATGGAATATCAAAAAACAGCAATTATTAGAATTACCTCAGCACACCTTTGGTTACCATTTGGGTGCATTTTTAGATACTAATGGATTTGAATTAATCCCAAAAGCAGAACGTCATGATGCCTATCACGTCTTAACTGGCTACAACAGCAATGAGCAAGATGAAATTGCTTTGCAATACCTGTGCTTTGGTAATGGAAAACGCAGTTTGTATTTGTTTGGTGTAATAATCATAGGAACACTAATATTACCAGATTATTGGACGTATTATAAGCAATCTTATAGTATTGGAAAAAAGGCTAATTCCTTTTACAATCTAGACTATAAAGGTTTATTAAACAATTCTTTAACAACATTAAAAAGCACCATATTTACAAACCCTAATAACATAACAAAATGAAAACTTACATCAAACGTTTATTAACACTATCCATTATAATGATACTTGCTGTAATATTGGCAAACTTTCATATTGAATATAGCGCAGAAGGAAAACTGTTTAATACTATTGAAGATATCCCTAAAAACCGAGTTGGTTTAGTCTTAGGCGCAGGCAAATATGTTGGAGAAAGTAGTCGTGTTAATTTATATTACAAATACCGTTTAGAGGCTGCTTTTTCACTCTTTAAAAACAAGAAAATAGATGTTATTTTAATTAGTGGAGACAATAGTAGAGTTGATTACGACGAGCCTTCAACCTTTAAACATGATTTAATACAATTAGGAGTTCCGGAAGACAAAATAGTATTAGATTATGCTGGTTTTAGAACTTTAGACTCTATTGTTAGAGCCAATAAAATATTTGGATTAACCAATTTCACAATCATATCGCAACAATTTCATAATGAACGTGCCATATACTTAGCCAACAATAACCAACTAAATGTTATTGCTTTTAACGCAAAAGACATAAAAGGTAAATATGGATTACGCACTAAAGCAAGGGAATATTTAGCCAGAACAAAAGCCATTATAGATGTTATTATAAACAAACAGCCTAAATTTTTAGGTCCTAAAATAAAACTATAATGCCTTTAAAATTTAACTCTATATTTTTTGCCCTAACAATAACTTTATTAATTACAGAAATTGCTATTGCTTACTTTTTAAACAGTGGATTTATTCGTTATACTCTAGGCGATTTTCTAGCATCAATACTTGTGTATTGCGCCATAAAAACAATCTTTAAAACGTCCACAATTACTGTAGCTATTATTGCATTAATTATTTCATTTAGTATCGAATTTGCCCAACTTGCCAACCTACTAGATTATTTAAATTTAAGACATAACACACTAACATCCATAATACTTGGTAGTCATTTTAGTGTTCAAGATTTAATTGCTTATGCACTTGGTATAATAACTATTTATTTTGTTGACATTAATTACATCACGACTCATGAAAACTATTAGACATATTTTACTTACCCAATACAAAACAATACAATCTGTAATTTTACTAACAACATTTAGCATAGTATTACTACTACTTAGGATAAAGTTAACCAATACATATTATTTCATATTTTTAATTTGGAATTTATTTTTAGCAGGAATTCCTTATTTGATTAGTAGCTATTTGTCAGCCTATAATACTATAAATAAAGCTTCGTTGTTGTCAATTAGTTTTGTTTGGTTGCTATTTTTACCTAATGCTCCATATATAGTTACAGATTTATTTCATTTAAAATATAGCCATCAAGATTTAATTTGGATAGACACACTCATAATTATTGTATTTGCGATAACAGGACTAATTTTGTTTTACAAATCGACAAAAACAATGTGTTTAATTTTTGAGACTTACGTCGAAAAGAGAGTTGTTACATTAAGTCTACCAATACTATTTATATTGGTTGGTTTCGGAGTATACTTAGGTAGATTTTTACGATTTAATTCATGGGAAATAGTAAATAAACCTTGGACTATAATTGAAACAATTACATCCATAATTTTACATCCAACAACATATAATTATGCCTGGATATTTTCGATTGTATTTGGAGCAACTTTGTATGTTGGTTATTACATTTCAAACTCATCAACTTATAAAACAAAAAAAGCGTCCTAAATTAGGACGCTTTTTTATTCTTATTTAACCTTTAAAAATCTAAGGGATCGTTAGGATCGGTTCCATTAATTGCCTCTTGACAATCATCAACTCCGTCTCCATCACTATCTGCTGCATTAGGGTCTGTAATATTACCATTTGGATTACAAACAGTATTAACGTCATCAATACCTGTTAACTCCTCACAATCTGATAAACCATCTTGATCACTATCTATAGTATTTATACCTAATAAATCAATTTGTCCAATATATGATTGATCAGAAATAGTATTTGTAGATACTACAAACACCATATCAAGCATATTAGAATCATTGTAATAACTAGGATTTATTATAGAGTTTGCGCCTGTTTCTGCATCTGTTTCAGTTTCAAAATAAGTAAATACTGTATTTGGATACGTTGCTCCATAAGTTTCAGTCAAATCATATTGTAAATTAGAGCTATCACAATTATTAGCCCAAATCTCTGTACCAAAAGTAACCACATCAACAGGATCTAAATAGTCTGGTATTTGATCTGCATCACTGTCTTCATTCATTGGATTTCCGTCATTATCATAATCTTCATCAACAGTATTTACACCATCATTATCATCATCTTCATCTAAATAATCTGCAATACCATCTTGATCTGTATCGTCATCGTCTAGATTATTATTTCCGTTTAAATCTTCATTAAAATCAAAGACTCCATCTGCATCACTATCTGTTAAATCTGTACATGACATTTCTGTACCTAAGTCCGTTAATGGATCAGTAAATGTTCCTGTAACCACATCAGAACTTTGACCATTTTCTAGATCAAAAAACTGCGCACTAAAACTAAGATCTGTATCACAGTAATCAATTACTAGATTTAAATTTCCGTCTGTAACAGGTATAATACTTGACGTATTATTGTAAAATAATTGTACATAACCATTGGTAGCTGCTTCTCCTGAACAATTATTAAAAACACCTGTTAGGTTTGTAGTCATAACATTGGTATCTTCAACAGTAACTGTAATTGTAGTATCTTCAGAAAAAGGTCCAATGTTTTGTGTATAATCATATCCAATACAACCAAAATCTGGTAGTACTAACGTTAAGGTTTCGTCACTTGGTATTAAGCCACAAACACTACCATTTTGATTAGTTATACCAGAGGAAGAAGAGTTCCAGTCTGTTGACTCACGTTGTAATTGCACATAAGTATTTTGTAATGGGTCACCATTTTGGTTTACTAAATTAACACACAATTCTGACGAAGCAAAAGGATCATCACAATTCCAGAAACTAAAATGAGTCACTTGACCAACATATTTATCACCTTCTAAAGTTGCAAAACCTTCTTCTACCCAATAACCATAGACCTCATCAAAATACCATAATGGTATTGTTAAAGGCGGATTTACAGCATTAGCAGGAACAGGTATAGATATTGTTGCTTCAGTACCATCAGCAATGTTAAGACTTTCTCCATCACTTGCAATTAACTCTACTGCAATCATTCCGTAGGTTTCTAAAACGCGTAAATCTCCACTTTCATTTTCAGCAATTAATGTTCCTGGCATTTGTAAATCCATAGTATCATAATCTGGATTAAGATGTTTTAATACAACCGAAACCTCTCCTTGATAGGCAAACCCATTTTGATATTCATACGTACTTGGTAAATCTATTGATGTTCCATCTGGTAAACCAATATTAAATTCTTGCCCAGAGGATATAGTCGCTAAAGGCTCTGCATCAAGCATCATAATTTTGACCTGATTCACGCCATCCGAAGGTAGTAAAGACCTTGATCCATCTATAAATCCAGACTTACTGGCTTTGATGTAGGCAAACTTTTCATAAACTGTAGCTTCCTCAACCGAAAACACTCCGTTAACATCTGTAAATGTAATTGAATTTCCTATTGAAATTTGTACTCCTGAAATTGGATTCCCAGATTCATTTATAACATTACCCATAAAGCGAGCAGTAGTTGTCCCTCCAAAATTGTCTAGAAAAGGGTTACTAAAAGCAGCATCAACTTGTTGTTGATTTAATGGTGTATTGTTATCTTTTTCGCAAGCAAAAACAAATACTAACAATAGTATTGGTAGTAAACATCTAAGTTTTTTCATTTATATCTTTTTGGTTATTGTTTTAATAGAACATCTCAAGTATTAAAACTCCTATCTTAAAATTTTATTCTTTACCATCCACATAATCTTGTAAATAACTAAAACGTTTAGTTAATTTACCGGCTTCTGTCATTTTAGCACGATTTAAAATACCATGTTCGTCGTTATTAAAAAATGCAGGTATAACGTGTTTTAAAAACATATCTCCAAAACCTTCACTTGCATCTTTAGGTAACTCACATGGTAAATTATCTACAGCCATAACAGTTATAGCGTTTTCAGAGTCATAAGCTACTTCTTTTTCGGTAATTGGGTCATAACCATAAAATGGATCTGCAATTGTAGAGGCTCTTAATGTTGATGCTACAGGACCATCAATATCACAAGAAATATCTGCTACTAAATTTATTTTAAATTCAGGATGCTTTGCATCTTCACGCGTAAATAAATAAGGAGCTCCATCGCCATAAAAATGACCAGCAATAAAAAATTCTGTCTCTTTTGCATAAGGCATAAAGTTACTTTCATAACCAGATGCATCTTTATAAAAGGCCCACTTGTCTCCTACTTTACCGTCTTTACGTTTAGCGTATTCCATAACATCTATCATGCAATACACAGGCTCAGTAAATTGAGACGTCAAATACAACGCATCACTAACCTGCTTAATCTTTAAATAGTCTAAAATTTCTTTGGCTCCTTTTGCAACTTTTCCGGATCCTGTTAATAGTATTTTTATGTTAGGTAATTTTATTTTATCTAATTCTGACTTGACCTCATCTAAATCTTTTAAAGTTTCAACTTTAGGTAATTTAAATAATCCATCACGTAAACCTAATGCTCTAAATCCATTGTAAGCACCTACTAAACCTGCATAGCGTCCAAAACCTATTAAACGTGCTCCATTCTCTTTAACAATAGTTTCATGGTCATAAAGCTCAATATTTTTTTGTAAAATAGCCTGTAACAAGGTTCTGTTATAAGGTTGCTTTTTTATTGTATGACTAAAGAAAAAGTATTTTTTATTAGGAATCAGTGCCTCTATTGGCACTTCTTTTACACCAAACATAACATCTGCATCCGAAACGTCTTCAGAAACAGTAATATGTTCTTGTTTATATTGGTCATTATTAAACACTCTTATATCTGAAGCCTCTACAACCAACTCAGCCTCAGGATAACTCGTTTTTAATTGCTTTAAATAATTAGGAGAAAATACCACACGTCTATCTGGTGGATTTTTACGTTCTTTTATAATTGCGAATTTCATTTAAATATAAATTGGTATAAAGTTTGCACTAAATTAAGAGTTAATGCATGGTTAAACAAACTTTTTATTAATTTTGCATTCTTATAATTTAATTAAAATTGGGGTCGACTGGTTTTGACAGCGAGATTAATTAGACGGTAAGCACGTCGAGTAACGATTTTGAACTCGTAAAACACTAAGTCAACTTTTTAATCGGCGAGAATAACTACGCTTTAGCTGCCTAATCTGAATTATAGTAGGATTAAGCCTCGGCTCACAAGGTGAGC
This sequence comes from Olleya sp. NP1-10, assembly GCF_055804415.1. Taxonomy (NCBI): domain Bacteria; kingdom Pseudomonadati; phylum Bacteroidota; class Flavobacteriia; order Flavobacteriales; family Flavobacteriaceae; genus Olleya; species Olleya sp. NP1-10. Next base: position 1,696,106 of record NZ_CM147840.1, on the reverse strand, counting down.
AAGCTTTATGTCTCCGGAAAGCCTTGATTGACGGCGTTCCATTTTGAGGCATCGAAAATGTCAATATAGATTAAGTAGCGCTTTGATGCTTTTTCGAAACTAAAAAAGATAAGTTAAAAGTGGGTTGTCTTTAACCAGCTTTTAATCGAAAACCTAAGAAAAGAATAAACGTGTAGAAAGCCCTTTGGTTACTTGTTTGGACGAGAGTTCGATTCTCTCCGACTCCACAAAAAAGAGAAATACTATATATAGTATTTCTCTTTTTTTATACTTTAGTTAAAATTTCTAAAAGTAACCATTTTGTTTAAAATCATAAAAACTAAAAATACATTAGCTTTATTAAGTTTAACTGCATTACTGCTATCTATTACTTCAGATATTCAAAAAAATAATACGAGATGGTGAATTTGACATCATTTGTTATGTTTCTTTAAAAGAAATAAAAAAATTCAGCAATGATAAAGAGTATTTTTGGTTTAAAAATAGTCAAGTACACAATTCTATATCTAAAGTAGGTGGTTTAGCGCTTCATGATGAATTCAATAAGTTTTACAGAACAAAACAATTAGCAGAAAGTGGAACCTTTAATTATGGTTTAAAAGAAGGACAATGGAGAACCTGGCATGTCAATGGTAATATAAAAACTAAGGTTGATTGGACAGATGGTTATAAAAATGGTAAATATTTAGAATATAATAAAGATGGTGCTTTAATTATATCTGGAACTTACAAGAAGAATGAAAAAAGAAATACTTGGATTAACCATAAAGAAAAAGATACAACATATTTTAAAGGAGACAGTATTTACACTTCAAAACCAAAGAGTAAACTTAATGTTTTTTTTAACAAAATAGTAAAAAGAAAAGATTCTATAACAAGAGCTACCAGAAAAAAAGAAAAAACCTTAAAAAAGATTAATGACTCCATACATAGGGTAAAAAGAAAGGAAGACAAAAAACAAAAAAAATATAACGATTCACTTAAAAAGGCGCGAAAAATAAAAACTAAGAATTAACGCTCTAAAATTTTACTCATATCAAAAATAGGCGAGTACATTGCAATCATTATAAAACCTACAATTCCTCCAATTAAAATAATCATTACTGGCTCCATTATTGTTCCTATAAGTTTAGTAGAGTGATCAATATCATTATTATATTGGTTAGACAAGCTATCATACATTTGATCTAATTCATTTATCTGCTCTCCAATAACTGTTAACGAAATAATTTTAGGAGTAAAAATTGAATGCTTTTTTAAACTATTAGCTAAACTCCCTCCTTTTAAAACATCTATTTTAGCTTCTTTTACAGCCTTTTTTAAAGGAAAAAAAGAAATCATTTTCTCTGTTAAATCTAATGCTGTAATTAATGGAGTTTTAGCTGATAATAATAAACTTAAAGACTGACAAAATCTAGCTAAATAAATTTTTTTGATCAACCCTCCAAAAAAGGGAATATTTAAAGTAATTGTAGATAGTGCACTTTGATACCTATCATTGTTTTTTAAAGATTTATTAATTAAAAATATCGACACTATTAATATAAAAAAAGTCCTATTATTAAATTAAAATGCTTTGATATTTTAACTACAAACATGGTTATTTTAGGTAAATCTTTACCAAATTGCTGAAATAAAGAAGCAAACATTGGCACCACAAAATTTAACATAAAATACAGTACGCCAAATGTTATTAAGATTACAAAAACTGGATAGGCCAAGACAGAAATAATCTGACGTTTCATACTAATTTTTCTAGTGAAAAATTTCTCTAATTGATCTAAAATAGTGGTTAAACTTCTTGTCTCCTCACCTATTTTTATACTATAATATTCATAAGGTGTAAAATACTTATGACTTTTAATAGCTTCATGAAGTGTTTTCCCTTTTACGACATCATTATTAATTTTTTTATAAATAGATTTTAAAAAAATAGACTTTTGTTGTTCTGCTAATATTTGAAGTGCTTGATTAAAGTCTATTCCTGATTTTATTAATGTAGAAAACTCTCTATAAAATTCTTCTTTTTTCTTATCGGAAAAACGATTTAATATATTGGCCGACAACTTAAAATCAAATAAGTTATCTTTATTTTTTTTAGGTGTTTTATTATATGTACTTATATCAATTTTCATTAAAACAACTTGGTGTTTATAATTTTGGAAACACTATTATTAAAAAAATAATTTGCGTTAATAGTTTCATCTAATAACCGTAACTTTAAATGCAACATATTTTGATTAGATTTAAATTGGTTATTAAAATTGTAATCAATTATTTTAATTTTAAATGTATCTAAAACATTTAGTTTTTTTCTAATCATATTTGGTTTTTCAATACTATAACTAACTTTGGTGTCATCATATTTAACTAACAAAATATGGTTATTATTAATTTTATAATCTCTGCTATTATGTAGATCATTTTTAAATACTGTATTAAAGAGATTATACTCTAAAATTTCTGTATTTTCTTTTTTAAAAAGCGACAATTGCTTACCAATTAAATTTATTGTCGTAAATATAAGTCCTATAATTATACTCATTAACATAAGACCTATTAAAGCTTCTAAAATTGTAAACCCCTTTAATTGCTTAGTCATCTTCAAAAGGTATTAAAGCATGTATAATATAAGATTTACTACCTGTTACTATTTTAAATTCTAACAATACGGTTTTATCTTCTGTATTTATGGAGCTTATTTTATTAACTAAATAATTATCAAAAGCGTAACTATTATTTTTATAATCTTTAGTAATTTTTGTTTCTTCTATTAGTGCATTAACTTTGTGCTTTGCATTATAATATGCAACAGGATTATTTTGTTTTATTACATTAACGTAAACCATAAAAGCAACTAATATACATACTGAGATTATTGCAATAGCTATTACAGACTCTATTATTGAAGAGGCTTTTAATTTTTTATAATTTTTTAATGACAGAATAATTTGATGTTTTATTTATAGTATTAAACAAAGGTAATCTAATAAATTTTTTTGGTAAACTATCTCTATTAACGTTTCCATTTACAATTACGTTTTCATAATCAGATGTTTCTGTTTTTAAAAACATCTTATCTGCATACAAAGATCCAATAACCTCGCCTTGTAACTGTGTGGCTCCGTAACAATAAACATCTCCTATTATTGTTGCAGATTCTTGAATAATTAACTTTCTTTTTAAAGCTCCTTTTAGTGTATTACCTGTTACTACTACTCCTCCGGCTATTTTAGATTTTTTTCCAATTGTAACTATAGATTCATTTGTATCATTTTTTAAATAAACACTTGAAGGATATTTTAAATTTACATTTTCTTCTATTGTAATGTTTTGATCTGCGATAATTTGAATATTACCTTCAAAACCAGACTTAATAACTACTTTTGGTGCTATTATTAAGACGTCTTCTAATTGTGTGGTGTTTGATATTTTAATTGTTTTTTTAGAAAACAATATAAAATTCCCTTTTATTTTAGTATCACCTAGTTGGTTAATATCAGTTAAGTCAATCTTTATCGTTTCATTTTTAAAAGAATTAAAAATAATACTATCTTGATAAAAAGATATGGGTAGTGTTTTAAAATTTAAATCTATTAAATTTAAATCTTTATTAATCTTTGGTATTTGCTTTTCTGATTGCTTTTGGTCTCCAATAACAGAAACTAATTTATTTTTAAAATCACCAATGTATCCTTGCTCAATACGTCCATTTGGGACTTTTAAATCGCCATTAAATTTATTATTTCCAGATACTTTTAAAGGCTTACTATAATCTGTAACAAATAATGCCAATCTGTTTTTTAAATCTTGATTTTGACCAACTAATGCTATACTAAAAGCACTGTCTTTTTTAAACACTGTTTTACAAATTAAAACATCATAAAATCCCCAATTTTTTTAATCCAAAAGACATTATACCGTCTTCAAAAAGATCTAATTGTGTAGATTTGTTAGGCTCTAGTTTTTCTAAATTTGAAAGAAAATAGTAAAAACAGGAGGTATTATTATTAATTAAATTTTCTTCTATCTCTAATTTTTGATTTAGCATATTTTGATAATGCGCTATTAAAACTAAACAACCACAAAATATAGAAATCATTAAACACAAAAAAATAGCATTTGTCAATGATGATGCTTTTAAATTTTGTTTAAAATATATGTTTTTCATGGTGCAGCACATTAAAATTATAAATAATAAACTGTATAAATGTTATTACAGATGCATCTATTTACAAATATAAACTAAGTCGCAATTTAGCTAGAAAACATCAAATTTAATGCATTTGTAAAAACAATATTAAAGGTGGATAATTAAGTTATAGACTTAAAATTATTTTACAAATCTAGTATATTTAACGTTTATAAGTCGTTTGTTATAACCTATACTAAAACTACTTTACAACAACTATAATAACTAGAAAGACATTGTGTTTAGCTAAAAAAGCCAACACTATCTATTTCTAAAATAGTACTATCATCTTGATAGTTTTTTGCGCTTGAATATTTCCAGTCTATTGCTTGAGTTACAAAACCACTGGCTACTGGATTATTGTGTATATAATCTATTTTTTGTTTTATAACCTTGTCGCTCCATAATTCTATAGGTTTATTATGATGTTGCCAAAATTGATATGTAGATACATTTCCTTGCTTTTTTCCTGCACGTTTGAACATCCATAATAACCACTCTTTTCTACTTTCTTGTGGGTTATTTTCTATAGCTTCTATTACTTTTTTAGCTGTATACTTTTTAAAATCTCGTAATAATTGCATTGGCTGCTCATTACTTGACCTAAATATAAAATGAATATGACTTGGCATAAAACAATAACAATACAACTCCATTCCTTTTTCTGCTCTACAATAATTTACACTATATGCCAATACATTAAAATAAATTTGCCTTGTAAATACATCTATCCAATTTACTGTAGCAAAACTTACAAAGTATAAACCTTGTTTGTTTTTAAACTTATACTTTCTACTCATAGTCCTAAAATACAAAAAAGCTTTTTTTGTTTAAATTACAAACTCAATATGCATATCGTAGCTTGTTAATAAGCATTTATATAGCTATTAAAACATATGTTTATTCTCGATGGTTAAACCTTACTTAAAATGTAGAAAAACTAAAAAAATCACCCTACATATCTGTAAATACTTTCTTTTTATTCTCTTTTTTAAAACACTCTATACGTCACTCGTCACAGACGAACGCTAGCTAGGGTATAAGCTTTATTCTTTTTTATAAAATAATAAAGCGCTTTCTCCATTATCATTCCTCCTTATAAGGCTACCTTGTTTATCCAAAATATTTTTATCATCCGTAACAAAGACAGGGAATATAACATGGTTATATTTTGTTAAAATATTTACTGGTTCATCCTCATCTAAAGTTACATAAGTAATTTCATCTTCAAATACTCCCTCTAAGTAATAATTTCCGGTTTCTTTAAATGTATATTCAAAAAGTAATGAATCTTTTGATTTGGTTATAAATAAATGAGATTTCTCATTTTTTAATATATGTTGAAAATCATTTTCTATATATTTTTTGTTTTGCTTTAAATAAAATGAGACTATACGAATTGTATCGTTACTTTTTCCGTAAATTGATCTAGTCAAAGTATCTAGATGACTTTTATATAAAATAAGTCCTCCATATGTTTTACCTACTTGAAGTGTGTCTCTAAAATAAAACTCAAAAAATGTCTTTTCTTCTAAACTTACCTCTTCCTCTTTGAAAGTGATTCCATCATTTTTTTTACAAGCTATAACTAGGATGGCAACATAAAACAATAAAATTATTTTTTTCATGATATATTATCTTTCTTTGTTAATTCTATCAGCTGTTTTTATATTATAATCCTCGCTAGCGCTTGTCTGTGACGAGTGCCGATATAGATTTTATAAATGTAGAAAAACTAAAAAATCATCTTACATATCTGTAAACACTTTCTTTTTATTCTCTTTCTTAACCTACTCTTAACGTCACTCGTCACAGACGAGCGCTAGCTGGGAGTGCTAACTAGGGACGAGTGCCGATATAGATTTTATAAATGTAGAAAACTAAAAAATCATCTTACATATCTGTAAACACTTTCTTTTTATTCTCTTTCTTAACCTACTCTTAACCTCACTCGTCACAGACGAGCGCTAGCTGGGAGTACTAACTAGGGACGAGTGCCGATATAGATTTTATAAATGTAGAAAATTAAAAAATCATCTTACATATCTGTAAAAGCTTTTTCTTTAGTTTTTTGATTCCAATTTATCAAGTCTAACTTGTATTTCGATAAGTATGTTGTTACTAGATTTTAACTTTTCGATTTCTTTTTGTTGCTTGATGGTATAGAGTGTTAATTCCTCTATTTTTTGAAGTAATTTTATATTCATTTCTGCTAATAGAAGTCCGTTTTCTTTCATTTCTTTTTCAGAAGAAATCTCAGGTAAATGCTTATTTTCTTTTATGTACTTTTCAATAAAACCTAATGAAGGTAAGCTATAATTGTCTCCAAAAACAAAATCGGCTCCTGCATTTATAACTACTTTAACTTCTCGAGAATGTATATTTCCTGCTACTGTAAGTTTGGCATCAGGATTAGATGTTCCAATCCCAAAATTACCTCCATTAAAGTAAGATTTTCCATCAGGTCTTGCAACAACATTTAAATTTCCACTATTATCTCTTAAGTATAATGCTGGATTTCCATTATTAGTCCAAAATCCACTTTTTTTATTGCTAGAGTTTATTTGATAGACCCAATTAGAAGGAGTCCCAGATATATTTTGATAGAAATTTCCTGTAGTATAAATTTGATCAGTCAACAATCTAATTTTAGGAACATTGCAACCTCCGTCACAACTCAAATTATATAATATGATTTCATTTTTGTTGCCATTTTGATCTTTACCTGCTCCTAAATATAAATTTTGATTTACAGGGTAAGTAAATAAAGCACCAGTTGCATTGTTATCTGTGGTATGTAAATATTTACCATATATATGTCCATCAACAGTTAATTTACCATCAACAGTTTCATCTTGCGCTTTTATGGATAAAAAAGCTCCAAATAATGTGATTGTTAATATTATCTTCTTCATTTTTTTTATTTTTGAATTTAATGTTCTGAGTAATGTCTAGTCCTGAAATAGGGCTACAGTTTAAAATTGAATTTACACTGATAATTTATAGACCATATTAGGTGTTTTATAGTCTAAAGATAAATTTAATCTTATTTCGTTGTATAAATTAATTGCATTTTTTGCAGCCCGCTTTGCGTGAGCCGCCCTCGCTAGTGCTTCTCTACAACGAGTGCCGATATAGATTTTATAAATGTAGAAAAACTAAAAAATCATCTTACATATCTGTAAACACTTTCTTTTTATTCTCTTTCTTAACCTACTCTTAACCTCACTCGTCACAGACGAGCGCTAGCTGGGGTCAAAGACGAGCGCTAGCTAGGGCTGGGAAAACACCTACCAATTGACATTATATTCTTTCTTTAAAACAGAGTAGTCATGTTGAGAAATAGTTAATGAAATATTAATTTCTCCTGAATTAGCATTGAACACAATAGCTATATTAGATTCCTCCTCCTTATTTTTTGATATTGATACTATTTTTCCTAAATCTTGAGTAACATCTAGCTTCGTTTCTACTAATAAGTTTAAGAACGTACTGTAATCTTTCTTAATTAGATAAATGAATGATTTTAATAACTTAATAAATGTATCATTTTCATTATTGACATCTGTATATTTTGCAGTATCTAAAAACTTTAGAGAGTGATCTAATTTTCCCTCTTTTGCTAAAATTAAAGCTTTGTTATAATAGGCATTCGAGTTTTTGAGATTGTTATTTAAATATTTGTTTAAATATATTTTTCCGTTTTGGAAATCTTTTTGAAAAAAATAAGAAATATATAAAATTTCCATAAATGATTGTTCACTTTCAGGGCTACATTTAATCGCATTCAAAGAATTTTCGATAACTTTTTCATATATTCTATTATCATATTGATACTGGATAACTTTTGAATAATGTTCTATATTACATGAATCATCCTTAATGTTAATAAGGAATTTATAATCTTTATAGGCTTCATTAAGAGAGCCTATTTTTTCATAAGCTTTAGCTCTCAATTCAAAAAATTCCAATCTACTTTCAATATTTATTAATTCATTTAAAACATCAATGCATTTTAAGTATTCTTCTTCTTCTGTATAATAGTTTAGTAAATAAAGCCTTAATTCTAAATTGTCATGCAGTCTAATGCCTTCTTGAATAGTTTTTAATGCTTCTTCTTTTCTATCCAAAGCATATAAAATTCGAGTTAAATCAATCCTTGCCTCAAAATCATCTGATGAAAGTTCTAATATTTTTTTATAATATTCAATACTTTCATCATACATCTGCAAAGAAAAAAGTAGTAGCAATTTGTTGTGACACTAATTTACTTGGGTTATACTCATTGTATACAATTAAGCTCGCAAGAGACTCTTCTTTTTGTCCTAAACTATCTAGTAAAACGGAGCGATATAGTACTGCTTCTTCAGTTTCGCCATGTAAATCATTAACTTTATTTAAAATTTCTAATGCTTTAGAGTATTGTTTTTTTGCATATAAAATATTAGTTTTTTGAAGAAAAAACTTAGAGTTTAAAGAATCGTTTTCTATCGCTTTATTTATAAAAAACAAAGCTTTATCATACCGTCCTTCGTTAAAATGAACTTTAGACTCTTCATAAGAGTTTGTCTGGCTTGACACAAAGTTGGCACTAGACACAATAAACAATAAAGAAAACAACAATTTATTCATAATGTAATTTAATTAACAATTTTCTTGCCAAATATAAAAGGCCTTATTATTTATCTTCTTTAGCCTTCTTAGCCTGATCTTCCCTAGCGCTAATTAACTTTTTTTAATTCGTTTTCCATTTTTAATAATAAGTTTCTCCCTCGCTAGTGCTTCTCTACAACGAATGCCGATATAGATTTTATAAATGTAGAAAAATTGAAAAACAACCTTACGTATCTGTATAAACTTTTTCTTAGTTTATTTACTAACTCAATACGGCACTCGTCATAGACTAGCGCTAGCTGGGGAGTAGTCAGCTATTAAAACAACTTCATTTTCAAAAGAACCAGTTTACTACATTACCCCAATTTTTTTTATTATGCATGATATCTTTTCAGGTATTTTTATTTTTAATTGAGACTCTAATTCTAATAAATCTTCTTTATAAACTTCAATCAAATTATATAACAAAGCTGATATAAACTCATAATTTTTAACATCACTATTTTTTTTAAAAATACGCCCTTCTTTATCACCAAATATTAACATACCTGAATCAATAAGAATAATATTCTTTAGGTTCGTATTTTCTTCTATAATTTGAAAATTTAGTTTTCCAAAAATCGTTCTTATAAAATCAGAAGTTGGTAGATAAACAGATTCAATATTCTTATCTCTAATAATTTTCTCTTTTAAAATATTAGATAATTTTTTATTAAAATTATCTAAATTTCCTAAAACAAAAATTTCAACTTTGTTATTTATCCTATCAGATTCAATGATGCCTAAATCAAAATGCAATAACCTGTCTATAATAACAAAGGAGTAGTTGTCAATCTCAGGTGAAATCTGATTTTTACCATTAATTTTTAGTTTTATTAATTGATTTAACATTTAGTTTTGTGGTTTATTTGTTCTACCAGCTGTTTTTATATTATAATCGTCGCTAGCGCTTGTCTGCGACGAGTGCCAATATAGATTTTATAAATGTAGAAAAACTAAAAATCATCTTACATATCTGTAAACACTTTCTTTTTATTCTCTTTCTTAACCTACTCTTAACGTCAATCGTCATAGACGAGCGCTAGCTGGGGTCTAGCTAAGGACGAGTGCTGATATAGATTTTTATAAATGTAGAAAAATTGAAAAATCATCTTAAATATCTGTATAAACTTTTTCTTAGTTTATTTACTAACTCAATGCGGCACTCGTCACAGACGAGCGCTAGCTGGGGGTAACTAGCCTAGTAGATGTTTTTCCTTCTATTGTCGATTCATGTACTCGCTTATAAACATCTTGTAGTTGTTGAACTAAAATATTATTTTTATTACCAAGTTTTTTAATAAACTTACCATCAGCAGCATATAAATATTCAAGCCCTTCTAACTCTATTCCATCTATTACTCTATTTTCACTAAACGAGTATGGAGAATTCCATGCATATTGCCCTCGCTAGCGCTTGTCTGTGACGAGTGCCGATATAGATTTTATAAATGTAGAAAAACTAAAAAATCATCTTACATATCTGTAAACACTTTCGTTTTATTCTCTTTCTTAATCTACTCTTAACGTCACTCGTCACAGACGAGCGCTAGCTGGGGGACTTTTTTAATAAAAATGTGGCTACTCTTTGAATTTTTGAGCAGCTTTTAAATCTTTAATAAATTCAGTTGTCAGATTATAAATTGAATTACTAATTGGTTTTGTTTTTTCAATAAACCCACTCTTATCTGTTGAATAAAGTTTAATGATATTTTCTAACTCATTTATATTGTAATTTTGAATATATATGTCCTTGATTTCTTTTGAAAGATTAAGTTTTAATGTTTTAGCTCTTATCATATAATTATCCCACTCTTTATCTGTTAAAGAGTTATTATAATCGTATTGAGTATTAATTATTTTATCAATGTTTTTATTAAATTCCATTTTCTTTAATAATTGTTCTACCAACTTATTCTCAATATTCTGACTATTAACATTACAAAATGTTATTATTAAAAAAAACTTAAAAAAACTTTACCCATCATTTATTCATTATTAATTTAAATTCTTCTAAATACTTCTCTTCAAAAGGCATATCATTAAATTCAATATATTTATAATATATTTTATCTTCAGTTAAAATATTCAAAACCTCCATCTCCATTCGGTTATCTTCCCAAACTACAATCCTACCCAAATTGCGTTCAGATAAGAAGTCATAAAAAGCACTATCTTCATTTTCGGTAAAATCGCATATAGATATACTTAATTCATCAAAAATTTTTGAATTTTCAGAAATCCACTCTTTTAGTGTATTAATCATAATTATTGACCTGTCTTTATTTGTTTTATATCTATTGCTTTTGGCATTTGAGGTACTGGTGAGCCCTTAATTTTCGCTAACCTACCCTCTAATGAATTAGGTCCTAATATTTTTGCCCATTCTCTATTCTCCGCAGAATTAGTGACTTTCAGAGCAGCTCTTGGCACTTTAAAAGAAACAAAAATATCTTTTGGATTTGAAGGTGTAAAAGCTGCTGGATTTGCTGGATAAGTAACATGTGTAGTACCTGACTTACTTTGAACTACAAATCCATTCTTTTTCATCAAACCAAATTCAGCTTGACTCATCCATCTACCTACAGTAGCAAATTCACTACTTCCTTTAGCTGTTGCAAATCTTGGTAAAAAAGATTTATTTGTTATCTGACCTGTTAGACCTGAACCAGGATATGCTGCTGCATACGCTGCAAGAATTAAGCCAGTCATAGCAAACTTATCACTTACGCTTTTTACATGTAAAGACCTATTAGCTATTATATAAAACTTATCTTCTATTGTAGCATGTTCAGCTAATAAACTATTATATTCTTCATATGCTTTTGGATTAATTTTAGATATGTAAGAGCCCTCTTCGTACGAATCAATACTTGCATTGAATAATTGAGCATATTCTTTAGTACCTTCATCATAAACTTTACTTACTTCATTTGTTATAAAATTTTCAACTGAAAGAGCTCTCTGATGTTGCTTTTCAACACCTTCAAGTCCTAATAACCAAGCCCAACCTCTCGCTTGCCCACTTCTCATTTTTGCATTATTACCATATTTATCAATAGCACTTGTAGCAATAGAATTAGCTTGTACAACTGTAGCTTTACTTGGTGGGTCAGTAGAAAGTCCACTTCTGTCAGTAAAATTTATAGGATTATTATCCATAGCTACATATGGACTTTGATGCGGAAATTTATGACTTAATGGGTCAATGCTTAGCCATCTCCCAATTCTTGGGTCGTATTGTCTGAAGTGAGTCGTGTAACTATTTCCCTCGCCTTTTATCTCATCATCTTTCTCGCTCCCTTGATATCCATAACGATAGCTATCAGTGCTTCCATGACGGTTGGGCAGAAGACTACCGAATGGATAGTAATCATTATACGAAAGAACGTCTGGAATAAAGACGTCACTCTCTACTAATTTGCGATCACTTATTACACTTAATACGTTACCTAAGTGGTTACTTAACTCATAACGTTTGTCTCCAGAAATATTATTATAGGCTACTAAACTTATATTACCTGGCACTAATGGATTACTGTTTGCTGGATCCAAAAAGTCTAAATGGCCATCTGCATCTGTATCATCGTCTGTTGGATTACCATTACCGTTTTCGTCTTCTTCTTGGGTAATGTAACCATCTCCATCATCGTCTGTATCTAAATAGTTAGGTGATCCATCACTATCTGTATCTAAGAGGTAGGTCTCTATAAATCCTGTGTCGCCTTCTTGTAATGGGTTTTCGTTTATGGTTAAAACGGTATCGTTATCATCGTCGGTATCTAGATAATTTGGTATGCCATCACTATCAAAATCGTCATTGTTATTATACTCATGTATGGTTAAAACGGAATCGTTATCGTCGTCAGTATCTAAATAATTTGGTATACCATCTCCATCTGTATCGTCGTTATCGTAATTACCATCGTTATTTAAATCTTCTAGAATTGTAGGAATACCGTCTCCATCGTCGTCTGCATCAAGGTAATTTGGTATACCGTCTCCATCTGTATCGTCGTTTAATACGCTACCATCGTTATTTGGGTTTTCGTGTATTGTTAGTATGCCATCACCATCGTCGTCTGTATCTAGGTAGTTTGCGGTACCGTCACCATCTGTATCATCATCATCAAAGTTACCATTATTATTTAAGTCTTCTTCATCGTTTAATACAGTATCATCATCTAAATCATTATCTATACCACAAGATGGAATCCAGTATAATTGGTCTAAATTTGGTAATGTTAATGTACCACCATTAGATGTTGGGTTGGCACCTTTATTTGTAAATGTGTAATTTCTTGAGACACCATTTATATTATAGTCTAAATAGCACATTTCAAAATTAGAAGGGTAAACATAACCATTTACTAATTGTAGAAGTAAACCAAAACTTTGTCTTGTGGTGGTGGTTGCTATTAATTGGCCAGATTGCGTATTGTATGTGTTACCATTATGGGTCATGCTAACATCGTAAGTATCGACTCCAATAACATTAATACTAAAACTGACTTCATTTAAATTAACATTAGGCAAGACGTTAGCTAAACTATTTAATGTTATTACGGTTGTGGTTAGTGTATTGTTAAGGGAAGATTGTACTGCTTTTTGGAGCCTTAACTGTGGTACATATTTGTAATCTGCACCTATTAGTTCTTTAACAAAGGCTAAATTAATAATTGTGTTTTGTTGAGGGTAGAAATCTGATAACGAAAAAATAACACGGCTTTGTTGAGCAAAATCGTTTAGCGTTACTTTAGTACCAAAATTGTAAGTGTCTCCTGTGGCAAAATTCATTTCTATTTCGGCTGCACTGTTAAATGTGCCAGAGCCTAAGTTAGAAGAAAATGAATAAGCACAATTATCGCAAATGGTATTGAATGAGCTAGCAGCTACTTTAGCTGTAGCTACATTATTACTACTTACTTTTGAAGCTAGTGTTTTATTAGCTTGTGTATTGCCCAATGGTACATCTTCATATTGTTGTAATCCTAAGCGACTACTTCCATAAATATGGTGCTCCTTAAGCGTGAAACCTTCTTCATCATAAGGTGAGTTAGTAAATTCTTCAATTTCTGCTACAAAAGTACTTCCACTATTTGCTATAAAACCGGGTTTTAATGTGATACTATTTCCAGCTTTAAGCGTAACATTTCCACCTGGTTGTACTTCGTAATTTACTCCAAATCCTTTTGTTATGTTATTTATAGCCTGAATTAGTTCTGTTGATGTTATAACAGCACTTTCAAGATCAATATCGTATTCGTTAGGTCCATTATTTTCTTCACCATTGTCTACAACCATATTATATACTCCCAAAACATTGCCTTGTGCATCCCTTATGTAATATGTCGTTTTTGTATCTCCTATTGGAGACGTGTTAGATAGGTCTAAAGTTTTAGAAATTCTGTTTCCTAGACCATCATACTCAAAGTTAATTATTTCGTTATTGGCTTTTATAATTTGTTTTACTTTACCAGCAACTGTCCAATTAATCTGTTTTATACCTGCTTGATCATCACTTATAAGCTGTCCAATATCATCATAGATGTAATTATTTTTTGATTGCGAATCGATATCAACTGTAAAATAATCGGTTAGTGATTCTTCATCAGTCACAAAATTTAACTGGTTACTATTGGGATTATAGTTATACTTGAAACGATCCATTTCTCTTCCAACAGCATTCCTTTCTAGCGTTATAAGGTTACCATTTTTATCGTAGCTATATGCTGTTTTATAAAGGTTGTTAGAAATTGAAAAAGTACTAGCATTTTTTTGGGTTACAGATTGGTTGGTACTGGACTTTATTCTGTTTAACTGGTCGTAAGTATAACTATTTGAGAGTGTTGCTAGTTTGTTCTCACTAAAATCTAATAAGGAAGTTGTCATCTGTTTAATGTTACCATTAAACAGATTGTTTTCAGAAATAGCTAGAGTTGAATTAAGATTAGATAATCTATCTGCATTATTCGCTATATAGTCATCTTTAAAATAATTTAGAGTAAAACCAAATGCATCTTTTGCTACATTACTATTGGTTCCAGCAGTGTAACTATCTTGCCCAATGTCGTCTGCAGGATTTAAATTTTCAGAATTTACACCTTTTAGCCAACCTTGGATGGTATATGCATAATCTAATCCCTGTACTTTTTTATCTCCTATTAAAACTCTTGCTAATGGTCCATGTTTATAATAATTGTAAACAGCTTCATTTTCCCAAATAATACCATCTCTAGATGTTTTTACACCAACTATTCTATTGTCTGCATCGTATTGATAGGCATGTAAAAATTGATCTGTTTCTCCTTTCTGGTAGCTTACAGTATTAACATTACCACTTATAAGATCGTAATCATATTCTACTCTTTTAATTTGTTGCCCAACAGCTACTAAATCTGGTGAGTTTATATAGGTAATTAACTCTTTTACATTACCATGAATATCGTAACTATAAAATAAACCATTATCGAACGTGTGATCACCGTTAGATGCATACTCACTGTAATGTAATACAGTAGTTACCCTATTTCTATTGTTTAACGTATTGTAATTCTCAAACTCATTAACTATAGCTTGATTAAAAACAGTGTCATAAATTGTTACCGTTACGTCATGTCTTAAATCGGATAAATTATTTGGAAAACTGTCTTCATTTACTTCTAAAACCTCTTCGTTTGTATTTACCTCTACAAGTCTTCCTTCATCATTAATTGCGAATTTGTTATATAATAACCCAAGTTCTCCAGCTTCTTTTATTCGCCCAAGAGCATCGTAAGAAGTGTAACTAAAACGCTCTTTTTCTTCTTTATCGACCTGTGCCTGTTTTGCATTTTGGGACATTACTATTCTTCCTAAAGCGTCATAAGCAAAACGTGTTTCTTTTCCGTCTGGTGTAAACTGCCACACTAATTGATTTAAGGAGTTGTATTTATATCTAGTTTTTAACGTGTGATCTGGCGCTTGTCCTATACCGTCGTTTTCTCTTGTTTTGTTTATAGCACTATTATTTACATTTTCTAATCTATCGACACCTTCGGGAGGCACTGTTTGCATTAAATTACCTGCTTGATCGTAATAATAGAGTGTGTATTGATACTCTTTATCGTCGTAACTTAAATTAAAGTTTTCGACTAAATCATTTAATGCTGCATTAACATAAGCATTGGTAAAGTATTGTGTTTGTTCTTCTATATATTGATCGTATAAATCATTAGCATAGGTTAATTGTAAGTTATTAGTAAAAGCATCACAATCAGTCTCTTCTAATTCTATTTCTGGTGTGTTTATAGTTAATTGAGCAGTCGGACAAGTATTAGTATTAAACATGTATACATTAACATATTCTAACCAATTAAGCGTTTCATCAGGCTGTGTTTCTATATAACTTTGATAAGAAGAGATAGCGTCCAAAGTAGAGGGATGTCCAGGTCCTAATGCACTACTCCCAAATTGAAAAAATGAAATAAAATAAGGGCTATCAACTCCTAAAGTATTTAAATTAAACGTAGAAACGTAGTTTAGATAATGCTCTATAGAATGTTTATAGCCAAGGTCACAAAATGTATCTGGTAACAAAACTGGGTCTGGTAGTTCGAAATTTGGTATAAAATCACTTACAAAGTCATTATTTTCATCTAAACCTATAGTTGAATTATATAAACTATAGGCTACATCACAACTTACATTGGGAACTGGTACGGCAATACAGTTGTCTATAAAACATCCAAAATCTAGAATTCTACCTTTAGCTGCAAATTCTCCATTTGCGATATAATTTTCTCCTGGCTGAACAAAAACTGTACCGTCTGTTAATAAAAATGAAAAGATTATTGAGTCTCCCTCAATAAGAATACTGTCTATTTTATCGAAATTTGTTATAGATGAAAAATCAGGAATGCTGAAATTTATAAATGATGTATTTATGATTAATTGATGTGATAGTTCAATAGTATCATCATAAACTATTGTAGCTTCCAGGTTATTATCTACTAAAAATTCAGGCAAAGAACTATTTGTATAAGATGTGTAATTATTAAGATCTACAACTGACGTAGAAAACAGCTCATTATTTTCATACAAACTATTTAAAACAGATGTAAGATCAAGTTGAAAAAGTGTTTGCTTCTCCACACATTCATCGGTGTCCTCACTATAATTTATATCAATTACAGAATCAAAATAATCATATTCTCCTGTTTGATTTGGATCTGAACCACAATTACCAATATTAACACAAGAACTGCCTTCAAAAACCACTTCTACTGGGTTGTTGATGTCTCCATTCTCTATAACCACAGCTAAAAAGGAAAAAGTATGTGGCCCTGCTGTGTTTGGAACTCCTGTAAATATTAAATCTTGAACTTGAGAGATATACCAATCTCCATTCTCATTACCATAATTAGACCAATTGTAAGTATTACTTGTATCGTTTATTGATATAGGACAAGTAAGACCAGAAGCTAAATCATTATTATCACCAACTATAATTTCAACATTTCCTGTACCTGCTGTGTTAGCATCTGTATATATTTTAATACCACTACTACCAATTTGAGGTTCGTTATTATTTGTGAAATCTACAACACCACCAATTGCTGTATATAAAGTTGTTGTTAGATATAATGCATTTGTGTAAGCAGTATTTTGTGTAGGAACAATACCTGGTTGGTCTGTAAATAATCCATTTAAAAATTGTGTTAATTGAATTACTTTAGGACAGTTACCTGTTTCTTGATAGGTTATAAAATCTACATCGCTTGTAACACCTTCAATAAATTCAGTATCATTAATGTCGTTATCACCAAAGACAACATCTATTGGTATAAAGCGTCTATCTTTATCTATAAAATCCCCAGGGTTTGTGCTGTAACAAACGCCCGTTGGCGTTCCTATGTAATTAAGTTCGTATGCGTAAGATTCAATTACATTTTTTAAATTAGGATATGGAGTTATAATATTAAATGGATTATTACTTAAATTTTCTATGCAACCGTTATAAAATCCGTTTTGTAAGGCATATACATTAGAAAATAGATAAACAATCTTATTTTTTGTGCTGGAGTATAAGGATTTGTAAATACTCCAAAATTCTTCTTTTTCTAATTCATTAAGCTGAGATATTGCTAGAGTTAATGTATCTGGGAGTACACATTCAAAAAGAATTCCATCTCCACAAATTAAAGTTCGATAAGCAAATTTCCACATTGGTAATCCAGAGCCATCTAAATCATACTTCATAGCGTGAGCCATTAAAGCATATCTAGCGGAGAGCTCACCATTTAGTGTGTATGGGATTGAGGCTTCTGTAACTTGCTGACTAGTGTAAACATCATCGATATTAACGTTTCCATTAACAACACTATTTATACTTGTATAAGTTGTATTAAAATATGGATCACTGTCTAATAGCATTTTAGGATCTGAAAAAATGTTTATTAAATTACTACTTCCTAAAATATTAATAGTTTGAGGATTGCTAGAGTCGTACACTAACTCTTTTAAAAATTGATCGTAAGCAGAGGAACTTAGCTGTGATGGTAAATTAGAATCTGTAAAGGCTGTGTTACCTAACGTAGAGCATACTTCAGTAAAATATGAGGTATATCCTATTTCAGGGTGATAATATAATAAGGCATTAGCCCAGCTATCTTCCCAATTAATAATGAAATCTGCCTCATTTAATAGATGATTAGGTGCCACTTCTACATAACCATCTACGTTTAAAACTGGAACACCATCAACACCAATATAGTTTGCTATATAATCTGCGTGTATTTCCGGTGAAAATATAAACTGTCCATTATCATCTAGAACATAATCTCCATTATCATCTCTTGATGGTAGTACATCAACGAAAGCAATTTCACCAAACTCATCAAGATAGAAATTACTTCCAAAGGCATCGTTAATACCATGAGGGTGACGCCATAATGGTAACTGTAATCCACTAGTGTTTGGTAAATAAGAATCGTTAATACTATTTACACCATCATTATAAATACTAAATTTATCTTCAACAATTACTCCATCGACTGTACCGTAAATAGCATATTGTTCTCCTGGTCTAAAATCTTGAAGAAGCCTTGAATTAGCAATATAACATTCTGGAGTAAAGCTAAAAGTACCAGCAGCATCACCATTTGTTTCTAGATCAAGTATTGATTGACATGTTTCAATCTTAGTTTCATAAACATTTTCAAGTGCATTAGTGTAAGCAATAATTTCATTTTCAGTTAATTCTGGCGCTGTTGCTGGTGATGCTTCTGCGTCTAATTGTGCAATTATTTGCTCTAGTTTCCATACGGCATAAGATCCTGCATCTGAATAATTTGAATTATTAAAGAACGTATCACAATCTTCTGTTGTTAATGCACAATCATCAATTAATAAGTTTAAGTTAAAATAATCTGCAGGTAAAATACATTCTTCACTACTTAAATACGCTAGTAAATTTAAATTAAATGCTTCTGAATTAATTTTAATTGATTTGTTTATGATATAATTTCCAATTTTTAATGTATTTGGAGTAGTTTCAAACGAAAAGATGTATGGCTCTAGATTGCCATTTACCGAACCTATTTGAGTATTAAATATAGATTTAAAACTATTATTTAAAGTGTCGTCTTCAGTTGTAGAAATTTCCTCACCGTATTCATTAACAACACTTATTGATAAATCATAAACAAAAGGATATTCTACATTACAAATAGTTAAATTATTTAAGGTTGCGTTGTATGAGAAATCTAAAGACGGTCCTATACCTGTAGTAGGGTCTATAGATATATTATCTACAAATTGATTACCCGTATAATTTAAGCCATCTTGAGAAGATCCAAAATTGCCGGTTGAAAATTTGAAGTTATTATCTACATCTGTATCTGAATCAGAAACCAATAATTTATTTAACAAATCAACCTCCATTTGACCAGCTGCTGCCTCTTCTAATTCAACCATTTCTCTAGGTGAATTCCCAGAAAGGGCTGTTGCAATCGTTCTTCCTTGAGGATCTATATAGCTCACACTTATTTGTCCATTTGGGTCTACTACTGTATTTTTTTTGTAGTATTTATTATAACCTACTTTATAACCAAATAATCGATTTAATTCTTCTTGTTTAGCAGTCCCATAAAAATATTTCATTTCATGATTACTTCCTAATTGATGATCTGGCCCTACTCCAGATTTTCTTTTAATTCTTCCTGTATTATCATTGGTATATTGTATTTGAGAAAATGGAAAAGTCTGAGCGTCAGGTATAAAATAATCACTAGGATCTGTTTTTAAATTGGTATTTTGAGAATAATATAAACTCGCTCCACTTACAGCAGTCATTCCGTTGGTAGATACAACATTTTCATTAACAGGAACAGAAGAGTCAGACCAATCAAAATCATAGTGTGTGTATATGTCTCCATTTATGTTTTTATTGAACCCATCACGATATCTTAGTGTAGATATTGTTGCAGGTGAAGGTAATATTTCTATTGCTGGCCGTCCTTGATTATCATATATAACCTCTCCAACTATTGCAGACTGATTTGAATTTATTTTAGTAACAGTTTGACGGTTTCTTAACGTTCCATCAAAGTAACTAACGACTTCTTTCTTTTTCCCATTTTCTGCATAAGAGGCTTGAAATTGCCAGTTCTTATTACTATCATAATTAATAATCTTCGCTACATTTGGCCAATCCGAAATTTTTAACTTGCTTTCAGTACCACTTGACCATTGTCCATAAAATAATTGTGAAACTTTTTTGAAATCATTATCTCCAATATAATCATCAGGTCTATAACCTATAGCCCTAACTCGATAAACAAGATATCCATTAGAGTATATTAATGGAATCTTATAAAAGTTATTTGTAGTTCGTATTCTGGTATGATTAGATTTAAAATCTAAATCTGTTAAATCGATATTTTCTGGGGTTACAGGCGAATTTATATTTGTAGGATTATAGTTGTCAATCCACGTCCATTCTAAATCATATTGTGTTGCACCTATTGGAGTATTCCATTTAATTTTTATCTCGTCTGCATCGAGTTCTCCTCCTGGATTAATAATCTCTCCTGCAGCTGTATGTTTAATATAGTCATGATTTACATTAGGTACAACTGTTGTTAATCTGCGATAACGATTTCCTGAAAACTTAAGTTCGAGAAATACATTGTCTGGCGTATTGGTTCCAAGACTTTGCTCATTTGTTTTATCGAAAACTTCAATACTTAATATTTTAATTTTTAAAGCTTGGGCTCCTGTAATTCTTTTTAAATCTAAATCTTTAATATTACCAAAATTACCAGATGGGCTATATTCTATGCTTAAAGACTCCGTTATTGGATTATTTTCATCTCCACTGTAAGGAATATTTTCGTCTCCAGTATTTCTATTAATAGTCGTTATCTCTAAAGTTATACTATAAGAGAACCATATTGATGGTGTTATTATTTCATCATTTAGAATTCCTAAAGATATGTCTATAACAGGCTTTTCCATAACACTGTTGGGCATAAAAAAACTAGGATCTTCTACCGCTTTAGTTGCACCCACGAAGATTTCAGAAGGCAGCAAATTTTCTATAGTCTCTACTGTGGTTTGCGCCTTAATATGAAATGATAATAATAAACAACTTAAAATCGTAAATAAATATTTAATTTTAGTAATCATAAATTTTTGGGTTATAAAACAGTCCTGCTTTTACTGCGTTAAAATTTGATAATCCTTAATATAATTCGATGCTTTATAGCTATTCTCGTCTATTTTGGTTAAATACTTATCTATACTAAAAAGCTTTAGAGGCACCTCAATTTCTTTTTTAAATGACGTTTGTACAATTTCTAATCTTTCATTTTCGGAACCTTCAGCTTCTTTGTTAAATTGCTTCTCTATGGATATATTAAAATAATAGATCTGCTTCAAAATGGTGAAATTTTCTTTAGAGACATGTAATAGTATTTTGTTGTAGGGTAATTTGTTGTTTGCCGTTTTACTAAAAGAACAAATAAAATATGTCCCTTTATCCTCAATATTACTTTCTTTAAATTGTTTAGAAAACTCTATAAAGGGGTTATTTTGGTTAATTAAATCTTGTATTGAATTCTTGAGTTTTGAATACAGAATAATTTTCTCAGAATGACTAATTTTTAAAACAAAGCTATTAGTAAAAATCATTTCAGTGTCTTTCATTTTTGTGTAATAATTATCCCCAGATTTAATTACTTCACTCTTTAATGCGTCTTTTTTGATATTAGAATCACTATTACTGTAAAGTGTGTAGTTCATTGTCATATTGTAATTATCGATGTTAGTATATACATCAATAACTTTACTAATGACTTTATCTAGATCCTGAGCATTCAAAAAAAGTGCATTTACGAATAGTAATAGTGTTATTATGTGTTTTTTACTATGCATTAGTTATAAGTATTAGAAATTACAGTTCCTGATCTAGTTTCTTGTATAGTCATAATGCCGCGTTCTGTCTCTTTTTTAACACGCACTAATCCACCTTCATTATCATATTCATAAAATGTAGCATAATTATTTTCGTCTAACTCACTCATTAATCTGTAATTTTCACTATCATAAACAAACGATTTCATACTACTATTATAAGGATGCATTCTAGCATCATCGAAAAAAGCGTCGTAAGTCCCTGTATTATTCTCTAGTTTTAAGGTAATCCCTGCTAGAGGAATGGTATTTGGAATTTCAAAATCTCCCATAACACGCTGCCATCCATCAATAATATTACCGCTAGGTAAAAACTCAAGTGGAGAAGAGAAGTATGGGTTTCCGTTTAAATCACTCAATTGAACTGTAGCTCTAACATTTTCATAACTTAAAGGTTGTGAGGCTAAAATCTCTTGTGCAGTTGTACCACTTTGAGGGATATTTACTTTAACCCAAACACTAAATGAATACTTTTCGCCTTGCTTTGGATTAAAAGATGTACATACATTTGGTGTATTTAAATTCTTTTCCATAACTGAAATATGTGATGCATCATTTGCTCCAGGTGTACCAATATCAGGAAATAATTTCAAGCTAAAACGACCTGTATGTGCCTCTTCATCACTCAGTTGGTTTTGTTGGTCAGATTTTCTATTAAAAATAAAGTGAGAGTCGTTAGTAGCATCCTCAAGTTGATTACCTGGGATTTGAACTATACATTTTCTGTCAAAATATCCTTCTTCAAAACTATCAAAGCCCATTTCCCTATACTCACTATTCGAGGCTACTGCTATTGGAAGTTTGTATTCATATCCATATTGGGCGGCGGAATATCTATTTAAAGCGTCTTTATTTTCTAATTCTACTCCATAGGGACTATACTGTGTTACTTGTGAAGCTGATGTCCATTTTCTATCATCTATTCTCCAAGAGCCATTACCATCTGGTTTGTAAAAGGCGTTAAAGCTGTTAAAAAAGCCTGCACTTCTTGGATTGTCTTCAGTTTCATCACCTGTGTAACGCCCTGTTAAATAAGCGAAAGATTCGTCTGCTCTCCATTGACCTAAAATGTTATAAAGGTATGGATTATACGCTTTTTTTATATTATCATGATCAAAAATGACCTCTCCCAATTCACCATAAGAGACTTCTTTAAATTGACAATCACATTGCGGTGTCCATAACTCATTATATTTAACTGCCGAAGCGTTAACAATACGCTTTTTGTCCCATGTTGTTGCATCAAAAGTGTTTTCAGTGATTTTTTCCCCAACTTCTATAGGGTTTCTCATAAGTGTGATACTCGCCATATTTGCACTTTGCAAATTTCTATATCCAGAACGTGTAATCTTTAGTGCATCTAGATTGTTACTAGTAGGTGTTATAAAAAGTCCATTTTTGTCTATTAATTGAAAATAGTTGGCTTGCATATTTGTTACCCATGCTTTTTTATTACTATTTGTTAGCCAAACCTCGTCTCCGTTAACTAAATATAATGATGCTCCATTAGCGGTTACAATATTATTACTTTCGTAATTAATATCTAATTTTATATTTAAATTCTTAGTTGCAGCCCCCATATTTTTGTAATTCCAATAGGCTGGATAATTAAAATTGTAGTATTTATCTTTGTATTCATTAGCCGTTTCTGTTAACAGTACTTGACCTGTTTCTGCATCCCAAGCTTTATTAGTAGTGGTAACTTCTGCACCAAGATCGAAAGCTTTTTTCAACTAAAAACCCTGTTTTATGTATTACTTTTGTTGTTGATGCTGTTCTCAATTCAGTATCATGAAAAGCTAATTGTGGAAAGACTGTGACATTTGAAATAGGGACTGGCCAAGGTATAAAAATGAGTACAGTAGCGACATTTACATCTGCTCCATAGGTTTCACTTGCACTTTTAGAGTGTCTAAAATCATTAATTACATTATAATCTATACCAATTGTTTTTTCTTCGACATGTCCCTTGTCATTAATTGTTATCACTTTATTGTTTAAGTTTCCATCGGTATCTACATTATAATAGTATTCTACCGCTGAAATTGGGAGTGCATCTCCAGAAGCAGATTCGCTATACACTTTCTGGCTTTTAGATTTTCCATTCATATCGTTAGTAATCACAGTGAACCCTTGTGACATTGATAATCTTTTTTGGAAATAATATTTAATCCAAATAAAGAAGTTAATAAAGAACCTCCTGTTCCTGGAAAATCAACTTCATTAGGATCACCTAAAACAGTATGTTTAGTAATTGTTGGAAAATCTTTAGAGGTGTAAAATTCGCTTACCACTTTTCCAGTTCCATTGTTACCAACTTCCAGTATTGTACCACTACTATTAGTATAGTTACCTCTCTCTAAGCTTTTTACGGACACTCTACCATAAGTTACTACTGGAGACGGAAAAAAGAACTACCGAAAGGTTTTTCTGTAAAATTTTGATCTTGTGGTGCTAATAATTTATCGTCGTTTACGTCATCATAAAAAGGCATAATATGTGGATTTTCTTTACTCCCCTGAGGTTCGTAAGTAGCTACACCACTTGTACCACCATCCTCATTTTTATAATTATATTCTTGCCCATAAGACATTTTATATAAATTGTTATCTTCATTACCAGTCATGGCATCCCATTGGTCGTGCATTTCTATTTTAGAAACTCTTAAACCACCACCCAATTTATTGTTAGAAATCCACAAACCGTTTTCTGATTTTATTTTATTAGGACTTTTTAATCTAATCCAAGATTTAGTATCACTAAATTTTTGAGCACATTGTTTGTTTTTTAGTTCTGTATTTGGACCTTGAAAAATTGCATAAAGACTACTTAATGTACCTCCTATAGTTTCTGCTATGTCTAGTACGTTGAAGTTTTGTACTTCTGCCTGACCATACACTAATCTATTTAAATAGTTTCTACCAAAATACCAACCTGCTTTAGCAATTGGATTTTCTCCATCATCATCATTTTCCATTTTATTTTTATGCACAAACTGTATAGGTATGGCTGCATATTGTTTATTACTTTTTTCAAATGTTCCAAGCGTTCTATTTGTGTCTATTTTAAGATACCCTGAAACAAAGTCATAAGCATGATCATTTTCTTTAACCATATTAACCAGGAACTTAAAAAAGATTGGCTCATTCTTAATGTTTGTTAAATAATTTAAATTAAACTCCTCGGGAGTTATTAAAGCTGTTTCATTTGGTAATTCTACATATAGGTAGCGCATTTTTTGTCCAGAGGAATACAATAAATTATTAAAACTACTTGGTTCGCTTGCGCTAGTACCAACACCTCTAACTTTAAACATTTGCATGGCCTCTTTGTCTTGCACATGTCCATAATCATCAGACTCATAAGACATTGTTATTTTTCCTCCTGAAGGTAAACTTACATCTGTTAAAGTCCAAGCGCTAACATTAGTGTTTTCTTCATCAACATTACCTTGCTCTACATACGGAAACTCTGCAGTTGTAGGTTCTGCCAAAGGATTACTTGCATTCCCTTGAGGTGTTTTATAATTCCCCCAAAGATTATACCCTTTAATATGATAGTCTGGGTTATTCTCTGAATAATTAAAAATATAAGGTGTATATTTTCCCATACTAGATCCTCTATAGGTAAAATAAACTCTTTTAAGTGTTAATTTACCACCTAAATCCCCTGAAAAATTGTTTTCGTTTTCATCTAAAGTATCATCTGAAGAATCGTTATTAGGAACATTTTGACATAGGGAATATTCATAATCAAAATGAGCAACTTTAATGGGTTTTATATTAAGAGAAGGATCCGATTGCAACTTCTCGTATTCTGGCTTAGCATACAAAGAAATGGTATTTATTTGGTACATTTTAGAATTGGTAGAAAGCCCACCGTTTTCACCTGTTACACCATATCCATCATTCCTTTCATTTAAATCAAAAATTGCTACATGTGTTTTGGTCTCAATTTTATTTACATAAAACAACTCTTTTTCACCATATACATAATTACCCATATCATCTTTTTCAAGTGTATTTAAACCTTTATTAGAAGTTGCTGTATTAGTTTGAAATGGCACTCTCCATTTGTATGTTTCAGGTTGGTTATAATGAATTTTTGTATATGTACCTAAGTCGTCCATGCTTGGCCCATCTCCTGTTAAATCTTCATAATCTGACGATAAGACTTCTGATAACAAATAGGTATGTGCGTAAGCAGGTGTTGTAACTCTATTAAAATAATTATCCTGACCTTTGGAGTTATATGGTGTATTATCGTTCCCAGAATAGGATACTAACTCTTGAGAACTATCGTTTCCAACTGAACTATTTCCTGTAGCGTTAAAGGTAGTTTCTACTTTTTTGGTATTGTAAGCCGGTTGTCCAAAAACATAAGTACTACCATCTGGCTGTACAACTTTTGTGGCAACATTATGATGGCTCTTTGCATTACTATTAATAAAAGGTGCATTATCACCATAATTTGCATAATAATTATCTGCCTCACGTTTTGTAATAGTTTGAATAGCTTGATTTCTAATCAAACGTTCCTTTCTGTTTATATTATTTTGAGCTAGAGAGCTATTAACTCCAAACGAAGCAGTATTAGATAGTGCTTCTCCTGTACCTTTTATATAATTATTTCCTCTTGTTTTTTTATTGATGTTACTACCCATTAATTCCAGTTTAATAGGTTCTTCTCCTCCTAATTGATTTTCAAGAAGTCCAAAATCATTATCTACGTTAAGTTCTCCTATTGTTTTGTAGAAAACTTTTTCATAATCTGCATTATTATTATTGTTCTGAATAAAATTCTTTCTAGCATCATTATTTACTTCCCAAAGACCAGTTGATGATCTTGAAGGCGAGTACTTAAGTTCTACTCCTAAATGAAATAGATTACCTGCTCCAGCTTCGACACCCAAACTACCATCTCTACTTATATCTTTTACATAGCTATCATAAACATAACCTACCTGACTACGATATGGTTGATACATGCCTGAAATACCCTGACCTTTAATAGAATATAGATCGTATGTATAATTAGTAACAGGCAGTATATTGGTGTTTTTAGAAACCACTCTATCATTTTCTCTGTTGAAATCTAAAATATCGTGTTTGGTTGCATTATCGGTAAAATTAAAACCAAAAGCTTTTTCTGTTTTATATTTTTCTTCTTCTGCTAAGCGCTGCCTTGAAGCGTGAATATATAATTCTAGCTGACCTTCAAAAAAGAAAAACTCGCCACCTAGAGCACCATTAGCTGCAATATTCTCGTTAATTAACTTATTACGTTTTGTTGGTGTGTAAGACGTTGGCATAAATGATTTTGTGCCTGAAGAGACTCCTACAGTGTTAGAATTGTTTCCTAAAACAAAATAATTATAGGCAGGATTTACAATGCTTTTTGAAACGGAAGGAGTTATAGTTAGACTTGTTAAACCTTGTCGAGAATTAATAGATGTACCTAATGACAATCCATTAAAACTATACTTTTTATAACCAAATAATCTTTTATTCAAACTCACTTTTGGAGATACTGATACACCATTATTACTAGAATTAGTAAAATCCATGCCAATAGTTACATTCTCTGATAATTCATAACTAGGTCCAGCCGTAAAAGATGACGACCAACCAGAGTAATTATTATAATCCACACCTAAACCTCCCGAAAGACTAAGACCAACCGGAAAGTCTACCCCTGAAAATGCTGGATGAGCCTTTACTACTGCTCCAATAGTTTTATTCTCTTTTAAATTATTTTCATAAACTAGTTCATCACCATTAAAATCATCCGGAATACCTCGCACTTGTCTATTAATTTGACCTACGTTTAAATTCCAACCTAAACCAACCCATGAGGCTTCTTGATCCATGCTTATCCCAGAATCATAAGATAAGTTTAAAGGATAACCACCAACATCCATAATTGGAATATTGTAATTAAAATCTCCTGAAGACAGATTAACCATATCACTAGTTCCTATTGGTGTAAAAGAATTAAATTCTGGTTGAGATGGCCCTCCTGTTAATGCTAATAATTTTGTAGGTTGGATTGTGGTTATAATTAATTGCAGTGCTAAATAACAAGCAATAACCTTTGAAGATTTACTAGTTCTAATTGTTTGAATCATAATTTATATTATAATTTGTAGTAATAAGTTCTGTTGCGTAACAAAATGTTACCCATAAATTGTTATAATTTTATTGGTACTTCTTTAAAATTAAAAGGTATAACACCATTCCCAAATAGTTGATCGTTATATATTAATTTTATATTATCGTTTGGAGGAATATTATTAAAATATAATAATGCTCTTTTAAAGGGTGCTACTTTAAAATTTCGCTCAAAAAGTGCTCCAGAACAAACTATGGTATCATTTGAACTAGTTATAACACTAAAATCCTTTTCGATTGAAAAGGCTAAATATTTTACTGATGATTCGTAATCTTTATGAGTATATTTTTCAAGAAGTAGATCTTCTTTATTATTTTGCTGAAACTCTATCTCAACGATTCGCTCTTTGTTATTAGCATTATAAATAGAATCAACAGTTTTTGAATCTTTGTCTTCTCCATTTTTAAGAATATAATACTGAAGAGGCACTTCGGTTGCAGTATAATTAATACCGTCAATAGATTGAATAATTCGCTTTGACTTCCAGCCAGCTTGCTGAAGATTAAACAATTTAAAATCTTCTTTTGTTTTAATAGAGTCAGTCTTATTACATGATGATAAGAAAAGAAAAGAAACTAAATAAAATAGCGAAAAATGGGATAATGATTTTTTCAGAATAATATATTAATGGTTAGTTAATAGCCATAAAATTATAAATTAAATTTTAAAAACACCATATAAAATAACAAGTTTTTTTCTAAAAAAAACAAACACCAAAACACACTGTTAATCAACAGAATACTACCTGATAGTTTTAATTATTTTATTTTGATTTTCTAATACGACTAAAATAGAATCGCTAAATGCTTTTTTTATTAATAAATCATCTATTTTTTGATTTTCTCTAGTTCTGTATAATTTATTATTTATTTTTATTAATGCAAGCTTGGTTGTCTTGTGTTTACTTTTCACAAAACCATGATACTCTATTTTCGGCCAAATTAATGTTGTTTTTTCCTTGTTTTTTTACTATAAATGGTCTTTCATTTTTAATAGTTGTTTTTCTATTAGAAGATTTAAAAGGATTTAAGTTTGTCAACTTAAGATTAAAAGTATCTTTTTTTAACAATGGTCTAATTGACCTATTAGCGCTAAATTTACTTACTTGTTCTAATTCTATTTTAGATTTATTTGTGCATTTTTTTAATACAGAAAACCAAATGACAATTAAGCATATTATTAAAATAGTATTTATTAATTTTTTTATCATTTATTGAATGATTAAAGTTCTAATGATACTGTTATCACTTACATTAGAAGCTAAATCAAAAGCTTTAACTCTCCAATAATAAGTTCCATAATTAGAAAAAGTATATTGAAATGAGTTAGTATCTACCTCTGACATATTTACTATACTATTAAAACTTATATCAGAAGCAATTTCTATTATATTAAAAATATCTGACTGTACACTACCTGTATCTGTCCCATTTAACCAATTAAATGTTACAGTTAAACTAGACACATTTTCTTGATCTAGAGGTGATACTAATGACGGTTGATTGGGTTGGGTTGTGTCTAAAAAGATTGAACGCTCTGAAAAAGATGTTTCAGATGTACTATTTATAGCTTTTATACTCCACAAATATTCAGCATCTTCATCTAATTGGCTATTATTTAGAGTGAAATTTGTATCTGTTATATTACTTTGTTGTAAAACAGTTTGTTGTCCACCTAAGTTTTTAATTAAATCTAAATGATAATAATCTGCACTTGATATCCCATCCCATGTCAAAATGATATTTGTACTATTAGTATAAAAATCTTCTGAAGGTGTTGATAACACTATATTTTGGTTACTTAAATCTTCTGAGGATTGAACATCAAAATTTACAGGAAAATTATATGTAGTTTGATAAGCAAAGTTTTCTCCTTTAATTCTCCATTGATAAGATCCTGGATTAAGGTTATAAGCAAATTGATTTGCTGTTATTAATGAGTCAACTAGTTTAATTTGCAAGTCATTAATTATTTGAATTCTATAATTATCCGCACCATCTAAAACTTGCCAAGAAAAAACTACAGTATTACCTTGATTAATGTAACCTTCAATAGGACTTATAATTTGAACAGAATCATTAGTGATATCTTCTTCCAATATATCATCACAAGAGAAACAAATAATAGCAATAATAAATATCAATTTATTTAGATTTTTCATAGTTCTGTAAAATTATAGTTAATATAAGGTTTGTTGTCTTTGTTCTGTAATCTTTTTTGGCATTTAAGTTGGCACTTACAACTCTTGAATCTTTAAATTTTTTTTCAATTTTATAAAATAGCGTTATTAAATCTTCATAGTTACCTTCTAATTCTATTTTATTTGTATATACTAAAAAGTCTTCATTAGAATATAAGTGGACATCACTTACATTTATTACATCAATGTTTTGACCTTCTTTAGTTATAAAATCAAATACTTTTTGTTGAACTTGTTCTGGTTTTATTGAGTTTCCTCCAATTAAATTATCTAAATACTTTACTTCATTTTTAACCAAATACAACTCCTTGAAAGAACTACTGGTTTTAGCTAGATTCCTTTCAACTAAATTAAGTTGCTTTTTAGCTTCAATAGTATCTTTAAATGTTTTTTTATATGAAGCTAAAAGCAATAGCAAAAAACATATTATTACTGCTATAAACTTTTTTTGTATGTTAGGTTTTTAAACATTTATATTTTTATTTCTAAAGTAAACATATTCCTATTTTGCATACCTTGTGAGTAATCCAAAATATCTATTTTTTTAACCCAATCAAAAGTTTTTAGTTGGGCAAACCAAAAATTAAATATATCATCCTTTAACGCCTCTCCTGTGACTTTAATTGTATTATTATTAAAAACAACCTCTTCGTTAGGCCTTGTTTTATTGATAGGTGGTATTACAACAATTGTCTTTAAAATAATATTCTTATCTACCGTGTTTGTTATATCAGCAAAATATTTCGTTATAAAATTTGAATTATTAATACCACTTTTTTCAAAAATTATCTCTTTTAGTTGCAAATCCTTTTTTACTTGTTCTAGTTCGTTAGCGGTCTGAACAGATAAATTATACGTTGTATCCTTTTGTAATAAATCTTCTAAATATAACTTTTGAAGGATATGACTAATAAATAACAAAACCATTAATACCAATAATGCGGTGTAACCAGCAATTTTAAAGCGTTTTTTAAATAAATATTGTGATCTATTAAAATTTAAAAAACTAGTATCAAATTGTAAAAATTGATTAGGAAATTTATAATCTAAAACTGAAGCTATTAATGGTAGTTCTGAGTTATTATAGGTGTCATCATTAACTTTTAAAGTTTCAACTTTATGCGCTTTAGTATTGAAAGCAATTATTTCTTGCCTATCAATATTTACCTGATAACGATCAGAAGAAATGGTGTTATTTTTAAAAATTTGACTAAGATTACATAAAACAAAAGGACCAACAGTAATATATACTACAAATTTATCTTTACTATTTAATTGCAACAAATAATTATCTACGTGAGATTTTCTTATGACAGATGAGCATATTAAATCCGTTTGATGTAATTCGTAAAAATAAAAATCATCAGAATTAGCATTAAAAATAATTTCTTTTCTATACCCCTTAATATTATCGGTTAACTTATTAATAATATCATCTCCCTCAAAATGAAGAATAATAGGATAATCCTTATCAAGCTTTTCTAAACAAGAGTTAAAGTCAGCGTATTTTACCCTGCTTACAATTGTTAAATCATTATTCTCAAACTTTACCAGTATTAAATTAAATTGACTTATTTCATTAAAAATTGAAATGCCTATAACATAAAATGATTCTGTATTAATTTTAATATTTTTAAATCTTTCAAACATTAATAAGTAACCGTTGGTTTAATAAAAATATGAAGTTTTGCCTTTTCTTTTCTTTTCTTTCGTCCACTAAACAACCACTTTATTACTGGGATTCTTGCTAAAAACGGAGTTCCAGTTCCTGAGTTTTCCTTTTCCAACTCATCAAGACCTCCTAGAAGAATCATCTCATTATTCTTTACTCTTATCATAGATTCAAATTGCTGTGTAGCTTTTCCTGGAGGCGCATTTTCTCCTGCACGACCTAGAAACGAGCTTCGCTCAACTTTTATAGTCAAAGTTACATTTTCATCTTTAGATACAAAAGGCTTGATGTTAATAGCTAAATTTGCCTCCGTTGATTTCCATGTTCCTGATTGTAATATATTATTATTTATATTTCCTGTTAAAAGTTGATTACTTTGCTCAAAATAATAACTAGTTTCTCCAATAGTAGAGCTAGCTTCATGTCCATTTTGTGTAACTAACCTAGGTGTAGAAGATGTCTTTATTAATGAGTTATTTTCTAAAAAACTAAGGTTTAAATAAAACTGATCTGTTACTTTACCTAGATTGACAATTCCTAACCCATTAAATGCATCTATTAAACCATTGACTGAGGTTGAATTTAAATTAACATCTCCTGAAGGAAACAAAACTCCTGAAGTTGTCCTTTCGTTTTTGTCCAATCCTGCTTGCATTCCTGTTTGAATTTCATAAGATTTTTGATATTGAACAATAATAACTTCTATTTGTACATTTGGCACTACACGATCAATTTGAAAAATATAATCTCTAAATTCTTGAATATGATTTTTTGAGCCTGCAACAACAAAACCATTTAATTCTATAAATTCTTTTACTTCAAGATTTTCTGTGACAGATTTAGGTAAAGATGCTCTAACGGATTCTATTGACCTATTTTCTAATTGAACTAGTTCTGTGGTCCTTAACCCTTCTGTTTTGTGTTCGCCAATAAGATAAAGGTCTTCTACTTTTTTGTATGTATATTTTTCACCTTTAAAAAGGTGGTCTAACAAATTATCAAAAGTAATACTATTGGCTACTAAAGTAGTTTTTACCCCTTCAGGAGTATTATACATAAAAAAATTAATATTTAACTTTTCTGCAGCATCAGTTATCATATCTGACGCATCAGCCTCATATGCTTTAATATTTAGAAAACCTTGTTTATTTGTTTGTATACTAAAACTTCCTGGGTCACCTTTAATATAATCTTTTATTAAAGCTTTTTTGCCTTTCCTACTTGTACCGCTTACCTTAGGTACTTTAGTTATTGAATTATCATTTTCTAAATAATAATTATCATTTTCATCTTTTGTTAGGATTAGTTTGTTGGATTTTGCAAACATTTCCATAACCTGATCAAAAGGTCTATTTAAAATATAAGATGATACTTTTTTTGTTTTTACATCAGGTGCTAAAACCACGTTCTTTTTTGAGGCGTCAGTTATTGCCTGAGTTACACTAGGTAAAGAGTCGTTTTTTAATTTTAAGGATAAAAACCCATTACTTTCATTAAAGTTAACATCTATAATCTTTATTGGTTTTGGTTTTTCGACAACTTTTTCTTCCTTTTTTTATTAAAAGTTAAAATACTATTTTGCAAATCAACTTCTAATTGATATTTCTGAATTAAAAATAAAAATACATCCTTAACAGTCACATCAAAAAAATTACCACTAACAATTTGATTCAATTCTGTATCAACACTTACATTTAATTCATGCTCCTCTGCTAGAGTTGTTAAAAAATCATATAAAGTAAGTCCAGTTAAATCAATCCTAACAGCATCATTTAAACCTACTTTAGTTTTTGCTAATTCTTCAATTTTATTGGAATAATCCTGATTATTATTTTGAGAAAAACTGATCTGAAATACAAGTACAAGTAATATTGATAAAATTATTTTTTTAGTCATAATTATGATTTAATAAGCAAAGGATAAATTTCATCTAAACTGGTAACACCCTTGGCAAACAAATTAAAGGCTTTATCAGATAACCGGTTATTTTTAAGAAAATCAGATTCCTCAAGTGTGTTGTTTTTTATAGCATTTGCAACTTCTATATCAATTGGCAAAACTTCATATATAGCTTTTCTTCCTCTATAACCAGTATGAAAACATTGGTCACAACCAACTGCCACATGATGTGTTTTAATTTTTACTGGTAAATTAAAAGAAATTGGAAAATCCGATGTGTCAATATTTTTTTCTTGCTTACAAGTCTCACACAAAATTCTAACTAATCGTTGTGCTACAGAAATATTAATAGTTTCTGAAATTAAAAAAGAAGGAACACCCATATCATTTAATCTAGAAATAGTACCTATTGCAGAGTTTGTATGTATAGTAGACAATACTAAATGCCCAGTTAATGAGGCTCTGATTGCCATTTGTGCGGTTTCACCATCTCTTATTTCTCCTAACATAATAATATCTGGGTCTTGTCGTAAAAAAGACCTTAGTGCTGAAGCAAATGTTAATCCTATATTCTCTTTAAGTTGTACTTGATTTATGCCATTTAATGTGTATTCTATAGGGTCTTCAACAGTTACAATATTTCTTTTTATGTTATTTAAATATTTTAATGTACCATATAAAGTAGTTGTTTTACCTGAACCAGTGGGACCACTAATTAAAACAATACCATTAGTTTTTTTAACAGCTTCTAAGTAAATTTTTAATTCGTCCTTCTCAAAACCTAAATCATCTAAATTTAAATGAGAAGCATCTCTACCCAAAATTCTCATAACCACTTTTTCACCATGATGTGTTGGTAATATAGACACTCTAATGTCAAAATCATCATACTCAATTCTCCCATCCTGTGGCAATCTCTTTTCTGTAATATCAAGATTGGATTTAATTTTTATTTGATTAATTAATTCTAAGTAGTGATCTTTTTTAATATGATTTTTTTCAATTAAATGACCATCAATTCTTAACCTTACTCTAACACTTTCTTCGTAAATCTCTATATGTATATCACTTGCATCAATATTTTTAGCTTCGAAAATTAAATTTTCAAGAAAATCATTACCATAATTAACAGCACTAATTTTAGAAGTGGTTTTTCTATAATATACAGATAAAGCTTTTTTTATTTCAGAAGAAGTTTTAGTCTCTAAAAAAATAGTTTTATTGATTAGAAGTTTTAACTCAGATTTAATTGCATTAACTTCATCTTTTTTTAATTCATCAATAAAAAAAACACATTCCGATTCTGTTACACTTTTAGGTATAATAGAAAAATGATTAGCAATATCAGAACTTATAGATTGTTGTAATGAGATACTTAATTGTAAAGAAGTTTCTGTGTTGTTGACTGACATTAAGCGAAGAAAGTTGTTTTAAATATTATATTACAAAGTTTAGACCCAATTAAAAAAAGCGACATATAACCCGCTAGAGGGATTGTTTTTTCGTTTTTTACATTATTTGAAATTAAATGTAGTAATAACGAAAATATTAAACTTGAAATAAAGAATCCAATATAGGACTTTAAATTAAAAAGTGGAGATAAAGCAACAAAAAAAACAACATCTCCCAATCCTAACATAGTATCTATTGGATTAATAAAATGTCTTTCTTTTAATGAAAAATATAATATGAGCCCAAATATATTTATGGCTACAAAACCTATATTAAATAAAATCATGATCCAATTCAAGTTTGCACTAAATATGTTGATTACAGCAGATATAACGAAAACTGTAAGTGGTAAAACAAAATGAATCGTTCTATTTTTTATATCTTGATATAAAATTAAAAACAATATTAATATCAATGAAAGATATAGTAGTTTTATGGTCAAATTAATCTTTTATAATTTCTTTTAAAACTCTATTTTGATCAATCTGCCATGTATTAAAAACACCATCGCCATCAAAATCTTGAAGCGAAGTCGCAGTAGCCTTGAAACTATTAAGTGAGGATTCTATAATTTCTATTTTATAAACAGCTTGACCACCTTTATCTATAGTTAAAGATTGTTCAAAGCCCAAATCTTCAAAATCTTGTGTATATTTAGAATATCTATAGAAATAACTTTTTTCTAAACCATGGACCATACTAAGCATATTTTGTGCTTCAAGTGACTTCGCTGAAGTTACTATTGATGTTTGATTAGGTGTTACAATATAAATAAGAATACCAATAATACATAAAACAACAAGGATCTCTTGAAGTGAATAAGCATTTAAATATTTTAGTTTTTTCTTTTTCAAGATGTTTTTTTGTTTGAAACGCTATTTCTTTTAATTAGAAAAACATTTTTAGATTTAGAATATAAATTTAGAATATAAATTACTTTAACCAAAAAAATATTAATAAAAATAACTTTAAACTTATTTAATGATATAAAAAACTCACCCTTATGATTTTCAAAACCTCTGATACTCCACAAAAACGTTGTAAATAAAACATTTAAATCGTTTTTTTTATGACTTAAAAGATGAATCCCTCAATTAAATTTGTCTGCGACTAGTGCCAATATAAATTTTTATAAATGTAGAAAAACTAAAGAACATCTTACATACTTGTAAAAGCTTTTTCTTTTTTTATTCACTCTACAATATATTTAAGCAATACTCAATTAAACATGTATTAATAAACCTCTATTTTATACTAAAAGGCTTCTATTTGAATTTGCACATACACAATAATTCTCTCGTCACAGACGAGCGTTAGCTGAAAATCATCACTTAAAATTTGTTTTTTAATTTCAAATAAATTGTCTCATAAAAATTATCTTCCATAAGACTTCCATGACAAGTTCTTATCATTAAAGGGAGCTTTATTAGTTTTTTTATTACATCTAAATCTTCTTTATCAATTTTAGATTCATCAAATTTATTAATTTTAAAAAGCGCTTCCATTGCATACATTCTTCCCTCAGGGTTAAAACCTATTAGGATATTCTTAATCAAATCTATTCTATTTTTTTTAATTAGTTTTTCAATTGCCTGTCTGCCTGCTGGTTTTTTATCATTACCATAACAAACTGTACCAAAATCATAATTTTTACTAAAATCAATTAATAATTCATATTCCTCTCTTGTTTCATCATCTAATTTTACAGGCGTAAGCTCACCTGAATAATTACTTACTTTACTTTTAAAATCATTAATTAACTCAAAATTCCTGTATTCAAAATATAAATACTTATTACCTTCTTTTTCTAATAAGTTCCAGTTTTTAAGTATATCTGCTAAATATTTATTGGTTTTAACTTTTTCTTTTAGTATGGCAGTATTTGTTTGATTAAATGAAAAATTTAAATAAAATATAGTATCCTTTTTTACACAAAGAGTGATATGAGTTGATGTAACATCTCCATATTGAGATGCTTCATTTTTTTTGTTATTAATCCAAAGCAAACTTTTTTCGAAAACATTAATGTTTTGAACCGTCTTTAAAAAACAAGAATAACTGTAGTTATCTGATTCTAAAAAGTTAGACAGTTCTATTATGTTACTTACATCTTTATCACTAATATCTTGACTAACTACAAATTGAATAAAAAATATTGATAAAAAATAGAATATATTTTTAAAATTGTTTTTCATATCTATACATAATTAAATCAACTATTATACCAATAGTTGATTACTTAAATTTATCCTATTGCTAGCGCTCGTCTGTGACGAGTGCCAATATAGATTTTTATAAATGTAGAAAAACTAAAAAAATCATCTTAAATATCTGTAAAAGCTTTCTGATTTATTTTCTTACTCAAGACGTCACTCGTCACAGACGATCACTAGCTAGGGGAATAACTACGCTTTAGCTAACTAATCTGAATTATAGTAGGATTAAGCCTCGGCTCACAAGGTGAGCAAGCTTTATGTCTCCGGAAAGCCTTGATTGACGGCGCTCCATTTTGAGGCATCGAAAATATCAATATAGATTAAGTAGCGCTTTGATGCTTTTTCGAAACTAAAAAAGATAAGTTAAAAGTGGGTTGTCTTTAACCAGCTTTTAATCGAAAACCCAAGAAAAGAATAAACGTATAGAAAGCCCTTTGGTTACTTGTTTAGACGAGAGTTCGATTCTCTCCGACTCCACAAAAAACGCGACAAATAAATTATTCATAGCGTTTTTCAGTGAAAAATAATGATATTTACACCACAACTTTAACAAATGATATTTTCAAATTAATAAATCTAAAATGAAATTATATCCCTTAACTTTTAATCCTGTCTATAGCTATCGTATTTGGGGAGGAGATAAACTAAAAACAGTTTTAAATAAATCCTATACACAAGATAGTATTGGTGAATCTTGGGAAATATCAGACGTTAAAGACAACGAAACGGTTGTAAGTAATGGTTACTTAGAAGGTAAAACTTTAAAAGATTTAATTAAAACTTATAAAGCCGATTTTGTTGGACAAAAGGTTTACAATGCTTTTGGTTACGATTTTCCTTTATTAATAAAATTTATAGATGCTAAGACACCATTATCCATTCAAGTACATCCAAGTAATGAGCTGGCTAAAGACAGACATGACTCATTTGGAAAAAATGAAATGTGGTATGTCATGCAGGCTGAAAAGGATGCGGAATTAATTATTGGTTTTAATCAAGATGTAAAAAAAGACCAATACATCAATAATCTTGAAAACAATACTTTAAACAAGATTTTAAATATTGAAACTGTTACTTCTGGAGACACATTTTATATTCCTACGGGACGTGTACACGCTATTGGAGCTGGTGTTTTATTAGCCGAAATACAACAAACTTCAAATATCACTTACCGAATTTATGATTATGATAGAGTTGATAAAAAAACAGGAGAAAAAAGAGAATTACATACAGACTTAGCATTAGATGCTATTGATTATAATGTTTACGACAATTACAAAACTAATTATAAAGTTAAAACTAATACACCTAGTCCTTTAGTTAAATCTCCATATTTTGAAACCAATATTATTGAACTTAATAAGACTATAACAAGAGACCTAACCGCTTTGGATTCGTTTGTAATTTATATGTGTGTCGAAGGAGAGGTTATTTTTAAAACTAAAAATGACACTACGGATTATAATCTTAAAATGGGACAAACCATTATCATACCTGCTTGTATTAACCATATCACTATTCAAACAAAAGCAGCTAAACTAATAGAAGTCTATTTATAATATTGCTAAAAAAATCCCAACCTGAATTAGATTGGGATTTTTTTATTTTTTATAAGGCAAACCTTCATGTTGCCATCGGGAAAACCCACCTTGCATATCATATATTTTTTTAAAGCCTAAGTCAATCATTTTTTTTGCACACTTGGCACTTCTACCGCCTTTTTCACAATATAACAAGACAGGTTTTTCTTTATCTAACGTCATGATATCGCTTTCAAAAGTTGGAGACATAAAGTCTATATTTTGGGCTTCAGCAATATATCCTTCTTTATATTCGGCATCTGTCCTAACATCTACTAATTGCACTGTATCCAATTGCAATAAAGTTTGCATCTCCTCTGGAGACACCATTTTTATTTCGCCTTCAATCTCTTCTTTACAACTAAAAACTAATAAAACCATTAGGCTTAATAATAGTGATACTTTTTTCATAATTAAAAAATTTATTCAACGTCTCCTGTCCACTCATTAAATCCTCCTAAAAGGTTATAAGTTTTCTCAAAACCTAATTCATTCATTATATTACATGCTTGTGCACTTCTACCTCCTGACCTACAATATACATAAAAGCTTTTAGACTTATCCAAAGCATCTACCTCATATACAAACCCTTGACCTTTATAAATATCTATATGTAGCGTGTTTGGTATTTTACCTTCGGCTACCTCTGCTGCTGTTCTAACATCTAGAATTACTGCATTTTCATCTTCTTTTAATTGGTTTACCCAATCCATTTGTGTTAAATCTGCCATTTCAATATACGGTTAATTTGGTGTCAAAATTAAGGTTTCTTTAATAGATAGACGTAAAAAAATCCGAAATGTTACATTTCGGATTTCATTTAAATATCAATCTCAATTATATTATACCTTAATTGAGCAACCTATAGCTTTAGTTTCTTTAACTTTAATTTCTCTACCTGTTAATAGTGCATCAATAGCATCTTCTACATATTTGTTTTTTACCTGACTTGCATCTTGATAATTGTCATCAATAGCACCAATGTATTTTACAATATTACCTGCTTTTGTTTTTTCTAGTATGTATATGTGTGGTGTTTTTGTCGCACCATATTGTGGATAGATATCTTGTCCAGCATCTAATAAATAAGGAAATGTAAACCCTTTTTGATCTGCTCTTTTTTGCATGGCTTGTAAATTATCTCCTGGCTTTACTTTTACATTATTTGGCATAATAGCGACAACAGGATATCCTTTTGAAGCATATTTTTTATTTAACGCCTCTATTCTATCCTCATATGCCACAGCATATGGACAAGTGTTACATGTAAATGTGATTATAAATCCTTTAGAGTCTTCAAAATCTGATAAAGACATCATTTTCCCATCTATATTTTTTAGCTTAAAATCGGTTGCAACATCTCCAATTTTATAACCTGATTTTTCTTTTTCTGTTTTGGTAGTAAATGCGCTAACAGCTACTAATACTATTATTGCAATTGTAATTTGGATTACTTTTTTCATTGTATGAAATTATTTTAAGAATGTTTTTAATGTAGTTTCTAAATCGTTGTAATCAAAAGACTGTTCGTAAAACTCAGATTTTTCACTATTGTAAATTAACGTTGCAGGTATTGCTCCTGACCAGTCTTTATTTACTTTAGGTATCCATGTGTTTGAATCAACATCGTTTAATAAGACAACTTCACTTTGTAATGTATTGTCTTTCAAGAATAACTTTAATCTTGTGTCAATTTGCTTCGGAAAATCTAAACTAACCAGAATGACTTCTACATTTTCTAAAGCATACTCAGTATTGATTTTCTCAAAATAAGGTAATTCTTTAACGCATGGAGCACACCACGTCGCCCAAAAATTAACAACATAAGTTTTGCTTTTATCTTTAGTTTTTAGATAATCTTCAAACTGTTTGTAATTAAAAATTTTAAACTGTTTACTAATGGACTTACTCTCACTAGGCTCAACATTAATATATTCACCCTTAGTAGATTGAGTGATTTTTACAGATTGTGCTTTACTAACAAAAGACACTGTAGCTAATAAAATTATAATAAAATATCTCATACAGTAAATTTAATAAATAATTAAATACAAAAAACATTTGAAAACTAAAATTTGATTTATATCTTTGAACTTTACAATAATTATGAACACAATTTTAAATCATACTTGGTGGTGGAACTCTCGAAACTCAATATTCGTGAACTAACGCTATTCGTATTATTTAAATATCTATACAAAAAAAGCTTGTCAGTCACGACAAGCTTTTTTTGTTATATTCTGAACATAATAAAAATATATCAACCAACAATTAACGTCTCTATAGAAGAGAATATAAAGGAAAAAATAAGACCTAAAAAATGAAAACATTTAGTCTATACACCCACTACAAAAAAATATTAGCCGATACCATCACACCTGTAAGTATCTACTTAAAGATTCGGGATAAATTTCCTAACAGTATATTACTTGAGAGTAGCGATTATCATGCTAACGACAACAGTTTTTCATATATCTGTTTTAATCCAATAGCTTCGATTAAGGTTGACGACACCTCAATTACTCAAAAATTTCCTGATGGAAGTGAAATGAAAAATAAAGTCCGTAATGTGACGGAAATGATTCATAAATTCACAAAAAGGTTTAAAGTCAAATCTGAAAAAGAATTCAAATTTATTAATAACGGAATTTTTGGTTATACAGCTTATGATGCGGTTAAACATTTTGAAGATATCGAAATCACAAAAAAACCAGATTCGTTAGACATACCAGATGTATATTATGCAGTATACCAAAACATTATTGCTATAAATCATTTTAAAAACGAAGCTTATATTTTTGCTCATTGTTTTGAAACAGAAAATAACATTGACGAAATATTACAACTTATAAAGTCTAAAAACTTTGCGTCTTATAATTTTAAAACAGACTCTGATATTAGTTCTAATTTAACAGATGATGAATATAAATCACATGTAGAATTAGCAAAAAAACACTGTGCAAGAGGAGATGTCTTTCAATTAGTATTATCTAAAAAATTCTCACAAGGTTTTAAAGGCGACGAATTTAATGTGTATCGTGCTTTACGTAGCATCAACCCATCACCATATTTATTTTATTTTGACTACGGAAATTTTAAAATCTTTGGTAGTAGTCCAGAAGCACAGTTGGTCGTTAACAAAGGTCAAGCCGAAATACATCCCATTGCAGGAACTTTTAGAAGGACTGGTAATGATGAAGAAGATCAAGTATTAGCAAAAAAATTAGCTGAAGACGTTAAAGAAAATGCAGAGCATGTTATGTTAGTTGACTTAGCACGTAACGACTTAAGTAGGCATGGAAGTCAAGTTAAAGTAGTAACCTATCGTGAAGCTCAGTTTTTCTCTCATGTTATACATTTAGTTAGTAAAGTTACTGGTAAAGTGCATAAAAACACACCAACAATGCAAGTAGTTGCAGATACATTTCCTGCAGGAACGCTAAGTGGTGCACCAAAACACAAAGCCATGCAACTTATTGAAAAATACGAAAAAACAAGTCGCTCCTTTTATGGAGGCGCTATAGGATTTATGGACTTTGACGGTAATTATAATCATGCGATAATGATTAGGACATTTATGAGTAAAAACCACCAACTACATTGGCAAGCTGGTGCAGGATTGGTCTCTAAATCTGTTCCAGAAAACGAGCTTCAAGAAGTATATAATAAACTTGGAGCTTTGACTAATGCTATACAATTGGCCGAACAGATTTAAGTTTCTAAAACATAAATTGACAAAAAAAATAAATCGTAAAAACCCCTAAGTTTCCGTTAAACGGAAATTAAAAAAAGAAAAATGAAAGTATTAGTAATAGACAACTACGATAGCTTTACATATAATTTAGTTCATTATCTTGAAGATTTAAATTGCGAAGTTACTGTCAAACGTAATGACAAACTAACTTTAGATGAAGTGGATGCTTTTCAAAAAATAGTATTATCACCTGGTCCTGGTATACCTGATGAAGCTGGTTTATTAAAACAAATAATAAAAACCTATGCGCCTACTAAAAGTATTTTAGGGGTTTGTTTAGGTCAACAAGCAATTGGTGAAGTATTTGGAGGTTCCCTTATAAATCTAGAACACGTTTATCATGGTATTGCAACAGACGTTAATATAACTGTTGATGATGAAGTGTTATTTAAAAACATGGACAAAACCATTGAGGTTGGTCGTTATCATTCATGGGTTGTTGATGCCAATTTACCAGACCAATTAGAAGCAACTTCCTTTGACAGTAACGGTCAAGTCATGTCTTTAAGACATAAAGTTTATGATGTTAGAGGTGTGCAATACCATCCTGAAAGTGTACTAACACCTAAAGGAAAACAAATTTTAGAAAACTGGATTAATAGTTAATATGAAACAAATACTAAATAGATTAATAAATCAAGAAAGCATCTCTACAGAAGAAGCTAAATTATTATTAGTTAATATTTCTGAAGGAGCTTACAACCAAAGTCAAATTGCATCCTTTTTA
The DNA here is from genome assembly GCF_055804415.1 of Olleya sp. NP1-10. Lineage (NCBI taxonomy): Bacteria > Pseudomonadati > Bacteroidota > Flavobacteriia > Flavobacteriales > Flavobacteriaceae > Olleya > Olleya sp. NP1-10. Next base: position 1,652,135 of record NZ_CM147840.1, on the reverse strand, counting down.
ACTGTTTACATGATGCGAAGCATTACCATTGAAGAACTTCAAGGATTTAGAGACGCCTTATTAGAACTTTGTATATCAGTAAATTTATCAGATTTTAATGCTATTGATTTATGTGGTACAGGAGGTGATGGTAAAGATACGTTTAACATATCTACATTATCTTCATTTATTACTGCAGGAGCTGGTGTTAAAGTAGCCAAGCATGGTAATTACGGAGTTTCATCTGCATCAGGATCTTCAAATGTTATGGAAGAATTAGGAGTTAATTTCACTAATAACATAGACACGCTAAAACAAAGCATAGACCAAGCAGGTATTTGCGTAATGCATGCGCCTTTGTTTCATCCAGCTATGAAAAACGTAGCTCCTATCCGAAGAGAACTTGGTGTAAAAACCTTTTTTAATATGCTAGGACCAATGGTAAATCCAGCATTTCCTAAAAATCAAATGGTTGGTGTTTTTAATTTAGAGTTACAGCGTATTTATGGATATTTATATCAAAACACAGATAGTAACTATAGTATCGTACATGCGTTGGATGGTTATGATGAAATTTCATTAACCGGAAAAACAAAAATCATTACTAATAATTCAGAGACTATGTTAAGTCCCTCAGATCTTGGTGTCGAACAAATTGAACAATCTGAAATTTTTGGAGGCTCAACGGTTAAAGAAGCTGCTAAAATTTTCAAAAAGATAATCACAGGTAAAGGTACCGAAGCACAAAACAATGTAGTCTGTGCAAATGCTGGTTTAGCAATCGCAACGGTAAATAAAATTTCGCATCAAGAAGGATTTCAACTAGCAAAAGAAAGTTTAGAAAACGGAAAAGCAAAAGCTAGCTTACAAAAACTGATAGATCTAAGTAAATAATGGACATACTAACCAAAATAGTAAATGACAAACGCATTGAGGTTAACTTGCGTAAGCAACTAATACCTATCAAACAACTAGAACACTCTATATTGTTTGAACGCGAAACAGTTTCACTTGCAAAAAAATTAAAAAACAGTACTTCAGGTATCATTGCTGAGCACAAAAGACGTTCACCCTCAAAACAAGTTATTAATCACGATTTAAATGTCTTTGATGTTGTTAAAGGTTATCAAGATGCTGGTGTTTGCGGAATGTCTGTTTTAACAGACGGTAAATATTTTGGAGGAAGTCTAGATGATTTACTAACTGCAAGAGCTAGTAGTAATTTACCTTTATTAAGAAAAGAGTTTATTATAGACAGTTATCAAATTATTGAAGCCAAAGCTTATGGTGCAGATGTTATTTTATTAATTGCAGCAATATTAACCAGAGAAGAAATAAAGATATTTTCTGAACTAGCAAAAAGTCTAAATCTAGATGTGCTTTTAGAAGTTCATAATGAAGCTGAATTACATAAATCAATAATGCCAAGTCTTGACATGCTTGGTGTTAATAATCGTAATCTAAAAACCTTTGAGGTTAGTTTAGAGACTAGTAAACAATTAAGCGATTTAATACCTAACGATTTTGTTAAAGTATCAGAAAGCGGAATAAGCAATATAGAAGCCATAAAAACATTACAACCTTATGGTTATAAAGGATTTTTAATTGGTGAAAATTTTATGAAAACTGAAAACGCTGGTGAAAGTGCCAAACAATTTATCCAAACATTAAACAACTAAGACTATGAAATTAAAAATATGCGGAATGAAAAATGAGAACAACATCTTAGATGTTGCGGATCTAAATCCAAATTATATGGGTTTCATTTTTTACGAAAAATCATCACGTTATTTTAACGGAATCATTCCAGAATTACCAGAAAGTATCAAAAAAATTGGAGTCTTCGTCAATGCTACTTTCGACTATATAAAAGGTAAAGTAGACAAACATGATTTACAAGGTGTTCAACTTCATGGTCAAGAATCACCAGAATTATGTCAACGTTTAAAAGATTTAGACATCATTGTAATAAAAGTGTTTTCAATAAAAAATCAATTCGATTTTTCGATTTTAGAACCTTATGAAGAGGTATGTGACCATTATTTATTTGATACTAAAGGAAAAGAACCAGGAGGAAATGGCTACACCTTTAATTGGAATGTATTAAAAAACTACCCATCTTCTAAACCCTATTTTTTAAGTGGCGGAATTGGTTTAAAAGAAATGGATGCTATACTGTTATTTTTAAAAAGACCAGAATCTTACTTATGTTTTGGATTTGATGTTAACAGTAAATTCGAAACTGCAGCAGGATTAAAAGACACCACAAAATTAAACGACTTTAAACAAAAATTGATAGCACACAATTATGAGTTTTAACATTAACGACAAAGGATATTACGGAGACTTTGGAGGAGCATACATCCCAGAAATGCTATATCCAAACGTAGAAGAGTTACGTCAAAACTATTTAAAAATAATGACAGAACCTTCTTTTAAAGAAGAGTTTGATCAATTATTAAAAGATTACGTTGGTCGTCCTTCTCCTCTCTATTTTGCAAAACGATTAAGTAATAAATACAATACTAAAATCTATCTTAAAAGAGAAGATTTAAATCACACAGGAGCACACAAGGTTAATAATACCATTGGTCAGATTTTAATGGCACAACGTTTAGGTAAAACACGTATTATTGCCGAAACTGGAGCTGGTCAACATGGTGTAGCCACAGCAACTGTATGTGCTTTAATGGGAATGGAATGTATCGTGTATATGGGAGAAATTGACATAGCACGTCAAGCACCAAATGTTGCCAGAATGAAAATGCTAGGTGCAGAAGTCCGTCCAGCATTATCAGGAAGCCGTACCTTAAAAGATGCAACAAATGAAGCCATTAGAGATTGGATTAATAATCCAGTGGACACACATTACATTATTGGTAGTGTGGTTGGACCACATCCTTATCCAGATATGGTTGCTCGCTTTCAAGCGGTCGTATCAGAAGAAATCAAATGGCAACTAAAAGATAAAGAAGATACTGATAAACCAGATTACGTTATTGCCTGTGTTGGAGGTGGTAGTAATGCAGCTGGAGCTTTTTACCACTATTTAGACGATACAGATGTTAACCTTATAGCTGTTGAAGCTGCCGGAAAAGGGATTCATTCCGGAGAAAGTGCAGCAACTTCTGTCCTTGGTAAAGAAGGCATAATTCACGGAAGCAAAACCCTATTAATGCAAACTCACGATGGACAAATCACAGAGCCTTATTCCATTTCTGCAGGATTAGATTATCCAGGTGTTGGACCAATGCATGCACATTTATATAAAACAGGTCGTGCCGAATTTATATCTATAACAGATGATCAAGCCATGACAGCAGGATTGGAATTAAGTCAATTAGAAGGTATAATTCCTGCAATTGAAAGCTCGCATGCATTTGCTGTATTTGATCACAAAAAGTTTAATCCAGATGACGTAGTTGTTATTAATTTATCAGGTCGTGGTGATAAAGATTTACAAAACTATATAGATTATTTTAAACTGTAATATTTGAACGTTACCACAAGGTTCAGGCTTTCAAGGCTTGCTCTCTGCGAGGAGCTCAGACAGACCTTTCAAACCTTAACGCAGTATATTACAGTTAGCAAAAATAATGTGAATCTGAAACAAGTTCAGATTGACGTAACTTAATAATAAAGTAGATCACAAACACTACGTCATGCTGAACTCGTTTCAGCATCGCACAAGAAAATATAACTAGTAACCTAGTTCCTGTATCTCTTAACAATGAAAACAAGCTACACTTATATAATCACTAATAAGTACAGAACAACATTTTATGTAGGCGTAACAACAGATTTAAACAAGAGAATCACTGAACATCAAAATGGAATTGGTTCAGTGTTTACAAAAAAGTATAATTTAAAAGATTTGATTTACTACGAAATATTTACCGATATTAATCAAGCCATATTGAGAGAAAAGCAAATTAAAAATTGGAAAAAGGAATGGAAACTAAATTTAATTAAAGAACAGAATCCAAAACTTGAAACAATAAAAACAATGTGAATCTGAAACAAGTTCAAGCTGACGAAACTGAGTAACTAAAAAACATACAACGTCATGCTGAACTCGTTTCAACATAACACAAGAAAAGAAAACGTCATGAAGATCTAAATAATGGAAACACCAAACAATGTGAATCTGAAACAAGTTCAGATTGACGTAACTGAATAACTAAAAAACATACAACGTCATGCTGAACTCGTTTCAACATAACACAAGAAAAGAAAACGTCATGAAGAACAGAATAACAGAAACATCAGATAATGTGAATCTGAAACAAGTTCAGATTGACGTAACTTAATAATAAAGTAGATCACAAACACAACGTCATACTGAACTCGTTTCAGCATCGCACAAGAAAATAAAAAATTCATTTAAAAATGAACAGAATAAATCAAAAACTAAAAGAAGACAAAAAGCTATTAAGCATATACTTCTCAGCTGGATACCCAACATTAAACGACACTGTTTCTATTATAGAAGGCCTTGAGAAAAACGGAGTTGATATGATTGAAATTGGACTTCCGTTTAGCGATCCATTAGCAGATGGGCCAACCATCCAAGCTAGTTCGACACAAGCTTTAAAAAACGGAATGACAACAGACACGTTATTCACCCAACTTAAAGATATCAGAAAAACAGTTTCTATACCTTTAATAATAATGGGCTATTTTAACCCTATGTTACAATATGGTGTTGAAGATTTTTGTAAAAAATGTCAAGACATCGGTATTGATGGTTTAATCATTCCGGATTTACCTGTAGATGTTTACAATGAGCAATACAAAACTATTTTTGAAAAACATGGTTTAATAAATGTCTTTTTAATCACTCCACAAACTAGTGTAGAGCGTATTAACTTTATTGACTCGATCTCTAATGGTTTTATTTATATGGTAAGTAGCGCAAGCGTTACGGGAAGTAGCTCTGGTTTTGGAACAGAACAGACAGAGTACTTTAAACGTATTGCAGATATGAAGTTAAACAACCCTCAAATTGTAGGTTTTGGTATATCTGACAATAAAACATTTACTCAAGCAACACAATATGCAAAAGGAGCAATTATTGGAAGTGCTTTTATTAAACACTTAACCACAAATGGTAATAATAAAATAAATGACTTTACAAACAATATCTTAATTGACAATTAAGATAGTTTAACAATTTGGGACACTAGTTTAACTATCCATTGTGACACAACAACTTATATAAAATGTATCTTTATTACGAACCAAAAAAATAAATTATGGGAATGATAAAAGATAGAAAGAAATTTAAAACTACTGTTAGACAAACTAATCCAACAAATCCAACAGCAAACACAAAAATGGATACAAACGATTTTGATATTGACAAAGCAACTATCAAAAAACAACAAAATAAAACGATTAGCTAATTTAAAATTAGCTTTATATTTAATGCCTATTCAGTATATTTGAATAGGCATTTTTTTATGAAACTACTTAACGATTTTAGACTAGTAATACTTTTGTGTTTAACTCTTGGATTAGCTCCTTTTTTCCGGAACCACACATTTGGGGTAAAATTAAATGGATTGCTGGAGGAGCCAATGGAATGCAACTAAAAGATTGGTTTGATGTAGTCTTACATGGACTTCCTTGGGTGTTATTAGTTAGATTAATAATTGCCAAATTAACTAAAAAGTAAATATGTTAAATATTGTTTTAATAGAACCCGAAATACCAAACAACACAGGAAACATAGGCAGACTAGCTTTAGCTTCTGGAAGCACTTTACACTTAGTTAAGCCATTTGGTTTTGAATTAAGTGACAAGCGTTTAAAACGTGCTGGATTAGATTACTGGAAACATTTAAATGTTGTAATGTATGAATCAAAAGAAGACTTTTTTGAAACTAATAAAAACGAAAAATTTGCTTTCTTCTCAAGTCACGGAACAAAACCGCATTGGGAAATTCCGTTTGAAAACAATCAGTTTTTAATATTTGGAAAAGAATCTGTTGGATTAGATAAAAACATCATTGAAACCCATTCTGATTCACTTTATAAAATACCGCTTTACAGCGAACATATTAGAAGTTTAAACCTTGCTAATGCTGTAAGTATAGTTATTTATGAAGGTTTAAGACAGTTACAATAACCTATTGACTATATCGAAATTTTATACTAACTTCGTTGAACACTCGATACAGTGAATTGAAAACTCACTTTATCTATACGTTGAATAAAATGATAAGAAAAGTTTAACTGAATGATCAATAGCGAATTTAATGAGCAATTATTAAAAGAAATAAGATTATTTCATCATGGTGAGCTCATTATGAAAGGTAATTCTATTGATATCGTACCAGAAGAATTTACTCATAGCTATCTGCTAACTAATTTCAAAATCCCAAAAATAATTGAAGAATATTATTATTTACCCTGCCGTGACATGCTTAAAAAAGAGGATTATGATAAATTTGTTTCTTCTGGTTATGTTGGCAATCAAAATACAACTTTAGCACCTTACCCATTTAGTTTTAATGGAGCATACATACAAAGAAAAAAGTTGTTTTTTCAAATTATGCACTTAATACATACAACGGAAAGATATAAAGGAAAACCAGTGGAAAAATTTACTGACTTATTTCCATACTTTAAAGATTATAGTTTAGGTTTTAAAGCTGGATTTGATTCATTTGAAGAAGATTGTATCACAAAGTTCTTACCAATGTTTGCTGAAAAATCAGACTATTTAAATAAAGTTTTTGAATATGTTACAAAGGAGATAATTTTTAGGCATAGTTGGAGAAATAATCATTCAGGCTTCTCGATTTCTATGAATGTTGGTGAAAAAATGTCAAAAGGAGGAGAAATAACAAACGCTTTTGAAGATGGAAAGTTTCAAGGATATTTCTACAAAGCATGGAGTTTAATTTTTTCTAATAGCAATCTCTTCGAAGAATTGTTTGAGAGCTTTCTAAATCCGAAAAACACTTCTGATGAAAATAATGTTGTAGAAGATATATTGAAAGCTGCTTACACAATGCAACAAAACAAAATTTTTTGGACTTTAGATGAAGATAGCAGAACTAGACAGATTTTAGATTTATTACCTGAAAAATACCACACAAAAGATCAACCAAAATACGGCAAATCACAAGTAGGAAAAAAAGCAGGAAGTGTTGATGGCGTTATTCAATTAGAGAAAAAAGAGTTTTTTATTGAAGCTTTTAATCTGAGTAGCTTAAATAAAAAAATTATAAAAACTCATATAGATAAATTAGAGAAAAACTATGATTCAAAGGGGTTGAAAGAAAAATTTGTAATTGTATACTACAACTTGAAACCTAACACTTTTAATCAAGCAGTTGAAAAATATAAAAATTACATAAAAAATGATCATGACTTCATATATCCAAAAGTTAGAAATATGGAAGAAACGTTAGTAAATTATACTGATAGTAGACTTTACAAAACATATCACAATAGGGAAAATAAAGATGTAATATTATATCATTTACTATTAAAATTACCTAAATAAGAGTCACATCATATAACTTATTGTGCTTGGTACGAGCCTGCTTACAAAAACCCTAGCAACAAACCATGTACATAACGATTAAACAAACCTCCAAAAACTACTTACTATTTTTCTTCAAGTAATTTAAATACATGTTTTCTACTTTAGTTCTAGCCCAAGGTGTACGACGCAAAAATTTAAGACTAGATTTTACAGATGGATTATCGTTAAAACATTTTATTTTAATAACGTGTCCCATATATTCCCAACCGTAATGTGCTTGCAAGTCGGTAACTATTTGCTCTAACTTAACACCATGTAAAGGGTTGTTTTTTTGAGTTTCCATTTAACTGCTTTCTATTAAACGTTTAATCTTGACTGCTTTTTCAAAATGATCTAATTGGTGTGTTTGTATCCACCAAGTTGCAGCTTCCATTAATAACTCTGGGTTATCATTTTTATTTTTAAAAAACGCATAAAAGGAGACACCAACAGTATCTCCTTTTTGAGCTATTTTTTTATCACAAACTTCAATAATTTTATTTTTTAAATTTTGTGTCATCTTTTATTTAGCTATTAGATCGTCTATCGTTACTTCTATTTCTCGTTTTATTTCGGCTTCTGTTGCGACCACCAGAATTTGAAGTAGTATTAGATTTAGATTTATTTTTTTCGCCTTTAGGCTTATTATTTCTTGATTGATTACGCCTGTTTTGTCCTGGTTTAATAGGTGCTGTTGACGCATTTGGATCTGGTTCAAACCCTTCTAAAATCTCAACAGGTAATTTCATACCTATTAGTTTTTGGATGTCGCGTAAAAAAGTTGTTTCGTCTGCACTAACTAAACTTATAGCTTCACCATTGGCTCCTGCACGACCTGTACGACCAATTCTATGAACGTAGTCTTCTGATATATTAGGAATTTCATAATTAATAACGTGTGGTAATAACGGAATATCCAAACCACGTGCAGCAATATCTGTTGCTACTAAAACACTAATGCTTCCACTTTTAAAACCAGCCAAAGCTTTAGTACGTGCACCTTGACTTTTATTTCCATGGATTGCTGCTGCTTTAATACCATCACCAATCATTTTTTTGACTAGTTTATTGGCTCCATGCTTTGTACGTGTAAAAACTAAAACTTGCTTCCAATTACCATCTGTTATTAGCTTAATAATTAGATCTGTTTTTTTAGCTTTTGCTACACGATAAATTTTTTGCTTAATTGCATCAACTGTTGAGTTTTCTGGAGTAGCTTCAACTTGAACAGGACGATTTAAAATACCTTGTGCTAATTTTTTAATGTCTTTAGAGAATGTTGCTGAAAACATTAAGTTTTGACGTTTGTCTGGCATTAGCTTCATGACACGTTCAATATCACGTAAAAACCCCATATCTAACATGCGGTCTGCTTCATCCAAAACAAAGATCTCGACACGTTTTAACGATAGTAAACCTTGGCTTTCTAAATCAATTAAACGACCAGGTGTTGCTACTAAAACATCCACACCTTGACGGATTGTAGCTGCTTGTGGCTTTTGATTAACACCTCCAAAAATAACAGCACTACGCAAGTTTAAAAACTCGCTATACTCCTTTACGTTAGCATAGACTTGTGCTGCTAACTCGCGTGTTGGCGTTAATATTAATGCACGAATGGGTCTAAACTTTTGTTTAGGGTTTTCTGATAGTATGTGTAATAATGGTAATGTAAAACCTGCTGTTTTACCAGTTCCTGTTTGTGCAGACGCTAAAACATCATGACCTTCTAAAACTGGAGGTATTGCTTTTGCTTGAATTGGACTTGGCGTAGTGTATCCTTTTTTACTAATTGCTTTTAGTAAGGCTTCAGATAGGCCTAAAGATTGAAATGACATAAATACTGTTTATTGAGATAAACACTATGTATTAGGTTACCTCTTTTATTTGATGCAAAGGTAGCGCTAATTAATGGTATTATTATTTTAATTGACTATTGTTTAATTATTAACCGAATGATATTCGATTTAACACTCTTTTTTTGTACATTTATTTAAAAGTTTTAAATATGAGTTTTCTTGCCAAATTATTTATAGATAATCAAGTTAGAAATATACTTAACGTAAACCAAGTATATAGTAAGCTAGCAGACATTAATGGTCGTCCAGTTTCTAGGACCATGGGTCACAAACTTGAATTTGCTATAGAATCTACATCTGATGATACTTTTTTTTACGAAAGTATGTTTTCTGCAACTAGTAAATGTCAAGGCGAAATTGTCTTTTATAAACGTGATGGAATAAGCACCATGTTTAAAATGGAATTTGCTAATGCGCAAATATTGGACTTACAAGAGTCCTTTAATGCGTCTAACAACCTACCATTACACATGAATATTGCAATTGGATGGGGAATAATGAAAATGAGAGGTGTCATACACCAAGAACCCTGGAACCCTAATAATCCTTTTGTAGAAATTGAAACGACGACAAGACAAGAGGAAGAAAAAGAAGTAATACGCTATTTTGTTACCGATATGGAAGGAAATGAACTAGACGAATACAAAACTGGAGAAAAAATTATTTTAAATATTGAAACCAAAAACCGAATTGGTGATCGTATCACAATATCATTAAATGATAAATCTCACGATTTTAAATATGGTGGACAAATACTTGAAAATGATAAATTGAGTAATTATGTTATCAATAGTGATTTAGAACAAATAGAATTAGACGTTATCAACATACAATAAAATGGCAGCAAATACTTTTAAATTAGAATTTGAAGATGGAGTAACTAAAACATTAGACGTTGTAGTTGTTAGTCCTACAGACATCATTATGTTTGTAGCAGGAACACAAGATCCTGTTAATATATCCGCTTTAAACCATCAAGCAAATCATAACTACTGGAAAGCCAGTAAAGATAATCTTTGGGGAAAAGTTTTAGAACTAAAACCTCAGTTTCATGACTTAAACATTGAAGCTGATTTTTTAGCTGGAGTGGAGACAACAGTCAAGATGAAAGAAATAAAGCTGCAGAGAGGTTATTAGATTTAATGACAAGAGAATATCCTAAATTTAAAAACAAAGAAACTCATTTACATTTAATTGGTCATTCTCACGGAGGAAATGTTATCAATCAATTTACCGAATTAATCACAACCGATAGTCGTTTTCCTAAACAATGGAAAGTAAAAAGTATAACCTATTTATCGACGCCTTTTTTCAAAGAAAAACACCAGTTAAACCACTCCAAATTACACGAAGATTGCCAAATTATTAACGTTCATAACGATTATGATATCACACAAAGGTTTGTAGCCGATTTTTCTTTAAATAATTTAGAAAAATTAATACATGGTTTTGATGCTTACGAGTTTTATAAAGCTCAAAAACGAATAGGTCTTATAATGTCTTCTGGAGTTTTTGCTCCCTTAACATCAATATCAATTATTAGTGACTCCAAACATGGTGTTTTAATATGGGAACGAGTAGCATTACTACTGGATAGTGTAAATGATATTTTAGACCTAATCATTGCAATGATTAATAATCCTGAATTAAAAAATCTAAGTGCAGAAAAGGCTGAAATAACTAAACTTCTTACAGACTTAAAAACCTGGATACCTGGAGCCAAAACAAGGTTAAATAATAGAGTTACCGAATACCAAAAAACAATAGAAAACATTAACAGCAGTAGTGATGAAGAAGGATTTTGGGGACAACTTAAAGACAACATAGGAAAAGTTGCAGACAGTATAGGTAATAGCTTTAGCGATACATTTGAGACTGTAGATTTAATGAGTGATTTAGACTTAACTCAACCCTTAAAAGTTTTAAATAAAATATTTTATATAGACAAAGGAATTGAAGACGCTTACCTACTTGGTTTATTAGAAAGAATATTTACAGAACAAGCAGGTGTTACAGATACAATTGACAACACAACTTGGGATCCAAAAGATCAAATCCAAGGTAAATTTGACGTTATTGATATACCAATAACTAATGAAGACGCTTACCACTCACGAGGCTTAAAGTCTAAATTTGAAAAATTTGTTTCAAGTGCTGAAAAAAGTATTGAAGACGGAAATTTAAAAGAGTTTTTAATGATATTAGTTAGCCAACTAATATCTAGCGAATCTATAGATGAACAAAAAACTATTTTATGGTGGGCTGAATTAATATTTAAAGGGACTGCTGATGATGAATTAAAAAAATTCAGAAAAGATCATCTTGATAAATACGGTAGTTTGATAGACCAATATGATGCTCATTTAATTGCTGAACAAGATAAACCTAAAAAAGAAAAAACTAAAACAGACAAAGATGTTCCTGATGCATTTACCGATGCTGCTAAGCAAAAATTCAAAACAGATTTAACTGCTATTAATAATATATCCAAGCAAGAATGGGAAGCTACCATAACTGAGGAAAAAGAGAAAAAGAGAGAAGATGAAGAAAAAAACCCTCCAGCACCACCAGTAATAGGAAGTTTAGCTCACTTTGCAACTGTCTCTCATGGTTTAAGCCATACAAAGTTATGGGATCAAGTGGAAGAAGGATTAAAAAGTAGTTTTAGTTCTGGTAAAAATCCTGGATATAAAGGATAAGCATGAAAAAAGCACTCAAGTACTTATTATTTATTCTTTTATCAGTAGTATTTTCAATATTTGTATTCTATTTATATGTCGAAGATAATACTGTAGAGGTTTTTGGCTTATATTACATCGCGCCTCCTGCTGGCTTATTAACTGGAATTATTTTTTTACTGACTAATCATTTCTTTCTTAAAAAACAGACTAACAAAACAACTTATTATATAACAAGAGCGTTACTATATGTATTCCTTTATGCAATAATTTGCTCTGTCTTTTTATTTGGAGGAGATATTATTTATGAGATTTCCAATTAATTTAAATAAGACTTAAAACAATACTTTTATGAAACAGTTTTTTACCATAATAGCATTATTAATTGTTTCATTAGTTAATGCACAATCTACAAGAAAAATCATCAAGGATTTTGATGGAGATAAATGGATTGACACAGTATTTATAGATTCTGAAGCCAAAAAATTATTTAGTGTACTGTCATCAAATAACTACCAAAGGATATCAAGCTTTAAAATTAGAAGTTTAAATTTTGGAAATACTTTAGTAGACGTTAAAGATGGTTTTGAGTTTTGGAATGACTATGATCGTTCTGGTTGGATAAACACTTTTACTTACAATCCTAAAGAAAAGAAAATGCAGCTAATAAAAATAAGTCGCACTGACTATGATTTAAGTAATACAGCTTATGGCGAAGCTGTGCGTGATGGCAGTGGAAAATCAAGTATTAATTTGCTTACCAACAACTACATTGGAAACTTTTATTATGTCAAAAATGATAAACTAAAAAAACTACCAACTATAAAAGCCACTATGGTTTTTACGGACACATACCTTTACTGTTTTAGCGATCAAATTAATTTTGATTTTGAAAAACAATGTGTTGAACTCTATGAAAAAGCTAAAAAAGCACAGTAATTATCATATAGTAAAATTACTTTATCAAGTCTTTTACCTCATCAAAATTTAATCCTCCATAATTACCACTACTCATTAACAATAATGATTTATCATTAAAATTTTGAGAGAATAAATAGTCTTTAAAATCGTCTGGATTGGTGTAAATAATTAAGTCGTCACGCTTAAAGGCATCTGCTATTTGTGTTTCAGTGACGCGCTCTAATTTTTTAATTTCAACAGCATGAGGACTATAAAAAACAACTGCAACATCTGCAGCATCTAAAGCTCCTTTGTATTCATTTAAAAATTCGGCATTTAAACTACTATAAGTATGTAGCTCTAAGCAGGCAATTAACGTTCTGTTACTAAACTGTTCTTTAACAGCACTTGTCGTTGCTTTTACTTTACTTGGCGAGTGCGCAAAATCTTTATAAGCAACACTAGTATTGCTTTCTGCAATTTTCTCTAAACGTTTACTAGCTCCTTTAAAGGTAGAAATAGCTTCGTAAAAATCATCCTCGTCAATTCCCATATGTTGACAAATCCATTTTGCTCCTGCTAAATTATTTAAATTATGCTGTCCAAAAATTTCAATTGGCATTGGTCCTTCAGGAGTTTCTAGTAAAGTTTCGCCATTTTCTACAGTATAATCAGGTGTATGATAAGCAATTTTACGTATTGGGTTTTCTGAAGCCTCTACAACACGTTTTACCTCTGCATCTTCTTCATTATAATTAATGCTTCCTCCTTTTACAATGCTATCTACAAAAATGCTGAATTGCTCAACATAATTATCATAAGTAGGAAACACATTGATATGGTCCCAAGCAATTCCGCTTAACAATGCTATATTAGGTTTGTATAAATGAAACTTAGGACGTCTATCAATTGGGCTACTTAAATACTCATCTCCTTCTAAAACAATAAAATCATTGTCTTCTGTTAATTTGACCATAACATCAAATCCTTCAAGTTGAGCACCAACCATATAATCCACATCACGATCATGATAATGCATCACATGTAAAATCATAGATGTTATAGTAGTTTTACCATGACTACCTCCTATTACAACTCTAGTTTTATGTTTGGATTGCTCGTACAAAAACTCAGGATAACTATATATTTTTAAACCTAAATCTTGTGCTTTTAATAGCTCAGGATTGTCAGCTTTGGCATGCATACCAAGTACTATTGCATCTAAATTAGCAGTTACTTTTTCTGGAAACCATCCAAAGGCTTCAGGTAATAATCCTTTAGCATCTAATCTAGATTTAGAAGGTTCAAAAATAGTATCATCACTTCCAGTTACTTGGTATCCTTTTTTGTGTAACGCTAGTGCTAAATTGTGCATCGCACTTCCGCCAATAGCTATAAAATGTACATTCATTATCCTTATTTTGTAGAGTATTCAAAGATAATAATTACTTGAACAAGTAAAACCTTTTTTGTGATATACTACAAATCTTCTTTAAAATCTTGAAACACTTCTATTTTTGGTAATTCGGCTATAGCCATATTAATATATTTTAAAGCATTTGTAGTATCATTTTTATGCTTGTAAATTTGTGCCAATCTGTAATTAGCCCAAGCTTTAGGAACACCATCTTTAGCCGAGTGGTTTTGCAAATACACCACTAAACACTGTTTACCTTTATCTAATTGCACATTGTAATCTGCGCACACTTTTCCTATTTGATAATGTAAACTATTACGTTGGTGTTTAATTTGTGAAGCTTCAATATTAGTTATTGCTTTTTCTGGCTGTTTTTCTTTTTCATATAAAGCAGTCAACTTTTCATAACAAGTTAAAGATCCTCCAACTTTAATAGCTTTTAAATAATATTTTTCTGCTAATTCTGGCTCATCATCATATTCATAAATATAACCTTTAGCTAAATAACCATCGACTTTGGATAAGGACTCTAACTGGTTTGCATATTTTAAAGATTTACTTTTACTACCTCCTATTATTCCTGGCAATTGCATATATAATTCCACTAAAGCCCAACGTGTTTCAATATGATTTGGATCTAATTCGGCAGCTTTTAAAAAAGAAGATTTTACATCTCCTATAATACCCAAAGCAGAAACTTTGCTAACAGATAAAGCTTTCATCCCTAAAGCTCCTCCATATTTATAATGGTAATTAGCAGTTTTGGGTTTGGCTTTGATTAACTTTTTATATTCTGTAGCTGCTTCATCCCATTTTTTTTGATGACCATATGCATCGCCTAGCAACTCAATTGCTCTTAAATTATCAGAATTAGACTTTACAAAAGCATTTAAAACCTTTTCAGCTTTACTAAATTGTTTTTTATTGATGTAGCCTTCACCTAACTCTACTGTACTTTGAGAAAAAACAGCAATAGGTAGTAATAAGGCAATTAATAATGATTTCATATTGAATATTAAAGGTTTACAAAAATAGTATTCTATTGGTATTGTTTTTGATTTAATTGGTAAAATATTAATTAACTTTAAATCCGTAAAACGTTACTCATTCAAACGTACACTTTACGCAATTGTACTTTAAAAACATAAAACACTAAAGTATATTGCTTAAAAATTAATAAAATGAAGCATATATCCACATTTTTAATGATTTTACTTTTTGCAACGTCACATGCTCAAAACAATAACTATTCCAATTTATGGCATCAGGTAGAAGCGCAGGAAATTAATGGTTTACCTAAAAGTGCACTAAAAATAGTAGACACAATATATACTAAGGCTGTAGCCGAAAACAATAGCGAGCAACGCATTAAAGCACTACTTTTTAAAAGCAAATTTGCTTTATTACTAGAGGAAGATGCACAATTAAGTATTGTTAATAATTTTAAAACCGAAATAAATAATAGCCAAGCACCAACAAAAAATGTACTTCAAAATATGTTAGCGACATTGTATTGGCAGTATTTTAACCAAAATAGATACAAATTTTATAGACGTACAAAAACCGAAAATAAAGCAGACCAAATTGATTTTAGAACATGGGATTTAAACACTTTATTTACTGAAATAAAAACCTTGTATGACCAATCTTTACAAAACGGTTTAATATTACAACAAACTCCGATCTCTAAGTTTGATGCTATTATTACAAAAGGAGTTGACAGTAAAATATACAGACCAACACTTTTTGACTTTTTAAGTCATAACGCGTTAACCTTTTATGGCACTTCAGAAACTCAAATTACGCAACCTGCTTATAAATTTTCTATTGACAATCCAGAGTTATTAGGCAATACTAATGCTTTTGCCAAGCTAAAAATAACCTCTAAAGATTCGTCTTCATTACAAATGCAAGGTCTAAAAGTCTATCAAAACTTGATTAAATTTCATTTAAAAGACAACACTCCTTTTGCTTTAACCGAAGTTGATATAAATCGACTAGATTACGTTTACAACAATGCTACCTTTGACAATAAAGCAGACTTTTATTTAAAAGCGTTACAAACCGAAGCCAATCAATACAAAACACAAAGCGTATCTGCATTATACAATTTTAAAATAGCTTCATTATTTGCACAACAAGGTTTTGCTTATAATAAAGACAGTAATCCCGAAGTTAGATTTAAAATTAAAGAAGCAATTAATTTATGTCAACAAGTAATAAACGACTTTCCGGACAGTAAAGGTGCCCAATTGTGTGAAACACTAAAAACACAATTACTATATCCTTCTTTAAACATTACAGCAGAACAATTTGTACCAAACAACACGCACTCTAGGTTTTTAATAAACTATAAAAACGTTCAAAATATAACGTTTAACGCTTATAAATTAACGAGAAAACAACGAGATGAATTTTCAGATTTATATAAAGAGGACGAAAAGAAAGCCTTTATAAAAAAGCTTAAAATTGAAACCACTTGGAATTCTGATTTAAAAAATGAAAACGATTACCAACAACACACTACCGAAGTTTTAGTACCTAAATTAAATAACGGATTGTATCTAATTGTAGGACACTCTACAGATTTAGAAAACAACTTTTTTGCAACTACATTAACACAAGTTACTGATTTAGCAATTGTAAATTTTGAGGATCAAAACCAAGAATTTTACCAAGTAATCAATCGTAATAATGGACAACCTTTAGCTAATGCAAAAGTTAGTATTGATTATATATATCGCGATGAATTTTTAAAAACTATCAAAACCACAACAAGTTCCAAAGGAATTATTAGTCTTAGTAAAACTACAGAAAACTACCAAAATCAAATAGCACTAACCATACAAACAAAATCAGATACAGGATATTTTGGTGATTATTATCTAAACAGATATTATAAAAAAGACAAAAACAACGACACTAATTATCGTGCTTTTATTTTTACAGATCGCAGTATTTATAGACCTTCACAAACCGTTTACTTTAAAGCGATAGCTTTAAAAAACAAAAACGATAAAACTGAAGTAATGACTAACAAAAAAGTGGACGTTACTTTATATAATACTAATGGCGAAAAAGTAAGCACACTAAATTTAACAACCAATGATTTTGGGTCTGTCTCTGGCGAGTTTATTTTACCTAACGATGGGTTAACTGGTAATTTTAGTATTCAAGTTAGTAATAATAACGTGTATGGAAACACATCTATTGCTGTAGAAGAATATAAACGTCCAAAATTTGAAACCAACTTTAAACCCATTACCGAAACCATAAAAGTTAACAACAGTGTCACTGTAACTGGTGAAGCTATTGCTTTTGCAGGCTCAAAAATTACTGATGCAAAAGTAGTGTATCGTGTGGTTAGAAATGTACAATATCCTACTTGGTACAGATGGTCTAGACCTAATTACACCACCAGCGAACCACAAGAAATTACTCATGGTGAAACGACTACTGACGCAGATGGTAATTATAAGATTGTATTTAAAGCCATACCTGACTTAAAATCTGATAAAGCAAACTTACCAATTTTTAGCTATCAAGTTTTTGCAGATGTTACAGATATTAATGGCGAAACAAGAAGTACAGAAACAACGGTTAAAGTTGGTTACCATGCCTTAACAGCAAACATTATTGTTGATTCAAGTATTGATAAATCTAAAAAAGACAATCAAATTACCATTACAACACAAAACTTAAATGGTCAGTTTGTTGCAGCAAAAGGAACCTTGAAAATATACAAATTAGAGGCTCCTAACAACGTACTAAGAGACAGACCTTGGGTTGCACCAGATTATCCTGGATTTACAAAACAGACATTTAAAGATTATTTTCCGCATGATGCATTTAGCAATGAAAATCAACCAGAAAATTGGAAAAAAGGAAATCTAGTTTTTGAGACTAACTTTAACACTGAAAAATCAACAACTATTGATTTAAAAAACATTAAAAAATGGATATCTGGAGCCTATATTGTTGAGTTAAACACCAAAGACAAGTTTGGACAAGCGGTTACTAATAAGGCTAAAACTAATTTGTATTCTGACAAAGACAAAGCTTTAGCTGACCAACAATTAATTACTGTCACAACAGACAAATCTAATTATCAAATTGGTGACAATGTCATCTTAACTTTAGCAACTGCAGCAAAAAACTTAACGGTTACAGTAAGTATTGAACGTGATTATCAAATTAAAGAAAACCATATTATAAACCTAAATCAAAACAAAAAAAGCATTACAATTCCTGTAGATAAAAACGATTTAGGAGGTTTTGGTATCCATTATAGCTTAGCTGCTTTTAATAGTTATAAAGGAGGAAGCATGACTATTAACGTGCCTTATCAAAAAACCGATTTAGAAATAGAAACATTAACCTTTAGAGACAAGTTACAACCAGGCACTAATGAAACATGGAGTTTTAAAATTAAAGGTACAAAAGGCGAAAAAGTAGCAACTGAGTTTTTAGCAAGTATGTACGATGCTTCTTTAGATCAATTTAAATCTCATAACTGGAACTACTCTAACTTTACACCTAGAAGCTATTACGCATCATATAGACGTAATAATGGTAGTAGTTTTGGAACTACATATTTTAGAATTGACAGACCGTATAATTATCCACAATTTAATAATACTAAAAACTTTGACCAGTATAATTGGTTTGGGTTTACCATGAATAATAATAGTTGGTTTTACAGACAATATGTAAATAGATTAAGAATAAACAGAATAAAAACCTCCTATGATGGCACAGTAAAAAAAGGATTTGTTACTGGAACTATTACTGATGAAAATGGATTACCTCTTCCTGGTGCAAATGTAATAGTTAAAGGAACGTCTATTGGAACTACCACAGATTTTGATGGTGATTTCATTATTAAAGCTACAACAGGAGATCTATTAATTTTTAATTATGTTGGTTATCAAGCTATTGAAAAAACAGTTGGAACAGATAATGTTATTAATATTAGTCTATCAACAAATGATAATGCATTAGAAGAGGGTATTGAAGCAGCTATGAGGTCTAAAAGAAAAAGAGGTGAACAAAAAGCAAATTTCAAAGAAAATAGTACTTTAGAAGTTCTTGATCAAGCCTCTAACCCAAACATTATACAAGGTCTATCAGGTAAAGTTTCTGGCTTAAAAATTAATACATCCAATAATGGTATAAATCAATCTACAAGAATTATACTAAGAGGAAACAGGTCGTTAACGGGTAGTAGCAAAGCATTAATAGTTATAGATGGAGTAATAGCTTCATCTGAAGATTTAGCAAATTTAGCTCCAGAAATAATTAAATCAACAAATATTTTAAAAGGTGCTTCAGGTAGTGCTCTGTATGGTTCTCAAGGCGCAAATGGAGTAATTATTGTAACAACTAAAAATGGCGTAACAGAAGACTTTTCTAACGTTAAAGCTAGAACCAATTTACAGGAAACCGCATTTTTCTTTCCACAATTAGCAACCGATAAAGAAGGAAATGTTTCTTTTAATTTTACTACTCCAGAAGCTTTAACCAAATGGAATCTTAATTTATTTGCTCATGACAAACAAGGTAATTATGCTAAGAGCACATTACAAACAGTGACGCAAAAGGATTTAATGGTATTACCAAATGTGCCTCGTTTTTTACGTCAAGGTGACCAAATACAAATTAGCACAAAAATTTCTAATCTTAGTAAAAAAGAGATGTCTGGTACTGCTGTGCTTCAATTGTTTGATGCCTTGACTGGTAAATCTGTAGATTCGGAATTAGCCAATACCTTAAACCAACAATCGTTTTCCGCGAAAGCGAAAGGAAACACTCAAGTAACTTGGACGCTAACAATTCCTGATAACGTTCAAGCTATTCAGTATAAAATATTAGCAAAAGCTGGTAAATTTAGCGATGGAGAACAAAATGCACTTCCTGTTTTAACCAACAGAATGCTAGTCACAGAAACGCTTCCTATGTGGATTAAAAGCAACGAGAGTAAAACTTTTACATTGGATAAATTAAAGACCTCAACCTCATCAACTTTAAAACACCATAAATTAACCTTAGAAATGACTAGTAATCCTGCTTGGTATGCTGTACAAGCTTTACCATACCTAATGGAATATCCTTACGAGTGTAATGAGCAAACCTTTAGCCGATTTTATGCTAATACATTAGCTAGTCACATTGTTAATAGTAATCCAAGGATTAAAGCGGTATTTAACCAATGGAAAAACACGGATGCTCTACTTAGTAATTTAGAAAAAAATCAAGAATTAAAGTCTATTTTAATTCAAGAAACACCTTGGCTACGTGATGCACAAAGTGAAACAGAACAGAAAAAACGAATAGCTTTATTATTTGATTTAAATAAAATGACCAATGAGTTAAATCGTGCTAGAAAAAAACTACAAAACAACCAAATGGATAATGGTGGTTGGTCTTGGTTTGGAGATTATCGTGTTAATCGCTACA
Organism: Olleya sp. NP1-10; assembly: GCF_055804415.1. Classification (NCBI taxonomy): domain Bacteria; kingdom Pseudomonadati; phylum Bacteroidota; class Flavobacteriia; order Flavobacteriales; family Flavobacteriaceae; genus Olleya; species Olleya sp. NP1-10. The sequence continues at coordinate 1,631,310 of NZ_CM147840.1, read as the reverse complement.
TCACTCAGCATATTATTACTGGATTTGGACACCTTAAAAAATTAAATGTTATTACAAATGATAGCGAAACATCCATGATTAATAAAGCTATTAGTTATTTAGATAAAGCGTTTATTAAAGAATATAAGGACTTAACCAAATACACAAACGATATAGATTATACCAAAGACCACTTAAGCTACACGCAATTACATTATATGTACATGCGAAGTTTTTATCCTGAAATAAAAGGGTCTAAAGAGCAACAAGAGATTTACAAGTATTACTTATCACAAATAAGAAATTATTGGCTACAACGTCCTTTATATGCAAAAGGAATGATGGCTTTAATAATGCATAGGCAAAATGATAACACCACTGCAAATGCTATTTTAAAATCATTAAAAGAAAATAGTATTACGTCTGAAGAATTGGGTATGTATTGGAAAGAAAACACCAATTCTTACTATTGGTATCAAGCATCAATCGAAACTCAAGCTTTAATGATTGAAGCTTTTTCTGAAATTAAAAATGACACTAACACTATTGATAACTTAAAAATTTGGCTACTTAAAAACAAACAAACCAATAAGTGGAAAACAACAAAAGCAACGACAGAAGCTGTTTATGCTTTATTAATACAAGGTAGTGATTGGCTAAGTGTTACAGATAAGGTTGATGTAGTTTTAGGAAACCAAAAAATATCACCTGAAACCTTAGATAATGTAAAAGTTGAAGCAGGAACTGGATACTATAAAACATCTTGGTCTAAAAATGAAATTAAACCAGAAATGGCAACCGTAAAATTGACAAAAAAAGGAAATGGTATTGCTTGGGGAAGTTTATATTGGCAGTATTTTGAAGACTTAGATAAAATAACTTCTGCTGAAACACCATTAAATCTTAAGAAACAATTGTATTTAAAAACCAATACTGACACTGGTGAAGTAATCTCTAAAATTACAGAAGGCACAACACTTAAGGTTGGAGATTTAGTTAGAGTTAGAATCGAACTGCGAAGTGATCGCGCAATGGAATTTGTACACATGAAAGATATGCGAGCTGCAGGTTTAGAACCTATTAATGTGCTTAGTAAATACAAGTACCAAGATGGATTGGGCTATTATGAAGCAACTAAAGATGCGTCAACCAACTTCTTTTTTGATTATTTACCAAAAGGGATTTATGTGTTTGAATATGATTTACGTGTCAACAATGCTGGAAATATGAGTAATGGAATAACAACCATACAGAGTATGTATGCACCAGAATTTAGTAGTCACAGTGAAGGTGTACGTATTGAGGTAGAATAACTTGACACAAATGATGACACAAAAAAACTTCCTAATAAGGAAGTTTTTTTGTTATTAAAAATAATAATTAGATATTTAACTAAATACCTAATTAGTGAATTTATTATTTAAAGCATTAAACGACGACACAAGACGTCAAATTTTAGAACTTTTAAAAGAAGATAATCTTACAGCAGGACAAATTACTGACGCCTTTAATATTAGTAAACCCAGTATATCACATCATTTAGACATTTTAAAACGTGCAGATTTAGTAACCAGTGAAAAAAAAGGTCAGTATGTAGAGTATGCTATTAATACAACCATCCTAGAAGATGTACTACAATGGATTATTACCTTAAAAAATTAGAATTATGAATATCAAAAAAGAATTACCATTACTAATACTGATAGCATTACCATTTGTATATTTAACTTATATCTGGAATACTTTACCAGAAAAGGTACCAACCCATTGGAATACTAGTGGAGAAATTGATGGTTACAATAGTAAAAACACGCTATTATTAATTCCATTTATGTTACCGGTTTTAATTTATATAATTATGACCGTTGCTCCCAAAATTGACCCGAAAAATAAGATTGCTACAATGGGAAAAAAATATGAGCAACTAAAACGTTTCTTAGTCTTATTTATGTCTGTTCTAGCTCTATTTATAATTTATAGCTCAAAAACACAGAGCTTTTCTAGCCCAAACATTATATACATATTATTAGGTTTATTATTTGCTGGTCTTGGTAATTTTATGAAGACACTAAAACCGAATTACTTTATAGGCATAAAAACACCTTGGACTTTAGAAAACGAAACGGTCTGGAAAAAGACGCATCTTTTAGGTGGTAAAATATGGTTTATTGGTGGTTTACTAATTGTTTGCATAAGCTTAACCTTTCAAGCACAAACAGCTGATACATTATTTGTAATAATTACAATATTAATTACCATAGTACCATTAGTGCATTCTTATATTGAATTTAAAAAATTAAATAGTTATTATGAAGTATTTAAACAACCTATCAGTTACATTGTTTTTATTATTTACAAGTTTGACTGTTGCACAAACCGAAAAACCACAAACTCCACAAGCACCTTTTGATTATACAATTGAAGAGGTCACATTTGTAAATAAAGAAGCAGATAACATAACATTAGCAGGTACTTTGACACTGCCAAAAAACATTAAAAATCCTGCAACAGCCATTTTAATAAATGGATCTGGAGCACATGATAGAGACTGCAACATCATGGGACACAAATCATTTTTGGTAATTGCCGATTATTTAACTAACAACGGAATTGCTGTTTTACGCTTTGACGAACGTGGTACAGCACAATCTGAAGGAGATTTTAGTACTGCAACTACTTTTGATTTAGCTAAAGATATTGAAGCTGGTATTAATTTTTTAAAATCACGTAAAGATATTAACACATCAAAAATTGGATTAATTGGTCATAGTGAAGGTGGATTAATTGCACCAATTGTAGCCTCAACTAATATAGATGTTGCTTTTATAATCATGCTTGCAGGACCAGGTGTAAATGGTCAACGTATATTACAGTCCCAAAGTAAAAAAATAGCCAAACTACAAGGAGCAACAGATGAAGGTATTGCTTTTAATAACACTTTAACCTCTATTGCATATAAAGCCATGTTCTCTGAAACAGAAGTTGAAAAACAAAAGACTGCTATTGAAACGGCTTTACAAAATTTTAAAAACAAATTAGACACAGAAGATAGCCCTTTTAAAGTCTATGTTAATGATTATACTATCAACCAATTAAAAACACAGCTATCTAACCCTTGGTTACAAGCTTTTATTAAAACAGACCCAAAACCATATCTTGAAAAAACGACTTGTCCAATTTTAGTTTTAAACGGATCAAAAGACGTACAAGTTTTACCAGAAATTAATTTACCTGAAATTGAAAATCATCTTAAAACAGCTAAAAACATAGATGTAACAATTAAATTATTAGAAGGCTATAACCATTTGTTTCAAACTGCTAAAACTGGCCTTATGAATGAATATTTTACTAATAAAGAAACCTTCTCTCCTATTGTATTAAAAATAATGACTGATTGGATAAATGCTAGGTTTTAGAGTAATTCTTGATAAAATATAAAATAGGTTATATGTTACAAAACTGAAAAAGCAAAAACGATATACATAAAAAAAGCTTCCTTATGGAAGCTTTTTTTATGTAATATAATTCAAAATATCTAGTTAAGCATTTTCCAAAGTGTATCCTTCAATTCGGTTAATCCTTGTTGTGCTACACTTGAAATAAACTGGTAAGGTATTGGTAATACTTTATCTAATTCTGCTTTCATTTCTGCTTTAAGTTCATCATCCAACATGTCTGATTTTGAAATTGCAATCATGCGATCTTTATCTAACATTTCTGGATTATAACGTCTAAGTTCGTCTAACAAAATTTCGTATTGCGCATTAATATCTGGCGCATCTGCAGGTATTAAAAACAGTAATATCGAGTTACGTTCTATGTGACGTAAAAAGTAATATCCTAAACCTTTACCTTCTGCTGCTCCTTCTATAATACCAGGTATATCAGCCATTACAAAGGTTTGATAGTCACGATATTTTACAATACCTAAATTAGGTTTTAATGTTGTAAACTCATAATCAGCAATTTTTGGTTTTGCAGAGGTTACTACAGATAATAATGTTGATTTTCCTGCATTTGGAAAACCTACCAATCCTACATCTGCTAAAACTTTTAACTCTAAAGTTATAAAGTTTTCTTCAAGTGGCATACCTGGTTGTGCATAACGTGGTGTTTGATTGGTTGGCGTTTTAAAGTGCCAGTTTCCTAATCCTCCTTTTCCTCCTTCTGCAACAATGCGTTCTTCACCTTCTTCTGTAATTTCAAAAAGAATTTGATCCGTTTCAGTATCTCTAACAACTGTACCTAATGGTACATCCATATAGATATCTTCTCCGTCTGCTCCAGAGCTTCGGCTTTTACTACCATGTCCACCATGTCCAGCTCTGACGTGACGTTTAAATTTTAAGTGTAATAGTGTCCAAAGGTTTGGATTACCTCTTAATATAACGTGTCCACCACGTCCACCATCTCCTCCATCTGGTCCTCCTTTTGTAATAAATTTTTCGCGATGTAAATGCACAGATCCTTTTCCTCCGTTTCCAGAAGTGACATGCATTTTTACGTAGTCTACAAAATTTCCTTCAGTCATAATTTATTTAAAAGTTAAAACGATAATAGCTAAGAAACTGCTATTAACTCAAACAAAATTGTTTGTATTACAGCTTATCTATTACAGTGTTTAGACGTACTGTTATGTCTTCAATACTACCTATTCCGTTAACACCAAAATATTTATTTTGTGCTGCGTAATAGTCTTTTAATATTGCTGTTTCGTTATAATATACTTTAATACGGTTACGGATGATAGCCTCATCAGAATCATCTTTTCTTCCACTAGTTTTACCTCGCTCTAATAAGCGTTGTACTAAAACCTCATCTTCAACTTCTAAAGCGACCATTGCGCTAACTTCAGAATCTTTTTCTTCCATGATTTGATCTAAGGCTTTGGCCTGAGTTTCGTTTCTAGGAAAACCATCAAATATAAATCCTTTAGCATCTGCGTTACGTTCTACTTCAGCTTTAAGCATATCAATAGTTACTTGATCAGGAACTAAATGTCCTTTATCCATGTATGATTTTGCTAATGTCCCTAAAGCAGTTTCATTTTTAATATTATATCTAAAAACATCACCTGTAGAGATGTGTATTAAATCATATTTTTCTTTTAAAAAATTAGCTTGTGTTCCTTTACCTGCTCCTGGAGGTCCAAATAGCACTAAATTAGTCATGTGTTGTGTTGTTTTTAATTGGTATACAGCTGGTAGATCTCTCCCTAACCCATCATAGTCTAAACCATAGCCTACAATAAACTTGTTTGGTATTTCTAGTCCAACATAGTGCAACTTAAAGTCTTTTTTGTAAGCCTCTGGCTTGTAAAATAAGGTTGCGATTAATAATTGTTTTACGTTTTCGTTTTTAAATATACGATGTATTTCATGCAGTGTATTACCTGTGTCAATAATATCTTCTAAAATAACAACTGTACGACCTGTTAAATCTTGAGTCAAGCCTATTAAGCGCTGTATATCTTCTGTAGATTTTACACCTTCATAAGACGCTAGTTTAATAAATGTAACCTCACACGGTTTAGGATATTTTTTTACAAAATCACTTACTATCATAAATGATCCGTTTAAAACACCAATAAACACAGGCACTTCATCACCCAAATCTTGTGCAACTTGTGCTGCCATTTTAGTAATTACATTGTCAATTTCTTGTTCGGAAATAAACGGTTTAAACTGCTTATCGTGAAGGGTTATTGTTTGCATTTTGTAAATTTAAACCGCAAATATACGTAATTGTGACTGCTTTAGAGATATTTGAATTCGATTTTTAGGTGCTGTTTTGGTTTTAAAATGTATTTTTGTTGCTAACACGATTTAGCACCAATGAATTATTTTTCTTCTGACTTTAAATTAGGTATTTTAGGAGGTGGCCAATTAGGTAAAATGCTACTTTATAATACCCGAAAATTTGATATTCAAACTTACGTTTTAGACCCAAGTAACGAGGCACCAAGTCGTATGTCTTGCAATACTTTTATCCAAGGTAATTTAATGGATTATGATACGGTTTACAATTTTGGAAAACAGGTTGATGTTTTAACTATTGAAATTGAAAATGTTAATGTAGATGCATTAGAAGCTTTAGAAAAAGATGGTATCAAAGTCTACCCATCTGCAAAAACTTTAAGACAAATACAAAATAAAGCAACTCAAAAATTATTTTATAAAGATCATAATTTACCGACTGCTCCTTTTAGCAGATATGCCTATTTATATGAAATTGAAGACGCTATTAGTAATGACGCATTAAGCTTTCCATTTGTTTGGAAAGCAGCACAATTTGGTTATGATGGTAATGGTGTAAAGATTGTACGTCAACTTTCAGATTTAAATGATTTGCCTAAAGGCGAATGTATTGCCGAACAACTAGTACCTTTCAAAAATGAATTGGCTGTTATCGTCGCTAGAAGTGCAAATGGAGAAACAAAAACCTATCCTGTTGTAGAAATGGAGTTTCATCCAGAAGCCAATCAAGTAGAATACGTAATTTGTCCTGCTAGAGTCAGTCAAGAAGTAGCTGAAAAAGCACAAGATATTGCACTAAAAACTTCTGAAGCTTATGATCATGTTGGTTTATTAGCTGTAGAATTATTTCAGACAGAAGATGATCAAATATTAATTAACGAAGTTGCTCCAAGACCGCATAATTCTGGTCATCAAACCATAGAAGCTAGTTATACCTCTCAATTCGAGCAACATATTAGAGCCATTTTAGGGTTACCTTTAGGGTCTACAGATAATACTGTTGCTGGTGTTATGGTTAATTTAGTTGGAGCTGAAGGATATACTGGACAAGTTAAATATCAAAACATTGAAACTATAATGGCTATGAATGGTGTTACACCACATATTTATGGTAAACAACAGACACGTCCTTTTAGAAAAATGGGACATGTTACAATAACCAATAAAGACTTAAATACAGCACGACAAATTGCTGAAGAAGTAAAAAGCAGTATTAAAGTTATCAGTATTTAAAATTTAAATCCACGAGATAGCGGAATATGCTGACCGTTGGTCATGACAACCTCTGAACTATTATATTGCTTAATGTAATTTTTATTAATAATATTTGAGCGATGACACTTAACAAAGTTTGGAGGTAATTGCTTTTCGATTTCCGATATTTTACCTCTTACAAACTCTTTTCCTGAGGTTGTAAATAAATTAAGATAGTGTCCATCAGACTTTACACAAATTAACGCTTCTAAATACACTTTAGATTTATTTTTCAGCACAATATGATCGTTTATAACTAACGCTTTTACTGTTTCTAACTCGGTTTTAGTTTTTTGATTTTCAACACTTAAAGTTTGATTTTCTTTATCCAACAAAGACTTTATTCGGTCTGTTTTTTTCCATCGAATAAAAGAATACAATGCCAGTAAAAAAACTAAAAACAATAAAACACTATAAACCAGCTTATTATTATTGAATGTCTTTTTGAATGAGGATAATTCTTCTATTTTTTTATCCTTTTCCTTAGTTTGGTACGCTACATCAATCTCGTAAAAATTACTGTTTTTGCTAAAATCGTTAACTAAGCTGTCGTATTTATTTAAATAAAGCTTTTGAATTTCAGAATTTTTAAAATCTGCAAGACTATCGTAGGCTCGTTTTTTTAAATTGTGTACGATTCTATTTATTTTAATTAAATACTTTTGATTAGGTATTTTAAAAGTTTCATCAAGCTGATTTAAAGCTAAGAAATAATTGTTTTTATAAATTTCATTGACGCCTAGATTAATTTTAGCGTAAGCTTGGTTTAAATAATCGTTGTTTTGTTTTGCAGTATAATAAGATTCGTTTAAAATTTTTGCAGCTTCATTGTATTTATTTAATTGAATATTAAAACTACCTAAGTTTAATAACACTCCTGTTTTAAAACTTTGATTTTCTTTATAATATCTAGACTTTTGAAGCGCTAACATTTTACTGTAACCAATATTATATTTCATAGAATCCACAAAATACAGTGTAGCTAATTCTTTATTTACTATGGATGACCATTTATCGTTTTTATCTTGATTTGACAATTTCTGTAATTCGTTTAAAAACCGGTTAGTCTCTTTATAATAATTATGTTTATTGGTTTCAGTTTTATGAACTTGTAATAAAAGCTCTTTAAACTGATCTTCATTTAGTGTTCTAAAAGCTTTTTCATGCTCATATATTTTGTAATATTTTGAGTAAGCGGAATCTTCACAATTGATTCTTTGATAGATTTCAGCTATTTCAAATTGTGCTTTAGAATTAAAAGACTTCCCTTTTTGTAAATGTTTTAAATACACAATTTGTTGTAGCTCTTTCTCATAGAAATACTCATAAGAGATAGAGTCTAGCGGAATCTGTTGTGCAACAACAAATTGTGTAAATAATATAAAGATTATTTTTTTCAATTAACTAGCACAAGTTGTAAATCCCACTACGCCTCCTGTTCCGGTTTGTTTAGGTGTAAAAATGTCTTCAATAGATGGATCGTCATTAATAAAAAAAGCATATAAACCTTCAATATTAGAATCTTTAAAATTGGTGTAAATAACAGCTTCTTCTTTTCCTTCTAAAACAGCATTTCCTTTACCATCAGATATTTGAAAAATAACATGATCTGGATTATAATGTACTTTAACATGATCTACTTTAAATTGTCTAGAATTAACATCTTTAGAGTCTACATTAAGAAAGGTTATTTTTATTTTACCTTCTACCTCTCTACAAATTTCTACTTTAGCATTAATTGGTTTCATTTTTTTGATTTTTAATTGGTTAAGTGTTAGTTTTTTAAAAAATTCAATCAAATATATTAAGTTATATTCTAAATTATTAAAGACCTGAATATTATTGTTAGATTAATCTTAATAATGTATTAATTCAAAAAATAAATTAAAATCTAAGTGACATTTTTTAATTGTTTTTAAACTCTGCTTTTATTTCTTTTTTGATTTTGAATATATTTTAAAAGGAATACCAACACGTAATCTAGCAGTAAAGTCCTTATTTATTTTTGTATTGTAAATAGAATTATCAAAACCAATATCAATACCAAGTACAACGCCTTTGTTCTCTTTTCCAGTTGCTTTAAAAATTGGACCTATTAAAGCTGTGAAATTGTTTTTATAAAACACGTCGTCAGGCTTTTGTATTAAATAATTATGTCTAAGGTTTAAGTTTAAACCAAATTTTTGAGTTTTACCAAAAAACAAGGCTCCATAAGCACTAAAGCTACCATAGCTCATGATATTATCTATAGTATTAAAACTTCCTTTTAATGCATTATCTTCAATATTACTTTCGTCAATTATATTTTGGTTTTCATCTATTTTTGGTGTTCCATTTATCAAATTAGAACTTAAAAAGGATCCATTATGCAGTGCTGTACCTGCTTTAAAAAACAATAATCTTTTATTATTTTTACTAGTGTAATTATAATTAATCTGAGCAGTAATTTTTAGTTTATTTTTAGATTTATCAAACTTCAAACTATCGTTTAAAGACACATATAATCCATTATCTATATTAGCTTCTTCAAACTTGTAGTCTTCGTTAGTTATTGAAAAATCGCCATCAAACCAATGTAATGAATACCCATAGGTGATATCATTTTTTTTATCGAAACCTGCTAATTCTTCGATAATATAATTTATAGCTTTAACAAAGTCGTCACCTCCAGATTTTTCTAACTCTTTTAAAGACCTACCTTTTTTTAAGACAAAAACTGTGTCAGATAAAAGGTTTGAATTATAAAGTAACTTATTATGATAATTAGTTAATGTTAGATTTGTATTTACATTTTTGAAAATAGAATTAAATGTTTCTATATCTTTTTTAATAGCAATTAAACTATCTTTTTCATGATAATAAGTTGCTTTGCTTGTATCCAGTTTACTTAGTAAAGTATTTATTGTTTTTATTTTTTTAGTATAAGCAAGTTTAATCTTCATCAATGAATCAACAAATTTTAATCGTTTCATACTTACTTTTTCAGCATCGTTGTCGTAGTAAGACATTGAAGAATTACTAGGCTTATATATATAACCCAATGTCGCACCAACACCACTACTCCAAGCATTGTTGTTATACAAATTAAATGGAGATGAGGATCCTTTGACGTGAATACCAATTTTAAAGAAATGGCTGTATGACGAACTTAGCTTTGTAACACTGTTAACAGATACCGTTTCTTTAGAGTCATTTTTTTGATATCCTATGGAAGATCCATTGGAAGCTAAATCCGAATTAGCAAATACCACAGTATTAAATATTTCATTAATATTATTGTCTAATAATTGAGGTTGAATAGCAATACCATAGGAATTTTCACCAAAATCATATTCTGAAACTTTGTATAATAACAGTTTTTCATAGTTAGAAACTACTGTATTATTTGCTGGAACCTTATATAGTTTTTTATCACCAATTTGATTATAGTTTTTCTCTTGTGAAAAACCTAAAACACTGGATAACAAAACACATATCATGATACTTGTTTTTTTAGCTGTTTCATTTATTTTTAAATTTAATTTTATCAAAGGTTACACTATTAGTATTCAAACAACCATGTGGTCATTCTATTTTAGCCTCTTAGTTGATTACTTCTATTATATAAAAAAAGCATCAATCCAATTAAAATTATTATTTTCTAATTGTTCCCAAAAAAGCCTTCTATTGATCTAGAAAAACCAACCTGTAAAAACATACTACCGTCATTAGAAACACCTCCAATCTCTCCTGTAGAAGGATAGTTAGAAAACACTTCTAAATATAATCTATGAGTATGATCCCTTTTCCACTCGAAGAAAAAACCTGACGCTACGTAATTTGGTAAATTGCCATTTAGGTTAATAAAAGGTTCTCCTGGCTCTTCTCTGAAAGAAAAAACTTCGGCTGAGTTTTCATCAAAATAGTTTTCCATTATCCCTAAAATTATATGATCTCTTTTTGCTGTTCTTTGATTACGATAATATGAAAATTTCAAACCTGCTCTTAATTGTGTATACGATGTTGAAGTCTTACCTCCTTCTCCAATTTCCTCAGGATCTATCCAGTTATTTGAAGAAAAATTGTTAGACCCCATTTCATACCTTCCATATAGTTTAATATTTTTATGACCACCAAATATTTCTGCACCATAACCATAACTAGTGTTAAAATCAGTAAAAACAGGAGAAAAACCTGGTTCAAATCTTCCGTATATATTACCTCCTCCATTTTCAACCTCATAACCTAATTTAAATGCTAATCTTAAATCAACAGTAATAGCAGAAGCAGTAGTCTCTTCCTCTGTAGTTTGCTCATCTCCATTATAATCCACAGCTGTTCTAACACTATTATACGATAGTGGAAAAGCTGAAACACCGTAACCAAAATCAAAATTTATATGAAAATTATTACCTGTATATAAGTCTGTACCAGGTAATCCCATTTTGTTATAAATAACACCACCAAGTAGATATAAAATACTAGCCGAAGACGCTGCAGATGCAGCTGCAATTGCATTATTCTCTTTTTTCTGGTTAGCTATCCTATTATTATAAGCATTAATCTTTTCTTGTCTAAGTCTTTCTTGTTCTTCCTTTCGTTTTCTTTCCGCTTCAGCTGCTGCTGCTTTATCTCTTTCTTCTTCTTTAGCACGTTCTAACGCTTCTTCCTCTTGTTTTTTATTTTCTGCTATAAGCTTTTCGGCTTCTTCTTCCTCTTTTAACTGTTGTTCTTTATCTGCTTTTTCTTGTTCTTCTTTCTCCTTTTCTTCTGCTTTCTTTTTATCTTCAATTGCTTTTGTTTTATCTTTTTCTATTTTATTCAAATAGTTTTGTAAAGCACTAAAACCTGTAAACTTGACATTGTATAGCTTAGCATTTTTTATTGTATATCCTTCTTTCCATATTTTTTTTACATTTTCCTCACTTACACCTGGCCATAATTGATCCCATTCTGGACTACCAGGAATAAAAGATACAGAAATTTCGTTTTCAAGTTTTACCGTTGTAATTTTTCTAGAGCCTTGATAAATGTCAAATGAAACATTAATTAAACCTACCTCAATCTGATCAAATATTTTGTCACCAATATCTTTCCTGTAGTATTTTTGATTATTGTACATAATAAAATCTCCTTCAGATATTTTTTTGTTCTTGAGCTAAAAAGTGGCTCGCCTAGAAAGACATCATACTTACAAGCAAAATTTAAGTTAAGATCTTTACCGTTATTATTATTAGTTTTATAATTAATGTTTTGCTGATATGACTTTTCATATTTTTGAGCAAATAAAAAGGAAAACATTAGCTGAAATATGCTTACAATTAAAATAGACTGTAACTTCATTGGATAGTGATTTTAGTTTTTTGGATAGTTTACATTATGCTGATCAACACTTCAAAACTCCAATAAAATCAAGGCTTATAAAAATAAATGTCGTGAAATGCAGTAGATATATCATGAAATGCAATCACACTTTTAGAATAAATCAAGAAAGTAAATTAATGCTAAGGCAGAAATTAATTTAAAGTTCTAAAAAACGTATTTTTGTTTCAATTATTTTAAAAATCAACACCTCTAAAAAAACACACAACATGAATAAAGTAGCAGTTATAATGGGAAGCAATAGTGACATGCCAGTCATGCAAGATGCAATAGATGTATTAAAGAGTTTTAATATTGATATTGAAGTAGATATAGTATCTGCACATCGTACTCCCGAAAAATTATTTGACTTTAGTAAAAACGCACATAAAAATGGTATTAAAGTCATTATTGCTGGTGCTGGAGGTGCAGCACATTTACCAGGTATGGTGGCTTCGCTTAGTCCATTACCTATTATAGGTGTGCCAGTTAAGAGTAGCAACTCCATTGATGGATGGGACTCTGTATTATCAATATTACAAATGCCAGGAGGCGTACCAGTTGCAACTGTAGCTTTAAACGGAGCAAAAAACGCTGGTATTTTAGCAGCTCAAATAATTGGAGCTTCAGATCCTTCTGTATTAGAAAAAATAATAGACTATAAAGAAGCCTTAAAAGCAAAAGTAGAGCAAGCTGCAAAAGACATTAAATAGTAAAAACAGAAAACCCCAACACTTAGTTGGGGTTTTCAATCGCTATTAATCTTTTCTAAATGAGGAAATTTATACTCACATCAAAAAAACTATTTACAAAGCTGCTTCATATCCTTGTATTTGATTAATTGTTGGGTCGAGAAATAAACGAATTCGATTAAAGACAAATAAAACTGCTGAATTGCGATTTGTAATCCACAAAAAAAGCCCCAAACTATGTTTGAGGCCTCCATCGCTATTATTTTCTATATTATGAGTAATAAACACTCACATTTAAAAAACAGTTGCAAAAACGTTACTTTTCACTTAAATCAAGAGAAATGTTAAAGTTTTTTCATTTTATTAGTTAAAACGTAATATTTATGCGTTTAAATACATATTTAACAAAAAAAGCCTCAGAAGTATCTGAGGCTTTTTATCGCTATTAATCAATAATTTTTAAGTGAGTAACCAACTCACGGGAAAAAATCTTTGCAAAAATACGCAATTAAATCATTAGTAAGCAATAAAAAACTTAATTTTAACATCAAAAAATTTATTTTTAAGAAAAATGAACATATTAACAGACCATTTTACAACAAATTATAACTCAGCACCTTTTAATTTAATTCAAAATAAAGATTTTAAGCCTGCTATATTAAAACTTATCGAAGACACAAAAAAAGAGATTGATGCTATTGTTACAAATACAGCACAACCAACTTTTGAAAATACTATTGAAGCACTCGAGTTTTCTGGACAACAGCTAGATCGTGTGACTAGTATTTTTTAATTTAAATTCGGCTGAAACTAATGATGAAATACAGAAAATAGCTCAAGAAATTTCTCCTATTTTATCAGAGTTTGGTAACGACATTACGCTAAACAACGACTTATTTAAAAAAGTTAAGCATGTTTTTGATAATAAAGACCAATTAAATCTTACTACAGAGCAAAATACTTTATTAGATAAAAAATATAAAAGCTTTTCTAGAAACGGAGCAAATTTACCTGAAGACAAAAAACAAGAATTAAGAGCTATTGATAAACAACTAGCAAGTTTAAAGTTAAAGTTTGGCGAAAACATTCTAGCCGAAACTAATGCTTTTGAAATGCTAATTACAAATCCAGACGATTTATCTGGTTTACCCGAAGGTGCTATAGAAGCAGCAAAACAGTTAGCCGAAAGCAAAAATAAAGACGGTTGGTTAATTACTTTAGACTACCCAAGTTACATACCGTTTATGACCTATGCAGATAATAGAGCATTACGTAAAAAGTTATCTTTAGCTTTTGGATCTAAAGGTTTTAACAACAATGATTATGACAATCAAGATCATGTTTTAAAAATTGCTAAGCTTAGACACCAACGTGCTAATCTGTTAGGATATGATACTCATGCAGATTTTGTACTTGAAGAGCGTATGGCTCAAACACCAGAAAAGGTAACGTCTTTTTTAAATGAGTTATTAGAAAAAGCAAAACCTGCTGCTGAGCGTGAGTTTAAAAATCTTCAAAATTTTGCTAAAGAATTAGATGGTATTGACGTTTTAGAGAAATGGGATTCGGCTTACTACTCTGAAAAATTGAAACAAAAATTATTCAATTTAGATGATGAACAATTAAAACCTTATTTCAAACTTGAAAATGTTATTGAAGGCGCTTTCCTTGTGGCAAATAAATTGTTTGGACTTCAGTTTAAAAAAATTGAAACCATAGATAAATATCATGAAGATGTGATGACTTATGAGGTTTTAGATGAAAACAATGACTTAGTATCTATATTTTACGCCGATTTTTTCCAAGATCAGGAAAACGTAATGGAGCTTGGATGACTTCTTTTAAACCTCAATATATCAAAGATGGTGTTAACCAAAGACCCCACATATCTAACGTATGTAACTTTACTAAACCAACAAAAAGTAAACCTTCTTTATTAACCTTTAATGAGGTAACAACTTTGTTTCATGAGTTTGGTCATGGTTTACACGGTATGTTAGCTAATACAACCTACCCAAGTTTATCTGGCACAAGTGTGTATTGGGATTTTGTTGAGCTACCTAGTCAAGTACTAGAAAACTGGTGTTATGAGAAAGAAGCTTTAGAGTTATTTGCTAAACATTACCAAATTAACGAGGTAATACCAATGGATTTAGTTAATAAAATTAAAGAAAGTGCAACGTTTCAAGAAGGTATGCAAACCCTGAGACAAATAAGTTTTGGATTATTGGATATGAGCTGGCATGGTACTGATCCATCTTTGATCGAAGATGTTAAAGCCTACGAAACAAAAGCTTTTGAAAACACTAATTTATATCCTGAGGTAAAAAGTAATTGCATGAGTACTGCTTTTGCACATATTTTTCAAGGTGGTTACTCGTCAGGATACTATAGTTACAAATGGGCAGAAGTATTAGATGCTGATGCTTTTGAATACTTTAAAGAAGAAGGAATTTTTAATAAAGAAGTCGCAGCTAAATTTAAAGACCACGTCCTATCGCAAGGAGGAACAGAAAACCCTATGACACTTTACAAACGTTTTAGAGGTCAAGAACCTAAACCTGAAGCGCTTTTAAAGCGTGCTGGTTTAATAAAGTAATAGATTAAAAAAGAAGGTTATTAACTTAGCCTTCTTTTTATTTCAAACAAACTTTCAATAATTATTGAAAGTTTGAAATTAATTGATATATTTGTGACATGGAATATTTAGAAGCAAAAAATAAATTTATTAGTACTTGGGGAAGTTTAGGTTCACTTTGGGGAATCAATAAAGCTATGGCTCAAATACAAGCACTTTTATTTATTTCAACCAAACCATTATCTATGGAAGAGATTATGGAAGACCTTAAAATATCTAGAGGAAACACTAGCATGAATTTAAGACAATTAATGGATTGGGGAATTGTAACTAAAACATTAGTAGCAGGAGAACGTAAAGAGTTTTTTACAACCGAAAAAGATGTACAAGAATTAGCTAGGATAGTTGCTGTAGAACGTAGTCGAAGAGAAATTAAACCAGTAGTTAAAGTTTTAGAAGACGTATCAACCATTAAAGACGATGGAACTGCTAAAACAAAAGAACTTATTAAACAAACCAAAGCACTTCATGAACTAACCGAAACTATGGACATTATGATCAATAAATTAGTAAATCAAAAACAAAATTGGATTACAAAATCTTTATTAAAACTATTCAAATAAAAAATTTAATATAAACTTTCAATATTTTCTGAAAGTTTTATAAAAACAATAAATATGAAAAATATATTCAATTTAAACCTAGCAACTTATTTAGTTGTCCTTTTACTATTTTTAATTGAACCAATATATGGAGCTCTTGCTCAGTTAGCTTTAGGTATAATACAGATATTTATAGCGATATATATGAAGAGTAAATATGAGGAGTATTCAAAATCACTTCAAAAATTATTAAATTACTATTGGATACAAATAGCAATCTGGTTTATTGCATATGTTTTATTTGCTAACCTACTAACACTTCAAAATTACAATTATCTTTTTATGTTTATAATACCAATGTGCATTGGGCTATATTTAGTTATTGTGAATTATCTGATATTAAAAGCGTCAAAAGCTTAATTTCAGTTTATGAAAAATCTATATCAAATTAATTATTGGTCAGTTATATTTACAATCCTGCTTAGTTTAACCTTTTGGGGAGGAATAATAGCATTGCCCATTTTAGGAACTATACAATTAACAATAAGTGTAATTATAATCAATAGATTTAAAGCTTTAAATCTAATAAATCGAGTACTATTTATTAGCTACACAATCATAACGATAACTCTAATTTTATTTTTCAAACAATTTAAAGGTGAAGAATTATCAATTTTATTTATGTGGGCCATAGTGTCGTTATTCTTAGCTTGTTTCCATTTATATATAACTTATAATATCTCAAAATCATGAAAACAATAATCATAGCAGGTGGTTCAGGCTTTTTAGGTCAATCATTAAACAATCACTTTACAAAACAAAATTATAAGGTTTTAATTTTAAGCAGAAATCCAAAATCTGAAAATGAAATATTTTGGAATGGCACAACATTAGGTCCTTGGACAAAGCATTTAGAAAACACTGAAGCATTAATTAATTTAGCAGGTAAATCTGTTGATTGTCGCTACACAGATAAAAACAAAAAAGCAATCTACAATTCTAGAATAGACACAACAAATTTATTGGGATTAGCTTTAAATTTGTGTGATAATCCTCCAAAATACTGGTTTAATTCTTCTACTGCAACAATCTACAAAGGGTCTTACAACAAACCAAACACAGAACAAAACGGAATTATTGGTGACGATTTCTCTATGAATATAGCAAAGTCTTGGGAACGTGCTTTTAATGACATAATCACACCAAAAACAAAAAAAGTAATATTACGTACTTCAATTGTTTTAGGTGAAAAAGGAGGTGCCATTACACCCTTAAAACTATTAACAAAATTTGGTTTAGGTGGTAAACAAGCTTCAGGTAAACAAAAAGTTAGTTGGATACATGAAGATGATTTTACAAATGCAATTCAATTTTTAATGGACCAAAAGTTAGAAGGTGTATTCAATCTTTGTGTACCAGAACCAACAGATAATAAAACATTAATGTATACTCTGAGACAAATTTTAAAAGTTCCTTTTGGTATCTCGCATCCTATTTGGTTATTAAAACTAGGAGCATTTTTTTTAGGAACTGAAACAGAACTTGTCACAAAAAGTAGAAACGTAATACCAGAAAAACTTCTTAAAAATGGTTATGTTTTTAAATATAAAAACATAACCACAGCATTAAAAGATTTATTGTAACACATGGAAAACAAAAAAACTTAACAACTTAAGAGGATAACTTTATGTATTATTGTAGGCTTTACATTTAAAAAATTTAGGCATTAAATTATTACCTGTAAAAAATAGTAATTATTTTGTTCTAATTTTATTACATTTAGCCTGAAAAAGAAAAACAAAAATGATATGCCTAACCATAAAATAGATCCTAATCAATGGATAGATTTATACAGCGACTACCTTTTTAATTACACTATAACGCGTGTAAATGACCGAGTAATTGCTCAAGATTTAGTGTCAGACACTTTTTTAGCTGGTCTAAAAAGCATGAAAAATTTTAAAGGAGAAGCAAGTGAGCGTACTTGGTTAGTTTCAATTTTAAAAAGAAAAGTCATTGATTACTATCGCAAAATAAACTCAAACAAAGGTAAAGCTGAAGTTAGAATGTCATATAATAGTGATAGTGAAACCGAAGGAGATTGGCTAGAAGAGCGTGTTGCAGATCCGTTTGACAAAACTGCTGAAGACCAAATAGAAAACACAGAACTAGCAGATGCTATTGAAAGTTGTCTATCTAAACTTCCAAAAAAGCAAGCTAAAATATTTGAAATGAAAACTATTTTAAATTATGAAACAGAAACAATTTGTAATGAATTGCAAATCACTTCGTCTAATCTATGGGTCATAATACACAGAGCACGAGTATCTATGGCAGATTGTTTACAAAATAATTGGTTTTAAAACATGATGAAAAAATTTATGATTTCTTGCGAGGAATCCGGACATATTTGCGACAAATCACAATACGATGAAGCAACATTATGGGAAAAAGTGAAATTTAAATTTCATACCCTATTTTGTGCTATGTGCAAACAACACTCTAAAAACAACACAAAACTTACAGCTTTAATTGATAAAGTAAAGGCTAAAAACTTAACATCTACTGAAAAAAACTCTATAGAATCAGCTTTCAAGAAAGAATTAGATAAGCATCAATAACATCCAGATTATTGGCAAAGCTTCAACCCAGAATGAAGCATAATATTTATTTCTGTTATTACCAGAAAAATAAATAAACACAGCTAATATTAGACTTATCACAAACGTAAAAAGCAAATCTTTACTTTGGCTATTACTTTTAAAATATTCCAAAAAGTAAAAGAACAACTCCAATCCTAAGCCTAGAACTTTGGTGTGCTTTACGCCTATTTTTTGAGGTATGGTAGCTAATTTAATACTATCATATCTTAAATCCCTAATTTCAAAGGGTAACATTAATGCCATCACAAAAACAAAATATTGCACAACTGTAATAATTACGGTTTCACTAAAAGCCACTTTATTATTTATTAAAGGCAATATAACTGTTACACCACTCCATACTAAGGCTATAACATAAACCTTTAAACCACTAATATCTCTTAAATTTTGTTGTGTATCTAAATACCAAGTTTTAGGTAAAAAAGGTATCGCATATAAAAAAGTTATTATAGCAAAAATCACTATGGTAATTAATGTTTCTTTCTGTAATTTTAAACCAAAAAAGCACATCAAAACAAAACATAGCAAGCTAAAAACCTGTATTACTTTTAACCACTTAGCAAGACTCCTATGATCCCATTTGGCTATACCAAAATACTTCACAAAATTATAACCTGTAATTGTAGCAAAAAAGTTAAAAAAAGCACATTAACATCATAAATAACATCAAACCTTTTTAATGTCACCACACTTAAAGCATATACAGATAAAGCAACATGTATACTGCTATTCAAGTAAAAATCTAATAATTGTTTTAACCACTTCACAGTACAAAAATAATTAATCTGTTAATAAAGGTGTCGATTAGTTGAAAACTTTCAATTTTTAACAAAATTTTACTATTAGTTTTCGTTAATTTTGCAAACATTAAAAAACAACTATTTTTTTCTCAAACCTTGTTAAAAAGGTTAATAACAACACAACATAAATGAACACAAACGCATTCGCATTACGTCACATTGGTCCTAGGGAAAATGATCAAAAACTAATGCTTAAAACAGTAAACGCAGATTCAATTGAACAATTAATTTCTCAAACTGTACCTGCTCCAATTCGTCTTGAAAAAGATTTAGATTTAGACGAAGCAATGACAGAATACGAGTACACTAACCACATCAACAATCTGTCAAAACTTAACAAAACATATAAAACTTATATTGGTTTAGGGTATCATCCAACAATTTTACCTGCAGTTATACAACGTAACATTTTAGAAAATCCAGGTTGGTATACTGCCTACACACCTTATCAAGCTGAGATTGCTCAAGGTCGTCTAGAAGCATTGCTTAACTTTCAAACCATGATTACTGACTTAACAGGAATGGAGCTAGCAAATGCCTCTCTTTTAGATGAGAGTACTGCTGCTGCAGAAGCCATGAGTTTATTATTTTCGGTTAGAGCACGTGACCAGAAAAAAGCAGGTATTAACAAGTTTTTTGTTAGTGATGCTATTTTACCACAAACTTTATCTTTATTGCAAACACGTGCAACTCCAATTGGTATTGAGCTTGTCATTGGTAGCGAAGCAGACTTTGACTTTACATCAGACTTTTTTGGAGCCTTATTACAATATCCAGGAAAAGATGGTCAAATTACTGATATCAAAAGTTTTATTAAAAACGCAAATACCAATAATATAAAAGTAGCTGTTGCTGCAGATATTTTAAGTTTAGTTAAACTGGAAGCTCCTGGTAAATTTGGAGCTGATGTTGTCGTTGGTACTACACAACGCTTTGGTATTCCAATGGGTTACGGAGGACCACACGCAGCTTATTTTGCAACTAAAGAAGCTTACAAACGTGATATTCCTGGACGTATTATTGGTGTAACTAAAGATGCAAATGGTAACAGAGCCTTACGTATGGCTTTACAAACCAGAGAACAACACATCAAACGTGACAAAGCAACCTCTAACATTTGTACAGCGCAAGTATTATTAGCAGTTATGGCTGGTATGTATGCAGTTTATCATGGACCAAAAGGATTAACTTTTATTGCAAATCAAGTACATAATGCAACGTCAACATTAGCCAATGCCTTAACTAAAATGGGTATTGAGCAATTAAACACTTCATTTTTTGATACACTTCAGGTTACAGCTAATGCCTCAACTGTAAAAACAATTGCAGAAAAGCACGAGGTTAACTTCTATTACCCTAATGACAATACAGTTACAATCTCAATCAACGAGACAACTTCTGTAAAAGACATCAATGAAATTTTAGATATTTTCGCTGAAGCGGAAACAAAGCCGACTGTAACAATCGATAGTTTTAAAGAAGCAAACAATATACAAGACAGCATACAACGTCAATCATCGTTTTTAACTTTAGACGTATTCAATACGCATCATTCTGAAACCGAATTAATGCGTTATATAAAAGGTTTAGAACGTAAAGATTTAGCCTTAAACCACTCTATGATTTCTCTTGGATCTTGCACAATGAAGCTTAATGCTGCTTCAGAGATGTTACCATTAAGCAACCCTAATTGGGGAAGTATTCATCCTTTTGTACCACAAGACCAAGCTACAGGTTACCAACAAATGCTTACAGCCTTAGAAAATCAATTAACAGAAATTACTGGTTTTGCAGGCACCTCTTTACAACCTAACTCTGGAGCTCAAGGTGAGTACGCAGGTTTAATGGTTATTAGAGCCTATCACGAATCTAGAAACGATCATCATAGAAACATCTGTTTAATACCAAGTTCTGCACACGGAACTAATCCTGCAAGTGCAGTAATGGCTGGAATGAAAGTTGTTGTTACTAAAGCTGATGAAGACGGTAATATTGATGTAGATGATTTACGCGAAAAAGCCGAATTACATAAAGATAATCTAGCTGCATTAATGGTAACTTACCCATCTACTCATGGTGTTTATGAGTCTGGAATTAAAGTTATCACACAATTAATACATGATAATGGTGGTCAAGTCTATATGGATGGAGCCAACATGAATGCTCAGGTTGGATTAACTAATCCTGGAAATATTGGTGCAGACGTTTGTCACTTAAACTTACATAAAACCTTTGCTATACCACATGGTGGTGGTGGACCTGGTGTTGGACCAATTTGTGTTGCCAAACAATTAGTACCATTTTTACCTGGAAATCCTGTTGTAAAAACTGGTGGAAACCAAGCTATAACAGCTATTTCTGCAGCTCCTTTTGGATCTGCTTTAGCATGCTTAATATCTTATGGCTACATTAAAATGTTAGGTGCTGAAGGTTTGAAAAAATCAACCGAAATAGCTATACTTAACGCTAATTACATTAAACACAGATTACAAGGTGCTTTTGAAACTTTATATTCTGGAGAACAAGGTCGTGCTGCACATGAGATGATAATCGATTGTCGTCCATTTAAAGAGCATGGTATTGAGGTTGTTGATATTGCAAAACGTTTAATGGACTATGGTTTTCATGCTCCAACGGTTTCTTTTCCAGTAGCAGGAACTATGATGATTGAACCAACAGAAAGTGAAAGTAAAGCTGAAATGGATCGTTTTTGTGATGCTATGATTTCTATTAGAAAAGAAATTGATGCAGCAACTAAAGATGACAATAATAATCCGTTAAAAAATGCACCACACACTTTATCTATGTTAACTAACGATGAATGGCTATTACCATACTCGCGTCAAACCGCAGCTTACCCTCTTGACTACGTGATAGACAGTAAGTTTTGGCCTTCAGTACGTCGTGTGGATGATGCTTATGGTGATCGTAACCTATTTTGTACATGTGCACCAATAGAAGAATATGCAGACGCTAATTAAGCGTTGAACATCGTAAAAAAATAACCATTTAAAATTGCCTTTAATTAATACTGCTTATCTTAGCAGTCAACAATTAAAGGCAATTTCTTTTTTATGAATATTAAGATTACAGGTACTGGAAGTTATATACCAAGTACCATCGAAAAAAATGAAGATTTTTTTAATCACGAATTTTTAAATGCAGACGGTTCAAAAATTAATAGCCCAAATGAAGTTATAGTTAAAAAATTTAAAGCTATAACAGGAATTGAAGAAAGACGTTATGTAAAACCAGAATTATTAAATTCTGATATTGCATTTTATGCTGCTGAAAAAGCAATTAAAGATGCAAACATTGACAAAGAATCGTTAGACTACATTATCGTTGCACACAATTATGGTGACGTAAAACACAATTCAGATCAAAGTGACACAGTCCCAAGTTTAGCCTCCCGAGTTAAGCATTTATTACAAATTAAAAATCCAAGATGTGTCGGTTACGACTTACTGTTTGGGTGTCCTGGTTGGATAGAGGGTGTTATTCAAGCTAATGCTTTTATCAAATCTGGATTAGCAAAACGTTGTTTGGTTATTGGTACAGAAACATTATCTAGAGTTATTGACAAACATGATCGCGACTCAATGATTTATAGTGATGGAGCTGGAGCTGTAATTGTAGAACAATCTAACGAAGAAGGTGGAATTATTACTCATGAGACTGCCACTTTTGCACTTGATGAAGCACACTTTATTTATTTTGGCGAAACTAATAAACCAGAATCTACAAGTCAACGTCGCTACATAAAAATGTATGGTCGTAAAATTTACGAGTTTGCTTTAACAAACGTACCTCTTGCATTAAAATCTTGTTTAGAAAATAGTGGTTATAACATTAAGGATGTTAAAAAAATATTGATCCACCAAGCTAACGAAAAAATGGACGAAGCTATCGTTAAACGTTTTTACAAACTACACGATATGGATATGCCAGAAGGTATTATGCCAATGAGTATTACTACGCTAGGTAACTCAAGCGTTGCTACAGTGCCAACATTATACGATTTAATTTTAAAAGGAAAACTTGACAATCAAAACATTAATAAAGGTGATATTATTATTTTTGCAAGCGTAGGTGCTGGTATGAATATTAATGCTATCGTTTACAAATATTAATAATTACTAATTTCAATAGGTTTTCGCTGTAGCGGAAATTAAAATGAAACATATTAATGTACGAACAAACTTTTCCGCATAAGCGTTATAAATTAACGTATCAATTTTTAGAAAAACATATATCAAAATCTGAATCACTTTTAGATTTAGGTGTCGAAAATCCGTTTACCAAAATATTAAAAGACAATAATTACAAAGTTGAAAACACTAATGGTGAAGATTTAGATTTTGATGTTTCAAGTATCAAAAACTCTGAAGCTACAGTCGTTACAGCTTTTGAAATATTTGAACATTTACTTAACCCTTTTACTATTTTACAAAACATTAAAGCAGATAAATTAGTTATAAGTGTACCTCTTAGGTTATGGTTTGCTTCTGCTTACAGAAGTAAAACAGACCAATGGGACAGACATTATCATGAGTTTGAAGATTGGCAATTAGATTGGTTACTAGAAAAAACGGGATGGAAAATTATTGATAGAAAACAATGGACTAATCCAACTAAAAAACTTGGAATTAGACCAATATTAAGGTGGTTTACACCTAGATATTACATTATTTATGCTGAAAGAATTTCTAAATAAATAACATGAAATTTTCAATCATAATTCCTGCACATAACGAAGAAACCTCTATTGGATTAACACTTCAGTCATTGGTTGATCAAACGTTAGCTCCAAATGAAATTGTGGTAGTTAATGATAACTCAACAGACAAAACCAGAAGTATTGTTGAAGAATTTCAAAAGAGTTTCAGTTTTATAAAATTGGTAAATGTCACCTCGTCAAACAAACATTTACCAGGCACAAAAATCATTAATGCGTTTTACAAAGGCTTTGCTAAAGCAAATAAAGACTATGATGTTATTTGTAAATTTGATGCTGACCTAATTTTCCCTGTAAACTACCTAGAAACATTAGCTTTTCATTTTGATAAAAACCCAAACATTGGTATGGTTGCTGGTTATTGTTATATAGAAAAAAATGGGAATTGGATTTTAGAATCTATTACAGGAAAAGATCACATTAGAGGAGCTTTAAAAGCTTATAAAAAAGAATGCTTTGAAGACATTGGTCAACTTAAAACAGCAATGGGTTGGGATACCATAGATGAGCTTTTAGCAAAATACAACAACTGGAATATCGTTTTAGACGACTCTTTACATGTTAAGCACTTAAAACCCACAGGAGCTAGCTATAATAAAAGCGCTAAATACCTTCAAGGTGAAGCGATGTACAAAATGCGTTATGGTTTTTTATTGACTTTAATTACTGCTTTAAAAATGGGCTTTAAAAAGAAAAGTTTCCGCTATTTTAAAGATTATATTATTGGATATTTAAAAGCTAAAATAAACAGACCCGATTACTCAGTAACTAAAACCGAAGGAGAATACATTAGAAAATTACGTTGGAATGGAGTAAAACAAAAGCTTAAAGCTTAGTATAAAATTTAAAAACTCCAACCTTTATAACTGCTTGAAGCTTCTAATTTATTTTCTGTATCATCATCTAATCCTGAGAAGAAATCAATACCTGTCAATTGTTCAATTTCATCTACAGAAGTAACAAACTTATATAATGGTAAATCTGAGTTTTTATGTTCCATTAAAAAAGCAATAACTTTAGTTTGACCTGAGTTATTATCAATTAAAATTTTATAAAACTGATTAGGAACAGCAACTTTTTCTGTGCCTATAGTTTTCATCTTTCCTTTTAAAACGCCTCCAGTAACTACAAAAACTCCATCATATTTTTTAGCCCAATATCTTGTTTTTATCTCCAATCTATTCCAAACTCCAGCATTAAAATTATGAGTTTGAGGAGAAATATTACTCGTTAAAAACGTTTCATCATGCGCTTCTAGAGTATATTTTCTATCTCCTGCTGGGCACAAATGACCTCGATCATAGCCTGATTTTTTATAATTTCTCCAATGTGCTGCTCCTGTTTTTACAGCAGCATCAATTTCAAAATAAGGACGTTTAAAATCAGCATTACTTAGGTGCGATTTCTTAAGCTCATAAGCAACCCATTCTGCTTGCTCATGCGATTCACTATAACTTAAACTATAACCATCATGGTGCACAACTTGACCTGTTGTACTAGTTGGTAAAAAATATTCATTAGTAGCAGATTTAACTGTTTCTCCATGTGAAACAAATTCTGCTTTGTCTTGAATATCAAGATATTCTTTAATTCCATAAGTTGCAATGACAACCAAAGCAGTTAACAAAGAATATTTCGTTTTATTAGTCATTAATTACTTCACAAATTTAAGCGTCGTTTTTACTCCTGAAGTTTCTACTATTTCTGCTATATAGATTCCAGAATTTAGTGCTGACATAGACACTTCTTGAGTTGTAATAGTATCAAACGATTGTATAGCTTGTCCTAAAATGTTATATATTTTTAGGTTCTTTATAGTCTTTAAATCTTCTATTCCGTCTAACACTAAATGATCACTGCTAATATTATAATACACAGCGACATCATTCTGATTAAAATCTGTGTTTGATAACGTTTCTGAAGTTTGATAGACTACAGAAAATCTTGCTTGATCAATAGCATCGGTAAGATACAACGTCACTGGTGTTGTCGTGATATCGTAAAATACATTACTCTGATTGTCTTTTAAATAAATAGATTCGTTTGCTGGAAAATTTAAAGTTTCACTTATTTTAAACGTGTAATCTCCTGAATTACTAATGCTTATTCCTAACGGAATTTCTTCTGAAACATCAAAACTATTTAATCCTTGAATACACAATTCTTTTTCTGGAATAGTCCAGTATATTTGATTGGATAGCGTATTAAACCTTTCGCTATCATAACCTCTGTCATAACCAGGACTTGCATTTTGGTCATACCCTAACGCAATTGTCATTGTATTATCTAAAGCATCTTTAAACTGAAGCTTGTATTTTATACGATTATCCGTTGTTGTGGCTTGAGCAGAACGGTAAAATGTAGACTCGCTTAACGATTCTCTTGCAAATTCACGTTGACTGTTTCTAAACTGTATGTTTCCACTATTAGCTATTTTAACAAAGAAACCTTGTCCTACTGCTACCGAATCTTTTGGTGCTCCTTTTGAAGACGTTCCGCCTGCTGCTGGTGTTGGTGCTGCTACTGAATATAGTAAATTATATGTCGCATATCCACCTTGATAATCTGCTAAAATATGAGAACTATTTGTTTCAAAATGCTCATAAAAGTATAAGGAACCATCTGTAATAGGATCATTGTCATTTATAAACTGTGCAGCTCCAATTGCAGAAGGATATGGATTACCTACTAAAATTTGGTTTCCTGCTAAAGCTGGAATAGTAATATCACCATCGTTTGCTGTACCGTTAAACCAATAAGATTCGCCTGATGGAGCTCCACTTCCTGAACCTTTCATAGTATATCCAATACCTGGTATTAATGTTGTGGTTGGTGTTATTTGTTGCCATCCAGCATAATTATCTAGTAAATCATTAAAGGTATACAACCAATAACTACTAAGTTCTATTGGACTTGCTGATGGATTTGCATCATAGCTTGTTGTAAATCCAACTGCGCCTGAAGCGGTTTCTAGATAACTAACTTGCCAATCTCCTGCTCTGTTTACTGGTGAAGACCAAAAATTATAATTGTATAAATTTGAAGTCCCTTCTTGCGTCATTTTTAAAATTCCACTTCCTGTATTTAAACTTGGGCCTGTATGGTTTTGGATTAATTGCGCTTCGCCTGAAAACTGAATTATTCCGCTGTTATTGACACCATTCTCTACCTCTAATAATAATCCATCTACAACTTCAAATAAAGCGCCTGTTTCTACTTCTACTTCTCTTACAAAAGCATCTGCATTTAAAAGTGCTAAACTACCTGCTTTAACCGTTAGTTTTAAACAAGAATCTGAAGTATCTGGTGCATTTAAGGTTCCTGAACCGTTAAAATATGCTGAACCATCCCAAACGATTTGATCTAAGTAACGTAATGTAAAATAATCTCCATCTGAAAATACAACATTTGATGCTGAGGCTGATGTCCCTGAAACTGTTAAGTCGTAAGTGGTTGGTAACGTAAAATTACTATCATTACTAACGACTAATTGTAACGGTTGGCAACTTTGCTTACCTGTTAAATCTATTGCTGAAATATCAAAACTAACAGATACTGTACCTAAATCACCGACTTTGCTAACTCGCCATTTTGAATTTAATTGTTCTCTGTAATTAGTTGTTTCTGTTGAAAAATTATAAGTTGGATCTTTGGTTTCTTCTCCCCAAAATAAATAATCTCCATTAGATAAAGTTGATGGTGTATTAATCCTAACTATTCCTGTTCCTTGTGAGTCTGTATGACTGGATCCATCTGACGCTTGACCTATTCCTGCAACGTCATGATCAAAGTTTCCGTTGGCAGCATTGTCTTGTGTGTAGAAGTCATTTGCAGTTAAAGTAATATCATATTTTGCTGACAAATAATTATTTACAATTATAGATTCAGCTTGAGTTAACTTATAGTTATAATGTATAATCTCTGACATCTCACCATTATAATAACGATCATAATTAACATTCATCGTCCCTATAGTTAAAGGTTGATTTGAGTTAACAATGCTTGTAGAAGCTTCGTTAGCAGTCAACAAAACACTTCCGTTATTAAAAATCGAACTTCTAGAACTAGCTGGATTACTACCATCAAAATCAAAACCAATAATTTGATTTTGATTATCAACAAATGTCTGAGAAGTACTAAAACGGTTATTATTGGTTACTACGTCACTAGTCATTCTTCTATTATAAAAAAAGAAAGAATAAGAATAATTGGTATTAACAGTATAAGTAATCCTCTTACTTACAATAGCATGTACATCATTACTACTACTTAATCCTTCTGGTCTAACAACAGAAAAATAACTAATAGAATTTGTTCCGTCTAATATATCATCATCTTCAACTCTAAGCCAATCCCTTACACCATTAAAACTAACACTTGGGTAATTGTTAAGTGACGAAGTACTAATAAAAGAAGGTTCTTCTCCTGCTATAGTTTGATTTGCATGATTATTATTACCAGATGCATCTTGCCAATTAGAAACTATAGACCCATCTGTTTGATTGATATCGTCAGCTTTAAGCCACAAACCATTTATAGACGAATCACCTACACCACCTGGTCCAGTTTGAGCAAATAAAAGAATAGGTAACATTAACGTAAAAAACGTTAATGCAAGTTGAGATTTTATAAACATACTATTTTGATAAAATTAATATGTGAATTATTACTTCACAAATTTAAGCGTCGTTTTTACTCCTGAAGTTTCTACTATTTCTGCGATATATATTCCAGAATTTAGTGCTGACATAGACACTTCTTGAGTTGTAACAGTATCAAACGATTGTATAGTTTGTCCTAAAATATTATATATTTTTAGGTTCTTTATAGATTGTAAATCCTCTATTCCGTCTAACACTAAATGATCACTGCTAATATTGTAATACACAGCGACATCATTCTGATTAAAATCTGTGTTTGATAACGTTTCTGAAGTTTGATAGACAACAGAAAATCTTGCTTGATCAATAGCATCGGTAAGATACAACGTCACTGGTGTTGTCGTGATATCGTAAAATACATTACTCTGATTGTCTTTTAAATAAATAGATTCGTTTGCTGGAAAATTTAAAGTTTCACTTATTTTAAACGTGTAATCTCCTGAGTTACTAATGCTTATTCCTAACGGAATTTCTTCTGAAACATCAAAACTATTTAACCCTTGAATACATAATTCTTTTTCTGGAATAGTCCAATATATTTGATTGGATAGTGTATTAAGTCTTTCGCTATCATAACCTCTGTCATAACCAGGACTTGCATTTTGGTCATACCCTAACGCAATTGTCATTGTATTATCTAAAGCATCTTTAAACTGAAGCTTGTATTTTATACGATTATCCGTTGTTGTGGCTTGAGCAGAACGGTAAAATGTAGACTCGCTTAACGATTCTCTTGCAAATTCACGTTGACTGTTTCTAAACTGTATGTTTCCACTATTAGCTATTTTAACAAAGAAACCTTGTCCTACTGCTACCGAATCTTTTGGTGCTCCTTTTGAAGACGTTCCGCCTGCTGCTGGTGTTGGTGCTGCTACTGAATATAGTAAATTATATGTCGCATATCCACCTTGGTAATCTGCTAAAATATGAGAACTATTTGTTTCAAAATGCTCATAAAAGTATAAGGAACCATCTGTAATAGGATCATTGTCATTTATAAACTGTGCAGCTCCAATTGCAGAAGGATAGGGATTACCTACTAAAATTTGATTTCCTGCCAAAGCTGGAATGGTAATATCACCATCGTTTGCTGTTCCGTTAAACCAATAAGATTCACCTGATGGAGCTCCACTTCCTGAACCTTTCATTGTATATCCAATACCTGGTATTAATGCTGTGGTTGGTGTTATTTGTTGCCATCCAGCATAATTATCTAGTAAATCATTAAAGGTATACAACCAATAACTACTAAGTTCTATTGGGCTTGCTGATGGATTTGCATCATAGCCAGTTGTAAATCCAACTGCGCCTGAAGCGGTTTCTAGATAACTAACTTGCCAATCTCCTGCTCTGTTTACTGGTGAAGACCAAAAATTATAATTGTATAAATTTGAAGTCCCTTCTTGCGTCATTTTTAAAATTCCATTTCCTGTATTTAAACTTGGACCTGTGTGGTTTTGGATTAATTGCGCTTCGCCTGTAAACTGAATCGTTCCGTTGTTATTTACGCCATTCTCTACCTCTAATAATAATCCATCTACAACTTCAAATAAAGCGCCTGTTTCTACTTCTACTTCTCTTACAAAAGCATCTGCATTTAAAAGTGCTAAACTACCTGCTTTAACCGTTAGTTTTAAACAAGAATCTGAAGTATCTGGTGCATTTAAGGTTCCTGAACCGTTAAAATATGCTGAACCATCCCAAACGATTTGATCTAAGTAACGTAATGTAAAATAATCTCCATCTGAAAAAGCAACATTTAATGCTGAAGCTGATGTCCCTGAAACTGTTAAATCATATGTGGTTAGTGATGTAAAATTACTATCATTACTAACGACTAATTGTAACGGTTGGCAACTTTGCTTACCTGTTAAATCTATTGCTGAAATATCAAAACTAACAGATACTGTACCTAAATCACCGACTTTGCTAACTCGCCATTTTGAATTTAATTGTTCTCTATAATTAGTCGTTTCTGTTGAAAAATTATACGTTGGATCTTTGGTTTCTTCTCCCCAAAATAAATAATCTCCATCAGATAATGATGATGGTGTATTTATCCTTACTATTCCTGTTCCTTGTGAGTCTACATGATTAGTTCCGTCTGAAGCTTGACCTATTCCAGCAACGTCATGATCAAAATCTCCATTAGCAGCATTGTCTTGTTGATAGAAGTCAACAGCAGCATTCAAATTTAACCCATATTTAGCTGTAAGATAATTTTGAATAATTATTCTTTCTGCGGTATTAATTACTTGGTTAAAAATTATTACTTCAGTAAAATCCCCTTCATGAGACTGATTATCAGCATAATTACCATCTACAGCATCTTGCTCAGCACCTAAAGCTAAACTTCCGCCTTGTGTAATACTTGTTCCGTTTCTATGACTGACGTTACGTCTTAAAACACCATCTAAATAAGAAAACACTCCATTACCAGTATTAATCCAGCTCATGTCAACCATATGCCAATTACCATCATTTGCATCGATATTTAAACCTGTATTACCAGCGCGATAATATTGTAAATTACCACTATTGAACAGTAAATAATCGTTATCGGTTCCTGTTGAATTGTAAGATAGAATTCCATCTCCAGAATCAAGAGTTTTATTGATGTAAAAAGTTGTAATTTGAGTTGTCGGGAAATTTGTAAAATTAGTTTTTCTTAGCCTTCTATTTCCTACATCAAACCTAACCGCATCATAACCATTTACATAATCGTTAACAATATTAGGTCGTATTGTTGCATCAGGTTGACGCAAAGCATTTCCATTACCTGAAGTATCATTCCATATATCAATACTTGAACCGTCAGTTAAGCTAAAATTATCAGGTTGCAACCATAATACTTGATTTGAAGAATTACCGACACCACCTGGTCCAGTTTGAGAAAATAAATAAGTAGGTAATATTAATGCGCAAAGCATTAATAATAATTGAGATTTAGCTAGCATACTAATTAGTTTATATTTAGGGAACAACGAAAATAATAAAATTAGAAGCTAGCTTAAAAACTTTGAGTGTTAGCATTTTACACCATTCGACAAATAACAAAAAACAACGATTAAAAGCGTGCTGATTTTTAACAAACATGTCAAAAAGTGGATAAAACACCATAAAAAAAGGAATTTACCACAACAAATCAGAGGTATTTCCTACAAAAATTCAAAAATATCATTTTAACTTACTATACATGTCTATTGCTTGATTATACTTGTAGTGATTTTTATCCTTCAAGATAATTTCAAGCTGCTGTTTAGCTTCATCTATATTTTCTAATTTTAAGTACAACAAAGCTTTATACCAATACCCCTTAGAAAAATCTATACTATCGCTTTCAACTATTTTATCAAAAGTTGCTAAAGCCTCTTTATGTTTACCTAATTCTAGCTGAGTAATACCTAGATACAAATAAACATTTACATTATTTAAGCTTGGATTTTCAAGTGCCTTAACATACAAACTATTTGCTGTTTTATAATCCTTATTAATAAAAGCATTTTCAGCATTTTGCAGTACATCGCTTTGTGCATCACCTCTTTCTATTAAAGATGGTAGTTCTTCCCAGGAATTGTAATTATTATATAGATTTGTGTCTCGATTTAAAATAAAGAGGCCAATAATTAAAACAACAGAAGCTGCAATAGCAAAAAAGGAATTGATCTTAACCTTATTTGCTTTTGATGACTTTACATTGTTTTTATTGTATTCCGCAGACACCTTCGACAAAGTATTTTTCAACCTTTTAGCATCTTCACTGTTAAGATAACTAGTTAAATCTTCAAATTTATTTGAAGTTGATTTCTCTAAAAACTGCCAATCCTCATCATTATACTGAATACGCATTTCTTTATTAACAGCTACATAATTTTGCAATTCCATATTAGAAGATAATTCTTCTTTAAATTTCGTCAATTCTGAATCAGTCATTAAACCATCCAAATAATCATCCACCTGTATTTTTAAACTCTCAGATATACTCATAATGTCTTTAATTGATTAAAACGACTATCACTTTTAATCATTTCTGTTAATTTACTTTTACACTTAAACACACGTTGTCTAACCACATTTTCATCATTATAATCTAATTCTTTAGCTATAATTTTATAAGGAATTTTTTTAAAAAACGCTGTAATATTTCCTTACAATTACCAGAAATCAACTCTAATTTTTCTTGAAAAAACTCCCATCTTTCTTGTTCTAATATTGACTGAGCTAAATCGTTAGTATCATTATCAAGTTCAATTGGTTGATCAATTGTTACCACTTTTTTTGTTTTATTTAGCTCACGTCGCCATAAATTTTTACAAGCTGTAAACAAATAACCATCAAACGTAGATTTAATTTCAATATTCTGCACTTGTAATCGAGCCATAATTTGCAATATAGCCTTCTGAAAAACATCCTCTGCGTCTGGCTCTTGACCAAAGTTTTGCAATACAAACCGTTTGACATTAGGATAGATAGCCTGATAAATTTCTAATATTACTTTTTCATTTTTGGTTTGTAAACCAGTAATAAAGTAATCGTTTTTTTTCATTTAAAACATGTATTGATCATCAAGAGATAAAGCCACAAAAACCAGACCTAAATAAAAAAATCTTTTGAATGGCGAGAAAAAACATCTGGACTTGGGTAACAAATATATATATTTATGAACTGGATTACATAAAACACAATAAATTTAAACTTTTATATGAAAACTAAACAAGTAAATTATTTATCTCTAAAAATATTACTATTAGCGCTCGCAATGTCATTTTTTAATTGTACCGTTAACAGTATTGAGCATGAATCAAATGAAGAAAATTTAAGTGAAGAATCACTAAGACTTACTGCTGTTAACCCATGTGATTGTACCCAACACGGAGAAGAAGGAGGAGGTACTGATGATAATAATAGTACAAATGGTGACCTAGATGAAAATGGTGATGGTGACCAAGATGGTGATGGTGACCCTGACGAATCAGACCCAGACCCAAATGACCCATGTAAAGCTTCAAGAGGAAGTACACCTGATCCCGAAAACCCAATATGGTATAATGCCGATTGTGATTTTGACGGCATAATAAATGGCATAGACCCAAATCCATACAGAAATGATGACAGTGAGCCTTTTAACTAAAAACATATTTAAATTTTTAATATTATTAACTATTTGTAACAAAACATTTGCACAAGAAAATTCAAGCTACTATTTAGAAACTATCAATTCTAAAGAATATACTAAAGAAAAAAAGAGACTATCTTAGATAGTCTCTTTTCTAATTTTAATTACGACAACTTTTATGACATACATGAATATTCTAGGTGGTTAAAAAAAACAATCACATTGAAAAAGCTATACTTATAAATGAAAAACAACGGACTAAAGTATCTTTTTACTCCAAAAAAATAATGTAATAAGAAAAAAATAATTAAAAACTTAGGTTTTTTTAATTTCTTAAAGGAAGAGTACTACCAAGCCTTATATTACTATTACTTATCTACATTAATCAATGAAAGCGAAGAATATACAGCTGTAGCTTATAGAAAAATTGGACAGATTTTTTTAGACTAGGCGATTATTATAATGCTGAAAAATACTTCGATAAAGTACTTGCTCTACCCAAAAACAACCACTTAATTATTTATTTATTAAGCTGCGAAAACGCAAGTATTAATCTTAAAAAATTTCAAACAGAAGAAAAATTTAATAAAGGTGTTCAAATTCTTCAAGGTGGTATTGAAACTCTGAAAAAACATAAAGTAAAAAATCATAATAACAGAGTTATAAATATGTACAAACATTTCGGCAATCTATATACTGAAAACTTAAAACTAAATAGCTTAAATCATTTTAAAAAAGGTCTAGAGTATTATAACAAAAGTTTGAAACTTGCAAAAAAAATTAATGATACTATAAGTATATCTGAAATACTTAACAATATTGGTTATTTACACTTATTAGTAAATAATAATAACTCAATTAATTATTTAGAACAAAGTTTAAAATTTTCAAAAAGAAAACTTGACATATCAACCACGTACAATAACATCGCTAGCTATTACAAACAAAATGACAAATTAAAACTTTCACTTGAAAATATTAATAAGTCCATAGAAACCATAATTGAAGATAAAAAACCTTTAAGAACCAATAAACACAAATTTTATCTACTTAATAAATTAATAGATAAAGGTATTATTTTAAACACATTAAACAAATACGAAGATGCTTTAGAGACCTTTAAAATCTGTGACTACCTACTTGACTTAGTACGATATGAAAGCAATAGCACTTACTCAAAATTGTTTTGGCAGGAAAAGGCTACACGACTTTTTACAGAAGCAACAAAAACTTGCTACTTTTTAAATGACACTAAATCTGCTTTTTATTTTATAGAAAAAAACAAAGCTATATTACTTCTTGAAAATATTAACAAACAAAAACACAATCCAAACGATGAAATAAACTTTGAAATCTTTAAAAACCTTAAAATGTCTGATTACAAGACAGAAGATTTTTCTAATGAATCTAAAATTATGGATTTAAAAGAAGTTCAAAATAATTTACCCTTAAACACAGTGTTACTAGATTACATTATTAATGATGACTTTGGCTATCTAATAATCGTATCAAAACATGACACAGAACTATATGAAATTTGTGATTTAGATATTCTGGCAAAGGATATAACATCCTATTTACAATTAATATCTCAACCAACAACAAAAAGAAGTAATCTAAAAAAATTAGAGGCTTTATCAAATGGCATAACTAAGACAATACTGCCTTTTAAATTAGATAAAAACAACTATACTAAACTAATAATTAGTCCAGATTACAATCTTCAAAATATTCCTTTTGAAAGCTTGAATTATAATAACAAATTTTTAATTGAAACTTTTGAAACATCTTATATTTACTCCTACTCTTATTTAATTAGTAATAATTTAATTAAAAGAGAGCCAAAAAAACAGTTTATTAATTTTGCTCCTTACTCATTTAATTATGACAAACTAAAGAAGCTTAAATATAGTCTTACTGAATCTAAAGAAATATTCAAAATTTTAGATGGTCAACATTTTGAAAAAGAACTAGCAGTTTTAAAAAGTTTTAAAGAAAACATTAACGGTTTTAATATTATAAACATCTCTTCTCATGCTAATGCAAACGACTCCATAAACCCTTGGATTGCTTTTAAAGATCAAAAATTATATTTAGATGATATTTATAAAACCAAAAATCAAGCAGAATTAGTTGTACTAAATGCATGTAAAACATCCTTAGGAGAAATAAAAAAAGGAGAAGGTGTTTTCAGTTTAGCAAGAGGTTTTTTTAAATCCGGATCTAAAAGTGTCGTATCATCGCTATGGAATGTGAATGACAAATCCAACTCTGAAATAACAATTAATTTCTACAAGTACTTAAAAAAAGGAAAAACAAAAAGTGCGGCTTTAAGACAAGCAAAACTAGACTATTTAAATACTCATAGTTTAAGTGAAGCATCTCCTTATTATTGGTCTTCTTTAATTTTAATTGGTGACGACTCTACAATCGAGCTAAATAACAATAAACACTTGACTTACAGCATTATAATGTTAACAATGCTATTTTTAGTGATTTTTCTCATAAAAAAATCAAAAATATTGGGTAACAAATTTTAGTATTCAGGAACAATTAAGAAAACAACAAATTCTTAATTATTTTGAAAGACACTTTATCCTTTTTAGTACAATCGCTTCTTCAAAAAAATAAAATTAAAGTTGATAGCGAAGAGTTGAATTTTCAAATTCAGAGTCATCCATCCTACCCAAGTTTACATGCTATAACAGGCGTGTTAACTCATTTTAATATAGACCACCTTGCTTTACGAGTACCTGTAGACATAAACACTTTAAGCCAATTACCAAATAGTTTTATTGCGCAGTTAAAACTTGACAATACAACAGATCTTGTATTAGTCACAAGAAAAGGAAACAACTACAAAGTAATCTTAAACAGCAAAAAAAGCAAAACGTTAACAACAACAGACTTCTTACAAGAATTTACAGGCATCTTAGTTGGGATCGAGCCAGATGACACAAAACAAAACAATAGAGTAACGACAGCTAATTTTGCAAAACCATTATTAGTTACAGCTATACTATTATTCAACATATTATTTTTTTATTCTAACCCTAATCTTACTGAAATATTTTACTTTTTAACCACAGTAACAGGAGTAATAATTAGCTATTTAATCATACAGCATGATTTAGGGTTAGATTCTAAAATAATAGATAAAATTTGCTCTCAAGAAAGTAAAACAACTAATTGTAATGCTGTTCTAAACTCAAAAGGAGCAACTTTGTACAAAAACGTAAAATTAAGTGATATTAGCTTTATTTATTTTACAGCCATTAATACCGCTTCACTATTATTAAGCATAACAAAGCATTCATTTAACCTACTATATATCATAAGCTTAATCGCATCACCTGTAGTATTCTATTCTATCTATTATCAACTAAAAATTTCAAAAAACTGGTGTGTACTATGTCTAGGTATTGTATCTGTATTAATAACGCAAACATTATTTTTCTTTTACACAATTTATAACTTCTCATCAATAAGCTTTGATCAAATCTTAATAATTAGTCTCTCATTTGTAATCATCACCTCTTTTTGGTTATTTACAAGCTCTAAATTAAAACAAGAACAGGACTACAAAAAACTTAAAATCGAGTCTAATAAATTTAAACGAAACTTTGATTTATTTGACACACTATTAAAACAATCAAAATTTATTGACACAGCTCTTCCTAATACTCCAGAGATAATCTTAGGAAACAAAAATGCAACTTTAAACATCACTGTCATTACTAATCCTTTTTGTGGACACTGTAAAAATGTTCATACTCTAGTTGAATCGCTTTTAAAGTCTTATCATAATAATTTAA
This sequence comes from Olleya sp. NP1-10, assembly GCF_055804415.1. Classification (NCBI taxonomy): domain Bacteria; kingdom Pseudomonadati; phylum Bacteroidota; class Flavobacteriia; order Flavobacteriales; family Flavobacteriaceae; genus Olleya; species Olleya sp. NP1-10. The sequence continues at coordinate 1,593,316 of NZ_CM147840.1, read as the reverse complement.
ATATCACTATCAGGTTTAATATAAACACGAGTAATCTTGAAAGCAACGGAGTATTAGTTTCAAGTAGATTACTAGAATTATTTCACAATGAAGGTGAAGTAGAATGTTTAAAAGCAATGCATGACATTTACACTAATCCTGATGCAAAATCTTGGCTGACTACTTGGAATACATCAAACAATTCTGAAATCTATAAAGATATTCTTGAAACAGAATACAATTGGTGCTTAGATAATAACATCAATTTTACACCAGAGCTTTTAGTTAACGGACAGTCATACCCAAAAGCTTATGACAGAAGTGACTTAACCTATTTTATTGAAGATCTGAATGAGGTTTCCAATATAAAAATCTCTAAAAACAAATTACAAAAAACTACATAAAATAGCAAAGCTCTAAATGGGCTTTGCGTTTTTGAACAATATTTCTCTCGCGAAGAATAGACATAAACTGTGAGTGTCTTTAATGTTCACAGCAAAAATAAATTTATTAAAATTTTTAAAATGAAAAATTTAAAAAACCTAGGAAAAGCTTTGTCAAAAGCTGAACAAAAAACAATTAATGGAGGTTATGTACCTAAAATGAATCCCTGTGACAGTAGTGATCCATGTCCAGCTTGGCAATATTGTCAAAATGGATACTGTAACTCTTAGTCTATCAAATACGCAGACCTACATTAGTTTATTTAAATGAAAAAATTCCCAACATACAAACAGACAGAATCTAAAGATTGTGGACCAACATGCTTAAAAATTATTGCTAAGCATTACGGTAAAACGCTATCAATCCAGCAAATTAGAACCATTAGCGAAACCACAAGAGAAGGTAGCAGCTTACTTAATTTGAGTGATGCGAGTGAGACTGTTGGTTTTAGAAGCTTGGGAGTTAAATTAACTTTAGAAGAATTACAAAAAGCACCACTACCTTGTATACTGCATTGGAATAAGGATCATTATGTGGTGCTTTATAAAATAAAAAAAGACAATTATTATATCTCAGATCCTGCACACGGATTAATAAATTATACTAAAGACGAATTTTTAAAATTCTGGATAGGTAATAACGCTACAGAAACCACACAAGAGGGTATTGCTTTACTTTTAGATCCAACCCCTCAATTTTATAGTAGTGAATTTGCTGAAGAGGAAGAGCAAAAATTCAACTTCACATATATATCTAAGTATTTATTTAAATACAAAAGTTTCATCCTTCAACTTTGTATTGGTTTATTAGCTGCCAGTTTATTACAATTAGTTGTGCCATTTCTAACACAAAGTATCGTAGATGTTGGTATAAAAAATAATGACCTCAACTTTATCTATCTTATTCTATTCGCACAAGTAGCACTGTTTATTGGTCGAACTGGAATAGAAATTATAAGAAGCTGGATTTTACTACATGTCAGTACCAGAATAAACATTTCATTAATTTCAGATTTCTTTATTAAATTAATGTTACTTCCAATCTCCTATTTTGATGTTAAAATGACTGGAGATTTACTACAACGTATTAACGACCATAAACGTATAGAGCAAATATTGACTACATCCTCTTTAAACGTATTGTTTTCAATGGTAAATTTTATAGTATTTAGTTTTGTCCTTTGCTATTATAGTTTGCAAATATTCACCATTTTTATTATTGGTAGTTTTCTTTATTTCTTATGGATAAAAATCTTTCTTAAAAAACGCGCTACACTAGATTACAAACGCTTTTCTGCTTTAAGTCAAGAACAAAGTACTGTAATCGAACTTATAAACGGTATGCAAGACATCAAACTACATAATGCCGAAAAACAAAAACGTTGGGCTTGGGAACACACACAAGCAAGGTTATTTAAAGTATCCATAAAAAGTTTAGCATTAGAGCAAACACAAAGCGTTGGTTCCTCTTTTATCAACGAGCTTAAAAACATACTCATCACTATTTTGTCAGCTAAATTAGTTATTGATGGAGACATCACTTTAGGTATGATGTTAGCCATTTCATATATCGTTGGGCAATTAAACAGTCCAATACAACAACTCATCAATTTTGTCAGAGAATTACAGGACGCAAAAATATCTTTAGACAGACTAGGAGAAATCCATAATATGGACAATGAAGAAGTCGATCCGCAAAGTAAAATAAAAGACATACCTAAAAGCGGAAGCATAAATATTAAAGACCTTGCGTTTAAATACACAGGAAGTGATATTGAAGTTTTAAAAAACTTAAACCTTGTTATTCCTGCTAATAAAACCACTGCTATAGTTGGTACAAGTGGAAGCGGAAAAACTACATTAATGAAATTACTTTTAGGGTATTATAAACCAAATGAAGGTGACATTATATTAAACAAATCATCGTTACAAAACATCTCACAAAAATCCTGGAGAGATCATTATGGTGTCGTTATGCAAGAAGGATATATTTTTAATGACACCATTGCTAATAACATAGCAATTGGAGAAGATACTGTTGATAAAAAACGATTAGCACATGCAATAGATGTTGCTAATATCAGAGAATACATAGAGTCTTTACCTCTAGCCTATAACACTAAAATTGGTGCAGATGGCGCAGGCTTAAGTACTGGACAAAAACAACGTTTATTTATAGCAAGAGCAGTATATAAAAATCCCGATTATTTGTTTTTTGATGAAGCGACTTCTGCTTTAGATGCCAATAACGAGAAAGTAATAATGGAAAATTTGAATACTTTTTTTGAAGACAAAACAGTAGTTGTAATAGCCCATAGATTAAGTACTGTAAAAAACGCGCATCAAATTGTGGTTTTAGATAACGGAAATATTGTAGAAGTAGGTAACCATAAAGGGTTGGTTGCAAAAAAAGGAAACTATTACAACTTAGTCAAAAATCAATTAGAACTAGGAAACTAAAAAATCATAACGAGATGTGAGATGAAAAAGATTGCTTCGATACACTCGCTATGACCAAAATATTCTCTCGCGAGGAATAGACAGAAAATGTGACTGTCTTTAAATGATCACAACAAATTTAATTTACAAATATTTTTAATCATGAAAAACTTAAAAAACTTAGGGCAAGCCTTAACTAAAGCAGAACAACAAACTATCAATGGAGGAGATGATCCAATAGCTGGTTTTCCTGTTGGAGGAAATGGTAATTCAGGCACTGTTTCTTTATACGGAGTCTGCTTCTCTAGAGGAAGATATACAAAGACTCTTTGCACAAGTAAGTGTGCAGATGGTACTGACCCAATTTGTGCATTTTAAAACTCACTGAATTCAGGAAGAGGTAATCACCTCTTCCTTTTTTATCTCAAAATTAACATGTCAAAAAAACTAGAAGAAATAGAATTAAGAAGTGAACAAGTACAAGATATACTATCCTATGTACCACATTGGATGACACGTTATGGAAATCTATTATTTCTTGGTTTAATATTATTGTTTTTTAGTTTAAGTTGGTTGATTAAATATCCAGATGTAATTTCTACTGAAGCATTATTAACAACCAAAATTCCGCCTGAAAAACTTATTGCACAAAGCACAGGAAAACTTGAAACTATTTTAATAAACAACAATGATTTAATTATTAAAAACAAGCCTTTAGCTATTATAGAGAACACATCAAACTACAAGGATGTTTATAAATTAAAAACCATAATAGACACCTTAAAAGTAAATACTAAATCGTTTATTTTTCCGATTAACGAGTTACCTGTTTTATTTTTAGGAGATATTGACACGCAATACGCGTTATTTGAAAACAATTACATACAATACACGTTAAATAAAGACTTACAACCATTTTCCAACGAAGCTTTAGCTAATAACAATTCAATTTCAGAATTACACAGTCGACTGCAAAGCTCTAAAGATCAATTAGCTTTAAACCAAACTGAATTAGCACTTAAAAAGTCAAATTTAGAACGTAATGAAACCCTTTACAAAAAAGGAATCATCTCTAAATTAGAAATAGAACAAAAACAAATAGAATATCATCAAGCGAAGCGTAATTTAAAAAGTTTTGAATCTTCAATCTCCCAAATAAGAGAAGCTATTAGTAATGCTAACAAATTATCAAAAGGCACTGAAATTAGCAAAACAAAAGAAGAAATGATGCTTTTAAAAAAAGTTATTCAATCTTTTAATCAACTTAAAAAAGCTATAAAAAATTGGGAAACACAATATGTTTTAAAATCTAATATTGATGGCAAAGTAGCATTTTCAAATTACTGGAGAACTAATGAAACTGTAAATCAAGGTGATTTAGTATTTACAATCATCCCAACAGAAAGCTCTACGTTTATAGCAAAACTAAAAACACCTGCTAACAATTCTGGCAAACTTAAAATCGGACAAGAGGTTAATATAAAATTAGAAAACTATCCTGAAGCTGAATTTGGTACTTTAAAAGCTAAAGTTATACACATCTCACTAATTCCAGATAACGATGGGTTTTATTTAATACTTGCTCAATTACCTAAAGAACTGATATCATCCTATAAAAAAAATATAGAGTTTAAACAAGAAATGCGTGGAAGCGCAGAAATCATAACGGAAGATTTACGTTTGGTTGATCGATTCTTCTATCAAGTAAAAGACATATTTAAATAACTATAACAATTTACACCAAAACCAAAAGTATTCTCTCGCGAGGAATAGACACAAATCTTGAGTGTCTTTAAAAGATCAAGACTTATTTAATTTATAAACACTTTCTTATGAAAAAAATAATTCTATTTTTAATTTTAATTACATTTTCTTTTGGAGCAAAAGCTCAATGTAATATTTCAGGACCATCAACAGTAATTGTCGGAACTTCTGCAACATTTTCAATCCCTAATTTAGCACAATGTACCGATTGCTATGACTGGGATATTGTATCAAATAATATTTCAATTACATCATCGGATACAAACAACACTGCTACAATTTTAGCTAACTCAGCTGGATTAGCAAATATTCAAGTTACTTATTTTGATGAAAATGGTTGCCATACATGTGATATAGAATTTGAAATCACTAGTGGTGGAAATATTTCTTGCTGCGCACCAGAGCTAGACGCAAGTTTTATATGTAGACCGAATGGTAATGGTGGTGGAACCCTATTATTTGAAGACCCAGAAAATTGTGATGTAGATTGGGATAATATTTCACATATGGATGTAACAGTTTCTGGAGCTTTCTTGACAAGACATCCCCATTTTGGTCAAAATAGCGGAACTTTCTATGGTCCCTTTGTTAATAATCCTGTACTATCTATTGCTTCAGACAATGGCTGTCCTCGAACCATTAGAGCCACAGTTACTTTTCATTTTAATAATGGATGTGAACCAGTAACTAAAACGTTAAAACATAATGTTATAAATTTTGGGAGTTTAGCAATTAAGAAAAGTCATGAAATAATTCTATCACCAAATCCAACCTATTCTAATATTAAAATTACTGGTGAAAATATCGAAAACTCTAAGATATTAATTTATAACAATAAAGGAAAACTAGAAATTTCAGAAGAAAATATTAATAAAGAAATTAATATGAGTAAATTATCAAAGGGAATCTATTTTTATAAAATTTTATCAAAAAATAAAATAATTAAACAAGGAAAAATAATTAAGCAAGAATAAAGACTATTTATCAATTAATCAAAAAAAGCCTTTCCATTTTTGGAAAGGCTTTTAAATTAATACCTAAACAACAACTTACTTCTTATCGTCTGCTACTTTATTTAGTTTTTTAATCTCTTCGTTATATTCTTCTCTGGCATCATCAATATCACCATCATCTTCCATCTCTTCTCTAAACTCTTCGTTTGCTTTACGATTAATGGTAACGTACTCATCAAAAGTTTCATTAATTTCTTCAACTAAATCATCATAAGCCTCGTTTAGTTCTTCAAGGTTTCTAACATTACGTTTGTCTTTACCGTTTTGTTCTTTGATATATTCATTATATTCTTTCTGTACATCTTCTATATCTTCGGTTATTTCTTCTGTTTTCATCCAATCTGGACGTGTGCTTTGCAATGTTACTATTGTTGCTTCTAGATTAGGAATGACTGCAGATTTTGTTGTAAAATCGGCTCCTTCCAACTTTTTCATCTCTACCGACAGCGTATTAAAAGCATCCCAACCACTAATTTGCATAGCATTAACCTTATTGTTTAGTGTTCTATTTACAACAGCTCCAGAGTTAGTCGTTATTGTATTAGATTTTGACTTTAAATCATTACTATTTGTCGCCAACATTTTATTTGTACTTGAAGTGTTTGATTTTAAATCCTGTTCAACATTAGCGTTTTGATTCATTTCAGAATTTGTTAATTCTTTAGAATTATTGTTTTTTTCTCATCCATACAAGATGTGAATAATACTCCTGTTAATGTTAATAATCCGATTGTGTTTCTTAAATTTTTCATAGTTTCAATTTTGGTTTAACACAAAGGTACCGGACAGTTAGATCAACTTAGAAAGATTTATTATAAAATAGTCACAAAAAACAAACTTGATTTAACATAAACACTAATATTTTAACATTATTCCCTAGAAACTTATTAAAAAATGTTAATTGAGCGACTTAAAATTATTGATAATTTAAATTATTAACAAATGAAAAAGCCTCTCCAACTGGAGAGGCTTAATATATTAGTCCATACTTATTTTAAATTAGACAAACTAGATTTTAAAGTTTCAATTTTAGCCAAAGCATCTGCTTCTTTCTTTTTCTCTGCTGCAACTACTTGCTCTGGTGCTCCTGCCACAAAACGCTCGTTGGACAGCTTCTTTTGTACAGATTTTAAGAAACCTTCAGTATAATTCAATTCTTCGGTTAATTTTTTAATTTCTGCCTCAACATCTATTGCGCCTTCCATAGGTATAAAGTATTCATTAGATTTTACTCTAAACGTTAATGCACCTTCTACAGCCTCACTTACATAATCTATAGACTCTAAATTACCTAATTTTGCTATTACTGCATCAAAATCTGTATTAGAACCTTCATTATTAATTACTGAAAAACCTATAGCATCTTTAAACGCTATATTTTTTTCTTTTCTAACAGTTCTAATTCCTGAAATTACTTCTGAAGCAAATTCAAACTGAGAAATAATCTCTTTATTTACAGGTTTTGCTTCTGGCCATTTTGCAACAATTAATGCTTCCTCTGGAGTCCTTTCTGCAATATACTGCCAGATTTCTTCTGTTAAGAAAGGCATAAATGGATGTAATATTTTAAGATTATCTTCAAATATTGACATTACCTTATTATACGTCGTAGCATCAATTGGCTGTTGATAAGCTGGTTTTACAATCTCTAATAGCCATCCACAAAAATCGTCGTAGATTAATTTATAAATTGTCATTAAAGCATCACTTAATCTGTATTTACTAAAGTGATCTTCAATCTCAACTAATGCCTCACTAAACTTTGACTCATACCAATCTAAAGCTATTTTACTTGATTCTGGTTGCGAAATACTATCGCTAACTTCCCATAAATTAGTAAGGTTAAAAGCATTCCAGATTTTGTTTCCAAAACCTTTACCTTGTTGACATAAGGTTTCGTCAAACATCAAGTCGTTTCCTGCTGCGCTACTTAAAAGTAATCCAACTCTGACTCCATCTGCACTATAATCTTCAATTAACTTTAAAGCATCTGGCGAGTTACCTAAAGATTTAGACATCTTACGACGTTGCTTATCACGAACTAAACCAGTTAAGTACACGTTGTTAAATGGTTTTTGGTCTTTATACTCATAACCAGCAATAATCATACGTGCTACCCAAAAGAATAATATATCTGGTCCAGTTACTAAATCGTTAGTTGGATAGTAGTATTTTATTTCTTCGTTTTCTGGGTTTCTAATCCCATCAAAAACAGACATTGGCCATAACCATGAGCTAAACCAAGTATCTAAAGCATCTGTATCTTGTTTTAAATCTTCCGCTTTTAAATCTGCTTTTCCTGTTACTTTTTGTGCTTTTAAAACAGCGTCTTGTAAAGTTTCTGCAACTACAAAGTCTTCTTTTCCGTCACCATAGAAATATGCAGGAATTTGTTGTCCCCAAAGTAATTGACGAGAAATATTCCAATCGCGAATATTCTCTAACCAATGACGATAGGTGTTTTCAAATTTCTTTGGAAATAATTTAATTTCAGCATCTTCACCTAAAACAGCTTCAATTGCTGGCTTAACCAACTCTTCCATTTTCAAGAACCATTGATCGCTTAATCTTGGTTCTATAACTGCTTTGGTACGTTCCGACGTTCCTACTTTATTTATATGTGTTTCAGTTTTTACTAAAACACAAATGTTTTCTAATTCTTTTGCTACATTTTTTCTTGCTACAAATCTGTCCTGACCTTCAAATTGTAAACCATAACTATTTAAGGTCGCATCTTCATGAAAAATATCGATTACCTCAAGTTTGTGTTTATCTCCAAGGTTTTTATCATTTTCATCGTGCGCTGGAGTCACTTTTAAACAACCTGTACCAAATTCTAAATCTACATATTCATCCTGAATAATTGGTATAACGCGATTACTAATTGGTACGATGGCTTTTTTTCCACGCAAGTGTACAAAACGTTCATCTTCTGGGTTTATACAAATTGCAGTATCACCAAAAATAGTTTCAGGACGTGTTGTTGCAATAGTTAGTGTATCGTCACTTCCTTCAATTTTGTAATTAATATAGTAAAGGTTTCCTTGACGTTCTTCGTGGATAACTTCCTCGTCAGATAGCGTAGTTTTTGCTTCAGGATCCCAGTTTACCATACGGTAACCTCTATAAATTAGACCTTTGTCATGTAAATCTACAAACACTTTTATGACAGCTTCAGACATATCGTCATCCATTGTAAACTTTGTACGATCCCAATCGCAAGAACAACCCAATTTTTTAAGTTGGTCAAGGATAACGCCTCCATATTCTTCAGTCCATTCCCAAGCATGTGCTAAAAACTGGTCACGTGTCAGGTCATTTTTGTCAATTCCTTGTTCTTTTAATTTAGCAACAACTTTAGCTTCGGTTGCAATTGAGGCATGGTCTGTACCTGGAACCCAACACGCATTTTTACCTTGTAAACGCGCACGTCTGACTAAAACATCTTGTATAGTATTATTAAGCATGTGTCCCATATGCAAGACTCCTGTTACGTTTGGCGGAGGGATTACGATGGTATATGGCTCTCTATCGTCTGGAGTAGAATGAAAATAGTTGTTCTTCATCCAGTAATCGTACCATTTGTTTTCTGCTTCAATAGCATTATATTTTGATGGAATTTGCATACTTTGGAATAGTTTTTGAAATATATCTTACAAAAGTACTTATATTTCTGTTTTTGGAAAATTTTAATGATAATTAATGTACCTTTAAATATGCTGTAAGTATTTACAGGTATGCATTACATCTATTTTTTTTGCAATTAGAAGAAAAAGTAATTAAATTTACGAACCTAAAATCAAAACATAATGAAAAAATTATTTACAATATTATTTATCGGACTAATTAGTTTGTCAGTTAATGCTCAAGAAAAAGTAGCCAAAATTGAATTTAAAGAAACGACTATTGATTATGGTACAATAGAAAAAGGTGCTAATGGACTTAGAACTTTTGAATTTACTAATACTGGTGATGCACCTTTAATAGTTTCTAAAGTTAGTTCTAGCTGTGGATGTACAGTACCTAAAAAGCCGAAAGATCCAATTATGCCTGGTCAAACTGGTGAAATTGAAGTGAAATATGACACTAACAGAGTAATGCCAATTAGAAAAACAATTACAGTTTTATCTAATGCTGAAACTCCAACAGTATCTTTAAAAATTAAAGGTAAAGTTATTGATCCTTCTAAAACTAGTGTTTTAGAGAAAAAAGGGAAAAGTGTGATGGAAAAATAATCCACATTGATAATATTTTTAAAAGCCGAAAACGTTATGTTTTCGGCTTTTTTTATTAGTCTATTGACGATTTTAGTTTTAAACTGAAAAATCAAGGTTTTAAAACCATTTTTTTAAAGAATACTTACAATTATTTTTTGCAAATTTGCATTCTAAACTATTTTGAAATGCCAAAAATTTCTCAAAAAGGGCAATTAATGCCTCAATCACCTATTAGAAAATTGGTTCCTTTTGCTGAAAAAGCATACCAACAAGGAAAAACTGTATACCACCTAAATATTGGTCAACCTGATATTAAGACTCCTCAAGTTGCTCTTGATGCTGTTAAAGTACACTCTTTAGACATATTAGCTTACACAAGATCTGAAGGATCTGAAGGTTACAGAAACAAAATTGCTGACTACTATTCAAAAAACGACATCCATGTAAAACATGATGACATTATAGTTACCACTGGTGGTAGTGAAGCTTTACTTTTTACTTTTGGAAGTATTATGGATGTTGATGACGAGGTAATTATACCTGAACCGTTTTACGCTAATTACAACGGTTTTTCAACTGCCTCTGGAGTAACGGTTGTTCCTGTAATTTCAAAAATAGAAGACAATTTTGCTTTACCTGCTATTGAGGAATTTGAAAAACTTATTACACCTAAAACAAAAGCTATTTTAATTTGTAATCCTGGTAATCCAACAGGATACTTATATTCAAAAGAAGAAATAAAAAAATTAGCAGACATTGTTAAAAAACATGATTTGTTTTTAATTGCAGACGAAGTTTATCGCGAGTTTGCTTATGATGGTGCCAAACACTATTCAATACTACAAGAAAAAGGACTAGATGATCATGCAATTGTAATAGATTCGGTTTCTAAACGTTATAGCATGTGTGGCGCAAGAATTGGATGTTTAGTTTCTAAAAATAAAGAGGTCATTGCAACAGCATTAAAATTTGCTCAAGCAAGATTAAGCCCTCCTACTCTAGCGCAAATTGCTAGTGAAGCTGCTTTAAGCACACCTCAAAGTTACTTTGATGATGTTATTGAAGAGTATGTAGAACGAAGAAACGTTTTAATTGAAGAATTAAATAAAATTGAAGGTGTACAAGTAGCTAACCCAAAAGGTGCTTTTTATTGCATAGCACAACTACCTGTTAAAAACAGTGATAAGTTTGCGCAATGGTTATTAGAGTCTTTTGATGTTGACGGAGAAACTGTCATGGTTGCTCCTGCTGCTGGATTTTACAGCACACCAGGAGTTGGATTAAACCAAATCCGTATTGCTTACGTTTTAAACACCGAAAGCTTAAAAAAAGCTGTAAACATTATTAAACAAGCTTTAAAAGTATATAAAGATTAGTGCAAATATTAGATAACATATCCTTAAAACCATACAATACATTTGGTATTGATGTTAAAGCCAAACAATTTGTTTCGGTTAAAACTATTTATGACTTAATTGCTGTGTATTCATCTGAAAAAAACACAGAAAAATTTATTCTTGGAGGTGGAAGCAACATGCTTTTGACTAAGAATATGGACAAACTAGTGATTCATTTAGATTTAAAAGGAAAATCAATTGTATCTCAAACAGAAAACCATGTTTTTATTGAAGCTAAAGCTGGCGAGAATTGGCATGACTTTGTATTGTGGACTTTGCAGCAAAATTTTGGAGGTTTAGAAAACCTTTCTTTAATACCTGGTAACGTAGGATCTAGCCCTATACAAAACATAGGCGCTTATGGTGTCGAGCTCAAGGACAATTTTCACACCTGTGAAGTACTAAACTTGGAAACGTTAAAAACTGAAATTTTCACCAATCAAGATTGTAATTTTGGTTACCGTAATTCCATATTTAAACAAAGCGCTAAAGGCAAATACATTATACTTAGTGTTACGTTTAAACTAACAACTAAAAATCACGTATTACATACTAATTATGGAGCTATTAGTTCTCAATTAGAAGTCATGAATATTTTGAATCCTAATATTCAAGAGGTCTCAAAAGCTGTAATAGCGATACGTAATAGCAAATTACCAAATCCAAAGGAAATTGGTAATAGCGGAAGTTTTTTAAAAACCCAATTATTAGTAAAGAAGCATTTACAGAGTTACAACAAAACTTTCCGGATGCACCACATTATATTATTTCTGAAACAGAAGTAAAAGTACCTGCAGGTTGGCTAATTGAAACTGCTGGATTTAAAGGAAAAACTTTTGACAATTACGGAGTTCATAAAAAACAAGCTTTAGTTTTGGTAAATTATGATAATGCCAAAGGAAAGGATATATTAAAGCTTTCAAAATTGATACAACTTAGTATTTATCGTATATTTAATATTTCAATTGAAACCGAAGTCAATATTTTTTAAATAATTCTATAGACTTCAACTTAAAACCTTAGACTAACAAACCCTAAATAATAGCTTGAATTTTTCAATAGAAGAACATATAATAGCACATCTTAAAAATGGCGACAAACAAGCCATAACATTGTTATACGAAAACTATGCTGACGCCTTGTTTGGTGTTATAAAAAAAGTGATTTCGGATGATGATTTAGCTCAAGACGTGCTTCAAGAAACCCTTATAAAAGTTTGGAAAAAAGGCAAAAGCTATAATCCTGACAAGGCTAAATTATTTACATGGCTATATCGTATAGCATACAATTCTGCAATTGATAAAATCAGATCTGTAAATAATAAATCAAACAAGGAAGTCCAAATTGAAAACTCTAACGTATATAAACTGACAACTAATAGTTTAAACGAGGATGTTTTAGATATAAAAAAACATTTAAACACCCTTGACCAAAAATATCAGATTGTCGTGAATGCACTGTTTTTTGAAGGTATGACACAACAAGAAGCTAGTGATGAGTTGAATATTCCGTTAGGAACTATCAAATCAAGGTTAAAAATTGCACTACGTGAATTAAAAAAATTTACAACCCTCAATTGTAGAATGATGAATGAGAAAATAAATACATTTTTAAAGTCTGACTTATTAAACAAGTATTTAATAGGACAAACTACTGCTACCGAAACTCTAGAGGTTGAACATTACATCTCAGAATTTCCGGAAGTAAAAAAAGCTTACGACAGGTTACAAGACCAATTAGAATTTACAACACAACTACATGCTATAAAAGCACCAAAATTAGTATTAGATAATGTTTTTGAAGCTTTAGATGATAAACCAGTTGTAGTATTACAACCTAAACGCTCTAAAAAATGGTACAGTTTAGCAATTGCTGCATGTGTAGCTGCATTACTATTTGCAGGAAGCTCTGTATATCTTTTTAATCAAAACAAAGAGTTATCGAGCGAAAACCAAACCATTGCAGATGAGATCTTTGATCTTAGAAGCGATATTGCAAACAATAACAGCACATTACAACAACTATTAGATCAGTTTAAGCAATTAAATAATCCTGAAACCGAAAAATACGTCTTAAAGGGAAATACTAGAGCTAAAAACTTAAAAACGGTAGCCTACATTAATCCAGAAGAAAAAAAATCTATGATTGATGTTGTATCCTTGCCACAATTACCAGATGATAAAGTTTATCAAATTTGGGCAGAATTACAAGGTAAAATGGTAAACTTAGGTGTTTTGAGTGAAGCTGATAGACGACTTCAAGAAATTCCATATACTGAAGACGCTTTAGGGTTAAGTATTTCTATCGAGCCTAAAGGAGGCAGTCCAGTCCGCTCAAACGATACTCCTGTTGCTGAAATATCTTTAAAGCTTAACGAATAAGCAAGATTGAAATAATATACAAATAAAAGCCTCACTTATTTAAAGTGAGGCTTTTTTTATTTTATTTAATGTATCAAAATTAATCTTTATTAAAAAAGGTTTTATGAATAAAACCTGCAGCAATAGCTCCTGCAATTGGTGCCAACCAAAACAACCATAATTGTCCAAGGTAATTTCCGCCTTCAGCAAATAATGCTTGACTAGTAGATCTAGCTGGATTAACAGAAGTATTAGTAATAGGAATACTAATTAAGTGTATTAAAACTAAAGCTAAACCAATTGCAATTCCTGCAAACCCTTTTGGTGCTTTAGGATATGTACTACCTAATATGATTAACAGGAAAAACATCGTTAATAAAAACTCGGTAACTAAGGCAGACATCATAGAATATCCTCCAGGAGATAATGCATCATATCCATTGGCAGCAAAACCACCAACATCAGTAAAACCTGCTTTACCAGATACAATATATAATAATGCAGTGGCAGCAAGGATTGCACCAACTAATTGTGCAATAATATAACCTGGAAGTTCTTTAGCAGGAAACTTTCCTCCAGCCCAAAGCCCAATGGAAACAGCAGGATTAAAATGTGCTCCGGAAACATGACCAACTGCATAAGCCATAGTCAGTACGGTTAAACCAAAAGCTAATGACACACCAACAAAACCGATACCTAAATCTGGAAAGCCTGCAGCAAAAATAGCACTACCACAACCACCAAAAACCAACCAAAAAGTTCCAAAAAACTCTGCAAATAATTTTTTCATAATTTAAATTGTTAAAAAGTTAGAGCAGTAAATTATAAAAAAATAAAGAACTAACCGCTTTAGGCGTATCTAAATAACTTTTTCGTTAAAAAACTGATTTTAGTGTTCAAATTGATCTAACAAAACTATTGAAACGTTAAATAGGAACTTATTTTCGAAAAAACTGTATCTTTGTACTTCTAAAAAAAGCAACTATTTTGAAACTTTTATTACTTACTTTAGGCCTTTTAGGTTTAGGTTTTGCAGGTATTGCAATTAAAATTTGGGCAAAAAAAGATGGTAAATTTGCAGGTACATGCGCAAGTCAAAACCCTATGTTAAATACAGAAGGTGAAGCTTGTGGTTTTTGCGGTAAATCACCAGACCAATTTGAAAATTGTAGCGAACCTCAACACTCGTAATCTATGCTAATACTTGATGTGTTATTCTACAGTTTTGTTACTGTAGTAGTTATTCAAGTATTGTATTATACTGTGATTTTTGGAAATTTCGCATTTTCAAAACACAGCAAAACAACAACTGAAACACCTCCAGTTTCAGTTATTATTTGTGCTAAAAACGAAGCAGAAAATATTAAAAATTTTCTTCCAAGCGTTTTAGCACAAGACTACAAATACTTTGAAGTTGTACTTATAAACGACTCGTCTAAAGACGAAACTTTAGAGGTTTTTGAAGACTTTAAATCTAAGCATGATAATATAAAAATTGTCAATGTAAAAAATATTGAAGCCTTTTGGGGAAACAAAAAATACGCATTATCATTAGGTATTAAAGCAGCAACTAACGACCACTTACTATTCACTGATGCCGATTGCAAACCGTTATCTAAACATTGGATAAAAGAAATGAGTTCTGGTTTTACCGAAACAAACACTATTGTATTAGGTTATGGAGCTTATAATAAAATTAAACACTCTTTTCTAAACAAACTTATCAGGTTTGAAACCTTATTAACAGCAACTCAATATTTTTCTTATGCAAAAATAGGGTTACCATATATGGGAGTTGGACGCAACTTAGCCTATCACAGAGATGAGTTTTTTAACGCAAATGGTTTTATCAAACACATGAAAGTAAGATCTGGTGATGATGATTTATTTATAAATGAAGTCGCTACATCTAAAAATACAATTATACAGTACAGAAAAAACAGTTTTACAATATCCGTAGCTAAAACCAGTTTTAAAGATTGGTTTAAACAAAAAAGGAGACACATATCAACAGCTAGATATTATAAAACAAAACACAAATTATTGCTAGGCTTGTTTTACATTACCCAAGTCTTATTCTGGATTTTAGGCATTATATTACTTTACACTACTTTTTTGTGGCCTTTTGCTTTAGGACTAATTATATTAAGATTTTTATGTCAGTATTTAAGTTTAGGATTTTCAGCAAAAAAACTAAACGAAATAGACACTATCTTCTTGCTTCCAATACTAGAAATCACTTTAATTATAATGCAATTTAGTATCTTTATAACTAATAAAATTTCAAAACCTAATTATTGGAAATAAACGACATCATAGACAGAGCTAAACAAAACGATCAAAAAGCGTTTAACTATCTATTGCACACTTTTTGGGACCAAGTATATGGTTTTCAATTGAAAAGAATTGAGAATGAAAACGATGCCGAAGATGTCACTATTCAAACATTTTCTAGAGCTTTTGATAAAATCAAATCTTATAATAACAACTATTCTTTTAGCACTTGGTTAATCACCATTTCTAAAAACATTCATATAGATATTATCAGAAAAGAAAAGCACTCCATTAAACAAGCTATTTCCAGAACTGATAATAATGAAGTTTATAACGTTTTAGACGAAACACCTTCGGCTGAGGACAAATTAATAACTGAACAAAATTTAGCAAAATTATTAAGAGATATAAAAAAATTAAAACCCCATTACCAAGAAGTTATTAATCTAAGATATTTTCAAGAATTAAGCTACAAAGAAATTTCGATTCAATTAAAAGAACCTATAAACAACATAAAAGTAAAGTTACTTCGTGCAAAAAAATTACTTTCTGAAATCATTCAAAAAAGTTAGTTACACCAATAGTTTTACTTAACATTTACTTCCTGAATTTTAAACAAAATACTTCGTATCTTTGCTTATAGAAAATTGCAATTATGAATACAGAAACTGCATCAAATATATTACCAAAAAGAGAACCTAAACCAAAATGGTTACGTGTTAAATTACCAACTGGTAAAAAATACACTGAACTAAGAGGATTAGTTGATAAATATAGTCTAAACACCATTTGTACATCTGGAAGTTGTCCAAATATGGGAGAATGTTGGGGAGAAGGTACCGCTACATTCATGATTTTAGGAAACGTTTGTACTAGATCTTGTGGGTTTTGTGGTGTAAAAACGGGTCGACCTGAAGATGTGGATTGGGATGAACCTGAAAAAGTTGCTAGATCTATTAAAATCATGGGTATTAAACACGCTGTACTAACAAGTGTTGATAGAGATGATTTAAAAGATATGGGAAGCATTATGTGGGCAGAAACGGTTAACGCTGTTAGAAGAATGAATCCTAAAACGACTTTGGAAACTTTGATACCTGATTTTCAAGGTGCAGAAATGCATATTGACCGTATTATTGACGTTGCTCCAGAAGTAGTTTCTCATAATATCGAAACCGTAAAACGACTAACTAGAGAGGTACGTATACAAGCAAAATACGAAAGAAGCTTAGGTGTACTTAAATACCTTAAGCAACAAGGTCAACGTCGTACAAAATCTGGTATCATGTTAGGTCTTGGTGAAGAGCGTGAAGAAGTTATACAAACGTTACATGATTTACGCGATAACGACGTAGATGTTGTAACTATTGGGCAATACCTTCAACCTAGTAAAAAACATTTACCAGTTAAGCGTTTTGTTTTACCAGACGAATTTAAAGAATACGAAGAAATTGGTTTAAAACTAGGCTTTAGACATGTTGAAAGTAGTGCATTAGTACGATCGTCATATAAGGCTCAAAAACACATTAATTAATATGATTACTGTTGCCATAAATGGCTTTGGTCGCATAGGAAGACGCGTCTTTAGATTGCTGCATAACAACCCAGAAATAAAGGTGGTTGCTATTAATGATTTGGCTGATGCTAAAACATTAAGTCATTTATTAAAATACGATAGTATTCATGGTGTTTTTCCTGCAAAAATATCTGCAAAAGACAATACGATTGTTGTTGAAGATCAAGAAGTACCTCTTCTAAACCAAACGCATCCAAAAACCATTGATTGGTCTAACTTTTCTCCTGATTTTGTGATAGAATCTACAGGGAAATTTAAAACCTCTGAAGATTTACAACACCATATAAACAATGGAGCTAAGCGCGTTATTTTAAGCGTACCTGCAATTGAAGATGATATTAAAACTATTGTTCTTGGTGTTAACCAACAAGAATTGAATGGTGATGAGACTATAATTTCTAACGCATCCTGCACAACCAATAATGCAGCACCTATGATTGACATAATCAATCAGTTATGTGGTATTAATCAAGCTTATATAACAACTATTCATTCTTACACAACAGATCAAAGTCTTCATGATCAACCTCACAGAGATTTACGTCGTGCAAGAGCAGCTGGACAGAGTATTGTACCAACAACCACTGGAGCCGCAAAAGCATTAACCAAAATTTTCCCTGATTTATCAGAGGTAATTGGTGGTTGTGGTATTAGAGTTCCTGTTGCCAATGGATCTTTGACAGACATCACTTTTAACGTCAAAAAAACAGTTAGTATAGAAGCCATAAACAAAGCTTTTAATAATGCTTCTCACACAAAATATAAAGGCATCTTAGAGTATACTGAAGACCCTATAGTTTCCATTGATATTGTGGGTAATACACACTCTTGTATTTTTGATTCTCAAATGACATCTGTTATAGGAAACATGGTCAAGATCATAGGATGGTATGACAATGAAACAGGTTATTCAAGCCGAATTATTGATCTAATTTTCAATTTATCAGAATAAAAAAACATTTATCGGATAAATATTTATATTTGTTATATAAACCTGATGAATGAAATTTCAAATTACAAATATTTTAACCTACTTGATTTTCAGTCTTGTAAGCATAAACATACACGCACAAGACATCAGTGAAAAACAAAAGGAAAATATACAAAGTAAAATTAATTTCAATATTAGCTTTGCACAAACTAACATTGATAACAACGAGTTTTACAAGGCACAAAGAGATCTTGATGATGCCTTACAATTAGCTAAACAAATAAACGACAACAGAAGCATAGGCTTGATTTATTCTAAAATTGGTAAAATTCAATACATCATTGAAGAACCAATGGAAGCCATGCAATCTTTATCCAAAGCAGTTGAAAAACAACGTTTTGCTCAGGATGATATTAATATTGCCGAAACTTACAAAACCATCGGTAGTATTTATTTATCTAGAAAAGAATATCAAAAAGCAATAGACTATTTTAATTCTGCGGAACAAATTTTTGAAAAGCATGATTTGTCTGAATTTGAAGCTGAAAGTAAGTTACACATTGGAGAAGCTTTATTCTATTCAGGAAATTACACTGAAGCTAAAATACAATTTGAAGATGCTAAAGATTTAGCTAAACGCTACAAAAACAAAAAAATATTAAGTAGTGCTTATTTAAGCTTAGGAGAGACTGAAGCAAAATTACAGGACTTTGCTAACTCTGAAATTGATATTAATGAAGGTTTTGAAATAGCAAAACTTGAAAATTTTCCAAATTTAATTAATAAATCTTATAAAATACTTAGTGACATTCACACCAATAGAGGTGATTATAAAGAAGCTAATAACTACCTATTAAAACACATCAAGCTAAATGATTCTATTTTAAAAGTTAAAAGAAGCTATTTATCTGCAGACAAAAGGTTAGACAAACAGTATAGCAGTCCAATTGAGTATCAAAAAGAAAAAGAAGCTGATTTAGAAAAAGAAGCTAGTTCTACTTGGTTAGAAAAATTAACAACTATTTTAAGTATTGCCTTAATTACTATTTTATCTCTACTTACTTTATCATTATATAAAAACAATAATATTAGATTAAAATCTAATAATATCTTGCATAAAAAAAATGCAGAATTAACTATAGCAATGGAAAAAGCCGAGCTTGCCACAAAAACTAAAGCTAACTTTTTATCCACAGTAACACATGAGTTAAGAACACCTTTATATGCGGTTACAGGTTTAACAAACATGTTATTAGAAGAAAACCCTAAGCAAGCACAAATTCAACATTTAAAATCATTAAAATTTTCAGGAGACTACTTATTAACTTTTATTAATGACATACTTCAAATTAATAAAATCGAAGCTAATAAAGTAGATATAGAACCTGAGGTTTTCAACCTAAAGAAGAAGGCTGAAAACGTAATTTCAGCTCTAAACAATTCTGCATTAGATAATAATATCAAACTGCATTTAGAATATGATGAAACCTTACCAACTAACTTCAATGCTGATCAATTAAAAATTTCTCAAATATTAATAAATCTAATCGGTAACTCTATAAAATTTACTAAAGATGGAGATATTTGGATTAGAATTATTAAACATCAACAAGATGGAGATGACTTTGTTGTGCGTTATGAGGTTGAAGATAATGGAATAGGAATTAGTCAAGAAAAACAAAAAAACATGTTTGAAAGCTTTTCTCAAGGCTCTATCCAAATAAACCGAAAATATGGTGGAACAGGACTTGGACTTTCTATTGTTAAGGGACTAATTGATATTTTAAAAGGAAAAATTTATTTGAAAAGTGAATTGGGTACTGGTACCACGTTTTACTTTGAAATACCTATGAAAAAAAGTAACGAAATAATTGTAGAGCAAAAAGCAAATTATTTTAATGAAATTGACGAAATAGAACTTAACAATATTAAAATATTAGTAGTTGAGGATAATAAAATTAATCAAATGATTACAAAAAAATCCTTAATAAAATGAAACTACATTGTGATGTTGTTGATAACGGTGAAGATGCAGTAGACAAAGTTAAAACATCTAAATATGATGTTGTATTAATGGATATACACATGCCTGGAATTAGCGGTATGGAAGCTACTAAAATTATCAGAACTTTTGATACTGATTTAACTATTTTTGCATTAACTGCTGTTACCATAGAAGACAAAATGCAAGAGTTTGATGATGCAGGATTTACAGATATAATCTCAAAACCTTTCAAACAAGAGGACTTTGAAAAAAACTTTACAATGCTTTAAATTTATCTGATAGCACTGCTACTTAATTGCAAAACTTTTTACAATATCATCAAATTGCTGTTGCTTATCTAAACTTAAATGTATCGGCAAATACCACAATTTATCTTTTAAAATAGATTCATCCTTTAGACGCATATAATCTTTTTCTGTAGTTAATATACATTCTAATTTTGATAAATCTGTAAGATCTTTTTGGGTAAACGTATGATGATCTTTATACTCTAAATGTTCAAATTTAAAACCTTCATTATTTAAAAATTCAACTAAAGGCTTAGCATTAGCTATTCCAGTTACTAAAGTAAAAGGCAACATTGCCCTAAGCGCTTTATTATCGTCATCATTAAAAACAGTAGTACTGTAATTTATGCTACTAAAAAATATTTGTTGATGTTGTTCTGGGTTAATTTTAGATCTTATTTTTTCTTTAACTGCTTTATCTAAATCATTTGGACATTTTGTAACTACAATTATATCCGCACGCTTTGCTCCTGATCTAGGTTCGCGCAAATTCCCAGTGGGTAAAACAATATCTTTGTAATATAAATTATTAAACGTAGTCAACAAAATAGTAAAACCTGCTGTTACTTTTCTGTGTTGATACGCATCATCTAAAACAATAACTTCGGGCTTGATATTATGCTGCAACAACCTATCAATACCTGCTCTTCTATTTGCATCAACTGCTACTAAAATGTCGTCTTTAAACTTATTATAAAACTGAAAAGGTTCATCACCCAAATCTAATGCTGAGAACGTAGAATTCCCAAGAACAAAACCTTCACTTTTCCTTCCATATCCTCTACTTAAAGTTGCTAATTTTACGTCATCTTTTAATAAGCGTATTAAATATTCAACCATAGGTGTTTTTCCAGTACCTCCTGTACTTAAGTTACCAACACATATAACAGGAAAATCATAGGCTTTAGTGGATTTCCAACCTTTATCATACATCAAATTTCTAAACCAAGTTACCAAGTAATAAATCGGAACAACAGGTAATAAAATAGAGCGTAAAAATTTCATTTAAACAATTTAAAAATTAAGATATATGACTACTACATTTAACATAATGTAGCTTAAAATATAGTAACGAAAGTAAATATTTTATATTTGTTTTAAATAATAAAGACTAAAAAGTATGTTGGTAAAAGACCTTATTAATCATATCGAAGATATTGCTCCTTTAAATTATGCCGAAGATTTTGATAACGTTGGATTGTTAGTAGGTGATAAAAATACAGTAGTTACTAATGTACTTGTTACATTGGACACTTTAGAAGCTGTAGTTGATGAAGCTATCGCTAAAAACTGTAATTTTATACTAAGTTTTCATCCTATAATATTTAAAGGATTAAAAAGTTTAACAGGAAAAAATTATGTCGAGCGTACTGTATTAAAAGCCATACAAAACAACATTGCTATTTTTGCTATTCATACTGCCTTAGACAATGATAAAAACGGAGTAAATGCAATGCTTTGCAACCAACTTCAATTAATTAACCAGAACATATTAATTCCACAAAAGCAAACCATAAAAAAACTGACAACTTATGCACCTAAAGATGAAGTTGATACTTTAAGGCAAGCCTTATTTAAAGCTGGAGCTGGACAAATAGGTAATTATAGTAATTGTAGTTTTAATGTTAATGGCATTGGCACCTATAATGCTAACTCTAATGCAAATCCATCAAAAGGAAGTATTGGAATTGATCATAACGAAAGTGAAACACAAATTACAATTACTTTTGAAAGACATTTAGAAAGTAAAATATTAGCTGCATTATTTAAAAATCATACGTATGAAGAAATTGCCTACGAGATTATAACTATTGAAAATACGAATCAAAATATAGGAATGGGAATGGTTGCCGAACTAGAAACGCAACAATCTGAAACAGAATTTCTAAACTATTTAAAAGATAAAATGGAAATTTCTAATATAAGACATTCACAATTACTAAATAAACCCATAAAAAAAGTAGCAGTTCTGGGTGGCTCTGGCAGTTTTGCTATACAAGCAGCAAAAGCAGCAGGAGCGGACGTTTTTGTGACTTCAGATTTAAAATATCATGATTTTTTTCAAGCTGAAAACAACATTTTATTAGTAGATATTGGACATTATGAAAGCGAACAGTACACAAAAAACGGTTTAGTAGCAATACTTACAAAAAAATTCCTAATTTTGCATTCATTTTATCGAAAACAAATACCAATCCTGTTAAGTATTTTTAAAATATGGCAAAGACAAAAGAAGTAACCGTAGAAGAACGTCTAAGAGCGTTATACGATTTACAATTAATAGACTCTAGAATTGACGAAATAAGAAACGTACGTGGAGAATTACCTTTAGAGGTTAGTGATTTAGAAGACGAGGTTACAGGATTAAAAACTAGACTAGAAAAATTAGAAGATAGTTTAAGCTCTGTTGACGCTGACATAATTGCCAAGAAAAACTTAATTGAAGAATCTAAAGCTTTAATTAAAAAATACTCTGAACAACAACAAAACGTTAGAAACAACAGAGAGTTTAACTCTTTATCTAAAGAAGTTGAGTTTCAGGAACTAGAAATTGAACTAGCTGAAAAGCATATCAGAGAATTTAAAGCTCAAATAGAGCAGAAAAAAGAAGTTATTGCTAAAACAAAAGAGCATAACAAAGAGCGTGAAACACACTTAAAGCATAAAAAGAGTGAGTTAGACGCTATTTTAAAAGAAACTGAAAAAGAAGAAAAAGCTTTAATTGAGAAGTCTGAAGACTACAAGAAAAAAATAGAAGCTAGATTAGTTAAAGCATACAACCGTATCAGAGCTAATGTAAAAAATGGTTTAGCTGTTGTACCAATCGAAAGAGGTGCATCAGGAGGATCATACTTTACAATTCCACCACAAGTACAAATGGAAATTGCTGGACGTAAAAAAATTATTACGGATGAGCACAGTGGACGTATCTTAGTTGATGCTGCTTTAGCTGATGAGCAAAAAATAAAAATGGAAAAAATGTTTTCTAAATTAGTATAACATTTTCAAATTATAAAAAAAAGCCTTTACACTGTAAAGGCTTTTTTTATGCTCGATTGTTTTATTTAAGAAATATTTACGAAAGTCTAACTTAATGTTTTCATATTTTAAACGACAAAAAGAAAAACGAAAAAGAAAAACATGAAAAAATTAATCACATTATTATTCTTAGCCCTAGTTTTTAGCTGTCATAATCAAGCACAAACTAACCCAAAACAAGATGCTATTAAAAATGCTAAACCTGTAACTGTAAAGTTAGAAAACGGAAAAGCAAAAGCCTATTTTGCAAGTGGTTGTTTTTGGTGTGTAGAAGCTGTTTATGAAAGTGTAAAAGGTGTAGACGAAGTTATTAATGGCTACGCTGGTGGCCACACTAAAAACCCCACATACGAGAAAAGCAATACAGGTAAAACTGGTCACGCAGAAGCTGTAGAAGTTATTTACGACCCAAAAGTGGTAAGCTTCAAAACATTAGTAGATGTATATTTTGCATCACAAAACCCATTACAAGTCAATGGACAAGGTCCAGATAAAGGTAGTCAATATCGTTCAATACTATTTTATCAAGACCAAATTCAAAAACAGATAATAGATGCTAAAAAAGCAGCTTTAGCAAAACAATTAAATGCCAAAATTGCTGCAGAAGTTTATCCGTTCCAAAAATTTTGGATTGCTGAAGACTACCATCAAAATTACGAAAAACTACATCCTGAAAACAGATATATTCAAGGTGTATCTATACCTAGACTTAAAAAATTTCAAGCTAAGATGCCAGAAGTTTTAAAAGAAAAACACTAAAGCTTAGTTGCTTTAATTTCAAAAATCAAAGGATACAATTTATCTTTTGCCACATAATTACCCGATTTAGTTTCAACTAAATTGGGTAATACATTATAAGGGCTTTCGTTATATTCATTTAGATACTCAATTTTTAATCCTGCTTCTGTTAACGCATTAATAACTTCACCTAATCCATGGTTCCATCCATATTCTTTGGTAATCATTTTAGACTCAGTATCAGCATAAGTACCTTCATATTCTTCATAAATCACCTCATCTTGCATATAGCCATATTTCATTTTAGGCTTTATTTCTAAATAATCAAACATCCAAACAATAGGATGAAATTCTACCATATAAAACTCGCCTCCAGTTGTTAATCGTTCTGCTATCATTTTGCCCCAAGGTTTTAAATCAGGTAACCAACCAATCACGCCATAACTTGTAAACACAATATCAAAAACTTCTTTTACATGTGCTGATGTATCCAAAACATTACAACACACAAATTTAGCATCTAAATGCAATTCTTCATTTAAGCTTTTTGCAAGCTTAATACCTTCGTCACTTAAATCAACGCCAACACACTTAGCGCCTAACCGACTCCAACTTAAGGTATCTTGTCCAAAATGACATTGTAAATGCAATAAACGTTTTTCTTTAACATCAGGTAAAGCTGCTAATTCATAATGCATTAAAGTATTTTTTCCTTTTTTAAAAGACTTTAAATCATACATATCACTTTCAGCATGTACTTTAACTTTGGTGTTCCATGTTAATTTATTAGCTTCAAAATATTTATTATTTTTAGTCATGACATAATATTTTCTTCTAATATAAAACTTTATTTTCATGTGATTATCTTTGTAAAAAAACAACTAATGAAACAATATCTTCTATACTTTATTTTTTTCGTCCTTATTACCGCATGTAAAAACAACACCGAAAAACAATCCGCTAAAAAAGCATTATCTATTTCCGAAAAAATTGCAAATGCACACGGAATCGATAAATGGAAGACGGTAAATCAAATAGATTTCACATTTAATGTGGACAAAGATAGTACTCATTTTGAGCGTCGTTGGTCATGGCAACCCAAGACAAATAACGTTAGTTTAATTACCGGAAAAGACACTATAAATTACAATAGATCTAACATAGACAGTTTATCTTTAAGAGCCGATCAAGGTTTTATAAATGATAAATTTTGGCTTTTAGCTCCATTTCAATTAGTTTGGGACAGCGGAACAACCATTTCTGAAGCCACAGAAGAAAAAGCACCAATTAGCAATACCGTTTTAAATAAAATAACCCTTACTTATTCCAATGAAGGAGGCTACACTCCTGGTGATGCCTATGATTTTTATTACGACAAAAACTATATTATCAAAGAGTGGGTTTTCAGGAAAGGAAATTCAGAAAAACCATCTATGACAACAACCTTTGAAAACCACAAAGACTTTAACGGAATAACAATTGCAAAAGACCATAAAAAGGCAGAAGGGAATTGGAATTTATCTTTTAGTAATATTATTATAAAAACACAACATTAAAACATCCAAAACATAAAGCGGTTCGTATATAGTACAATTCCGCTTTATTGCGTCACTATAAACTTAAAAGGCTTTATAAATTATTTATAAAGCCTTTTTTCATGACCAAAATACAACTTCATTTCTAAATTAATAATTCTTATTTTTGTGTAAACCCGAAAACTACACATTGTGTCCAACTATAAACAAGGTTTAGACTTTGCTAAATTTCAAGACCAAAACGACCCTATTTCTTCTTACAGAAATCAATTTCATATTCCTAAAGATAAAGACGGAAACGATTGGTTATACTTTACCGGAAACTCCCTTGGCTTACAACCAAAAGCAACCAAAGAATATATAAATCAAGAGTTAAAAGATTGGGCAAACCTTGGTGTAGAAGGACATTTTGAAGCTAAAAACCCATGGATGCCTTACCATGAATTCTTAACAGAATCTATGGCGAAGATTGTAGGAGCAAAACCTATTGAAGTGGTTATAATGAACACTTTAACCACCAATTTACATTTGTTAATGGTTAGTTTTTACCAACCTACAAAAACCAAATATAAAATTGTAATTGAAAGCGATGCTTTTCCTAGTGACAGGTATGCAGTACAAACACAATTAGAGTTTCATGGTTTTGATGCTAGTGAAGGTGTGATTGAATGGAAACCTCGTGAAGGCGAAGAACTTTTAAATATAGAAGACTTAGAAACCATACTTGAAGAACAAGGAGATGAAATTGCTTTGCTACTTATTGGAGGAGTAAATTATTACACAGGACAATATTTAAATTTAAAAAAAATAGCAGAGCTTGGTCATGCAAAAGATTGTATGGTTGGTATCGATTTGGCACATGGTGCAGGAAACATAAAACCAGATTTCCATAACTCTGGAGTAGACTTTGCTGCTTGGTGTACTTACAAATATTTAAACGCAGGACCAGGAAGTTTAGGTGGACTTTTTGTACACGAAAAGCATGCGCATAACAAAGATTTAAAACGTTTTGCTGGTTGGTGGAGTCATAATAAAGCAACAAGATTTAATATGCGTCAACCATTAGACCTTATTCCAGGAGCAGAAGGTTGGCAACTTAGTAATCCGCCCATTTTATCTATGGCAGCCATTAAAGCCTCTTTAGACATGTTTAATGACGTTGGTATGGATGCACTTCGTGAAAAGTCTGAAAAGCTAACAGGCTATTTCGAGTATTTAATTAACGAATTAAATAACGATAAGATCAAAATAATAACACCAACCAATCCAAAGGAACGTGGTTGTCAATTATCCATTCAAGTAAAAGATGCAGACAAAAACCTGCACAAACAATTAACTAAAGCCAATATTATTACAGATTGGCGAGAACCAGATGTTATACGCTGTGCTCCTGTTCCATTATATAACACCTTTGAAGATGTGTACAGAATGGTGGATAAGTTAAAAGAGATATTAAACAGATAACTCTTAAAGAATAAATAATGAGATCCTGAATCAAGTTCAGGATGACAAAACCAAATCGAAGTTGACACTAGCAATATGAGTAAAAAAGACAACATACTAATCATAGGAGCAGGACTTTGTGGCTCACTACTAGCATTACGTTTAGCACAACGTGGTTACACCGTAAATGTTTACGAAAGCAGACCAGATTTACGTACCACAGATATTTCAGCAGGACGCTCTATTAACCTAGCATTATCAGACAGAGGTTTAAAAGCGATGCGACTTGCAGGTGTTGAAGACAAAGTAAAACCGCTTTGCATACCAATGTACGGAAGATTGGTACATGACACAGAAGGCAACACCTTTCCGTCCAATTACTCTGGAAGAGATAATGAATATATCAACTCTATCTCTAGAGGCGATTTAAATGGATTATTATTGACAGAAGCAGATCAATACGACAATCTTACTATTCATTTTAATAAGAAATGTACAGGAGTTGACATTGAAAATAACACAGCTACATTTTACGATTATAAAACCAAAGAAGAATTCACAGCCAAAGGAGATGTACTTTTTGGTACTGATGGCGCAGGATCTTCTCTTAGAAAAAGCTATTATTTAGAGCGCAAATTCTTGTTTAGTTACTCGCAAAACTATTTAACACATGGTTATAAAGAGTTAGAAATTCCCGCTTCCGCTGAAGGAACGCATCTTATCAGTCAAGATTATCTTCACATTTGGCCAAGAGGTGACTACATGTTAATTGCACTACCTAATTTAGACGGAAGTTTTACCGTAACACTATTTTTAAGTTATGACGAAGGCGAATATAATTTCAACAATTTAACAACTGAAGAAGCTATAAAAAACTTTTTCGAAAATCAATTTCCGGACGCTTTAGCCTTAATACCAAATATAACAGAAGAGTTTGCGAACAACCCAACAGGAGCATTAGGAACTGTAAAATGTTCGCCTTGGCATTATAAAAACAAGAATATTATTTTAGGAGATGCTGCACATGCTATTGTTCCGTTTTACGGACAAGGTATGAATGCCTCCTTTGAGGATGTTACCGTTTTTGATGCTATTTTAGAACAGCACGAAGGCGATTGGGAAACCATTTTTAAAGTCTACGAAAAAACAAGAAAAGCAGATACAGATGCTATTGCAGATTTAGCTATAGACAACTATTACGAAATGCGAGATCATGTTGCAAATCCTATTTTTAAAGAAAAACGAGCAATTGAAATGGCTTTAGAAAAAGAATTCCCAAACCATTATTTTTCAAAATATTCGATGGTAACTTTTAAAGAAGATATTCCGTATTACACAGCTATGACCAAAGGAAGAGCACAAGACAAAGCCATTTTAAACCTTTTAGTAGATAAAAAAATTACTACATCCGAAGATTTAAATAGTATATTAAAAAAAGTACAACAAGAAACTGAAGCGATTTTAGAAGAAGATAAAATTGCTGGATTAAAATAGAAAATAATTACATTATTTAATGTCTCCTCGAGCGCAGTCGAGAGGTCACTAAAAACAGGTCTCGACTGCGCTCGACCAGACAAATAAAAATATGGAAGGAACTAAAGTTACACCAAGAGGAGCATATCCACACGTAAAGCAAGTTGGCGATTTCATTTTCGTTTCCGGAACTAGTTCGCGTAGAGCAGACAATAGCATTGCTGGAGTTGATATCATTGATGAAATGGGAACCAAAAAACTAAATGCGTACACACAAACGCAAGAAGTTTTAAAAAACATAGATACTAATCTTAAAAAGGTTGGTGCAAGTTTAAAAGACGTTGTAGATGTTACTTCATTTTTAGTAAACATGAACGACTTTGCTGATTATAACAAAGCATATGGCGAGTTTTTTGACAAAGAAACAGGTCCAACAAGAACCACCGTTGCTGTACACCAATTACCGCATCCCGATTTGGTGGTAGAGATTAAGGTGATGGCTTATATTGACAACTAATATCTAAATCTAATGTCTCCTCGAGCGCAGTCGAGAGGTTACTTAAAAAGGTCTCGACTAAGCTCGACCAAGGTGAAAAATGGAAAACATTAAAAACTACATAAACGGAACATTCCATAATCCAATTCAAGAAAACTGGCTGGATAATTACAACCCGAGTAATGGTAATGTCTACGGACAAATTCCTAACTCTACTAAAGAGGATGTAGAAAACGCATATATCGCTGCAAAATCTGCTTTTACAAGTTGGTCACAAACTAGTATAGAAGAGCGCAGTAGAATTCTAATAAAGATTTCAGAATTACTAGAAGCTAATCTAGAAGCTTTCGCAAAAGCAGAAAGCAAAGACAACGGAAAACCCATTAGCTTAGCAAAAGCTGTCGACATACCAAGAGCTGCAAGTAATTTCAGATTCTTTGGTAATGCTATAACCCAATTTGCAAGCGAAAGTCACGAAAGTGTTAATCAAGCAATAAACTATACATTAAGACAACCTATTGGAGTTATTGGTTGTATTTCACCATGGAATTTGCCTCTTTATTTATTTACATGGAAAATTGCTCCAGCAATTGCAGCAGGAAACTGCGTAGTTGCCAAACCCAGCGAAGTAACTCCAATGACAGCTTATTTATTAGGAGAAATTTGCGCAGAAGCTGGTCTTCCAAAAGGTGTTTTAAATATTGTCCATGGTCTAGGTACAACAACAGGACAAGCCATTATTGAACATAAAGACATAAAAGCAATTTCCTTTACAGGAGGAACAACAACAGGTGCACATATTGCAAAAGTAGCAGCTCCTATGTTTAAAAAACTATCTTTAGAATTAGGAGGAAAAAATCCAAACATCATTTTTGCAGATTGTGATTATGATGACATGTTAAATACAACGGTTCGCTCCTCTTTTGCCAATCAAGGACAAATTTGCTTATGTGGAAGTCGTATTTTTGTTGAAGCTTCAATTTATGAGAAATTCAAGAAAGATTTTGTTGCCAAAGTAAAAGCTTTAAACGTTGGCCATCCATCGGAAGCAACTACTAATATTGGTGCGTTAGTTTCTAAACCACATCTAGAAAAAGTAAAAGAATATATAGAAATCGCAAAAGCAGAAAACGGAATAATCCTTTGTGGAGGAAATGAAGTGACTGTAAAAGGTTTTGAAAACGGTTACTATTTAGAACCAACAGTTATTGAAGTAGCAAATGATGACTGCATAGTCAACCAAGAAGAAATTTTTGGACCAGTGGTTACCATTATGCCTTTTCATAATGAAGATGAAGTTTTGCAAATGGCTAACAAAGTAAAATACGGATTATCTGCAACACTTTGGACTAACAATTTAAAACGCACCATGCGATTAAGCAACCAATTACAAGCTGGAATAGTTTGGGTTAACACATGGATGATGCGCGATTTACGTACACCTTTTGGAGGTGTAAAAGCATCTGGTGTTGGACGTGAAGGTGGATTTGAAGCGTTACGCTTTTTTACAGAAGCCAAGAATGTTTGTATAAAATACTAGTTCATGTAAAAGTGGGAATCTTATAATTTAAAACGAAATGTCTCCTCGAGCGCAGTCGAGAGGTCTATTATGAAAACTTATTATGTTTACATATTACAATGCTCCGATAATTTAACCTATACAGGAGTTACAAATAACATTTCCAGAAGATTTGAAGAGCACCAAAATGGATTAAACAAAAATTGTTTTACTTTTAAAAGAAGACCATTAAAGTTAATTTTTCATCAAGAATTTAACGATATTGAACAAGCAATATTTTTTGAAAAGAAAATAAAAAAGTGGAGTGCAAAAAAGAAATATGCCTTAGCAAATAACGAGTATGATTTGTTACAAATTTTATCTGAATGTAGAAATGCTAGTCATACAAAATATAATCCAGATAACGAATAAGGTCTCGACTGCGCTCGACCAGACATTTAAACTAAAAATATAAACGATTCGTCTCCTGGAGCTCAGTCGAGAAGTGAATTAAAAAAATATAATTAAAATTAGGTCTCGACTGCGCTCGACCAGACATTAAAACTAAATATATAATTTACACAAATAATCACCTCGAGCAGACAGACAAACATTAATTAAATCTAAATGTCTCCTCGAGCGCAGTCGAGAGGTTTCAAAAGAACTTAAATATGAACTTAAACTTAAACAACAAACACGCATTAGTTTGCGGAAGCACAGCAGGAATAGGAAAAGCAACAGCAATAGCTTTAGCAGAAGAAGGTGTTCAAGTAACACTTATTGCTAGAAATGAAGACAAGTTAAAAGCTACGTTAACCGAGTTACCTCAACATAGAAATCACGATTATATAGTTGCCGATTTTTCTAATCCGAAGGAATTAAAAGAAAAAGTGGAAGCTTACATAAAAGAGAATCACGGATTTCATGTATTGGTTAATAATACAGGGGGACCAAAAGGAGGACCTGTTTTTTCTGCAGAAGTCAATGAATTTGAAGCTGCTTTTACTCAGCATTTAAAATGCAATCATGTGTTAGCACAAGCTGTTGTTCCTTTTATGAAAAGTAAAAATTATGGCAGAATTATAAATGTTATTTCTACTTCTGTTAAACAACCTTTAGATGGATTAGGTGTAAGCAATACTATTCGTGGTGCTGTAGCTAACTGGAGTAAAACATTGGCTAACGAGCTTGGTCAATTTGGTATTACTGTAAATAATGTATTGCCAGGTGCAACAGGAACCGATCGCTTATCTGAAATTATTAAAAATAAATCTGCCAAATCAGGGAATACAGAAGAAGAATCTGCAAATGCTATGAAAAGTGCTGTACCTGCAAAACGTTTTGCAAAGCCCGAAGAACTAGCTGATGCAATTACTTTTTTAGCAAGTGAACGTGCTAGCTATATTAACGGAATTAATCTTCCGGTTGACGGAGGAAGAACAAAGAGTTTATAATTCTTTATTTCGTTTATTATCACTAATTTTATTGAATTGATGAATCTGCGTTAAGGATTGAAAGGTTTGTTTGAGCTCCTCGCAGAGAGCGAGCCTTGAAAGCCTGACCCTTTTTTAGGGTAACGCCCAAAATATTATACAATGAGTAAATTATTCCCACCCATAAATTTTAAAGCTTGGATTGAAGAAAACAGACATCTTTTAAAGCCACCAGTTGGTAATAAAGTCGTTTGGAAAGATGGTGACTTTATAGTTATGGTGGTTGGTGGCCCTAATAACAGAAAAGATTACCATTATAATGAGACACCTGAGTTTTTTCATCAGATTGAAGGTGATATTATCTTAAAAGTTATTGATGAAGGCGTCCCAAAAGATATTCATATTAAAGAGGGTGAAATATTTTTATTACCACCTAAAGTACCACATTCACCTCAACGTGGCGCAAATACTGTTGGTTTAGTTATTGAATATCCAAGAGAAAAAGGTGTACAGGATGCCTTGCTTTGGTTTTGCGAAAACTGTACAACAAAACTCTACGAAGAGGATTTTACTGTCAAAAATATTGAAACAGATATGCCTAAGATTTTTGATAAATATTATGGAGATCAAAACAAACGTACATGTCCTAATTGTGGCGAAGTTATGGAACCTCCAACCAAGGTTAAATTAGAAAACTAATTAGCAGTTAAAAAAAATAACATTGGGATTAAAAATAACATTAGTTTAATTGATAGTCTCAAATCTATTTGTAAAATTGAATATTGAAATGTAGAATTTCCTACTTATCAATTTAATTTTTGACTTGGTATATCCTGAATTTAGTTGAAGGGTTTTATATTAAGGAAAAATAAATAGTATAAATAATTTAAGATAAAGGTTGCCACATCTAAAGGCTGGCTATAACAAAACACATGGAAAAACGTAAACTTAGAATTAACGGTCACTCACACTTATTGCCCTATCCAGAGGAAATCCCTCAGTTTATGCAAGACAAAGAAATTTTTTGGGTGGACAAAGACCGAAAATTTATGCTTCAAAAAGATTGGAACAGACCAATTACAGATTCTAGTTTCTTTTTAGATGAAAAACTAGCTTGGATGGAACGTTTTAAAATTGACCATGCAGTAGTTTTAAATTTATCGCAATTATATGGTAACGGTTTGCGTGTAGAAGAAATGAAGCAAGCACTTAAATTTCAGAACGATTTTAATGCCAAAGTACAACGCGAAAACCCAAGTAAATTTACTAGTGGTTTTGTAGTACATCCTGGTTTTGTTAGAGGAGCATGTTGGGAAATTGAACGTTGTGTAGAAGAATTAGGCATGCAATTATTATGCTTACCAACCCATTACATGGATACTATTGGTACTTGGCGTTGTATTTTTGATGAAGAAAACGAGCCTATTTTTGAAATGGCTAACAAGTATAATCTGGCAGTAGAAATCCATCCTTACGATGGAGAAAAATTTATAAAACTAGAAAATACCTCTTGGCGTTTTCACTTAATTTGGATGCTAGCACAATGTGCAGATGCCTATCACTTTTTAACTTTAAATGGTTACCAAGATAAATACCCAAACATGCGTACGTGCTTTGCTCATGGTGGGCAATTAGCACAAATAAACTTAGGACGACGTATACAAGGTTTTGACGGAAGACCTGATTTATTTGAAGGTAAAAGCCACCCAAGAAAAGCGGTTGGACATAAAAACATCTTTTTTGATACTTTAGTACACGATACTGGTGGATTGGATTTGTTATTAAAAAACCAAGGCTCTAAACAGGTGTTAATGGGACTTGATGATCCTTATCCTTTAGGAGAAATGGAAAGTGAAAAGCAAAGTTCTTATCCTGGAAAAATTTTAGATTTAGCAATTGACCGAAAAATTATTACAGAAACAGAACGTGATGCTATTTGGGAAGACAACGTAATACAATGGTTATGTGGAGACGATCAAGCTGCTAAGGACAAATTAGTAAAACGAATTTTAGGATAATAAAAAGGTCTCCTCGAGCGCAGTCGAGAGTGTTTTTATTTTTAATGATATATAATAGAAAGGTCTCGACTGCGCTCGACCAGACAATACCATGTATTTTTTACCAGAAAAATTAGATGACTACGTTGTGGCTCACAGTCAGGATGAGCCAGAGTTATTACAACAACTTACTAGAGAAACATACCAAAAAATATTACAACCTATTATGCTTAGTGGACCGTATCAAGGTCGTGTTTTAAGTATGATTTCTAAATTAATTAGACCAAAATCCGTCTTAGAATTAGGGACTTTTACAGGTTACGCAACACTTTGTTTAGCCGAAGGATTACATCCTGAAGGTCAAATACACACCATTGATGTTAATGAAGAGTTGGAAGATTTTCAACGTAAGTACTTTGATAAATCAGAATTTGGAAAACAAATACATCAGTATTTGGGAAGTGCAATGGATATACTTCCTAATATGAATAAAACATTTGATTTGGTTTTTATTGATGCAGATAAGCCTAATTATGTTAATTATTTTCATTTAATAATTGACAAACTAAAACCAGGTGGCATCATATTATCCGATAATGTTTTATGGCATGGAAAAGTTGTAGAACCTTTAAACGACAAAGATGTATCCACTAAAGCTGTTTTAGAGTTTAATACACTTTTAAAAGAAGACCCAAGAATTGAAACCGTTTTACTACCTATTAGAGATGGCTTAACTATTAGCCGAAAAATATAATATTACCAATGAGTAAATTAGACATAAGAACCGTTGATGTTACACAATACATCACACCTTTAAGAGAAGGGGGTTCTTTACCAGCAATTGTAAAAGCAGACGATGATTTTTTATATGTTTTAAAATTTAGAGGTGCTGGTCAAGGAAAAAAAGCTTTGATTGCTGAATTTATTGGTGGTGAATTGGCAAGAGCTATTGGGCTTAAAGTACCAGAATTGGTATTTATGAATTTAGATGATTCGTTTAGTAAAACCGAACCTGATGAAGAGATACAAGACCTATTAAAATTTAGCGTCGGTTTAAACCTAGGTTTACATTACTTAAGTGGTTCTATAACGTTTGACCCATTAGCTTCGGTTGCAGATCCTTTAACTGCGTCAAAAGTGGTATTACTAGATAGTATTATTAGTAATATTGACAGAACAGTTAAAAACCCTAATATACTTAATTGGAATAAAGAATTATGGGTGATTGACAATGGAGCAAGTTTTTATTTTCATCATAATTGGGAGACTTGGGAAAATCATTTAACACGTACATTTCCTTTAATTAAAGACCATGTTTTACTAGATCGAGCTACAAAATTAGACGAAGCATCTCAAGAAATCACTACTAAATTAACAAGTAATACTATTAATACAATTACAAACACCATTCCTGAAGATTGGCTAACAAATGAGTCTGATACTTTTACTCCAGACCAAATGAGAAACGCATATAAAACGTATTTAAACTCTAGACTTGAAAATATAGAATCACTTATAAAAGAGGCTAAAAATGCAAGATAAAGTTACATTTGAATATGCGATAATACGTTTAGTACCTAAAGTAGAACGCGAAGAGTTTTTTAATATTGGTGTTATTTTATTTTCTAAAAGAAAAAAATATCTAGATGTTAAATTTAAAATAGACAAAGCTAAATTAGCTGCATTTTCATGCGAATTAAATATGGAAGACCTAAATACGTATTTAAAGTCTTGGGACTTAATTTGCAAAGGAGATAAATCAAGCGGAAGCATTGGGCAGTTTGAATTATCAGACAGATTTAGATGGTTAGCAGCATCACGAAGTACTGTAATACAAAGCTCTAAAACCCATTCTGGATTGACTAATGATCCTGAAAAAGAATTAGAACATATTTTTAACAACTATGTGTTATGCAAATAACTTAAAATAATATTCATATTGCAATGACCAAAATTCATTCAAAAAAGAAAGCTAATATTTTAGGAATCGTAGTTGGTATTATTGCCTTTTTAATTTCCTTTTATGGTGTTAAGCAACTATTTAAAAAAGACATTGCTGCAGAATTAAAAAAGGTATCTATAGAAATGAACAAGCAAACACCTATAGCAATTGACCAATACACTAGACTTGATAGCACGTCCTCTAAAGGGAAAACTAATTTTATTTATCACTATACACTTTTAGACACCAAAAAATCTGAAGTTGTTATGGATACCGTAAATAAGTACATAAGACCCAATATTATTGAAAATGTAAAAAACAGTCCTGATTTAAAAACGTATCGTGATAATAATATAAGCTTAGATTATAAGTATTACGATAAAGACGGTATTTTTACTATGGAAATTTCTGTAACGCCAGAACTTTATAATAATTAAACGTTTAAATAAACAATACTTAAAATTTAATTTTTGCCATTTATAACACTTGCTAAATAACTAGCGTCTTTACTGACACCTCCCAAAGTAGCAGAACCACGAGTAAACATCCAAGGCAAACCAATAAAATACAAACCATCCATATTACTGACACCTCTATAATTTTTAGGATAACCATCTGCATCCAACTCTAAACCATGTATCCACTTAAAATTTGGACGATAACCTGTGGCCCAAATCACATTTTTAATAGATGATTTTTTAGTCGATTCAAAAATAATTTGATTGTTTAAAGCATCCTTAGTCCTTCCAACAGGTATCACATTGTCTCTAGACAATATTCCTTTAACATCTGTACCAATAACAGGTTGTGTGGATCTATTTATTTTTTTCCAATCCAACTGTATTTATTATAACTTAAAAAACCAACCTTAGTAAACCACCACCATAATGTTTTTCCTAAAAACTGCTGCGGTAAAGATTTAACTTTAGTATCTCCAGAAAAATATACTGTTCTGGATTGATCTTTAGAAATCTCATTTAATATTTGATAGCCACTATCTCCTCCTCCAACAACCAAAGCATCACCAGATTGCAATTGGTGTATTCCTTTATAATAATTACTATGCATTTGCAAAGTTGAATCTGCAATTTTTGTATGACAAGGCGGTGTATATGGGATGTGAAATGGTCCAGTTGCAACTATGACATTATTAGCCTTAATACTTCCGTTTTTGTGAGTAACTTCAAATCCGTTTTCGGTTTTATTAACTGCTGTTACATGTGTATTAAGTTGCATAGGAATGCTAAATTTTTCGACGTAAGTCTTAAAATAATTAGCAACTTCAACTTTAGATGGATAATGACCTTTAGGTGCATCAAATTTTAAACCTGGTAGATGATTATACTCTGTTGGAGTAAATAATTTCAAAGAGTCCCAACGATTTAACCAAGAGGCACCAACTTGAGACTGACCATCAAGCACTATAAATTGTTTATTCATTTTTTGCAAATGATAAGCCATAGCTAATCCTGCTTGGGCACCTCCAATAATCACATAATCCATTATCAAACCTATTGTTTTATGCAAAAGTAAAAACATAAATACAACTGACTAATTATTGCTAATTAAATAGCTGTAGATCACTTTAAAATTGAAGCTTTCACGCTTTTAATAAATATTAATGTTTTCATAAAGTCAGAAAAAACGTCTTTAAACGGTTAATTAATTGATATTTTAAAAGAAACCAATGTATTAACTACTAAAACATATTAAACTTTAATTTATGAAATGGATATACTCGGTCAATGACCCACTAATAGAAACACTTGTAGGAAGCTTAATTTTATTTATTGTAATTATCGTAATTACACGTATGATTGGACTTAGGTCTTTTGCAAAATTTACAGCTTATGACTTTGCGTTTACAATTGCTATTGGTAGCATTATCTCTTCAACTTTAACATCAAGTACATCATTAACTCATGGATCTGTTGCAATTGCAAGTTTATTAGTATTGACTTATATCTTTTCTTTTTTACAAAAAAATTCTCGTTTATTTCTTCAATTATATCCAACAAACCTTTATTATTAATGAAAGGAAAAACTATTTTGTATGAAAATTTAAAACATGCTAGAATTGAAAAGTCACAATTAATAGCAAAATTAAGAGAAGCTAATGTTTTAGATTTTAATCAAATTGAAGCAGTTATTTTAGAATCAACAGGTGATATATCTGTATTGCATAAATCTTCTGACAGCGACAACACAAGTCTTGATAACGTTTTACTTGAGGATGTTAGAGAAAAACCGTAAATATATCGCAATCTTAAAATAAAAAAAGCCTCTCAAAAAAATTGAGAGGCTTTTTAAAATAACACTTATTATTTTTATTGAACAGCTTGTAAAGCATCTATATTACCATAACCAAAACTGCTGTTTTTATTAGGGTAAAATTCTGCTGATTGTTTTAGTTTGTTTAAAACTTGTGTTCTTGACCAACTTGGGTATCTTGACCAAACTAATGCTGCAATACCAGCTGTTGTTGCTGTAGCAACAGAAGATCCACCAGTATAACGTCTGTCTCCATCGTAAAACCCTAACGTTGGAGGAGCTTTACTTGTATTATTGTTTCCTTCCATGATAATGGTAAAATCTATTTTACTTCCACTATGACATACTTCACATCTCTCATAATTTGGTCCATCATCTACTCCTGTTACAGCAACAGTCTCACTCATCGTCGCTGGAAAGATCACTCCATATCCATTAGTAAAACTTGTCGAAGTACCACCTGCTGCAAAAATTAATTTCCCTTTGCTATAAGCATACTTAACAGCATCCTCTATATTACCGATAGACCATAAATAACCAATAGACATAGATATTATTTTAACATCACTTCTGTCGCCTAATTGCGTTAATGCTTCAGACACACCTTTACGCTCATGGTAGTCATTTAACAAAACATCTTCTGTTGCTCTATACGCTACTAAATTAGCATCATAAGCTACACCAACTGGCATACCATTATCATTACGTGGTGCTGCCATAGTAGATGCCATAGCTGTACCATGTCCACATTTATCATGTGGTCCATCATAGTTGTCTGACCACCACCAATTGGAATCTATAAATGTTCCATATTTTTGAATGTATCGACTATTAGATGAATAGCCATCTTTAAATCCATTTCCGTTTAATAGTGATTGAGAAGCAGACACTCCTGTGTCTATTAATCCAATTGTGACTCCGTTTCCTGTACTATAATTCCAAGCAGACGGAATATTAGTTGCATTGAAATGCCAAGATACTTGAGCGTTATTAGGACTTACAGTTGTGTAATGTGCCGAATTAATGCTGTCTGCATTTTTATCGCATCCAGAACTTGATCTAGCATTATTTACTGTTTCATATTGATTGTAACCGTTAGGCTCTAAATACCTAACTCCATCAGATTGTAATAACGCTTTGATGGTTTGGTAATTTTCTACCTTTACATCTATGACGTTAATAATATCATGTTGTACTAAGGTTTCTTGACTACTTTTATAGTCTTCGTTATCTTCTACTACTTGAACAAGATTGGACAGAGTAGTTTTCAATTCAGGAGTTTTTATTTCGGAAAAACTTTGACCTTCTTCTCCGTAACCAATAGTTAAGATATTGTTACCTCTTACAACTGCACTCCATAAAGTGTGCGAGTGTACATCTTTCCAGTTAAAAGTCCCAGTGGTATTTAAACTTTGATTGATAATGGCATTAATTTCTGAAACGGATAATGCTTCTTTTTGATCATAGTCAATAGTTTGCTCTTGTGGCACTTCTTGATAATCCTCTTTCT
This sequence comes from Olleya sp. NP1-10, assembly GCF_055804415.1. Classification (NCBI taxonomy): domain Bacteria; kingdom Pseudomonadati; phylum Bacteroidota; class Flavobacteriia; order Flavobacteriales; family Flavobacteriaceae; genus Olleya; species Olleya sp. NP1-10. Next base: position 1,553,256 of record NZ_CM147840.1, on the reverse strand, counting down.
GACATGCGTTAAACATTGTAAAAACTACCATAAGTACAGATAGTTTAAGTAATGGTTTTTTCATTTTATTAATAATTTTAGGTTGAAATCTAAATATATAAATTTTTCCTAAAAAAAGTTAATAAATTTATCAAATTAACAGCTTTAAAGTAAAGTTAATAGTAATTTGACACTAACTTAAAGACCATGGTAATGCGTTAGCGGTAGAAATGACATCCTTTTTTTGCTGCCATATATGGCAAAAAAAGATATAATGGATAACGCGACCCTTGTGGTAACGCCAAAAAAATAAAAATTGAATTATAATTTACGACGTACAGATCCTGTAAACTCTTCTAGATCGTCTTTAACTTTTTTAAGTTCTTCGTTTACGCCATCTGTGATACTTGTATCCAAACCGTTACGTTCTGCAGATTTTGTGATTTCGGTTTTAATATCATTGGTTGCATCTTTTATTTGACGCATACCTTTACCTAAACCACGTGCAATTTCAGGAACATTTTTAGCTCCAAAAACCATAACAACGATAAGAAGAATAAAAAATATTTCTCCTCCACTTATAAATAAAAATGTTGCTGTTGTAATCATGGTACAAATATACTAAGTTGTTTTGATTGTTTAGTTAAACTACTGTTTTTTTTAAGAGTCTTTTAGTACGTTTTTTGTATTTTTACAACACTTGAAATTTATACCAATGGAGTTTAAAAATATTGAATCTAATCCTATACTGGATCGTTTACCTAAGCATTTAAGACAGTTTATAAAGCCTCAAAACTATGAGGATTATACTGCTATTGACCAAGCTGTTTGGCGTTATGCTATGCGTAAAAATGTAGATTATTTAAGTCAAGTTGCACACAGTACGTATTTGGATGGTTTACAGCAAACTGGTATTAGTGTAGATGCGATACCAAATATGTATGGAATGAACCGTATTTTAAAAGCTATTGGTTGGGCTGCTGTTGCTGTAGATGGTTTTATACCTCCTAATGCATTTATGGAATTTCAGGCGTATAATGTACTGGTTATTGCTAGTGATATTAGACAGTTAGAACATATTGAATATACACCTGCTCCAGATATTATACATGAAGGTGCTGGTCACGCACCAATTATTGCTAATCCTGAGTATGCTGAATATTTAAGACGTTTTGGTGAGATTGGTTGTAAAGCAATTAGTAGTGCTAAAGATTATGAATTATATGAGGCTGTACGACATTTGTCCATTATAAAAGAAGCTCCAAACACACCTCAAGACGCAATTGATTTAGCAGAAAAAAAGGTGGAAGATTTGCAAAACAATATGGGTGAACCTAGTGAAATGGCTTTGATAAGAAATTTACATTGGTGGACGGTTGAGTATGGACTGATTGGTACAGTTGAAAATCCTAAAATTTATGGTGCTGGTTTGTTATCCTCTATTGGTGAAAGCGCTTGGTGCATGACTGATAAAGTTAAAAAATTGCCTTATACTATAGCCTCTACTTTTCAGAATTTTGACATTACAAAACCACAACCTCAACTTTATGTCACTCCTGATTTTGCACACCTTAGTTTGGTGTTAGAGTCATTTGCTAATACTATGGCTTTACGTACTGGAGGACCTAGTGCTATTAATAAATTAATACAAAGTCAGGCTTTAGGAACCATCGAGCTGAGTACAGGATTACAAATATCTGGTGTGTTTACTAATATGATTGAGCATAACGGAAAGGTTAGTTACATACAAACCACTGGACAAACTGCATTGGCTAACAGAGATAAAGAATTGGTTGGTCACAGTGTTTTAGAACATGCTGATGGTTTTGGTTCGCCTGTTGGAAAATTAAAAGGTATTAATCTTGCTATTGAAGACATGTCGCCTAGAGATTTACGTGCTTATGATATTTATGAAGGTGAAACGGTTACTTTAGAGTTTGAAGGTGATATTATTGTTACTGGAGACATTATAACTGGCACAAGAAACCTACAAGGTAAAATTATATTAATCAGTTTTAAAAACTGTACTGTAACACATAAAGACACTGTATTATTTGAGCCTTCTTGGGGACAATATGATATGGCTGTTGGTAAAGAGGTTATTTCTGGTTATTCTGGTCCTGCAGATCTACATAGTTTTGATTTAATTACTCATAAAATTAGTAGTACGACAATACATGAAGAAAAGTCTCCTGAAAAACTAGAGCTTATTGAATTGTATAAACAAGTACGTGAATATCGTGAAGGCACTAACCAAACAGTGTCTAGAACTAAAGTTTTAGATCAATTAGTAAACCGTTTTGCTATGGATTGGTTATTACCTGTTGAGCTATTTGAACTTGCTAAAAAAGGTAATGAAAACGAATTATGTGAAAGTATTTTAGCTCACCTTGAAACCATCAAACAAAACCGTCCAGAAGTTGGACATTTGATTGATGATGGTATTAAAATTGCTAGTCAGGAAATAGCGGTTTAGTTAACTATAACTATCCAACTTTTGCTTTGTAAAATTACTAAGGACTAATGTTCCGCTAATTTGAGCACGCTCTATAAGTAACGTATCCCAATGACTGGTGTCTTGCCAAAGCACTTTTTTAAGTTCTAAAAGTGCTTCTGGATTATATGAGGCTAGTTTTAACGCCAATGCTTGTACTGCCTCATCTAAAGACTCTACAGTTTCAAAAACATCTGCATACAGTCCTTTTGCTTTTGCATAATTTGCATCATAAAACGCTTCTGCGTTAATAGTCATTTCTGCAAAAGCGGTTTGACCAATTTTACGACTTACAGCAGGCTCAATAACAAATGGCCCAATACCAATACTTATTTCTGATAATTTTATTGCAGCATATTTAGTTGCCAAACAATAGTCTGTAGCACTTGCTAAACCTACTCCACCTCCAACAGCTTTACCTTGCACACGTCCAATAATTAACTTTGGACACTTACGCATTGCGTTAATAACATTAGCAAAGCCTGAGAAAAAAGTTTTCCATCCTCAAGAGTATCAATAGCAACCAACTCGGTAAAACTTGCTCCTGCGCAAAACGTACGATCTCCTCCACTTTTTAAAACAATAACTTTAATGTCATTATTTTTACCAGCATCAATGATAGTTTGTTCCAATTGTTTTAAAATTGGACTTGGCATGGCATTATGTTCTGGTGTAAAAAAAGTGATGTAACCTATATTGTTATCAATGGTTTGCTTAACGTATGCTTGAGACATTTAATACTTATTTTAAATTGAAGTTAAACAAATTTAAGAATTTTTAAGTTTCAAATTAGTAGCTTTGTAATAAACAATTTTACTATGGGAATTTTTAGTTTTCTTTTTGGAAATAAAGCCAATAAAATCAAAGACTTTACTGATCGTGATGCAATTATTTTAGATGTACGCTCAAAAGCAGAATATGATTCTGGTGCAATTCCTGGGTCAAAACATATTCCTTTACAACAAGTTCAAGCAAAAATCAATCAAATTAAAGCTTGGAAAAAACCTGTAATTACTTGTTGCGCTAGCGGAATGCGATCTGGTAGTGCTGCGACTATATTACGAAGTAATGGTATTGAAGCAACCAATGGTGGTGGATGGCAAAGCTTGTATAAAAAGCTATAGTTTAAAACGCTCTAGCTTATCTTGTGTATCTATAGTACTATCATTATATTGTAAAGTCCAACCTAAGCTATTGGTTAAAATATAAAATTTAGACAGCTCGCTGATTAATCTGTTTTTTGCATTTAATCGTAAGTTAGATGCTTCAATTTTTTTCTAATTCTTATGGTCACAGTTTCTTTTATCTTGTTATAATCATCTTGATTAAAAGCATTTAGATAACCACTTTCTACATCATAATATTCCAAATCTGGATAAATCTTTAATTCTTCTTGAGGGATTTTCACAATCTTTAAAACTTTATTGATACTATCGATTTGGTATTCGATTTTACTTAAATCATAACTTACGGTAACTTCTGCATTTACAATTACTAAAGCTTGCTTATCTGAAGTCAAGTTAGCAAATAGTGCTTTTGAACTTTTATAACTATAGGCATCACTAAAATAGCCTTCTGTAACGACTAGTTTCCCAACGTTATTTATTTGTTTTTCAATTAATGCAGAGTGCTCTCTAATAACTGTTTTATCTGCACTACCTTCTGTACATTTTTTTAAAATGAAAGACACCACAAATGCAATGACAATTCCTATAATAATTTTTCGCATAATATAAATGTACTATTAGATTACTAATTTATCTAATAAAGTGAAGTTAAAATACAATTAACAAATAGACTATTTGGTTGTTGTTAATTTTAATCCATTTATTAATAATCTGACTAAATTAATGACTATTAAAATGTTGCTAGTTATTTTTCTTCAAAAAAACACTAACAACTATAAATCAATGCTATAAACAAATTATATTTTTAACAACTTATTTTGTGAATTTTATAAAAGAGAATTGCTTTTGTAATTGCTCTTGTTTATCAACTAACTGTTCTAAAAATTGGATATGTGCTTCAGACGAAGCATTAAATGGCTTATGTTGTAATCCTTTTTGGATGAGCGCTACGGTATGCATTGTTTTTTCAGTACTTTCATCAAACCAAACCTCTCTAAAACTATCCCAAATATATTGTACCGCTTTATTGCTTGGGTGGATCATATCTTCGTTATAAAAACGATAATCACGTAGTTGATCCATCATGATTTCATAAGACGGAAAATAATGTGATTGACTATCTAACACCTGATGGATTGCAGTTATTAAATGGGATTTACTTTGTGTGTTTTCAATAAAACCGTCTTTAATATGTCTGACTGGTGAGACTGTAAAAATAAAATTAACGTTTGGATTTACTTGCTTAACTTGATTAATAATAGATTGTAATGCAAGGACTATATCTTGAACACTTAAGATCTGTTTTTTAAATTGCTTTTGCGGAATTTTATGACAATTAGCAACCACTTTATTAGTCTCTAAATACTGATATACCCATGCTGTACCTAAAGTTATAATAACATGAGAACTCTGTTTTAAATAATGCCCAGCTTTTTGTGAAGCTGCATTAAGCTGATGTAACATCAAACTTTTGGTAGACTGACTTAACTTGGAATGTGCATCAAAACTATGAAACTGTTCGTTGTTTAAAAACACATCTTCATCTGTATATTTTTTACCTTGTAAAGCTTTAGTTATAAGGTTATGAATAGCTACAGGATGAAATAAAATACCAAAAGGATTGACATAGTTTTGAAACTTGTAATATTCAAATTTATCACCAATATTTTCAGCAAAACAAGACCCTAATAAAAACACTTTTGTGTTGTAATTTATTAGGTTCTTGTCTTGCTTTTTAAGTGGTATTTTGGTGTGTAGATTCATAATTAAATCTAATATATGCTTTAATTAGGTTAAGCAATATATCCTTTAGCTGCTTTTAAAGCATCATTGATTCCTGCTGGATTTTTTCCTCCTGCTGTTGCAAAAAATGGTTGTCCACCTCCACCTCCTTGGATGTGCTTTCCTAATTCTCTAACAATTGTTCCTGCATTTAAATCTTTAGTTTCGACCAAACTTTTAGACACATAACAAGACAGTATGGCTTTACCGTTATTTTCTGCTCCAAATAATAAAAATAAATTATCAAACTGACTACCTAGTTCAAAACATAAATCTTTTATACCAGACGCATCAAGATCTAATTGTTTAGCTAAAAAATTAACTCCGTTAACTTCAGTAATCTCATTTTTAAGCTCTCCTTTTATATTTTTTGCTTTCTCTTTTAGCAACTGTTCGATTTGCTTTTTAAGACTAGAGTTTTCATCCTGAAGATTTTGTAATGCTTTAATAGGCTCTTTTGCATTATTAAGCAAATCTTTCATTTCAAAAAACGCTCTGTTATTTTCATGGTAATAAGACTTAACAGCATCATTAGTAATTGCCTCTATACGACGTATACCTGAAGCAACTGCACCTTCTGACACAATTTTAAAATGCCAAATTTCGGCAGTATTTTTAACATGCGTACCACCACATAATTCTATTGACTGACCAAATCGTACTGTACGTACCGCATCTCCATATTTTTCTCCAAATAAAGCCATAGCTCCTTCTGCTACTGCTTTTTCCATTGGCACATTACGTCCTTCTTGCAATGGTAATTTACTTTCGATACGTGCATTTACAAAGTTTTCTACATCTCGTAACTCTTCAACCGTTAGTTTAGAGAAATGAGAAAAGTCAAAACGTAAATACTTTGAGTGTACTGCACTACCTTTTTGCTCTACATGGTCGCCTAAAACCTCTCTTAATGCTTGGTGTAATAAGTGAGTTGCTGTGTGATTACACTCTGTTCTGTAACGTTGTTTTTCATCTACTTTAGCTTCAAAAGTTTGATTAACATCACTTGGAAGCTCTTTGGTTAAATGTATTATTACGTTATTTTCTTTTTTAGTATCTACAATGTAAGACACGTCACCATTGCTAGATTGTATATAGCCTTTATCACCAACTTGTCCTCCTCCTTCAGCATAAAAAGGTGTTAGATTAAATACCAATTGGTACATTGTCCCTTCCTTTTTAGAAACCACTTTACGGTATTTTGTAATCTTAACTTTAGCATCTAATTGATCATAGCCTATAAATTCTTGTTCTTCATCTTCGATTAAAACAGTCCAATCATCAGATTTTAGCTCTGACGCTTCACGACCACGACCTTGTTGTTCTTTTAAACGCTTATTAAATTCGCCTTTATTATAAGAAAATCCTTTTTCTCGTAAAATTAGATCTGTTAAATCCTCAGGAAAACCATAGGTGTCCTTAAGCTCAAACACCTTAGATCCTGACACTTGCTTATCTGTAGCATTGTCTACAATACGATCTAAGATAGCTAAACCTTGATCTAGAGTACGTAAAAATGAAGCTTCTTCTTCTTTAATTACGTTTTCTATTAATTGTTTTTGAGCTTTTAACTCTGGAAAAGCCTGACCCATTTTTTCAGTCAAGACATTAACTAACCTGTATATAAAAGGTTCTTTTTTATCTAAAAATGTAAACCCATAACGTACTGCACGACGTAAAATTCTTCTAATAACATAACCAGCTCCTGTATTACTTGGCAATTGTCCATCTGCAATTGAGAAAGCTACAGCACGAACATGATCCGAAATAACACGTATAGCAACATCTACTTTTTGATCTTTACCATAATCTTTACCAGTAATAACTTCAATTTCTCTAATTATAGGTGTAAAAACATCTGTATCGTAATTAGATTGTACGTTTTGTAATACCATACACAAACGCTCAAATCCCATTCCTGTATCAATATGTTTATTTGGTAAGCCTTCTAAAGTACCGTTTGCTTTACGGTTATATTGCATGAAAACTAGGTTCCAGATTTCAACCACTTGAGGATGATCTTCGTTTACTAAAGTTTTTCCATCAACTTTAGCTTTTTCTTCAGCAGATCTAATATCAACATGTATTTCGCTACAAGGTCCACATGGTCCTTGCTCACCCATTTCCCAAAAGTTATCTTTTTTATTTCCTTTTAAAATACGGTCTTCGCTAATGTATTGTTTCCAAATATCATAAGCTTCAGTATCCATATCTAGATTATCTGCATCATCACTACCTTCAAAAACAGTAACATACAAAATATCTTTATCTATTTTATAAACTTCAGTTAATAACTCCCAAGCCCAAGCAATTGCTTCTTTTTTAAAATAATCACCAAAAGACCAGTTTCCTAACATTTCAAATAAAGTATGATGGTAAGTATCGTAACCAACCTCTTCTAAATCGTTATGTTTTCCAGAAACACGTAAACATTTTTGACTGTCTGTTAGTCTATTATTTTTTGGTTGTGCATTACCTAAAAAATATTCTTTAAAAGGTGCCATACCAGAATTAACAAACATTAATGTTGGGTCATCCTTTAATACCATTGGTGCAGATGGTACAATACTGTGTTTTTTATCTTCAAAAAACTTTAAAAATGTGGTACGTATGTCTTGAGAATTCATAGGACTATGTTGATAATCTTGTTTGCCTAAGCCTACCGCTTATTAAAACAATTTATATATTTGTTATTCGTTAACTATTTTAATGTGCTGAAAATTCAGCTTTAACAATTGCAAAAATAGTATAAAGTTAGATAATGAGTAAGGTAAAATATTATTATGATTCTGAAACGCTCTCTTATAAAAAAATTGAGCGCAAAAAAAGACGTACATTTAAGTATATAACGCTGTTATTAATTGCTTCCTCTTTATTTGCTTTTTTGTTTGTTTTTATAGGTGGTCAGTACTTTGAGTCACCAAAAGAAAAAGCTTTAAAACGCGAATTAACTAACCTAGAGTTACAGTTTGATTTACTAAACAAAAAAATGGCTGAAGCCGAAACGGTTTTAACAAACATTGAAGATCGTGACAATGCTATTTACCGTTTATATTTTGAAGCTAATCCAATTCCGGAAGAGCAACGAAAAGCTGGCTTTGGAGGTGTTAACAGATATAAAAAATTGGATGGTTATGACAATTCTGAACTAATTATTAGTAGTAACAAACGTATTGACAACCTTTTAAAACGTATTGTAGTACAATCGAAATCTTTAGATGAAATTGCGATTTTAGCTGAAGAAAAAGAAAAACTTTTAAGAGCAATACCAGCGATACAACCAGTAAGTAACGAGGATTTAACACGTATGGCTTCTGGTTACGGAATGCGATCTGATCCTTTTACCAAATTAAGAAAAATGCATTGGGGAATGGACTTTACTGCACCAAGAGGTACACCAATTTACGCCTCAGGTGATGGTATTGTAGAGCGTGCTGACAGCAACTCTGCTGGTTATGGTAACCATATTAGAATAAATCATGGCTATGGTTACATCTCATTATATGCTCATATGTACAAGTATAATGTACAAAAAAACCAAAAAGTAAAACGTGGAGATTTAATAGGTTTTGTTGGTAGTACAGGACGATCTGAAGCACCACATTTACATTACGAAATTTTTAAAGATGGACAACGTATTAATCCTATTAACTTTTACTACGGAAGTTTAACTCCTGAAGAGTTTAATAAGTTATTAGAACGTGCCTCTTTAGAAAACCAATCTTTAGATTAATGATAATTGATCTACCTGAAAAACGATATTATACCATTGGTGAAGTTGCAAAAGCTTTTGATGTAAATACATCTTTAATTAGATTTTGGGAAAAGGAATTTGATGTTTTAAAACCAAAAAAAACAGCAAAAGGTAACCGAAAATTTACACCAGAGGATATTAAAAACCTGCAATTAATTTACCATTTGGTAAAAGAAAGAGGCTTTACTTTAGAAGGCGCAAAAACACATTTAAAAGAAGAAAAGAAAAAAACACTTGATAATTTTGAAATTATAGCTAAATTAGAAAGTGTTAAAGCACAGCTAATAAAATTAAAAAATGAACTATAAACAATTACCAGAAAACACAAATAAAAAATCATCTACCATGAAAAAGTTACTTATACCAATTATTATTATAGCAATTATAGCCTTTAGTTTATACAAATGGGCTGTTGGTATAAATAACACTGCTGTAACACTGGAAGCTAACGCAAAAACCTCTTGGTCAAATGTAGAAAGCACTTACCAAAGACGTAATGATTTATACAACACTGTTATAAAAACTGTACAAGGATCTGCAGATTTTGAAAGAAAAACGTTAAAAGAAGTTATTGAAGCTAGATCTAAAGCAACCTCTGTAAATGTAAATGTTGATGATTTAACACCAGAAAACTTAGAAAAATTCCAGAAAGCACAATCTCAGCTTAGTGGATCTTTTAGTCGTTTAATTGCTAGTTTTGAGCGTTACCCAGAATTAAAAACTACAGATCAGTTTAGAGATTTTATAAGACAACAAGAAGGTACAGAAAACCGTATTAGTGTTGCTAGAAATAGATATAATCAAGATGTAAATCAATATGATATTTATACGTCTAAATTTCCAAATAGTGTTTTAACAGGATGGTTTGGTTTTGAAGAAATGGCTAGATACAAAGCAGATCCAGGATCAGAAAATGCACCTGAGGTAGAATTTAATTTTGACTAAAAAAACATGGCATCAGACAACGTAGAATCTTTTTTATCGACTATTGAAGAACAAGAAATTGTAGCTGCAATACGTACTGCTGAAGACACAACGTCTGGCGAAATCCGTGTACATATAGAAAACACTTGTAATAACAGGTTAGAACAACGTGCATTAGAAGTGTTTTCTGTTTTAAAAATGGATAACACAGTAGACCGTAATAGTGTATTAATTTATGTAGCTGTAAACGATCATAAATTTAGTATTTATGGAGATCAAGGCATTAATAACTTGGTTCCTGATCATTTTTGGGATGATACTAAAACAGTTATCCAAAACCATTTTAAAAATGGGCAATTTAAACAAGGTTTAGTAGATGGCATTTTACATGCTGGAGAACAGTTAAAAACTCACTTTCCTATTAAAGCCAATGATATTAATGAGTTACCAAATACGATATCTAAAGGATGATTATAAATTTTTATCAATCCTCATTTCATAATAAAACAAAAAAAACAGCATGTAAAAAACATACTTTTTTAATGCTAATTGGATTGTTTTTTTAGGGACTCAGTTTTCTTTTGCACAATATAAAATACCTGACAAACCCACTAAAGTAAATCCAGACGCTGTTTATGACTACGCAAGACTACTAACAAAAGGTCAAAAGCAGACGTTAGAAAAAAACTTATAAAATACTCTGACACAACATCAACACAAATTGTTGTTGCAATTATACCATCTACTCAAGGTGAGTATATTAATTATCTAGCCACACAATGGGCTCAAAAATGGGGAATTGGTCAAGCCAAAGAAGATAATGGTGTTTTCATATTGTTAGCCAGAGAGGATCGAAAAATAATGATTACTACTGGTTATGGTGTTGAGCATTTATTAACCGATGTTATCTCTTCTAGAATTATTGAATATGACATTATACCATACTTTAAACGCAACGATTATTATGGTGGCTTAAATAATGGTGTTGACGCTATTTTTGACACCTTAAAAGGCGAATATCAAGGCACAAGACAAGGTCAAAAGAATAGCACTCCGATTGGTTTTATATTTATTTTAATACTGATATTTATTATCATTCTAATATCCATATCAAAAAAACGTGGTGGTGGCAATGGAACCGATAATTTTGGTGGAGGAAGCAATACCACCAGAGATATTTTAGAAGCCTTAATCTTAAGCAATTCTGGTCGTGGAAGCTACAGACGCAATTCTGGAGGTTTTGGTGGCGGATTTGGAGGATCCTCAGGAGGAGGAAGCTTTGGAGGTGGTTTTGGTGGAGGCTTTGGTGGAGGAGGCTTTGGAGGTGGTGGAGCTTCTGGAGGCTGGTAACTATAATTAAAACTTATTTTTAAAAATGAAACAATTTACTCTACTTCTATTTTTTTATCACTTTTATCATGTAAGTCACAAACCCAAAATTCAAGTCAACAACATGCGTTAGTCGTTATTGATGAGGTTAATTTTTTTACTCAATCACAAACGGATTCGATTTCAAAAATCATTTTAGACTTTGAAAAACAAACTACCAATCAAATTTGTGTTTATATAAAAGACTCTATCCCTAACCAAGAAAACGCACTAGCTTATGCTACTAAATTAGCCAATGATTTAGGTGTCGGTCAAGCCGAAAAAAACAATGGTCTGCTTTTACTAATATCCAAAAACGATCGTCAAGTAGCGATAGCAACAGGTATTGAAACTGAAAAAGTCATAACAGATATTATCTGCTATGACTTGATTGGAAATATTCTTGTGCCTTCTTTTAAAGAAGAACGTTATTTTGAAGGTGTATTACAAGTTTTAGATTCGGTTAAAGTTAAATGGGTTAATCCGTAAAATACATTCCGTTTCCTCTAGTTTCACCTTTAGATCCTAGACTATTAAACTTCCAACTAAAGTTAAGCATAAAGTATTGACGTAACACTGTACTTTGTGTATCTTGAATATAATCTTGCGTAGCAGTACGTCTAGCATTGGTATTTTGATCAAGTAAATCATAGACCTTTAATGTCAACAAACCTTTATCTTTCAAAACAGAATAAGCGACACTAGCATTCCAAAACCATGCATCTTTTTGAAAACCATCTGCAATATTTGGATTATAATTATAAGTAATATCATTTCGCCATTCCAGCCCTTTTGTTAAGAAAAAAGCAGTGTTTAGATCCAAGTTGTGAGATGTAAAATTAATATCTTCAAACGCATCAATATCATAGGTATTATTAGTAATTGTTAATCGGTAACGTGGTTTAAACTCAAACACATCGTCATAAATGTAGTCAATCCCAACATTAGGATTGTAAGCAAAAACGTTACTAGCATATTGCACATCATTATTATAATTGATGTTTTTTGAAAAATTTGACCAGTTACCTATTTTAAATCTCACAGATTGTACAGAGTCTATTTTAAACTTCTTACTGTAATCAATTCCAAAATAACCATTGTGGTTACCATTAACATTGTCATAAGTAGTTGTACGTTTTAGGGTTTCAGAGTCTATAGTTGTTCTAGACACTACTGCATTTTGATTTTTTGACACATTTGCATAAATATAAAAACCAGTACGTTCTTTCCAATTATAAGCATTGAAACCCATATATAATCTATGCTCATTTGTTGGTTCTAAATTTGGATTACCAACAACTGTATTTAAAGGGTTTGAAACATCCTCAAAAGCCTGTAACTGTCGTAAAGCTGGTGGTCTGTTTGACAACCTATAACTTGCATAAATAGATGCTTTTTTACTAAATCTATAATTAAAATTAGAATTCAATTCGATAGCATTAAAATCTCTTTCAACATTAAATTGTGGTCTTAAACCGTCTTCATTTTTAAGTGTACGTAACACATAGTCTGCACCAACTCTAGCAGACCATTTTTCTTTTCGGTAACTTAAACTAACTCCAGGTACACTTTTAGTATCTGTATATTCAAAATCTGTACTTAATGCTTCATTAAACACGTCATATTGATTTGATGTATTATTGTAATCAAAGGTACTTTGCTTGTTTTGGTCATTATTACGTTGGTATTCGTATTCAAAATTTACAAAAAATTCTTTTTCTTTAATTGGTAATCTGTAAGTAACATTACTTCTTAAATTGTCACTATTGTTATCGCCATCTGTAAATTGATTACGATTAATAGTTTCGGCTGAGTCACCAAAAACTTCAGTGTTAGAATTAATAAAATCATCACTTTCTGAAGCGTTAAAACTATTATTAATTCCAAATCTTATAAATGCGCCTTTAGTTCCAAACTTTTTAGTTGCACTAATTTCATTAGAAAAATTATTGCTTTTATTTTCTACAAACGAATTTAAAGTCGATTGATTGGTTAATGTTAGATCTTCATTTAAGGTTTCGTCATTGCTATTATAAGTTGTTGTACTTGTAGAACTTGAAAAAGAGGGTTTTATATTAATAAAAAATGTCGAATCTATCTTAATTTCAAAATCTGAATTAATAGAGTGACTTTGTGTGTCACTATCTGATTTAGAATTTGAATTAGAGAAATACCTTGAATCTGATAAAATAGTTTCACGTTGTGAAGCGGTTTCGTTTTCAGAATTACTATTAGAATAAAAATAATCTGCTGAAACCTCTGTTTTTTCGCCAAAAGCATCAGCATAATTAGCGCCTGCTAAATTTGACGTTGTAATCCCTTGACCTCCTCCAAATTGACGTCCATTAATACTAAATGAGCCATTGCTATTAAACCAAGTACTTCCACCATTACCAAACATTTTTTCGATTTCACCAAAACTAAATCCAGGGGAGTTTATATTATTTCCTCCAACCAAAACACTAATACGTTGTTCGTTATCAAATCTATTAAACATACCTGCAAATTCATACCTATCGTCAGTACCAACTCCTCCTGCTACACGACCAAAAACCCCTTTGTTGTTTTCTTCTTTAATAGTCAGGTTTATAGTTTTGTTTTCTGTATCACCTTCTTCACCTGTAAAAGCTTCACTTTTAGTCTTAGTATCTACAACTTGAATTTTTTCTATAATTTCTTTAGTAAGATTTTTAATTGTTATTGAAGGATCATTACCAAAAAAGGGTTTACCATTTACTAATATTTTATTGACCTCTTTACCATTGACTTTAATTTTACCTTCTTCGTCAATTTCTACTCCTGGTAATTGCTTAAGTAAATCTTCAACAGTGGCATCTTTTTTTGTTTTAAAAGAATTAACGTTAAACTCCAAAGTATCTTTTTTGATAGTAACAGGAGCTGATGATTGTATTAAAACTTCATCTAACGAATTACTAATTTGTAGTTTAATATTTCCTAAATCTATAACCGATTTATTAATTGCTACCTTTTGTTTGTATGATTGATATCCAACATAAGACACCAATAAATTTAGGTTTTCTAGACTAGTTTGATCCTCTAGCTCAAAGCTTCCATCTTTATTGGTTATAGTGTAAGTTACCAGACTACTATCCTTAGCTCGTTCTAAATAAACTGTAGCAGCTTCTAGAGGTGATTGGTCTAAGCCATCTAAAACTTGACCTTTAATACTAAATTCTTTGGATTGACTAAATGAAAACACTGTACATAATAGTGTACAAACAATAATTAAGTTACGCATTGCTTTTTGGTTGATGTTAAAGCTTGATTAATAGCTATATATTTTTCAACGAAAATAACTTTGTAATCCTATTGTCTATCTTAAAAAAACCTAAAAGTAATTTAGAATGATTATTTTTTACGTATAAATACGCTAATAAACACATCTTTAAGTCAGAAATTTTATGTGAGTTATTTTTCAAGACATACTTTTAACGCTAACGCATATATCATAATGAATAACAGTAAAAGGTAAACCTTATGCTTATTATTATTTTGGTTTACTTTACTTGAGTTTAATAAGTTTTAGATTCGGTTAAAGTTGAATGGGTTAATCGGTAAAATACCTTCCATTTCCTCTAATTTCACCTTTAGACCCTAGACTATTAAACTTCCAACTAAAGTTAAGCATAAAGTATTGACGTAACACTGTACTTTGTGTGTCTTGTATATAATCTTGATTTGCAATACGTCTAGCATTAGTGTTTTGATCTAGTAAATCAAACACCTTTAATGTCAATAAACCTTTATCTTTCAAGACAGAATACGCAACACTAGCATTCCAAAACCATGCATCTTTTTGAAAACCATCTGCGATATTTGGATTATAATTATAGGTGATATCGTTACGCCACTCCAATCTTTTTGTTAAGAAAAAAGCAGTATTTAAATCCAAGTTGTGAGATGTAAAATTAATATCTTCAAACGCATCAATATCATAAGTATTATTAATAATTCTTAATCGGTAATGTGATTTAAACTCAAACACATCGTTATAAATGTAGTCAATACTAATATTAGGACTGTGATCCAAAACATTACTAGCATATTGCACATCATTATTATAATTGATATTTTTTGAAAAATTTGACCATTCACCTATTTTAAAACTTATGGATTGCAAAGAGTCTATTTTAAATTTGTTAAGATAATTTATTCCAATATATCCGTTAAGAACACCATTAACATTGTCATAAGTAGTTGTACGTTTTAAAGTTTCAGAATCTATTGTTGTTCTGGACACTACTGCATTTTGAACTTTTGTCATACTTGAATAAACATAAAAACCACTACGTTCTTTCCAATTGTAAGCATTAAAACTCAAATAAAACTTATGCTCATTGGTAGGTTCTAAATTTGGGTTACCAACAACTGTATTTAAAGGGTTTGACACATCCTGAAAAGCTTGTAATTGTCTTAAAGCTGGTGGAGTGTTTAATAATTTATAAGTCGCTAAAACAGACGTTTTTTTACTAAATTTATGAATAAGTAGAGTATTCAATTCTATTGTATTAAAGTCTCTTTCAACATCAAATTGTGGTCTTAAACCATCCTCATTTTTAAGTGTACGTAATACATAATCTGCTTCTACTTTAGCAATCCATTTTCCTTTATTATAATTTAAACTAACTCCAGGTACACTTTTAGTATCTGTATATTCAAAATCAGTACTTAAAGCTTCATTAAACACGTCATATTGATTTGATGTATTATTATAATCAAAGGTACTTTGCTTGTTTTGGTCGTTATTGCGTTGGTATTCGTATTCAAAATTTACAAAAAATTCTTTTTCTTTAATTGGTAACCTATAAGTAACATTACTTCTTAAATTGCCACTATTGTTATCGCCATCTGTAAATTGATTACGATTAATAGTTTCGGGTGAATCACCAAAAACTTCTGTATTAGAATTAATAAAATCATCACTTTCTGAAGCATTAAAACTATTATTAATTCCAAATCTTATAAATGCGCCTTTAGTTCCAAACTTTTTAGTTGCGCTAATTTCATTAGAAAAATTATTGCTTTTATTTTCTACAAACGAATTTAAAATAGATTGATTGGTTAATGTTAAATCTTCATTTAAGGTTTCGTCATTACTGTTATAAGTTGTTGTGCTTGTTGTACTTGAAAAAGAGGGTAATATGGTAATTAAAAATGTTGAATCAATTTCAACTTCAAAATTTAAATTAGCAGAATGGCTATTGGTGTCATTATCTGATTTAGAATTAGAGTTAGAAAAATATCTTGAATCTGACAAAATGGTTTCACGTTGTGAAGTTGTTTCGTTTTCAGAATTACTATCAGAATAAAAATAATCCGCAGCAATTTCAGTTTTATCTCCAAACGTATCTACATAATTAGCACCTCTCAAGTTTGATGTTGAAATACCTTGTCCAGTTCCACCATACTGTCTTCCATCTAATGTAAAAGAACCATCACTATTAGTACGTCCAACACCTCTTCCTCCAAACATTTTTCCAATTTCACCAAAGCTAAATCCAGGAGAATTAATATTATTTCCTCCAACTAAAACACTAATGCGTTGGTCATTATCAAACCTATTAAACATACCTGCAAATTCATACCTGTCATCAGTACCAACTCCACCTGCAACACGACCAAAAATACCTTTGTTGTTTTTTTCTTTAATAGTCAGGTTTATAGTTTTGTTTTCTGTATCTCCTGCTTCACCTGTAAAGGCTTCACTTTTAGTTTTAGTATTTATAACTTGAACTTTTTCAATAATTTCTTTAGTAAGATTTTTAATCGTTATTGAAGGATCTTTACCAAAAAAGACTTTCCGTTTACTAATATTTTATTAACCGCTTTTCCATTAATTTTAATCTTACCTTCTTCGTCAATTTCTACTCCTGGTAATTGCTTAAGTAAATCTTCAACAGTGGCATCTTTTTTAGTTTTAAAAGAATTGACATTAAATTCTAAAGTATCTTGTTTGATAGTAACAGGAGCTGAAGATTGTATTAAAACTTCATCTAACGAATTACTAATTTGAAGTTTAATATCTCCTAAATTTATAACCGATTTATTAATTGCTACTTTTTGTTTGTATGATTGATATCCAACATAAGACACCAATAAATTTAGGTTTTCTAGACTGGTTTGATCCTCTAGCTCAAAGCTTCCATCTTTATTGGTTATAGTGTAAGTTACTAAGCTACTATCCTTAGCTCGCTCTAAATAAACTGTAGCAGCTTCTAAAGGTGATTGGTCTAAGCCATCTAAAACTTGACCTTTAATACTAAATTCTTTGGATTGACTAAATGAAAATACTGTACACAATAGTGCACCAATAATAAGTAGATTACGCATTATTTGGGGTTGGTTTTTAAAAAATAAAGTAACTACTTATAATTTGAAAACGAAAATAATTTTTGTAATTTAATTACTGTACAATTGGAACTTAAAAATAATTTTTGAATGATTATTTTTTACGCATGTATACGCTAATTGGCACACCTTTAAAGTCATAGATTTCACGTAATTTATTCTCTAAATAACGTTTATAACCTTCACGCACATATTGTGGTAAATTACAGAAAAAAGCAAACTGAGGCTGTGGTGTAGGCAGTTGCATAATATACTTAATCTTAACAAACTTACCTTTGTAAGCTGGTGGTGGATAGTTATCTATAATAGGCAACAACGTTTCATTTAACTCACTAGTTTTAATTCGCTTTGTACGATTATTATAAACCTCAACAGCAGTTTCAATAGCTTTGTAAATACGTTGTTTTGTTAAAGCAGAAATAAATACAATTGGTACATCTGTAAAAGGTTCTAATTGTTTTTTGATGTACTTTTCAAACTCAGTAGTAGATTTATGATCCTTTTCTACTAAATCCCATTTGTTAATTAACACCACAATACCTTTACGGTTACGTTGTGCTAACCAAAATATATTCTGAATTTGACCATCAAAACCTCTTGTAGCATCAACTACTAATAAACAAACGTCTGCATGCTCTATTGCACGTACACTTCGCATTACAGAGTAAAACTCTAAATCCTCTTTAACTTTAGATTTTTTACGGATACCAGCAGTATCTACTAAGTTAAACTCAAATCCAAAACGGTTATATTTAGTATCAATTGCATCTCTAGTTGTTCCTGCAATATCTGTAACTATATATCTATCTTCACCAATAAGCGCATTAATAAATGATGACTTTCCTGCATTTGGACGTCCAACAACAGCAAATCTTGGTAAAGTATCTTCTATTTCTTCTTCTTCATTTTCTGGTAAAGCTTTTACTAAAGCATCTAGTAAATCTCCTGTACCACTCCCATTTATACTTGCAACACTAAAATAATCCCCAAGTCCAAGGTTGTAAAACTCTACAGCATCTTCTTCACGTTTACCGTTATCTACTTTGTTTACAACTAAAAACACTGGTTTAGTTACTTTACGTAGTAATTTGGCAACATCTTCATCCATTCCTGTAACACCATCTTCTACACTTACCATAAATATTATGGCATCCGCTTCATCAATAGCTAATTCTACTTGCTTATCAATTTCAGCTTCAAAAATATCATCACTACCTTTAACGTATCCTCCTGTATCAATTAAAGAAAATTCTCTTCCATTCCAATCACTTTTTCCGTAATGTCTATCTCTAGTCACACCACTAACTGCGTCGACGATTGCCTCACGACGTTGTATTAAACGATTAAAAAAGGTAGATTTACCAACATTTGGTCTTCCGACGATAGCTACTATACTGCTCATAATTTTAAGTTTTTATGCATTACATATCCTGTAAGCGAATGCAAAGGTAGTGTTTAGTTTGAGAAAAAATAGTATTTTACTTTCATTATGAGATATTTATGAACGAAAACTTAAACCAAGTCGTGCTACGACCACGATTTAAAATAAAAATAAATAAAGATCACAGCTCTGTTTTAGAGGCTTTTGAAGCCAAAAAGCATAATCAAAGCCAATTTATTGTCTCTAGAATAGACGATCATGTATTTATTAAACTGCCAAAAGCACAACAGCATTTTTGGTCACCACAATTACATTTAGAAATAAATGCAT
Source organism: Olleya sp. NP1-10 (assembly GCF_055804415.1). Taxonomy (NCBI): domain Bacteria; kingdom Pseudomonadati; phylum Bacteroidota; class Flavobacteriia; order Flavobacteriales; family Flavobacteriaceae; genus Olleya; species Olleya sp. NP1-10. The sequence goes on along the minus strand of NZ_CM147840.1, from coordinate 1,533,748 downwards.
TAGATAATTATACAAGTCAGTTGTATGGATTATTTGGTCCAAACCCTACCGTTTGGACTTTATTTATGTTTTTACATTTTGTTATTGCTGGTTTATTTATTGCCTTTTGCGTTTGGGCGTATTCTAATTATGCGCTTAAAGTAGATTACCATTTACAACTTTGGGGAATAGTATTTATGGTTATTTTATGGTTTGTGTTATACTTTTCAGGTCGAATTAGTAAAACCTCCAACCAATCTGAAATGACTAATTTATATACTTTTATGAGCCTTGTTTTAGACGAATAAAAAAAGCTTCAGTTTAAACTGAAGCTTTTTTACATGAGTTAAAATGTATTACTACTGCTGATTCTCGTAGAAACTAACTGTTCCACTATCTTCATTAGATACAATTAATAAATCTTTTCCGGTTGGACTATCTGCTGCTGGTACAACTAATAAACCTTCTGGAGCATAATCTCCATCATGAGATAATATAGATAAAAAAGTAGGTGCTGCTGGATTAGTAATGTCATAAACCATGACTTGACAATTTCTTTCTAAACCAACAAATAAAATATAACGTTGGTCTGCGATATTTAAAACAGTAACACTTTCTGGTTCTGCACCTTTATCATCGCTACGTTTATCGTTTTCGTTATCTTCCCAATCCCAGTTAAAACGACTTGGTGTATTAGCTAAAATTTGAGTTGCAATATCGTTTCCGCTATCATACACTTGAGCGCCATTTGCATTCCATATAGAAAAAGAACGAGCTCCATAGCTATATATCTCGTCTATATCTCCATCGTTATCAATATCTCCTAACGTTGTTGTTGTTTTTAAGCGTCCAAGATTCTCGTCTGCTAAATAATCTAATGTCGCAGGAAATACTGTTGGGTCTAAAGTTAAATCTTTTAAACGCTCTTCTTCACTGAAACCATCGTAGTCTCTAGAGTCTCCTTCGTTAGCAGAAATCACATAATCTGTTCCGTTAATATTTACAGATACAATAGCATCTGGCATATAAATACCTTTTACAGGCCAATTTTTAAGTTCTGTAACCTCATCTTTATCACTAGCATCAATAGAGTTTTGAGCTAAATTGTAGTCTTTATATCCTAAAGGATAAATAGCTTCAATTACTTTAGTGATTAAATTAACTTTAGCAATACCATTATTTTCTTGTAGAGAGATCCAAGCAGTTTGAGAGTCGTAAGAAACAGCAATATATTCTGGTTCAACATCTTGTACCAAAGTTGCATTTGGACCAAAAACTCTAAACCCTTGAGACGTTAAATTAGCATCTTGAGACGTAAAGGTAGAAAAGTCTAAAGTGGTAACCGTATCATCGTTTAAGTCTATGATACTAACTGTTCCCATGGGATCTATAGTATAATCATCGTTAGGCTCACCTTCATTAGCAGATAAAATATAATTACCATCTTTAGAAAACGTAACCATATCTGGTAAAGCACCAACAGTATATTGATTATCTAAAGATAAATCCGAAGTATTATAAACATGAATTTGTCCAGGGTTTTGTTTTGTTGCAGCTTCAACTGCTACTGCTAACTTTCCGTTAAGGACAGCAACACTATTAGGTGCTCCAAACGCATTTAAACTTATTGAAGACTCTTGAACTGGTGTATCTAAATCTGAAATGTTATAAACAGAAATTTCGTTTAACTCTGCATTAGTTACAAATAACTTGTTTGTAGAAGCGTCAAAAGCAGAAATCTCTGCGGAAGCTTCGCCTCCAACATTGATGGTTGTTTTGTATTGAAAATTAACTTCAGTATTAACTGGATCGATAATAGCATCTACATTACCATCGTCGTCATCAGAGCAATGTAATAATAGTAAAGACGAAAATAATAGTAATGTGTGTTTTAAATGTTTCATTTTTAAGTTGGTTTTTATATAAACCATAAAGATGAAACTATCGCTTTAACCTAAAGTTAAACCCAAATAACGATAACATTAAAATTAACTACTGATTGTAACCAAAACGTTTCAGCTGACGCTGATTACTTCTCCAGTTTTTGTTAACCTTTACATATAATTCTAAATGAATTTGCTTACCAAAAAACTTTTCTAAATCTTTTCTAGCCTCAACACCTACACGTTTTAAAGCAGATCCTTTATGACCAATTATGATTCCTTTTTGGGTTTCGCGCTCCACCATAATTACAGATCTTACACGTATAATCTGTTCTTCTTCAAAAAACTCTTCAGTATCAATCTCTACAGCATAAGGAATTTCCTTTTTGTAATGCATTAAGATTTTTTCACGAATCGTTTCGTTTATAAAAAAACGTTCTGGCTTATCTGTTAACTGGTCTTTTGGATAAAATGCAGGCGACTCTGGTAATAGCTCGATAATACGATCAAAAACTTCTTTAACATTAAAGCCTTCTAAAGCAGATATTGCAATAATCTCAGCATTTGGTACTTTTGCCGACCAAGCTTGAACTTGCTCTTCCAATTGCTCTTGATTAGATTTATCTATTTTATTTAAAAGTAATAAAACAGGGATTTTAGCATTGGTGATTTTATTAAAAAAAGCCTCATCTTTTAATTCTTTTTCACCAATTTCTACCATATAAATTAAAACATCAGCATCATCAAAAGCAGACTTAACAAAATCCATCATTGAGGCTTGCAGCTCGTAAGCTGGTTTAATAATACCTGGTGTATCACTTAATACCACCTGAAAATCTTCACCATTTACAATCCCTAAAATACGATGTCTAGTCGTTTGGGCTTTAGAAGTGATTATGGATAATTTTTCACCAACAAACGCATTCATTAATGTAGATTTACCCACATTTGGATTTCCGATTATATTTACAAAACCTGCTTTATGTTTCATTTTACTTTAATTTAATAGACCGCAAAGTTACGACCTTGGTTTGTTTATTCCTCTATCATACATCACAATACTTCCTGCAACAGCTACATTTAAACTTAATTCTGACTTAAATTTAACTAAAAAATGACTTTTTTCAATAGCTTCCTTAGATAATCCATGGTCTTCTGCTCCCAATAAATACACACAACGTCTAGGATGATGGAAGGTTTCTAGGTCTACAGCTGTGTCATCCAACTCAACACCTACTAACCTTGCTCCTTTGGGTATGTTATTATAAAAATCTTCAAAAGTTTTATAATGAAAATATGGCATTGCCTTTACAGCATTATGCGTGTCACAAGCTTGTTTAGCATATCTGTTTCCGATAGTAAAAATATAACTAGCTCCTAAATTTTGCGCTGTACGCCAAAGGACGCCTAAATTTTCGGGTGTTTTTCCGTTTTGAATGCCTATTCCGAAGTATTCATTTTCAAAATTATCTACCATTTTACAAAAGTAAAATATTTTGAGTTTAGTTTAATTCTTCTTTTTTCAAATTTATCAATCAAATTAATGTCTTAAAGTTTTATTAATTAACTGAAAGGTCTGTGTTTTAAAACGACAAATCCATTAGTTTTATATAAAAATATCCAAATGTCAACCTTAAAATCTGTAATAACCTTATCTGCTGTACTTTTACTTTGTGCTTGTAATAACAAGACTACAAAAGAAGAGACAACAATAAAAAAAGACACAATTACGACGTCTAACAAGGTTAATTTAAGTCCTGCTGAAACCATTTTAAAAGCTACAATAGCTGCACATGGTGGTCCATTGTTTGACACTGCTAACTATGCCTTTAGTTTTAGAGGTGTAAACTACCAATTTAAAAATAACGGTTTGGACTTTAAGTACACTAAAAGCTACCTAAAAGAAAATAAACAAATCACTGATGTCTTAAAAAACGGAACGTTTTTTAGAACCATAAATGATAGTGTTGTAACATTAAGTAAAAAGGACATTAATAGCGCAACAGGAGCTATTAATTCGGTGATATATTTTGCGACTTTACCGTACAAATTAAATGACAAAGCGGTTAACACCAAGTTTATTGAAACCACAACAATAAAAAACAAATCTTATGATGTTATTGAGGTGACTTTTGACGAAGCTGGTGGTGGAGAAGATCATGATGATGTCTTTAATTATTGGATTAATAAACACACAAAAAAAATAGACTATTTAGCTTATAGCTATAAAGTTAATAAAGGTGGCGTAAGATTTAGAAGTGCTTACAATACAAGAATTATTGATGGTATTACGTTTCAAGATTATGTTAATTACGAAGCTAAAGTTGGAACACCTTTAAAGGACTTACCTAAATTATATGAAGCTGGTGAGCTTAAAGAACTTTCAACAATAAAAACAGAAAATATAATTAATCTAAATAACAACTAAAATGAAAAAATTATTATTTATTATCGCAATTATTGTAACAGCATCTACTGTTAATGCTCAAGAGTTTAAAAAAATGGATAAAAGCACAATGGATCGTGCATACTATCCTGATGGAGCACCACACAGAGCTTTTAAGAAAACTGAAGCTGAAAAAACTGCTTTAGAACCACAAATACGTGTAACTTATTCTAGGCCTGCAAAAAAAGACAGAGTCGTTTTTGGAGAGTTACTTAAATTTGGTGAAGCTTGGAGAGTTGGAGCTAATGAATCTACTGAAATTTTATTTAATAATGATGTGACTTTTGGTGGTAAAAACATCAAAGCTGGACGTTACACTATTATAGTTATACCTACTGCTACAGAGTGGACTTTAAAACTAAACACTGTTTTAGATGGTTGGGGAAACTATGGTTATGATGCTAGTAAGGATGTTGCTAGTGTTACTGTTCCTGTTACTAAAAGTGATAAAGTTATCGAAAACTTATCTATTGCATTATATGAGGCTTCAAAAAATACAGTGCATTTAAAAATTGGTTGGGATACTACAATTGCAGAGTTTCCTATTACAACAAAATAATATTTTAGCTTAAGCATAAAAAAAGCCTCACAAATTGTGAGGCTTTTTTTATGCCTATAAATTATAGTTAAACTTAAGTCTAGATGATAATAATCAAATTTTTATTTATAAAAATTATTGTAATTTGTGTAAGTTTAGAACTCGTTGAGTTCATTCAATTTATAAAATATGCGCAACTTATTACTTATAATTACTAGTGTTTCTTTATTCGGTTTTACCGAATTTACAGAATCCAAAGAGAACACCATAAACTTTAATGTAGTAAGAAACAATAAAACTATTGGTAGTCTTAAAGCCACAAAAACAATAACTAACAACAGTATTAACTACCAAAGCGCTACTACAATTGAAGCTAGAATTATTAAAAATATAATTGTTAAATATAATTATGATGTTACATTTAAGTCCAAGAATCTTGAAACTGCTGATGTCAAAATCACAGTTAATAATAATCCACATGCAAGTACAAAAACAAAAAAAGTAGATGGTAATTATAAAGTATTAGTAGATGATAACAATGAAGAAACTATTGATGCTGTGATTAATTTTTCTACCATTCAGTTGTATTTTAACGAACCCATTAATATCAGCAAATGCTATTCTGAACAAACTGGACAGTTTAATAGCATTATTGCTATGGGAAATCATGTTTACAAAAAAATAAATGAAAAAGGTAAAGCTGGAATTTTTCATTATAAAAATGGACTTTTAACCAAAGCATCAATTGATGGTGGTCTAATTAAATTTGATTTGATCAGACAATAAAACAGTAACGTTTAATTTCAATCATTAAAAAAACATAAAATGAGTATAGGTTTAGTCCTCTCTGGAGGAGGAGCAAGAGGTGCAGCACACATTGGTGTGATTAAAGCATTAGAAGAATACAATATAAAACCAACCCATGTTTCTGGTACAAGTGCAGGTGCTATTGTAGGTGCTTTATATGCGGCTGATGTCCATTGGTCTGACATACTAACCTTTTTAAGAGTACTTCCATATTTAATACCACACGTTATGCAAGAAACAAACCAGGTTTTATTAATTCTGATAAGTTTTATGACGACTTGAAAACCTTTTTTCCGGTTGACGAATTTAATGCTTTACAGAAGCCTTTATACATTACTGCAGCAAATGTGATTGATGGTACATTAAAAATTTTTAATAGAGGACAGCTTATTAAACCCATAATAGCATCTGCCTCTTTTCCTGGAGTATTTACACCTACTGAGATTAATGGTAAATTTTATATTGATGGTGGCACTTTAAATAACTTTCCGGTAGAACCTTTACAACAAGAATGCGATAAAATTATTGGCGTATATGTAAATCCGCTAAAAAAATAAGCATGAAAGATTTAAGACACTCCTACTCTGTTGTAGATAGAGCTTATAAAATTAAAATAGCATCTGAGTCTATGGTAAAATTTAAACATTGCGATTTAATTATTTATCCTGAAGAACTTATTAATTATAGTACATTTGAAATGAATAAAATTGACGCTATTTTTAATCTAGGCTACCAAAATACTATTGAAACCTTAAAACAAAAACCAGAACTATTTAGCTAAAATATGAATATTAAGATAATAGTGTTCAAATTATAAAATACTACACTAGCTGAATACAATATTATAATCTAAAGGGCAGAAAATAAAAAAAGCTTCATATTTCTATGAAGCTTTACTTAGTAGCGGGAACTGGACTCGAACCAGTGACCTTCGGGTTATGAGCCCGACGAGCTACCTACTGCTCTATCCCGCGATTTAATATTCGTAACAATTAATTTAGCTTTTAACTATCGGTTCATAATGCCGACCTAATTGTTTCGGACTGCAAATATACAACCCTTTTTAGATATAACAAGCAAAAAATGTATTTTTTTTACTGTTCTATATTAATCGATTCAAAACCAACTAATTCTGACTCTAAAAATTGTGGTGTTAGTTGTATTGGATTACAACAAACCTCACAATCTTCTATATAAGTTTGTTTTGAGACGCTAGAATCTAGTAACATTGAGATGGTTTCCCAACAATAAGGACATTGAAAATAGTGTTCAAACATAGTTTACTTTTTACCAAAAATAAAAATAGCCAACCTAAAGCTGACTATTTTAAACATATATTTAACTAAAACTTACTCTTTATTAGCAGCTACAGTTGTATCTTCTAAGAATAATGTTACTTTATTTGGAGCATCATCTACAACCGTTACATACTCCTTATTTAATAGGTTATCACTAACCATTATCAACTTTAATTTAGACAATCTAGATAATTCAAAAGGTAAACGCCCTGAAAGGTTATTACTTGATAATACTAATTCTTCTAAGTTTGTTAATTCTGCGATAGATTCAGGAATTTGACCTACTAGTTGATTATCTAATAGACTTAATTTTTTAAGTTCTTTTAAGTTATTTATTTCAAAAGGAATATTACCTGTTAAAAAATTACTTCCTAATTCTAAAGATTTTAATTTTTTTAATTGAGTAATAGATTGTGGAATAACTCCAGTAAATTTATTACTATATAAAGCTAAAGCTTGTAAATTAGTCATATTACCAATCCAACTTGGAATTTCTCCTTCTAACTGATTTAAAAATAATTGTAGAGAATATAATTTTTGTAAGTTAGTAATAGACTCAGGTAAATTCCCTATAAGTTTATTAAAACTAAGATTTAAAACTTGTAGATTACTTAATTGTCCAATTTCTGAAGGTATAGAACCTTTAAGATTGTTGAAAGATAGATTTAAGCTAACTACTTTAGAATCTATAACAGTTACTCCATGCCAAGTATCTATTGGCTTGTTTAAATCCCATGAGTTAGTCCACTCTGTACCATTTGTATTTTCATACAAAGCTATTAATGCTTCTTTTTCAGAATTTGATATTCCTGCGATGGTTACGCAGGTAAAAAGAAGTGCTACTAAAGTAAGTTTTACCGTTTTCATGTTAACTATTTAAGACTAACTGAATACAATATACACTCAAACAGGTTTAAAGTCAAAAAAATCGATTAAAAACACAAAACTTTAACAAACAAGTATATTATGAGGTGATTTTAACCGAAATAACTCTAAAAACAAAAAATCATTCGGTAAAATCACACTGTAAATCAGTAGTTTAAAAATCAACATTAAGTAATTGCCCACTTAATTGTAATAATTGCAATTCGGCTAATTTAGCATCGTACTTTGCATTATTACGGCTTAATTCTGCATTTAATAGGTTAAGTTGAGCTTGTCTAAACTCGATTGAATTAACTTGACCTATTTTAAACTGCTCTTGAGTACGTTCAAAATTATTTTGTGAAGTAATAATATTTTGCTCTTGAATATTAAAGATATTCAACTTATTAGTATAATCTTCCCAAGCGTTATCAAAATCACGTTTTATACCTATTAGGATATTTTCTTTTTGAAGTTTCTGAGTGTCTAGATTTACTTTAGCATTTCTAACATTAATTTTTGTGCTTCCTCCATCAAAGATATTCCATGATAAATTTAATCCAGCTGACAGTCCTGTAGTAGTCGTAACAGAAGCAAATGAAGCTCCGTTGTTGTTATTTTTATTCCAACCATAACTACCTGTTAAACCTAAGGTTGGTAGATATCCCGATTGATTAGATTTTATACTTAATTGGCTAATAACTATATTTTTTTCGGTTTGTAATAATGCTACATTTCTTATTTTAGCTTGTTCAAACAAACTATCCCTATGAAATTGCAAAGCAAAGTTAACTTCAGTATTTACAGTAAAGTCTTTATTTAAAGTATTACCTAAAACAACATTTAAATCACGTTTGGCATTTTTTAGATCTTGAAAAGACGAAATGATGTTAATACTATCATTATTAATATCTACTTCTGCATTTAAAACACCTAGTTTGGTATTTTGTCCATATTCAAACTGATATTCAGCGCGTAGTAATCTATCTTTTGAAACTGATAAGGTTTCTTTTAATGCCTCTAAATTTTCGGTTAATTGTGCAACGTTATAATACACAGAAAATAATTGAGTAATCGTATTTTCTATAGTTTCTCTGGCTTGAAGTTCTGACAACTGATATTGTTCTTTCAAACTTTCGTAATTATAACGTCTACCTAAACCGTCAAAAATGGTATAATTAAGACTTATTGATGCATTATAACGGTCACTTTCTGCTCCATTTAGCTCTGTAATAGATCCATCTAAAAATTCTGCTTCAGTATTATCTAAATTATAAGTAGCACCTGCTGCTGCTGTAACTGTTGGCAAATAACCTGAATTTAAAATACTTGTGTTATTATTAGCGACTTCGACATCATTTTTAGCAATTTTGATTCCGTAGTTATTATCTAAAGCTAATTTTACAGCGTCTTCTTGAGTTAAAATTTGTTGTGCATTTACAATTGAAGTACCACATAATACTACTAGAAGTAAAAGGCTTTTGTTAATGTTCATTTTCTTCATTTTGTTCTTTAATTGCTCGTTCTACTTCTTCTTTAGTAATATCTTCTCCTGTAATTAACCATTTTGTTTTTTGTTTAATTGTATTACTAAACGATAAAAACAATGGTAAAACTAATAAGGTTAAAATTGTTGCATAAGCAATACCAAAAGATATTGAAATTGCCATAGGTTTTAAAAACTGAGCTTGTCTACTTTTTTCTAATAATAATGGTGCTAAACCAGCGACTGTTGTTAAAGACGTCAAAAATATGGCTCTAAATCTTGATTTACCAGCTTCAGATAACGCCAAATCAAAAGCCATACCTTCTTTTAAATTACTATTAAACTTACCTATCAATACTAAGCCATCATTAACCATGATACCTATTAAAGCGATGATACCCAACAAGGATAATACGTTAACCGGAAATCCTAAAATCCAATGTCCCCAAGCTACTGCTGTCATACTAAAAGGCACTAATAAAAGTAATAATATAGGTTGACTATAACTTCTAAAAGTAAAAGCAATAGTAACGTAAATTAACAGCAATATTGGTATTCCTGCTTTACTTAAAGAACTTACTAATTTATCTTTTTCACGATTTTGACCTTCGTAAGAGGCTTTAATCGTTGGATACTTAGATTGCAAATTAGGAATGAAATTATTTTTAATATCGTCCAAAATATCTGTCGTACTTGTACTTGGATCTTTTAAATCTGCAGATACCCTAATTTCTCTCAAACCTTCTAAATGATTTATTGCTACATCTCCTCTAGCAATACTATAATTAGCGATGTCTTTTAAATTAACACGCTCACCAGTTGGTGTTAAAATACGCATATCATCTAAATCGTTAATAGAGTTTCGATTTGGTCTGTCATAACGTACCCAAACTCTAATTTCGTCTTGTCCACGTTGAAAGCGTTGTGCTTGCGCACCAAAAAATCCAGAACGTACTTGAGACATTACTGTACTTAAATCTAAACCTAACAGATAAGCACTTTCTTTAAGTTCTAATCTAATCTCTTTAATTCCTGCTGGATCATTATCTTCGATATCCTTTAATAAAGGATTGGTTGATAGGTAAGCTTTAAGCTCTAATTTAGAGGCTTTAAGTTCGTCAATATTATTACCTAATAAAGATACAGATACTGGGCTACCTCCAAAATTACCACCTGAACCAAAAATTAAACTTTCGGTACCTACAACAGGACCAACCAATTCACTTAATCGGTTTGAAACCATTGAAGATTTTATAGCGTCTGGACGCTCTTCTCCTGGTAACATATTTAATCTAAGTGTAGCACTTGAACTACTATTAATACTTAATCTGGTATTTTCAAAAAGTTTTTTACCTGTTCCTTTTAAATATTTTTCGCTTAACTCATCATTTACTATGAATGATTTTTCTTCAATCATTGAAATTATCGAGTCCGTAACTTTAACATTTGTACCATTAGGCATTTCTAATTGTATTGTTACTGCATCACTAGCAACACTTGGAAACAGTGTCACACCAATAATACCTCCTCCTATTGATCCAAAAGTTAAAACTAGTAATGCTACAAATATACCTATGGATAATATTTTAAATTGAAGTACAAAATCTAGGGCTGGAGCATAAACTTTATCTCTTAAATAACCCATAAGTTTATCTCCAGCTCTATTAATCCCTCTCATTTTAGCAAAAAACTGCTTCAACTTTGAAGGGTTTTCTTCTTCAACTTGTGGCTGTAATGCTTTGGAATGTGCTAAGTGTGCTGGTAAAATAATTAATGCTTCTACTAAAGAGACTACTAAGGTTAGGATTACAATTACTGAAACTTCGCTAAAAAATTCTCCAATACGACTATCTAAGAATAAGAATAATGAAAAGGCTAACAGCGTAGTAATAATAGCCGAAACCACAGGAGGAATAACTTCCATTGTACCATCCAATGCTGCTTGTTTAGGTGTTTTACCTTTTTCAAAATGTTGGTAAATGTTTTCTGCTATTACAATACCATCATCCACTAAAATACCAATTACGATAATCATACCAAATAACGACAATACGTTAATTGTGACATCAAATTGTCCTGCAAAAATAAACATTCCTAAAAATGAAATTGGTAATCCAAAAGCGACCCAAAAGGCTAAACGTGTGTTAAGAAACAGTGATAAAAACACTAATACCAAAATCATCCCAACTATTGCATTTTCTGTCAATAAATCTGTACGCTGATTAAGTGTTATGGATAAATCCCTTACAATATGTAACTGTATGTTATTATACTTTTGATTAAAGCTTGTAATATACTCCTTAACTTTATCTGCAGAAGATATTAAGTCTTCGTTATTTGTACTGGTAACCGAAACGTTTACAGATAATTCTTGGTTAAAATAAGAGGTATTTGGTGTTTCAGAAAAACGATCTCTTATTTCAGCAACGTCTTTTAATCTTACTACTTTACCATCTACTGAGGCTTTTACAATTATATTAGAAAATTCAGTTCCATAATATTGTTTGTTATTGGCTCTAATTAAATACTCTTCAGCTTCGGTTTTAATATTTCCACCTGTTACCAAAATATTAGAAGTACTTACAGCATTGGCTACATCTGCAAAAGTTAGATTGTAAGCTAATAAGCTTCCTTCATTGACAGCAATCTCAATCTCTTCTTCAGGATAACCTGAAACTTCAATCTGAGAAATACCTTCAATTGCGCGTAAATCGTTTTCAACTTGACGACCTAATTGTTTTAATGTTGCTAACGGAATCTCTTTTCCGCTTAAAGCGAAAGAAATAGTCTCTCTAACCGCCTCTTGTTTAGATACTACTAAAGGTTCCATACCAGTAGGAAACGTAGGCACTCTATCTACTGCATTTTTCACTTCTAGTAACATGAAGTCTAGATTTTCACCTTTTTCGATTTCTACAGTAATAGTTCCGCTGTTTTCTCTTGATACTGATGTAACACGATCGACACCTTTAAGTCCTTTTAAATTTTCTTCGATTTGAAGTACAATACCTTCTTCAATTTCTTGAGGTGAAGCTCCTGGATAAGCAATACTTACATTGATTATTTTAGATTCTGTTAATGGAAAATACGAAGATTTTAAAGACGAATATCCAAGGATACCAAATATTGCAAAAGCAATAATAAACACATTTACTGCAACATGGTATTTTATAAAATAACTAATTATGTTTCTCATTATAGTATGCTATTAGTTGTCTTTTGTTTCGTCAAAAGGTTTTACAATCATACCGGAATAAGCACCTGGTACTTGACGTTTTAAAATAATTGTTCCGTTTGGCACGTTTTGTAAGACAACTTTTGTGTCAGAAAAATGTACAGGTTTTGCAGGTAATACATCAAGAATAGAATCTTTTATGACAAATATTTCTTGATTATCTGATAATAAGTTTCGGTCAATCTCAATTGCATTATCAATGCTTTTAGCATTTAAGTTAGCTTCAAGATACATCCCTTCTTTTAGATTATCATCTGTTACTTCAATAAAAGCAGTTATGGTTTGAGTCGTAGCATCAATACTTCCGTTTACCCTAGACACCTTTCCTGTATAATTTTCGGTTTTGTCTAAATTAGTTAAACCAACGCTTTCACCTACTTTTAAAATATTAGCAAATGTTTTACTAATTGATACTTCCATTTCATACTCAGAAGGATTAATAAATTCGCCTAACTTTTGTCCATTTCTAATTAAAGAACCTTCTGTTGCTAAAGCTTCTGTTAAAATACCAGTAAAGGGAGCAGATATGGTATACTTAGACAAACGCTGTTCTAAGTTTTTTACATTGTAATAGCTTGTAATAATACCACGACCAGTAATGAAATAGTTTTCTTTATCAGAACTCATTTCTGGTAACTTGGGTGTAGTTTTATTTAAATCGAAATTGTTTAAATAGGATTGCCATTTTGAAAATATATCTGGAAAATCTAATCTTAAATCTGGCATTATTGCAGCTATAGAGTTGTACAAGTCACTTTTTGAAGATTGTACACTTGCATAATACTCAGAAGCATCAACACGAATTAACGTTTGACCTTTACGATAGGTTTGACCAGGTTTAAATAGATAGCTACCATTACGAAAAACACCTTGTACCTCTGAATAGATTTCTACACGTTGTTTTGCTGTAAGATTACCATTGGCCGGAATAACAATAGGTATGGTTGTGTTTTTAACTGTATCTGTAAAGACAGTTTTAATAACTTTTGCTGCTACTGGTCTTGGTTTATTTTTGTTATCAATAAGAGTTTTAGCAATTATAAAAGCACCTATAATAAAAAGAACACCTAAAATAGAAAGGATAATTTTGCGCATGAATTTGGTTTTGATGATATGACCGCAAAATTAGTTTATAGTTTAAAGGTTAAACGTTAAAAAAAGCTAAAAGACTGATGTTAAAATTGTTCTAACTGAAGCGTAATATCTTCCCAATCTTCCATTAATTGCTCTAATTTATCTTTTTTAGCTTGATAGTGTTCAAAAAAGTTAGGTTTTGCTACGGTTTCGTCGTAATTAACAGCTAATTCTACATCAATAGCTTTTATGTCTTTTTCTAGCTGAGCAATTTTAGACTCGCAATTACTTAATCTATTATTTAATGATTTTTGCTTCTTTTGGTCTTCGTAAGATTGTTTAGGTGTTTCTTTAGCTTCCGTTTTTACAACTGTACGTTTTTCTACCTCTCTAAGATTTTCGACGTTACGTTGTTCTAAATAATAATCAATATCTCCTAAATACTTTTTAATGTTACCGTCCTTAAACTCAAACAATGTACTTGTTAAACCTTGTAAAAAGTCTCTATCGTGAGACACTAAAATTAATGTCCCTTCAAAACGTTGTAAAGCATCTTTTAAAACATTTTTAGATTTTATATCTAAATGGTTTGTTGGCTCATCCATTATTAACACGTTAAATGGTTGTAACATTAATTTAGCTAATGCTAAACGGTTACGCTCACCTCCTGACAAAACTCTAACGTATTTATCTGCTTCTTCACCTCTAAATAAAAAAGATCCCAAAATATCCCTAACCTTACTTCTGTTAGTTTCATTAGCTGCATCAATCATAGTATCCAAAACGGTTTTATTTCCGTCTAGATATTCAGCTTGATTCTGTGCAAAGTATCCTATTTGTACATTATGACCTAACTTTAATTCTCCTTCATGTTTTAAATCTCCTACTAAGATTTTTGCTAAAGTAGATTTTCCTTGACCGTTTTGACCAACAAAAGCTGTTTTAACATCACGCTCAATCATTAAATCAACACCTGATAATACGTGATTGTCTCCATAACTTTTAGAGATATTATTGGCCTCAACCACAACTTTTCCTGGAGTAATGGATACCGGAAAATTTAGAGTCATTACGCTATTATCATCTTCATCAACCTCAATACGATCAATTTTGTCTAATTTTTTAATTAAAGATTGTGCCATAGTTGCTTTACTGGCTTTGGCACGGAATTTTTCAATTAGCTTTTCAGTTTGCTCAATTTGCTTTTGCTGATTTTTTTGAGATGCTAATTGCTGTGTTCTAATCTCTTCTCTTAATACTAAATATTGCGTGTAAGGTTTTGGGTAATCATAAATACGTCCTAAACTGATCTCAATGGTACGATTAGTAACATTATCTAAAAACATTTTATCGTGTGATACGATGGCTACTGCACCTGAATAATTTTTAAGGAAACTTTCTAACCAAATGATAGACTCTATATCCAAGTGGTTAGTAGGCTCATCCAGAAGTAAAACATCATTATTTTGAAGTAATAATTTGGCCAACTCTATACGCATACGCCAACCACCAGAAAAAGTATCTGTAAGTTTATTAAAATCTTCACGCTTAAAACCTAGACCTTGTAATATTTTTTCGGTTTCTCCTTGATAATTATAACCTCCTAAAATTTCATATTGATGTTGGATATCACTTAACTCAACCATTAAATCATGATAAGACACACTTTCATAATCTGTACGTTCTGCTAATTGTGTATTAATATGTTCAATTTTAGCTTCAATCGCTTTAATTTCAGTGAAAGCTTGATATGACTCCTCTAAAACAGTACGACCTAAAATAAAGTCTATATCCTGTTTTAAAAAACCAATTTTTAAAGTCTTATCTGCTGCTATTTGACCTGAATCAGGCTCCATTTCTTTAGACAGAATTTTAAGCATGGTAGACTTACCAGCACCATTTTTACCTATAAGTCCCACTCGATCACCATTTCCTAATTTAAAAGTGATGTCTTCAAAAAGGTATTCTCCTTGAAATGAAATTGATAAATTATGAATATTTAGCATTGAATTGTGACTTATGTTACTTAAATTAAAAATTAGAAGTTATATTTTTGTTCTTCTAATTACAAAAGGCAAAAGTACACAAATATTATGTTTAAAAAAGGCTCTAAATTATATTCAATTTTCACAGGTACATGTCCAAAATGTCATGAAGAATCAATGTATACAAACACTAACCCTTATGCTATAAGCAAATTATTTAGCATGCATGAGCGTTGTAGTAATTGTAACACAAAATATAAAATTGAACCTTCATTTTTTTATGGTTCCATGTATGTTAGTTATGGAGTAGGTATAGCTTTTGCAGTTGCTGCTTTTATAATAAGTTATCTCTTTTTAGGTAGCAGTACGACAACAGCTTTTATAGCTATAATAATTACATTAGTTGTGTTTTACCCAATTATAGTTAGACTTTCAAGAAATATTTGGATAAATATTTTTATGAGTTATGATAAAAAATTAGCTAAGAAAGAATAAATACATTGTTTAAAAAAACGACTACAATCAATTTCTTTATCTAAACTCTGATTATTTTCAATAAAATTGAATAATTGATTTGCAACATATGGAGCAATCATAACACCTCTAGAACCTAAACCGTTAAATAGAAACATGTTGGGTATTGTTGGATGCTTACCTACTAAGGGTTTTCTATCTTTTACTGTTGGTCTAACTCCTGCAACCTGATTAATAACTTCAAAATCGCATTTAACAAACGTTTTAAGCTTGTCTAGTAACATTTTTTTAGCTTCTTCGGTAATTGTATTGGTTTTATCTTTTTGCTCATATGTAGAGCCTACACGATATAAATCTTTGCCTAAAGGAATAACAAATACACTAGATTTTAATACATAATCTAGTTTTAAGTTAGGAGCATGAATAGTTAACAGTTGACCTTTAGTTCCAGAAAGTGGTAAATCATTGAAGAATGGGTTTTGTTTCATACCAAAACCTTCTGCAAAAACAATATGCTTAGCTGTAATTTTTTGATAATTCACTTCTAATTTATCTAATGTTAACTCATCGTAATTAAAGCTCTCGTTAATAAGAAAATTATTATCAGAAAGCCATTTTTTATAATTTATAATAAGTTGCTTGGTATCTAATCTTCCTGTTTGAAAGACTTCGCCTAATTTGAAATTAGCATCGATATGTGGATTATCGTTGTCAAAAAGATTTGTATTAATAAATGGTTTTAATCCAATTTTATCAGAAGCTTCAAACCAGTTGTTCTGTTCCTCTAGTGATGTAAATCGTCTTTTAACGGGAACTTTAAAGTCTAAAAGGATATTCAGTTTTCCTTCTAATCTTTTATAGAAAGGTAAAGCAATTGCTAATTGTGCTTCACTTTTCCAAACTGGAGTAAATCGTTTTAAAGTAACTGGGTTATATAATCCTCCAGCAACAATTGAAGATTGCTGAGAGTTATTGTCAATTACTACAAATGATTTATTATTAGCTAATAACTTTTCGCAAAAAGATAAGCCTGCTAAACCACATCCTACAACTATATAATCTACTTTCATATTGCAAAAATATTATAATTAAAACAAAAATCTAATCTGTTTAAAAGCAAAAAACGCTCACTTTTTAAGTGAGCGTTTTAATAATATATTAATTAGTTAAACTTAGTAAGACCACATGTCTAATTCGAAGTTTCTAATTTTTTCTTTTATTCTTTCAGACTCCATTAATTGCATTAAAGCGTTTTCAGCAACGTAATCTTCAACTTTTCTGTCTCCAAATACATTTTCTTCTTTATAGATAACACTATTAAAACGTCTAGAATTTAATATGTGATCAAAAGAAAAAGGCATTGCACTGTTTTTAGCATTAAAGGCTTTAGACTCATGCAAAATATTTCTTGCGTCTGGATAAAAAATCCAGAATAAAGGAATTGGCTCTTTATTAGCTTCATCATTTGAGTTAACATAGTTAACATCTGGTGCAGCAGGAGCAAGACCTAACAATCTATATTTTAATTCACCTTGACGTTTATCAAAATACCATAATCCTTTGATTAAGTAAGCTGATACATCATAAGAAGCAATAGTTGTAGTTGTAATATACTCAGGATCTACATAACCATCAGCATTTAACTGATCGTAACCGATATCCATAGTATCAACTGCTGTTCTAATTTGCTCTAATTCTTTTTTTGTACGTCTACCAGTAAAATATGAATCGTTATAAACATTTTCGATTTTACCTTCATCAATAGCCTTAGTTAGAACATCAAATAGAGAACGTCTTTCACTACCAATATTATTAGTATCAACTGGGTAATATAATGGAAAGTTAACACGCTCATCTAAAACAACTTTCTCCCAAGTCATTTTTGCAAACATAATATCTCTATCATCAACATAACCATATTCTAATGGTCTATCATTATCTAATGCTATTTGTTCTTCTGTTCTTACACCAATCTCATCTGGAGATTTAGCATTTAAAAGATTAGATTGTGCAACTGATTGAGATGCAAAACATACTCCGAAAACAACTGCTAATAAAGATTTATAATTCATCTGAAATTTATTTAATAATTTATTTAATCAAATTTGTTTTGATTAGTTAGATAGCTCAATAGCTATTGGACTAGCTGGTTTAATTCTTGGTCCACCTGAAGATTTAGACTTAATGTCAAAAATCTGAATAGCATCACCACGTCTAGCTTTTCTTAAAGCTGCTTTAGCTTGACCGTTTAATCTACTACCAGAAACATTTACTGTTGCTTGACCTGGTACTTTAATTTTAAAAGATGTTACAGTTAAAGGTAAATCAAAATCAAAATCTTCTAATACAGCTTTAACAGTACCAATTTCAACATTGTTTCTTGGTAAAGATCCTTGAGACTTACCAGCAATAGTACCTGAAGGTTTAGGGATATCTTTAATTCTAAAAACAGCTCTATCAGAAGCACTTGAACCGTCATCAAGTTTAGCTGTAACATTAATAGTCACTTGCTTACCTGAACCTGGTGTCATAATATACTTACCTCCTCCTTTTGATGATAAACCTGATGCAGAAGCATTAACTTTATTATCTGGCACTCCTGCAAAAGAGATCGTCATAGGATTAGCTACACCTCTATAAACTACATTCATTTTATCAGCTGAAATTGTAGCAGAGTTTGGTCTTGGTACAACAACATAGTTTCCAATAATTGGAATTTCTAGTTCTTTACCATCTTCTAAGAATGTAAATTTACCATCTATTTCATGCTCTCCAACATTACCAACATTAAAATCTAATTTAGCAGCACCAGTAGAATCAATTGCTTCTGATAAATCAATATCTTTACCTGAAACACTCATTTTAGTAGGTTCAACATTAGCATATTTACCTAGTACAACTTTTCCTTGGAATTTTTCACCAGCAAAGAATGCTGATTTATCAGCCAATACAATCGCTTTATAATTTTTTAAAGAAGTAGCATTACTTACTAAGTTACCAAGAAAACCGTTATAAATATTAGTCTCAGTAGCTTTAATATCGTTTTGCATAGCTGTTAACTTAGTATAAGATGCAATAGCTGGAAAACCTTGGAAGTGGTAATCTAACCATTTTTTCTCAACACCTTCGCTATCTTTAACTGGTGATGTACTAAAACGTTTTTCAAAGTTTTCAATTACAGGCTTCCACTTAGCTTCTTGTGGTAATACAGCAATTATGTCAGACTTATACTTTTCGATTCTATCAAGTACTTCTTGACCTCTTTTAGTAAGTCTATCACCTGTAAACCATAACTCATCTAACTTATCTCCCTTATCCATTTCTTCGTAAGGTAGATCTCCATTATCTTCTAGCTCATATCCTCCTAGTTTTACAATATCATTGGCTTTAACTGTACCTAGAAATTTGTAAAAATCATTTGATAATATGCTTATCTGCTTTGCTAATTCATTTGCCGATTTAAATTCGTCAGGCTTTTCCTCAGCTTGTGTATTTAATTGATTTAATATACCATCATTTGAAGCTATTGCTAATTCATTAGCTCTATCAAATTTTTTGTCCATTAACCCAAATGCAGATAATACTTCTTTTGACATAGTCATTGCAATCATTGCAATAAATACTAAGTACATCAGGTTAATCATTTTCTGTCTTGCGGACTGTTTTCCTCCTGCCATTTCTAATTAGTTTAATTTATTAATATTAGTTTATACTAATCACTAATTAGTTTTTATTCATTGCAGTTAACATTCCACCATATACTCCGTTTAGAGAAGATAAGTTAGATGCTAAAGATTGCATTTGTTCTTTTAATTTAGCAGCATTTTCAACAGCTTCTTCATTAATAGTAGCTTGACGAGAAGCACTTTCCATTTGCACTTTATATAAGCTATTTAAAGACTCCATTTGAGATGCAGCTAATGTCATTTCTTGACCATATTTTTTAGTTGCAGCTATTGAATCTACTGTTGGAGAAATTCCTTTTGCAGCACCTTCAAAGTTTTTAATACTTGTTCCTAAGCTAGCCATTAATTCACCATCAATTTTAGCTTCTTTTAATAAGTTATCTAATTTTTTAGATAATAAACCTTCTGCTTCTGTTGGCTCTTCAGTTTTAACAGCTTTTTTAGTAGTTGCTTGTCCACCTGCTAATTCAGGATATACAAGAGACCAATCTAATTCACCACCTTGTTTTTCAAATGCAGATAATGTAAATACAACAGCTTCTACGATCATACCTATTGTTAAGATAAGTGAACCGTAAGGCCAGTGTTGGATTTTAAATAAAGCTCCAATAATTACAATTGCTGCTCCTAATCCGTAGACCATGTTCATTGTTGAAATCTTCTTTTGTGCCATAATTTCTAAGTTTTTAGTTGTTAAGTTTTTTAGTTGTTATTAGTAGTAATTATTATTGTCTTGAGTTAGCTGTAACATCAGTTCCCATGTAATCTTGAACAGTTCTGAAACCAATATAACTTCTAGCTGAATCTGAATATTCGTAATCTCTTGAACTTACTTGTAAATAGTAAGCAACATCTTTCCAAGAACCACCACGAACAACTTTACGTTTGTTATTTGGGTCATTAACACTTGGATTGATAGTAGAAGCGTACTCGTATGAACCTGGATCGTAAGATGAATCTACCCATTCTGACACGTTTCCTGCCATATTATATAGGTTAAAATCGTTTGGCTCATAAGCATCTGCTTCAACAGTATATAAAGCTTGATCCGCTGCATAATCACCTCTTAAAGGCTTAAAGTTTGCCATAAAACAACCTCTATCGTTTTTAGCATAAGGTCCTCCCCAAGGATAAGTTGCTGCTTGCAGACCTCCTCTTGCTGCATATTCCCATTGTGCTTCTGATGGTAATCTGTAACGTCCAACATTGTGTATTTTTCTAGAACGTCTATAATCATTGTGGTGTTTTGTTCTCCACTCACAAAATGCTTTAGCTTGTTGCCAAGACACACCAACTACAGGATAATCACTGTATGCATCATGCCAGAAATAATCATTGTGCATTGGTTCATTATAAGAATAAGCAAAATCTCTAATCCAAGCAGTTGTATCTGGATATATTTCAACCTCTTCTCTAATAACTACGTCTTTACGACTTAAATTTTTGTTTTTTGCAGCTTTTGCAATATCCATATAAGTGTATTGAAACTTAAACTTAGTCACATCCCAAGTACGTTGTCCATTGTAAGACTCCTCTAAAGGTAAATACATAGTATCCATAACTTCCACATAGTATTCATCTGGATATTCTGCAGTGTCAAAATACAAATCTATGTCGTAATTTAACTTTCTACCTTCATAACCAGTTTCACCAAGTCCACTATAGTTATCAATCATATACTTTTCGTAAGCTGAAGTATCTGTTGTATCTGCATCTTTAAATGCAAATTCACCAATACCTCCATCATCTGGAGTCATTCCTACTTCATCAGCTAAGATTGCTAATTTTGTACGAATAGTTGAATCTCTTACCCATTCTACGAATTGACGATACTCACTATTTGTGATTTCTGTCTCATCCATGTAGAAGGAAGCCACTGTAACTGTTTTAGCTGGTGCATCTTGTATACCTGCTAAATCATCATCTGCTTTACCCATAATAAAAGCTCCACCAGGAACTAATGTCATACCGAAAGGTTTTTCTGGGTGCCACTTCTTTCCTTTAGCACCTACTAGCTGTCCTTTATCTTTTGATCCACAACTTACTAAAAGTGCGAAAACCGCTGTTAATAATACAAACTTCTTCATATCCATTGAAAACTCGAGGTTAATTTATTACTCTTAATTTTTTTAAGAGCGTAAACATATTTATTTATTTAATACAAAACAACTTTTTTAGCAAAAAAACACATTTCATCGTAAAAATTTAACGCTTAAACGATCTATAATATCGTCAATCAGCAAATCTGTTAATACATAACGATTACACACTATTTTTTTGATAAGCTTTGTACCATCTTTCAGGTATTTTATCGTTACAGGCATCTAAATAATCTTGGTGCGTGCATGGTAATAACGTATGTTTTTTTAATTTATTATTAACATTTGATAAAAATGGAATTTCTATCCACCAACGTCCTGTTTTTATACTCTTATAGAAAATTAATTCGTGAGATTCGGCTAAAGTAATGAATTTTTGGTGATTATCATCATTTGAAAAATCATCATCGTTAACACGACAATTAAAACCTTCAATAAAATACCAAATCATTTGTGAAATTAACATTGAAGTAATTTCATCATCTTGAGACGGTTTATATTCATAAATACCAAATGAAGATACTTTATTACTTATTCCTGCATATCTTGCTACTGCACAAATTTCTTTTCCGTCTAAACCATTTGGCGACACCTTTTGCTTCTGACTAACTTCTGATGCTTTAATAGCACCTAAATCTACAGTTACAATGTTTGCATCACGCATTACTGGTTCTACTAGAGTTATATCATTAGATATTTCTCCTAAACGATAGGGCTCAAAATACAAACGTTCCATCAAATCTATCTCTTCTTGACTGTTAAAATATGTTTGATAACCTAAAATAGCGTAGTTAAACAAGTTATAGGGTTCGTCTAAAATAATTTTACCAACAAAATTTGAGTTTTTGGTAGGCTTTGAAGAGTCACCCAAATCAAAAGATCTGTCCACATTTACAACATTAACCATTGGCATTAAAGTATCATAGGCACGATAATTAGCATAAGCTAAATCTTGACTTCCACCAATAATAACTGGTGTAATACGATTTTGAACTAATGTATTTATAGTTTCTTTTAAAGCAAAATAAGTATCCTCTACCGTTTCCCCTTTCTGAATATCACCTAAATCGGCAATTGACGTACTCCAACTTCCTGGATATAAAGTGTAAAAAGATTTTCTAATTTCGTTTAAATTAAAATCTTCTCCAATATAATTAATATCATTACGATTTTCAAGAACACCAAAGATGGCTATTTTAACTTTATCCAAATCTGGAAAACCATTCTGTACCGAATGAATTTTAATTTTTTGCCCTAAGCTTAAAGGCGATAATAATTGATTATGCGCTAAAACAGTATCTGAAACTGGAGTAAGAAAATTAAAATTCATTTCTATTATTTCTTTTTTGCTGTAGTTTTTTTCTTGGTCGTTGTTTTCTTTTTAGCTGGAGCTTTCTTTTTAGTTGCAGTCTTTTTCTTTGTAGCTTTCTTTTTAGGCGCTTTCTTTTCTATTAAATCTTTCACCTCATCCAAAGTCAATGCTTTTGCATCAACTGTTTTAGGTAACTCAATCTTGATTTTTCCTTTTAAGATATTATGTCTTCCCCAACGCGCTTTCTCAACGCGAATACCTTCTTCTTCCCAATTATGGACAACTTTATCAATTTCTTTTTGAATTTTAGCATCAACTAATTCCTCAATCTCTTCGGTTGTTAAATTATCCCAATCGTATTTTTTATTAACATTAATAAACAAACCATTCCATTTAATGAAAGGTCCAAAACGTCCTTTACCTTTAGTAACTCCATGTCCTTTATAATGATACACAGGAGCATCAGCAATTTCTTTCTCTTTAATTAACTCTATAGCATCTTCTATTTCGACATTTAAAGGATCTTGACCTGGAGCTAATGATACATATTTCTTACCGTATTTTACATAAGGCCCAAAACGCCCATTATTAACCTCAACGTCTTCATCTTCATATTTCCCTAAAGTTCTTGGCAATTTAAATAAATCCATTGCCTCTTCATATGTAATGGTTGTTAGCTGCTGGTCTGGACTTAAACTAGCGAAGGTTGGTTTTTCTTCGTCATCTACAGTTCCCATTTGTACCATAGGTCCAAATTTACCTAAACGCACACTTACTTGTTTTCCTGATTTTGGATCTTTACCTAAGATACGTTCTCCAGATTCTCTATCTGCATTTTCTTTTACATCTTCAACAACAGGATGAAACTTTTTGTAAAATGTCTTCATCATTTTTTTCCAATCCTCCTTACCTTCGGCAATATCATCAAATTGGTTTTCAACTTTTGCTGTAAAGTTGTAATCTAAAATACTTTCAAAATGATTTACTAAAAAATCAGTTACAATCATTCCTATATCTGTTGGGACTAATTTACCTTTATCAGACCCAACTTTTTCTGTTAAAGTCTTATCCTTTAACTCTCCATCTTGTAATACTAATTGTGTATACTCACGCTCAACACCTTCAACAGTTCCTTTTTCCACATAGTTTCTGTTTTGAATTGTAGATATTGTTGGCGCATAAGTTGACGGTCTACCAATACCAAGTTCTTCTAACTTCTTAACTAAAGACGCTTCAGTGTATCTGTATGGTGCACGCGAATAACGCTCGGTTGCAGTAATAATTTTATTTAGCAATGTTTCATTCACCTTCATTGCTGGTAACATGCCTTCTTGCTCTAAATCTTCATCATCTGTACCTTCTAAATACACTTTTAAAAACCCATCAAAAGTAATCACCTCTCCATTTGCTGTAAAGGTTTGTTTATGTGTATTAGCTTCTATTTTAACATTGGTACGTTCTAATTGTGCTTCACTCATTTGAGAAGCAATTGCACGTTTCCAAATTAAATCATATAATCTTGCTTGATCATAATCTATATCTACTGAATGTCTTGTAAAATCTGTTGGTCTAATCGCTTCGTGAGCCTCTTGAGCACCTTTAGATTTTCCTTTAAAATTACGCTCTTTAGCATATTCTTTACCGTAGGCAGCAACGATTTCTTTTTCAGCTCCTTTTCTTGCTTCGTCAGATAAGTTAACACTATCTGTTCTCATATAAGTAATCAAACCAGCTTCATACAAACGCTGAGCCATAGTCATGGTTTTACTTACTGAAAAATATAATTTACGGGACGCTTCCTGCTGTAAAGTAGAAGTTGTAAATGGTGCTGCTGGAGATTTTTTTGCTGGCTTTTTAGTTAAGTCTGCAACTTTAAAATCGGCATCAGCATTACTTTCTAAAAAGTCAAAAGCTTCTTTTTTAGTCGAAAATGTTTTTGGCAATTTAGCTTTAAACGACTGACCAGCTTCATTTGAAAACTCAGCATCAATCCTGTAGGATGCTTCAGGTTTAAAATCTTGTATATCGCGTTCGCGCTCAACAATTAATCTAACAGATACGGATTGTACACGACCTGCAGACAAACCTCCTTTTACTTTTCTCCATAACACAGGAGACAACTCATAACCTACTATTCTATCTAATACACGACGTGCTTGTTGTGCATCTACTAAATCATAATCTATTTGTCTTGGATTTTCTACTGCTTTTTGGATTGCAGCTTTTGTAATCTCATGAAAAACGATACGTTTAGTTTTATCTTTTTCAAGTTTTAAAGACTCGGCAAGGTGCCAAGCAATAGCTTCTCCTTCTCGATCCTCATCACTTGCTAGCCAAACCATTTCGGCTTTTTTAGCAAGATCTTTTAATTTTTTCACAAGTGACTTCTTGTCCGAAGACACTTCGTATTTTGGATCAAAATCTCCTTCTACATCTACTCCCAATTCCTTAGAAGGTAAGTCTGCAATATGCCCAAAACTGGATTCGACTTTAAAGTCTTTTCCTAAAAATTTTTCAATTGTTTTTGCTTTTGCAGGTGACTCTACTATTACTAAATTCTTCGCCATTCTTCGATTTTTATGAGCACAAAGGTATATCAAAAAAAATTTATCTTCCTAATTTTATAAGTTTTAGGTTAAATTTAAGGTCTGTCAGATTGTCATAATTTTAAAATAATCCTATCTTTGCGTACTCATTAGAGGTTAGTGATTTCAACACATTTATGGAAAAGACAATAGACGAAAACAAACAAGGCGAAACATTAGTTATCCCTCAAAAAAAGAAAACACCAAAAAACTTTTTATTGAAAGTTATGGTTGTTCTATGAATTTTAGTGATAGTGAGATTGTTGCCTCAATATTACAAAACGAAGGTTTCAACACCACACAAAGTCTTGAAGAAGCAGATTTAGTATTGGTAAACACCTGCTCTATTCGTGATAAGGCTGAGCAAACTGTTAGAAAACGTTTAGAAAAATACAATGCTGTAAAACGTATCAATCCAAAAATGAAAGTTGGTGTATTAGGTTGCATGGCTGAACGTTTAAAAAGCAAATTTTTAGAAGAAGAAAAAATAGTAGATCTTGTAGTAGGTCCAGATGCCTATAAAGATTTACCAAATTTAATTGCAGAAGTAGATGAAGGTCGCGATGCAATTAATGTTATATTATCTAAAGAAGAAACTTATGGAGACATTGCTCCTGTTAGACTAAACACTAACGGAGTTACCGCTTTTGTATCTATAACTAGAGGTTGTGATAATATGTGTACCTTTTGTGTAGTTCCTTTTACAAGAGGTAGAGAGCGTAGTCGTGATCCACAAAGTATTATTGAAGAAGTTAATGACCTATGGAATAAAGGTTACAAAGAAATTACCTTACTAGGACAAAATGTAGATAGTTACCTTTGGTATGGTGGAGGTTTAAAAAAAGATTTTGAAAAAGCATCAGATTTTGAAAAAGCGACAGCAACTGACTTTGCTAAACTTTTAGAGTTATGTGCCAAAGCACAACCTAAAATGCGTATTAGATTTAGCACATCAAACCCTCAAGATATGCATCTAGAGGTTATAAAAACTATGGCTAAATATGACAATATCTGCAACCACATACACTTACCTGTACAAAGTGGAAGTAACAGAGTGCTTAAAGCCATGAATCGCTTACACACACGCGAAGAATATTTTACTCTAATAGATAACATAAAAACAATTATTCCTGGTTGCGCAATAAGTCAAGACATGATTGCAGGTTTTCCAACCGAAACTGAGCAAGACCATCAAGATACATTAAGCTTAATGGAATATGTAAAATACAACTTTGGCTATATGTTTACCTACTCTGAAAGACCTGGTACTTTAGCTGAACGTAAATTTGAAGACGATATTCCTGAAGCTACAAAAAGTAGACGTTTAAGCGAGATTATTGCTTTACAACTTAAGCATAGCGAATTTAGAACAAGACAATTTTTAAACACTACGGTTGAAGTTTTAGTAGAAAAACAATCTAAAAAATCTGATCAACAATGGTCTGGTCGTACACAACATAATATAGTAGCTGTATTCCCTAAAGGTAATTTTAAAATTGGAGATTTTGTAAATGTAAATATAACCGACTGTACAAAAGCTACGTTAATAGGTGAGGCTATTGATTTTTCAAAAAATAATTAAACAGTTATCGCTAAAACCAACTAAATCATGAAAAAAATATTATTAATAATATTGGCTTTAGGCTTATTTACAGCCTGCGAAAACGAAACTTTAGAAAGTGACTTTATTGAAGCTAATGAAGGAACTGAGTCTGATGGAACAGATGATAACGAAGGTGGAAGCAATAATAATGATGGAAACACTTTATTTAAACTAACTAAAACCACTTCTTCAGGGAATATTTATGAATACGTTTATGAAGAAGGCTATAAAAAAACACAAATAAACTATAATGGGACTTTATTTCAAGAATTTAATTATGATTCTAATGACAACATGATTAGCTTTATTGAATATTCTGTATCCTCAGGAACGATAAATTTTAGCATTACATTTAATTACAATTCAAGTAATGAAATTATATCAATTGACGAATTTGAAAGCACCATTTTTGGTGACATAACCCAAAATAGAACACTAAATTATTCTAACAATACAATAACTATACCTTTAGCAACAGATACTGGAAACACAGCTCCAACTAATGATTTAGTATATACTTTTAACTCAAACAACCAATTAATTAATTTTAAACAATTTAACGAAAACAACACCCAGATACTAGAAAACACTTATACCTTCAGCAACTCTAACTGCACTTCTATTAACTCGATTTATGGAGAACCAAATTCAAGCACTCAATATAATTTTAATTTTGATTATAACACAGGCATTATAAACCCTCTTAAAAACTTCTCAGATTCATATTACTTAAACTTGGTTATTATATATGGTAGATACAGATTAAATTCTTTTCAATGGAATAATATTGTAATTGAAAGTTCTAACAATGGATTAGACACTACAACGATTCCATCTCAATTTCCTGACGAAACAATTTTTCAAGGTTTTTCAAATAACTATCAAGATTATATAGAAGTCAACCAAAACGATTACCCAATTGAAGTTAACAGCATTTTGACTCCTTCAAACTCTATTGGTCAAACTTTTATTTATGAATACACGAACTAAAAATATTTAAACTAACATGGAATCCATTCAATCTATAAAACAACGTTTTGGTATTATAGGAAATAGCCATGCTTTAAATCGTGCTATCGAAAAAGCAATGCAAGTTTCTCCTACTGATATATCTGTATTAGTAACTGGAGAAAGTGGTGTTGGTAAAGAGAGTATTCCTAAAATAATACACCAACTTTCTCATCGCAAACATGGTAAATACATTGCTGTTAACTGTGGAGCAATACCAGAAGGAACTATAGACAGTGAGCTTTTTGG
Organism: Olleya sp. NP1-10; assembly: GCF_055804415.1. NCBI lineage: Bacteria > Pseudomonadati > Bacteroidota > Flavobacteriia > Flavobacteriales > Flavobacteriaceae > Olleya > Olleya sp. NP1-10. The sequence continues at coordinate 1,505,137 of NZ_CM147840.1, read as the reverse complement.
TCACGAAAAAGGAGCATTTACTGGTGCTACTGCTACCAGAAGTGGTTATTTTGAAGTGGCAGATGGTGGAACCATTTTTTTAGATGAAGTTGGAGAACTACCACTAACCACACAAGTACGCTTATTACGTGTTTTAGAAAATGGCGAATTTATAAAAGTTGGATCTAGTAAAGTTCAAAAAACAAACGTACGTATAGTAGCTGCTACAAACGTAAATATGTTTGAAGCTATTAAAAAAGAAAAATTCAGAGAAGACCTTTACTATCGTCTAAGTACAGTAGATATAAACCTTCCTCCTTTAAGAGAGCGCCAAGAGGATATCCATATTTTATTCAGAAAATTTGCTAGTGACTTTGCTTTAAAGTACAAAATGCCAACTATAAAATTGACTGATGATGCTATACAATTATTATTAAAATATCGCTGGAGCGGAAACATAAGACAGCTACGTAACGTTGCTGAGCAGGTGTCTGTTTTAGAACAAAACAGAACCATAAACGCTTCCACTCTGCATGGCTATTTACCAAGCGGAAGCAACCTTCCTGCTGTTATAAATTCGACTAAATCCGAAAGTGATTTTAGTAGCGAGCGCGAAATATTGTACAAAGTCTTATTTGACATGAAAGCTGATCTAAATGATTTAAAAAAGCTAACCATGGAATTAATGAAAAGCGGAAACACAAATGACGTTAAAAAAAATAACGAAACATTAATTCAGAAAATATATGGCGAAAATGAAAGCGACACCGAGTTTGAAGAGCACATAGAAGATATGGAAGTATTATCCATACCTCAAAATGCAAACAACACCTCTGCAATAACAGATAATGCTGCAGATAAATACCATTTTGCTGAAGAAATTGAAGAAGAAGAAACGCTATCCTTACACGACAAAGAATTAGAACTAATCAAAAAATCTTTAGAACGTCATAACGGAAAACGAAAATTAGCAGCAGAAGAATTAGGGATTAGTGAGCGTACACTTTACAGAAAAATTAAACAATTTGATTTGTAATACAACGTTGTTATTTTAAACAAAACATAAATGAAATACATTAAAAACATATTATTACTTTGTATTACTATAACAGTATTAAGTTGTGGTGCATACTCTTTTACAGGTGCTGATACAGGATCTGCAACAAGCTATCAAGTTAATTACTTTCAAAATACCGCAACATTAATAGATCCAGGTTTAGACCTAGATTTTACAAGAGCTTTACAAGATTTAATTCAAAACCAAACCAGTTTGGACCTTGTTAACTCAAATGGAGATTTAGTTTACGAAGGAGAAATCACACAATATCGTATATCACCAACTACTGCAACAGCAAATAGTACAGCAGCACAAAACAGACTAACCATTGGCGTAAAAGTTAGATTTTACAATAAAAAAGAACCAGAAAAAGATTTTGAAAAATCATTCTCTTTTTTCTATGATTATACAGGCTCTGAATTATTATCAGGAACCACAAAAACGGTGGCTTACGAAGAGATTTTTGAGCGTTTAACACAAGACATATTTAATGCTTCATTAGCAAACTGGTAATCAATGACAAGCCTAGAACTAACAAACATACTCCAACAACCTCAGCTTGTAACAGCAAACCAAACTAACAATCTAGAAACGATTCTAGAGGAGTTTCCGTATTTTCAATCAGCTAGAGCGTTATTTCTTAAAGGTTTAAAAAATAAAGACAGTTTTAAATACAATCAGGCATTAAAAATAACAGCTGCATATACAACAGACAGAAGTATATTATTTGATTTTATTACTTCAGAAATCTTTAATCAAAACGAAATTTCAGAATACATAAAACAAAACTCAGCCTACATAAACAGTTTAGATGTTTTTGCAGAAGACATGACTGATAACACAAATCAATCAGTAAAAGATGCATTAAATATTCAAATTGAAACTACTAAACAAACTTTAAACCCAGATTTATTTCAACCAAAATCTGAAGTTAAAACAGAAAAAAAACCTGTAGTTGAGCAATCCAAAACGGATACCATAGATTCAGAAAAAGTTGAAGCAGAAACCATATTAAAAATAGGAAAACCTTTAGAATTTGACAGAAATGAAACTCACAGTTTTAATGAATGGTTAAGTCTATCTAAACTGAAACCTATCCAAAGGGAAACACCTACACCAATTGAGGATACTACAAGCAAAGAACGTGCTAAAAAATTTGAATTAATCGATAAATTTATAATCGAAAACCCAAAACTTGAAGCTAAAAAAACAAAAGTATCCTCACATAATATAGCTAAAGCACAGATGATACAACCAGAGGTTTTAATGACAGAAACCTTAGCACGTATTTATGTGGAACAAAAAAACTATAAAAAAGCAATTCAATCTTATAAAATATTAAGTTTGAAATATCCAGAAAAAAGTGGTTTCTTTGCAGACCAAATTAAAGCAATACAAAAATTACAAGACTAAATACTATAATATAATGAGCACATTTGCAATCTTTTTATTCTTAATCGTAGTAGTAGCATTTTTACTAATAGTAGTAATTATGGTACAAAATCCTAAAGGTGGTGGATTATCATCTTCTTTTGGAGGTGGTGGAACACAACAATTAGGTGGTGTTAAAAAAACAACAGACTTTTTAGATAAAAGTACTTGGACTTTAGCAACAATCTTACTTGTATTAATTTTAGCATCAAGTTTAGGAATTGACAAAAATGGTGTAGCTAACGAATCAAAAATTTTAGAAAGTGATTCAATCGAGTTACCAACACCTACTGCTCCTGCTCCAACAACGGATGATGCTACTAAAGTAATAGAGCCTACATCTGGAAAATAATTCTAGATAAAAAAATAAAAAAATGCCAACTTTTACAGTTGGCATTTTTTGTTTCTGCAAGTTTGTCAGTCCATATGCGTTGGCACATTTTTAGCTTATATTAATTCAAATTTTTAAATTAATTAAACCTATATATTATGAGTAAATTAAACATTAAACCACTTGCAGATCGTGTGCTAGTAGAAGCACTTCCTGCCGAAACACAAACAGCTTCTGGTTTATACATACCAGATACAGCTCAAGAAAAGCAACACAAAGGAACTATTGTTGCTGTTGGAAACGGAAAAAAAGACGAACCATTGACCGTTAAAATTGGAGACAAAGTACTTTACGGACAATATTCTGGTTCTGAGATTAAGTTAGATGGTAAAGCTTACTTAATGATGCGTGAAGATGACATCATGGCTATTATCTAAATAGCTTTTAGTTTAACTACTATTAATACAAACAAAATTTAAAAAAAATGGCAAAAGATATAAAATTTGATATTGAAGCACGTGACGGATTAAAACGTGGTGTAGATGCATTAGCTAATGCAGTAAAAGTAACTTTAGGACCAAAAGGTAGAAACGTTATTATTGGACGCTCATTTGGCGCTCCTGTAGTTACAAAAGATGGTGTGAGTGTTGCAAAAGAAATAGAATTAGAAGATGCTCTTGAAAATATGGGAGCTCAAATGGTAAAAGAAGTTGCTTCAAAAACCAATGATTTAGCTGGTGATGGTACAACAACTGCAACCGTTTTAGCACAAGCAATTGTAAAAGAAGGTTTACGTAATGTTGCTGCAGGTGCAAATCCAATGGATTTAAAACGTGGTATTGATAAAGCAGTAGAAGCTATTGTAACAGATTTAGGTAAGCAATCTAAAGAAGTTGGTGATTCTTCTGAAAAAATCAAACAAGTAGCCTCTATTTCTGCAAATAACGATGGTGTAATCGGAGATTTAATTGCTAAAGCTTTTGGTAAAGTTGGAAAAGAAGGTGTAATTACTGTTGAAGAAGCAAAAGGAACTGAAACTTATGTTGATATTGTTGAAGGTATGCAGTTTGACAGAGGATATTTATCTCCTTATTTTGTAACTAACAGTGACAAAATGATTACTGATTTAGAAAATCCTTACATCTTATTGTACGACAAAAAAGTGTCTACAATGAAGGATTTATTACCTGTTTTAGAACCAGTTGCACAATCAGGAAAACCATTATTAATTATTGCTGAAGATGTTGATGGTGAAGCTTTAGCAACATTAGTAGTAAACAAATTACGTGGGTCTTTAAAAATTGCTGCTGTAAAAGCACCAGGTTTTGGTGATCGTAGAAAAGCTATGTTAGAAGACATCGCTATTTTAACTGGTGGTACTGTTGTATCTGAAGAAAGAGGTTTTACTTTAGAAAACACAACTTTAGAAATGCTAGGAACAGCTGAGCGTGTTACTATTGATAAAGACAATACAACTGTAGTTAATGGAGCTGGTGATAAAAGTTTAATTCAAAACAGAGTTAACCAAATTAAAGCTCAGATTGAAACAACTACAAGTGACTATGATAAAGAAAAACTTCAAGAACGTCTTGCTAAATTAGCAGGTGGTGTTGCTGTACTTTATGTTGGTGCTGCTAGTGAAGTTGAAATGAAAGAAAAGAAAGATCGTGTAGACGATGCTTTACATGCTACACGTGCTGCAGTTGAAGAAGGTATTGTAGCTGGAGGTGGTGTTGCTTTAGTGAGAGCTAAATCTGTACTTGATAAAATCACAACAGAAAACTTAGACGAAACAACAGGAATACAAATTGTTGCTCGTGCTATTGAAGCGCCTTTACGTACTATTGTATCTAATGCAGGTGGTGAAGGAAGTGTTGTTGTATCAAAAGTAATGGAAGGTAAAAAAGACTTTGGTTACGATGCTAAAACAGAAAACTATGTAGACATGCTTAAAGCAGGAATTATTGATCCTAAAAAAGTAACTAGAATAGCATTAGAAAATGCTGCTTCAGTTGCAGGAATGATCTTAACTACCGAGTGTGCATTAATAGATATTAAAGAAGAAGCACCAGCTGGAGGCGGAATGCCAATGGGTGGAGGTATGCCAGGAATGATGTAATACTATCACTCTTAATATAAAAAAAGCCTCAACAAATGTTGAGGCTTTTTTTATTATTAATTAGTTAAAATCTAATCTATTGTCACCTTTTTAGATAACACTCTACCATCTTTTAAAGTTACATCTACAATATACACACCTGTACTTATATTACTTAGTTGTAATCCAGAACTGGCTTGATTTACTGTAATTGCAGATAACTGCATCACATTTTGCCCCAACATGTTGACTAGATTTAAAGTCTTTATATCTTGATCTAGTCCTTTGAGGTATAATTGATTTTTATTATTACTTACAAAAATTGAAACTTCATTATTTGAGATAAAATCCTGATTTGATAAGGTTTCAGTTGTAGTAAACACAATTTTAAATCGATTAGCATCATCACCTGCTGTTGCACTGAAATTATAATTACCAGTATGCAGATCATGATAAACATTTTCCAAAGTATCGTACAAATAAATATCTTGAGTATTCTCTATATTTTGAGTTTCAGTCATAGCAATTGTATAGGTAACTGTCGCATCACTTTTAAGCATTAAATCAATAACCTTATCTGACTGAATAGGCGAATAAGCTTGAATAGTATAATCCTCTCCATTTAAAGTAGTAAATAAATCGTTTGCAAACGTTTCACTTGCTTTAGCATCATAACCATAATCAAAAACATCATCTTGAGTTTCGGTTGTAAAACCTAGTAACAATTCTCGGTTTAAATTATCAGAGGTAGAAAATTCTAATCGTATAGTTTGAAGATCTGTAACTGTTGTATTTTGAGTTGTGTTACTAGTTCTAAAAATTGAGAATCTCCTGAAGCTTCAGTTGTAAAAGCTCGTTGATCGTTATTAAACACAACATTACCACTTCCTAAAATTTCAGTTTTAAAACCTTGACCAACAGGAATAAAAAATTCAGGAGTTTTAGATCCGTTTTGAGCAGCAGTAGCTTCTCCGTTTAAACCAACAAATTGATAAGCTCTTGTTCCTCCTAGTTTATTTAAAGTAGCATAACCTCCTTGGTATTCACTTAAGACATGACTCTCGCCAGCCCATTGCTCCCATAAATATACAGCACCATTAATTAAGCCTTGATTATCATCAATAAAAGGTCTAACATCTATAGATGAAGGATAAGGATTACCTAATAAATATTCTGTTTTAGAAGTACCTCCAACCGAACCTGGTCCTCCTGCATCATTAACGCTAATTAAAATTTCACCATTATTAGGTTTACCTTCAAAAACATATTCAAAATCCGTAGTTCCTACACCAGTTCCTTTTTGAGTATAACCAACTCCAGGCTCAATAGGTGACATTTGATCTAAAGCAGCCCATTGATAATAATTATATCCATTTTTGTAAGTATATAACCAATAAGTGCTAATGGTAGCAGGTGATGTTACAGGAGGAGTATAACCTGTAACAAATTGAATATCTCCATTTGCTTCTTTAAGCATATCTAATGAAAAGTTTGTATTATTAGACGTTGTACTTTTTGCCCCAACTGGAGAACTCCAATAATTATATCTATATGCATTATTAGTTCCTTGTTGACGTCTTACTATTTTTCCTGCACTTGTAACTTCTAATTCACTTAATGACGTTTGAAGTAATTGAGAGTCGTTTTGTAAATCTAAAATACCATCTAACTCTAAATACCAAGTGTTTTTTATTTGATTATCATCATTAACCGTTAATGTATTATTTGAGTCAATAATCAAACCTAAATTGGTGTGTGACTCTGTAGTCGAAACATTATTTTTAATATGAACAATTGACCAATCATTATTTGGCAAATTTTCAATATCCCAAACATCACCATGTAACCAAGTTGCTTCAGTTGTCCAAGTTCCATTAGATGTCGTTTCGAATGGCATTGGAGCTGTTTGATCTTGAATAGTTGTTATATTTTTAAGCTTAGCATTCCTTCCATAATTAGAATGGTCTAGAGTTACTCCATTAACGATATTACTCATAGGAAAATACGCTTGTAAGTTTGACCAATCAATCGTGTTCCCTGTAGCTTCGTCAAATATATTTTTATTTCTTATTACTGATCCTGAAACCTTACCTGCATTAGATTCTATTTCTTGATAAACCATTCTTTGTATTTGATCTTCTGTTAGCTCTGTATTAAACACTCTAACCTCATCAATAGAACCATTAAAATATCTATTTTCACCTCTTTGATAACGTCCTATTGCAAAATCAGGAGTACTATGCGCAGAAGCCAGAGAAAGCACTCCTGGTGTAACAGCTACATTATCATTTAATTCCCCATCAATATATAGTTTTAAATCGCCTGAGACACCAGAATAGGTTAACGTTACCTGATGCCATTCATTTACAGATATTCTATTGTCAGATATAACAGTACTTGCTCCTGTACCATTTCCTATAATATACCCTCTAACTCTTCTATTTGCATTTACAAAAATTCTAAACATTTGCTGTCCTGCCACATCACCAATAGCATTAAAACCAGTGTCTAATTTAATCCAAGCGCTAATGGTAGCTGTAGACCATCCACCAGTCTCTATATCTTCAGCAACTAAATAATCATCAACACCATCAAAATCAATAGTGCTTGAGCCTATAATTGCAGAATAATCATCTCTATAGTCTAAATCTCCACCAGAAGAAGCATCTGCATCAAAGTCACCAAAAGAAGCTACTAAGTCTGTTACTATTCCTGTTGTAACCTCATCATTAGCATCATAAACTACTGAAACACTATCAAAATTATCATCTAATCCATCTGTATCAGTATCTATATTTAACACTGTACTAGCCTGTCCATTTTCATCAATATCTAACACACCGTCGTTATCAGTATCTGTGTCTAAATAATCAGGTAAATCTGTACCATCTGTATTTACAGGATTAAATCCTGATCCATAGTTGTCATATAATCCAATGTTTGCTCCAGAAGTGTTTACTGTGCCACTTGGTGCAATGTAACCTAGCGTTGTTTGAGCTTCAATATTATCTGGAATACCATCTTGATCTACATCTATATCTAATTGAGTTTCGCAAAGAAAACTATATGCTAAACTATCTAGACCATGAGGATCATGAGTAGAAGATCCTAAACTACCCGAAACAACTATATGTCTAATAGCAACATGACTTACAGGCTCACTAGTAACAAAACCAATAGTATTTTCTATATTTTGACCTGCTAATACAGTTCCTTTAAAAGTACCATTAGCATCATATAAATTTATATTTCCAACAGCATCATTACCAATGTAAGGATTACTAAAATATGCAATCAAATTTCCATCAGCGTAGACTTCATAATTCATAACTTCAGTATTAGAAGTTGTATCATAAGCATCTACAAAATCAAAACTAAAGGAAGCTACAGGCTCTGTAAAATTAATATTAACTGTGTAATAATCTCCTGTTTGATTACCTACCTCTGGGTAAACATACAATCCGTTTGACGGACCACTTCCTGAAGTAAAAGCACCAGCAGTTGTTGTTCTAAATTGGTGTACAGGTGTAGCTCTATATATATAATTATGTTCAAAATCTAAAGTCCCGTTAGCAAATGACCCTACAGTAGTTGTTGCAGTCCCAGGAGTAGTCTGCGTAAAAGAATAATCCAAAGCACCGTTTAACACTGTTAATGGCTGACCTCTATCATAAACTTCTTTTTGAAAACCTGACTCTTGGTATCCTAAACCATTAGTATTTCCTCCAATAGTAAATACTTTAAATTGATTAAGCTCCCAAGCAATATTATCTGATGTAGCATTTGCTGCACCAGATATAACAGGACACTCAATAGTATCAAGGATACCATCATTGTCATCATCAACATCAAGTCTATCAACGATACCATCTCCATCAAAATCAGATTCTTGAGCTTTTACAGAACTAGTTAAAAAGAACATTGTACACACAAGTGCACAAAAAAACAAAGTCGTTTTTTTCATAGGTTAAAAATTTAAATTTGAGGGAAATAGTTTTCTTCAAACAAAGAAAACATTTGGAGTACAAATTTAATATTAATCCATAATTCACAGAAAATTTTACGACCAGTCGCACGTATTGTCAGTTAAATAACATAATATATATAGACAAAACAAACAACTACTGTCTTTTGACTGTCAACAACTTAACCAAATCAAGAGAGTTTATTATAATAAAAGGCTGGCAATAGTAGTAGCAATAGAATTGGTTGAATTAAAAAACGTCTGATGTTAAAAAATAAATAATAGTTTTCTTGTTTTGGGTTTAAAACAAAAAACAGAAATAAAGCTATCAAAAGAATATAAGAAAAAACATAGATTAAGGTTGAAAATTTAATCACACTTTTATCTTTAAAAAAAGATATAAAATGGACATAGACAATAAAGTATTAATGACATACCTAAACGTTGTATTAGCTACTAATTTTAAAACTTCTTGTCGTGGTGAATCCATATACAAATAATCATTTTGAAAGAACAACAAATAGGGATCGTAAAATAATTCGTTTTCAAACCATCTAACCAATGCTAACAAAAAAACAAAATAGTAATGCCTATGTATTTTAAATACTTTTTCATTTTATTGATTAAACTTTGAAAAACGATTCACCCAAAACATCCATAATAAAAACACCATCCCGTAGATTGTTGCAGGAAAAACAACACTATGCAATAGGTTTTCCCTCCAAGGATAATGATATAACCCAATAGACAAAACAACAATCCTGATAAGATTTACAACATACAGTAATACACTTCCGCTTAAAGCGAAAAAAATAGTTGTTTTTATTTTACCAGAAAAAGCAACAATAAAAGACACAAACAAAATAATAATGCTTGCTCCATTACAACCCTCTATAACTCTGGCTAAGTACTTCCCCTTTACTATTACCTTCATAGAAGGCTCATTAGGATGTGGTACGACTTTAGTATCATAACCCACAGTTTGTAGTAAGTTTTCAGTTTGTTTGGCGACCAAGTTTGTAATAAAATCTGGATAATATTGCCCTGATTTAGAGATATCCAAATAATAACTATATCCAAAAGATAAAACACCATACACTACTAAAAAAGTAAGTATAAATTTTATAACTGATTTATATTTTATTATTAACGCTTTCAATAAAAAAGAATAAACTTTAAGTTTTTTTAAGGGTTGAAATTACGCCTTTTTAAATACTTTTACCAAAATTTTCAAACAAATGACTTTCGAAACTTTAAAACCTCAAGTTGAAACTATAGTTTCTAATTCTAATTTATCTCATGATGATAAATTGTTACAAATATGTCAACTATTAGAAACTAACATTTCTTATTATAACTGGGTTGGTTTTTACTTCAAAAATGGAGATAAAAACGAACTTAAATTAGGACCTTACGTTGGTGAGCCAACAGACCATACTATTATTCCTTTTGGAAAAGGTATCTGCGGACAAGTTGCTGTTAGTAACGAAAATTTTGTAGTACCAGATGTTGCTGCTCAAGATAATTATATAGCTTGTAGCATTACAGTTAAAGCTGAAATTGTAATTCCAATTTTTGTAAACGGTGAAAACTTAGGCCAAATAGACATAGACTCTAATACTCCAGACCCTTTTACAGAAGCTGACGAGCGTTTTTTAGAATTTGTTTGCAGTAAAGTTTCAGAATTACTATAGATGTTAATAACTACTTGTTTTAGTTGAAAAAGGTTTTAATTTTTCAACTAAAACAATTTAGTTTTACTTAAATTTGCTTGCTTATTAACACAACTATAATGAGCAACAAAACAATTAAATCTGCATTAATTTCAGTTTTTAGCAAAGATGGATTAGAACCTATTGTTAAAGAACTAAACAAACAAGGTGTTACCATTTACTCTACTGGTGGAACCGAAACTTTTATAAAAAACCTTGGTATTGATGTCGTTCCTGTAGAGGACGTGACGTCGTATCCTTCTATTTTAGGTGGTCGTGTAAAAACATTACACCCAAAAGTTTTTGGAGGTATTTTAAACCGCCAAAATCATGATGGTGATGTTAAAGAAATGAAAGACTTTGACATACCACAAATAGATGTCGTAATTGTAGATTTATATCCATTTGAAAAAACAGTAGCTTCTGGAGCTGCCAATCAAGATATTATCGAAAAAATTGATATTGGAGGCATCTCTTTAATACGTGCTGCAGCTAAAAATTATGCAGACGTCATTTGTGTCTCTTCAGTTGAAGATTATGCTGAGTTTTTGGAACTAATTACTGACAAAAAAGGGGACTTATCTGAAGCTGATCGCAAACGTTTTGCTGCTAAAGCTTTTAATGTATCTTCACATTATGACTCTGCAATCTTCAATTATTTTAATACTACAGAAAACTTAGCGTCTTTCAAGTTAAGCGAAACTAAAGGTCAAGTTTTACGTTATGGTGAAAACCCACATCAAAAAGGATTTTTCTTTGGAAAATTTGACGAATTATTCACAAAGTTACATGGTAAAGAATTAAGCTACAACAACCTTTTAGATGTTGATGCTGCTGTAAATTTAATTCAAGAATTTAAAGGTGAAAACCCAACTTTTGCTATCTTAAAGCATAATAATGCTTGTGGATTTGCGCAACGTGATACAGTCCAACAAGCCTATACTGATGCTTTAGCTGGCGATCCTGTTTCTGCATTTGGAGGTGTTTTAATTAGTAATACTGAAATTGACGAGACTACTGCCAATGCTATTCATACCTTATTTTGTGAAGTAGTAATCGCTCCTTCTTTTTCGGCTGAAGCTGAAACTATTTTAAAAGGAAAGAAAAACAGAATACTATTGGTTTTAAATGATATCGATTTTCCGAAGACATCTGTTAGAACTTGTTTAAACGGAGTATTGGTACAGGACAAAGACAACAAAACAGATGTTGTTGAAGATTTTAAATACGCAACTGATACTAAACCTAGTACGACTGAAATTGAAGATTTAATTTTTGCTTCTAAAATATGCAAGCACACCAAATCAAACACTATTGTTTTGGTAAAAAACAAACAATTATGTGCTAGTGGAACTGGACAAACTAGTCGTGTGGATGCTTTAAATCAAGCAATACACAAAGCACAGTCTTTTAAATTTGATTTAAAAGGTAGTGTTATGGCAAGTGATGCGTTTTTTCCATTTCCTGACTGTGTAGAAATAGCAGGTAATGCTGGTATATCTAGCGTGATCCAACCTGGAGGATCTATTAAAGACCAATTAAGCATTGATTATTGCAATGATAATGACATATCAATGGTTATGACTGGCACACGTCATTTTAAACACTAAACGGTTAGTTTTACAAGGACAAAATTTAATTTTATATACAAAGCTTCGGTGTAATTACCGAAGCTTTTTTTGTGCGTTGGGCATAATTTCCGTGACAACGAAAACATCCAAATCTACTTTTTAATCGTATCTTTTATTTGTATGCCAATTAATAAAAATTGTAAGACATAAAATCCTTATATTACCATACTTTTATTACTTTTACGACATCTTTATAATAACGCCTTATAATTACATTTAACATATGGGATTTTTTGATTTCCTGACAGAAGAAATCGCTATAGATTTAGGTACTGCCAACACTTTAATTATTCATAACGACAAGGTTGTAGTTGATGCGCCTTCGATAGTTGCCAGAGACAGGATTTCGGGTAAAATCATTGCTGTTGGTCAAGAAGCCAATATGATGCAAGGTAAAACTCATGAAAACATTAAGACTATTAGACCTCTAAAAGATGGTGTAATTGCAGATTTTGATGCGTCTGAGCAAATGATAAGTCTGTTTATTAAAAATATTCCTGCGTTAAAAAAGAAACTATTTACGCCTGCTTTACGCATGGTAATTTGTATTCCGTCTGGAATTACAGAGGTAGAAATGCGAGCTGTAAAAGAAAGTGCTGAGCGTGTTAATGGTAAAGAAGTATACTTAATACATGAGCCTATGGCTGCTGCTATTGGTATTGGTGTAGATATTATGCAACCTAAAGGAAATATGATTGTTGATATTGGTGGTGGTACTACTGAGATTGCAGTAATTGCTTTAGGTGGTATTGTTTGTGATAAATCTGTAAAAATTGCAGGTGATGTATTTACTAACGATATTATTTATTACATGCGTACGCAACACAACTTATATGTTGGTGAGCGCACTGCTGAAAAAATTAAAATTCAAATTGGTGCTGCTACTGAAGATTTAGACCTTCCACCAGAAGACATGAGCGTACAAGGTCGTGATCTTTTAACTGGTAAACCTAAGCAAGTACAAATTAGCTATAGAGAGATTGCTAAAGCCTTAGACAAATCTATTTTACGTATTGAAGATGCTGTGATGGAAACTTTATCACAAACACCTCCAGAATTAGCTGCTGATATTTATAATACTGGTATTTATCTTGCAGGTGGTGGATCTATGTTACGTGGTTTAGATAAACGTCTGTCTCAAAAAACAGATTTACCTGTTTATATTGCTGAAGACCCATTACGTGCTGTAGTAAGAGGAACCGGAATTACACTTAAAAACATTGCTAAATACAAAAGCGTATTGATCAAGTAGTAACTATAACTAAATGCAACAAATTGTAAATTTTATACTTAAAAACAAAGCGTTTTTGTTTTTCTTGTTGCTGTTTGGTATTGCTATTGGATTAACAATACAGTCACACAACTACCATAAAAGCAAATTTATAAACTCGGCTAATAGCATTACAGGTGGTGTTTATAATACTAGCAACTCGGTAACTAGTTATTTTGGTTTAAAAGAAGAAAACGAAAAATTACAACAGGAAAACACCTATTTAAAGTCGCTGTTATATAATCAACAGGATCCAATAAATACTTTTGTGGACACGACTGTATTTCAAAAAAATATAAGTTTACCTCTGCAAAAGTCATAAAGAATAGTTACAATTTACAAAACAACTATTTAACTATAAACAAAGGAGTAAACGATAGTATTAAACAAGATTTAGGTGTTGTGTCTACTAACGGAATTGTCGGAATTGTAGATAATACCAACAGTAGTTACGCAACTGTAATTTCTATATTAAACACAACTAATAAAATAAGTGGTCAACTTAAAAACTCTAATCATTTTGGAACTTTAAGTTGGAACGGACAATCACCAAATTATATACAACTTACAGATATTCAAAAAAATGCAGTTGTATCTAAAGGTGATACTATAATAACGTCTGGACGATCTGCTATTTTCCCTAAAGGTATATTAGTTGGTGCTATAGAAAGCTTTCAATTGGATGCAACTAAAAATTATTTTGAAATTAGTATCAAATTATTTAACGACATGACCAATCTTGAGCATGTTAGTATCATAGAAAACAAAGACAAACCCTTAATAGACGATTTATTAAACTCCAATGAATAACCTATTATCCATACATACTGTTAGGTTTATTGTATTAATACTACTTCAAGTATTAGTGTTTAATAATATTAATTTTATGGGTTATATCAATCCTTATGTTTACATTTTATTTATAGCTTTATTTCCTGTTAAAAATAATAGACTTACATTTTTATTTTTAAGCTTTATATTAGGATTAAGCATTGATATTTTTATGGATTCTGGTGGTATAAATACAGCAGCAGCAGTACTAACAGCTTATGCTAGACCTGTTATTTTAAAGTTTAGTTTTGGTGCAATTTATGAGCACCAAGCAGTGAAATTTAATAACATAGATTTTGGTCAACGTGTAACTTATATTTTCTTATTAGTTTTAATACATCATCTAACTTATTTTTTATTAGAAATTTTTAACATTTCTAAAATAATTTTTGTGTTACAAAACACGTTGTTCTCAGGTATATTTACTATTATACTTTGTATACTAATAACATATATTTTTAGTTCAAAATCTAAATGAGAAAATTTTTACTGCTTTTTTCTGTCGTCGTTGTTGGCTTAATATTTACAGGTCGTTTACTGTATTTACAGGTTATTAAAACAACAGATTATAATTTATACCAAGACAATGCTATACGTAAGGTGTTTGATTATCCTAAACGTGGTTTTGTGTATGACAGAAACGGACAGCTTTTAGTATCCAACCAACCGTCATATGATGTGATGGTAATACCAAGAGAAGTTAAACCATTAGACACGTTAGAGTTTTGTAATCTTTTAAAAATAGATAAAGAAACTTTTATAAAAAAATACGATAAAGCCTACCGTTACTCACCAAGACTACCTTATGTATTTGTCTCGCATTTATCCAAAGAAGATTATGCTGTATTACAAGAAAAGATGCGTAAATATGAAGGCTTTTACATACAAAAAAGAAATCTTAGAAAATACGAAACCTCTATTGGAGCTAACGTTTTAGGAGATATTGGAGAAGTTAACAACCGAAACATTGAAAATGATAGTTACTATCATTCGGGTGATTTAATAGGTAAAGCTGGTGTTGAAGCTTCCTATGAAGAAACACTACGTGGTCAAAAAGGAATAAAATTTATCCAAAAAGACAGGTTTAATCGTAATATTGGCCCTTATAAAGACGGAATATTTGACACACTTCCTGAATCCGGAAAAGACATTAAAATAACCATAGATGCTACCTTACAAGCCTATGGAGAATTATTAATGACCAATAAACGAGGTGGTGTTATAGCCATCGAACCAGAAAGTGGTGAAATATTAGCTATGATATCTGCTCCAACTTACAACCCAAATAGCTTAGTAGGTAGAAGCCGAAGTGAAAATTATACTAAACTTTACAGAGACTCAATAGCAAAACCATTATTTAACAGAAGTTTACAAGGGGTTTATGAGCCTGGTTCACCTTTTAAACTAATGAATGCTCTAATTGCTCTACAAGAAGGTGTGATTTCTACTGAAGAAAAAATAACTTGTTATAATGGTCTTAAATACGGTAAAAAAGCCTTCATGAAATGTCACTGTGGTTATGGAGTAAAAAATGACTTATCAAGAGGTATTCAACAATCCTGTAATGCATATTTCGGTACTGCTTACAAACGTATACTGGATAAATATGACAATGCTTCAATTGGTATTGACAACTGGAGTAAACATGTCAAAAGTTTTGGTCTTGGGAATTTTTTAAACAACGATTTATATGTTGGTCAAAAAGGACGAATACCTAATAGAGAATTTTATAGCAACGCTTATCCTAAACGTTTTTATTCTACTTACACCATGTCTAACGCCATTGGGCAAGGTGAAGTTAGGACTACTCCAATACAATTAGCCAACATGGTAGCCGCAATTGCTAACAGAGGTTATTACTTTACACCACATATTATAAAAAGTATTCAAGACGAACCTTTACCTGAAAGCTTTACAACACCAAAACACACAACTATAGACAAACAACATTTTGAACCTGTTATAGAAGGTATGTTAAAGGTATATGAAAAAGGTACAGCAGAATCTTTACAAGTTAAAGACATCGAAATTGTTGGAAAAACGGGAACAGTGGAAAATTTTGTAAAAATAGACAGTGTCAAAACTCAACTTACCGACCACTCCATTTTTGTAGCATTTGCACCAAAAGACAATCCTAAAATTGCAATTGCAGTTTTTGTAGAAAATGGATATTGGGGAAGTCGTTATGCAGGAAAAATAACAAGTCTAATGATAGAAAAATACTTAAAAGGAAGTATTAGTAGAACAGATTTAGAAGATTGGGTATTAAATCACACACTAGAAAACGAATATGCTAAACCGTACTCAGGAGAACCTTTTAATATAAACGGTTTAAGCCAATTACAAGTAGTTGATCAAGAAGAATACCATAGACTTAAACAAAGACTAAATCAACTAAATTAATGTCAAGACAAACTGATAGATATTACAAATTTGATTGGTTAACCATATTATTATTTTTTATACTAGTTATTTTTGGTTGGGTTAACATCATTTCTGCTTCACATTCTGGAGAAGCTCTAGAATTCTCTAATTTTTCTCATTATTATAGCAAACAACTTATTTTTATAGGACTTTCTGTAGTACTAATAATTTTAGTCCTATCAATCGAATCTAAGTTTTACGAACGTTTTTCTAGTATCATATATTTTTCAGCATTACTCTCTTTAGCTGGCTTATTTGTTTTTGGAAAAAACATTAATGGAGCCACCTCTTGGTATCCTATTGGCAGCTTCACTTTTCAACCTGGAGAATTTGCTAAAGTAGCTACTGCGTTAGCTGTTGCAAAATATGTAAGCGATTTAAACACTGATATTAAACGATTTAACGACCAGCTTAAATCATTTGCCATAATTACTGTTCCTGCTTTTTTAGTTTTGTTACAACCTGATGCAGGAAGTGCAATTGTTTATAGTGCTTTTTTCTTTGTATTGTATAGAGAAGGTTTACCACACTTGTATCTAATAGTTGCTGTATTACTTATTTTACTCTCTATTTTCGCACTAAAACTTGGAGCCACAAGCACATTGCTAATAACTGCAATAATTGTATTAACGTATTACTTTACACGTAAAAAGCGTCCTTCTATTTTTCAACCTATTGTAGTAATACTATTATGTACTGCTTTAGCTTTTAGTGTAAGATTTTTTTATGATAATATATTACCTGCTCACCAAAAAGACCGAATTACAATATGGCTAAGCTTAGAGAAAGATCCAGATAAATTAGAGCGAATGAAAAAAACGGTAGCTTATAATTTAAACGAATCTGAAAAAGCAATAAGTAGTGGTGGCTTCAAAGGAAAAGGCTTTTTGGAAGGCACACGTACAACCGGAAACTTTGTCCCAGAACAGCACACAGATTATATTTTTAGTACTGTAGGTGAAGAATGGGGTTTTCTAGGAAGCTTCCTAACCGTCTTTGTCTTTTTATTATTAATAATAAGAATTTTAATTCTTGCCGAACGACAGAAAAATCAATTCAGCCGAATGTATGGCTACGCAGTTGGTGCCATTTTATTTTTACACTTTATGATTAATATTGGTATGGTCATGGGCTTAATACCAACTATAGGTATACCTCTACCCTTTTTTAGTTATGGTGGATCTGGACTTTGGGGATTTACTATTTTAGTTTTTATTTTTATTAAACTAGACTCAAATCGTATCAACGAGTGGTAAAACAAGAAACTAACATTTTATAAAACATAAAAAATCCCTTAAAACATATTGCTAAAAGGGATTTTAATTTGTCTACTTATTAATTTATAGATTGTAAATAAATCTAGCTGTTACAAACCTAGGCTGTATAAAATACTCGCTTGTACTTACAGAAAACGCTCCATTACTATTTTGTATTCTTGAAGCTGTATCTAAAAGGTTAGTTGCCTTAAGCTCATATTCCCATTTACTATCACTACTTTTTCTGTAGGCTAAATTAGCATTCCATAAACCAAAACCATTACTATCTCCATCAATAGTCTGACGACTATACGTATAATCTGTTTTAAAAGTGAACGTTTTAAAAATTAAAGCATCAAACTCAGCTGAAGGTGCATTGGTATAAATTTTAGTTGTACGATCTCCTTGATCACTATTAGTTAAACCATAACGATAACTCAATTCAAAATTTGGTGCATTATTAAAATTAGAACGCAATTGTGCAGTATAACTTTGTGTGTAATTTTGATTAACCGAAATTTCATCATTTATAAATTGGCTAAATTTTGTATAACCAAAAGTCCCTCTAGCACTAGCTTGAAGCTTTCCAAATCGTCTTTGAAAGCGTCCGCTAACATTTAAACTTTCGTCTTCTAAGCCAGAGTTAAATGGTGTACTTATTCTAATAACAGATCCAGGTTGAAACTCTGATACGTTTCTAATATTATCAATGTTTTTACTGTAATTAACAAATGCAAAAACATTAGTATAATTAAACATATTAAAACTAAAATAACTTAAATTAACATTATGAGATAAAGAACTTTCTAAATCAGGATTACCAGCAAACGTCGAATTATAACTATTTAAGACTACAGCTTCAGCAAATTGATTAACATCTGTAAACTGAGTTTGCATTTTATATGTTAAATTTAAAGTTTCACTTCCTTTTAATTGTACACGTACATTTAGATCTGGTAAAACTCTAAAAAAGTTATCCGTAGTTTCTGTACCAAATTGTTTATTAATTGCACTATATGCATGTGCTGACACACCAGGACTTATTGTAAATTTACCCGTTTTAATACGGTAATGTGCTCCTAAATAAACATCACTAAAAGTATATTTAATATCATTCTCATCTGATAAACCTTCAAGTGTTGTGTCTGTTTCTAAATCACTTCCGTTATCTAAAGTCTGAAATAAATTAGAATCAAATTGCTGATTACTATATATTGTACCAACAGTAAAATTAATATCGCTTTTCTTATTTAAAATATTCCAATAATCTACTTTAGCATCTAATTGGTTTGTCTTTACACGCTTTTCTTGATTAACATCGTAGCTTACTTGTGTACCATCTAACCCTAAGTCTTGAGCTGTATCATCAAATGGATCATTATCAGCATCATTATTATTTAAAGGATCATTTTGTAAAATAGCATTATAAAAAGGATCTTCATCTTGTAATAAATGCTGAACAGATAGTGCAAAAATATTATCCTCGTTCATGGTGTAATAATAATTCAAGTTTTGATTTATTTTAAAAGGAGTTGTCTCTTCGTTTTGATCAATTTGTCCAATAACACTAGAGAAGGTTCCATTTAACTGTTCGTCTTTAGACACTCTTCCTAAAATATCATAATCAAGTTGATTATTAGAATTGGGCTTATACTTGGCACTAAATTTAAACAAGCCTAAATCACTTTTTTGTTTGGTATTACTAGACGTGTTTTCATCTGGAATATCTAAAGATTGATCTGTGTAAAATACTGAACTATTTTCTTGTAACTCTATTCTACTACTTGCTAATATTGCAAATCCGCTTAAATCCAAAGTGCTTTTAGGCGAAAAACTAAAGTTAGCAGCAGCAAATTTTGTATCAATACTTTTAGCTTGATTATTTTGTAGTTGTCTAAATCCTAGATCATTGCTTCCTAAACTAATATTAGTTCCGCTTTGTTGACTAGGCTGTTGGAATCCACCTGAAAAATTAAACATATCACGACGTGATAAAGCCAATTCTCCAATATTATTTAAATCTCCAATAAAATTGATACTTTTTTCTGGACTGTAATAAAACAATTTAGGTTGAAATAAATATAATTCACCTGATTTTGAATCTCCTAAACCACCTGTAACAGTTCCGAACCAGAAGTTTTTCTTTCCTTCTTTCAATTTAATATTTATAGCAATATTATCTTGATTATTAGTCACACCACTAAGCTGTCCAACTTCACTATAATTTTTTAAAACCTGTACTTTATCTATTGCATTTGCTGGAATATTTTTGGTTGCTAATTTAGTGTCTCCATCAAAAAACTCTTTACCATCAATCATGACTTTACCAACCGCTTTACCTTCAACTTCTACTTCACCATCATCATTAATTTCAACTCCTGGCATTTTTTCTAGTACATCACCAAGTTTTCTTTCAGTACCATTTTTAAAAGAATCTGCGTTGTATGTAATTGTGTCTCCACTAATGGTTACAGGCATTTCATAGGTAATTTCGACTTCGTCTAAACTATTATCTATAGCCATCGTATAATTTTTAGCAATATCAACTTCTTTAGTATTAATAGTTTCAGAAATTTGTTGCATTCCTATATAACTAACCTGAATACTGTAAGCCGAATTGACATCTAAATTTAGTTTAAATCGACCTTTGTCATTGGTAATAGCATAAGACTCTAAAGCCTTCGTTTCTTGATTTATAGCAACCACATTGGCTAACTCTAAACCAACGCCTAAACTATCCTTGACAACGCCTTCAAATTTAACTTGGGCAAAAGAAGTTGTAACCACTAATAAAAGTAGTAGTGTAAATATATGTTTCATAAGTTTTATTGATTGGTTTATTTAAAATGATTAATTACGACCACCTCCACCGCGACCTCCTCTAGATCTAAACATTTCGCGCATTTCTTCCATTTTCTTTTTAACAGTAGCTTGATAATCTTCTTGAGAGATTTCTTTACCCTTAGTTGGTTTTTTTATGTCATCTTTATCTGCTGGATTTATTACAATTTTAGTACACAAAATTGTTGTACGTCCAGAATTAACTTCTAATATTAAACCTGGTAATCCCCAATATTCACTTGGCCCACTATTTACTGGAATACTCATAGTATACCAAGCAGTAACCTCTACTTCTTCAGGGATTTCAATATTTTCAAAAGGATCTTTAGCCCCTTTTACCTTTGTACTATCTTGTTTAGCTTCAGTAGAATCTTTTTTATCATCATCTTTTCTACCATCTCTACCACCTCTTCGTCTCATATTGGTCCAATCTGCAGCATCAACTTTTTTTGTTGCTGTTGCTTTAAAACAAGTGTATTGTCCAATTTGCTTTGACTCACCACTCATTTTCCATTCAAATGTTGTAAGACTATCTTTAATTAAAAATTGTTTCCCAAAAAACTCTTGATCCTGTAATAATTGATTGTCTTTAACATTTTTATAAACAGTTCCTGCAGAGGTCATTCCTCCAAATCTAAAACCTCTTCCTCCACTTGGTGACTCTAAAGCTTCATCTTCTTTATACGTTGATTCGGTTTTATTAAAATCTAAAATAAATGTTTTTTCAAGCATACTTTTCATACGCTCCATAATTGCCTTTTTACGTTCAGGACTCATATCACGACCTCCAAAACTATCCGTATCAACAGTAGTTTTTGACATGTATATAGCTTGACCCTGAAAACTATCTTGAGCAAAGCTATTAGCGGTAATAACCATAACCAATGCAATAGTTAGGCTTTTAAAGGTAGATTTTATTCTCATTATTTTGTGTTTATTGTATTAATACTATGTTAAGACCTTATAGAATCCTAATAGTTTAATTATTAAATGTTAAAAAAATGCTAATAATTAAATATCCAGACTTTAATATTAATCTATTACGTTATGGATTACTTTTTGTACATTGGTAATTCATGAAATCTATCCTAATCACTATTTATTTTATATCAGTATCATTATTGGCTCAACAGCCAATAACCACAAAACTGATTAAAAAAGACAGTTTAAATGCAGACCTTTTTATAGCCAAAAACAATTTTGACAATCTTTATTATATTGATAATAATATTGTAATTAAAAAAACCAAAAACGACACTTATAACTACAGTAATATACAATTAGGGAATATTACCAGTGTACACACATTTAATCCATTAAAAATTAATGCTTTTTACGCAGATCTTAATACTGTAGTTATTTTAGATAATAGGTTAACCGAAATATTTAAAATAGATTTTAATGCATTAGACAGTTACAAAAATATTTCACACATAACAACAGGCTTTGACAACACACTTTGGTTATTTAATCAAGATTTTCAGTACTTAGAGCTATATGATTATAAAACACAAACCACACGTTACAAAACCATACCAATAACCTCAAAAGTTTTAGACCTAACCAGTAATTATAATTACTGCTGGTTGCTTACTGAAAAGTTTTTGTATTGCTATAATTATTTTGGAAGTTTAGTTTATAAAATAAAAAACGACAAGTATTTAAGTATAAAAGCTAATAACGAAAACCTTGTCATAAAAAAAGAAAACGGTTTAATTTATTATAATCACAAAACCAAAACACTGGTTCCTATACCATTACAAAATATGTTAATAAGTCAGTTTTCTGTAACCAATCAAATCCTTTATATTTACACTCTCAAAACACTTTATCAATACCAATTTAAAATAGACTAATCATGCACGTTGCCATAGCAGGAAACATAGGAGCAGGAAAAACAACGCTTACAAATTTATTAGCCAAACATTTTAATTGGGAAGCTCAGTTAGAAGATGTTGTAGACAACCCATATCTTGACGATTTTTACAATCAAATGGAGCGTTGGAGCTTTAATCTACAAGTTTACTTTTTAAATAGTCGTTTTAGACAAGTATCACAAATTCGCGAAAGCGGAAAAGATATTATTCAAGACCGAACCATTTATGAAGATGCACACATTTTTGCACCTAACTTACATGCAATGGGCTTGATGACCAATCGTGATTTTGAAAACTACAAATCCCTTTTTGAGTTAATGGAAGGTTTTGTTGCAGGACCAGATTTACTGATTTACTTAAGAAGCTCCATTCCAAATCTAGTCTCTCAGATACATAAACGAGGACGTGATTATGAAAACTCAATAAGCATTGATTATTTAAGCAGACTTAATGAGCGTTACGAAGCTTGGATACATGGTTACAATAAAGGCAACCTGTTAGTAATAGATGTAGACAATATGGATTTTGTAGCAAATCCTGAAGACTTAGGATTTATAATTAATAAAATAGATGCCGAAATAAACGGTTTATTCTAATAATAATTTAGGCGTTACCTTTATCCTGAATTTAGTTCAGGATAAACGTCGTGCTGTCCGTTATATCTTTTTTATTGGTTTTAGAGTTGTTTTGCTCATACTTCACAAAACACTAAAACTAGCACAAAAAAGGATGCCACTTCCATCACTAACACAGGCTTACTTGATAAGCCCATGACTTTTAGCATGTACAATAGCCTCTTTGCTAGAGTTAACTAATAATACAGGTGTGTTTTTATAATTAGACAATAAGTCCTTAACACGTTTAGTCTTACGTTTATCATCCACACTTCTTAAATACACAGCCTTAATCCTATTAGGATACGCGTTTACCAATTTTAAGTAAATATCAGGATCATGCTCACCACTATCACCTATTAAAATAATAGGTAAATTAGGATAAGTTTTCAAAATATTTTCAATCTCTAATTGCTTATCTGGCTTACAAGTCGAAGACTTTTTTTAAAAATGGTTTTAAAACTTCTAAGTAAAATAGGACCTTTAGGAAAATTGTTAGTTCTTAAAAAGAACTCCAAATAACGATACAAATTCCAAGGACTATGACTAACATAAAAAATAGGATTAGCTTTTTTACCACTTGGACCTTTATGTAAAAGGTGATAAAAATCTGCAGCACCTTCTAACGGAATTCTATTTTGGGCATGTTTTAAAAACGTATTATACAATACACGCCATTTTAAAATAGATACAACACCTGTGTGTAATATTGTATCATCAATATCACTAATCACAGCAAAATCAGAATCTAATTTAGGGATTAATAACTCGGCTGGAAATTTATTTTGATTCTGGATGGTTCTTTTTATGGAAGGTTCATTATAAGAAACTTCAAAATTTAACCAACCTTCACTATTAATTAATAGCTCCAATCCATCAATATTTTCTTCAATTTTATAATAACCATCTTTATCAGTTTGGACATAATACACCTTATTATTAGGCAAAGTCACCTTTAATTTAGTGTTTTTTATTTCATCTGTTTCAAATCGTTTCCAAGTATTTAAAATAAGACTATACAAACTTTTTTGATCTAAATCAATAGTCTCATCTTCTAATGCACGACCACGATGATAGAAATGGTTTGACGTACCATAACTTAAAAACGAAATAATTTGTAACGGATCTTTCCTAAACCAACTCATTACCTCAAATATAATACAAAAAAACCTGCTAATCAAATTAGCAGGTTTAAAATTTTTAATTTTAAAAAGTTGTATTAATCTTTTGTAATATTTACGTTCTGAATTATTTTTTTATTGGCTTCATTTGCTTGATTATTATCTTTTTCAAAATCCTTAATTTTTGCTTCTACATCTAACTTAGAGCCTTCAAAAGTTTCCTCTTTAGTTACCACTTTTCCGTTTTCAATTACGGTATAAACAATTGTAGCTACAGCTGTATTATTTTCAATATTCATTTCCTTTTCAATAGTAACTTCTTTAGTATTAGAGACACCTGTTTCTGTATGACCGCCTAAAATTGGTGCAATTACTAAACCTATTAAACACGTTAGTTTAATCAAAATATTCATAGATGGACCTGAAGTATCTTTAAACGGGTCACCAACAGTATCTCCTGTTACTGCTGCTTTATGCGCATCACTTCCTTTAAAAGTCATTTCGCCATTAATTTCTACACCAGCTTCAAAAGATTTTTTAGCATTATCCCATGCTCCACCAGCATTATTTTGAAAAATTGCCCATAAGACTCCAGACACAGTTACACCAGCCATATAACCTCCTAGCATTTCGGCTATAGCCATAGGGTTCATTCCAAATAACATTGGTACAAAAGCAATAACCAAAGGGAATCCGATAGTTAACAAACCAGGTAACATCATTTCTTTTAAAGACGCTTGCGTAGATATTGCCACACATTTATCGTATTCTGGCTTACCTGTACCTTCCATAATACCAGGAATATCTTTAAACTGACGACGGACTTCTTGTACCATCTCCATAGCTGCTTTACCAACCGCATTCATAGCTAAAGCTGAAAACACTACTGGTACCATACCTCCAACAAATAACATTGCTAAAACAGGTGCTTTAAAAATATTAATTCCATCAATACCTGTAAAGGTTACATAAGCTGCAAATAATGCTAATGAGGTTAATGCTGCTGATGCAATAGCAAATCCCTTACCTGTAGCTGCAGTTGTATTTCCAACCGAATCTAATATATCTGTACGTCCTCTAACGATAGGATCTTGTTCGCTCATTTCTGCAATTCCACCTGCATTGTCAGAAATTGGTCCAAAAGCATCTATTGCTAATTGCATAGCTGTAGTAGCCATCATAGCAGATGCTGCTAAAGCGACACCATAAAATCCTGCTAAAGCATAAGAAGACCAAATTGCTCCTGCAAATAGTAATACCGAAGGAAAAGTAGAAATCATACCAGTTGCTAATCCTGCAATAATATTTGTTCCTGCTCCTGTACTAGATTGTTGTACAATTTTTAAGATAGGCTTTTTACCTAAGCCAGTATAATACTCGGTTACAGATGAAATCACAGCACCAACAAAAAGACCAACTAAGGTGGCATAAAAAACACGCATCGAAGAAATTTGTAGAGTACCTTCACCAAAAAATTTCATTTGCATAGTTTCAGGAAGCATCCAAGTTACTAATCCAAAACAAGCTGCTGCAACTAGTGCAATCGACACCCAATTTCCTAGGTTTAAAGCTCCCATAACTTGAGCTTCTTTAGCATCATTACTTTTAATTTTTACCAAAACAGTACCAATTATTGAAATAATAATACCTGCTCCAGCTATTGCCATAGGCAGTAAAATAGGACCAATACCTCCAAATGCGTCGGCTATATTGCCTCCCATATCTTTTATTACATAATTACCTAAAACCATTGCTGCTAATACTGTTGCAACATACGATCCAAATAAATCGGCTCCCATACCAGCGACATCACCAACATTATCTCCAACATTATCTGCAATAGTTGCTGGATTTCTAGGATCATCCTCAGGAATTCCAGCTTCTACTTTACCAACTAAATCTGCACCAACATCTGCTGCTTTAGTATAAATACCACCACCAACACGTGCAAATAATGCAATAGATTCTGCTCCTAATGAAAAACCTGCTAAAGTTTCTAGGACTAAAGTCATATCATCAGTGTTAGTCCAACCATCAGGCATAAATACAAACTTATAAAACACAATAAAAAAAGCGGTTAAACCTAACACTGCTAAACCTGCTACACCAAGTCCCATAACTGTACCTCCTCCAAAAGAGATATTTAAAGCTTTTGGTAAACTAGTTTTAGCTGCTTGAGTTGTTCTAACATTAGTTTTAGTTGCTATTTTCATTCCAATATTTCCTGCGAAAGCAGAAAATACAGCTCCAAAAATAAATGCTATAACAATCAAGTAACTGGTTGTTGGTACAAAATAAGCGACTATTGCTAATAGCACACTGACTATAACTACAAAAATAGCTAGCAACCTGTACTCGGCATTTAGAAAAGCTAAAGCACCTTGGTAGATGTGATCTGAAATCTCTTTCATTTTTCCATCTCCAGCGTCTTGCTTCATAACCCAAGATTGTTTGATAACCATATAAATTAAGCCTAAAATTGCCATAACAATAGGCATCCAAATCATTATTGATTCCATATAAGTTTATTTTGATTAATTAGTGTTAATAATTTTTTAGTCCTCGTAAATGTAACAAAATCAATTAAAACAAAAATATTAAAATCTAATATTTTTAACTTTAAAAAAGAGATATCAATAATATTACAGACATAAAAAAGAATATTATTAACTAATCCTCAAACAAAACAACATACAACACCATTAATTGAATCAACAAAAAAAGCCTTTCACTTTGTAAAGTGAAAGGCTTTAAAATTATATTATATTTTTACTAATTAGATAGCAAAAGTACGTTTGTCTTTATGTTCGCTTTTTTCATAACGATCAACACATTCGTGAAAGATTTTCACAGCTTCTTCAGCATTACCCCATCCACCTGTATCTACTTTTTTCTTTTCTAAATCTTTATAAACTTTAAAAAAGTGTTCGATTTCTTTTAATCTATGTGGATTTAAATCGCTAATGTCGTTATTATTACTCCAGATTGGATCTGAAACTGGAACACAGATAATTTTTTCGTCTGGCCCTTTTTCATCTGTCATATGGAATACTCCGATTGGTCTAACTTCCATTACTACCATTGGATATGTTGGTTCATGACCTAAAACTAAAACATCTAATGGATCTCCATCTAATGCTAATGTTTCTGGTATAAAACCGTAATCTCCTGGATACATCATTGAAGAAAACAACATACGATCAAAACGGATTTTATTTAATTCAAAATCGTATTCGTATTTATTTCTACTTCCTTTTGGTATCTCTATTAATACGTCAAATGTTAGATTTGCTTCTTGACTCATAAACTTTATATATTGGTTTTATTTAAGCTAAATTATATTTCAAATTGAACTTTTTCAGATTGCGAAAGTACGAGATTTTTAAGGTTTTGACAAGATAATTTTGCGGATTTACATAGTCTAATGTAGGTATTGTTAAAAATAAAACCCAAAACTACCTGTAACTCCAAATTTTCTGGCATCAGGATTGGTTATTGGATTTAGATAATTACCTCTAAAATTAAAATCTATTCTAAACACTTTAAAGATGTTACCTACACCAACACTATACTCGTAATAAGCTTCTTTACTTGGCGCTCTATACAGTAATCCAGAGGCATTAATAGCTCTATTATCTTCACTAACATCACCAATTACACCTCTTGCTCCAACAATAGCCCTTAAATTATATTTTTTAAGAAATGGAATACGCGAAAATAAACGTCCATTAAAATTATGTTCTACATGTAAAGTTGCATATTCATCGGTTACAAACTCGTAAAAATCTAAGTTAGAAAATGTGTTATATATTGAAAAATAACTTTGATTACCAGGTACTACACTTAACAATCCTAAAGGCACTTCTCCAAAAATCTTACCTGCTTCAATAGTTGTATACAAACGCCCAAAACCACCTAAAGACCATGGTTGTGTGTAAGAAAACTGTAAGCGTGTATAATCAAAATCACTATTTAAAATACTTTTATCTCCTAAGGTTATTTGTGCAAATAGTCTTGCAAAATCATCATTTTTTGTACGACGCTCTACACCAAAACCTGTCATTTCTCTTTTAGGAAAAAAGGACATAGACATTGAGGTTTCGTATTGTTTGATTTCTGACTCTGTTGTAGTTTGCGTCTCATCTGTATAATAATCCAAACTAAACGTTTGCGATGCAGACTCTAAGGTCCTATAACTAGTACTAAGACGAGTTATAAAGTTTCTAAAGGGCTCAGCTTCGATTGAAAATGTACTTAAGTTAATATTAGTTAACTTATCATTAGTCCCAGTTCCTACAACAGAGCTGCTGGCTAAACTTCGACCTAAAACATCTGTACTTGTGGTTAAACTAGCTCCTATTTGCTCGATATCCCTTCGGTTACCTCCAGAAATAATTAAACGACTTTTTTTATCTAATAACCATTTACCAGATAATCCATACTTAAATTTATTATCTCTAAATCCGTAAGCTGTAAACCCTTCAATACGCCATAAATCGTTTTGTCCAAAATAGGTACGTCCACCAGCTCTGAGTCTTAAACCTTCGACATCATTGTAACCAAAGGTTGAAAAAATAGGTCCATAATCTAAATTTAAATCCGGAAACTCAATATATCCAGAGGCTAAAATACTCCCTAAATTATAGAGACGTTTAAACTTTTTGGTGTTTTTAAGAGAATCTAACATGGTGTAAACTCCTTTTTCGTCCTTATTTAAGGATTCCATTCTATTTTTCTCCCAAAAGCTATCATCTTGATTGTATAAATCTTGATCAAAACTGTACACTTTTTCTTTGTAAAACTTTGGATCTTTCTCGATATCAAACTTATAATTATCATATAAGGTGGTACGCTTTCCATAAATACCTTTGGATTTTTCTTTTTTATTAAAAGCAAAATCACTCATAAAGTAATCACGTTTTATAAGGAAAACAGAATCGTTTAGCACTTCAAATTCTTGTTCTATATAAATCTCTTTTACCCAATTTATATTAGCACTTTTAGAGGCTTGCATGTTAATTTCTTTAATTGCATATGTGGTATCTGCAACCCAAAAATCGCCTTTAAAAGTTAGTTCATTTTTACGTCTTGGGTAATAAATAATGTTATAACACCATTTGTTATCTATATAACTACTGTCTGCTAAAACGTAATTATAGGTTTGAATACCTGTTCTAGAAATTGGACTTGTAAAGCTTTTATCAAAAAACTTTAAGTAGTTATCGTAGACATCATAATCTGAATATAAATCGTCTACAAAATCTATAATAATTTGATTATTACTAAAGCCAGAATTTTTGTTTCCTTTTAAAACGTCACGTTTTTCGTTGATTAAATTATCTCCATAAACTTGACTTGAAGATTCGTTAATAAACATTGGCAAATAGGTTTTACCTGTAACGCTAGAGGTGTCTACTTGTTCAAAAACAAACTCCATACCTTTAAATAGTTTACTTTCTATTAAAGAACTATCGATGGTATTAAGGTCAAACTCTACTTTCTCGTATTTATCGTATTGGTATTGTTTATATTTTTTTAATCCATTACTGCGCTTATTAGCCCATATTTTTCTTAAAATATCAATAGCAGGATTATTTTTTTTAGGTTGTTTACCAGACACAATTACCACTTCATCAAGAGCTGCAACTTCTTCTTTTAAAACCACTTTTAAATCATAGTTTACTTTTTTGTTTAATGTTATTTCTTGGGTTTGAAAACTAATAAAAGACACTAGTAACGTGTCCCAAGTATTATCATCTTCCATGTAAAAACGTCCATCTTCGTTGGTTATTACTCCAACCGAACTTCCTTTAAACACTACATTTGCAAAGGAAACTGGCTGATTATTCTCATCGTAGACGTGTCCACTAACTTTAGTTTGTGCAAATGTGCAAATGGTACCTATAACAAAACAAAAATAAAAAAGTTTACTAGTCATATTTGGGGATTAAAAAACAAAAAAGCTTCATCAACAAAACGTGCCAATGAAGCTTTTGATATATAAATGTACAATTTTTATTTATACATTACTTTTTTTACAGCTGCAATAACATCTTTATGGTCTGGTAACCATTCTGCTAATAATACTGGAGAGTATGGTGCAGGTGTATCTGCTGTGTTAATTTTTACTACTGGAGCATCTAAATAATCAAATGCTTCACTTTGTACTAAATATGTAATTTCAGTTGCTACGTTACCAAAAGGCCAAGCTTCTTCTAAAACAATTAATCTATTTGTTTTCTTTACAGACTCTAAAATAGCTTTTCTATCCATCGGTCGAACCGTACGAAGATCTATAATTTCACAAGAAATACCTTCTTCTGCTAATTTATCTGCAGCGATGTAAGCTTCCTTAATAATTTTACCAAAGGATACAATGGTTACATCTGTACCTTCTCTTTTAATTTCTGCAACTCCTAATGGGATAGTGTACTCACCTTCTGGCACTTCACCTTTATCACCATACATTTGCTCACTTTCCATAAAAATTACTGGATCGTTATCACGTATTGCAGATTTTAATAATCCTTTTGCATCATATGGGTTTGATGGTACAACTACTTTTAAACCTGGAGTGTTTGCAAACCAGTTTTCAAAAGCTTGAGAGTGTGTTGCTGCTAATTGTCCTGCACTTGCAGTAGGACCTCTAAATACTATTGGGCAATTAAATTGTCCTCCAGACATTTGTCTAATTTTAGCTGCATTGTTTATTATTTGATCAATACCAACCAATGAAAAGTTAAATGTCATATACTCTACAATTGGTCTGTTACCAGTCATGGTTGATCCAATAGCAATACCTGCAAAACCAAGTTCTGCAATTGGTGTATCTATAACACGTTTTGCTCCAAACTCATCTAACATACCTTTTGACGCTTTGTAGGCACCATTATATTCTGCTACTTCTTCACCCATTAAAAAAATGCTTTCGTCTCTACGCATTTCCTCGCTCATTGCTTCGCAAATAGCTTCTCTAAATTGAATTG
The DNA here is from genome assembly GCF_055804415.1 of Olleya sp. NP1-10. NCBI lineage: Bacteria > Pseudomonadati > Bacteroidota > Flavobacteriia > Flavobacteriales > Flavobacteriaceae > Olleya > Olleya sp. NP1-10. The sequence continues at coordinate 1,473,714 of NZ_CM147840.1, read as the reverse complement.
TCTTCATCTAAATAATAATTTGAAAAGCAAAAATAACAATAAATGAAAAACTTTTAACTAAAGAATTATTTAAAATTTACTATGCACGCATAGTATTTTTAAGAAATAAATAATTATCTTCGTAACCGTAAGATTTAAGAGCATTTTATTATCTTAAATTTTATTGAAATTTAAAGAAACGTTAGACTAACTATATCGTTATAGTTAACTAAATCTAACATAAAAGAACTCATAAAAACAGAATAAATATGAAAATTTTAGTGTGTATTAGTCATGTGCCAGATACGACATCAAAAATTAATTTTACAGATGGAGATTCAAAATTTGACACTACAGGAGTACAGTATGTCATTAATCCAAATGACGAATTTGGTTTAACACGTGCTATGTGGTTTAAAGAAAAACAAGGAGCGTCTGTAGATGTTGTCAATGTTGGAGGTACTGAAACAGAACCTACTTTACGTAAAGCATTAGCTATTGGAGCAGATACTGCAATTAGAGTAAATGCGGAAGCTAAAGATGGATATCAAGTTGCTAAAGAAATTGCAAATGTCGTAAAAAATGGTGGTTATGATTTAGTCATTGCTGGTCGTGAGTCTATAGACTATAATGGCGGAATGGTACCTGGTATGGTTGCTGAAATGATTGAAGCTAATTTTGTAACTAACTGTATTAGTTTAGAGTTAGACGGAACAAATGCTAAAGCTACTAGAGAAATTGATGGAGGAAAAGAAACTGTTAGTACAGCTTTACCATTAGTTATTGCAGGTCAAAAAGGTCTTGTTGAAGAAAGTGATTTACGTATCCCTAACATGAGAGGTATAATGATGGCTAGAAAAAAACCTTTAACCGTTGTTGAGCCAACAGGTGCTACTGTAGAAACGACTACTGTTAAATTTGAAAAACCAGCTCCAAAAGGTGCAGTAACATTAGTTGCTCCAGATAATTTAGACGAGTTAGTTAGCTTATTACATAATGAAGCTAAAGTGATTTAATTTTAAATTAATTCATACAAAAGTATATTTCGAAATCTTTTGAAGTTTACAAAAATATTAATGAGATCCTGAAACAAGTTCAGGATGACAAAACAAAAAAATATGTCAGTTTTAGTATATACAGAATCAGAAAACGGAGCGTTTAAAAAAACAGCTCTTGAAGTTGCATCATACGCCAAAGCAGTTGCAGACCAAATGGGTACAACTGTTACTGCTGTTGCAGTTAACGCTAATGATGTTTCAGAATTAGGACAATATGGAGTTAATAAGGTATTAAAAATATCTGACGCTTCATTAAATAACTTTAATGCAAAATCTTATGCCTCTGCAATTGCTCAAGCAGCAAAAAATGAAGACGCAAAAGTAGTTATTGTTAGCCAAAGTGCCGACAGTAAATATTTAGCTCCAATTTTATCAGTTGGACTAGAAGCTGGTTATGCTTCAAACGTAGTAGAAGCTCCAAGCTCTACTGCTCCTTTTACAGTTAAACGTACTGCGTTTACAAACAAAGCGTTTAACCTTACAACTATTGATACAGATGTAAAAATTGTTGGAGTATCTAACAACTCATTTGGATTAGTTGAAACTGCAGCTGATGCTGCAGCAGAAGACTTTTCACCTAGCTTACCAACATCAGGAGTTACTGTAGAGTCTGTTGACAAAGCAACAGACAAAGTAACTATTGCTGATGCAGAAATAGTTGTATCTGCAGGTCGTGGATTAAAAGGACCAGAAAACTGGGGAATGGTTGAAGAGTTAGCAGACGTTTTAGGCGCTGCAACAGCTTGTTCAAAACCAGTTTCTGATTTAGGATGGAGACCACACAGTGAGCACGTAGGACAAACAGGAAAACCTGTAGCGTCTAACTTATACATAGCTATTGGTATTTCAGGAGCAATACAGCACTTAGCAGGTATTAATGCCTCTAAAGTAAAAGTAGTTGTTAACACAGATCCAGAAGCACCTTTCTTCAAAGCAGCAGATTACGGAGTTGTAGGTGATGCTTTTGAGGTTGTACCACAACTTATCGAAAAATTAAAAGCGTTTAAAGCAGCAAACGCTTAATTTTTAGTAAATTTAAGTTCTTATTAACAAAGGACTGTTTAAATTATGTACAAAAACTACTTATTGTAGTTTGGTAAAGTCCTAATTTAAACGGTTCTTTGTTTTTTATATACTATGAGTTTAGTCCGATTAAATATTAAAGGTATTTCTTACAGCCAAACACAAAATGGTGCCTATGCACTTATTTTAAATGAAGTGGATGGTGATCGCAAACTACCTATCGTCATTGGTGCTTTTGAAGCACAATCCATTGCTATAGCATTAGAAAAAGAAATTAAACCACCTAGACCATTAACTCACGATTTATTTAAAAACTTTGCTGACAGGTTTGATATTGTTGTAAAGCAAGTTATTATTCATAAGTTAGTGGATGGTGTATTTTACTCGTCGTTAATTTGCGAACGCGATAAAATAGAAGAAATTATTGATGCCAGAACTAGTGACGCTATTGCATTAGCATTACGTTTTCAAGCACCAATTTTTACTTATAAAAACATATTAGATAAAGCTGGAATTTATCTAAAAGTAGATCCTACTAAAGACGAAGATCCTGATAATATTTTAGTAGATGATATTTTAAATGAAGAATTTGAAATAGAACAAACACAAGACGATTATATATCTAAATCTACAGAGGAATTACACAACCTCTTAGAACAAGCTGTTAATAATGAAGATTATGAAAAAGCAGCTAAAATAAGAGACGAAATCTCTAAACGCTAATCCCTTTACAATGAAACAATTTACACTAGCGATTGTAGCTATACTATTAAGTGCTGCTTCAAGTTTTGCTCAAAATATCGAAAAAGATTGGCAATTAGAAGCTAGTCAATCTAAACTAGAATTAATAAACATCAACCTATCCAATAAAGATGTTTTATCAATAAAAAAAGGAACGTTTAGCTACAACAAGTCATCAGGAGATTACATACATCAAAACAATGTTTTAGTATTTTATTATGATACACCAGTAGATTTAGTAAAAAGGTTTAAGGTTCAAAAACTTACAGATTCTACTTTAGTACTTAAATCAAAAGAAAACATTTACTCTTTTAATGTTAAGGAAAAACTTGCAGACCAAACCTTAGTGTCAGAAACTGAAAAAATTATTCCAAGTAGTGGTTTTACCTTTACAAGTTTTTGGAGAGGATCACTAGGAATGTTGTCACTAATTTTTATTGCATTTTTATTTAGTAGTAACAGAAGAGCAATAGATTGGAAAATTGTTGGAATAGGTTTAGCTTTCCAATTACTTATTGCCATAGGAGTATTAAAAGTAGAATTTATAAAAACCGCTTTTGAATTTGTTGGAGGGTTATTTATAAGTGTCTTAGATTTTACTAGAGCTGGAAGTAAATTTTTATTTGAAGGCTTAGTTGTTGACATGGACACCTTTGGTTTCATTTTTGCCTTTCAAGTATTACCTACAATTATATTCTTTTCAGCATTAACATCATTATTATTTTATTTAGGAATAATACAAAAAGTTGTACAAGCTATGGCATGGTTGCTATCTAAAGCTCTGAAGATATCTGGAGCAGAAAGCCTAAGCGTAGCAGGAAATATATTTTTAGGACAAACCGAAGCTCCATTATTAATTAAAGCTTACCTAGAAAAAATGACTAAATCAGAAATGCTATTGGTCATGATTGGTGGTATGGCAACTGTTGCAGGTGCAGTACTTGCAGCATATATTGGTTTTTTAGGAGGTGATGATGAAATATTGCGTTTATTTTATGCAAAACATTTATTGGCAGCATCAGTAATGGCTGCTCCAGGTGCAATTGTAATCTCTAAAATTTTATTCCCACAAACCGAAGAGGTTAATACTGATGTTGAAGTATCTCAAGATAAAATTGGATCAAACATTTTAGACGCTATAGCTAATGGTACTACCGAAGGTTTGAAACTAGCTGTTAATGTAGGTGCTATGCTTTTAGTATTTGTTGCTTTTATAGCTATGGTAAATGGTATTTTAGGTTGGGTTGGAGACATTACTTATATTAATGATTGGATTAAAACCAATACCAGTTACACAGCTTTATCTTTAGAATTAATACTTGGATACATATTTGCTCCATTAATGTGGTTAATAGGTGTCGCTAAACAAGATATGGCATTGATGGGTCAGTTATTAGGTATTAAATTAGCTGCTAGTGAGTTTATCGGTTATATACAATTAGCAGATCTAAAAAATGTAGCAAACGCTACGCATTTATCGTATGAAAAGTCTATAATTATGGCAACATATATGCTATGTGGATTTGCAAATTTTGCTTCTATAGGAATTCAAATTGGAGGAATAGGATCTCTCGCTCCAGGACAACGTAAAACGTTATCTAAATTTGGTATGAAAGCTTTACTTGGAGGTACAATAGCCTCATCAATATCTGCAACAATAGCAGGTATGATTATTGGATAGATAAGTTAATAACTTTATGATATATTATTTAGGGTTAACATTTTAATGTTAACCCTTTTTTATACTTTTAAATATTAGAAATTTTTGTAAAATGAAACAATACCACGACTTAGTCAAACACATATTAGAACACGGAAACACTAAAGAAGATAGAACAGGAACAGGAACCAAAAGTGTATTTGGATATCAAATGCGTTTTGATTTAAGTGAAGGTTTCCCAATGGTAACTACTAAGAAACTACATTTAAAATCTATAATATATGAATTACTTTGGTTTTTAAATGGTGATACAAATATCAATTATCTTACTGATAATGGTGTGAAAATATGGAATTCTTGGGCAGATGAAAATGGTGATTTAGGTCCAGTTTATGGACATCAATGGAGAAATTGGAATAGCGATGAGATAGATCAAATAAAAGACGTTATAAATAGCTTAAAAAACAATCCAGATAGTCGACGCATGTTGGTCTCAGCATGGAATCCTTCAGTATTACCAGACACTTCAAAAAGTTTTTCTGAAAACGTTGCTAACGGTAAAGCTGCTTTACCACCATGTCATGCATTTTTTCAGTTTTATGTAGCAAATGGTAAATTATCTTGTCAATTGTATCAACGCAGTGCAGATACTTTTTTAGGTGTCCCATTTAACATTGCATCATATGCCTTATTAACAATGATGATGGCTCAAGTTTGCGGTTATGAAGCTGGTGATTTTGTTCACACATTTGGAGATGCTCACATTTACAGCAATCATATTAAACAGTTAGAATTACAATTATCAAGAGAAATTAGACCATTACCTACAATGACAATTAATCCTGAGGTGAAGGATATTTTTGATTTTACATTTGAAGATTTCAAATTAGAAAACTATAATCCTCATCCTCATATTAAAGGAGCTGTAGCAGTTTAAAAATAATTATATAATAAAAAACGCTTAAAATTTTAAGCGTTTTTATTATAAATTAATCACACTATTATCTGTGGCAGCATAATCATTCCATGTATAAGCATCTGCCTCTACTTCATTTTGCCATCGTCCATCGACAACATATTTAAATTCGTATGCTTGTCCTGATTCAAGATTTACAGTCCCTTTAAAAGTTCCGTTTTTTAATTTTTTTAATGGTTCTGCTTTAGTGTTCCAATTGTTCCAATTTCCTGCAACAACAACTTGTTTTGCTTCTGCTGCTGGAACTGTAAAGGTAACTTTACAAATAGGTTTACTTTTTAAAAATTGTTTTTTAATAGCCATAGTATAAAGGTTTTATAATATCTAAATTAGACAAGATTTTTTCAGTCTTCAAAATAAAAAATAATTAATTTTAAACTTTTATCAGATTATTAAAAATACTAAGGGAAAATATTTTTTTGTTAATTTAAGTGAAATAAATTGTTATTAATAAAAAGCACTTCAAAAACCTAACCTACTGAATATCAATTAAAATAATTTTCATTTAAAAATAAAATTCTTAAATATTATAAAAACACTAACTTTACATTATAAACTTAATATATGTTCGGAAAAAAGAAAAAAGAGACTCCTAAAATCGATCAAGAGCAATTAGAACTTATAAAAAATGCACAACGTAGAATCAAGCAAAAAAAACGATTGTATGCACACTTTGTCATATTTTTAATTGGTGCTGTATTTATAATATTGGCCAATACAGTTTTAGGTATAGGAAAAGAAACAAAGTTTTTTGGTATTGACTGGTTTGTATTTGCTATTATGGCTTGGTTATTTTTCTTTTTATATCACTTATTTAGTGTGTTTGTTACCTCTAAATTTATGGGTAAAGATTGGGAGAAAAAACAATTAGAAAAATTAGTTAACAAACAGAACGTTAGAATTGAGAAATTAAAACATCAAATTGAAAAAGAAGATCTTCATATAGCAAAAAGTGAAGTTTTTGAAAAACAAATTTCATCAAAAACTAACACTCTAACAATGATTGTTGCTGCAGGACAGAATAATGAAATAGGTAAAAACAATGACCTTATATGGCATTTACGTGATGATTTAAAACGTTTTAAGACCTTAACCTCAGGACACCATATAATTATGGGTCGTAAAACATTTGAGAGCTTTCCAAAACCGTTACCAAACCGTACACATATTGTAATTTCTAGACAAACTAATTATGATACACCAGAAGGTGTTATAGTTGTAAATAGTTTAGATGCAGCTATAGCTCATGCTAAAAACGACACACAACCTTTTATTATTGGTGGTGGAGAAATATACAAACTTGCAATGCCTTATGCTACTAAAATAGAATTAACTCGCGTACATTCAACATTTGATGCTGACACCTATTTTCCAGAAATTGACCTAAACGTATGGAAGGAAACTGAAAACACATTCCATAAAAAAGACAGTGAGCATGATTACGAGTTTTCTTTCTTAACTTATGAAAAACTTTAAAACAGAAAAAAATATAAACAAAAAAAAGCGCTTTTTATAAGCGCTTTTTTTTACATCATTTTTAAAGTATTTACTTCTTGCTGAGATAATATTTTCCAGTTACCTCTAGGAATATCTTTTTTGGTTAAATGTGCAATTTGAACACAATCTATACGAACCAATTCATATTTAAAATGCTCAAAAATGGTATGTAAAATGGTATTACCTGTATTTTTTATTTTAACACCAATTTCATTTTTAGTATTATTAACAAAATCAATTTCTTCAACACTAATTTGCTTTCCTTCAATTTTAAAACCTTCTCTAATTGTTTTTAAATCTTCGAATTTTAGATTTCTATCTAACTCTAAATGAAATAATCTTTCAACACCTTTATTAGAACTTGTAAATCGGCTTACCACTTTCTCATCATTTGTAAATAATAAAAGCCCTGTAGAGTTTCGTCCTAAACGACCAATAGGTTTTATTCTTGCGCTAGTTGCATTAGAGACTAAATCCATAACAGTACGTCCCTTTTGCTCGCTTGTAGTAGTTGCAAAACCTTTAGGCTTATTTAATAAAACGTAAGCTTTTTTCTCAGGATTGATACGTGCACCATCATAACGGACTTCGTCATCGAGTTTTACTTTGTAACCCATTTCTAAAATCACCTTTCCATTAACAGTTACTAAGCCCATTGCAATATGCTGGTCTGCTTCTCTTCTAGAGCACATACCAGAATTGGCAACGTATTTATTTAGCCTTATTAAATCAGGATTACTATTAGATTTTGAGGTAGTTTTCTTTTTAACTGGTGCGTTACCTCTTGCAAAAGTTTTGCTTTTTGAGTTATCACGTCCTCTACCAGAGGACTTTCCTTTACCATTAGCACCTTGTTGTCTACTCATAATATTTATTTTTTGCAAATCTACAACGAATTTTTCATTATAAATTAAAAACCTTATTAATCGTTAATTATTAAATAAAATTAACTGACATAATACGGTTAATGACCAAATCAACATCAATTAATAAAATACTAAAAACACCTGCTACAATAATAAGTTTAAGAATATTATGCAGCCACAAATATTGAGTTTTAGTTGAGAAACTCCAAAGTAAAATTAGATATATAATTAATAGAATTTCACATATAAAAAAATACATATACATGTAACCAATATCAAATTTTGCGATTAAAAAATAAACAGGAAACAAAGTCGCGACAACCAAAGTTGTGATTATTTTTTTAGAAGTAGCTTCACCATATACAATAGGTACAGTTCTATAATTTTGAGTCAAATCTCCTTTTATATTTTCTAAATCTTTAGTTAACTCTCTAATTGAAATTATTAAAAATAAAAAAGCAGCATGTACCAAGATGACATATTTAAAGTTAAAGTAGTACACAAAAATGACAAAAAACGGAGTCAATGTTAATAACGCTGAAACTACATTACCTATTATTGGTCTTTTTTTAGTTTATGTGAATAAAACCAAATAGCAAAAATGTAAAATGAAAAAAATAACACTGGCTTAAAAGACACATAACTTGCCATAACAACAGCCGAAAAATTTAGCACGAAATAAAATGATAATTTGGTGTTTTGACTTACCAATTTATCCAACATTGTTTTATTTGGTCTATTAATTAAATCTTTTTCAGAGTCGTAAAAATTATTGATTATATAACCTGCTGCAATAACAGCTGCTGTTGCTAAAACTAGCATTAATAAATTAACATCAAACAACACCTTTTTAAGAGGCTTATCTGAAGCAAAAATATAAATAGAAGCTAAGTATTGTGCGATAACTACTATTAAAATATTGTAGCCTCTTACTACAGAAAACATACTAAAAAACTTAAGTAATATATGTTTTTGTTTTCTGTTAAACATTAAAATTTATTGTAAAGCTTAAAAGTTATAAACTACTTCTAACTTATAATCTTTAAGCGCTTGTTCTGCCTTTTTGATATCCTGAGTAAAACCTAACATGTAGCCTCCACCACCAGAACCACAAAGCTTAAGGTAGTAATCATTGGTGTCTATTCCTTTTTTCCATAATTCGTGGAATTGAGCAGGAATCATTGGTTTAAAATTGTTAAACACCACTTTAGACAATTGCTTAGTGTTTTTAAACAATGATTTTACATCACCTTTTAAAAAGTCTTCAACACAAGCATCTGTATGTTTAATAAACTGGTTTTTAAGCATTTTTCTGAAACCATCATTTTTCATGTTTTCCATAAAAATACTAACCATTGGAGCTGTCTCTCCAGTAATCCCAGAATCTAACAAAAACACAGCGCCTTGTCCATCACTACTTTGAGTTGGTATACCTGTAGCTTCGATGTTTTCTTTAGAATTTATTAAAATTGGTAAGCTTAAATAACTATTTAAAGGATCTAACCCAGAAGATTTTCCATGGAAAAAAGATTCCATCTCTGCAAAAATTGACTTTAGGGTCAATAATTTTTCTCTAGTTAAGTTTTCTAAAACTGTTATTTTATCTGAAGCATATTTATCATAAATAGCAGCAACTAAAGCTCCGCTACTACCAACACCATAACCTTGAGGTATTGACGAGTCAAAATACATACCTGCTTCTACATCTTGACGCAATGATTTTATATCAAAAACCACTAAATCTTGATCAATTTTAGCTAGATAATCCGTGTAGGATTTTAAGCTTTTATTAGAATTAACAGCCTCATCCGATGGATTATCTTCCGTCTTTAAAGCACCATTATAAAAATTATAAGGTATAGATAGTCCTTTAGAGTCTTTGATAATTCCGTACTCACCGAACAATAAAATCTTTGAATAAAATAAAGGACCTTTCATAAGCTATATGATGATTTGATGTATAAAGTTACAATTGTTTTGCACCAAAACCAATTTTATCACAAATATAGTGACCGTTTTGACAATATGCAACTAACTCATCTTTAATGAATTTTAAAATATCATCAGTATATTGCTCTGGATATAAAACATGTACATTTGCTCCTGCATCTAAAGTAAAACTTATTGGTAGTTTTGTATGCTCTCTAAAGCTCCAAATCTTATTAATAATTTGAAGCGTATTTGGTTTCATTAATATAAAATATGGCATACTAGTCATCATCATTGCGTGAAGGGTTAACGCTTCACTTTCAACCAATGCTATAAATGCGTCTAAATCTCCAGATTCTAATATCACTTTAATTTTAGTAATATTATCTACTGCTTGCTCAAAACGTTGACTGGCAAAAGGGTGACCATGCATTAAATTATGCCCAACAGTACTACTAACTTGTTTTTCGCCTTTATCAACTAATAAAATTGTGTCTTGATAATTTTTAAAATTATCATGCACCTTATATGGATATTTAACACCAAACAAATCATTACTACCTTCAATTTCTGGATGAGCTCCCCAAACCACTAAATCACCTTCTAAACTTCTGCATGCACTACCAGAACCTAATCTAGCTAAAAAAGAAGCTTTTTCAATACATTCTGTTTCTGACAAACTTGGATTTAACTGTTTTTCTACACTCATTAAACACAAAGCCAAAGCACTCATACCTGAAGCTGAAGATGCTATACCTGAACTATGAGGAAATGTATTTTGAGTGTTTATTGTAAAATGAAATTGCTTTAAAAATGGTAAATATGCTTCAATACGATTGAAAAACGTTTCGATTTTTGGATGAAACTCAGGCTTAGGTATTTCATCTAAAAAAACCTCAAAAGAAAATACATCGTCTTGAGTTTCTTTTTTAACAAAATCTAAAACAGTTATTGTTTTACAGTTATTAAGCGTAAAACTAATAGATGGATTCTCAGGAATTTGAGTTTGTTTTTTTCCCCAATATTTAACTAATGCAATATTACTTGGTGATGACCAAGAAACTGAACCATTGTTTATAGTATTTTGATAATTACTACTAGAAAAGCGTGATAAATCCATTTAAATGCTAAATTTTTACAAAGATAGCTTTAAAAATTAAACTATTTTAGTAATTTTGCACACCGAATGAACATTCAATACGTTACTCCCTTAACATACAATGTATTACTGTCATTCAAAATGAATAACAAGTTAACTGATAGGTAAAATTATTCCCTTAAATATTGCGTAACTGCGTTTTACCTCAAAAAAGTCTACTAAATGGACAAAAAACAACGCATAATTATCACTATGTTAGAACTAGTGGTAAAACAAGGTGTACACGCTACTCCGATGTCTCAAGTTGCAAAAGAAGCAAACGTCGCTGTAGGTACAATCTACCATTATTTTGAAAATAAAAATCAAATCATTGAAGAAATTTACATGATGATTGTTAAAGATTATGGTGTCGTACTAATTGCAAATTTACCTGAAGGTGATTTTAAAAAACAGTACAAAACCATGTGGCTAAACCTATACAATTATTTTGTAGGTAACCCTTTGGCATACAAATTTATTGAATACGTTGCTGTACCACCAATTATTTCTAAAGAAATTGTAAAGCAATCTGTACCTTACATTTCAAATATTAGAGATATCTTTTTAGATGGAATAAAAAACAAAAATTTAAGAGACGTCCCTGTTAAATTAATGTTGCAAATGACTTTTGGAGATGTTGTGTCTGCTGTTAGACTTAAAATAAAAGAAGAATTAGAGATGACTAATGATCATATTGATTTAGCTCTTGAAATGTCTTGGGACTCGATTAAACACAAGGGTTAATTTTCTGATAAGTTAATCATTTTTTTTAGCGTTTTATAGTTTCTGGTAGTCGCTGTAAGTTTTATTTTTTTCGAAAAAATTATTATTTGCTTTTGCACGACCATATCCTATACTTGAATACAAATAAATACAGTCTTTAATAGCTTCAAATTTTTCGTTTGGAAAACTAAATGTCTTAATCAAATTATTTTGGGTTTCAGTTATATCATTAAATAACAATGCAAAATAACTTGATTCTTTTTCTGTTTGATTAAACGGACATTTTAATAATAGGTTTGAAATGTCCTCTGGCTTTTTTATTAAAACAGGAATATTAAATTGAAAATTTTCTGTGATAGCTTTTTCGATTTTTAAAGTCAGTTTTTGGATGTCGGTTTGATTAGTTTTAAACACAACATTGCCAGTTTGGATGTAAGTTTTCACATCTTTTAATCCTATATCAGACAATAATGTACGCAAATCTTGCATTGGTATTTTATGATGTCCTCCAACGTTTATCCCTCTTAAAAAAGCCAAGTAAGTAGTCATGATTTATGTATTTATATGTTTAGCAACTATATACCCACTAGTCCAAGCATTTTGAAAATTAAAACCTCCTGTAACAGCATCAACATTTATAATTTCACCTGCAAAATATAAGTTATCGTATAATTTACTTTGGTAAGTTTTAAAATTAACTTCCTTTAAATCTATTCCTCCAGCTGTTACAAATTCTTCTTTAAATGTACTTTTACCATCCACATTAAAAACAGCTTGTGTTAATTGATTGGCCAAGGCTTCTAACTGAGATCTATTTAAATCTGCCCAACGGGTTTGCTCTACAATATCTGAGGCTAAAACCAAAGTTTGCCATAAACGTTTCGGTATTTCAAACTGTGTGGCTTTAAGTACTGTTTTTTTTGATAGCTCTTGTTTTATTGTTTTTAATTGAGATAAAACCGAATCAAAATCTTGATTAACAAAATTGATTTCTATTTTAAACTTGTAATCTTTTTTCGCTAATTCTAAAGCTCCAAAAGCGGACAATTTTAAAATTGAAGGTGCACTCATTCCCCAATGTGTTATTAGTAAAGGACCGTAAGATTCTAAATTAGTATCTACGACTTTTACAGTAACATTTTGTGCAACAACACCAGGAATATCATTAATCCTTTTATCTTTAATATTAAAAGTAAATAATGATGGTACTGGTGTGATAATAGTATGATTTAATTGTTTTAAAAACGTCCATATTTTAGGATTACTACCTGTAGCAACCACCAGTTTTTTAGAAGTAAAAACATCAGTTTTAGTTTCTGTAATCCATTGAGAATGGTCTTGTTTGAAACCAATTACAGATTGATTGGTTAATACATCTACATTATGTTTTTTAGCTTCATTTAAAAAACAATCAATTATGGTTTGTGAATTATTGCTAGTAGGAAAGATACGTCCATCATCTTCAATTTTTAGCGACACACCTCTTTTTTCAAACCATTCCATAGTGTCACCAGTCATAAACGTGTGAAAAGGTCCCAATAATTCTTTTTCTCCTCTTGGATAATACTGGGTTAATTCCTGCGGTATAAACTCGGCATGAGTTACATTACAACGTCCACCTCCTGAAATTTTAACTTTACCAAGCACGTCTTTACCACGTTCTAGGATTGCAATTTTTAATTCAGGATATAATTCTGCACTATTAATTGCCGCAAAAAATCCTGCTGCTCCACCTCCTATTACTATTACATCGTACTGTTTCATAATCTATCCGGAAAATCACTAATTATAGCATCAACTTGATAACTTTTTATTCTTTTTATCGCTTGTATTGTATTGACTGTCCATGCATTTACTAGCAACCCTTCTTCCTTAGCTTTTTGTACATTATTTTTACTTAATAATGAAAAACTCGGGTGAATGGCTTTTGCATTAATGGTTTTGGCAAATACTATAGCTTGATTGACACTTGCTTTTGTCAAGACACCTAACGGAATACTTGCATCGTAATTATACACATCCAACAACTCGTTTTGTTGAAAACTGCTAACCAAAATATTGTCTAAAGACCACTTATTATCACTTACTAATTCTTGAATAATATTACAAGTTGGTATAGCAGTACCTTCGCCTTTAAGCTCAATATTTATTAATAATTTATTATCAATTAGCCGTAAAACTTCTCTTAAAGTTGGTATTGTATATTGACCATCTACCAATAGATCTTGTAATTGACTTAATGTTTTTTTACCAATCTCACCAGTCCCATTTGTAAGTCTATCTAAAGTAAAATCATGAAACACTACCAGTTCTCCCGTTTTACATACATGCACATCAATCTCGATACCATCAACATTAAAATCCATAGCTTTTTGTATGGATTGCAACGTGTTTTCAGTAACATGACCTTTAGCGCCTCGATGTCCAATTTTTAAAAATGCACTCATTAATTTATCAATATTTTAAGATTTCAGGCTTCAATATGGCTTACTATATGCTTACATTTAAGTAAATTTTAAAACATCACAATTTATGACTTTTCCGTTAAAACCAATAGCTGTTTTAGCATTACTTTTTATGTCTTGTAACACAGGTAAATTAACTATTGTAGGATCTATTGATAGTGACCTACAAGAAGCATCTGCAGCACAATTAGTTAATACGTCAGACCTATTATGGACTATTGAGGATGCTGGAAACAAAAATAATGTTTATGGTATGGACTTGAAAGGTGATATTATTAGAGATATTGATATTAGCAATATTAAAAACCATGACTGGGAAGATTTAGCAAGTGATACAGATGGTAATTTATATATTGGGGATTTTGGAAACAACTCCAGAAAACGCAAACAATTTTATATTTATAAAATTGAAAACATTGCTAATATAGATGATAAAACAAAAGCTAAAACTATAAGTTTCACGCTTCCAAAAAACATCAAGTCTGAAGATTTTGAAGCGTTTTTTTATGGAACGATAGTTTTTATGTTTTTAGTAAAGAAAACAAAAAGACTATGGTGATTAAAATACCAAATCAAATAGGTAATCATGAAGCAACTTACCTTACTGAATATAAATTAAAAGGAAAAGACACACGTGTGACTTCAGCAGATATAAGTCCTGATGGCAAAACCATTGTTTTATTAAATCACGATCGTATATGGACTTTAACTAATTTTAAAAACGACTCCTTTTTTGATGGTACAGTCCAAAAGATAGATTTAAAACATGATAGTCAAAAGGAAGGTGTGTGTTTTAAAAACAATAACACAATTTACATCACTGATGAGGATTCTGGCAAAGAGGATAATAATATTTATAGTTTAAAACTATAAATTAAACACTTTCATTTTATTAGAAATCACCTCTAAATCATTAGGATTACTAATGTTATTTTCAACATCAAAATATAATGTTTTAGCTTCTTTAATTATTACTTCTTTGTAACCTGAACTATTGTCCAGCTTAGTTAATAAATGCGCATATAAATCTATTAGTTTGCCTATTATAATAACATCATGCTTTGCATAAGTCCGTATTGGTGACAACACCAAGTAAAGTAATTCTTGAAAGGAAATAGTATTAATTTTCACCATAGCTTCCTCATCTTCAAACAATACACTGGTTTCATTTTTTTGCAATCTAATTTCAAATAAATTAGTCAAATAATCAATTGCGATAGACGCTGTTCCAGGATCATTAATACCAGGAGACATTGCTTTTACAGCAATTTCTGTTAACTGTTTAAAACCTAACACGTAATTATCATCAATAACTTCTTCCTTTGAAAAATGAAAATAGGATTTCAGGGTTTCAATTTGCTCTTCAGTCAATTCTGATTCACTTTTAAAAAGAGGCTTGTCGCTATAAATGTACTGTCCTTTGACTGCTAGAATATGAAACTTATTTTTGTTTTGATTAGCAAATTCGCCGAAAGGCTCAAGCATAATATCTTGTAAAAAACCAATGTTTTTAGAATTAAAAATTGACCAATTATTTGTGTTAGGAAAGTTGTTTTTTTTATTTTTTTCAGAATCTATTAACTGCTCCAATCTATTTTTAGCATCTTTAAAAAGACGATGCATAATATTATGTACTTGGATTTCTTGAGAAATAGAGTGAATAAAATATATAAAAGCTGCTAAACAAAAAACCATAAAAACAATAGCTAACAGCACTGAAAAACCAGGTAATTGGTTATTATCTGCATCTGGTTTTATAGCTACCATTGTAAAAATACAAAACAGCAATGTAGCATTGTAAATTCCTAAAATCTTTTGATGCCTTTTATTAGAGATTAATCCTGGTAATACTCTAGGCGAAAAGTTACTTGAAGCTTGGTTTAACAATATCATTACCATTGAAAAACTAAATACCATAATGGATATTAGTCCAGCAATAAAAGTGGTTAATATATTAAATGCTGTTTCTGTATTATTGATAACTAAAAAAGGAATATTGTCTTTTAAATAAGACGATATTCCTTTGTTTTCTGCATAGTACATAAAAAAAGCAAACAAGATACCAACCAAACTATAAAGTGTTGGATAAAACGCTATTTTGCTTTCTATTTTTTTAAGATATTCTAATCCGTTGACTATTATTTTTTTCATGTGATTGGGTTAAAAATTTAAACCAAATCCAAAAGAGAAACGTAATCCTTCTTCACTATTAAAAAAGTTAAATGTACCAGATACACTATCTGCTGCTGTTACCCAAAATCCTAAACCATAATCGTTATGCCATATTTTAGAGTCGCCTTGCTTTGTCCAAACACGACCAACATCACCACCAAGAAAAACACCCAATTGCAATGGTAGGGTTTTAGTTTTAAACTGATTGAAACTATATCTAATATCTGCACTACCTGTTAAACTATTTTGACCTGTAAAACGTTGTAATCTATAACCTCTCAACCCATTATTACCACCAATATTAGCCGCTTGATAAAAGATTAAATCATCACCAAAACGCAACTGAGAACGTATATCTGTTTTTAATACTAGTTTACGATTGGTTGATAATGCATTATAAAATCCTAATTCCGAATTTATAAATCCATAAGTATATTTAGTGTCTTTAACTTCGGTTTTGGCTCCAACATCAATACCTAAAGTCATACCTCTTGTTGGGTTGGCTCCATTGTCAAAACTTTTATAATTAAAATTACCTTCAATACCAGCAAACAAGCGTCTGCTGTAAAAATCTTCATTTGTTGCTGCTGGTTGAACCGTTTCAATAAAACGGTCAGGAGTTTCTCCAATTTCGATAGCTTCGGTTAGAAGTTTAATTCCGTAATCTGATCCAAAATCACCTTTTTTAAGAACACCTACACTTGCTGCATAAATACTTGTTTTAATACGGTTGTAATCCAAATCTAAATCGTCATCATTATTAACGGTTTGGTTACCGTAACCAAAAAAGTTATTGGTAAAATTCTCACTAGTTAATTGTCCTGCAACATGTAAATTCCAATCTCCAAAAAGATTTGCAAACTCGCCATCATAATTTAGACTAAAACCATCTGTAGCGAAAAAGTAGCCACTTTTAAAACGGTGTTGTTGTGAGTAAGGATTACGAGAAAATCCTTTAACAGTATAATTAAATCCTAAACCTATTTTAAATCCATCATCTGGATTATAACCTAAACTTGGAGTTATGATACTGGTTCTAATAATATTTTTTTGAAAATCAAATAAGTTATTATTATAAATATCTGTAAAGTTAATTTTGGCTCCTTTGTTTTTTGTGATTGTATTAGGCTTAGATTTATGGTCATAAATACGTACACGTCTTCCGTTATTAATAATGTATTCGTCGTTATTTTGACCTCCAATAATTCTTGTAAAAATCAAATTATTAGCTTTACCAGAAACTTCAATAATATCATCATCATCTAAAGCATAAATCCAAAGCTCTTTAGTAATATCTTTATCAAAAGTTCTATCTACTATTACATCTGCTTTTTCGTCACCTTTAATTCTAGAAATTACAACTTGTGTTTTATTATCAGCAATACGGTTAACTTCAATATAATCGTCTTTATCTGTTCCTGTTAAAATAACCAACTCATTTAAATAGTCAGAATAGCGTGTTGCAATATCTTGTAGATTAGCTCGTCTACCTTTTAAAAACTCTTTAATTTGTTGTAGCGATTCATCTTGAGCCTCAGTTGGCACTTTACTAAATGCTTTTTCGATAACCTGATCTGTAATATTGTCTTGTAAGTACTGAGCTTGTTTTATCCATACTTCTTTATCAGAATTTTGGATTAACACTTTATCTAATTTTATTCCTGCACTGTTCATCCATTTGATGTCTTTCAACTCTGCGTCATACACTTGTAATTGCTTTGTTGAACCAGAAATAAAACGCATAACATCTAATATTGCTCCATCAAAATTAGAAAACACTTGATCTCTATCTCTAGGAATTGGCCTATATAATTTATCTCCATTTTCTTGATTAAATTGAGCCCATCTCCATTGATCTTGATGCCTATCCCAATCTCCTAAAAGCATATCAAACAGACGTGCTCTAATAAAAGCGTTTTCGTCTATTTTATATTTTTCGTCAGTACGTATTTTTTTGATGATGTCGTGTGTACTTTCAATATCGTCTGCGTATCCAAAGTTTTTCTCGTCAGTATAGTTATCCTCAGGACGCTCTTCAATTAAATACAATTCACCTCCATAATCACGATTATAATCTTTTAAATATTTGTGTTTTGGTATGTAATATAATTTTGGATTAGTATGATATACACCTGCAGCATGAGATAAATCAGGCACTACAGAAAATGCATATGGATGCGCTGCTGTATAAAAATCTAATATTAAATCTTCGACTTTAGTCTTAT
The DNA here is from genome assembly GCF_055804415.1 of Olleya sp. NP1-10. NCBI lineage: Bacteria > Pseudomonadati > Bacteroidota > Flavobacteriia > Flavobacteriales > Flavobacteriaceae > Olleya > Olleya sp. NP1-10. Next base: position 1,455,262 of record NZ_CM147840.1, on the reverse strand, counting down.
CAAAATCATCTTCTAAATAAGTTTCTTTAAATAAAACTGTTTGCAAATACTGAGTTGCACTTTTACGTAAAGCTCTCATGTTTAACTGACGACCATCTTTAGTTTGCAATCTTAAAGATCTAGTTTGATGTCCTCCTCCTTCTCTAACAATTTCTAATCCACCATAAAGCGTATCTAAAGTTGCTACAGGTACATTAACTTTTTGACTGTATAATGCTCTATATTTTTCTCCAAAAAGTGCTTGATACACTCCTGTTTTACTAGTTTCTTCTTCTGTATAAATAGACGCATTGGTTGTTGTTTCAAAACTATCAGGTAAAGTTGAAATATCGTATTCTGCTTCACGTTTTTCAAAAACCTGTTTAGTATACATTAACTTAGCTTGCTGATTGTCTTCGCCATAAAAACTAACATAAGTACTACCATCTTTATATACATTTAACACTGCAAAACCTTGTCCACCATAAGAAAATAATCCATTATGGCTTAATGAGGCTGCACTTGATTTAGCACCAGAACCAGAAACTATTTGCTTAATCCCTTCGTTTTCTATGTATTGTAAACTATGCTCATGACCAGATGTAAAAATGATATTTTGGTACTCTAATGCTAAGGTACTAATACGATTCATCATTTTATTATAACGCTCGTTATAACGATCTTGGATAGATACACCACCTTGTGTTCTAACTTGAGTTAAAAGTGATGCAATAATTGGTAGAGGCAGTTTACTTTGAAAAGGATACAAGTGTTTATCAGGACTATAAAATCCACCATGAGACCCATTGGTGTACATTGGATGATGCATTGCTACAACAACCGTTTTATTTTGTGCTTTTTTAAACTCGCCTTCCAATTCTAATAAAAAACGTTCTCTTGTTTTAATTTCACATTCATCATTTATAGTAGGGTGTTTATTCCAATTTTCTAAATACCATTGTGTATCAATAATAATTAATTCAATTTCATCACTAACCTCAACAACTTCTAATGGACAACCATTTTCTGGTTGGAAAGTATTTTTACCTAAAGCTTTTTCGATATATTTTTCTTGGTCTTTTAAACCATGTAATCCGTTAGCATACCAATCATGATTACCAGGAATAAATAATACATTTCCATCAAATCCTTCTACCGAATTAACCTGAGCTTGAATATGATTTTTAGCGTCTTCATAATTTTCATGATCCTTGGTTGGTAATCCAGCAGGATAGATATTATCTCCTAAAAAAATTGTATAATCTCCTTTAGTGTTTTTGTCTTTAATAAAGTTTTTATAAGCTATTAAACCATCAGAAAAGCCACCTTTAGGAGATTTTCCGGAATCACCAACTAAATAAAAAGTTTTATGAATTTCTTTATTTGGCAATTGTGTTTTTGCTTCAGCTTCATGCTTATATTGAGCTTCAAAACTGGCACAATTGGTTAATAAGAAGGCTAAAATAAACGTTAGAAATATGTTATTTTTTGTCATTAAAGGTTGATAGTTTTATTTTTTTAGTACTTTGGATAAGATTTACTGCACACATATGTCAAAACTTATAGAAAAAACCGAAGCTTTTGTTTTTGAACTCCTTAAAAATGAGTTACCTAACACTATAGTTTATCACAACCATACACATACTTTACGAGTATTTAAAAGTACGAAAGAAATTATAGAAAATTCTAAAATTGATGTTAATGATGCGCAAATACTTCAATTAGCAGCATTACTACATGACGTTGGATATACACAAACTAGAGAAGGTCATGAAGCTGTAAGCGCTAAAATTGCAAGAGAATTTTTGACTACTCAAAATGTGGACGAACCAACAATAAAAGCTGTTGAAGATTGCATTTTAGCAACTGAGTTTAACTCTGAACCAACTACGGAATTAGAAAAAGTATTACGTGATGCAGACTCCTCTCATTTTGGAAAAAAATACTTTCCTGAAGCTAGTGAATTTTTAAGAAAAGAACTTGAAATTGCAGGAATAGCAAACTATACACCTAATGAATGGTTAAACGAAAATATAAAAGTACTATCTAAAAAACATAAATTTTATACTGACTATGCTTTAAAAAATTGGCAATCTAGAAAAGAAAAAAACTTAGCCAAACTAATTAAATCTAAAAAGAAACAAAAGTCAAAAATAAAAAACGAAGAGCTTAAGGCTAAATATAAAGCACAGTACAAAAACGAAAGTCCTGAGCGTGCTATACAATCGTTTTACAGAACAGCATTAAAAAACCACATCAAGTTAAGTGATATTGCAGACACAAAAGCCAACATACTATTATCGGTAAATGCCATTATAATATCTGTGGTATTAGCTAACTTAATATCAAAATTAGATACCAACCCTTACTTAACTTGGCCAACTGTTATTTTTACATTATTTAGTGTCATCTCAATGGTTATGTCTATAATTGCCACACGACCAAACGTGACTAGTGGTCAGTTTACCAAAGAAGACGTTAAAAACAAAAAAGTTAATCTAACCTTTTTTGGAAACTTCCATAAAATGAAACTGAATGAGTTTGAATGGGCTATTAACGAAATGATTAGTGACAAAGATTACATCTACCAAACTTTAACTAAAGATTTATACTTTTTAGGTATTGTTTTAGAGCGTAAATACAGATTACTAAGAATAACTTACACTGTATTTATGATTGGTATTATTATCTCATTAATTGCTTTCGGTATAGCAGTAAAAAACAATCCAGGTGTAAATATTCAGGATGTTTTAAACACAACATCACAAATCAAACAACTAGTACCAAACTCCTTTAATTTATTTTATATAGCTTAAGATTTAATGGTGTGCATTAAGTCATCGTAGGTATAAAACTGTTTCATATTTGTTTCATCTTGATACAAAATATTAACTCTTATCGCTTTTAAACCTGTAACACCTTGTAAATCTTCTAATTCTAAGATTTCGACCTCATCACCTAATTTATGTTTAGATTGTAAAAACCTAACATATTTTAAGTACTCATATTCATCTTCCTGTTGAGAATATACAATTGCTAATTTACCTTTTGCGGTAATACGCTCTTCTGTACCTTTAATATTAGCTTTGTCTACACGTTTTTTTACAACTTCATATCTTGCATTGTAAGTTCCGTCAACATCAAAATGTTTTTCGTCAGTTCTAAATCTAATAGATAATGGTTGATTAAACACTAATATCATTGAAGCAACATCTAATGCAATTGGATATTTGTGCTGCTTATTATAAAAAGCATTTTCCATATCTATCATAACTTGCATTTGCCATAATCTAAGATTATATAAATACAATTCGTTAAACGAATCTTCTTTAGTTATGGATTCTCCAATATACATGTTGTGCTCTACTCCATCGGTTTTGTAACGCTCGAAAAAGTGAGGATACATAGCCTGAGCTTCAACTTGTTTTTTGTCTAATAAAGCAGACATGTTTTTATTAATCAAACTTATGGTATCATCGTAATTTTTACGATAATAATAAATTACTTCTAAATTAGTGTCTACTTTACTAAAGTAATCTTCAATATCTTCTGTTATTGAAGATTTTGTTTTAAGTTGAAATCTAAAAAGTGGCTCGATTTCATGTTTGAAGAAATGAGTTACTTTTTGTTCGCTGTCTACTTTAAAACTATCTTTTAAAGCTATTTGGTAAGATTTAATCTGAAACAATAATTGTTCAAAAATCGGAAGTCTTTCGTTTAAAATAGCTTTTTCAACAATTTTTTCTACTAACGTTAATTGTAATGATAAATCTTTTTGAGTTGCACTATTTCTGGCTTCAGAAGACCCTTTAACATCTATTTGCCCAAATAATGGATAGACCTCATCAAAACTAATTTTATTAAATGATGGGTTTTCATTTCCATTATATTGCTCTTGCATAAACTGACGTGCTGCACTTTCAAATTTCCATTTTACACTTGGATGTATAGATGTACATTCACGCTGTATAATAGCTTGAATTAAGTTTTCTTCATCTAACTTAGAGCGTTTAACAGCTGACAAAATAAAAGGCATCACACCAAGTAGCTTATTAGCATTAATACTATTTAATGCTTTTGGTGTTTTGGACACTAACTCCAAAACTGCTAACAACTCTCCTTCTTCTGCAATTGGAGCAAAAATAGCACTTTTAAAACCTTGCTCCTTTAAGACTTTAATTTGTGGAGATTGTCCTTCTGATTTTTCAAAACTTTTATCAACATCAGAAATCGCAAAATTAGCTTTGCTTTTTAAAATTTTATCATAACTGTAGTGACAAAATAGATTTTCGCATTTAAACTCTTCTTTTGCTTTAAGCAAAAAGCTATTAATACTTGAATCATGCACTTTCATTAAGGTATTTTCTTCCTTATTGAAAATAGAAAAACCAACTTCTAAATCTGTAACAGCAAGTAACGAGCGGAAGACTTTTTGAAAGTCAGTCATAAAACTTTCGTCTTTACGCTTATTGTTTCCTATTAAAGTAGTTTTTATATTAGAAATAGACTGATCGTCTGTAACGTCAAATATATTAGAAATTACAAATCCTTTTGAGATGTAACTATTTGGAGGAAATTTTTCTTTCCAAAGGTCTATGTTTTCAAAATTATCTAATAACTCATCAAAATCTTTTTGAGTTAATTTAGGCGCAGCATTGGTTGGAATAATTTCCATAAAATCTGCATTGTAAGTGATTTTATAAATTCTTAAAATCCCATTTTTATCAGGAATCTCATAATACAATGGTCTTTTAAAGTTGGTGTTGAAATTATAACAAAAACTCATGATAATGGTACAACTTAAAATATACCAATCGTTTTCTGGCATATTTTTTATGACCAACTCAAAGTCTGGACCTGCAGTTTTTATTATATTTTCAAATCGCTTTGTGGCATTAAAAATAAAATTATGATACGGTACACTTGCTGTTTTAATTTCGTTTAACGTTAATACTTCACTAAATGAATCTTGCAATAATACTTGTATTGCTTCTTTATGCTTTTCTAATACCGAAATTTTACTAAACCCATCTCTTAACTCTGGATTTTCTTCTTGAAGTTTTAAAATACGACGTGCCTTGGCAGCAGTAAATGGATCATCACTATTTACTAATGCTTCATATCGTTGGATTAATTTATTAAAACTAATCTGCAACGAAAAGGGTAAATTTATATTGTCGTTTAAGTCAATCATTGTATTATAAAAATTACGCAAAGATACGTATTAATGTGATTAGTCGTAAAGTTTTTAATAAGCTGACACCTTATAAAGCCTAATAATAATACCACTTAACAGTACAATGAATTTAGTAATAAAAGTTGATCTTTTAAGTTAAAAAAAACAAAAAAGAGAACCTAAACGTAGATTTAAATGCATTTTAATTATTTAGAAACTTCGTTTTAAATTAAAAAAATAAACACAACACCATTTTCATTCTTTTCTAGATACTGATTTTATAAGCTAAATTAGAATTATTTTAATGGTATAAAACAAAACAATCGGAATGGATTCCGATTGTTTATTAATATTAAAAATTAAGAAAACTAGTCTATTAACTCTAACTCTGTGATTGTATACATTTCTATCTCTACATCGTTTCCTTCAGTGTCTTCACTAAATTCTAGAAGCACCTCATAGGTTACTTTAAATTTGCTTCCAATAAACTCTTCAGAGTCCAAGTCAAAAGCTTCTAAAGCTTCATCAGATAAATATTGAAATGTCATTGGCGTGTCGGATTCATTTATATAAAATACATAATCGTATTCTACAATTCCTTTGTAAACACCTGTTACAGTCATAGTATTAATAGATACAAATGAGGTTAAGCTCAAAAAAGCGATTGCTATGATGATTAATTTTGCTTTCATTTTAAATTTAAATAGTATTAAGTTGCTTATATTTTTTGTTTTTGGAAGTTTACCACCTCAAGTCCAAAATTGCTTTTAGTATTAAAATCTGTTTTAATACGAGTGGTTATTGTTTTGCAGTTTATAAGTTAGATATAATAATTTAGATTACAAGATTTTAGCAATAAACATATCTAACACTTCTATGACAATTAAAATAATAATGATCCACTCTAGCTTACTACTTTCTTTATGGTCCATTATATCTTTAAAAAGCTCAAGATTTTCTTTAATAATTTCTATTCGGTCTCTTATTAATCTATACCTATCTTTTAAATCAAATATGGCTTTTAAATCTTGATTAAGCTGATTTAATTGTTGATTTTCCCATGTGATGTTAGGCGAATCAAATATGTATAAATTTTCAGAAATTCGGTTTTTAATATTTAATGTTTTACCTATAAAACGTTTTAGTTTATTACCAGATATATCAAGTTTTCCTTTTTGCTCTAAGTACAAGGTGTGTTTATTAGTTTGTTCTAATAAATCATATGTGATTTCTGAATAACGATCTAAAGCCACACTTTGTGACACGTTAAGCATGACTAACCTTATGGTTTCGTCATTAAGCTCTGGCAACTGGATATGATTATAATCTACTTTTAGACTATTGGACTTGATAATAACATTGACTTCTTCTGATAATTTTTCTGACAAATAATTATTTGAAAAAGGTTTGATACGGTCTAAAGCTTGTTTAATAGATTGCTCTGTCATATTAAAAAAGCTTACAATACCATACTGAAAAATATATACAAATGCATTATCGTCGCATTTGTAATACAGCTCATCACTATCATTAAACAACAACTGCCAAGACAGTTGCTGTTTACATTGTTTAATATTGATAGTGCTGGCTACCTGATAGGCAACTACTATATACATGTTTAAAAATCGTGATCTTGCTCTTGGTTGGATTCTAACTCAGGGTCTTGTACTGCATCAGAATCATCCCCTTCAAAATCTTCATAATCATCCTCATCATAATTCTCCATAGTTTTTACCAATTTGGTACTAACTTTTACTAAATATTTTGTGTCGTCAGTAGTGACTTCTACAGCTTCAACTAATTCATTTTTAGCATTTTTAAATTCGATTATATGATCTTCATCATAACCATAAGGATATTTGTCTACTAACAACTTTAGTATTTCTGGTGTAAGCTTTTTAAAATCAACAATAACGCGTTTTAAATGGTCTGCTTTTTTCATTTTTAAAAGTAATTATAAACCTAAAATGTAGGCGAAAATTAATGGAGCTACGATTGTTGCATCACTTTCTACAATAAACTTAGGTGTATCTATATCTAGTTTTCCCCAAGTTATTTTTTCGTTTGGTACAGCTCCAGAATATGATCCGTAACTTGTTGTTGAGTCACTTATTTGACAAAAGTAGCTCCAAAACGGAGTTTCGGTACGTTCCATATCTTGATACAACATTGGCACTACACAAATTGGAAAATCTCCTGCAATACCTCCTCCTATTTGAAAAAATCCAATTCCGTTTTGAGAATTATCTGTGTACCAATCTGCTAAAAATGTCATGTATTCTATACCTGACTTAATTGTGCTTGCTTTAAGTTCTCCTTTTAAAACATAGCTTGCAAAAATATTACCCATTGTACTGTCTTCCCAACCAGGACAAACTATTGGTAAGTTTTTTTCGGCAGCAGCATACATCCAAGAATCTTTTAAATCAATCTCATAATACTCTTCTAAAACACCTGACAATAACATTTTGTACATATACTCATGAGGTAAGTAACGCTCACCTTTAGCTTCTGCATCTTTCCATATTTTTTCAATATGATGTTGTAAACGTCTAAACGCTTCGTGCTCTGGAATACAAGTATCTGTCACACGATTTAAACCTTTTTCTAGTAAATCCCATTCCTCTTGAGGTGTTAAATCACGATAATTAGGAACGCGTTTGTAATGAGAATGCGCTACCAAATTCATGATATCTTCTTCTAAATTAGCTCCAGTACAAGAAATAATATGCACTTTATCTTGTCTTATCATTTCGGCAAAACTTTTACCAAGTTCGGCAGTACTCATAGCTCCTGCTAAGGATACTAACATTTTTGCACCATTGTCTAATTGCGTTTCATAACCTTTAGCTGCATCTACCAAAGCTGCCGCATTAAAATGTAAATAATGGTGTTGTATAAATTGAGAAATTGGTCCTTTAGTACTCATCGTCTTCGTTAAATTTAGAAGTGTTATTTTTTTGTGTATTGCTGTCGTATGTGTTGTCGTAATCGTCTTCTGCCTCTTGGTTTAAAAACTTATAGCTTAACATTTTGTAATATAATTTTGCTGCTAAAAAATCTGAAGACTTGTCTGTTTTATTAGGACACAACTCTACTATATCAAAACCTACGACATTTTTTTCTTCAAAAACTTGTTTTAAAAATTCTAAAGTTTCATACCATAATAATCCACCTGGTTCTGGCGTACCTGTACTTGGCATTATTGACGGATCAAAAGCATCTAAATCAATTGTTATAAATACATTGTCTGTCATTTGGTCTACTGCACTATCCATCCAAGCATCATCCATAGCCATATCATGTGCAAAGTATGTTTTGTCTTGGTCCATGACTGTTTTTTCAATTGCATCCATAGATCGAATTCCTACTTGAATTAAGTTAGTATTTTGACTAGCTTCATATAAAGCACATGCGTGATTACATGTTGATCCTTCATACTGTTTACGTAAATCTGCATGCGCATCTAATTGCAAAACGGTTAGACTAGGATACATTTCATTAAAAGCACGTATGGTACCAATAGATACAGAGTGTTCTCCTCCAAAAATAGTTACAAACTTATTTTTTTTGATATACTTTTTAGTAGCTTGATGTACTGCCTCTACCATAGCTTCTGGAGAGCTATTTTCGGTTACTGCATCAGCTAAATATACACCTTGATTATACACTTCAGTATCTGTTTCTATATCATAAAGTTCCATATTTGCAGAAGCATCCAAAAATGCTTCAGGACCTTTATCTGCACCTTTTTGCCATGTACTTGTACCATCGTAAGGCACAGGTATTAATACAATTTTAGCTTTTTCTAGTTTAGCTAATTCTTCTGGAATACCAGCATACGTTTTAGTTTGCATAACCTAAAATTTTAAGTAAGTCTTCACTTTTTTGTTGTTCTGAAAAAATTGTTTTTGTGATGTTTCCATCTTTATCTCTATCTATTAATATGTGTTTTGGAGATGGTATTAAACAGTGTTGTAAACCTCCAAATCCACCTATGGTTTCTTGATAGGCTCCAGTATTAAAAAAGCCTATATATAAAGGTTTGTCTTTATTGTATTTTGGTAAATAGATTGCATTCATGTGTTGCTCGCTATTATAATAATCGTCACTATCGCAAGTTAATCCACCAAGTAAAACACGCTCATAAGAATCGTTCCAACGGTTAATTGGCAACATTACAAAACGCTTGTTAATAGCCCAAGTATCTGGTAAAGTTGTTATAAAAGATGAATTTATCATGTTCCATTTCTCACGATCGTTTTGTTGTTTTTGGTATAATACTTTATAGATTGCTCCACCACTTTCTCCAACTGTAAAGCTTCCAAACTCAGTAAAAATATTTGGTACATCTACACCTTCTTCTTCACAAGTCTGTTTGATTTGATTTATAATTTCATCTATCATATACTCATAATCAAACTCAAAAGCCAACGAGTTTTTAATAGGGAAACCTCCTCCAATATTTAAACTATCTAAACTTGGACAAATCTTTTTTAAACTTGTATATACTTTAAGACACTTTAAAAGCTCGTTCCAATAATAGGCATTGTCTCTAATTCCTGTATTGATAAAAAAGTGAAGCATTTTAAGCTCGACTTTTGGATTATTTTTAATTTGATTTTTATAAAACGGAAGGATGTTTTTGTACCCAATCCCTAATCTTGAAGTGTAAAACTCAAATTTTGGTTCTTCCTCTGATGCAATTCTAATACCTACTTTAAAATTACCTTCTATTTCTTCTGATAGTAAATCTATCTCTTCGTAATTATCAATAATAGGAACACAGTTTTTTTGCCCATTATTAATTAATCTTGCAATGTTTGTAATATACTGTTCGCGTTTAAAGCCATTACTTATGACAAAAGTTTCGTCGGTAATTTTACCTTCTTTTTTTAGGTTTTCGACTATATCAATATCAAAAGCAGACGAGGTTTCTATATGTATATCGTTTTTTAAAGCTTCGTTTAAAACATGTTTAAAATGCGAGCTTTTTGTACAATAACAGTAGTTGTACTTACCTTTATAATCATGCTTTTTAATAGCATCATTAAACCAAGTTTTAGCGCGTTGTATATTGTTAGAAATTTGTGGTAAATAGGTAAATTTTAAAGGTGCACCATACTCTTCCACTAAGTCCATTAAATCTATATCATGAAATTGAAGCGTCTTGTCCTCTAACTTAAATTCTGGTTGAGGAAAATCAAAAGTTTGACTTATTAAGTCTATGTATTTAGTATTCATTGTTGTTTTGAAACATTAAAATTAAAATCGTGCTATTAAAGGTTTCTTTTAGAATTAAAAAGAAATTTAAACAGTCCGTCAAATTTGAATTTTAAGATCACAAGTAGGCACAAAGCCAAATTGATGCTGACTAGCATATATAGAAGTAAAGGCGGAAGTTAGCTTTAAAATTCGGTTGCTTAATCTGTAAGCTGCTTTTGAATATGACTTCCTAATTTCCAAAAGCCCGAACATAGAAACAGAGTTCAAAGTGTTCAGCTATTATGGCTACAAATGAAATACTTTTTTTGAATAAAAAACTTTTTTACAAAAAAAATAATTTTTATTTAACACGCTGAAAACATGAGTGTTTACAATACCTAAAAACAAAAAAGCACTTCCTTTACTAAAAAAAGAAGTGCTTTTTTGAAAAAATAATCTCTAATTTAATCTAGATCAACTCTAACACCTAGTGAAATATTATTTTGATCTATAGTTTGATTTTTAAAAATTGGTGCTAAATCATATTTTGCATATACACTAACATCACCAACACCAACATAAGCACTTAATCCATAAGTAAACGTATTGGTATTAAAGCTTTTTTTAACTTTATCATTAACACGATCTCCATTTTCTTTATACGTTAATTTTTGTACTGCTTTACCATTTACACCTACATAACCTCCAATACCTATTTTAAACTTATCATAAGTATTATAACGTATTCTACCATCATCATATTCTTTTTTACTCCATGGTCCAAACTCAAAATGAAGTGGTAAGACCAAACTAGTAGTTCTAAACTTAGCTTGTTTTAAATCTCCATCAAATTCTTGTAATGCTGTTTGATCACCTTCTTGAACAAAGTATAAGTTATCTTTAATATCTAATTTGTTCCATTGTACTGAAAACCCATACTTTAATCTTAAAAAGTTAGACTCTTTAAAGACTCTTGTGTTCCAAACCCAACCTAGCTCTACAAAACCAGAACCTCCTAATTTGTATGGTGAGTCGCTTAAACTAACACCATCAATAATTGCATTATTGAAGCCCATTGCAAATAGCAATTGATTACCTGTACGTATGTCTTTTTTTGGAGGAGTTTTTGCTGTATGAATACCTAGTATCTCATTATCATCATCACCAATTTTTAGTGATAGCACTGTTTTTCTAGTGTTGACATCAAACTCTTGATCATTACGCTTTAAATAGTCTAATCGGTTTTGAGCAATAACTATTCTGTTTTCAATATTGGATGCCCTTTTTTCTGCTGCAGCTTTTTTCAAAGTTTCAGCTTCATCAAAAGAAATTTCATCTGCTTCTAACTGGTCGTTAATCTGATCGACCTCAACTTTTAAAGCTTCTTTTTCTTGAGCTTTAATGGTTGCTTTAATTTCTTCTAGTTTAGTAACGGAATCTTGATCCTGCGCACTGACCTGATACCCTGTCAATACTAATAATATGTAAACTAAATGTTTTGTAATGGTGTTCATAATTGTTCGTTTTTTGTTAATGATTAATTGATTTAATAATCGCGTTCAACTACAGTCATTTTTAAAGTTTCGTAGCCTGATTTTACAGCGTGAAACAATCTGTTTTTCAAAGATTTTTCAGATGACATCTCAATATCCTCCAATAGTGAATTTGCGTTTATTTTTTCTGATTTATATTTATTTTTATTCTGTCTTACCTCAGCATAAGCTTTATTTAATAATACTTCAGCTTCATTATTAATAGATGGTTTACTTGAAGTGTTATTAGGTTTAATTGAATCTGTAATTGCATTAGCAACTGCAATATTATTATCATTTTCAGAAACAGATGTTTTAGTAGCGAGTTGATTATTATTTTCTATTTTAGTTGACACTAAAACTTGTGCAATAGTCTTCTTTTTATTATTAGAAGTTATCTTACTTGGTTTTGTTTTAGTAATTATTTCTTGTTTTGTTTCTGTTTCTCCTGAGTTTGCAACTTCAATTTTCTTTTTAATTATTTTTTCAATAGGAACCTCTATTTTTTCTTTTTTAATATCTATTACAACATTAACGGGTTCTACTTGATTATTATTAAATAGAAAAACAGCTAAGCAAACTCCTGTAAAGGTAGCAGCCAACCCTAACAACCAAAACGGCAATTTACGTTTACTTTGTTGGTTATCTAATCTTGAATCTAATTGACTCCAAGCATTTTTACTTGGCGTAATTGTACGACGATCCAAAGTCTCTTTTAAATGATTTTCAAATTTATTTGGTGCCATAATCTTTTGTGTTTAATGCCTTAATTTTTTCTTGCAATAATTTTCTTGCTTTAAATAACTGCGATTTTGATGTTCCTTCACTAATATTTAAAAGCTTTGAAATCTCAGCGTGTTTGTAACCCTCAACTGCGTACATCATAAAAACCATTTTATAGCCTTCTGGTAACGTATCAATTAATTCTTGTAATTGCGCTACATCATATTGTTGTGAGTTAGAGTCTTCAATCTCGACATGCTGATAGTCTTCATATACAAACTGAACTTCTTTTTTTGTCTTAGGTAAGAAATAGACTCTCTTACCATAATACGTCTTATCCAACCTTCAAAACTTCCTTCTGATTTAAAGTTTTTTAAATTAGAAAACACTTTAAAAAAACCATTTAACATAGCTTCTTCAGCGTGTTGAAGGTCTTTAACATAATAACGACATACACTTAGCATTTTAGGCGCATGCATTTCGAACAATACGTGTTGTGCTTCACGATTATTCTGAATTGCTTTTTTTATTAGCTTGGCTTCGTTATTAAATAAAGTTACTACCTTCACAAAAAATATTAATTAGTTTGGTCTTCTATTTATTAAGACGCAAATTTTATATTAATGGTTGCCTGAAGATGAAAAAAAATTATTTTTTTCTTTTAATAACATAATTAACCATTAACTCAAGTGAGTCTTTGTATTCAGATTGCGGGAAATTATTAAGCAGTAATAAAGCTTCTTGCTGAAAAGCTTCCATTTTAGAAATAGCATAATCCAAGCCTCCATTTTGCTTAACAAAATCAATGACTTGGTTTACTCGTTTTTTATCTTTATTATGATTTTTAATCGAGTTAATTAACCATTTTTTGTCCTTCTTAGAACAATTATTTAAAGTATATATTAATGGAAGCGTCATTTTTTGCTCCTTGATATCTATTCCAGTAGGTTTACCTATGCTTTGTTTGCCATAATCAAACAAATCATCTTTAATTTGAAATGCCATACCGATTAACTCTCCAAATTTACGCATGCTTTCAACCTCAACAGAATTAGGTTTAACTGAGGCTGCACCAAGGCTACAACAAGCAGCAATTAATGTTGCTGTTTTTTGTCTTATAATTTCATAATAAACGTCTTCTGTGATATCGAGTTTTCTGGCTTTTTCAATTTGAAGTAATTCGCCTTCACTCATTTCTCTTACAGCAATAGAAATGATTTTTAATAAATCAAAATCATTATTATCAATAGATAACAACAGCCCTTTTGATAATAAGAAATCACCAATCAGTACAGCTATTTTATTTTTCCATAAGGCATTAATTGAAAAGAAACCACGACGTTTATTACTGTCATCAACAACATCATCATGAACTAAAGTTGCGGTATGAATAAGCTCAATTACTGAAGCTCCTCTATATGTACGTTCGCTAATTTCTCCGTTAGACACCATTTTGGCTACCAAAAAGACAAACATAGGTCTCATTTGTTTCCCTTTTCGATTAACAATATAATAAGTAATACGATTTAGTAAAGCAACTTTAGAAGACATTGCCAACCTAAATTTTTGTTCAAAAAGTTCCATTTCAAACGCAATCGGCTGTTTTATTTGTTCGGTAATTTTCAATTTAAAGTGCTTTTAGCAAAATTAGTGATATTTAGACAACTTCTATATAAGTGATTAATAAAATTACCATTAAAGCTTAATTACATATTAATAAGATTTGAACATATTTAATATTAACCTTTTTAAATACATAATCCTTAATAGCAGTAAGCATATTCACACAACCTCTTAAAAAACAGCGTAATGACCTTAAAAACATGTTAAATAACTTCTTAAAAAAATATTTAAATAACTTTAATGAATAATAAACTACTTATACTAACAATATGAAAAAAACTACTCTATTATTTATTTTATTTTTAGGTTTTATAAATTGGTCTTATGGACAATGTACCAATCAAGACTTTCAGTGGCCATCAAATTCAGTAAATATTTCTAATGCTCCAGGAGTTCAATCAATTGCTGCTGACAATTATGCTGATAACGAATTTTCTATACTAACAGGTATTGTTCCTGGAGAAACATATACAGTGACAGCCGCAATGTATATTACAGTAACAGAAAGCGATGCTACTACCATAATAAATCACGGTGCAAACTCTGTTACATTTACCGCTGGTACTGGAGTAACAAGTATTTACTGCTTCTGGACCGTTAACAGTATTTGTACTGGAGGAGGAAATACAGATATAGCGACTGACATAGAATGTACTACTTGTACATGCACAGCGACAAGTGCACCAAATGCCGCAACAACACCAACACCTGTTGATGGAGCTGTTAACATACCAATAGACTCGACAGATCCAACAGATCTTTTGATCACACCTTTTGAATGGATAGATGCGACTTCTGGTGCTCCTGCAGAAAGTTATAACCTTTCACTTGGTACAACAGCCTCTGCTGTTGACATTGGAACCATTACTGGTGCTACTAATGGAAATGGGATTACTTATGACTGGGAATATGACACAACATATTACTGGAAAGTGGATGCTGTAAATTGTTTTGGTACTACAACAGGAACTGTTTGGAGTTTTACAACAACATCTTGTACAGAAAGTGCTCCAGTTGCTGCTATAACACCTACTCCTGCCAATGGAGCTATTGATGTTGCAATAGATGCAACAGACCCAACAGAACTACTGATTACACCTTTTTTATGGTCAGATGATACAGCTGGTGGAGCAGCCTCATCTTATACTTTAAGTTTGGGAACGACAACTTCTGGTGCTGATATAGGAACAATTGATCCAGTTGATAATGGCGATGGAGTAATTTATGATTGGGCATACGACACAACTTACTATTGGTATATAGAAAGTACAAACTGTGCAGGTACATCTACAGGTACTGTATGGAGTTTTACTACTGAAGCAGATCCTAATCTATCTGTTGAACAATTTAATAAAACTAAATTTAGTCTTTATCCAAATCCTGCTAATGATATTATACATATTAAATCTGATGCTATACTTGATACCGTTGAAATTTATAACCAAGTTGGTCAACGTGTTATTAGTCTTAATTCAGAGAGTATTATTGATAAATCCATTAAAATAAACGACTTAGATACTGGTATTTATTTTATGAAGATTACAGCTGATAATCAAGAGCAAAATATTAAATTTATCAAGAAATAAATTTAATATTATAAAAACTAAAAGCGCCTTTAATATTACATTAAAGGCGCTTTTTTATTCTTTAAATACAGAACGTTTTTTTTATTCTTTGTTAGCTAACTGTCCACAAGCTGCATCAATATCTTTACCTCTACTGCGTCTTACTGTTACTGTTATATTATTAGCTTCTAAAACGTTTTGATACATATCAATAGCTTCTGACTTAGCTTGCTGAAACATACCATCATCAATGGGATTGTATTCTATTAAGTTTACTTTACTAGGTGCAAATTTGCAAAACTCAACTAATGCATCTACGTCTTTGCGCTTATCATTAATACCTTCCCAAACAACATACTCATAAGTTATTCTGTTTTTTGTCTTTTGGTACCAATACACTAATGCCTCTCTTAACGTCGCTAAAGGGAATGTTGCATTAAATGGCATTATAGATGTTCTAACCTCGTCTATTGCTGAGTGTAAGGATACTGCAAGCTTAAATTTAACATCATCATCTGCCATTTTTTTATCATTTTTGGCACTCCTGATGTTGACACCACAATACGCTTTGGTGACATTGCTAAACCTTCTGGTGATGTAATTTTATCTATAGCTTTTAGTACATTATTGTAGTTCATCAATGGTTCTCCCATTCCCATAAACACAATATTACTAAGTGGTCTATCAAAATATAATCTACTTTCTCTGTCTATTGCTACCACTTGGTCGTATATCTCGTCTGGATTAAGATTACGCATACGTTTTAATCGTGCTGTAGCACAAAATTTACAATCTAAACTACAACCTACTTGACTAGAGACACATGCTGTCGTTCTTGTTTTTGTTGGTATTAAAACAGACTCTACTATTAAATCATCATGTAATCGTACTGCATTTTTTACTGTACCATCACTACTACGTTGCATAACATCTACCTTGATGTGGTTTATAACAAAGTTATCTTGTAACATTTGACGCGTGTCTTTGGACAGGTTAGTCATGTCCTCAAAGGTATGTGCACCTTTATTCCATAGCCACTCATAGACTTGATTTCCTCTAAAAGCTTTGTCTCCTTGGTTTTGGAAGAATTCTCTTAATTGGTCTTTGGTTAATGCTCGTATGTCTTTTTTCTTGATTTCCATTGAATTGCAAAAATAGTGAAAGCTTTGCGGATTTACTATACTTTAATTTACTTACTATGTCTTGGCTGCTATTGCATTAGCGATGGAGACATTTGTTGAAGCTCTTGCTTTTGCATTAAAGCAAATGCAAAGCGACTGTCGAGAGCGCGACCCTTGGGTAATGCCATAAAAAAACCTCTTTTACTTTTTAAGGTTTAAAGAGGTTTTATGTTTTGGATGTGTGCCTAAATTAATTTAGGATTATATGATTAACATGGCGTCTCCGTAACTGTAAAATTTATACTTTTCTTTTACAGCTTCTTCGTATGCTTTTTTCATAAAATCGTGACCTGCAAATGCTGAAACCATCATTAATAATGTTGATTTTGGCGTGTGAAAGTTTGTAATCATTGCATTAGCGATACTGAAATCGTATGGTGGAAAGATAAATTTATTGGTCCATCCTTCTATTTCGTTAAGAGTACCGCTTGATGATACTGAGCTTTCTATGGCACGCATTGCTGTTGTACCTACTGCACAGATGCGACGTTTTTCTTTTTGTGCTTTATTGATAACTTCTACTGCTGGAGCTTCAATTTTAAGCTCTTCGCTATCCATTTTATGTTTTGACAAATCTTCAACCTCTACTGGATTAAAAGTTCCTAATCCAACGTGTAAAGTTACTTCTGCAAAGTCAACTCCTTTTATTTCTAGACGTTTTAACAAATGTCTAGAAAAATGTAATCCTGCTGTTGGAGCTGCTACTGCACCTTCGTTTTTAGCATAGATGGTTTGGTAACGTTGCTCATCTTCTGGTTCAACTTCTCTTTTTATATATTTAGGCAATGGCGTCTCACCTAAGTCTTGTAATTTTTTTCTAAATTCTTGATATGATCCATCAAATAAGAAACGTAATGTACGTCCTCTTGATGTTGTATTGTCAATTACTTCTGCTACTAAGGTTTCGTCATCACCAAAATACAGTTTGTTACCTATACGTATTTTACGTGCTGGATCTACTAATACGTCCCAAAGACGTTGTTCTTGATTTAATTCTCTTAATAAGAATACTTCTATTCTTGCTCCAGTTTTTTCTTTGTTACCAAATAAACGTGCTGGAAATACTTTGGTGTTATTAAGAATCATCACATCTTTCTCGTCGAAATACTCGATTAAATCTTTGAACATTCTATGCTCAATGGTTTGTTCTTTTCGGTTTAATACCATCAAACGAGACTCGTCTCTGTTTTCTGCTGGATATTCCGCTAGAAGCTCTTCAGGTAATTCAAAATTGAAGTGTGATAATTTCATGTAATAAAAAAATGTTTAGTTAAACAAGATTGCAAATATACAATCTGGAGATAGGCCTTGTCAAGTAAATGACCAATTATTATTTATTAAACGCTAAAAATGAAGCCTAAAGCTGCTAAATCGTCCCAAAATGTAGGATACGATTTAGAAACTACTTTATAATCTTGAATAATTATGTCTTGTTTTAGTGCTAAAGGTGCAAATGCCATAGCCATTCTGTGGTCATTATAGGTCGCAATTGCAATATTAGCATTATGTTTTGTAGCTTTTTGTAACGTTAAACTATTATCAGTAATTGTAACTTGGCCTCCTAGTTTTTCGATTTCGGTTTTTAAAGCTACTAAACGGTCAGTTTCTTTAATTTTTAAAGTATGTAAACCTGTTAAATGACAACTTAAACCTAAACCAAATGCTGTTACAGATATAGTTTGTGCTATATCTGGAGCATTTTTTAAATCAAACTCTATATTGGTCTCTTGATTTACTTCTTTAGTTTTTTCAAGAGTTACAGCATTATTGGTGTAAGTTGTAGTTACACCAAATGCCTGATATATTTTAGCTAAAGCCGAATCTCCTTGAAGACTATCTTTTTTGTATGAGGAAAGCTTAATTGTAGTACCTAAAGCAGACATAGCTACGATACTATAAAAATAGGATGCAGATGACCAATCACTTTCAACCGTTAATTGTTTTAAATCAATTTGCGATTGTTGCTTAGGCTGAATAGTTATAACATTACCTTCAAAAGTCGTTTTAATACCTATTTGGTTTAATAGGCTTAAGGTCATTTTTATGTATGGTACAGAGGTAATTTCTCCGTCTAAAGTTAATTCTAAACCGTTTTCTAACGTAGAGGCTATTAATAGTAATGCCGAAATGTATTGACTACTTACATTTGCCTTTAAATTAACTTTACTTTTAGTTAACTTTTTTCCTTTTATTATTAATGGAGGAAACCCTTGATTTTCTTTATAAGTTATGTCTGCGCCTAATTGATTTAATGCATCAACAAGAATTGCAATAGGACGTTCTTTCATGCGTTTAGAACCCGTAAGCTCTGTAACACGTCCTTCTTTAGTTGAAAAATAAGCGGTTAAAAATCGCATTGCTGTTCCTGCATGATGGATATCTACAATTTGATCTTTAGAGGCTAATGCTTTTGACATTAAGACAGAATCATCACTGTTGGATACATTTTCAATTTTAATACTTGGATATAAAGCTTGTAATAGTAATAACCTATTAGACTCGCTTTTTGAACCTGTGATTTGAATGGATGACTTTGGTTCTATTACTGATTTATTTAAATGTAAATTCATGTGATATTAATTTTGCTTACGCAGAAATAACCTTACGTTATTTTAATTTTTGATTATTGTGATGTCTATCATGATCACGTTTAGTTTTTAGGTCTAACTTTTTATCAAAAGCTTCTTGAAGATCTATTCCTGTTTGATTTGCCAAACATAATACAACAAATATGACGTCTGCTAACTCTTCACCTAAATCTTTATTTTTATCGGATTCTTTTTCGCTTTGCTCACCATAGCGTCTAGCAATTATACGTGCTACCTCACCTACTTCCTCAGTAAGCTGTGCCATATTTGTTAACTCGTTAAAATAACGAACACCATGATTTTTTATCCAATTATCTACTTCTAACTGTGCGTTTTTGATATCCATTTTATTGTTTATTTTTAGAATCCATAATTATAGTAACTGGACCATCATTTAGTAATCTAACTTTCATATCTGCACCAAATTGACCTGTCTGGACTTTAGATGGTATTACAGATTGTAAGTTTTTAATGAATGTTTCATACAAAGGAATAGCAACTTCTGGTCTTGCTGCTTTAATATAGCTTGGTCGATTTCCTTTTTTTATACTTGCTTGTAATGTAAACTGACTAACAACAATAACTTCTCCTTTGATATCTAACAACGATAAATTCATAACTTGATTATTATCGTTAAAAATACGACAGTTTGTTATTTTTTTAACCAACCAATTTATATCCTCTTCGGTATCCTCAGATACAATACCTAATAACACTAAAAGGCCATTATTAATACTGGCAACTTCTGTGTTATTAATAGTTACGCTAGCTTCACTAACACGTTGAATGACTGCTTTCATTTTATTCTTTATCCCAAATATCGGTTCTATAATGCTCTTCGTCTCCTTCTATAATTTGCACATAGCTTCTATATCTCGAGGCTGCTATTTGATCGTTTTCTAAAGCTTGTTTTACAGCACATTTAGGTTCTTCAATGTGTAAACAATTATTAAATTTACAATCTTGTTTTAAAGCAAAAAACTCAGGAAAATAATCTCCAATTTCTTCTTTCTCCATATCAACAACTCCAAAACCTTTAATTCCTGGTGTGTCTATAATTTTAGCATCAAAACTTAAATCAAACATCTCAGCAAAAGTAGTTGTATGCTGACCTTGCATATGTTGCATAGATATTGCTTTGGTTTTTAAATCCAAAGTCGGCTCGATAGCATTAACCAAAGTAGATTTACCAACACCTGAATGTCCAGTAAACATACTAACCTTTCCTTCCATTAGTCCTTTAACTTGATCTATATTTTTTCCGGTCTTAGCCGAAATACCGATACACTCATAACCTATTTGTCTGTATACGTGAGCCAAATATCTGACTTCTTCTAATGTATCATCACTGTAAGCATCTATTTTATTAAATAAAAGTACTGCTTTGATATCATAGGCTTCCGCTGTAACCAAAAAACGATCTATGAAACTTGTAAAAGTTGGTGGATTATCTATTGTAACAAGTAAGAAAACCAAATCAATATTGGATGCAATAATATGGGTTTGTTTAGACAAATTAACAGACTTACGTACAATGTAGTTTTGCCTATCATGAATCGTATTAATCACACCTGTTTCTTGATCAGATTTTGTGTCCAATTCAAAATCCACAAAATCGCCAACAGCAATTGGGTTGGTGCTTTTAATACCTTTAAGCCTAAATTTACCTTTTATTCTGCACTCGTAAGTTTGACCTAGTTGAGTCTTAACTGTGTACCAGCTTCCTGTTGATTTATATACGCGTCCTGTCATTATTACAAATATGGATATTATTTTGTCTTCCAACAAAAAAAGACACCAAAATAGATTTTAAAATTTAATTTAGTTATTCTTTTATATGATGTGTCATTTCGGTCAAAATTTAAATAGCCTCTAATTTCTTAGAGGCTATTTTTATGTTTATCCTTTTATAATTTTTTCCTGATGGTTTATAGACTCTTGGTGAATAGCCTTGAACATTTTTAAAATAAACTCTTCACTTAAACCTTTTGACTCTCCTTCTAACACCATCTTTCCTAAAATTTCATTCCAACGTTTGCTTTGTAATACAGCTACGTTTTTTTGCTTTTTTAATCCTCCAATACCATCAGCAATCTTCATTCGCTTACCTAAAGCCTCGATAATTTGATTATCTACCACGTCTATTTGTGCTCTCAGGTTGGTTAACTCTTGATTGTATTCTGCTTCAGGATCAGATTCTTTTCTAATCTTTAAATCAACCATCATTTGAATTAAAGATGTAGGTGTAACCTGTTGCGCAGCATCACTCCATGCGTTTTCTGGATCAAAATGAGTTTCAATCATTAATCCATCAAAATTTAAATCTAGTGCTGTTTGAGACACATCAAAAACCATATCTCGTTTACCTGTAATATGTGATGGATCGTTTATTAATGGTAAGTCTGGAAATCTATTTTGAAACTCGATAGCAATTTGCCATTCTGGAATGTTTCTATATTTTGTTTTCTCGTAAGTAGAAAACCCTCTGTGAATGGCTCCTAAATTTTTAATTCCAGCAGTATACAATCTTTCAATACCACCTAACCATAGTGCTAAATCTGGGTTTACTGGATTTTTAACTAATACAATTTTATCTGTTCCTGCTAAAGCATCAGCTAATTCTTGCATGATAAATGGACTAACAGTCGATCTTGCTCCAATCCAAAGTAAATCTACATCATTTTCTATAGCTAACTTAACGTGTGCAGCATTGGCTACTTCTGTACAGGTTTTCATTCCTGTTTCTTCTTTCACTTTTTTAAGCCATTTTAAACCTAAAGCTCCAACACCTTCAAAATTACCTGGTCTAGTACGTGGTTTCCATATTCCTGCTCTGTAGTAACTTACATCTGTATCTTTTAGCTCATGGGCTATTTTTAACACTTGTTCTTCAGTCTCAGCACTACAAGGTCCAGCGATTACTAATGGATGATCTAACTTCATGTCATCCAACCAAGTTCTCATTTCTTTTTTATTTTCCATAATTTTTCACTTTTCAGTTTATTTTATTGTATTCCGTTTAATATTTGTTTTATATAGTTGGTGTCTTTCATTTCGTTAAAAACACCATCAAAATCATCATTTTCTATCAGTTTTTTAAACTGTGTTAAATTAGCAATATAATCGTCAAGGGTTTCGACTACATTATTTTTATTTAGCTTAAAAATAGGCGTCCACATTGCAGGACTACTTTTGGCTAATCGTACTGTACTTTCAAATCCTGAACCAGCCATATCAAAAATATCTCGTTCGTTTTTTTCTTTTTCAATAACTGTTTTTCCTAGCATGAAGGCACTAATATGAGATAAATGGGACACGTAAGCAATGTGTTTATCATGAGATTCTGGATTCATGTAACGCATGCGCATACCAATCTCTGAAAACAGACTAACTGCTTTTTCTTGAAGTTTGAATGCTGTTTTTTCGACCTCACAAATAATATTAGTTTTTTGTTTAAACAAATCTCTAATAGCAGCTTTGGGTCCAGAAAACTCGGTTCCTGCAATAGGATGCATTGCTAAAAAATTACGTCTTCTAGGATGATGCGTTACCACTTTACATATATCGGATTTGGTAGAACCTACATCTGCAACCAAAGTAAAGTCTGATATTTTATCTAAAACAGTTGGTAATAAAGTCACTGACACATCCACAGGAATTGCTAAAATAACCAGGTCTGCCTTATCTAAATCCTCTAGAGTTGCTTGGTTATTAATAACACCTAATTCTAATGCTTGATTTAGATGATCTTCTGACTTATCTATTCCAAAAATAGTTGTTTCAGGACGTTTATTTTTAATATCTAAAGCTAAGCTTCCTCCAATTAATCCAACTCCAATTATGTATATATTTTGTATCATACTCTTGCTATCGCTTCTTCAATTTGTGTTAGTGTTGCACATAGTGAGAACCTTACATATCCTTCACCTTGAGATCCAAAAATGGTTCCTGGTGTAATAAATAGGTTTTTATCGTGTAACAATTGATCTATAAACTGCTCTGACTTATACCCTTTTGGTGTTTTAGCCCAAACAAATAATCCTGAGGCTTTTTTATTATATGTACAATTTAATTTGTCAGCTAATTGCCAAACTAACTCTCGTCGTTTTGCATAAGTTTTATTTAAATTATCAAACCATTCTTGCGGACTATTTAATGCAGCAATGGCTCCTTTTTGAATTCCATAAAACATTCCGGAATCCATATTACTTTTTACTTTTAAAACCGATTGTATATTTTCTGGACTACCTAAGACCATTCCTACTCTCCATCCTGCTATATTAAAAGTTTTACTTAAAGAATTAAACTCTAAACTTACCTCTTTAGCTCCAGGCACACTTAATAGACTTAATGGTTCTTGATTTAAAATAAAACTATAAGGATTATCATTTACTAGCAAAATATTATGCTTTTTAGCAAAAACTACTAATTGTTTTAAATCTTCATAGCTTGCTTTTGCACCAGTTGGCATATGCGGATAACTTATCCACATTAATTTTACTTTAGTTAAATCTTGGGTTTCAATTTGCGCTAAATCTGGTAACCAATTATTAGTCGCATCAAGATTATAAGGTATTGCTTTTGCTTGCACCAATTTAGTGACTGCTGCATAAGTTGGATAACCTGGATTAGGAATTAAAACACCATCACCTTCGTTTAAAAAAGCCATAGACACGTGCATAATTCCTTCTTTGCTTCCCATTAATGGTAACACTTCTGAATCAGGATTAACTTGCACATTATAATGTGTATCATAAAATTTTGCAATAGCTTCTCTAAACTCTGGCAAACCTTGATAACTCTGATATTTATGTGCACTATCTTCTACCAGTGCTTTAGTTAAAGCATCAATAACTTGACTTGATGGTTTTAAATCTGGACTACCAATTCCTAAATTAATTATAGGCTTTCCTGCTGCTTTTAAAGCATTAACCTCTTTTAATTTTTTAGAAAAGTAGTACTCTTCAACGCTATGTAATCTGTTTGCTACTTCCATTATTGTTTAGCATTTTTATATTGTCCAATGACTTTAAATGATGTTGCCATTATATCCATTATGGATTTTGCTTTTTTAAAATCTTGAAAATCTTGAAAAGTTACGTCTACAAAAAAGGCGTATTTCCAAGGAGTTTCTATAATTGGTAAAGATTGAATTTTTGTTAAGTTTAGCTTACAATCACTCATAACATTAAGTATAGTCGCCAAGCTTCCTCTTTTGTGATCTAATTCAAATTTAATTGAAGCTTTATTAATTTCGGTTTCTAAAACTTCGTCATTATTTTGTTTAACTATTACAAAACGAGTTTCGTTATGTTTTATAGTTTGTATACTTTCTGCTAAAATATCTAGCTTAAAAATTTTAGCAGCTAATGTACTTGCAATAGCTCCAACTTGCTTTAACTGTTTATTGTATATACGCTCTGCAACCTCAGCAGTGTCTTTATCTTCAATTAATTTTATATGAGGATATTGTTTAAAAAATGCTTTACATTGTAATAAAGCCATAGGATGCGAATACACTTCTTTTATATCCTGAATACTCTGATTTGGTAAGACCATTAAATTATGTTGAATATCCAAATAGTGCTCTCCAACTATCTGTAAATTATGCGTATCTATTAATGCATAATTTGGAATTATAGAGCCTGCTATTGAATTTTCTATAGCCATAATTGCTGCATCAGACTCGTTTTTTAATACACTACCAACTGTATTATCAAAAGACATAAATGGTAAGATACTAACAGGTGTCTCAAAATAATTTTGAGAAACTATATGATGAAATGATCCTTTAATACCTTGAATTGCGACTGTCTTTATCAAAATAAAATTACGTATTAATGTTAGTTAGATGCTTAAATTATTAATAAAACCTAAAGGTTTAAACAAAAAAAAGTCTCGATATATATCGAGACTTTTTTAAAATATATGTTTATAAATTACATATACAACGTCTCGCTCCTTTTGCTAAAAAAGAAGTAATACCAGTTGTAATATGTAGTGTTAATTAAATTCATTATTGTAATTATATTGCTAAAGTAATTAATTAAATGACATAACAAAACACTAAGTCTCTATTTTTATGCTTTTTAAGAAATAATTAAAGATTTATTAATAATCTATGGTATAATTTACAGAATGTCTATTTTTGAGTAAACATTACAAATATGTCGATTAAAGTTGAAAACATCTCTAAAGTTTATGGCACGCAAAAGGCTTTAAACAATATATCCTTTGAAGTAAACAGACCAGAAATAGTTGGTTTTTTAGGTCCAAATGGTGCTGGAAAATCTACAATGATGAAAATTTTAACGACCTATATTAATCCAACCGAAGGTAATGCCTTAGTCAATGGACATGATGTTTTGACAGATACTAAAAATGTTCAGCAAAGTGTTGGTTACTTACCAGAACACAATCCTTTATATTTAGACCAATATGTTAGAGAGTATTTAAACTTTAACGCTAACGTCTATAAGGTTTCAAAATCTAGGGTGGAGGAAGTTATCACTTTAACTGGATTAACACCTGAAGCGCATAAAACTATTGGACAATTATCTAAAGGTTATAGGCAACGTGTTGGACTAGCTAATGCTTTACTGCATAATCCTGAAGTTTTAATTTTAGACGAACCTACAACTGGACTTGACCCTAATCAATTAATTGACATTAGAAACTTGATTAAAAATTTAGGAAAAGATAAAACCGTGTTTTTATCAACACATATTATGCAAGAGGTTGAAGCTATGTGTGATCGTGTTATTATAATTAATAAAGGTGAAATTGTTGCCAACAAAAAACTTAGAGAGTTACGTGATGGTCAGGACCAAACAGTAATTGTCGAGTTTGATTATCGTGTTGAAGATGCTTTTTTACTACGATTACCAAATGCTAAAAGTGTTAAAAACACAGATGATTTTATTTACGAAATCACATTTTCGACAACTCAAGACATGAGAAGTCACGTTTTTGATTTTGCACACGATAACCAACTAAAAATATTGCAGTTAAATCAGAAAAACGCAAGTTTAGAAAGTTTATTTAGAGAATTAACTAGTTAATTTAAATATCTTGTCATTTTATTTAAATGAAAACTTACAAAGCAAATAAAAAAGGTTTAATTAATTACTTAATACTAATTAGTATAGCACTACCATTTGTTATTTTTTTACTTAACAAGAATGTATTTACTGAAAAACCTTACATACTACTTCCCCTAATCTGTCCTATTATTTTATTGTTTTGGATATACTTTGATACTTCTTATAAAATAGACAATACTATTTTATATTATCGCTCTGGTTTTTTAAGAGGTCAAATTAATATTAACAATATTATTGAAATACATAAAGGCAAAACCATGTGGAGTGGTGTAAAACCTGCTTTGGCAAAAAATGGCTTGATTATTAATTACAATGCTTATGATGCTGTATACATTGCTCCTACAGACAACAATGATATGGTCTTTGATTTATTAAAAATAAACTCAGCAATAAGCGTCAAAGACTATTAGTTTTATTCAAAAATCACACGACCATCAAACTGTTCTGTAATATTTGTTGTAGGTGGTGTATTTATAGCTATTACATCTCCTGTACTAACCAAATTAGCAGTTAAACTAAGCTGAGGATTAATTATCATATCATTACTACCTCTGTGATAGATGCTAACATTTTGAGCTACTAAATAACGACCCTCAAAACGACCATTTCCAGACGCATGATTAATGTTTAAGTTTTCAGTATCACCAGAAATTTTGCATATAGATAGATTATTAATCACCACTGCAATGTTTGTACTATTAACTTCTAAATTAAAGCTACCTACATTATAATAGTCTCCATTATAATCTTCTGACAACAACCTTAATTCAGGAAAATTTAAAACACCAATACTATGTACATCTAAGGTGCTACTATTTCTAATTTCGGTTACATTGGGTGTTGTTACGTAAATTTTAGTTATTCCATAATCACGCGTTAAATTACACGTATTATTGTCTTTTAAAATTAAACGACCATTCTCTACATAAATTTGGATATCACCAATAAGATTTTCTCCAGTGTTTACAACGACTTTTTGTGTCATACCTTGCTCTATAAATAACTCGATATTTTGATATACAGTTATTTTTGAAAACACATCAACTTTAAACTCTTGCTGTATAACATCTCCTGAACTTTGAAAACAATCTGGTGCGTTTTCAGAGTTGCAACCAAATAGAACAATTGTTGTTAAAATAAATATTAGCTTCTTCATATAATTTCCGCGAAAGCGATATGTTTTAATTAAAAAAATTCCGCGTCAAGCGCGAAAAAACAAATTACAGACGTATTCCTATTCCTAGTTCTACAGCTTCTGCTTTTGCACCATGAGATTTTAGGGTTAATGCACCATATATTTTATTTCCAAAATAGCGTTTTAAACCTACACGATTATAGACACGTCCTTCAAAATCGAAAGGATAATACACATAATAACCTAATTGTGTAATTAATGATGTTTTGTTTATAAACAATTCGTGACCTACAAATAAACCAACACGTTTATAATCTTCGTCTCCAGAGACATTATCTTCAGGAAAAGCTACAGATTTGTATCTAATATGCGTTTTTAAAAAATTAGAAAAAAACACATCTGTACCTAACTGAATGGCACTTTTATGGTTTAATCGCTTATCAGCATATGCTGATACAACATAAAAAGCATATTGACCTGTATCGATAACATCACTCTCGTTAACTCCTGTTCTAACTGCAATATTATATTTTACTTTTTCAGTAAATTTATTATCGACGTGCTTTATATACTCCGTTTGTGCTTCGTTATCTAGAATATAATTTACGCCTAAATTAAAGGTAATACTATTTATTGAACTATTAGGTGCTTTTACGTTAGCATTACTGTAATGTATTAAAGATAAGCCTGTTTGCAATCCAAAATTATTAAAAATATTTTCTTTTTTATAATTTAACATCAAATAAGTACTACTTAATAATGTCGTCCCAAATGCATTGTTACGGTAATTATCTACTTTGTCATAAGGATTGGTATTATAGGCTAATCCTTGACCTATTCTAAACATTAGATTACGTTTAAAAAAGTAGAAATTATAATGTGCGTAAACACCAAAATTATTTCCTAAAGTTTCATTTTTTAAATCTTGATAAATAAAAGAAGCTCCATAATCTGGATAATTAAATCTGCTTTCCCAAGTATTTTTTCCAAATGTTTTTTGGTTATAACTTAAAATAACTCCTGTTGGATGTCCTTTTATAAGATGAGAAATATCTGTGTTGTGCTCGGCTATATTTCCGTAAAAGAAATTAGCCTCTAAAGTATAGGGATTGTTTTCTTGTTGTGCAGTAGCAATGAGGACACAGCATAAGAATAAGCAATTAAAATAATATTTCATTAAACACTTTTAGTTAAGCTACAAAAGTACTTAAATTATATAACCCTATAATGTATATTAATCAAATAAAGCTGAAGACAGGTAGCGATCTCCTCGATCACAAATAATAGCCACGACAACACCTTTATCTAACGTTTTGATTAATTTTAAGGCTGTTGCTACAGATCCACCACTACTCATTCCTGCTAAGATGCCTTCTTCTTTTGCTAATCGTTTAGTCATAGCTGTTGCTTCTTCTTGGCTAACTTCAATAACTTGATCTACTTTGGACGCATCAAAGATACTTGGTACATAATCTGGAGACCATTTACGGATTCCTGGTATTCTAGATCCATCTGCTGGTTGTGCACCAATTATTTGAATGTTTTTATTTTGTTCTTTTAAAAATGTAGAAGTTCCCATGATGGTACCTGTGGTTCCCATTGCAGATACAAAGTGAGTGACCTCGCCTTTTGTATCTCTCCAAATTTCTGGTCCTGTGGTTTTGTAATGCGCTTTCCAATTATCGTTATTTTCAAACTGATTTAATAACAAATAGCCTTTTTCGTCTCTCATTTTAAAAGCAACATCTCTAGAACCTTCAATACCACGATCAGAACCTGTTAAAACAACCTCTGCTCCATAAGCACGCATTGTTTTAACACGCTCTATCGTTGAGTTTTCTGGCATGACTAAAGAGATATTAATACCAAACAAACTTGCCACATAAGCCAAAGCAATTCCTGTATTACCACTTGTTGCTTCCACTAAATGTCCTCCTTTTTTTATGTCGCCTCGTTTTACAGCTTCAGCAATCATATTAAAAGCAGGCCTGTCTTTTACGCTTCCTCCAGGATTATTACCTTCTAGTTTCAAAAACAATTTAACGTTAGATTTTGACACTAAATTAGTTGCTTCCACCAATGGAGTATTTCCTATTTGTTTTAAAATGCTCATTTGCTGTATTTATTGGTAATTTTAATATCTGATTTATAAGTAACTAAGGAGTGTTCTGGGATAGATTTTGTTATCCAAACATTGGCTCCAATAACTGATCCTTCGCCAATAACAACGTCTCCTCCTAATATTGTTGCATTAGCATAAATGGTAACGTTATCTTTAATTGTTGGGTGTCTTTTGGTATTTTCTAAAGCTTTTTCAACTTTAATACCTCCTAGAGTCACCCCTTGGTAAATAATTACATTATTGTGTATCACTGCTGTTTCGCCAATAACAACTCCTGTTGCATGATCTATAAAAAATGAATCTCCAATAGTCGCTCCAGGATGTATATCTGTTCCTGTAACACCATGAGCGTATTCAGATATCATACGTGGTAACACAGGAATATCCAACTGCCATAATACTCGACTTAATCTATACATTGCAATAGCATAAAAACCAGGATAAGCTAAATAGACTTCTCTAACACTTTTTGCTGCTGGGTCGTTATTATAAGCTGCTTCTGCATCTAATTGCAATTTTGATTTTAAGGCTTTAATTCCTGCCTTAAACTGTTTCCATTTGGTGTTACAAACTCCACAGTCTAATGCCTGAGACACATAAAAAAATTGGTCTTTAATACTATTTAACAATTGGTCTTGAGCTTCGTTAGATTCTAAAGCACAATAAAACAGCTCTTTTGCTAAATCTTCTACCTTCTCTTTAAACCTAAATGGAATTTGCAACGTCTCCTGCATACTATAATGTTATTTGAATCTATAAAGCTAATTCTATTTTTAAATTATCTTATACTTTTGTAACAGGAATTTAACAATAATCATTTAAACAATTGCCTTCACAACTGCTTTTGGTGATTCTTTACGTGTTCCATCAAACCCATCAATACCACTGACTGTTGTATATTTTAAAACGAATTTTTTACCTGGATTTAAAATTTTATAAGCCGATTGACACATTAATGTTGCTTCATGAAAACCACATAAAATCAGTTTTAATTTACCTTCATATGTATTAACATCACCTATCGCAAAAATACCAGGAATATTGGTTTGGTAATCAACAGTGTTAACTTTGATTGCATTTTTTTCGATCTCTAATCCCCAATTTCCTATTGGACCCAATTTAGGCGACAAACCAAAAAGAGGCATAAAATAATCTGTATCCAAAGTTGTCTCTATACCATCTTTAGTAACTGTTATTCCGTTTATATGATCTTCTCCATGCAACGCAGTAACCTCAGCTGGAGTAATTAAGTTTATTTTATTTAACAGCTTTAATTCTTGTACTTTTTCTACTGAATCTAATGCACCTCTAAACTCATTTCTTCTATGCACTAAAGTCACACTTGAAGCTACATCTGCTAGAAAAATTGACCAATCTAAAGCAGAATCTCCTCCTCCTGCAATAACCACTTTTTTATCTCTGTAAATTTCAGGATCTTTGATAAAGTAATTCACACCTTTATCTTCGTATTTTTCTATATTTTCCAACTTCGGTTTTCTAGGTTCAAAACTACCTAAACCTCCTGCAATAGCAATAATTGGTGCATGGTGTTGCGTCCCTTTATTGGTGGTTACAATAAAACTTCCATCGTCTTGCTTCTCTATAGTTTCGGCACGTTCACCTAAAGTAAAACCAGGTTCAAATTGCTTACCTTGTTCTAGTAAATTACCAGTTAAATCTCCTGCTAATATTTCTGGAAAACCAGGAATATCGTAAATAGGTTTTTTAGGATACAACTCAGAACATTGACCACCAGGTTGTGGTAATGCATCAATTAAATGGCACTTTAATTTTAACAATCCAGCTTCAAAAACTGTAAATAAACCCGTTGGTCCTGCTCCAATTATTAATATATCTGTTTTAATCATTTTATTTTATTTTTTCTACTAAGCCTTTAGTAAATTCATTTAAAGTTTCAACTTTTTGCTCAAAATCTCCTTTTATAGTTTTTCTATATTCATTAAGATTTTTAACCATATCATCTATGTTTTCTGGTATAACATCTTCAAAAAACTGACGTAAACGTTTTGCTGTTGTTGGTGATTTTCCGTTAGTCGAAATTGCTACTTTCACATTTCCTTTGGTTACAATTCCTCCCATATAAAAATCACAATAAGGTGGATTATCTGCTACATTTACTAATTTACTTTGTGCACGACAAGCGTTGTAAACTTGCACATTAACCTCTGGACTATCTGTGGTTGCTACAACCATATGTTTACCTTCTAAATAACTATCGTTATACGTATCGACTATTCTAGTTACGTTTCCTTTTTCTGCTATTTTAATAGTCTCTTCTCTAAACATTGGAGAAACCATTGTAACATTTGCATCTGGACTTGATTTTAGTAAAAACGTTAATTTTTCTTCTGCTACAAATCCACCTCCAACTATTAAAACCTGTAAGTTTTTCACTTTTAAAAATACAGGATATAAATTATTTCTTTCCATAGTTTTTAAGCTGAAATACGTTCCACAACTTTATTAGTTTGATTTGCTTTTTCATACATTGAAGTTAAATCTACACGTTGGCTGACTACTTCTCCAATAATTATAATTGCTGGCGAAGACAGTTGTTTCTCTTCAACTATAGCTTCAATAGAACTTATGGTACCAATACCAACTTTTTCGTCTTTGCGTGTTCCATTTTGAATGATTGCAATAGGTGTTTCTGCTTTGCCTTCCGAAGAAAAAATGGAAACAATTTCTGAAAGTTTTCCCATTCCCATTAAAATAACAACTGTTGCAGTAGATTGTGCAGCTAATGCGATATCCTTTGAAATTTCGTGCGATTTAGTAGTCCCTGTAATGACCCAAAAACTTTGAGACGCATTACGTTTTGTTAACGGAATACCTTGGTAAGCTGGTACTGCTGAAGATGAAGAAATACCAGGAACCACAGCAACTTCAATTGCATATTCTTTAGCATATTCTAGCTCTTCGGATCCACGACCAAAAATAAATGGATCGCCACCTTTTAGTCTTACCACATGATTTCCTCTTAAAGCACGCACCACAATTAATTCGTTGATCTGATTCTGCTGGTATGCATAACACCCTTTACGTTTACCAACAAAAATAAGCTCTGCTTTTTTTGATGCATATTGCAACAACTCTTTATTTACCAAAGCATCGTACATAATTACATCTGCAGATGCTATTGCTTTAATAGCTTTTAAAGTTATTAAATCTGGATCTCCTGGACCTGCGCCAACGACTGTTAATTTTGGTGTCATAATCTTTTAATTTTTAGCAACTAATTGCGATTCACGATACTCTTTTACAACCTGTAAAAAGGTTTTTGCCGATTCTAAATAGTTTATTGCAAAATTTTTAGTTGGTGGAAATACTTTTATTTGATAGATTAAATCTGAAAAGGTGTTTCCTAATTCTACTTTATTTGTGCTTACAAACAGCTCGTCAAACTGACTAATAATACCTGCTTGAGTATTGGTTTTTACATTTTCTGAAAGCAAAATGGCTTTTGCTGCGTTAACCATAGAACGGTAAGTTTCATAAATTGCTCCAGAGTAAACTTTGTTATTTAATGCGTCTTGTGCTTCTTCAATTTTCTCGTCACATTCTAAGAATAAGGTTGCAATTAAATCGATAACAACTCCAGCGCATTCTCCTACTCCAATTGCTTTTACATAAGCTTCTTCGGTTCCCCAATCAATAAAATCTTCTTGTGTTAGGTTTTCAACATCAGACAAATCTGTTAGTAATTGGTAAAAGTACTTTTCACCTTTTTCTTTGTAATAATCAACAAATAGCTTTCCGTTGGCATTAGCTTCAAAATCGTTTAATATTCTTCTTAATGCTTCAGGACCTCTTCTACTTGGTACTTTTACTACTTTATCTGCGAAATAAGCATTTCCGTTTCCTAAATTACCACCACCTAATAAAACCTGTAATGCTGGAGCAACCAACTTGTCTTTTGTACGAATAGACATGCCTTGAAAACCAATATTTGCCATATTGTGTTGTCCGCAAGCATTCATACAACCACTAATTTTTATTACTAAATCGTTGTTAGATAAATATTGTGGATATTCTGCTTTTATAACACGCTCTAACTCTTCTGCTATTCCTGTACTACTGGCAATTCCTAAATTACAAGTATCTGTTCCTGGACAAGCTGTAATGTCTACCGCTTTGTTATAACCAGCTTCTGCAAAACCTAGTTTTTTTAATTCTTGATAGAAAAACGGAATCAAATCTGCTTTTACAAACGGAATTAGTATGTTTTGTCTTAAACTTAATCGTATTTCTCCTGCTGCGTATTTCTCCACTAAATCTGCTAACAGTCTAGCCTTATCTGTATAAAAATCGCCTAATAACACTTTAATACCTATAGCAAAATAATCCTCTTGCTTCTGCGGAATTATATTAGTGGCTTTCCATAAACTGAAAGCTTCCGTATCTTTGATTTCCACTATTGGAGCTTCAACAGAAACTGGAGTTGATGTTTGATAAGTGACTTCATTTATAGGAACAGACTTAAATTCTATGGCGTTTTGTTCTTCTTCAACTAAAGTTTTAAAAGCCTCTAAACCAATATCTTTTATTAAAAATTTAAGTCTTGCCTTAGCACGACTTTTACGTTCTCCATAACGATCGAACACTCTTAAAACACCTTCCATTAAAGGAATTATTTTATCTGAAGCTAAGAAGCTATAAAACTTATCTGCATGTCTTGGTTGCGATCCTAAACCACCACCAAGCATAACTTTAAAACCTTTTACACCATTTTCTATTTTAGCAATAAATCCTAAATCGTGCATGTATGATAGTCCTGTATCTTCATCTGTACCAGAAAAAGACACTTTAAATTTACGTCCCATTTCTTGACAAATTGGGTTACGTAAAAAGAATTTAAAAACCGCATCTGCATAAGGAGAAACATCAAAAGGCTCGTTAACATCAATACCAGCAGTTTCGCTAGCAGTAACGTTTCTCACTGCGTTACCACAAGCTTCTCTTAAGGTTACATTATCGCGTTCTAGTTCTGCCCAAAGTTCTGGTGTACGTTTTAAATCTACATAATGAATTTGAATATCTTGACGCGTAGTAATGTGTAATCTACTTCTAGAATACTCATCTGAAACCTCAGCAATACGACGTAATTGATTACTTAACACTTTACCATAAGGTAGTTTGATACGTATCATTTGTACACCTTCTTGACGCTGTCCGTAAACACCACGTGCTAAACGTAAACTTCTAAATTTTTCTTCGTCAATTTTTCCGTTATTAAACAGCTCAATCTTATTGGCTAATTCAATAATATCCTTTTGTACTAAAGGGTTTTCTATTTCGGTTCTAAAACTTTGCATTATTTTTTATATAAACCCTATGGATTTAATAGGGTAATTAAAAATGAAATATTAGGCCATAAGATTTATTCAATAAAAACTATTGAATAAATCCTGCGCCTACAGTGTTATTTGATTTTGAATCTATGATAATAAAAGACCCATTGGTTCTATGGTCTTTAAAAGCATCGTAAAATACAGGTTTATTAAGCTTAAAGGTAACAGATGCAATATCATTCATACCTAAAGCACTTACAGAATCATCAATTCCAGAATAATCAGGATTAATTTTATGATTAATGGTATTTACTTTAGCTAAAACTTTATTAACACCATGTTGTATCACATACTTACTTCCTGTAGTTAAATTTTGAGAGTCCATCCAAGAAATAGTTGCAGTAAACTGTTTATCCACAACCGGTAAATCATTGGATTTTACAATCATGTCTCCACGACTAATATTTACATCATCTTCTAAAGTAATTAATACAGAAGATCGTCTTGAAGCTGTCTCTACTTTTTGATTATAAAAATGTATTTCTTTAATTTTTGACTTAGTTTGTGATGGTAAAATAACAACATCGTCACCTACACTTAATTCTCCTCCATATACTTTACCAGCATACCCTCTAAAATCATGAAATTCTTCAGTTTTAGGTCGAATAACATACTGAACAGGGAATCTTGGAGTACCAGCATTGAATACATCTTTTTGATTAATATTTTCTAGATGCTCTAATAATGTTTCTCCTTTGTACCAAGGAGTATTGTCTGATTTATTAACAACATTATCTCCTTTTAAAGCACTTACAGGTATAAATGTAATGTTTTGATCTTGATAGTCACGTTTACTCATCAAAACTTCAAACTCTGATTTTATCTCATTGTATCTCTCTTCAGAAAAATCAACTAAATCCATCTTATTAATAGCAACGATAACAGTCTTAATTCTTAATAAATTATTGATAAAAAAATGACGATTAGTCTGTTCTATTACACCCTTACGTGCATCTATTAAAACTATTGCGGCTTGAGACGTTGAAGCTCCTGTTACCATGTTTCTTGTATATTCAACATGACCAGGAGTATCAGCAATAATGTAACTTTTGTTTGCTGTAGAAAAATAAATGTGTGCAACATCTATAGTAATCCCTTGTTCTCTTTCGGCAACTAAGCCATCTGTAGCTAAAGAAAAATCTAAATAATCATAACCTAATTGTTGACTTTTATTTTTTATAGCATCTAGTTTGTCTGAAGTCAAAGATTTTGTATCATACAATAATCTACCAATTAAAGTACTTTTACCATCGTCTACACTACCTGCTGTTGCTATTTTTAATACGTCCATTTTATATATAACCTTCTTAACTTGAAGGAATTTTTATTTAATTTGTAAAGATTTCCGTTTATCTAGGAAATAAAATTAGTATTCTAAAAATACCCTTGTTGCTTACGTTTTTCCATTGCGGCTTCAGAACGTTTATCGTCTATTCGTGCACCTCGCTCTGATATTGAAGAATCTCTAATTTCTTGAACAACACTTGAAATATCTGAAGCTTCAGACAATACAGCTGCTGTACAACTCATATCTCCAACGGTTCTAAAACGAACTATTCTTTCTATCACTTCTTCATCTTCATCTCTATAAACAACATCATCATCTGCAGACCATATTAATCCATCACGTAAAAAGGTCGCTCTTGTGTGTGCGAAATAAATTGAAGGAATTTCAATTTTTTCTTTCTCTATATATGACCAAACATCTAATTCTGTCCAATTAGAAATAGGAAATACACGTACATTTTGCCCTAATTCAATTTGTCCGTTTAACATATCGAACAATTCTGGTCTTTGATTTTTTTCATCCCATTGTCCAAAATCATCACGTACAGAAAAAATACGCTCTTTTGCTCTTGCTTTTTCCTCATCACGACGAGCACCACCAATACAAGCATCAAATTTAAACTCTTCAATAGCATCTAAGAGTGTTGTCGTTTGTAATTGGTTTCGGCTTGCATAACGTCCAGATTCTTCTTTTACTTTTCCTTCGTCAATAGAATCTTGAACATTTCTAACAATTAATTCTAAACCTAATTCTTTTACCAATCGGTCTCTAAATTCTATAGTTTCAGGAAAATTATGGCCTGTATCTATATGCATTAATGGAAAAGGTATTTTAGCAGGATAAAATGCTTTTTGAGCCAATCTTACTAAGGTAATTGAGTCTTTACCTCCTGAAAAAAGAAGCACGGGTTTTTCAAACTGTGCTGCAACTTCTCTCATAATGTAAATGGCTTCGTTTTCTAACGGATTTATATTTGAAGTATCTTTCATTTATATCTTTTTAAGCATGTAAACCACACTCTCTATTTTCTAATTGTTTTGTTGGGTCAAAGTATTTAAATTCGTTTGGCAAATTATTTTCCTCTAAATAACCATCTAAATCTTTGTCGGTCCAATTATAAAAAGGGCTAATTTTTACAACTCCATTTTTATCTTGCGAAACAATGTTTATACTATCTCTAAAAGCTGTTTGACCTTTACGCAAATTAGTAAACCAAACATCTGGTTTGTGCTCATTCATTGCACGCTTGAATGGTTCTAACTTTACTTGCTCTGTAAATATCTTATGATTTGGATCCTCTATATTAGGTATTCCTAAAACCACATCACGATGTGCACTTGTTTGTTTTGGAACGTATAATTTTATATTAAGATTTAATTTTTCAATTACATCTTCTGCATGCTTATACGTATTTGGAGTATTATAACCTGTATCACACCAAATAACTTTAATATCGCTTTTGACACTACTAGTTAGTTTTAAAATAGCAGCTTCATAAGGTCTAAAGTTTGTCGTCACAACAGGTGATTTTGCTACACTAATTGCCCATTCAACTATTTGTTGTGGTGTTTTAGTACTTAACTCCTGATTTATTTTATCAATATCTAAATTCATTATTTCCCCCATTTTATTTTATTCCAAGCTCTCTCATGAAAAAAATACAGCAACATTTTTGAAACTAACTCAATACCTCCTATCGAAATAGCCATTTTTAAAGTTCCTGTAATCAAGTAAGAAATTAATACAGTATCTAAAGTTCCTATTATTCTCCAACTAATTGTTTTAAGTAGACTTCGTTTAATTTTCTCTTGGGCTGTATCCACCTCTTCTATTCCTTTAATTTCAGAAGTCCTGTACGCTTCTTTTCTTAAATTATTTTTATGTAAAACATCAATTATCATTATCGTAAATTTTAATCCCTATCGGAATACTAGGGTAATAGTGCAAACCTATATAATTAATCCTTATAAATCAAGGGTTTTAATTAAAAAATAACAAGTGATTGGCAAAAAATTATTAACTACTCAAGTCTGCTAATGAAGTATTTCTAAAAATTTTAAGCGTATTATCTCTAACTTTCAGCATAAGTTTATTGACAGCACACACACTTTCATCTGGACAATCGTCACATTTTTCATAAAAGTTTAAACTAACGCAAGGCACCATTGCTATTGGACCTTCCAGCACACGCATAACTTCTGTCATTGCAATATCTTTAGGTTCTTTAAGCAAATAATAACCTCCATTTTTACCTTTTTTGGAGCCTAAAAAACCTTGCTTACGCAGCGACAACAAAATACTTTCTAAAAACTTTAAAGAAATATTTTCACTTTCAGAAATAGTCGCAATTCTAACAGGAGCTCTGGTCTCTTGTTTAGCTAAATAGGTTAGCGCTTTAATTCCGTATTTTGTTTTCTTAGATAACATAATACAAAAGTAAGCGTTTTTTATTATTAAAAAACAGCTTCAGCAATAGCTTTTACATTATCACTTTTTCCCATAGAATAATAATGTAAAACAGGCACACCTGCAGCTTGTAATTCTTTTGATTGCTGAATTGCCCACTCAATTCCCACTTGCCTAACCTGTTTATTAGTCTCACATTGCTCTATATTGGTAATTAAATCTTGAGGCAAATCTATTTTAAAAACTTGAGGTAATAATTGCAAGTGTTTTTTTATAGCAATAGGCTTTATACCAGGAATAATTGGCACATCTATTCCTGCTTTTTTTGCAGCATCCACAAACTCAAAATACTTTTTATTATCAAAAAACATTTGCGTAACCACGTAATCTGCACCTGCATCTACTTTTTCTTTCAAGCGTTTTAAATCGGTTTGTAACGATGGCGCTTCAATATGCTTTTCGGGATAACCAGCAACACCAATACAAAAATCTGAGGTATCGTTAACCTCAACAACATCATGTAAATATGTACCGCAATTTAAATTCTGAATCTGACTCACCAATTGCGATGCATATTGATGACCTCCTTTACAAGCCTCAAAATATTTTTGATGACTCATCGCATCACCACGTAAAGCCATTACATTATTGATTCCTAAATAATGACAATCTACCAACAAATACTCAGTTTCTTCCTTACTAAAACCTCCACATAATACATGCGGAACAGTATCCACATCGTACTTATGCTTAATTGCAGCACAAATACCAACCGTTCCTGGTCGCATTCTAGTAATTTTTCTATCTAAAAGCCCTTGTTTTTCTATATAGATATACTCTTCTCTAGAAGTTGTTACATCAATAAAAGGTGGATTAAATTCTATTAAGGGATCTATATTATCGTACAAATCCTGAATGCTTTTTCCTTTTTTAGGCGGAATAATTTCAAACGAAAATAGCGTTTTACCATTAGCGTTTTTTATATGTTCTGTTACTTTCATGTTTACTTCCTACGAAATTGAGAATCTCTTAAATTAATATTTTTATGGCGTTACCTAAAGGTCGCGCTTTCACTACTCGCTCTCTGCGAGGAGCTAAAACAGACCGTTCAATCACTAACGCACTAATCTGCTAAATTTGGGTTTAGCCATTTGGTAGCTTTTGCTATGCTAATATTTTTTCGTTTTGAATAATCTAATAATTGATCTTCCTTAATTTTTCCTAAGCCAAAATACTTAGCCTCAGGATTACCAAAATAATAACCACTTACACTTGCTGCAGGCCACATAGCAAGACTTTCGGTTAGTTTTACACCAATATTTTCTTCTACATTTAATAGCTTCCAAATGGTTAATTTTTCTAAATGATCTGGACATGCAGGATAACCAGGAGCTGGACGAATACCTTTATAACTTTCCTTAATTAGTTCTTGGTTAGTTAAACTTTCATCTTTTGCATAAGCCCAATATTTTGTTCTTACTTCTTTATGTAGATATTCTGCAAAAGCTTCGGCTAACCTATCTGCTAACGCTTTAATCATAATCGAATTATAGTCGTCGTTATCAGCTTCAAACTGCTTTGCTAATTCGGCTGTACCAAAACCAGTAGACACGCAAAAAGCACCAATATAATCTTGTATTCCTGTTTCCTTTGGAGCAATAAAATCTGCTAACGCATGATTAGGCACACCTTCTCTTTTCTTTAATTGTTGACGTAAGGTTAGAAAGGTTAGTTGATCCTCATGATTATGAGATACTGAAACAAGTTCAGTATGACGTCCTTTAAAAGAAACCTCAATATCATCATCATTTATGGTATTAGCAGGAAATAGTCCAAAAATAGCTTTAGCCTGTAGTAACTTTTCGTCAAAAATTCTTTTTAATAATTCTTGAGCGTCAATAAATAAATCTCTTGCTTGACTTCCAACAACGCTATCTGTTAAAATATCTGGATATTTACCATGTAAATCCCAACTTCTAAAAAATGGAGACCAATCTATATACGTTTCTAATTTTGTAATGTCAAAATCATCAATAATCTGAATTCCTAATTGTTTTGGCTTCAAAATTTTAGAGGTTTGCCAATCTATTTTATACTTTCTATTTCTAGCCTCTTCAATGCTTAAGTATTCTTTTTGTTTGGTTCTGTTTAAGAATTTTTCTCTAAACGCATCATATTCCTCTCTAATTTGTTCTTTATAAACAACATTGTTTTTATTTAATAATTCGCCGACAACTGTTACAGCTCTTGAGGCATCATTAATATGCACCACAGCATCTTTATAATGAGGTGCTATTTTAACAGACGTATGTGCTTTTGATGTTGTTGCTCCTCCAATTATCAAAGGGATATCAAGGTTTTGTTTTTCCATTTCTTTGGACACATAAACCATTTCATCTAACGATGGAGTAATTAAACCACTTAAACCAATAATATCTACCTGCTCTTTAATAGCAGTATCAATTATTTTTTCTGGCGGAACCATGACACCTAAATCTATAATCTGGTAATTATTACAACCCAAAACGACACTCACAATATTTTTACCAATATCATGTACATCTCCTTTAACAGTTGCCATCAAAATTTTTCCAGCAAATTCTTGTTTTCCATCTTTTTCAGCCTCAATAAATGGTTGTAAATAAGCTACAGCTTTTTTCATGACTCTAGCCGATTTTACTACTTGTGGCAAAAACATTT
The DNA here is from genome assembly GCF_055804415.1 of Olleya sp. NP1-10. NCBI lineage: Bacteria > Pseudomonadati > Bacteroidota > Flavobacteriia > Flavobacteriales > Flavobacteriaceae > Olleya > Olleya sp. NP1-10. Next base: position 1,413,564 of record NZ_CM147840.1, on the reverse strand, counting down.
TTCCGCTTCCAAATAAATCCCCAACCACACTCATGCCTTTCATTAAATGACCTTCGATAACCTCAATTGGTCTTGAAACGGATTGTCTTGCTTCCTCAACATCTTCAATAATATACGTATCAATCCCTTTTACTAAAGCATGTGTAATTTTGCTTTGCAAGTCGATATTTCTCCATTCCTGAACCGTTTCTGTGGTTTCTTTTTTATTGCCTTTTACGGTTTCGGCAAACTCCAATAAACGCTCAGTAGCATCCTCACGTCTATCAAACAAAACGTCTTCAACGCATTGTAATAATTCCTTATCAATTTCATCATAAATCTCCAACATCGTTGGGTTTACAATACCTAAATTCATTCCGTTTTTTATGGCATGAAACAAAAATGAAGAATGCATAGCCTCTCGCACAGTATTATTTCCTCTAAAAGAAAAGGATACATTACTTACACCACCAGACACATTAGCAAACGGTAAATTTTGTCTAATCCACTTTGTAGCATTAAAAAAGTCTAGCGCATTTTTACGATGTTCTTCCATTCCTGTTGCAACCGGAAAAATGTTGGGATCAAAAATGATATCTTGTGCAGGAAAATTGACAATATCAACCAATATTTTATAAGAACGTTCACAAATTTCAATACGACGCTTATACGTATCTGCTTGACCATTTTCATCAAAAGCCATTACAATTACAGCAGCTCCATAACGCTTTACTAGTTTAGCTTGACGTATAAACTCGGTTTCTCCTTCTTTTAAACTTATAGAATTTACAACAGATTTACCTTGAACCACCTTTAAACCAGCCTCAATAATTTCCCATTTAGAGCTATCAATCATTATAGGGATTCTGGAAATATCTGGCTCTGAAGCAATGAGATTTAAAAAGGTAGTCATGGCATAAACACCATCCAACATACCTTCGTCCATGTTGACATCTAAAATTTGTGCACCACCTTCTACCTGATCTCTTGCTACAGCTAAAGCTTCGGTGTACTTTTCTTCTTTTATTAAGCGTAAAAACTTTCGAGAACCTGTAACATTGGTTCGCTCACCTACGTTTATAAAATTACTTTCTGGAGTTACAATTAAGGGCTCTAAACCAGAAAGCGTTAAATATTTGTTTTCTTTAGGCATACAACTCTTGTTTATAAAATTTCCGTTTTCGCTGAAATTTTGCGTGGAGAATAATTTTTAGACATTTCTGAAATTGCATTAATATGTTCCGGATTTGTCCCACAGCAACCTCCAATAATATTAATTAAATCGTCTTTTAAATATTCCTCAATTAAGTTTTTCATTTCTTCTGGAGTTTCATCATATTCTCCAAAAGCATTTGGTAATCCAGCATTTGGATGTGCAGATGTATAAAAATCTGTTTGACTTGACAGACGTTTTAAATAAGGTTGTAATTGCTCTGCGCCTAAGGCACAGTTAAAGCCAACACTTAATAAAGGCACGTGAGATATTGAAGCCAAAAAAGCCTCTACTGTTTGACCAGAAAGCGTACGACCAGAGGCGTCTGTAATGGTACCAGAAACCATAATTGGAATGTCTATGTTTTTTTCTTCTTTTACTTCTTCAATTGCAAATAATGCTGCTTTGGCGTTTAAAGTGTCAAAAATGGTTTCGACTAACAATAAATCTACTCCTCCATCGATTAATGCTTCTACTTGTTGCTTGTAAGCTATACGTAACTCGTCAAAAGTTACAGCTCTAAATTCGGGTCTATTAACATCTGGACTAAGGCTTGCAGTACGATTAGTTGGCCCAATGCTTCCTGCCACAAAACGTGGTTTTTTAGGATTTGCATTAGTAAATTCTGTTGCAACGTATTTAGCAATTTTAGCGGATTCAAAATTAAGCTCATAAACCAAATCTTCCATATCGTAGTCTGCCATAGCGATGGTTGTTCCTGAAAATGTATTGGTTTCGACTATATCTGCTCCTGCTTCAAAATACTTGCGATGTACGTCTGCAATTGCATTGGGCTGTGTTAATGATAGTAAATCGTTGTTTCCTTTTAAAGAAGATGGATAGTCTTTAAAACGGTCGCCTCTAAAATCTTCTTCGGTAAAGTTATAGCGTTGTAACATCGTACCCATTGCACCATCAAGTACTAAAATTCGTTTTTGTATTTCGTTATAAATATTAGCCATATTTAATTTTGCTTTTTTCACTTAGAAAATTTTAATGTTTTTGTTTTTTAAATGTAAGACTCTACGTTTTGCCAAGGACCTCCATTTATTGCATCAATACCTTTGTCCTTCAATATATCTTTGGCACGTTCGCTTCTTGCTCCACTTCGGCAACATGTAATTACTGGCTTTTCAAGTGCTTTTATTTGTGCGATTTCATCTTCTAAATCGTCTAAAACGATATGCAACGCATCTTTAACGTGACCTTCATCAAATTCTGCATCAGTTCTGACATCAAGTATTACAGCACCTTTATCTAGGTACTCTTGAATGTGCTTAAATTCTGGATTACTACTCATAATTTCTATTTTATTTTAAAAAGTCAATGCTTGTTTTAAATCGTTAATAATGTCTTCTGGATGCTCTAATCCAACCGAAATACGAACCAAACCACCTGTGATTCCGGTTTGTAATCTTTCTTCTTCAGTTAATTTTGCATGTGTTGTAGATGCTGGATGCGTTACAATGGTACGTGTATCTCCAAGATTAGCCGAAAGTGATAATAGTTTAATATTGTTTAAAAATTGTCTTCCAGCTGCAACACCACCTTTAACTTCAAAAGCAACGATGCTTCCTCCTGCTTTCATTTGTTTTTTAGCCAAATGGTATTGTGAGTGTGATTTTAAAAAAGGATATTTTACAAGATTAACTTTATCGTGATTTTCTAAAAAAGCTGCTACTTTTAAAGCATTATCACAATGTCTATCTAATCTTACTGCAAGGGTTTCTAAACTTTTAGATAACACCCAAGCATTAAAAGGCGATAAAGAAGGTCCTGTATTACGAGAAAATAAATAGATTTTTTTTATTAAATCTGCACTACCAACTGTAATACCACCAAGTACACGACCTTGGCCATCTATTAATTTGGTAGCAGAATGTATAACTAAATCTGCTCCAAATTTTATAGGTTGTTGTAAATATGGTGTGGCAAAACAATTATCTATAATTAATATGATGTTGTGTTTTTTGGCAATGTTTCCTATGGCTTCCAAATCCAAAATATCTATTGCTGGATTGGTTGGACTTTCAGCATAAATAACTTTTGTATTGGGTTGAATTAAACTTTCAATGGTTTCAATTTCATCTATTTTAAAATAACTAGTCGAAATATTCCATTTTGGTAATATGTTTTTAAACATGGTTTGCGTGGACCCAAAGACACTTCTGCAAGACAAAATATGATCTCCCGAATCTAATAATGCAGCTAAAGTTGAAAACACAGCAGACATACCTGAAGCAAAAGCGTATCCACTTTCTGCGCTTTCCATTTTACAGATTTTATCTATAAACTCTGTTGTATTAGGATTGGAATAGCGACTGTAAATATTACGATCTTTCTCGTCTGCAAAAGAAGCACGCATATCCTCAGCATCTTCAAACACATAACTTGATGTTAAGTATAAAGGTGTTGAGTGCTCTAAAAATTGAGATCGCGCTGTTTGTGTACGAATGGCTTGGGTTTCGAAGTTATTAGTGCTCATTATTAAATCGCTTTTTTTAATACTGTGTTATACTGCTTTTTAATCTCAAAAATTGGGTTTAATAATTTTGATAGCTGATCAAATTCAATTAAAAAGGCATCATGACCATGTATTGATTTTATTTCGCCAATAGTCACTTCTTTTTTGACTGATTTTAGATCCAAATAGGTTTCCCAGTTTTCGTCTGCTTTAAAAAACAAATCACTATTTATAGTTATAATATGTACGTGACCTTTAATGGCTGAAGCCACTTCTTTAAAAGATAATCGATCTCTTGTTACATCAATAGTTTTAAGGATTTGATTCATCAATTTGTAAGCTGGTAAATGAAAACGTTTATCTAAATTTTGACCGTGATAATCCAACCAACTTTCGACTTTAAAAACAGAATCTTCCGTTTGATTACGATCAAATTTTTTAGTTAAAGACTCTGGTGTACGATACAATGTCATGGCATGCATCCTAGCATCTTCAAGAGGTTTAGTGGAGTTATTTAAAATAGCTTCTTGAATGTGACAATTAGCAATTAACCAATCTGTAACTTTCCAATCTGCTGCTATAGGGATTAAATGTTTTGCTAAATCTGGCTTTAAAATGGCAAGTTCCCAAGCTATTCCTCCTCCAACAGAACCACCTATAATTGAAAATAACTGAGTAATTTCTAACTGTTTTAAGCCTTCAGCAAATAGTTGTGCAATATTACGAGCAGTAAATCCTTTGTAATCATGTATTAAATGTTCTTGTTTATTATCAAACCCATTACCTGGAATATTAAATGCCAAAATAGTATAGTGAGAAGTATCAATACATTTATGTTCTCCTATTAGATCATTCCACCATCCGTTTTCTCCAACTACATTAGAATTACCTGTTAAGGCATGATTAACCAAAACAATTGGAGCTGAATGTAAAGGTTGCCCAAATAATTGGTAAGACATCATAATATCAAAAGTCTGTCCATTATTATTTACAAATCGAGGAATACTTATGTATTTTAAATTTTTCATTGCGCGACATTTGAAATAGATTTCACACTTTAAAATGGCAACTAAAAAGTGTGAAACTATTTCGGGTTTAAATAACTAAATTATAAGGTAATTAGGCTAAAACAGATTTTTTAACTTCAGTAAAAGCTTCTTTTAAATCGGCTTTTAAATCCTCTATATTTTCTATTCCAACAGATAATCTAATTAAGTCTTTGGTAACACCTGTTGCCTCTTGAGCTGCATCATCTAATTGCTGGTGAGTTGTACTTGCAGGATGTATAATTAATGATTTTGTGTCTCCGATATTAGCTAACAAAGAGAATAACTTGGTTGTATCTGCTATTTTTTTAGCCGATTCAAAACCTCCTTCTACTCCAAAAGTAACGACACCACTTTGTCCTTTTGGTAAATACTTTTTTGCTAAAGCATTATATTTACTAGTTTGTAATCCTGGATAATTTACCCACGTTACTTCTGGTTGTTCTTGTAACCATTTGGCTAATATTAAAGCGTTTTGCGAATGCTTTAATATTCGTAATTCTAATGTTTCTAAACCCTGAATAATTTGAAAAGCATTAAAAGGACTTAATGCGCCTCCATAATCACGCAAACCTTCAACTCTGATTTTTGCAATAAAAGCTGCTGGACCAATAGCTTCGCTGTACACTAAACCATGATAACCTGCAGAAGGTTCTGTAAACTCTGGAAACTTACCATTAGTCCAGTCAAAGGTTCCTGCATCAACAATAATGCCTCCTAAAGACGTTCCGTTACCTGTGATATATTTTGTTAGCGAATGGATGACTATGTTTGCTCCATACTTAATTGGGTTTAATAAATATGGTGTTGCTACTGTATTATCAACAATTAATGGCACTTTGTGTGCTTTTGCATGTTGGGCAATTACTTCAAGATCTAATACATCTAATTTAGGATTCCCTAAAGACTCGACAAAAATAGCTCTAGTATTTTCTTGAGCAGCTTTACTAAAATTTTCAGGATCTGATGGATCTACAAATGTTGTAGTAATACCGTGTCTAGGCAAGGTTACACTTAACAAATTATAAGTACCACCATACAAACTACTAGATGCTACAATGTGGTCTCCTGCTTTTAATAACGTTAATAATGTTGTTGAAATAGCTGCAGTACCAGAAGCTGTTGCAACTGCTGCAATACCGCCTTCTAAAGCAGCTATACGTTGCTCTAAAACATCATTAGTTGGATTATTTAATCTTGTGTAAATAAATCCAGGAACAGATAAATTAAATCGTCCTGCAGCATCGTCTGAATTATCAAACACATAAGATGATGTCTGGTAAATAGGTACTGCTCTTGTTCCTCCTGTTTGTGTGGTGTCGTGACCTGCGTGTAATGCTTGTGTAGCGAATTTTTGTGTACTCATTTTTCTAATTTTTTCGAGTTAAACTAAATTAATTCAAAAGTCAAATAAGCTTCATTGGAAGCGTACCTAATAGAAAAATGTTAAAAAGAAATTACTAATTACAAATGAGTAATTAGATTTAAGTTATCTATCCAATAGTTGATTAATGAATCATCTATTAAGTAGAATGTAGCACCTTCTTAGTAAGTCTAAGGGTTGCTAAGGTTTCAACGAGTCTATCTCTCCACCTTTCTTGATAACATTTCAGTAAGTGTTTGAACTTTGTGAATACAAATATTGCAAAATTTATTTATCACAAACAAACAAAACAGAATAATATTCTTAAAATTTAACTTATTTTTAAGTTTACAGAAAATAATTCTATTAAATTAAATTTTTAAAGAAAAATAATCTTTAAACAAGTATAGCAAGCTTGAATACATCAAACTTGCTATACACCCTTAGTAAAACAATAATTTTACCTAAAATTTAAGCCGAATTACGACTTGCATTTATATTTCCAAATAACGACCTTGTTACTAGTTTTTCATATACAGCAATTAAGTCTACATCTTTTTCTTCTGCTTTTTCTAATTCTTGAATTTGTTTTAAAGCAAATTGTTGAATAGTTAATAATGGTAGTACAATGGACTCTCTGACTTTAATGGATGCTTTACCTGATGGCTCTTCCTCCATCAACTCAGTATAGCCTGTAAGTTTTAAAATCAGTCGTTTTGTTGTTAAATACTCTGTATGTATCACATTCCAAAACTCACCATACTCAGGATCTTCACTCATATATTTAGTCAAATCAAAAAACGATTTTGATAATGACATCATACTATTTTCTATTAAAGTTCTGAAAAAACTAGAGGTTTTAAATAAGCGTTGTGCTTTTTCAAACTCGCCTGCATCTTCATAATGTTTTAAAGCTGTACCAACACCAAAAAACCCAGGAACATTCTGTTTTAATTGACTCCAAGATCCTACAAAAGGGATGGCTCTTAAATCATCAAATACTAAACCTTCAGACTTACCACGTTTTGATGGTCTACTCCCAATATTAGTCTTTGCGTAATATTTAAGTGTACTCATGTGCTCTAAATACGAAATAAATTTAGGATGATTTTTAAAGTCTACATATGTTTGGTAACTCAGTTTTGCTAAGTTATCCATAACAACTCTGTTTTCTGGAATCATACTTAAATCTGCATTACTTAAACTATTATAAATACCAGAACTTATTAATTGCTCTAAGTTATATTGTGACGAATCTAATGTCCCAAAATTAGAACTAATCGTCTGACCTTGAATGGTCAACTGCACTTCTTTATCCTCTATGGTTGGACCTAGTGAAGCGTAAAAATTATGAGTTTTACCTCCTCCTCTTGCTGGTGGTCCACCACGACCATCAAAAAATATTACTGTTACATCGTATTTTCTAGAAATTGCTGTTAAGCGTTCTTTGGCTTTATAAATAGCCCAATTAGCCATTAAGTAACCACCATCTTTAGTACCATCACTAAAACCTAACATGATCGTTTGCTTATTTCCTCTGGCTTTTAAATGCTTTGCGTAAGCAGGATTAGTATATAACTCTTCCATAACTAGATGTGCATTCTCTAAATCTGTAATAGTTTCAAATAATGGCCCAACATCTATTGTTAATTCGTCATGAAAAGCAACAAGTTTTAACATTGCAAATAACTGCATAACATTTAATGTCGTTTGATTATTACTTATTATGTAACGATTGGCTGCTTGTTCTCCATTAGTTTCTTGAATAGTTTTAATAGCTTTAATAGTGTTTAAGGCTTTTAAAGTATTTTCATCTTTAATTAAAGACAAATCAACTTTTCCTTTAACTTCAGATAAGATTTTTACTTGTTCTGTTTCTGATAAATCATGGTAATTATTAGGGATATCCTTACTACCATTAGCGATCATAACATCAACCATATCTGTAAATACTTTATGATGCGCACGACTATCTTGACGAATGTCTAAACTTGAAAAATGAAACCCAAATAAATGTAATTTATTTAGCAGACTAGTAATCTCAGTAACATATAAAGATTGATGTTGGTCGATTACAACCTGTCTAATGTCTTTTAATTCTGAAACAAAAGCTTCTAAAGTTAAACTAGACTCTTCATGAAGTACTTTTTTGTATAACTCTGTTTCTATTTTAGAGATTCGGCTTTCAATACCTTGAAAAGTTAATTTTCTTTTTAACTTACGTATATCTTTATAATAGTTTTTAATAATGGTTTCATGCAACCTTTTAGCAACTTTAACTGTAATTTCAGGAGTCACAAACGGGTTTCCATCTCTGTCTCCTCCAGGCCAAAAACCAACATTAATTATATTGTTATCTATAGGTTGTCCATCAAATATGTTTTGCTGGATGTAATCATAAATTTTCCCAAAAGACTCATAAAACACATTTTCTAAATACCAGATTAAACTTACAGCTTCATCGTAAGGTGTTGGTTTTTCATGTTTAAAAAATGGTGTTTTTCCTAATTGAGCTAACAAATCATTAATACGTAATAAATCGTTTTGTTTAACAGCTTCGGTTAAATCTGTAATGATACCCAAAACAGTTCCAGGATAAAACTGAGTAGGATGCGCAGTTAACACTATTCGCACTTTAAATTCTTCTAAATACTCACGTAATTTGTCCAATTTACCATCTGCAGTAGCGCTTTCTTTTAAACTTCGTAGTGTACCAATACCATCCATATTATTGACCACAGGAAAAGCCGCATCTTCAATTGCATCAAATAAAACAACTTGACGCTCTATATATTGAATAAAACGAAACAATAAATCTATCTTACTTTTATCAGATCGTCTTCCTTGATATTTCTTAAAAAAAGTATCTACAATTACAGTTGGATTGTCTCCATTTTCAAATCCAGTTTTACAGGTTTCATGAAACAAAGGAAGCAATACTCCTGTTTTTGTAATAGTATCAAAAGGAAGTGTCATAAAAATACCATTGTAAATCTGATATTTAGACAAGACGTTTTGATTAAAACGTGTTAATTTAGGTTGTAAAGACATAGCTTTTATTTAGTTTGTTATAGTTTATAAAGTTAATCAACAATCGTTTACTATTAATATCTTGAGCAAGAATTTACGAATTATCCTACTAAATCGTTTTCTTAATAAGAAAAACATAATTTAAAAGCTTAATACTGATTTTTACTGAATACTTAATAGAATATAAAACATCTATTAACTATTTTTAACTTTATGTGTCTTAAAAAACTACTTTATTTTCTTACTTTTGCATCTCAATAAATTAGAGGACGGATTTGACTGATTGCAACCTCATTAAAAAATGCTAAAGGCAGTGTAAACTTCCTTGGACGCTTTCGTCAAATCTATATATACATTTTAAAAAACAAATATGGCGTATTTATTTACATCAGAAAGTGTGTCTGAAGGACACCCAGACAAAGTAGCAGATCAAATTAGTGATGCTTTAATAGACAACTTTTTAGCTTTTGATAAAGATAGTAAAGTGGCTTGCGAGACGTTAGTTACAACAGGTCAAGTGGTACTTGCTGGAGAAGTTAAATCTAACACTTACCTTGACGTACAAAAAATTGCAAGAGACACAATTAACAAAATAGGTTATACCAAAAGCGAATACATGTTTGATGGTAACTCTTGTGGTGTTTTTAGTGCTATACATGAGCAATCAGACGATATAAATCGTGGTGTTGATCGTGCTAGCAAAGAAGAACAAGGTGCAGGTGATCAAGGTATGATGTTTGGTTATGCAACACGCGAGACAGAAAACTATATGCCTTTAGCTTTAGATTTATCTCATAAAATCTTAATTGAATTAGCGGAGTTACGTCGCGAAAATAAAGACATTACTTACCTTAGACCTGATTCTAAAAGTCAAGTTACTATCGAATATAGTGATGACAACACACCACAACGTATTGACGCTATAGTCGTATCAACACAACATGATGATTTTGCTGCAGAAGATGACGCTATGTTATCAAAAATCAGAAAAGATATTGTTGAAATTTTAATACCTAGAGTGGTTGCTAAATTACCGGAAGCAACACAAGCTTTATTTAATGATGACATTAAATATCACATCAATCCAACAGGAAAATTTGTAATTGGAGGACCACATGGTGATACAGGACTAACTGGTCGTAAGATTATTGTTGATACTTATGGAGGAAAAGGTGCGCATGGTGGTGGAGCATTTTCTGGAAAAGATCCTAGTAAAGTAGACAGAAGTGCAGCTTACGCAACAAGACATATTGCTAAAAATTTAGTTGCTGCTGGTGTATGTGATGAAATTCTAGTACAAGTATCTTATGCAATTGGTGTTGTTGAACCAATGGGAATTTTTGTTGATACTTACGGAACTTGCGCTTTTAATATGACTGATGGTGAAATTGCTGAGAAAATATCTAAGATATTTGATATGCGTCCATCTGCTATTGAAGACCGATTAAAATTACGTAACCCAATGTACAGCGAAACTGCTGCTTATGGACACATGGGGAGACAAAGCGAGACTGTATCTAAAACTTTTTCTAGACCAAATGGTGGAGACATTACTGTTGATGTTGAATTATTTACTTGGGAAAAACTTGACTACGTTGATAAAGTAAAAGCTGAATTTGGATTATAATATCCAATCAATATAATTAATAAAAAAAGCCTCACAATTGTGAGGCTTTTTTTATTAATTAGCTTTCCATTTTATTGGTAAATGAACAACCTTTTTGGTTTCAAAAAAGTCTTCTTCATAAAAATCAGAAATATTATAAATTGTAGTTGTTTGATAATTTTTTAACTCTTCTGTTAAATCTCCACCTTTAAGATAAAGAATTCCGTTTTTCAAGTCATTTTGTTGTGTCTTGGCCACTTTTCCTTTTATCCAATGCACAAAAGTTGGCATTGCAGCTACTGCGCGACTTATAATAAAATCGTATGTTTCTTTAATTTCTTCAACACGACTATGAGTCACTTTTACATTTTGCAATTCTAAACCTGCAACTACCTCACGTACCACATTCAGTTTTTTATTAATACTATCTACCAAATGAAACTCACATTCTGGATATAAAATAGCTAAAGGTATACCTGGAAATCCTCCTCCTGTACCAACGTCCATCATAGAGCTTCCGCTTTTAAAATCCATGACTTTAGCAATTGCCAAAGAGTGTAAAACGTGTCTTAAATACAACTCGTCAATATCTTTTCTTGACACCACATTAATTTTCAAATTCCAATCTTGATATAAAGCTTCAAGCTTTGTAAATTGTTCTATCTGTAATGGTGTTAAATCAGGAAAATACTTTAAAATCAGCTCCATAATCTTATATAATTTTCGGCAAAAATATGCATTTTAACATAAAAAAAGGAGCTTCTGTTTTGCTTAATTAATTATCTTTGTTAACAAATATTATTTGACGATTTTTTTCGTTACAATAAAAAAGAATACAAGTACAATGACAAAGCAAACAGTAACATTCTCACGAATAGACTCTGCAAAATTTTTTAAAACACTAAATAAACGTGTTAACAATTACTTTAAAGAGAACAACATAAAAAAAACAGGAAACTGGAAATTATACATCAAAGCAATAGTAATGTTCACCCTATTATTAGGCCCATTAGCGCTATTATTGTCTGTTGATTTACCTGCTTGGCTATTAATTATATGCGTTATGATTATAGGCGTAGGTATGGCTGGTGTTGGTATGAATGTAATGCATGATGCCAATCATGGTTCATTTTCTAGTAAAAAATGGGTTAACAGATTAATGGGTAGTAGCATCCATATTTTAGCTGGAAACGATTACAACTGGAAAGTACAACACAATGTTTTACACCATACTTATACTAATATTGAAGGTCATGATGAAGACATTGATGCAGGACGAATCATTAGATTTTCTAAACATTCAAAATGGCTAAAAATCCATCAATACCAAAAATATTATGCTTTTTTACTTTATGGTTTACTAACGGTAAATTGGGCAATTACAACAGATTTTAAACAAACCTACAACTACTTAAAAAGAAAATTATCTTATGGAGATTTTCCTAAGCCTGCTACACAATGGACCAAATTAATTATTGGTAAAATATTGTATTATGCTATTTGGGTTGTTTTACCTTTATCATTAGGGTATACTTGGTGGCAAGTTTTAATTGGATTTTTAATCATGCATTATACTGCAGGAATAATTTTAAGTGTTGTGTTTCAATTGGCACATGTTATGCCAAATACTGACATGCCAATTCCTGATGAAAACGGAAACATGAAAAACACTTGGGCTATTCACCAATTATTTACTACTTCTAACTTTTCGCCTAAAAACTGGTTAGTAGAGTTTTACACAGGAGGATTAAACAGACAAGTAGAACATCATTTATTTGCACATATTAGTCATGTACATTACAAGCACATCGCTAAGATTGTAAAAGAAACTGCACATGAGTTTAGCTTACCATATAACGAATACAAAACCATGTGGAAAGCAATATCTGAACACTACAATCAACTTAAAGTTTTAGGACAAAACCCTAACTTAGCTTAATTAATTACTTTATTACAAATACTATATATTTATGAGCCAATCACTTTCTAACCGTATTTTAAACATGTCCACTTCTGCCACTTTAGCTATGGCAGCAAAAGCTAGAGAGCTTAGAGGCGAAGGCAAAGATATTATCGGTTTAAGTTTAGGAGAACCTGATTTTAATACACCAGATTTTATTAAAAACGCAGCTATCCAAGCTATAAATGAAGATTACAACTCATATACACCAGTTGATGGATATCAAGAATTAAAAGAAGCTATTATTACTAAATTTAAACGTGATAATAAATTAACATATACTTTACCACAAATTGTTGTTTCTACTGGAGCTAAGCAAAGTTTAGCAAACGTTGCAGCAGTAATGCTTAATCAAGGAGACGAGGTTATTTTACCATGTCCTTATTGGGTTAGTTATTCTGATATTGTAAAGCTAAACGATGGTGTCCCTGTTGAAGTTAAAACAAGTATTGATACGGACTTTAAAATGACACCTGCACAGTTAGAAGCTGCTATTACACCAAAGACAAAAATGTTATGGTTTAGTAGTCCTTGTAACCCAAGTGGATCTTTATATAGTGAAAAAGAACTAGAGGCTTTAGCCGAAATCTTAAAAAAACATCCAAATATTTATGTTGTTTCTGATGAAATTTATGAACATATAAATTACACAGGAAAACCACACGCAAGTATGGCAAACGTAGAGGGTATGTTTGACAACACTATAACTGTAAACGGAGTCTCAAAAGCTTTTGCTATGACTGGTTGGCGTATTGGTTACATTGGTGCACCAGATTGGATAGCCCGTGCGTGTAACAAAATGCAAGGTCAGGTAACAAGTGGTGCAAACTGTATTGCACAACGTGCAGTTATTACTGCTTTAAACGCTGATCCAACAGTTGTAAAATTTATGATTGACGAATTTAAAGTACGTCGTGATTTAGTCTTAGATTTATTAAGCAACATTGAAGGTTTTAATACAAACACACCAGAAGGTGCATTTTATGTTTTTCCTGATGTATCTCATTTTTTCGGAAAGACTTTGAAAGAAAAAACCATTAACAACGCTACAGATTTCTCTTTATTTCTATTAGAAGAAGCTTTAGTTGCTACTGTAACTGGTGATGCTTTTGGTAATCCAAACTGTATAAGAATAAGCTATGCAGCTTCACAAAAGGAAATTAAAGAAGCTATAAAACGAATTAAAGAAGCAGTTAGCTAACTGTAATTTTAAAACACAAAAAAGCCTTACATGATTTTATGTAAGGCTTTTTTTATGCAAAATATATTAATGCACCAAACATAACAAAAACGACAATTATTAATAGTATGATTTGTTTTATACGTCTTTGTTTATGTTCCTTTTGAAGCTTCTGTCGTAATAATAATATTGAAGCTTCAGAAATTTCAGGTAAATTGTATTCTGTTTTCTCAGTAGAGTTAGTAACAAAACTAAAAGACTTCTCTTTACGTTTTGCCAGCATACCTCTATTACTTTTTAACGACTGGTTTGCAGCCATCATTGATCCTTCTCCTCCCATGATTAAAATATTTTATTCTGAAAAACTTCAGACATTAAACTTTATAACCTTCAGATTTTAGATTTCAATTCTAAAATTTAAAAATTACCTCATAAAAAAAGCTGCTTTACCTATAAGTAGCAGCTTTATTATAAAAGTTACATATTTTAACTAAATAAGAATGTAATTATCTATTTCTCCAGAAAAAAGGCGTTAACAAAATAAGTACTGTAAACAACTCTAAACGACCAATTAACATTAAAAATGCCGACCACCATTTACCTATAGCAGGAAGTGAAGCATAATTATTTACTGGACCAAACTGACCTAAAGCAGGACCAACATTACCTAAACTTGAGGCTGCGATACCAACAGAAGATTCATAGTTTATTCCCATCATAGAAAAGCCTAATGCTCCAATAATAAAAGCTATCATATACAATATGAAAAAACCTAGAATATTAAATACAATCTCTTTAGAAATAGCTTTTTTATTATATCTAACAGGTACTATTGCATTTGGGTGCAATGTACGTTTAAACTCTAAAAATCCGTTTTTAATTAAAACTAAATGACGAACCACTTTTACACCTCCTGCTGTACTACCAGCAGAACCTCCTAAAAACATTAAACCAAAGAAGAATACCACTAAAAACGGTGTCCATAAAGTATAATCTGCTGTAACAAATCCTGTAGTTGTAATTACAGATAACACTTGAAACAAGGAGTGTCTAAAAGCACTTTCACCAGCTCCCCAAACCATTGGATGGTCTATTGTAGATAAGGTTAAATCTGCTCTAAAATAAATTATTAATGCTGCTATTAAAGTAAAAATAGCGACAAACTTAAAGTATAATTTAAACTCTTCATCTTGAATTACTTTTTGCACTTTACCTTTAAAAGCAAAGTAACTTAATACAAAGTTAGAGCCTGCTAAAAACATAAAAAAGATAATGATATATTGTATAATTGGCTTGTTGTTCCAGTAGGCAACACTAGCATTTTTGGTAGAAAAACCTCCGGTGGACAACGTACACATCGAGTGATTTACTGCATCAAAAAAGCTCATTCCTGCTACTTTAAGTAAAATAGTTTCAGCAGCTGTGTATCCAAAATAAATTAACCATAATCGCTTAGCTGTATCTGTAATACGAGGATGTAACTTATCTGCACTTGGTCCTGGTGCTTCAGCAGCAAATAATTGCATACCACCAATCCCTAATAAGGGTAGGATAGCAACTGCTAATACAATAATACCCATACCTCCAATCCAATGCGTTAAGCTTCTCCAGAATAAAACCCCTTTTGGCACAATTTCAATATCATTTAAAATTGAAGCTCCTGTAGTTGTAAAACCAGACATGGTTTCAAAAAAAGCGTTAGTAAAATTAGGTATTGCACCTGATGCCAAATAAGGAATTGCACCAGATATAGACATCACAATCCATCCAAAAGATACGACAATGTATCCTTCCCGCTTATTCATCTCTTTGTTGTGATTGCGATGATGATACATCCCAATAAGGCCCAAAATTAAAATTCCAGAACCTGAAGATAGTAATTGCAAAGTAACACCATCTTTATAAAAAAACTCACTAAAGCTGATAACAGAATAAAACCTCCGTTAAAAACCAATAATAGTCCAAAAAATAAAAAATTATTTTGTAGTTAAGGCGTAGTCCTTTTCCCATTATAAAAATAGTTTTTCAACTTCTTTAATAGATCTTGGCAAGCAACAAACTACAATGTAGTCTCCTTCTTCAATCCTAAAATCACCTAAAGCAATAATACCTTTTTCTCCTCTAATTACACCTCCAACAATTGCGGAACGCGGAAACTTAACATCCTTTATTAACTTATTACAAATCTTAGAAGTAGCTTTAACCCTAAACTCGAGAAGCTCAGCATTCATGTTATTAAGTTTAGTCATTGCCACGACTTCACCTTTACGTATGTATCTAAATATATTGTTTGCTGCTAATAGTTTTTTATTGATTAAAGTATCAATACCTATGGATTGCGATAACTCAAAATAATCCATGTTTTCAACTAAAGCGATTGTTTTTTTAACCCCTTTAGATTTAGCCACTAAACAGGACATTATATTGGTTTCAGAATTACCTGTAACCGAAATAAACGCATCCATTTCGCCTATATTTTCTTCATCTAACAACTCGACATTACGTCCATCACCATTTATGACTAGAACTTTTGGCAAATCGTCTGCTAAATCAAAAGCGACATCTTTATTATTTTCAATTAATTTGACATTAAAACCGTTTGCAGATAAGTCTCGAGCAGTTTTATACCCAATTTTACTACCTCCTAAAATCATAACATCCTTAACAGGCGTGTTAGTTTTTCCTGTCATTTTACACAACTCATCTCCTCCACTTGCGCAGGTAATAAACACGACATTATCACCTTCTCTAAATTGCGTATCTCCTCTTGGTATAATTGTATACTGTGTCCCAAAACGCTGAATAGCAATTGGCACAAAATGAATTTCTGAAAAGAGCTGAGCTGCTTCTTTTACCGTTTTACCAACAAAACCAGCAGTTCTGGTTAGATTTAAACTAACCATTGTTAATGCTCCACCTTCAAACTCGTAACTATCTTTAAAAGCGGATTGATTTAAAAGTAATTCAATCTCTGAGGCTGCTAAACTTTCAGGAGAAATCAGTTCGTCAATACCAAATCTAGTAAAACCAACCTCATCTTTATGTTTTATAAATTCGGTATTAGAAATTCTAGCAATAGTACGTTTAGCTCCTAATTGTTTGGCCAAAACACAAACCGTAATATTTGTAGTCTCTGACGCTGTAACACCAATTAACAAGTCTGCACGATCTATTTTTGCCTCTTTTAGAATAGCTATAGATGTCGCATCACCTTTTATAACTTTGATATCTAAATGGTTATCTGCGTAGGACAAACTGTCTCTATGGGTATCAATAAGTGTTATTTCTTGAGACTCGTAAGACAATAATTTTGCTAAATGAAATCCAACTTCACCAGCTCCAGCAATAATTATTTTCATATTATTTATAAATATAGGGAATACAAAGGTACTTAATTTAAATATTTAAGTGTCAATTATTTATTCTTTTGAAGTTTTACAGACTATTCTGAATGCATTATCTTTGTAAAAAAATTGATTTTGACAAAAGTAAATCCCTACAAAAATAGCGACTTAGGCAAAAAAGAACAGGTTACTAAAATGTTTGACACCATTTCTGGTGAATATGATGGTTTAAACCGAGTAATCTCTTTTGGTATTGATATTAAATGGAGAAAAAAGGTAGTTGCTTTAGTTAAGGCTACTAATCCTAAAAACGTATTAGATATAGCAACTGGAACTGGTGATTTAGCAATTAATTTAGCCGAAACTAGTGCCGAAAAAATTATCGGTCTTGATATTAGTAGTGGAATGCTAGAGGTTGGAAAGCAGAAAATAAAAACCAAAAAACTAGATCAAAAAATTGAAATGGTTATTGGTGATTCTGAAAACCTTCCGTTTGATGACAATACTTTTGATGCTATTACTGTAGCGTTTGGTGTTAGAAATTTTGAAACTTTGGAAAATGGTTTAAAAGATATTTTACGAGTTTTAAAACCTGGTGGAATATTTGTTATTTTAGAAACGTCTGTACCAACTAAGTTTCCTTTTAAACAAGGCTATCAATTTCATTCTAAAGTCATTTTACCAACCGTTGGTAAACTATTTTCTAAAGACAAAACTGCTTATAAATATCTAAGCGAAAGTGCTAATGCATTTCCTTATGGAGAAGCTTTAAACAATATTTTAAGAAAAATTGGGTTTATTAATGTTACAGATATGCCTCAAACATTTGGTGTAGCTACAATTTACAAAGCATCAAAACAATAATGACTACAAAACATATTTACTTTTTAGCAATTGCACTTTTAATTGCAAATGTGTCTCAAGCTCAATTATTTTCTAAAGAAAAAATTAAAAACCTTGAAACTGTTGATAAAGCAAAGCTAAGTTGGGGTTATTACCTTGGATTTAATAATTTAGATTTTAAATTTGATTATAACCAAAACCTTGGAGATATCCAAACGGAACGTACCGTTGGTTTTAATGTTGGATTACTTGGTAATATACGCCTTAACGATTATTTTGACCTTAGATTTGAACCAGGTTTAGTAATCTCTCAACGTAATTTAAATTATCAAGAAAATTATTTTGATGGTTTTGAAGACGAGGTTTCAGATTCTGATTTATTACGAGAAATTAAATCTACCTATGTCTATTTCCCTTTACTATTAAAGATTTCTACTAAACGTGTTAACAACATCAAACCTTTTATTTTAACAGGAGTCTCTACAGCTATTAATTTATCTAGTAACGAGAAAAATCCTGACGACAATTATTCTGGTGCTTTTAGAATGGTTAAAAATATGCAGTTTTTTGAACTTGGTATTGGTATCGATTTTTATTTGGATCGTTTTAAGTTTACACCTTCGCTTAGAGGTGTTTTTGCAATGAAAGACGAATTAGTTAGAGATCAGGATCCAAACAGTCCATGGACAGGTAACATCTCACAAATGCAAACAAGAGGTGTTTTTATAAATTTTACTGTACAGTAAAACTACCCTCTTCTAAATTCACTTAATAAAATAGCACCTGCAGTAGCAACATTTAAACTTTCTGTAGCTTGGAAATCTCCAAATCGTGGGATACTAATTTTATCTGTTACAGAAGCTTCTATAGTTTTTGATATACCGTTTGCTTCGTTTCCTAATATTAAAACTCCTGCTTTAGGTAAGTTTGATTTATAAACATTTTGACCATCCATAAAAGCACCAAACACAGGTAAAGTAGTCTCTTTTAAAAACAAGTCCAAATCTGTATATGTAATATTAACGCGTTTTAATGACCCCATAGTGGCTTGAACAACTTTAGGGTTGTAACAGTCTACAGTCTCTGAACTACAAACAAGGTTTTTAACACCAAACCAATCACACAATCTTATAATTGTTCCTAAATTTCCTGGGTCTCTTACAGCATCCAAAGCAACAACCAATTCGTTTCCAATTTCTGCTTTTGAGTTAGGGATTTTAAAAATAGCTAAAGCGGTATTTGGTGTTGTTAAACAACTTATTTTTTTAAGTTCTGCAGCAGTAATTAAAGTTTCGGTGTCAACATTAAAAGTTTCGGTAGTAAATAAATCTACCAAACTAAACGACGAGTCTAAAAACTCGCGTATGACTTTAACACCTTCAGCAATAAATAAACCTTCTTGTTGTCTATATTTTTTCTGCTTTAAGCGCGTTATACTTTTGATTTGATTTTTAGAAATCACAATATTTAAAATTTTTATAAAGAAAATGAAAAATTTGCAGTTAGCATTTGTGTGTTTCTATTTATTTAAAATTACTTTATTAATTAAATAGTGTATTTTTGAATACAAAGTCAATTTCAGGCATAAAATTTGCATTAAACACCCGAAACAGTTACATCTCTCTTGAAAAATTATCAGTTTAAAATTGTCCTTTTAGTAGTATTAACTTACTTGTTAAATGCATGTGATACGGTTAAACGCGTAGCCAAAAACCAGCACCTTCTAACAAAAAATACATTAACTATTAACGATCAAAAAGTAACTAATGATACTATTTCAAATTTATTGTACCAAAAACCAAATACAAGATTACCAATACCATACACCAACATACCTTTAAGACTCTATTTTTACAACACTGCGCGTCCAAATATAGATTCTATTTTAAACGCCGAATATTATAGTAAACCAGATAAAATGGAGCGTAAATCCAAATTTTTATCTAGAAAACAATTAGAAAAAAGGTTAGAATCTAAAGCCAACTTTAATAAATGGATTAAACGCACAGGTGAAGCTCCTGTAATTGTTGACACAACTTTAACAAATAAATCCATAACTAAAATTGAAAACTACTACAAAGTAAACGGATGGTTTAATGCTAAAGCCGATTATAAAATAACAAGAGGTGATGACAAAAAAGCAACCATCGATTACATAATTTCAACGGGTAAACCATATATATTAGACACACTTGACGTTACCATTGGATCTCCTGAAGTAGAAAAAATATACAACCAACACAAAGAAAAAAGCTTACTTAAACAAGGTAAGCAATATCGTATTTCAAATGTTTATGGAGAGGAAGACAGGATTGTTGATTTAATGAGAAACAATGGTGTTTATCACTTTAGTCAAGATTATGTAAGTTTTGTTGGTGACAGTATCTTAGGCAACCATAAACTAAATATAACAACAGTAATAGAAGACAAACTTATCCGAGAAGATGAAATTTCCAGAAGAGAAAAATTTAAAATTTTCAAGGTTAAAGATGTAAACATTTTCACTAATAGCGCTTACAAAGACCGAAACGTACCAACAAGTGACACGACAAGCTACGATGGTTATAACATTTACAGTATTGGAAAACTTAAATACAAACCTAGAGCTTTAACTAATGCTGTGTTTATTGCTCCAAACACTATTTTTAAAGACAAAAACAGACCACTAACATCAAGAAAAATTAGTGATTTACGAACCTTTAAATACCCAAACATTGATTATATCGAAAATCCAGACACGACGCTTACTGCAAATATCTACCTAACACCTTTACAAAAGTTTGAATTAGAGTTTAGTACTGAAGCTATGCAAAGTAATATACAAACTATCGGTTTTTCAATTAACCCTAGTTTATTAATAAGAAATGTATTTAATGCAGCTGAAACTCTAGAAATTTCTGGGTTCACTTCTATTGGAGCATCAAAGGATAGTAATAATGATAACGATCATTTTTTTGATATTAACGAGCTTGGTGCTAATCTAAAACTTACAATTCCACGACTATTCTCACCATTTAATACCGAAAAAATAATACCTAAATTCATGTTTCCGTCTACCAGTTTAACAGTAGCTGCTACTAGCCAGACTAATATTGGGTTAGATAAACAAAGTTTTACTGGGTCTTTCAATTATAAATGGTATCCGAACAATAAAGTGACAAATAAATTAGATTTATTTAATATTCAGTTTGTAAAAAACTTAAATACAGCAAATTATTTTAATGTATACAATACGTCTTATGAGTCCTTAAATTCCATTGCTCAAACTAGTGGATTCATAACTGACACTGAAGATTTAAGCATCCCAACAGGAGCTAACACCTTTTTAAGTCAAGTAGCAAACGGAAGTTACAATTCTATATTATCCACAGACGATTTAGATACTGCTAATGCTATTAACGAACGTAAACAAAGACTAACCGAAGACAACCTTATTTTTGCTACTAATTTTAGCTACGTAAAAGACAGACGTGACAACTTAGCTGATGAGGATTTTTCAATTTTCAGAGCAAGATTTGAATTAGCAGGAAACCTATTTGCACTAACATCAAGAGCATTAGGATTAGAAAAAAATGAAGACGGAAAATATGAAATGTTTAATGTTGCTTTTTCTCAATACGCAAAAACAGAGCTTGACTATATCAAACACTGGAAATTAGGTTACAAAAACGTATTAGCTATCAGAACATTTTTTGGTATTGCAGTACCTTATGGTAACTCGACAAACATCCCTTTTTCTAAAAGTTTCTTTGCAGGTGGAGCAAATGATAACAGAGCATGGTCTGCCTATAACCTTGGACCAGGAAGCTTGCAAACCAGCAACGAGTTTAATGAAGCCAACTTAAAAATAGCTTTAAGTGCAGAACAGCGTTTTAATTTATTTGGCGCTTTAAACGGAGCCTTTTTTGTTGATGCAGGAAACATCTGGAATGTTTTTGATGATATAGAACAAGACGAAGCAACCTTTTCTGGATTGGATAGTTTAGAGGACATAGCAGTAGGATCTGGTTTTGGACTGCGTTATGATTTTAACTTTTTTGTATTACGTGGTGATATAGGTTTTAAAACCTATGATCCATCCTATACAATAGGCAACAGATGGTTTAAAGACTACAACTTTGCCAATGCAGTTTACAACATAGGTATCAACTATCCATTCTAAATAAAACACTCAATTTGCTATAACGTTTGCGTGCTTTTATTGTAAAAAATGCAATAAAACGTAGCAATTTTTTACTACTTTTGAGATATATTCAAATACAACTAAATACATATAAAATGGCTCATAATATAAAACCAGGAGTTGCAACCGGAAAAGAAGTACAAGAAATTTTTAAACTTGCAAAAGAAAAAGGATTTGCATTACCAGCAGTTAACGTTATTGGATCAGACACTATAAACGGTGTTTTAGAAACAGCAGCAGCATTAAATGCACCAGTAATCATTCAGTTTTCTAATGGTGGAGCACAATTTAACGCAGGAAAAGGACTAAGCAACGAAGATCAAAAAGCAGCCATTGCAGGATCTATTGCAGGAGCAAAACACGTACACTTAATGGCAGAAGCCTATGGTGTACCAGTAATTTTACACACAGACCATTGTGCTAAAAAATTACTACCTTGGATTGACGGTTTATTAGACGCAAGCGAACAACACTTTAAAGAAACAGGAAAATCATTATATAGCTCACACATGATTGATTTAAGTGAAGAGCCACTTGAAGAAAACATAGAAATCTGTAAACAATACCTAGCCAGAATGAGCAAAATGGGTATGACATTAGAAATCGAACTTGGTATTACTGGAGGAGAAGAAGACGGAGTAGACAACAGTGATGTAGACGAGTCTAAATTATACACACAACCAGAAGAAGTAGCCTATGCTTATGAGGAGCTTAGCAAAGTTAGTGACCAATTTACTATCGCAGCTGCATTTGGTAACGTACATGGTGTATACAAACCAGGAAACGTAAAATTAACACCAAAAATCCTTAAAAACTCACAAGAGTTTTTATCACAAAAACACAACTTACCACACAACCATATTGACTTTGTATTTCACGGTGGATCAGGATCAACCCTAGACGAAATTAGAGAAGCAATAGGCTACGGAGTTATAAAAATGAACATCGACACAGACATGCAATACGCGTTCATGTCAGGAGTAAGAGATTACATGGCAGAAAAAACAGACTACTTACAATCTCAAATTGGTAGTCCAGATGGACCAGAATCTCCAAACAAAAAATACTACGATCCACGTGTTTGGTTACGTAAAGGAGAACAAACATTTGTAGAGCGTCTTAAAAAAGCATTTGAAGACCTAAACAACGTTAACACATTATAAATTAATTTTGGCGTTACCCAAGGGTCGGGCTTTACGTTATATCTTTTTTGAAAAAAACAAAAAAGGATGCCACTACAATCCCTAACGCAAGCCAAGAACATTACATAAAATAAAATTCCGTTTAAACCTAGTAAATAAAGGACTTAAACGGAATTTTTTTATACCTCAAAAACAACAAAAAAACAGATAGCCACTACAATTTTTGAGTTTAAGTAATAAAAAATGTAATTTTGTTCACTTGCAAAAGCAAACTAAACTAACAAAAAATATAGATTATTAGAAAACATCTAAAAATCTTAATCCCAAAATAGTAAATCAATATGGCTTGGTTTAAAAGAAAAGAAAAAGGAATACAAACCGCAACCGAAGAGAAAAAAGACATTCCAAAAGGGCTGTGGTATAAATCTCCAACCGGAAAAATAGTAGACTCAAAAGAGCTAGAAAAAAACTTTTACGTAAGTCCAGAAGACGGTTACCACGTAAGAATAGGAAGTAAAGAATATTTCGGAATATTATTTGACGACAATAAGTTTAAAGAGCTTGACGCAAACTTAACCTCAAAAGACCCGTTAAAGTTTGAAGACACAAAAAAATATCCAGATCGTTTAAAAGCTGCTGAGAATAAAACAAACCTAAAAGATGCTGTACGTTGTGCAGTAGGTAAATCAAAAGGAAAAGATTTAGTCATTGCTTGTATGGATTTTGCTTTTATTGGAGGGTCAATGGGAAGTGTTGTAGGAGAAAAAATAGCTCGTGCTGCAGAATATTCATTAGAACATAAATTACCATTAATGGTCATCTCAAAATCTGGAGGTGCACGTATGATGGAAGCAGCATTGTCATTAATGCAATTAGCAAAAACATCAGCAAGATTAGGACAACTAGCAGACGCTGGTATACCTTATATATCTTTAGCAACAGACCCAACAACAGGCGGTACGACAGCATCATTTGCAATGTTAGGAGATATTAACATATCAGAACCAGGAGCATTAATAGGTTTTGCAGGACCACGTGTTGTGCGTGATACTACTGGACAAGAATTACCAGAAGGGTTTCAAACGTCAGAGTTTTTACTAGAGCATGGTTTTCTAGATTTCATTACTCAACGTAAAGAATTAAAAAATAAGGTAAATCAATATATAGATTTGATTACCAATCAGCCATTAAGAGCATAAATCAAAAAAGCCTTACTTTAAAAAGTAAGGCTTTTTTATTATTTAGCATCTTTAATCTCTTTATCTAAATGATCTAAAAACAAAATACCGTTTAAGTGATCTATTTCATGCTGAAAAATAACAGAAGTAAAATCTGAAATATCTTCCGTTAAATGTTGACCATCCATAGTATCATATTCAATTGTAATAACTTTAGATCGAGAATCTAAGGTTTCAGCACGATTAGGTATCGATAAGCAACCCTCTCTCCTAGTTTGCTTTTCTTCAGAATAATTAATTATAACAGGATTTAAATACACCTCAAAAGGTGTATCATCTTTATCAAAACGCTGTACCCAAATAATATTTTTCAAAATACCTACTTGTGGTGCAGCAATACCAACACCCATTGACATACTGTCTCTTACAGTAGAATATAAACGTTGAGTAAACTGTTTTAAAACGGCATCATTTATATCAGGTTTAACATAGGTACTTTTTTTCTTAATAATATGGAATCTTGTTTCGCATTAATTTTAAAAACTCGCATTGGTTTACTAGCGTCTGCATTAAGTATTAAACTCGTTTGTTTTACTGTAAAGTTCTGATTCGACTTATTGTTATTATGTGTTGCACAACTACAAAAACAGATTAGTAACACGATAGAAGTATATATATGGGATTTCATTTAATTAAGTTTATAAACTGAATATCTAAACGACCTTAGTAATCTTAACATTCAGCATTTTTAAAATGAACAGAAAAAGTTGTTCCTTGATCTACTTTACTATCTACGTCAATACAACCTCCCAAAGCTTCGACATGATTACGCGTAATAAATAATCCTAAACCGACAGCGTCTTTGTGTTTATGGAAAGTTTTATACATTTCAAATAGCTTTGCTCCATTTTTAACTAAATCAATACCAAGTCCGTTATCAGATATATCTAAAATAACACAATCTCCTTTAACTCTAGAAGACATATTAACCTTAAGTTTTCTTTTTTTAGAAGCATACTTAATAGCATTAGTTAAAAAATTTAAAATGATACTATCTAAATAGGCTGGTATTGCTTTTACATTATGCTTTGGATCAATGTCATTATTAATAGTGGCTTCAATACGTTTAGCCAATGCATTAACATTATACATAGCTTGATTAGCATAATCATTTAGATTTAATGCTTCTATTTCATTTAACTCCAAAGCCTTAATTTTAGCAATTTTAGATAAATGAGAAACTGTTTCACCTAGATTAGATACAGATTCTTTTAAAAAAACAAAATCTTCAATATCATCTAAATCATTAGATTCTTCTTCTAAAAAAGAAACTAAAGTTGTTAAATTAGTGGCATGAGTTTTTAAATTATGTGAAATAATATCTGCAAAATTAGACAGCCTATTTTTTTGCTTTTCAGCAACTGTTAACATTAGTTCTAATTTTTGATCATTACTTTTTCGTTCAGTAATGTCTGATATCTGAGAAATAAAATAAAGAGGTTGCTGCTCATCGCTTCTAACTAAAGACACACTTAATTTACACCAAATTATATGTCCTTCACCATGAAAATAACGCTTCTCCATACTATAATTATCTATAGTGCCAGCAATTAAAGCCTTCATTTGATATAAATCCTGCTTTAAATCGTCTTTATGCGTGAGTTCTTTAAAAGTCATTGTGTATAATTCACTTTCAGTATATCCTAAAATATCAGTAACACTTTTATTTACTTTAATCCACTCACTTGATAGACTAACAATAGCAATACCTTCTTTAGCAAAAGAAAATATATTTTCAAATAGCTTGTCTTTTTCTAACTCAAGAGACAGGTTTTGTAACATAAAAAATTGATTTAAAGCGCAATAAATATATAACCTCTTATTTTAAAAAACAACCAAAACACTATAAGAAACATAAAAAAAGAATAAAAAAACCACAACTTACTGTAAGAAAATACTATACACATTAACATATCAAATGATATCATGAATGATTGTACCCTACTTATAGTTAAATCAAATGTTTGCCATTCAATAAAATTAACTATATTTGCAGCTCGAAAGAAAGGCTTTCGTGTACATAACAATCATTTACAATAATATTAGAATGTATTTAGATCAAAAAGAAAAAGAAGAGATTTTTGCTAAACATGGTAAAAATGCTCAAGACACAGGTACTGCTGAAGGGCAAATTGCTTTATTCACATACAGAATTAACCACTTAACAGAGCACTTAAAGAAAAACCGTAAGGATTATAACACTGAGCGCTCACTTGTAAAATTAGTAGGTAAACGTCGTTCATTATTAGACTACCTAACTAAAAAAGATGTCTTAAGATATCGTGCCATTGTTAAAGAATTAGGATTAAGAAAATAATCTAAATAAAAAGACCACGCTTTTCAGCGTGGTTTTTTGTTATATCATAACTCGATTTGGAAGAGTCTAAACTCCAATATAGAAGAAGCTAATTACAGTTTTTCATTGGTCATCACAACTACTACTACCACACACAACACAACGACCATTGTTTAATTAGAATTAAAAAAATTTATGATTCCAAAAGTTTTTAAAGAGGTCATAGACCTTGGTGACGGAAGAGAAATCTCTATCGAAACCGGAAAATTAGCAAAACAGGCACATGGATCTGTTGTCGTACAATCAGGAAACTGTATGTTATTATGTACATTAGTTTCTAACTACAAGCAAAGTGACGTAGACTTTTTACCATTAACGGTAGATTATCGCGAAAAATTTGCTGCTGCTGGACGTTATCCAGGAGGTTTCTTCAAAAGAGAAGCAAGACCAAGTGATGGAGAAGTATTAACAATGCGTCTTGTAGACCGTGTTTTACGTCCATTATTCCCTAAAGATTACCACGCAGAAACACAAGTAATGATTCAGTTAATGTCTCATGACGAAAATGTGATGCCTGACGCTATGGCTGGATTAGCTGCATCTGCTGCAATCCAATTATCTGACGTACCATTTGAAACTCCAATTTCTGAAGCTAGAGTTGGTCGTATTAATGGTGAATTTATTATCAACCCAACACGTGCGCAATTAGAAGAATCTGATCTTGATATGATGATTGGTGCTTCTGCGGACTCAGTAATGATGGTTGAAGGTGAAATGCTAGAAATATCTGAAGAAGAAATGGCTGAAGCAATTAAATTTGCTCATGAAGCTATTAAAGTACAATGTGCTGCTCAAGTAAGATTAGCTGAAGCTTTTGGTAAAAAAGAAACACGTGAGTATGATGCTGAACGTTCTGATGATGATTTAGCAAAAAAAATCTATGATTTAGCTTATGACAAAGTATATGCTGTAGCTAAAGCTGGATCTTCTAAAAAAGAAAGAAGCAATGCTTTTTCTGAAATTAAAGAAGAAGTAAAAGCAACGTTTACTGAAGAAGAATTAGCAGATTACGGAGATTTAGTATCAAAATATTACGCTAAAGCAGAAAAAGCTGCAATACGTAACTTAACATTAGATGAAGGTTTACGTTTAGATGGACGTAAAACTGACGAGATAAGACCAATTTGGTGTGAGGTAGACTACTTACCATCAACACATGGGTCTTCTGTATTTACGCGTGGAGAAACTCAAGCATTAGCAACAGTTACTTTAGGAACGTCAAGAGAAGCTAACCAAATAGATATGGCTTCTTATGAAGGTGAAGAGCGTTTTTACTTACACTACAACTTCCCTCCTTTTTCAACAGGAGAAGCAAGACCTTTAAGAGGGACTTCTAGACGTGAAGTTGGTCATGGTAATTTAGCACAACGTGCATTAAAAAATATGGTCCCAGCAGACTGTCCTTATACAGTTCGTGTTGTATCAGAAATTTTAGAATCTAACGGGTCATCATCTATGGCAACCGTTTGTGCAGGAACTATGGCACTTATGGACGCTGGTGTTAAACTTAAAAAACCAGTTTCTGGTATTGCAATGGGTTTAATTACAGATGTAGAATCTGGTAAATACGCAGTATTATCTGATATTTTAGGTGATGAAGATCACTTAGGGGATATGGACTTTAAAGTTACAGGTACAGCAGACGGAATTACTGCTTGTCAAATGGATATTAAAGTTAAAGGATTATCATACGAAATTTTAGTAAATGCACTAAAACAAGCTCGTGATGGTCGTTTACACATTTTAGGAAAAATAACAGACACTATTAACACACCAGCTGAGGATGTTAAAAGTCATGCTCCTAAAATGGTTACAAGACGCATACCTAATGAATTTATTGGTGCTTTAATTGGACCAGGAGGAAAAGTAATTCAAGAAATGCAAAAAGAAACTGAAACTACAATCGTTATTAACGAGGATCCAGTTACAGAAGAAGGTATTGTTGAAATATTAGGAGTTGGTAATAAAGGTATTGATGCTGTTTTAGCAAAAATAGATTCGTTATTATTTAAGCCAGAAGTAGGAAGCGTATACGAAGTTAAGGTTATCAAGATGTTAGATTTTGGAGCTGTAGTTGAGTATGTTGAAGCTCCTGGAAATGAAGTATTATTACACGTATCTGAATTAGCTTGGGAACGCACAGAAAATGTATCTGATGTTGTAAACATGGGAGACGTATTTGATGTAAAATACTTTGGTGTAGATAAACGTACACGTAAAGAAAAAGTATCTAGAAAAGCTATTTTACCAAAACCAGAAGGTTTTGTAGAAAGACCACCAAGAGATGATAAACGTTCTGGTGGACGTGATAATAGAGGAAGAGATAATCGTGGACGTGATAACAGACGTGATGATCGCAAACCTAGAGACACAAAAAAAGAAGACTAATTCTTTTTAAACTCAAAATAAATTTAAAAGCTCAACATCACGTTGAGCTTTTTTTATGCTAAAAATTTATATCAATAATCACCAATACAATAAAATTATACAGCTAATTATAAAGTTTTCTTAAATAGTCCATAATAAACGTCCAAAGGCTACTAATGCGACGTAACACTTGTAAACATCAACTAAATATTAAATATTTATATGAATACAAATTACGCTAATACAAATTCAAAAAAGACATTAAAAGAAAAACCAACACAGTATTTTCAAAAATTTAATGATTCAGATAATGTATCAACGTCTAAAAACAAGGCAGTTCTTTTAAGTACTTTTCTATTAATCTTATTGGGTATATACTTCTTTTCTGTATTTCATAATGACTTTGAAGTTTTTAATGCAACGCAGGCACAGTCAGCCATTGGTTTAACTTTTATTGCAATAGCTTCCTTTTTATTTTTTTATAAAGTATTATTTTTTGCATATACTGCTTATAACTTTTATAAATACAAACCTATTGTCTCAGTATCTAATAAAGAATTACCAACATGTACAGTAATTGTTCCTGCTTATAATGAAGGGAAACAAGTTTGGGATACATTAATGAGCTTAGCAAAAAGCGATTATCCTAAAGAAAAAATGCAATTATTAGCAATTGACGATGGTAGTCTAGATGATACTTGGGATTGGATTAAAAAAGCTAAAAATGAATTAGGTACAACTTTAGAAATCTATAAACAACCTGAAAACAAAGGTAAAAGACATGCACTATACAGAGGTTTTAATGTAGGTACAGGAGATATTTTTGTTACAGTTGATAGTGATTCGATTGTCACAGAAGACACTTTAAGAAACTTAGTTAGTCCATTTATTGTTGACGAGAAATGTGGTGCTGTCGCAGGAAACATTAGAGTATTAAATAATAAAAAAGAGATGCTTCCTAAAATGCTGGACGTTAGTTTTGTAATGAGTTTTGAATTTGTTAGATCTGCCGAAAGTAATTTAAAATCGGTATTATGTACTCCTGGAGCATTAGCTGCCTACAGACGTAGTGCTGTCTTTAAATGTTTACCAGAATGGATTGAACAAAAATTTATGGGACAACCTTCTGATATTGGAGAGGACCGAGCGATGACAAACATGATTTTAAAACAAGGGGAGCATGTACTATTTCAAAGTAATTCTGTTGCCTACACCAATGTTCCTGAAGAATATTTAGGACTATATAAAATGTTTATTCGTTGGGGAAGAAGTAATGTTAGAGAGAGTTTAGAAATGGCTAAATATGTATTTACAGATTTTAGAGAAGGTAATAAAACAGGAACCAGACTTTTATTTATAAGTCAATTTGCAGAACTTTTAATGAGTTTTCCTTTTATGCTATTTATGCTATTTTTTGTATTAGTACATCCTTTATTATTTTTTGGATCTACTTTAGTTAGCATTTTATTTTTATCTACATTTTCATTAATATTTTATACTAATCGTCATAAATCTACTCAAGGGTTTTGGGCATATTCATATAGTATTCTTTACACATTTGGATTGTTTTGGATAACACCTTATGCTATTGCAACAGCAAATAAAAGAGGTTGGTTAACTCGTTAATTGATAAAAAATATTCAAAAATAGTATCAAACACCTCTGTTTAAACAGAGGTGTTTTTATTAAAAACAACACGTAATTACAAAATTGTCACCGACAGACTGTCACAAATATCTAGTAACTAGTTTTTATCAAATTATAGATTTAGTTACAGATGAAGACTAAATTACCAATATGATAATTATGATCTTAAATCTTTAAAAATATCAAATTTATTTAAATCAATTTTTCACTTTGGCACTATCGCATAGTAATTGATGCTATTATAGTACTGACAGTTAATTTATTAATTAAAACAAATTATGAAAGTATTAGTAATAGGAGCCGGAAACATGGGTTTAACTTATTCTGAAGGAATGATAAATTCTTCATTATTAAATAAACACAAATTAAAAATATTTGATACCGATCCTAAAAAAATTGAAACACTAAGACAAGAACCAAAATTTAATGTTTACACATCACTACAGGACTGTTTGCCACAAGCAGACATTGTTTTTTTAGCAGTAAAACCATACCACTGTGAAGACCTATTTACAGAAATGACCAATTTGGTAAATAAAGAACAAATTTTTGTATCTCTAATGGCAGGTGTCACAATAAAGTCTATTCAAAAAGGATTAGGCATAAAAAAAGTGATTAGAACCATGCCTAATTTACCCGCTAAAGTTGGTAAAGGTGTGACATCGTATACAGGAGATACATCTGTATCCAAAGTAGAACTATTAATGATTAGACATTTATTAGATACAACAGGTACATCTATTGAGGTAAGTAGCGAAAATTTTATTGATGCCTCAACAGGAATTTCTGGAAGTGGTCCTGCTTATGTTTTTTATTTTATGCAATCTATGCTTGAAGCTGCTTTAAAAATGGGTTTTTCAGAATATGACTCTAAAGTACTTGTAAGCAACACTTTTGAAGGTGCAATTGAATTATTTAGCCAAAATGATATCTCTCCAGAAAAATGGATAGACAAAGTAGCCTCTAAAGGAGGAACAACTCAAGCTGCAATAGATAGTATGGAGGATAATAATGTAAAACAACTTATTCAAGATGCTGCATATGCTGCTTTTGATAGAGCTGTAGAATTAGGAAAAGAAAAATAAAATGGAAGATGACATTAAGCGCGTGGTTGTAAAAGTAGGTACCAATGTGCTAACAAATAAAGATAACAGAATATTAGGACCAGTATTAAGAGAATTGGTAAGACAAATTGCAGTGTTGTATGAACGTGATATTAAAGTCGTTTTAGTATCCTCAGGTTCAGCAATAGCTGGAAAAGAAATTTTAGGAAATACAAAAATTGAAGATTCGTCTATTCGACGTCAAGTCTACTCCTCTGTAGGTCAACCCAGAATGATGAGACATTATTATAGTATTTTTCATGATTACGGAATGCGTTGCGCACAAGTATTAGCCACAAAACGAGATTTTGACTTGGGTAAATACAGAGAAAATATGATTAATTGTTATGAAGGTTTACTGTCCGAAGGCATAACACCTATCGCTAACGAAGATGATGCAGTATCATTAACCATGTCCATGTTTACCGATAATGATGAGTTAGCTAGTCTTGTTGCAGAATTGATTGATGCAGATAGGCTAATTATTTTATCAGATACAGATGGATTATACACAGGACATCCAGATGACGAAGACTCTGTTAAGTTACACGAAGTTAAAACAAACGAAAATGTCGAAAAATATGTTTGTCCTTCAAACAAAAAAGAAGGTGAAGGTCGAGGCGGAATGGCTTCTAAATTAAGAATTGCAAAGGTGACAGCACGAAAAAACATACCAACATATATTGCCAATGGTAAACGCAAAAATGTAATGGTAGATATTATTAATAATAAACAAATTGGCACAAAATTTATTTGTGCCTAATTAAAAAAACTACAATGAAACTATTAAATACAGATATTAAAAACAATGTTTTAAAATCTATGTTACAGATTTTAGACAATGAACGAGAAAATATTATTGCTGCAAACAAAAAAGATTTGGAAGCTTTTAATAAAGAAGATCAAGCGTTATTTGATCGTTTAATTGTAAACAATAAAAAAGTAAATGAAATGATTGAAGCTGTCAAGTCAGTTTTAAACCAAGAGGATCCTGTTGGAAAAGAACTATCTAACATAACGCTAAAAAATCAGCTTAACGTTATTAATACAACTGCACCTTTTGGTACCATTTTAATTATTTACGAATCTAGACCTGATGTTACTATTGAAGCCTCTGTCTTAGCGTTTAAAACCAATAATAAGATTTTACTAAAAGGAGGTAAAGAAGCACTAAATAGTAACCTAATATTAGAAAAATGTTGGCACAAAGCTTTAGAGGATAATGGGCTATCTAAAGACTGGATTAAATTATTACACCTAAAAAGAGAAGAAACACAAGCCTTTTTAAAAAATCCTACTGAGCAATTAGATCTAATTGTGCCAAGAGGTGGTGAGCGCTTGATTAATTTTGTAAAAACACATGCTACATGTGCTGTTTTAGTTAGTGGTAGAGGTAACAACTTTTTATACATTTCAGAACAGGCTGATTGGAGTAAAGCTGTTAGTGTTATTATAAATGCAAAGACTGATAAAATTTCTGGGTGTAATGCTTTAGACAAAGTTTTAATTAATAAGAACATTCCTGAATATGAATTAAAATTGGAAATGCTTCAACAAAAATTAGAACAACACGAGGTTACTGTAATCTCTGATAATAAAATTAACCAAATTTTAAATTCAACTAAAAAAATAACAGAACCCAATATTTGGAATGAAGAATTTTTAGCTAGAAAACTGCTTATTGGAGAAGTTTCAGATTTAGACGAAGCTATTAAAATGATAAACACACATTCCGGAAAACATTCGGCAGCAATCATAACAGAAAACAACAATGAAGCTTTACAGTTCATGAATCAAGTTGATAGTGCTGCAGTATACCATAATGCATCAACAAGATTTACTGATGGAGGACAAATGGGTGTTGGCGCAGAATTAGCCATAAGTACAGACAAATTACACCATAGAGGACCATTGGGACTAAAACAACTGGTAACCAATAAATATTACGTTTTTGGTGATGGTCAAGTTAGAGTTTAATAAATTTTAAATAAATTAGTCTACAAAGCCTATCACTAGTGATAGGCTTTTTTTAAGGACCATCAAAAACTATATAATATTCTGGGCGTTAAACTTAAACTTCCTATATCTTGCCTTAAAGCGCCTTCTATTTTATAAGGCGTGTAATTTAATCCAATGCTAAAGGTTAACTCTTCTTTATTTCTAAACTTTTTGACATAATCTAAATTTGGAGACAGTAACAATGTTGTAACGACTTCGTATTTTTCCTCATCATCATTACCTGAATAAAAAGGATTTCTAGCATCCGTTTTAATTATGGAAGCTCCAATACCCAAACTAATATGAAATTGATTGTTCTCCTTTTGACTAAGATTTTTATTAAACCTCAACATTGGGTTGATCATAAAAGAAGCTTTTGCTTGAATGGTATCTAAAGTTCTTACATACTTAAAAGGTTGTTTTTGATCTGGAACTATAAATTGCAGTGTAAACTGAAGCGATTTTTTTTCAGTCACCGGAAAATCTAAACTAAGCTCTACCAAAGGAGACACACCAAAATATTTTGACAAATCGCCTTGAGGTAACAAAACACCTCCTCCTATTTTAAAAGTTACTTGTTTAAAATAATCCTGATATTGATTATTATAAGGTTTATAAATAGTATCGTTTTGAGCGTTACCAAAAGGTATAATAATTATAACAAAAAGTATAAATAATATATGTTTCATGATTAAAAGGTTTATTTAGTTGAGACCAAAACTATTGCTATAATCACGTTTTAAATGGTCCAATTCACAAATTGAAAAACTAAATTTTGCGATAATCACAAATTATATTATTTTTAATCATGTTTCAAACCGTCTTTTTAGAGTTTTTAAAAACCGAATTACCAACTAACACCTCTACTATTGAGGCTGTCGCTACTGCTTTAGACATTAGTTATGATGCTGCACATAGACGTGTAAGCTTGAAAAGTAAATTATCTTTAGATGAAAGTATTACTTTGGCTAAATACTATAATATATCTTTAGATAGGTTATTTGAAACGACATCTACTGAGTTTGTCAGTATTGAAAAAACAAAACACATTGAAAACGAGTCACAATTACAACAGTATTTTGAGGATTCTTACCAATCTTTATTACCCTTATTAACATTAAAAGATAGCAGTATACTGTATTCTGCTAAAGACATTCCTTTGTTTTACAATTTAAATGGTGATATACTAAGTCGGTTTAAATATTATGTTTGGCTTAAATTGTTAAATCCAAAATTAGCGACTAAAAGCTTTGATAATTTTGCACCAAGTACCTCACTAATCATAGCTGGCAAACAATTAGCTAGCTTGTATAATAATTTAAATACTCAAGAGATTTGGGATGTTACAACTATAAATAGTACACTAAAACAAATTCATTACTACTATCAAGCTGGACAAGTTAACTCTAATACTGCTTTAGAATTGTGTGATTTATTAAAACAATTAATTCAATCTATTTTTGACAAATTACTATCCAACACCAATCCTTTTATGCTATTTTACAATGAATTACATTTAATGAATAATCATGTTTTGGTTAGTGCTGCAAATAGCCAACTACTTTATGTCCCTTTTACATTATTGTCTTATTATAAAACCGAAGACAAACACACTTGTCAAGAAGCTGAACGCTTTTTAAAAAAGCAATTACAAAACAGTAAATTATTAAATACTGCTGGAGAAAAGGAACGTAACAGTTTTTTTAATAATCTATTTGCAAAAATTGAAGCGTTAAAACAACTTATTACTGCTACACAGCTTTTAGATTTTGAGTAAGTCGCAACAGTAAGCGCGTTAAGGATGGAAGTGGCATCCTTTTTTGTTTTTTTTACAAAAAAGATATAACGGACAGCCTGACGTTTTTAAGCCTTTTTGGGGCTTAAAAAGGAAACGCCAAATAAAAAAGAGAAGAGATTGAAAAATAATCGTCAGTTTTTGTAACAAATTATATCTTTGCTACGTATAACTAATGATAGCAATATATTCATTAAGATTAAATAGCACACTTTTTTAGATGAGACAACTTAAAATTACCAAGCAGGTTACTAATCGTGAGACTGCATCGTTAGATAAATATCTACAAGAAATTGGAAAAGTTGACCTAATTACTGCGGATGAAGAGGTAGAATTAGCGCAACGTATCAAGGCTGGAGACCAGATAGCACTAGAAAAGTTGACTAAGGCTAACTTACGTTTTGTTGTATCTGTAGCCAAACAATACCAAAACCAAGGGTTAACACTTCCTGATTTAATTAATGAAGGAAACTTAGGATTAATTAAAGCTGCACAACGTTTTGACGAAACACGTGGTTTTAAATTTATATCTTATGCTGTATGGTGGATTAGACAGTCTATTTTACAAGCTTTAGCTGAACAATCACGTATTGTACGTCTACCTTTGAATAAGATTGGTTCTATTAATAAAATTAATAAAACTTTTGCTCACCTAGAGCAAGCTCATGAACGTCCACCAAGTCCTGAAGAAATTGCTAAGGAATTAGATATGACTATTAACGATGTTAAGGAGTCTATGAAAAATTCTGGTCGTCACGTAAGTATGGATGCTCCTTTAGTTGAAGGGGAAGACTCTAACTTATATGATGTATTAAACTCTGGTGAGTCACCAAATCCTGATCGTGAATTATTACACGACTCTTTACGTACTGAAATTGAGCGTGCTTTAGAAACCTTAACTCCACGTGAAGCTGACGTTATTAGATTATACTTTGGTTTAGGCAACCAACACCCAATGACTTTAGAAGAAATTGGTGAAACGTTTGACCTAACTAGAGAGCGTGTTAGACAAATTAAAGAAAAAGCTATACGTAGATTAAAACATACGTCTAGAAGTAAAATATTAAAAACTTACTTAGGTTAATAACTAAGTTACGATAACAAACAGTTATTCATAACTGTTCGTTTTTTGATTGATGAAGAACCCGAAGCTGATTACTTCGGGTTCACTCATTTTTAGACTTTTACTATTATGTTTTATAAACTTTTTTATATTTACCGTCAAACAATACCATTATGTTAAAAACTATCTGTTATAAAAGTGAAGCTAACTCGAGGCTTAAGCTTATGGATTTTGAAGCACTTTTTAACCAAACACAATTAAAAAATGATAGCCATAACATTACTGGTGTTTTGGTTAAAAGAGGCAACTTATTTTTTCAGATACTGGAAGGCAATCCAATTATTTTGGACACAGTATATGAGGATATTAAAAAAGACCACAGACACTCTAAACTCACCGAGTTATTAAACAAGCCTATCAAACAGCTAAATTTTAAATCTTTTGATATTGGTTATTCTGTTATCAAGGATACTGAAACCTTATATAGTCTACAAAGTTTTATTAAAACTTTACAGGATAATAATGTTGAGAACAGTGATTTCTTTTTTAAAATTATTGAATCCCTTTTAGAAGACAACTAATAAAAAGTAGTAGTTTTGCAAAAACAACACAAAACTAAAATAAATGTCTTCAAAATTAATTGCCCCTTCAATGTTAGCTGCCGATTTTGGCAACCTACAACGTGATACCGAAATGGTAAATAACAGTGATGCAGATTGGTTTCATATAGATGTAATGGATGGTCTTTTTGTACCAAACATATCTTATGGAATGCCTGTTATTGCTGCTATTAAAAAACATGCCACTAAACCTTTAGATGTGCATTTAATGATAGAAAAACCTGAACGTTACATTGAGGAGTTTGCTAAAGTTGGTGCAGATATTATTACTGTACACCACGAGTCAACTGTACATTTACATCGTACCCTTAGACAAATAAAAGATGCTGGTTGTAAAGCTGGTGTCGTGCTTAATATTACTACTCCTGTAAGTGTTTTGGAAGATATCTTACCAGAATGTTATATGGTATTATTAATGTCTATTAACCCTGGTTTTGGTGGACAAAAATTTGAAAATGTAACCTATCAACGTATTAAAAAACTTAGAGCTATGATTGACGCCCAAGGTCTTGACACAAAAATTGAAATTGATGGTGGTGTTACTGACAAAAATATAAAACAATTAGTTGATGCTGGTGCTGATGTTTTTGTTGCTGGTAGTCATGTATTTAAAAGTGATAATCAACCAGAAACAATTAAAAACCTTAAAGCTTTAGCTAACTCATAATATCAAAAAAAGGCTCCAATATTTTGGAGCCTTTTTAAATTACCTAATAATTTGATTATTTCCCCTAAAAC
This sequence comes from Olleya sp. NP1-10, assembly GCF_055804415.1. NCBI lineage: Bacteria > Pseudomonadati > Bacteroidota > Flavobacteriia > Flavobacteriales > Flavobacteriaceae > Olleya > Olleya sp. NP1-10. Next base: position 1,375,286 of record NZ_CM147840.1, on the reverse strand, counting down.
TGATTATTTAAGTAATTTACAAATGTCATTAGTGTAGATTTTATTTATTTTCTACGATATAAAATTAAGACAATGCATTGTAATTAAATATGACATATATCAGTTTAAGAGCTATTAATACCCTTTAAAATTAAAGTTAAGCATTTGCTTAACCTTATTATATATTTGAGGAAATTGTGCTTTAAATTGTGCTGGAGTCTCGATAAAGTTCTCTACCACTACTGCAATAAATTCAAAGTTATTTTCAAATGCATAATCTCTGAAATAATCTGAGTTTACCATTTTATTTTTATAAGATTGGTTAGTCTTTAAAAAAGATTCTAATTCTTCAATTCCTCTGGTAAACAAGTACGCTGTTACATCGTTACTATACTCAGGCTTTAAGTAACTAATATGCAAAGCATGTATAAACTCATGTATACCTAAATTTAAATTATCATCCTCAATTTTGTAACCTATTACAAAATCTTCCCATGAAAGGATTACTGCTCTAAAAGCAGGATTAAAATGCCCTTTGTGGTAATTTTCATCTAGATTAGAATAAAACACAGAAGGATAAATTAAAATTTTATCTACAAGTTTTATAGAATAATCCCGATATCCAAAAGTCAACATAATAGCTGTAGCAGAGACTAATACGCGATGATTTTCTTGGATAATGACTCCATCTTTACCAATAAACTCTGTATCTTTTATAAACTTGTGTAATCTGTGTCTAAAATAGTCCTGCTCTTTTTTATTTAAATCATTATAGAATTTAAACTCAGATTCTAATATGCTTTTTTGAACTGGAGTAATATCATTAACCTTTAAGTATAAATGTCTTATTAATGGTTTTCCTCCAAAATAATCTATATAAATACTTTCTATTAATTTAAACAACCATATTGTACCAACAACAACAACAAAACAAACAATTAATATAGTTAATACACCTAAAACATACTTATAGACCAATGGATTTTCTTGAAGCTCGGTATTTACTGATTGAAGTATTAACATTATAATTATTTACAGAACAAAATACTATTTTAATTACTAACACACTGTTTTAAAAAACAAAAAAACCTGATTGGAAATTAAATTTTTCAATCAGGTTTAGTTTATAAACACCTTAAGACGTTTACATTATATTTATCTCTTAAATTAAGCTAACTTAGCTTTTACTATTGTTGAAATAGTTTTACCGTCTGCTTTACCAGCTAATTGACCACTAACCATTCCCATTACTTTACCCATATCCTTCATACCTTCTGCACCAATGCTAGCAATAATTTGTTCTACAACTGCTGTGATTTCTTCAACACCCATTGCTTCTGGCAAAAACTGACTTATTACCTCTGCTTCAGCTAATTCTGGCGCTGCTAAATCTTCACGTCCTTGATCTAAAAATATGGCAGCACTATCCTTACGTTGCTTAACTTGCTTTTGTAAAATTTTAAGTTCTTGCTCTTCTGTCAACTCTTGTTTAGCTCCACTTTCGGTTTGCGCTAATAATATAGCAGATTTTACTGCTCTTAAAGCTGTTAATGCTACTGTATCTTTACTTTTCATTGCCTCTTTTAAGGCTGTCATTATATCTTTAGATAGACTCATTGTAATATTGTTTTGAAATACGAAGATACTAAATCGTAATGATTTTACTGACTATACTTAACATAGTCTGGAGATAAATTAACACAAATAAAAACCCGAAAAGCTTGTTTAAGCTTTTCGGGTTTAAATGATTTGACATCTAAATTTATTATAAAGATAATTAATCTACATTATCATGTAAAAATGAATTATTACTTCTTAACTGAATATCATCATTATCATCTACACCTAAAGATGTTCTAGAAATATTATTATCTGAAGAATGCTGTCTATTTTCTAACTCTAAACCTTGACGTTTATAAGCTGGAATTTTCTCGATATCTTCAATTTTAGAACTATTAAATTTATGATTGAAGTTTTTCATTTTCTTTCTACGCTCATCAGCTCTGCTTTTTAACAATTCTGAAATAGGCGTATTCATTGGGTCTACTTCTGTTTCAACCTCTGGTAAAATTTCTTGTATTTTAACTTCTTCGTTCTCTAGTACTTTTTTCTCAAACGTTACATCTTCTTCTACCTTAGGTTTTGACTGATTAGTTTTGTTTACTACAATTTCTTCTTCTTCAAAATCATCTAAAGTATATCTAACTTCTTCCGTTTGATTGCTTTGAACAGTTGGAGTGATCTCTACAAAATCGTTAACATCAATATTACTAACCTCTTCTGATAAATCTAAAATTACTGGTTTTTCATCTTCAACAACAGGTGCAGTTTCTGGTTCTGATATAGGCATATCAAAACTTAAAGTTATTTGCTGCTTCTGTTCTTGTGGAATGTCATCTATTTTTTGTTTTACAGCGTTAGTACTTGTAATATTAAATTGTGCATTCTCATCGACTAAAGGATCAACCTGCGTAAAATTAACATCTATATTTTTTAAAGCTTCTGTGGTTGCAATAACGTCATTATTTGATGCTGTTCGGTTTTGGCTGTTAACCTGAGCTATTTCTATATTTGATAATTGATCTTCTGTTTCCGCATCAACATCTAAAGTATGTTTTACTATTGCTTTAGGTGGCTCTGGCTTAACTTCAGGCTGACTTGTAATTATTTTTGAAGCAGGTACATTAGGCTTTTTAGTTAAATCTTGTTCCATGTTTTGGTCATCTTCCAACGCATGAATTACTTTCTTAGTTTCAGTATTAGAAATTTCATTTTGCTGTTCTACATCAAAACCTGTAGCAATAATAGTTACAGAAATTGATTCTTCAAGATTTTCGTCCTCACCAACACCCATGATAATGTTTGCACCATGACCAGCTTCATTTTGAATATGGTCATTAATTTCTCCTATTTCATCAATAGTAATTTCTTGAGCACCAGAAACGATTAGCAACAATACGTTTTTGGCTCCTGTAATTTTATTATCGTTTAATAAAGGTGAATCTAATGCTTTTGATATTGCTTCATGAGCACGATTTTGACCTGATGCAGATGCAGAACCCATAATAGCTGTACCACTATTACTTAATACTGTTTTAGCATCACGTAAATCAATATTTTGTGTATAGTGATGTGTTATAACTTCTGCAATACCACGTGCTGCAGTAGATAATACTTCGTCAGCTTTAGAGAAACCAGCTTTAAAACCAAGGTTACCATAAACTTCACGAAGTTTATTGTTGTTTATAACTACTAACGAATCTACTTCTTTACGAAGTCTTTCGATACCTTCTTGAGCTTGCTCATTACGCATTTTACCCTCAAATTGAAAAGGCATAGTAACAATACCAACAGTCAAAATGTCTAAATCTTTAGCCATTTTAGCGATTATTGGTGCTGCTCCTGTACCTGTTCCTCCACCCATTCCGGCTGTTATGAAGATCATTTTTGTATTGGTATCTAACATACGTTGGATGTCATCAAAACTCTCTACAGCAGATTGTTCTCCTACGTTTGGATTGGCTCCTGCACCAAGTCCTTCTGTTAAATTTAAACCTAATTGGATTTTGTTTGGTACACCACTATTTTGTAATGCTTGTGCATCTGTATTACAAATAACAAAATCAACCCCTTTAATGCCTTGTAAGAACATGTGGTTAATCGCGTTACTTCCACCTCCTCCAACACCAATAACCTTAATGACGTTAGATTGGTTTTTAGGTAGGTCAAATGCTATGTTTTCGAATTCGTTGTTGCTGCTCATAAATTCTATTTTACTGGATCAATTATTATTATTCTAGCGATACATACATCGCTTATTGTATTATTATTTAATTACTCTGCGTTATCTAAAAAGTCTTTGACTTTATCTGTAAACGTCTCTAAAAACGATTTTCTTCGTTTTTTTGGTGGTTCTATTTTCTCTTCTTCTGGCATTTCTTGATTTGCCTCTTTTACTTCTTGTATTTGTTCTTCAATTTTTTCTTCAATTTTGATACGGTCTTGGCGTTTTAAACCATCCATAACTAATCCTACTGCTGTTGCAAATAATGGGCTTGTAATAGCGTCATCACTATCTCCTGCAAGATGCTCGTTTGGATACCCTATTCTGGTATCCATACCTGTAATATACTCTACTAACTGCTTTAAATGTTTTAATTGGCTTCCTCCACCTGTTAAAACTATACCTGCAATTAATTTCTTTTTTTGTTCTTCGTGTCCATAATTTTTTATTTCTACAAAGACTTGCTCAATAATTTCTACAACTCTTGCATGTATTATTCTAGACAAGTTTTTAAGCGTGATTTCCTTAGGATCACGTCCTCTTAAACCTGGAATTGAAACAATCTCATTGTCTTTATTTTCTCCTGGCCAAGCACTACCAAATTTTATTTTTAAAAGTTCAGCTTGTTTCTCTATAATAGAACACCCTTCTTTTATGTCTTCAGTTATAACATTACCTCCAAATGGTATTACAGCTGTGTGTCTTATTATTCCGTCTCTAAAAATTGCTAAATCTGTTGTACCTCCACCTATGTCTATTAATGCAACACCAGCTTCTTTTTCTTCTTGACTTAATACTGCATTTGCACTTGCAAGAGGCTCTAGAGTGATTCCTTCTAATGTCAAGCCTGAACTTTGTACACAACGTCCAATGTTTCGGATAGACGAGACTTGACCTACAACAACATGAAAATTAGCTTCTAAACGTCCACCATACATACCGATTGGTTCTTTAATTTCGGCTTGACCGTCAATTTTATATTCTTGAGGTAATACATGTATAATTTCTTCGCCAGGAAGCATGACTAATTTATGTACTTGATTAATTAGTCTGTCTATATCATTATCGTCAATTACAGTATCACTATTTGGTCTAGTAATATAATCGCTATGTTGTAAACTTCTAATATGTTGTCCTGCGATACCAACAGTTACACCTTCTATTTTTAGTGCTGCTGCTGCTTCTGCTTCTTGGATTGCTAGTTGTATGGACTGAATGGTTTGCGTGATATTATTTACAACACCACGATGTACACCCAAACTTTTAGATTTACCAATACCTAAAATTTCGACTTTACCATATTCATTTTTACGACCTATCATAGCCACAATTTTTGTGGTTCCGATATCTAATCCTACTGACAAGTTTTGTTCCATAACTTATGCTTTTGTACAAACAACCTGATTACCAAATTGTAAGTTTACTTTACTGTAATTTTTTAAGGTTTTATCTTTTGTAGCCTTAATATAAAACGCTTTTAGATTGTTGACTTTTTTATCTAACTGATCTAAACTGCCTAATTGGACTACAAAATTACACTGTCTTAACTTAAGATCTATAGTATTATTCTTGTTTTGTTGAATTTGTACAACATGTTTTTTCAAAAATTCGTCTTCTTGAATTTTTGATGCTACTATATAAATCTTGTTTAACTCTTTTTTATTAATAAATCCAGTGACAATTGGGACACGCTCTGTGTAGTTTTTTGATAATGGCATATAACCACCATTGTTATCTACATAGTAAGTCGCATCTGTCACTACTCTAGCAATTGGCGTTTTTTGTTTAACCTTTGCTATTAAATTACCAGTTACAGTTACATAAACATCTGCATACTGGACCATTGGGTTTTGGTTAAGTGTTGTTTCTAGGATGTTCAAATCTAAAATTTCTTTAGATGTGTTACTGACCTCTTGTTGATTTTGTATTAACAACTTACTAACATCTTCATGCGTGATAAACAGGTTTTTATTACCTATAAATTCAACTTGAGGTTTAGACACCACTCTTTTTGCATTTCTTGCTGAAGAAAACGCATACAAAAACACCACTAAAATTAGTAGAACACTCATTTTTATATAGTTCCAGTTAATCTTCATTTACTAATGCTTGCTTTATTTTTGAAACTTCTGCCCCAATATCTCCTGCTCCAATTGTTAAAACAATTTTAGCATCACTTTGTTTTATATTTTTAATTAATGTCTCTTTTGATACTAATTGTTTATTGTTATTATCTATTAGACTCAATAACCATTCCGATGTTACGCCTTTAATAGGCAACTCTCTGGCTGGATAAATATCCAATAAAATAACTTGATCAAATTGTGCTAAACTTTTAGCAAAATCTTGAGCAAAATCTTGAGTTCTAGAAAACAAATGTGGCTGAAAAACAGCTACAACCTTATCCTTTGGATACATTTCTCTAACAGCTTGATAGACTGCATTAATCTCTTCTGGATGATGTGCATAGTCATCTATAAACACCAAATCATCTGTTTTAATTTGATAAGTAAACCTACGTTTTACACCTTTATAACTTGCTAATGCTTGGATTAACTTATCATGAGGTATACCATACTCCATTGACATTGCTAAAGCCACTAAAGCATTTGATAAATTATGTCTACCTGGTAAGTTAAACTGAAATTGTTTAAACACACCTTTTGGTGTCTTTACATCAAAAACGTATGTTCCGTTTTTGATGATTATATTTTGAGCTGAATAATCTGCATCATCTTCAATACCGTAAGTGATACCATCTAAAGGCAATCCATTTTTAACGAATAATTTTCCGTTAGGTTTTAGTTTTTTTGAAAAATCTTCAAAAGTTTTTATTAATTCTGAAGCATCACCATAAATGTCTAAATGATCTGCATCCATGGATGTAATGCAAACTAAATCTGGACTTAGCGTTAAAAACGAACGATCAAATTCATCTGCTTCAACAACACTAACCTCGTTTCCGTTAAGGATTAGATTAGAATTATAATTCTCGCTAATACCACCTAAAAAAGCGGTTAAAGACACATCACAAGCATTTAATAAATGTCCTAAAATACTTGTAGTGGTTGTTTTACCATGTGTACCAGCTACAGCTAAACAATAGGTGTTTTGTGTTATAACTCCTAAAATTTCTGATCGCTTTAAAACTTTAAATCCATTATCCTTAAAATACACTAATTGACTGTGTGTATTAGGCACAGCTGGTGTGTAAACGACTAAGGTCGTTTCGGGATCTAAATAATTAGCCTGTACACTAGCAATTTCATCTTCAAAAATCACCTCTATACCTATATTTTGTAAGCTATTAGTAATTTCTGTTTGAGTTTTATCATAACCAGAAACCTGCTTATTACTTGCTTTAAAATAGCGAGCAATTGCAGACATACCAATACCTCCAATACCAATAAAATAGATGTTATGTATTTTAGATAAATTCATTATTTGTTTAGCAATTTTTCAACCTCATCAACAATATGATTGGTTGCATTTACTAAGGCTAATTTTTTTATATTATTACTTAATTCTTCTTGCTTTTCTTTGGAAGCAACTAGTTGTCCAAATTTATTTTTAAAATCTACTTTTAAATCTTCTTGAGCAATTAAAACTGCTGCATTTTGTTTAACAATAGCTGTAGCATTTTTAGTTTGATGGTCTTCTGCAACATATGGAGAAGGCACAAAAACGACTGGTTTACCTACAATACAAAGCTCGCTAACCGAACTTGCTCCTGCTCTAGAAATAATAAAATCTGCAGCTGCATATGCATAATCCATTTTATTAATAAATTGATGCACTTGCACATGCTTAGTATTACCATACAACTTATACGTTTGATAATACAGTTTACCGCATTGCCAAATTATTTGTAGATTTAAAGTTTGTAAATAATCTAATTCACGCTCTAACAATTCATTGATTGCTTTTGCTCCTAAACTTCCGCCTAATACTAAAAGGGTTTGCTTACCTTCTACTAAATTAAAGTGTTTGATGGCCTCAGTTCTTTTTGAGGTTATATCCAACAAATCTTGACGTACAGGATTACCTGTTTTAATTATTTTTTGTTTAGGAAAAAAACGCTCTAAATCACTATAGGCAACACAAATTTTTTCTACTTTTTTAGCTAACAATTTATTAGTGATTCCCGGATAAGAATTCTGCTCTTGTATTAAACAAGGAATACCTTTTGAAGCTGCAACTTGCAATAATGGTCCACTAGCAAATCCACCAGTACCAATAGCGACATCAGGTTTAAACTGTTTTACTATTTTTCTGGCATTCCATAAACTACTGATTAACTTAAACGGAAACATCATGTTTTTTAATGTTAACTTACGCTCAATACCAGTAATCCATAATCCTTTTATATCAAAACCTGCTTGAGGTACTTTTTCCATTTCCATTCTATCTTTTGCTCCTACAAACAAAAACTTAGACTCTGGAAAACGTGATTTAAGCTCGTTAGCAATAGCAATAGCAGGATAGATATGTCCACCTGTACCACCACCAGATAAAATAATTTTATATGTTTTATTATTACTTTTCACCTTAATATTAATCTTCTAACGCTTCAGATAAAACCTCTAACGGATTTTCTGCATCAGATTTGTTTTCTTTTAATTTAATTTCTTCTCTTTTAGCACTTACGCTAAGTATAACACCAATTGCCATACAAGTCATCCAAATACTGGTTCCTCCACTACTAATTAATGGTAAGGTCTGACCTGTAACCGGAAATAACTCTACTGCAACTGCCATATTAATCATGGCTTGAAAAATGATTGGTAATCCTACACCAAGCACTAATAGTTTACCAAAAACGGTATCTGCTTTTTGTGCAACTATTATAATTCTAAACAACAACCACATGTATAAAATCATTAAAGCTAATCCACCAATCAACCCATATTCTTCAACAATAATTGCAAAAATAAAATCCGAGGACGACTGAGGTAAAAAGTTTTTTTGGATACTTTTTCCTGATCCAACTCCAACAACACCACCTGATGCTATTGCTATTTTAGCTCTTTCAATTTGATAATCTCCTTTTGAATCTTCATCATTAAAAAAGTTATCAATTCTACTCATCCATGTATCTACTCGATTTGGCATAGCTTCAGGAAAGGCTTTAGCTACTAAAATAAATAATGTCAAACCAACTAAACCTGCAAATCCCATTGCTAATAAATAACGTATTGGATAGCCTCCTAAAAACAGCAACGCACAAGCCATAACAAAAATAATTGCTGTGGTTGAAAAGTTAGATGGAAGGATTAATGCTAATATGATAAATACTGGAATCCATAATGGTAAAATAGACTCTTTAAACGTGGTGCTTTTATCTTTTATTTTTGATAAATACCTTGCTATATATACCATTAAAACTACTGCTGCCAAAGTAGACGTTTGAAAAGACATATTTACAAACGGAATTCTAATCCAACGACTAGCATTAGCGCCACCAATAGTGGTACCTTGTAAAATAGTTAGAATTAGCAAGACAAACACAACTGGCATCATAACCATAGATAAACCACGAAAATACCTGTAAGGTATTTTATGGACTCCATACATTATAGAAAAGCCTAAAAACAAATGCATAAAATGCTTTACAAAATAGGCAAAGGTACTTCCGTCACCACCAATGTAAGCCAAATTACTAGCTGCACTGTATACTGGTAAAAACGAAAATATTGCTAATAAGGCTGAAATTGCCCATATTAGTTTATCTCCTTTAATGTTATTTATTATTGTGTTTTGCATGTAATATTAATACGCTCTATAAAATATTATAAACTTCTAACTGCCTCTTTAAATTGACGACCTCTGTCTTCGTAATTTTCAAATAAATCAAAACTTGCACAAGCAGGAGATAATAATACGTTGTCACCAGCTTCGGCAATTTTGTATGCTATTTTTACAGCTTCGCTCATAAACTGTGTTTCGACAATAACATCTACCATATTACCAAAATTCTCCATTAGCTTTTGGTTATCTACACCTAAACAAATGATGGCTTTTACTTTTTCGTTAATAAAAGGATACAGTTCTTTATAGTCATTACCTTTATCCACACCACCAACAATCCAAACCGTTGGAGCAGACACGCTGTCCAAAGCAAAATATGTAGCATTTACATTAGTTGCTTTTGAGTCGTTTATGTACTGTACTTTATTAATTTTTAGCACGTTTTCTAAACGATGCTCTACACCTTGAAAGTTTTCTAAACTTTCACGTATGGTTTGTTTTCTTATTTTTAATAAATGTGAAACTGTCGATGCAGCCATAGCATTTTTTATATTATGTTTACCTTCTAGAGCTATATTTTTTGTCGGCATAATTATTTGATTATTATCTATTGTTATTATTATTTTGTCCTTATCCAAGTACGCACCATTTTCTATTTTTTTTGTAATTGAAAACGGTAATACTGTGGCTTGAATGGTATTATTATTAATGTAATTTGCAATCACTTCATCATCTGCATCATAAATCAAAACATCTTCTTTAGTTTGGTTTTGAGTTATTCTAAATTTTGAAGCTATGTAATTTTCAAACTCATAATCGTATCGATCTAAATGATCTGGTACAATATTGGTAATTATTGCAATTTTAGGTTTAAACTTAAAACAACCATCTAATTGAAAGCTACTAACCTCTAGAACATAATTATTGTAATCATGTTCTAAAACTTGTTTAGCAAAACTATCACCAATGTTACCAGCCAAACCTACATCCAACTCTTGTTTTAATAAGTGATGTGTTAACATTGCTGTTGTTGTTTTACCATTACTACCAGTCACAGCGACAATGGTTGCGTTGGTAAATTGGTTTGCAAATTCAATTTCAGAAATCACAGGCACTCCTTTATTTAAAAGTAACTTTACTATAGCTACTTTATCCGGAATTCCTGGACTTTTCATAACAACATCTGCAGCTAATATTTTTGCTTCAGTATGTTGCTCTTCTTCCCATTCAATTTTATTATTTATAAGAACGTCTTTATATTTTTCTTTTATTTTTCCTTTGTCCGAAACAAAAACATGAAACCCATTTGCTTGCCCTAAAAGTGCAGTTCCCACTCCACTTTCACCTGCTCCAAGAATCACTAATTGTTTCATCTTATCTTAATTTTAAGGTTACAATTGTTAGTATTGCTAGAAAAATTCCAACAATCCAAAAACGTGTCACAATTTTACTTTCGTGATGTCCTTTTTCTGATAATGATGATGCAAAGGCGACATTAAAAAATACGTCTACCTTCACCATATTTCTTTTTAGTGAATTTAAAATAGCTAACCTGCAATATCACAGATAATGACTCAGCAAAGAAAATTCCACATAAAACTGGTATCAATAATTCTTTTCTAACCGCAATAGCAATTACTGCAATCACACCTCCAATAGTTAAACTACCAGTGTCACCCATAAATACTTGAGCCGGATAAGTATTGTACCATAAAAACCCAATTAAAGCACCAACAAAAGCTGCAATAAAAACTACCATTTCACCCAAATTTGGTATAAACATGACGTTTAAATAATCCGAGAACACAATGTTACCAGAGACAAAAGCAAAAATAGCTAGCACAAATACTATAATAGCAGAACTACCTGCTGCTAAACCATCAATACCATCTGTTAGGTTGGCTCCATTAGAGACTGCTGTTACAATAAAAATTACGATTGGAATAAATATTAACCATGCATATTTTGCGTAGTCATCACCTAACCATGTTACTAAATCAGAGTAATCAAACTCATTATCCTTAACAAAAGGAATTGTTGTTTTTAGTGACTGTTCTGCTGTATTAAATTCTCGTGGTGAGTTTTGTGTAATTAATTCGGTTTCATAAATAGGATTAATTTTCTCTGTTTTAATGGTAATTCCTGGATGGAAATACATCACAGCTCCAACAAATAAACCAAGTCCAACCTGACCTAAAACTTTAAACTTTCCGCTTAAGCCTTCTTTATTTTTTTTAAATACTTTAATATAATCATCTGTAAAACCAACTGCTCCCATCCACAACATGGTAACCATCAATAAAACCACATAAATGTTATCTAATTTAGCAAACAATAATACAGGTAACAATGTGGCTAAAATTATAATAATCCCACCCATTGTTGGTGTACCAGCTTTTTCTAACTGTCCATCTAAACCTAAGTCTCTAACAGATTCACCAACTTGCTTTTTTTGTAAAGCCACGATAATTTTTTTACCAAATATTGTAGAAAACAACAACGATACTATAATTGCCAAAGCTGCTCTAAATGTGATAAACTGAAACACACTAGCACCTGGAAATTGGTAGTTATTTTCTAAAAATTCGAATAAATAATATAGCATTCTATTAATCTTTGTTTTTTTATAGGTTTTATGCTTTCGCAGAAACCCTTTTTTATTTTTGTAATTGTTTTAAAAACTCTTTTACTATTTTAAAATCATCAAAATCCGAACGTTCACCTTTAACTTCTTGGTACGTTTCATGACCTTTACCTGCAATCAATATTATGTCATTAGGATTAGCTAATTGGCATGCTGTTTTAATTGCCTGCTTACGATCTACTATGGATAATGTTTTTTTAAAATTTTGAGGCTCGACACCTTTTTCTATGTCTTCAATAATAGTTTCTGGTACTTCACTTCTGGGATTATCACTTGTAAACACAACTTTTGTACTTAAAGCTGAAGCAATACGTCCCATTTTTGGACGTTTTGTTTTATCTCTATCTCCACCACAACCAACAACTGTAATTACCTCTTCGTTTTTGGTTCTGATATCATTTATAGTTTCTAAAACATTTTGTAAAGCATCAGGTGTATGTGCATAATCAACTATAGCAGTAATTTTTTGATCAGATATCATAAACTGAAAACGACCACTAACACTTTCTAATTCGCTAATTAAACGTAATGTTTCTTGCTTTTCAAGACCCAACAATTCTGCTGTAGCAAAAATCGCTAGTAAGTTATACGCATTAAACGTACCGATTAGACGCACCCAAACCTCATTATCATTAAGTTTTAACAACAAACCATTAAACTGGTTTTCTAAAATTTGCGCCTTATAATCCGCGTAACTCTTTAACGCATAAGTATATGTCTTTGCTTTTGTATTCTGAAGCATAACGCTTCCGTTTTTATCATCACCATTAGTTAATGCAAATGCAGTTTTAGGTAATTGATCAAAAAAACGTTTTTTGACATCACGATATTCAGCAAAAGTATCGTGATAATCTAAATGATCATGAGATAAATTGGTAAAAATTCCACCTTCAAATTTTAACCCAAGTGTTCTGTTTTGATGTATTCCATGAGAACTAACTTCCATGAAACAAAACTCAACACCTTCCTCATTCATTGTCTTTAAATACTTATTTATAGTTAAAGAGTCCGGAGTAGTATGTGTTGCTGGATACGTAGTATTATCGACCATTATTTTAACAGTTGATAATAATCCTACTTTATAACCTGCTTTTTTAAATAATTGATATAATAATGAGGCTATTGTAGTTTTACCATTAGTACCAGTAACACCTACAAGTTTTAGATTTTCTGAGGGATTACCATAATAATTAGCAGCCATAACAGCTAAAGCCTTACTAGAATCGTCAACTTTAATATAAGTCACACCATCTTTAATAGTATCAGGTAAAACCTGACATACAACAGCTATTGCACCTTGCTTAATAGCACCTTCAATGTATTGATGACCATCTGTTGCGCTACCTTTGATAGCCACAAACACATCATTAACCTCAACTTGACGAGAGTTAAAATGAATATTATGCACCAAAACATCAGTATTACCTTTTACAGCGTCTAATGTTACCTTATATAGTATGTCTTTTAATATACTCACGAAGCTTCTAAAACTATAGTTTGATTATTCTTTAATTTAGTGTTTTTATTAACCGACTGACTTTTAACCAGACCAACACCGTTACATTTTATGGTTACATTTACATTCATATTTTCCAACAAAGCCAACGCATCCATAACTGGTAAACCTGTAACATCAGGCATTATGGTTTTGTAAGTATTTGCGGTTTTATAATACCCTTCATATTCTTTTTCAACTTTTGGATCTGCAACATCTAATGACGCAACTTGATCAATCAAAGGTGTATCTGTAAATATTTTTTGTGCTACCTTTTTAAATACTGGTCCAGAAACATCTGCTCCATAGAAGCCTTTTCTTATACTTGGTTTATGTATGACAACAATACAAGAATATTTAGGCTTGTCAGAAGGGAAATATCCTGCAAACGATGAAATGTACCTTGGTTTTCTAGCCCAATCATCCATCCAATACTCTACACGCGCAGTTCCTGTTTTACCACTCATAGAAAAATAATCTGAGTATAAGGATTTACCTGTACCTCTTGTCACTACATTTTCCAACATTTGCTTTGCTGCATTTAAAGTTGCATCAGAACATATTTTTGGATTAATTATTGTTTTTTCAAAAACCTCTATTGGTTTATCCAACTCTTTTACCTCTCTTATAAACCTAGGCTTAACCATAACACCATTATTTGCAACAGCATTATAAAATGTTAAGGTTTGCAAAGGTGTTATCCTTAAATTATAACCATAGGCAATAGATGGTAACGCGTTACGACTCCATTTATCATCTCCAGGTCTTGGTATCATAGGCTCTCCTTCTCCTTTAATTGAAATACCTAATTTTTTATCCAAATTCCAACCACTTAAAATATCTAAAAATCGGTTAGGATTTTTAGCATAAGCCGTATTAATAATTGTTGCTAAACCTATATTAGATGACACTTCCAATGTTTTAGCAACAGATATCTTACCATTGCCATGAGAGTCTTTTATACCTCTTCCGTAAAACACCTTATACCCATTACCTGTATCGATAACATCAGAGGTATCTACCTTTTTATCTTCTAAAGCAGCCATTAAAGCCATTAACTTAAACGTAGAACCTGGTTCATGAGATTCATAAACTGCATAGTTTCTTTTTTCGTAATAATGACCAGAGCTTGTTTTTCCTAAATTAGAAATTGCTTTTATCTCTCCTGTTTCAACTTCCATTACCACAACTGTACCATGCTCAGCTTCATATAACTCTAACTGCTCCAACAATGCGTGATGAGCAATATCTTGTATATTAACATCAATTGTCGTGTACACATCAAAACCATCTTTAGGTTCGACTTGATCGTAATCTAAAATAGGCTTCCACTGTCCTTTTCCTATTTTTTGTTTTAGACGCTTTCCGTTTTTCCCTCTTAAATAATCTACTCCAAAAGCACCATCAATACCAGCTCTTGTCACATTTCCATCATCATCTGTACGCTCATACCCAATAGTACGCTGTGCAACCTCTCCTAAAGGATGTTCTCTTTTTACTTTTTGCTCTACAATTAAACCACCTTTAAAAGCACCTAACTCTAACAACGGAAAACCTCTGAATTTTAAATAATCAGAATATCCAATATTACGCGCTAACAAATAGTATCTATTTTTATTTGCTCTAGCTTTACCTAATTCTTTCTTATAATAAGTTGCTGGTTTTCC
This sequence comes from Olleya sp. NP1-10, assembly GCF_055804415.1. Lineage (NCBI taxonomy): Bacteria > Pseudomonadati > Bacteroidota > Flavobacteriia > Flavobacteriales > Flavobacteriaceae > Olleya > Olleya sp. NP1-10. The sequence continues at coordinate 1,359,969 of NZ_CM147840.1, read as the reverse complement.
CGAATATTTTGACAATGCTTGACTTAACGGAATTAAGTTAGCTTTAAAGTTTTTATCCGATGGCGTAACTGCATCAAATAAAATATCATATTTAGGAATTGAAGTCGCTAATAAACTACCATCAGAAGAATATACATTACCTCTATTAGCAGGTATTACAACATCTTTAATAGCACGCTTATCTGCCAGAGCCCTGTACTTATCTCCATCAACCACTTGAATGGTTAACAATTTTCCAACCACAAGCAGCCCAAAGATGAACATACATCCTGCGACAAAATACAATCTGTTTAATATGTTCTTTTCGTTTACTGCCACGATTTGAACTTAGCTTTCTGGTTTAACAATTATTTTTTTGGCGGAATTACTGAAGGCGCCAACCCCTTTTCTTTCATTTTTTTTACAACCGAAGATTCCATCTTAAGTTGCATCAATCTGGTTCTTCCATCATACAACTCGGATCGCAATTCTTTAACTTGATTATTAAGCTTTGCTATCTCATGTACTTTTTTATCCAAACTATGTGAACTTGCTATCATAACTAAGGCCAAAGCCGAAATAAATATGATAAGCTTCCAGTTTTTAAACGAATCTTCACTAACTAAAAAAGTACCTCTTAATAGGCTATAGATGTTTTTTTTCATTAATCAACCGTTGTTGCAATACGTAACTTTGCACTACGTGCTCGGTTATTTATTTTTATTTCTTCTTTTGTTGGTATTATTAATCCTCCAACTTTTTTTAATGGCACTTCAAAACGACCAAACACATCTCGTTCTGGCTCACCTTCAAATAAACCATTTCTTATAAAACGTTTTACCAATCTATCTTCTAAAGAGTGATAAGAAATTAAACTTAATCGTCCCTCTGGCTTTAAAATCTCAGGCGTTTGCTGTAAAAATTCTTTTAAAGCCTCAATCTCTTGATTAACCTCAATACGAATAGCCTGATATATTTGAGCTAAAATTTTATTTTCATGCTTTGGTGACAAAAATTTTTGCAACACCTTTTTAAGCTGATCACTTGTTTTTATGACTTCATCCTTACGATGCTCAACAATTAATCTAGCCATTGCAGGAGCAGCACGAAGCTCTCCATATTGTGACAAAACCTGTTTTAATTGCTCTTCATCATACTCATTAACCACATGATATGCCGACAATGCATCATTCTGATTCATTCGCATATCTAAATCTGCTTCAAAACGCGTCGAAAAACCACGCTCAGCAACATCAAATTGATGAGATGATACACCAAAGTCTGCTAAAACACCATCCACTTGTTTTACACCATGAAAACGCAAAAAACGTTTTATATACCTAAAATTTTCATGTATTAAAGTAAACCTAGGATCGTCAATAGCATTTTCAAGCGCATCTTTATCTTGATCAAAAGCATACAACTTACCATTTTTGCCTAATCGTTTTAAAATCTCTTTACTATGTCCTCCTCCTCCAAAGGTCACATCCACATACACACCATCAGGTTTAATATTTAAACCATCAACTGTTTCGTGTAATAATACTGGATTATGATATGCTGTCATCGTCTTCGTCGTTACCCATTACCTCTTCAGCCAAATCTGCAAAATCATCTGCAGCATCATCAATAGCTTTTTCATACTTTGTTTTATCCCAAATCTCAACAATATTAACAGCAGAAGACATCACTATCTCCTTTTTAATTGATGCAAAACCAATCAAATCTTTAGGTATCAACAAACGTCCACTTGCATCGACCTCGACAATTTTAACTCCAGCAGTAAACCTTCTGATAAAATCGTTGTTCTTTTTTTAAACCGATTTAGCTTATTAATTTTTTGCATTAACACATTCCATTCTTGCATTGGATACAACTCCAAACACTCCTGAAAAACTGCTCTTTTTATCACAAAACCATTTTGTAACTCAGGAGCCAACTGTTTTTTCAGCGCAACAGGAAGCATTAGCCTGCCTTTTGCGTCTACTTTACATTCGTATGTTCCTATTAATGAGTTCACAACCAATTTTTTGTGTCAAAATTTGTAAAAGTCAAATATATTGAAAAAAACACCACTTTTTACCACAATTTACCACATTGTTAATAAGTATTGCGATTTTAACAGAAAAATAAGTTTATAAAACCCCGAAAAACAAGCAAAAACCCTTTGAAATTGAGATAGAAATTGGTGGGATTTTTGAAGAGTGCAAATAAATAAAACTAAGTTGAAGATAATTGTTAAAATGCCTATTTTTTAAATGAAATACTTATATTTGCTTTCGATGCAAACTAGTAATCATTAATGAGTCGTACACTAAAAAAAGAAGGGAAATTTAACTACATAGAAGTTGGTGAAGGACAGCCAATTATAGTTCTTCATGGTTTAATGGGAGGCTTAAGCAATTTTGACGCAGTAACAACTTTTTTTAGCGACAAGGGTTACAAAGTCATTATTCCAGAACTCCCAGTATACACTATGTCCTTGATAAAAACTAATGTAAAAGCCTTTGCAAAATATCTTTTTGATTTTATTGAATTCAAAAAACTAGACAATGTTGTTTTACTAGGAAACTCATTAGGTGGACACATAGGTCTTTACCATACTAAACTGAATCCAGAAAAAGTCAAAGCTTTAGTTATAACCGGAAGCTCTGGATTATACGAAAGTGCAATGGGTGGAGGCTACACAAAACGAAGTGATTACGAGGTGATTAAGAAAAAAGCACAAGAAGTGTTTTATGACCCTAAAGTTGCTACTAAAGAAATTGTGGATGAAGTTTATGAAACCGTAAACGACCGTAATAAACTAATTAAAACCCTAGCTATCGCAAAAAGCGCTATTAGACACAATATGGCTAAAGACTTACCCAACATGAATGTACCAACATGTATTATTTGGGGTAAAAATGATGGTGTTACACCTCCAGAAGTTGCTAACGAGTTTAATGCACTACTACCAGACTCTGATTTATTTTGGATTGAAAAATGTGGTCATGCTGCAATGATGGAACATCCTGACACATTTAATCAAATTTTGTTTGATTGGCTAAAGTCTCGTCAAATCTAATAGTGTCAAACTATTAAGTATAAACTTTATAAAAGACATTTCTGTTTGATACAGAAATTAAATATAGTATTGTAATGCATATTAAATCTGCCGAATTTGTTACAAGTAATTCTGACGCATCAAAATGCCCAAAAGAAAGACTTCCTGAATACGCCTTCATAGGAAGAAGTAACGTCGGAAAGTCCTCATTGATTAACATGCTTACCAGCAGAAAAAGCTTAGCAAAAACATCAGGAAGACCAGGAAAAACACAATTAATAAATCATTTTATAATTAACCAAAATTGGTTTTTGGTTGATTTACCAGGTTATGGTTACGCACGTGTTTCTAAAAGCACTAAAAAGGTATTTCAAAAATTTATAACTCAATATTTTGAGCAACGCGAACAATTAGTTACAGCTTTTGTCTTGGTTGATATAAGACACAAACCTCAACCTATTGATCAAGAATTCATGCAGTATTTAGGCGAAGGTGGCATACCGTTTTCAATTATATTTACAAAAGCAGATAAACTTAGACCTAAAGCCATTGAAAATCACGTTGAAGAATACAAAAAAATACTACTAGAGACTTGGGAAGAAATGCCAAATTATTTTATTACTTCTTCAAGTAAAGATATTGGTAAAGAAGAGGTGCTAAACTACATTGACAGCCTAAACAATTCTATTGTTATAGAATAGAAGAAAAAAACTTCTTAATTATTATGTAAACAACATCAAACATAATAATCTAATTGCAAACATGACATTTACCTCTGTCTATCCACATTATCTAACTAAAGTTAATAAAAAAGGCAGAACTAAAAAAAGTTGCATGCTGTAATTTATTGGTTGACTAGTTTTGACAACAAAATAATTAATTAAATACAACACTTCTTTTAAAACTTAAAAAAACAGATTAAATCCTAAATCAGGACTAATTAAAGTTGTTATATGTAGCCATAGAATAAAGGAATTATCAAATCCATTCTAAACAAACCAGACACTTAGACAAACTAGTAGACGATTAGTTAAGGATTGTAAATTAGAGAATATATACTAGATAATAAAAACACTACTGCTTAACATCTAATGCATCACGCAGTGCATTACCTATGAGCATAAAAGCCATTACTAATAACATAATACACAAACCTGGTAATATCGCTAGATATGGCTTACCTAAAATAATATAGTTATAATGGTCTTTAATCATTGCTCCCCAACTTGCCATAGGTGGTTGTGCACCAATCCCTAAAAAACTTAATCCTGATTCTATTAAAATTGCGGCTGCAAAATTAGCTGCACAAATAACAATAACTGGAGCCATTATATTTGGCAAAATATGTTTTGTTATGATTCTAAAATCATTAAAACCTAAAGCTCTAGCTGCTGTTACATACTGCATTTGTTTTGCACTTATAATTTGACCTCTAACAACTCTAGCAACTTCAACCCACATTGTTAAACCTACAGCTATAAAAACTTGCCAAAACCCTTTACCTAAAGCCAAAGTAATAGCAATAACCAAAAGCAATGTTGGAATTGACCAAGTAACGTTTATAATCCACATTATAAAAGCATCTACTTTACCTCCATAATACCCAGCTACACTACCCATAAAAACACCAATAACTAAGGAGATAAATACTGCTACAAAACCAATAAAAAAAGAAATTCTTGCTCCTACCAACAACCTACTTAACAAATCACGACCATATTTATCTGTTCCTAAATAAAAAGTCACAGTCTTAATATATTGTTGCGCTGAGTTTTGCATTATAAAATCTGCTGCTATAGTTTTAGTCACTCCTTTTAAACCATCTGAAGCATACTCAGTGTACGTTAATTGGTTTTGGTCAAAGCTGTAATTTGTTATAGGAATTTCTGTACTAGTATTTTTTGTTCCAAAAAACACTTTGCTTAGAAAAGATTGATTGTTCTTTATTTTTGAAGGAATAGTTAACATATCTACTGTAAATCCTGGTGATTTAGAGTGAATAGAAACATGCATTTGGTTTGCATTTTGTGAAGCGTCAGGAGCAATCAAATAAGCAAAAATTGACACCATTCCAATTACAATAATAAATGACAAACTAAAAACGCCCCAAAAGTTTTTTTAAACTTCTGAAGCGCTATTTGAGTTAATGATTTAGCTGTAGTAGTCATTACTATTTCTAATTCTTATTATGTAAGAATTGATGTAATTTAATTTTTTATTGTTGCTACTTTTTTGATTTCGTAAGTCATTTTTAAGTCGTTTAACACATTAATTGCTTCTTCAACATAAACATCTTTACTTAAATTTTCATGCCATCTATTACGTTTATCACGAAGTATTGTGTCTTGTTCAAATAACTTTTGCTCATATGGTAATGATTCAAAAGTAAGATTGGTTTTATAATCTGAAATCGCATCAAATTGTTTTGACTCTTTTTCATTTAACTCCAATTCTGCTTTATACTTTTCGTAATTAAGAGAGTAATGATTATTATCCATTTTTGTTTTTGCCCATCTTGCACTATTCTCTATCAACTTAAGTTGCTCGTTATTTTCCATACGCTGCTTACTTTTAGCAATTGTTGCATCATAATCAAAATAGCTGTTCCAAATTTCAAATTCAACTGGTGTAATTTTATCCCAAGCTAAAGGGTTTTCTTGATCGCGCTCACCAATATCTATAAAACTATATCTATCCGGAACCACAACATCACTTTTAACACCTTCTAATTGAGTAGAACCACCATTAATACGGTAAAATTTTTGACGTGTTAACTTCAAAGCACCTAAATCACCGTGAGAACTATTGCGTACCATTCTGTTTAAATCTAGTACATTTTGTACTGTACCTTTACCGTAAGTTTGCTTACTTCCAATAATAATAGCTCTTTTATAATCTTGCATAGCTGCTGCTAAAATTTCTGAAGCAGAGGCAGATAATTCATTTACCATAATCACTAAAGGACCATCCCAAACAATAGATTTGTCTTCATCACTTAGAACTTCTTTAGGTGCATCCGTAGATCTAACTTGTACAACAGGTCCATCTTTGATAAATAAACCAGCCATATCAACAACAGTTCTTAAAGATCCTCCACCATTACTTCGTAAATCCAAGACTAAACCTTCGACTCCTTCTTCTTTTAAACGCTCTATTTCTAATTTAATATCTGTTGCAGCGTTTCTGTTTTTATAATCATCAAAATCTATATAGAATTTAGGCAGATTAATAACTCCGTAGTTTCTATTGTCTTTTTTAACAATTGAAGATTTTGCATAGGTTTCTTCAAGTTCAACAATATCTCTAGTAATGGCAATATCTTCCGTTGTACCATCTACTTTTTTCATTGTTAAAATAACCTTAGTACCTTTTGGACCTTTTATAAGTTTAATGGCATCATCAATACGCATACCAACTACGCTTATCGCTTCTTTTTCTTTTTCTTGACGCACTTTAACAATAGCGTCTCCAACTTCTATCTTACCATCTCTCCAAGCTGGTCCACCAGAAATTAATTCGACTATTTTAATATAATCCATTTTTTTGCAAACGTGCTCCAATACCTTCCAATTTTCCAGACATTTGTTGGTCAAATCTATCTTTATCTGTTGGTGCCATGTAAGATGTGTGAGGATCAAATTCTTCAACAATAGTATTAACATACATTGAGAACCAATCTTCACGATCCATATCTTCTACATAATCTGTAAAATAATTATCTAAAGTTTTTAAAGTTTCTGCTCTTGCATCCGCTTCAAGCTGAGTCAAACTTTTCTTCTCTTTAGACGTTTCTTCAACAACTGATTCTTCATCTTCAATTGTAGCTACTTCTTCATTTTGACCTTCAATTAGTAAATCATAACTAGATAAAGTATTAAATTTTAACTGTTGTCTCCAACGTTCTTTTAATTCTCCTTTAGTTTTTACAAATTTCAGAGCTTCATAGTCTGCATTGTAGCCTTCATCTAAATTAAAGTTAAATGGTTTAGACAAAATAGACTTGTAATATAATTTTGCTTCTTTTTGACGACTAATTAAACGCTCATGCACAACACTAAAAAATGTTATTTCATAGTTTTTTAATTGATCATCAATTAAATTTTCATACTTTTTAAATTCCTGTATATCAGATTGTAAAAAGTATCTTTTTAAAGGATCTACCAACTCTAAATAATCTGAAAATATTTCAGCTGAAAAATCATCATCAAGCTCTTTAGGCTCAAAGTGTAATTGATCTAAAGCTAATGTTATGATTTGAATTAGTAACTTATCTTTATCCGGATTATCATCTACCTTAGCTGTAAAACTACATGACCCAAAAGCCAATAGCAAAACAAGCAACATTATGTTATATTTCCTTTTCATTCTGATTATATTAAATTTATAAGAAATTTCTACTAAAGTAATGAAAAAACCATGCCAATAAAACCTTATCCGCCTAATTTTTTGTTAAACTAAATATTTTGGGCTGTAACGCTAGATTTTATGTATTTTAGCTAAGTAAAAAAACTATGTAATTATGAGCAAAAAACCGTTAATTTTAGTCACTAATGATGATGGGATTACTGCACCAGGAATTTTAGCTTTGATTGAAGTTATGGAATCACTTGGAGATGTTGTGGTTGTTGCACCTGATAGCCCACAAAGTGGAATGGGTCATGCTATTACAATTAATAATGTATTACATCTTGATAAAGTCTCTAAAAAAGGTGACAAAACATTGCAATACAGTTGTTCGGGCACTCCTGCAGATTGTGTGAAAATTGCAATTAACGAAGTTTTGGATAGACGTCCCGATCTTTGCGTGTCTGGTGTAAACCATGGTTCTAACAGCTCGATTAACGTGATATACTCCGGAACAATGAGTGCTGCTGTTGAGGCTGGTGTAGAAGGTATTCCTGCCATAGGATTTTCATTATTAGATTATAGTTGGGATGCTAATTTTGAAACCGCAAAAAAATATATTAAACAAATTGCTGAAAATGCGCTTAATAATGGTATTGCAGAAGGGGTTGTTTTAAATGTTAATATACCATCGTCTGAAAACACCGAAATTAAAGGTATAAAGGTATGCCGACAAGCTAGAGCTAATTGGAAAGAAAAATTTGACAAACGACAAACACCACAAGGTAAAGATTATTATTGGCTAACTGGTGAATTTGTAAATTACGATAAAGGCAATGATACAGATGAACACGCCTTATCAGAAGGTTATGTTTCTGTTGTTCCAGTACAGTTTGATTTAACTGCTCATCATTACATTCAAAATTTAAATAGCTGGCAATTTGAAGACTAAAAAAGATATCATTATAGGTTTTGTACTTGGTATAATTTCTACTTGTATTGGTTTTGTATTATACATTTTAATATTTTCTAAATATGGTATTGAAGAGACTATTAGACAAGCGTTGCAATTTAAATTTCTTGACAAATTGGTAAGTTTAGGTGCATTACTTAACTTAGGACCTTTCTTTTTCTTTTTAAACAGAAAACAAGACAATAAAGCCAAAGGTGTATTGATAGCAACATTAATTATTGGTTTAATCCTTATAATAAATAGATTATAAATTGAAATATTATATCATTTCTGGAGAAGCATCAGGAGATTTACATGGCTCTAATCTAATGAAAGCGCTGCAAAAACAAGACGTTAATGCAGATTTTAGATTTTGGGGTGGAGACCTTATGCAAGATGTTGGAGGAACATTAGTAAAACACTATAAAGCTTTAGCTTTTATGGGGTTTTCTGAAGTAATAATGAATTTACGTACCATTACTAAAAACCTATCGTTTTGTAAAACAGACATTGAAAAATACAATCCTGATGTCATTATTTTTATTGACTATCCTGGTTTTAATTTACGAATTGCAAAATGGGCAAAACAAAAACAATTTAAAACACACTATTATATATCTCCTCAAATTTGGGCTTGGAAAGAGGGTCGCATTAAAGCTATAAAAAATGATGTAGATCAAATGTATGTTATCCTTCCTTTTGAAAAAGATTTTTATGAAAAAAAACATAATTATCCTGTTCATTTTGTTGGCCATCCTTTAATTGATGCTATTTCTGACAGAATTCAAGTTGATGATTATAAATTCAGAAAAGACAATGGGTTAAGTGATAAACCTATTATTGCTTTACTACCAGGAAGTAGAAAACAAGAAATAACAAAAATGTTATCTGTAATGCTTAGCGTTGTGGATGACTATCCAGATTACCAATTTGTAATTGCTGGTGCGCCAAGTCAGGATTACAGCTTTTACAAGACATTTATAAAACAAAGTAACGTCAGCTTTATAAGCAATAAAACTTATGATTTACTGAGTTTATCTACTGCTGCGCTTGTTACTTCTGGAACTGCAACATTAGAAACTGGACTTTTTAAAGTCCCACAAGTCGTTTGTTATAAAGGGAGTTGGGTATCTTACCAAATTGGTAAACGTGTTGTAAACCTAGATTATATTAGCCTTGTTAATCTTATTTTAGATAGAGAAGCTGTAACAGAATTAATACAGAATGATTTTAATACTAAAAATCTAAAATTTGAGTTAGATAGAATTATTGATGAATATGAGCGTACCAAATTTTTCATGGATTATTATGAACTTGAAAAAAAATTAGGCGGTAAAGGCGCAAGTCAAAATACTGCAAAATTAATTTATGATGCACTAAACGATAAATAAATACATGAAACGAATCGCTACTCTCCTACTTATTAGCACAATTTTATCCTGCGGAAGCTCTAAAAGCAAACGCGTAGTAACCACAAAATCTGAAAGTAAATCTGTTATTCAGTCTAGATCCACTAAAAACAGAAAAAGACCACCTAAAACTGTCGTTAGTAATAAATCTACTATTGAGACTATTCCTGTAACCAACAAAACTATAGCCAATATTATAAGTAAAGCTGAAAGTTTTGAAGGGGTAAAGTATAAATATGGAGGTACTACAAAAAAAGGAATGGATTGCTCTGGATTATTATACACATCGTTTGGATCTGAAAACATAGCAATACCAAGAACGTCTAGCGCACTGTCAACCTATGGAGACTGGGTAGATGTTAAGCAAGTACAAGAAGGTGATTTACTTTTTTTGCTACCAGAAGTAATAGCAGAACTATAAATCATGTTGGAATGGTTACCTCGTCAAGAGCAGGTCGTGTCGAGTTTATACACGCTAGCACTAGCAAAGGCGTAATGACTAGCTTGTTATCAGAACGTTACTGGTACTTTGCTTTTGTACAAGCACGTCGTATATTGTAAGAATAATCCTTATATTGAAGAATGAAAATATTTCATTTTTCAATTATTAAGCTTGCTTTTTGTTTAATTATCGGTATAATTATTTCCAAATATTTAAACATAAGCCTATTGATTAGTCTTACAACTTCAATTGTATTTACTAGTCTGACTGTACTGCTTTATTTTCTTTGCAAAAAAAATAATAGCCTTTTTACTGCTTTCGGTATTTCAACATTATTAAGTTTTATTTGTATTGGAGTTTTAGTTACTAATATAAATGAAGACTTACGTAAACGTTCTCATTTTTCTTCTGTTTTAAGTGAAACTACTTCTGAACAAAACATCACTTTTAGGATTAGAGAACTTTTAAAACCTAATGCATTTAGCCAACGTTATTATGTAGATATTTTACAAATTGAAAACACAGTAGTTACAGGCAAAGCATTATTAAACATTAAAAAAGACAGCTTAAATACAATTTTACCAATTGATGCTATATACTTTTCAAAAACAAAACTAAATGCTTTACAATCTCCTTTAAATCCTGATCAGTTTAGCTACAAAAACTATTTAGCCAAACAACAGGTATATTTTCAATTGTATGAAACTCATCAAAACTTATTACAATTAGATTATCAAACCAGAACCGCATTTGGATTTGCTGCTAAATTTAGAAATCTAGTAAATTCTAAATTAAAGCCATACAAATACACCCAAGACCAACTATCCATAATTAATGCTTTATTATTAGGTCAAAGACAGCATATAACTAAATTGGTTTATGATAACTATACCAATGCAGGAGCTATACATATATTAGCTGTATCAGGATTACATGTTGGAATCATACTATTAATTCTGAATTTTATTTTTAAACCCTTAGAACGCTTAAAAAAGGGATTACTAATAAAAACTAGTATCATTCTAGTTCTACTTTGGATTTATGCATTAATTGCAGGAGGATCTGCCTCTATAATTAGAGCAACAACAATGTTTAGTGTAGTTGCTATAGGAATGAACTTAAAACGTCCAACAAACATTTACAATACTTTAGCGATTTCAGTATTTATTCTATTATTGATCAAACCCAATTTTTTATTTGATATTGGATTTCAGTTAAGTTATGCAGCTGTTATAGCTATCGTTAGTTTTCAACCAATTTTAGAACGCCTTTGGTCTCCAAAATATTTGCTTAGTAAAAAATTATGGCAAACTTTAACAGTCACAGTGGCTGCACAATTTGGAATTATTCCTGTAAGTCTATATTATTTTCATCAATTTCCAAGTTTATTTTGGTTATCAAACCTTGTTGTTATTCCATTTTTAGGTATTATTTTAGGTTTTGGAATATTAGTTATTGTTTTGTCACTTTTTGGTATGTCTAAAAGTATTCTATCTGACGCTTTTGGATTTGTGATTGATTGGATGAATCATTTTTTTGGCTGGATATCTAACCAAGAAGGCTTTTTAATAACCGACATACCTTTTACAATTACACAGGTTATAATTAGCTATCTTGTAATATTATGTATTTACAAATTGTTTCAGCTAAAAAGCTACAAATGGGTAACACTAACGTTTGTATCTGTTATAATGCTACAAGCCACTTATGTTTATAATTACTACAGTACAAAAGGAGATAGACTTATTGTATTTCATAAAAGTAGAAATACACTATTGGGACAAAAGCACAATAATACATTAGTATTGTTTTCTAATTTAAAGTCAGCCGAAAACAATAGCATAATTAAAAGCTATGCTGTCAAAAACAATATTAAAACCATACCATCACAAGCTTTAAAATCTATCTATAAATTGAAAGATAAGCATCTATTAATAGTTGATAGCTTGGGTGTATATAATTTAAATGGGTTAAAAGTCGATTTTGTATTATTAACACAGTCACCTAAAGTGAACTTAAACCGCTTGATTGACAATTTAAAACCCAAAGCGATTATTGCTGATGGAAATAATTACAAATCGTATGTTAAACAATGGAGCAAAACTTGCAAAAAACAAAAGCTCCCATTTTACCATACTGGCAAAACGGGAGCTTATATTATAGAGTGAAAAAGTGTTAAGCGTTGTCCTTAAACTCGGCTTTAAACTCTTTATAATATTTATCAAAATCTGTTTGAGTTTTCATCTCTAAATGTTTGTTGGACTCAAACATTTTTAAATACATTTCAAGTTGCTGTGGTGTTTTATATCCTGTAATTGGCGCTATCAATTGTGCGTCTTCGTCAAAAAACAATAACGTAGGGTAAGCTCTAACACCTAAACCTCTTGATAATTGATGCGCAGAATTACGTCTTGTAGCCTTAGCTGGATCGTAATTAGGATTAGTATAAGTCTTACCTTTAAATTCTATAGTTTCATCTCCTTCTGCATTAAACTTAACAGCATAAAAGTTTTTATTTACATAAGCAATGACATCTTTATTAGAAAAAGTACGTGCATCTAACAACTTACAAGGTCCACACCATGAAGTGTAAGCATCCATCATTATTTTTTGGGTTCTTTTTTTGAAGCTCTACAGCTTCTTCTAAAGTTAACCAGTTAATTTTATCTTGAGCAATCGTATTGATTGTAAATAATAAAGCAAGCGCTAAAAGTAAGTTTTTCATTGTTAGACTGTTTTTGTTTTGTAGTCGCAAATAGTGTTCCAAATTTACAAAAAAAGAAACGCCTCAATTAAGAGGCGTTTTTAATTTATAAGTTATGATGTTAAATTATCTAATTCCATGCATTAATTTTTTTAATAACGGATTTAAAACTGCAGATACTAAACCAATAGCAATTGGTACTAAAGTAAAGATTAAGAAAAATGTACTTAAAGAATACTCTTCAGTAATTTTATCAATCATCCCTCCCATTGTTCCTGCTGCCTTTTGTCCTATAGCTATTGCCAAATACCATATACCAAACATAAATCCAATCATACGTCCTGGAACTAATTTACTTAAATAAGACAAACCTATTGGAGATATACATAGTTCTCCCATTGTATGTAATAAATAAGCTAAAATTAAAAAAATCATGCTTACTGATGCTGTTTTAGCACCTTGATCAATACCTAAAGTACCAAAAACAAGAACACCAAAACCTAGTCCTAATAGCACTAATCCAATTCCAAATTTCATCGCAGCACTAGGGTTGTATTTGCTTTCCCACCATTTAGAGAAAAATGGAGCCAATGTGATTATAAAAAATGAGTTTAGGATACCAAACCAAGTCGCAGGAACCTCTGTACCTTCTTTACTAAATTCATTATTAATTTTATAAATAACTATTGCCCATAAAAGCACAAAAGATAATGCTAAGATGATATTAGATAGTGCAATTTTTTTGTAGGTTTTCTGGAATAATAAATATAAAACCCAAGTTATAATAGCCAAGGGTCCAACTGTTAATATTAAATCTACAATTTTAAAAATCATAGCAGAACTACCTGCAAGTGCTCTAGATGTATAATCTCTAGCAAAAATTGTCATAGATCCTAAAGATTGTTCGAAAGCAGCAAAGAAAAATACTGTAAAAACACCAAAAATAGAAACAGCAATAATACGATCCCTAACAATTTTTGTATATCTGGATATTCTTGTTATGATTAAAAATAAGAACATTGCTAAAGAGCATAAAATAATAACATTTGAACCATTAAATGAACCTACATTAAAAGGCACAAAATTAATCCCTGAAATTTTTTCTAATGGATCATTTATTAAATACAATAATCCTCCTATTGAAGATAAAACAATTAATATTTTATCTAACATAGTGAAAGGATTTAGCTTCTCTACCTCTTTAGTTTCTGTATCTAAAACAACACTTTCTTCGTTAATATTTTGAGGCAATTCAACTTCATGAACTTTTGAAGGTTTTTCTCCAATACTCCCAAAAAGTCCTTTGCTAACCAAAACTGAATTAAGCCTAATAACATAAATATACCTGCTAGACCAAATCCATAACTCCATCCTTCATTTTCTGCAAGGTAACCACATAACATCATTCCAAAAAAAGCTCCTGCATTAACTCCCATATAATATATAGTATATGCTCCATCCTTTTTAGACTCTTTACCTTTATACATTTCAGAAATCATTGATGTCATATTGGGTTTAAAAAAACCTGTTCCAATAATTAACAATGCTAAACCTATATATAATGATGCTGGAGTTTCAAAAATCATTGACAAATGTCCTAACATCATTATAAAACAACCAATAATAACTGCCCATTTGTAACCCGTATATTTATCTGCTATCCATCCTCCTAAAATAGGTGTTAAATATAATAATGCTCCATATGTACCAATTAATGATAAAGCGTGCTCTCTTGGCCATTCCCAACCAGGATTATCACTTATTATTGGAGCTGTTAAAAACAAGACTAATAAAATACGCATTCCGTAGAACGAAAAACGCTCCCACATTTCAGTAAAAAATATTATAAATAATCCAGCTGGATGACCTATAACTTTGTCTTTAAATAGATTTTCAATATCTGTATTCATTTTTTATTATAGTTAGTTAAAAAAAGAAAACCTCACAAATTAATATTTGTGAGGCTTATGCATTTATATTTATTTAGTTTTCAGCTAATTCAAAACCTTCAGCTTCTTCGTATTTTGTATCTTTTATATCTTCCGCACCATGAGTAAGTCTTTTAAGTGGTTTTAAAATTAATATAATTAATACTCCAAAAATAGTACAAAACACACCTATACCTGTAAACACTTGAAACTCTCCAGCACCTTCAGATAATCCACCAACTAAACCTGCTAATTTATTTCCTAAACCTGTAGCTGCAAAATAAGCTCCCATCATAAAAGAAGCATATTTTAAAGGTGCTAATTTTGTAATAAATGACAGCGCAACCGGAGAAGCACAAAGTTCTCCTACAGTATGAAACAAATAAGCTAACACTAACCAAATCATTGCAGATTTTTCAACTATAGTATCACCATTCATAACAACTTCTGTCGATGCCTTACTCATAAAAAAGAATCCAAAAGCCATGATTATAACACCTATTGCCATTTTGAATAAAGAAGAAGACTCTTTGCCTTTCCTTCCCCATTTATACCAAAAACCACCAACAGCTGTACCTAAAACAATAATGAAAAAAGCATTAATTGATTGAAATACTGCTGCTGGAATTTCATTTCCAACAAATGGTAAAGAAAAAGATAAAATTCTGTCTGTTTTTTGTTCAGTATATAAACTCATCAAACCACCTGCTTGTTCAAATGCACCCCAAAAAACAATTATTATTAAAAAAGATAAAAACATTACTAACATTCTATCTTTTTCAACTTTTGTTAAAGGCTTTTTCATTAATTCTTTATTAGGAGAATCTGCTTTCCCTAAAAACTCTCCAACACCGTTTAAATATTTTGTTCCAAACATATAAACAACTTGACCAAGTGCCATACCGATACCAGCTAATCCAAAACCATAATGCCAACCATATTTAGCAGCTACAGCTCCAACTAATAAAGCTCCTAAAAAAGCTCCTAAATTTATTCCTATATAAAAAATATAAAACCCTTTATCTCTTCTATCATCTCCCTTTTTATAAAGCCCTCCAACCATTGTGGAAATATTAGGCTTTAAAAAACCTACTCCAATAACAATAAATATTAATCCAGTAAAAAAGGCCCACTGAGCATCTACAGCTAAAATACCATGTCCAACACAAAGTAATAATCCTCCTAGCATTACAGCATTTTTTTGCCCCATAAATTTATCTGCTATCCAACCACCAGGTATAGATGTCAAATAAACAAACATGGTATATGTACCATAAAACGAAAGTGTTTCGGCATTAGACCAACCATAACCTGATTGTGGGTCTCCTACTAAAACAGGAGCTGCAAGAAAAAGGGTTAAAATTGCACGCATTCCATAATAAGAAAAACGCTCCCACATTTCGACAAAAAACAGAACATATAGTCCTAAAGGATGTCCAAGTAATTCTTTTTCTTTAACTTCATTCGAAAGTTCCATATTGTTTATCTATTAGTTAGTTTAGTTTAAAGTTTATCGCCTAAGGTACGATTAATAAAGTTTGTCATTTTTGTATATAAGTGCAATCTTGTATTTCCGCCATAAATACCATGATTTTTATCTGGATAAATCATCCATTCAAATTGCTTGTTAGCTTGCACTAAAGCTTCAACCATACGCATTGTATTTTGCACATGTACGTTATCGTCTCCTGTACCATGTATTAATAAAAAGTCTCCTTTTAATTTATCTACATGATTTATTGGCGAATTGTCATCGTAACCGCTAGCGTTTTCTTGTGGAGTAGTCATGTAACGTTCAGTATAAATAGAATCGTAAAACCTCCAACTAGTAACAGGAGCAACAGCTATAGCCATTTTAAACACATCATTCCCTTTAAATAATGCATTACTACTCATAAAACCTCCATAGGACCAACCCCAAATTCCCATTCGACTAGAATCGATATAAGATTTTGCTCCTAATAATTTTGCAGCTGCTATTTGGTCTTCTACCTCAAATTTACCTAATTCATTTTGAGTAACTTTCTTAAAATCGGCTCCTTTAAACCCTGTTCCTCTTCCATCAACACAAGCTACAATGTAACCCTTTTGTGCTAACATTTGGTACCAATAATCATTAGCACTATTCCATTTATTAGCGACTTGTTGAGATCCTGGACCAGAATACTGGAACATAAATAATGGATATTTTTTTGTCGCATCAAAATTTGCAGGTTTGATCATCCACATATTTAAATCGTTTCCGTTTATGTTAATTGTAGAAAACTCTTTTTCAGATAATTTATAATTTGAAACTAATGCTTTTAAATTAGCATTGTCTTTAATTGATTTTAATACTTGTCCTGATTTAGCATCGTTTAAAGTGTATAAATAAGGAGTTGTTGCACTAGAATATGTATTTATAAAATAAGTAAAATCTGCACTAAAATCTGCATAATTAGTACCTGTCTGTTGTGTCAATCTTGTTTTTTGCGTCCCATTTAGTTTAATAGAATACACGTCCCTGTTAATGCTCCCGTTTTCAACCGATTGATAAAAAATCTTACCAGACTTAGCGTCATAACCATAATAGCTAGTTACTTCCCAATTTCCTTTAGTAATTTGATTAATTAATTTTCCTTTACTGTCATAATGATAAATATGGTTATATCCATCTTTTTCACTAGTCCAAATAAAACTATCGTCTTCTAAAAAGGTTAAATTATCAGTAACATCAACATAAGCTTTATCAGTTTCGGCTATAGCCAAATTAGCTTTGTTTTTTTTAGCATTTATCATCCATAGATCCAATTGATTTTGATGACGATTCATGTATTGTGCACTTAGTACATCACCATCGTTTGTCCATTTAATACGTGGTATGTAAAAATCGTTATAAGATTTATCAACTTTTACTTCTGTTAACTTATTAGCCTCTAAATCGTATAAATGCAATGATACTTTAGCATTTTTTTCACCTGCTTTAGGATATTTAAAAACAGTTTGTGTTTGGTATAAATCTTTACCATAAACATCCATTGAAAACTCAGGTACATCAGTTTCGTCAAATCTAATAAACGCTATTTTGTTACTATCAGCATTCCAATCAAAAGCACGTACAAAAGCAAATTCTTCTTCATAAACCCAATCAGTAATACCATTAATAATTTTGTTTTTTACACCATCAAATGTAAACTGTGTAATTTTTCCTGTTTGTAAATCTTTTACATAAAGGTTATTGTTTAAACCAAACGCTATTTTTGTTCCGTCAGGTGAAAACGTTGGTTCTTGTATTTTGTCTTCACTAACCAAAGTTGTTTTTAAGGTTTTAGTATTGTAAACAAAATATTTACCTAAAGAAGAGTGTCTAAAAATAGACTCTTCTTCGGTTGCCAAAAGCACTTGACTTTCGTCATCACTAAAAGTATAATCTGTAAAATACCTTAAAGCTTCAATATCTGTAGAGCTTACTAAAGTCTTAACTTTTTGCAATGTTTTATAATCGTAAATATCTATAGTTGTTGCACCTTTAGATCTATCAAAATTTAAAACTGAATATTGCTGACCATTATTCATTGAGTGTAAAGCATCTAAACCTTCAGTTCTAAAGGTACCAGACCATATTTCTTCAAGTGTAATTTGCTTATTTTGAGCAGTTAAAAAGGAGGTTGCTAAAAAGCATAATAGAGAAAGAATTCTTAAAATCTTCATGTAATATTATTTTATTAATAACAGGATGTCAAGTTTACTAAAAAATAGCCAAAAAACAGTAAATATTAACACATAAATGCGCAATATTATAACGTTTAGCAAAAATTGAAACAGTATATAGTATCTTTGTCGTTTAAATTAAAATGTATGAGTGTACTAGTTTCTGGATTTTCTAAATTATCTAAAACCGAAAAAATTGATTGGTTAATAAAAAACCACTTATCTGATCAAAAAAATGCTAAAGACATCCTAACACAGTATTGGAATAGCGACCAAAAACTACAACAATTACATGACGAGTTTATAGAAAACACAGTATCTAATTACTACCTACCACTAGGTGTAGCACCAAATTTTGTTATAAACGACAAAATTTATACTATTCCGATGACTATTGAAGAAAGCTCAGTAGTTGCAGCAGCCAGTAAAGCTGCAAAATTTTGGCAAACACGTGGTGGATTTAAAACTAAGGTTATAGCAACAAATAAAATTGGACAAGTCCATTTTACTTATCCTGGAGCTTTTTCAGACTTAGAAGACTTCTTTAGAACCATTAAACCCAAATTAATTCAAGATGCTAAACCCATTACAAAAAACATGGAAAAACGTGGTGGTGGGATATTGGATATTCAATTAAAAAACAAGACCAAAGCTTTAGATAATTACTACCAACTGCATGCCACATTTGAAACTCTGGATGCAATGGGAGCCAATTTTATTAACTCATGTTTAGAGCAATTTGCTAAAACTTTTAAAGCTGAAGCTGAAGCCACGCTGCCTATGCCTGTAACAGTAATTATGAGCATTTTATCTAATTATGTTCCGGAATGTTTGGTAAGAGCTGAAGTAAGTTGTAACGTGGAAGATTTGGCCGAAAAAGACATAGATCCTAACACCTTTGCTGAAAATTTTGTACAAGCTGTTAAAATAGCCGAAATCGAGCCATACAGAGCAGTTACACACAATAAAGGTATCATGAACGGAATTGACGCTGTTGTATTAGCTACAGGGAACGATTTTAGAGCTGTAGAAGCTGGTATACATGCTTATGCTGCAAAAGATGGTCAATACAGTAGTTTAACACATGCTAAAATAGAAAATGGCATTTTTACCTTTTGGATGGAAATACCGCTAGCCTTAGGGACTGTTGGTGGTTTAACTAGTTTACATCCTTTAGTTAAATTAGCATTACAAATATTGGATCAACCAAACGCAAAACAGTTAATGCAAATTGTAGCTGTTGCTGGTTTAGCACAAAACTTCGCAGCTTTACGTAGCTTAACGACAACAGGTATTCAAGAAGGACACATGAAAATGCATTTAATGAACATCTTAAATCAGTTTAATGCTACAGAAAATGAGAAAACTGAAATTATTGAGCATTTTAAAACCAATATTGTAACTCATAGTGCTGTTGTTGAAGCTATTGAAAACATTAGACAATAATGCAAACATTTTATAGTCACGGAAAATTATTATTGACAGCAGAATATGTGGTATTAGATGGCGCAAAAGCTTTGGCTGTACCAACAGTATTTGGACAATCATTAACTGTTGAAACGATTACTGAACCTAAAATAATTTGGACTAGTATTGATAATGATAACAACACTTGGTTTGAGACTTCATTTTTAATAGAAAAACTTAACAATCCACTTCAATCAAATGATGAAATTTTAAACAGATTATATCAAATACTTAATGCTGCCAAGCAGCTAAACCCTGATTTTTTAAATAATAATAATAAAGGTTATAAAATTACGACTAGTTTAGAATTTCCAAAAAATTGGGGATTAGGTACTTCATCGACTTTAATAAACAATATTGCACAATGGGCTAAAGTGGATGCTTACAATTTGCTAAAACTCTCTTTTGGTGGAAGTGGTTATGACATCGCTTGTGCTAAACACGATTCGGCAATTATATATCAAATTAAAAACTCTAAACCAACTGCACAATTGGTAGGTTTTAAACCTTCATTTTCTGATCAACTGTATTTTGTTCATTTAAATAAAAAACAAAACAGTCGAGAAGGAATTGCACATTATAAAGCTAATAGAACTAATCTGACAGAAACTATTAAGCAAGTTAATCACATCACTGCTTCAACTTTAAATTGTAAGTCATTAAAAGAATTTAATTGTTTAATTGATGAACACGAAGCTGTAATAGCTAACATAACAAATCAAAACACTGTTAAAAACACTCTTTTTAAGGATTTTAACGGAAGTATAAAAAGTCTTGGAGCTTGGGGAGGAGATTTTATTTTAGCTACTAGTACAACTAACCCAAGAGATTATTTTAAAGCTAAAGGCTATACTACTATTTTAAAATATGATGATATGGTATTGTAGATACAATTAATATATAAACATAAAAAAGCCTTTTCAATAATTGAAAAGGCTTTTTTTAGTTATAAACTTATATTGTTTATTGTACTGTTTTTGCTCTAAAGTCTTCAATTTCTGAAGATTCTTTTAACGCATTGTACAATCTACTTTGTACAGAACTTAATTTTTGAGTACTTACTTGCTTAGCAAATGGTAAGTAGTTTTCAATTTTAGTAGCAGGTGTCTTTTTAGTTACCTGAACCATAAATATTCCAGTGTTTCCTTTAACAATTTTAGATGTAGCACCTTCTTTTAAACCAAAAGCAGTTCCAACTACTAATGGCTCTTTTCCTGCTCCAGCAATTGTTGGGTTTTTCATATTAATAGCAGATGCAGATTTAACCGTTTGGTTTTCTGCAGCAGCAAACGCATCTAATGACGTTGCATTAACCCTGTCCATTATTAATTTAGCTTTTTTCTCTTTTCTAACTGCTGGTAATGCTGTAACAGAAGCATCTTCAACACTCATTACACCTTTATCTTGTTTTGCTGTTAATTGTGCAATAACAATTCCACCAGGTACATTATCAAAACGCTTGTAGTCACCTATGCTTGTAGCATCTTCAAAAGACCAACGAACAATTTGACGTTGATTACCTAAACCAGGAATACTTTCGTCTAACTCATTAGCTGTCATTGGACGCACATCATAATTTGCAGCTTTAGCAGCCTCAGCAAAATTACCGTTAGCAATTGCTAATTCAAAGTTTGAAGCATCTGTAAATATTTTGTCTTCAGTTTTTGATGATGGTGCTACTTTTCTAGCAATAGTTGCTATTTTGATAGCTGTATCTTCATTTTTCTTATCATCTACTCTAATAATATGGTAACCAAAGTTAGTTAATACAACATCAATGCTTCCTTTTTCATTAAAGAATAAGAAGTTAGCAAAATCAGGATCAAAAGCTGCTGGATTGTAAGTTGACAATCTAGTCCATCCTATGCTTCCGTCTTTACCTTTAGTTCCGTCTGTATTAATTTCGTTAGCAATTTCTGCAAATTTAGAAGTACTGTTTTTTACTAATGGGAAGATACTATCTACAATTGCTTTAGCTTCTTCTTTAGTTCTTGTTACATCAGCTCCTGCTCTTGTTGTTCCAACAAAAGGAACTATAATATGGCTAGACTCTATTGAATCTGCTAATTTTTTATAATCTAAAACTTTAGTCATTTTGTAATAGTTACCTTCTTTGTAAGGACCATACACTTGACCTGCTTCTAATTTAAAAATAGTATCTGCAATTGCAGTTGGTAAGCTAGTTTTATATTGATATTTATCAACATATTTAAAATCGTCTGAATTACTATTTACAAAAGCTTCAATATCTGTAGCCTTTAAAAATCCAACTTTTTTATCTGTTGCTTTAGTCGCTTCGTTATAAACTTCGGAATCGTTAAGTAAATCTTTTAATTCAGTTTGTATCGTTTGCTCATCCTCTAAAGACGCAACTTCTTTAAAAAACACATATTGAAAACTTCTACTAGCTTCTGCTTGGTATAATTTTGGGTTTTCACTAATGTAAGACTTAATTTCTGAAGTACTTACTTTAATTGTGCTATCTGCAATAGATGTGTAAGGTACTTGTACATATTTAATATCTACTTTATCACCTTCTAATTTGTGTTCTAATTGACCTTCAGCTAAAGTTGCTGTTGTACCAGCTTTAACCATGTTAAAATAGTTAGCCTGTAAAGCGTTTGTTGCTAAAGCTTGCTCTGTGTTAATCCAGTTTTGGTAGGCTTCATTTGAAGAGTTTTTCAAGTTATCTATAAATAACTTTACTTTAGACTCGTCAAAAATACCAGCTTCATTTACAAAAGTAGGATCTGTAGCGTAGTTTGTTTTAATAAGATCTCTCATTTGCTCAGACTCGACAGTCATTCCTAACTTATCGATTTGATCATTCATAACAATTTCTCTTACTTTAGTTTCAAAAACGCTATTCATAACTTGACTAGTAGTTGCGTTTGGTCCCATTTGTCTTTGTTGAAACTCAACAAGATTAGAAAACTCTGCTCTAGAAATGTCTTGACCATTAATTGTAGCTACAACATCTGGTGACTTAGAAAACAATGCATCTTTATTATCAAGTAAGCTTGATAAAATAAAAGCGAATAATGCTAATGCAATAACTAATATTAATACAACTGTTTTTTGTCTAATTTTATTTAAAATTGCCATTTTTTGTTATGAATTTTATGAAATAATGTCTGCGAAAATACCATTTACAATTCAATAATAAAAGTACTTTTTACAATAAATAGTTTAAATAGATAGACTTGAGTAAAAATGAAAGAAAATTGAAGAGTAACCTTAGTCTTCAGGTTTGATATTAAGTTCAACCAGCTCGATTTTAGTATTTGAGGCTTCTAAAATTTTAAATTCAAATTTATCAGTCTCTACAATTTCGCTTTGCAAAGGAATTTGTTCTGTGTGGTCCACAATAAGACCTCCTAAAGTTTCGTAGTTTTCTCCTTCAGGTAAATTAAGCTTATAAGTTTCGTTGATATAATCAACCTCTAATCTTGCTGAAAACACAAATTTAGTCTCACTTTTTTGTTCTTCAATTAAATCAATAGTATCGTGTTCATCTTCAATTTCGCCAAATAACTCTTCTACTATATCCTCAACCGTCATTATACCAGACGTCCCACCATATTCATCTACAACAACAGCTATGCTCTTGCGTTTTTTAATTAAAACATTAAGTATATCCTTAATTAACATCGTTTCTGGAACCAGTTCTACAGGCATAATCATAGAACCTATATTTTTTGGTTTTTTGAACAAATCAAAAGAATGTGCGTAACCTAGAATATCATCTATCGTTTCTTTGTATATTACTATTTTAGAACATCCCGTTTCGGTAAATAATGCACTTAATTCTTGCACTGAATCTTGAAGTTCTAAAGCAATAATTTCGGTTCGAGGCACCATAACTTCTCTTGCTTTAACTTCTGAAAACTCTAATGCATTTTGAAAAATTTGTATTTCAGAATCGATATCTTCATCTTCTTCAATACTTTCCATTTGCTCACTTATGTAGTGACCTAATTCTACTTTAGTAAAAGCTAGTTGTACTTGATCACCTTCAGTTTTGAAGAATTTTTTTAACACAACATCACTAATCCAGATTACAAAATCTGAAACCCAACTGAATAACAAATAAAAAAGATAAGCAGGAAAAGCCAAAACCTTTAATAAGGTGTTTGAATATATTTGAAAGAATACCTTAGGTAAAAATTCGGCAGTAAATAAAATTAGTAACGTTGATAGTATTGTTTGTGTCAACAAACTAAAATCGGTAAAAACATAGGTTAATAAAGCATTAGTGGTCGGTAAAAAACTCTGAAACCAATCCATTAATAAGTCTCCCATAAAAAAACCATAAATTACTAATGCTATATTATTTCCAATTAGCATTGTAGCAATAAATTTAGAGGGTTTAGCTGTAATTTTGGATAAAATTTCAGCTAAAAATCCTTCCTGTTTTTTTCTATTTCAATATGAATTTTATTGGAAGACACGTAAGCTATTTCCATTCCAGAAAAAAAGCGGAAAGAAATAAACATACGACAATGATAATCACTGATGACACCATTTATTTACGATTTTTATTATCGAACTTTTTATTAAATTTTTGTTTAAAAAAGAACATAAAAATAGCTGTTAGTCCTAACAACAAAGACATGTAAGCTCTAGATTCTCCCCAACTAGCAAAAGCATCGTATAAAAATAAAACAGCAAAAACTAAATAAGCGTATTGAAAAATTTTAAAAACTTTCATTTATAAATTAATAAGTTTAAGTAAATATACTAAAAATGGTAAAGCTTAGACTTTAAAGCAGCAGTTATTCTTGGACAGCAAATTGACCTGTAACTCCTAAAATTTCGGCTTTTGTGAAATTTTTATCAGAATCAAAACCATTACCACTAGTAACGTATCCCTTTGATCTGTACGTCGCAGGTTTATTAGTAAACAACCATTCTTTACTTTGGTCATAATACAGTTGATCCGCATACAGTGTATCCTTGGTTGGTGTTGCAGCAACAACATTACCTTGTAAATCTATTAAATTAGTGTTATTGTAAATAATAGCATAGTCTGAAATTATAGTCGTCTTTGCATTTTTTGCATCATACAAATACAAAACAATACCATCAGGAAACTCTGAATAAGGAAACATCCTATTACTATAATCAACCATTTTTGGACTAACCAAATTAGCAGCAAGTCTACCTGAATCAGTACGTTTGACATTAATACTATCAGACACACCCACAGGCTCATTAGCAGACATACTCATCTTTTTAACGTCCTTTAAATTGCTTTTACACGCAAAAAACAAAGTCATAGCAAATGCTATGACTGAGTTTTTAATAATATGTAAGTTATGCTTTTGCATTATAGACTTGGCACTGTTACACTTCTTCCAATCCAACATCCAATCTTGATTGTTTGTCCTGCATTACCTGCAGAAAATATCTCAGATTTAGTTGGAGCTTTAGCTTGGTAACTATTTGCTAATGCAGTGTTACCAGCTTTTCTAGCTTCGGTTACAGCTAACCAGAATACAGCACGTTTATTAAAGTTTGTATCACCACAGCTATTAGCACTTGCAGCATAAGATCTTGAGATATACTCATGAGGCTTCTTATCTGATGGGTTTAAAGATAAGGCTTGTTGAAAATATTGTCTAGCCTTACCATAGCTTCCGCTTTTATAAAAATCTAATCCAATTTTCTTAGTCAATTTAGCCTTTTTGATAGGATCTGTCTCTAATTGCATAGTTTGATCTAAATATCTTTGCTCTCCTGTATTTATATATAAATAATACGCTGTATCTGCGTTAGGCTCGATAGTATTCTTTTGATTTAATATTTTAACAAACATAGGATCAGTTTTACATCCTTTTTCGTAAAGCTTGTTCATTGCACGTTGTAACCAAACTGTATTATTTTTGTTAGCTTCATAATCCTTTTGGTATAAAGGAATTAAGTTTTGACAGTTAGCTCTGTCTCCTAATTTAGAATCTACACTACCTACTATTTGATCAAAAACTTTTAATGAGCTTTCGTAATACTTTTTGTATTGCTTGTCTTTTTTTGTTAAAGCTGTTCCAGCCTCCTCTTTAGCAATAAGCTTGTTTAAACCTTCAGAACTAATTTTTACTTCAGTTTCAATTTTATCCACTACATCATCATACTTGTCAAATAACTCTTGATCAGTTTTCTTACCTGCATCAAATAAATCAACCATTAGTGAGAAGTAAGTATATAATGCTTTAGGGTTTTTAAATGTTTTTAAATCTGTTTTGTAAGCTTTATCAAAAGTATTGTACACGTCTTCATTAGATAAACCTAATTCAGTTTTATACTTATACATTAATTGCGCTTTGTCAGACACCATATCTCCAACCTTAGTTTGGCTTTCAAAATGCACAAGTCTTTCATCATACATTGATAATAAATCTTTAACGTAAGCTAATTTATCTGTATCTGAAGCTTTATCTATATAATGATTTAATATTTTTTCACCATATACATAAATTGCTTTATTGTATTTAGGACATTCTTTTCTTAAGTCCATAAATGGTTGGTAAGCTGCCTCATAATTTTTAGCTTTGGCTGCTTCAGACATTAAAGACAATTTGGTCATGCACTCTTCTGTATTTTGTGCAAATCCAAAATTAAGCCCAAACATCAAAGCTATTAATAATGTAATTTTAGTTCTCATAGTCTTAAATTTTATGCTGTTAATTATATTTCTTTTTAATAAACCATCTATCGTTGAGTGATAAACTAATCTGGAAGCTAACAAAATTTTCTTTGACTAGGTTAGCATTTAAAGTTCCTTTTTGACCAAACTCTAAACCTACGTTAGCATTAGAAAAAACGTTTCCGACTGGTACACCTACTCCAAAAGACATGCCAAACTCTTTAATACTTTCATTGTTAATATTTAAACCAGTGTTTTCAAAACGCAAACCAGCCCTGTAAGTCATTCTTTTCCAGTATTTTGAAAATGAATTATATTCAGGAATAAAAAACCCTCCAATTGATAATTTTGAAGCATCTTCAAAGGTTGCTCCAACATTATCGTACAATGGATTGTAGAATTCACTTGTGTTTTGTGTTGTATACTCAATTCCGGCAAACCATTTTCTTGGTTGCCCAAGACCAGCTCCAATACTAAATTTTGATGGTAAAGTTAAATTTGTTTCTTTTAAGTTAGCGTCTTCAAGGTTTGCATCAAGCTCATATAAAGTTACATCTGTATCAGACGTTTCACCTACATAAATAGTAGAAAAAGTACGTTCGTTTTTGGAAGTCAACTCTGTTTTTGGTGTATAAGTAGCAGAAGCTTGCAACTCTAATTTGTCTGTTATCATCTTTTGATAATGTAATCCAAAATTAAAATTAAGACCACTTAAATCAGACCTATTATATTCTTTAGTTTGATATTGAAGCGGAATACCATCTTCATTATATCCAATATCTACAGTATTATTTTGAATGTTACCAAAATTATAATCTGCTTGTAAACCAAAACTTAATGATTGATCAATCTGATATCCTAAACTTAGAAACACTTTGTTAAGACCTCCTTCACCTTCATATCTATTTTCCAAATTATCAGAATCATTTCTAGTTTCTAACTTGTATCCAACTGCTGAGTAAGGTTGAAGTCCAAAACCAAAACCAAATTTACCAACTGGAATAGACAATGCTAAATAATCAAAGTTTGCACTTTTAGAATTATCACTAGAAGTATCTGTTTTAAGTTTTGTTGAAGTTGCACTTCCAGCTACAGCAAATTTAATGGGTCTAGATTCGTTTTTAAAAGATGCTAAATTATTACCTGCATAAGTGGCTGGATTTTGGAAATTAATATGAATACTATCCTTGTATACACCTAATCCTCCCATGCTTCGATTCTCTACAGAACCTTTAAAATTTAAACTACCTATACCATAAAAAGAATATGGTGAAGATGTTCCATTTTGAGCGTAACTTTGAATTGCAAATAATGCAATAAAAACTAATACAAGTTTTTTAATCATTCGACTGTGTTATGTTGTAATATATAATTCAAACCCTCTAACAGGAAATTTGAGTTGGCAAATATGCTACTTTTTAATTGCTTTGACAAAAATTTAGCATCTCCTCCTGTTAAAATAATTGTTAAATCTAAATATAATGCGCTATATTGATAAATAATTCCATCTATTTCATTCAAAACACCATAAATAATTCCGCTATTTATTGATCCTGTTGTAGAATTACCAATAATTTGATTTGGCATTTCTGTATCTAACAAAGGTAAATTTGCGGTTTGATTATGTAACGCTTTATAACGCATTCTAATACCAGGAGAAATAGCTCCTCCTAAATATTCGTTTTCGGTATTTATAAAATCATAAGTAATACATGTACCTGCATCAATTATTAAAACATTTTTATCGGAAAATTGTTGTACTGATGCGCAAACTAATGCAATCCTATCTATACCCAAGGTTTTGGGTGTAGCGTACAAATTTGTAAATGGGACATTTGTATTGTTATCCAATATAGTCAATACAAACTCTAAGTTTAAATATTGCAATACCTTATCGTTTAAACAACCAACCGAAGACACAATAGCTAGCTTAAGTTTAGGATAGTCTAACTTAAGTTGCATTAACGTCTCCAAAACAGACAAGTCATCAGCAACTCTAATTTCTAGCAAACTATTTTCATCAAAAACAGCAAGCTTTATTCTAGTATTGCCTACATCTACAATTAAATTCATATTATTTTTAAAACGGTAAAACTACAAAACCATTGTAATAAAAGTCTTAATAATTTTATAATATTGAAAAACAGAGCAATACACTTTGATTTGAAAAAAAACGAAAAAAATTTTAATTTTTTTTCGTTTTTCTTTTGGTACTTCTAAAATAGAAACTATATTTGCACTCGCAATTTATTGCTACTGGTGCCTTAGCTCAGTTGGTAGAGCAAAGGACTGAAAATCCTTGTGTCCCTGGTTCGATTCCTGGAGGCACCACCACTAAAAACCCGAACTGATGTTCGGGTTTTTTGGTTTTAATACCTAAATGTATTGTATTACAAGCAACACAACTTGTTTAAACATTAATATTTAAAATTAAAAACTATGGATAATAAAGACAAATTCATGATGGAAGCTGTTAATGCGGCTTTAAAAGGAATGAATAATAACGAAGGAGGACCTTTTGGATGTGTCATTGTAAAAGACGGAAAAATAATTGGAAGAGGAAACAATAAGGTCACCTCTACTAATGATCCCACTGCTCATGCAGAAGTTACAGCTATTAGAGATGCTTGTAAAAACTTAGATTCTTTTCAATTAGAAGGTTGTGAAATCTACACTTCATGCGAGCCTTGCCCAATGTGTTTAGGCGCTATTTACTGGGCTAGACCTGACAAAGTATACTACGGAAGTAATCAAGTAGATGCTGCAAATATTGGTTTTGATGATGAGTTTATATATAAAGAAATCCCATTACCTTATGAAAAAAGAAGTATTCCTTTTGAACAATTAGCACGAGATATTGCGTTAAAACCATTTCAAGAATGGTCTAAAAAAGAAGACAAAACAGAATACTAAAATCTTGAAAAATACTTTTTTCAAAAATCTAAAAACAATTAAATTAATTTTTAATTGTTTTTTTGACCTTTACCTTCTAAAACTATGGTTTTTAAACAACCAAACAGCTAAATGAAAAAGATTTTTACAGCAATTATTATTTTAACTTGTTTTACAAGTATAGCACAAACTATGAAAACCTACACATACGCAACCAAGGGATTAGACACACTTAAACTAGATGTATACACTCCTAAAAATATTAAACCTACAGATAGTTTACCCGTTATTATATGGATGCATGGTGGAGGCTTTTCTGGTGGTGGACGCAATGGAATTGACGAATTTAACATTGTAAAAGCTGCAAACAAAAATGGCTATATTGGTGTTTCAATATCCTATAGATTATTAAGAAAAGGAACTAAAACTGGTTTTGGATGTAATTGTAGCAAAGAGGACAAATTATTCACTTTTAACCAAGCTGTCATAGATTTTTTAGACGCAACTAATTTTATCTATCAAAATAGCAACATGCTTCAAGTAGATACCACCAAGATGATTGCTGCAGGAAGCAGTGCTGGTGCAGAAACCGCATTACATGTCGCTTTTATGAAACGTTTTTTTATACCAAATGTTGACAGTTATAAAAACATTAAATATGCTGGTGTTATAGGATTTTCAGGAGCGATTATAGATATTGATTATTTAACTTCAGAAAATGCAATTCCTGTAGCACTCACGCATGGCACTAAAGACTACGCTGTACCTTATGGAACTGCTCCTCATCAAAATTGTAATCCCAAAAAACCTGGATACATAACTCTACATGGCGCAAAAACAATTACAAAAAAATTAGAGCAATTAAATTCACCTTACTATTTAAACATAGTAAAAGAAGGTAATCATGATGCTGCTAACGTACATCCAGAAGATTTAGATGATGTGTTTTACTTTTTGAATAAAACGGTTTTAAATAAGGACATTATTCAAACTAAAAAGTACACACTACCTAAACCTACTAACTATTAATTAAAAAAATACAAATTTTGTTAGTAGTTTTAAATCTTAACGACAAAACGATTTTAGATATTTATCTTTAAAGAAAAAAATATAATGGCAAAAACATATTACGATCCAGCAGACCTAAGAAAATTCGGAAAAATCACAGAATGGAATGAAGAACTTGGTAACAAGTTTTTTGACTATTATGGAAAAGTATTTGAAGAAGGCGCTTTAACTGCTCGCGAAAAATCATTAATAGCACTAGCTGTTGCACATACAGAGCAATGTCCATATTGCATAGACGCTTATACTAAAGATGGTTTACAACGTGGTGTTACAAAAGAAGAAATGATGGAAGCCATACACGTTGGTGCTGCAATAAAAAGTGGAGCAACTTTAGTACATGGTGTGCAAATGATGAATAAAGTGAACAAATTAGATGGTTAATATAAAACTGTAACAAGTTTACTTACGTAAGAATTACAAACAAGATAACACGATTAATGGCAACAAAATCTCTTAAAAAATTAGGTAGCGATTTAGCAAAAAGCAACAAACAACTAGAAATTTTATCTGGCGGAATTTTTGCTGATGGCGAATTACCGACTTTTAAAAATAAAATTTCCGAAACTAGTCAGTTTCCGCTTAAAGCAAAACCTCTAGAAATTTTACAAATTAACGTTGGTTACATGTGTAATCAAGTGTGTGAGCATTGTCACGTAGATGCTGGTCCAGACCGAAAAGAAATCATGACCCAAGAGACGATGCAACAAATCTTGGATGTTATTAAAACAACAGGAGCACACACATTAGACTTAACAGGAGGTGCTCCAGAAATGAATCCTAACTTTAGATGGTTTGTTGAAGAAGCTTCAAAAATTGGAATTAAAGACTTTATCGTGCGTTCTAATTTAACCATTATTCGTGCTAACAAAAAGTATTACGATTTACCACAGTTTTTCAAAAAGCATAACATTCATGTTATAAGCTCAATGCCACATTGGACTCGTGGTAAAACAGACAAACAACGTGGTAAAGGTGTGTTTGATATGTCTATTAAAGCCTTACAAGAATTAAATGCTGTTGGTTACGGTATGCCAGGAAGCGACTTAAAACTGGACTTAGTTTATAATCCTTCAGGTGCATTTTTACCTGGTGATCAAATGGCTATGGAAAAAGATTTCAAAAAAGCGTTGATGGAAGATTTTAGCATCCAGTTTCATAACTTATTTGCGATTACTAACTTACCGATTGCTAGATTTTTAGACTTTTTAATAGCTTCAGAAAACTACGAAGATTACATGTACTCATTAGTAGAGGCTTATAATCCAGCTGCAGTTGCAAACGTCATGTGTACCAATACACTGTCTGTAAGTTGGGATGGGTATTTATTTGATTGCGATTTTAACCAAATGTTAGAGTTACCTGTAAATAGCAAATCTAAACACATATCAGACTATAAAACCGAACTACTTGAAGGTAGAAACATAGTAATTTCACAACATTGTTACGGTTGCACTGCAGGAGCAGGAAGCAGCTGTCAAGGTGTTGTTGCTTAATATAAAACTAACTTTTTTCGCTGTTGCGGAAATCTATAAATGAAGACTAAAACTGCCATTTTAATTTTTTCTAATTCTGCTAAAGAGGATGCTAAACGCAAATCTTTTGCGGATAGTCAGTTGTTTGAAACCCTTACAAACGATACGATTAGAAAAGTTAAAAAAACAGGATTACCATTTTTTCATTTTACCGAAACACAGCAACAAGGTTTAAACTTTGGTGATCGATTTACAAATGCTATTCAATCACTTTTTGATAGCGGTTATAATAATGTTATTTCTATAGGAAATGACACGCCACACTTAAAAACAAAACATATTAATGAAGCTTACCAAAAACTAAACAACAATCAGTTGGTTTTTGGACCGTCAAAAGATGGTGGCTTTTATTTAATGGGCTTAACCAAAAACTTGTTTAATGCTAAGCAATTTAAAAATTTACCTTGGAAATCCTCAGAATTAAAAAGCACAACATTACACTGCTTATCTTCAACTAAAATCACTTTTAGCACACTTGAAACCTTAGACGACATCGATTCGTTTAAAGACTTAAAAGCAATTTTAAATAGTTACAAAACGGTTTCAAAAGCACTAAAAATAATATTATTACAGCTATGTATTTCCGCGAAAGCGATATTTAAACACGTAGCGTTACATCGCACATTACTACCAGTACAATTACCTTTTAATAAAGGATCTCCTGCATTAGTTTCTGTTAAAAACTAAAGGCTTTTAGCCAAAAAATCACTGAAACTAATCTTTATTTAATGAAACACATTTACTTATGTGCTTTGCTACTTGTTTGTACATTTAGCGTTGCTCAAACTACAATTACTGGTACAATTACAAGTGCTGAAGATGGACAAACTTTAGCATACGTCAATATTTTGGCAGACCAAAATAACGGAACAATATCCGATAATAGCGGTTATTATTCTATTACAATTTCTGACGAAACGGAAAACTTAACATTCTCATTTATTGGGTACAAAACACAACAAATTGCAATTAATAATCAATCGGTTATTAATGTTATTTTGGAAGAGGACACCTCTAATTTAGACGAAGTAGTTATCACTGCTTTGGGTCTTGAACGAGATACAAAAGAACTTGGATACGTAGTACAATCTTTAAAAAGTGAGGGTTTAACCGAAGTTAAAACGGTTAACTTTATTGATAATTTGGCTGGTAAACTTGCAGGTGTAACAGTCTCTCAAGGTGCCACAGGTGTTGGATCGTCTTCAAAAATAACTATTCGTGGTGAAGCCTCATTTTCTAACAACAATCCTTTGTTTGTAGTGGATGGTGTTCCAATTAATAACAATACTGTTTTTAACTTTACAAACGAAGCTGCTGCTGGTTTTCAGGAAATAGATTTTGGAAATGGAGCTATGGAAGTTAATGCAGACGATATCGAAGAGGTTTCTGTATTAAAAGGTCCAAGTGCTGCTGCTTTATATGGTACGCGCGCATCAAACGGAGTGATTGTTATTAAAACCAAAGATGGTAAAAAAACTAAAGGTTTAGGGATTAGCATTAACACGTCGTTATTCGTGGACAATGCATTTAGATTACCGGACTTTCAGAATAGTTACGGTCAAGGTAATTCTGGACAATTTGAATATGTCGATGGTCTTGGAGGCGGAATTAATGATAACATCACCTATTCTTGGGGACCGCAATTGGATGCTGGTATTTACCTTCCGCAATTTAATAGTCCTGTGACATTAGCAAACGGAACTATTGTACGTGGTGGAGATACTGCTTTATATTCTGGTGACGCAATTACACCAACCTTATTTCAATCTAATCCAGATAACTTAAAAGATTTTTACCAAACAGGAATTACTACAATAAATAATATTGCTATTTCTAATGGTTTTGATACTGGTGATTATAGATTATCGTTTACAGATTTAAGAAGCGAATCTATTATTCCTGGTGTAAATTTAGACCGACAAACTGTTGCTGCAAAACTAAATTTTGAGCCTACAGAAAAAACGACTATTTCAACCTCATTCTCTTACACCAATTCCACAAGTGATAACAGACCATCTAACGGTTATGGTAGCGAAAATGTAAATTACAGTTTGGTAGCTTGGGGACCACGAAGCCTTGATATTAATAGCTTAAAAAACTATTGGCAACCAGGTTTAGAAGGTGTACAACAATACAGCTTTAACTACACCTTTTTTGATAATCCTTATTTTATTTTATACGAAAACACAAATAGTTTTAATCGGGATCGTGTCTTCGGAAACGTAGCTATTACACATAAATTTACAGACCATTTAAATCTTCAGGTTAGAACAGGAATGGATTATTCGTCTGAAAAAAGAATACTAAAACGTGCGTATTCTAGTAATCGTTTTCAGAATGGAGCTTACGCAGAACATGATGTGTTTTACAGAGAAGTTAACACCGATTTTCTATTAAACTACAATAATTCGTTTGGCGATTTTAAACTAGATGTATCCATTGGTGGAAACCGATTAAACCAAACAGCATCGACCAAACAATCACAAACGGTTAGTTTGGCGCAGCCTGGAATTTTTAATTTAAATAATGCTGCATCACCTATTGAAGTGTTTCAGTTTGAATCTAAAAAACGTATCAATTCCTTTTACGGGATAGCAAAATTAGGCTATAAAGATTTTCTGTTTTTAGACATTACTGGTCGTAATGATTGGTCTAGTGCTTTAGCAACACCTTTTTCGGTGGATGGTACTTCTTTTTTCTATCCTTCGGCTTCAGCCAGTTTTATTTTATCTAATGTTGCAGAGCTTCCTGAAGCTGTGTCTTTTGCAAAACTAAGAGCCAGTGTGGCACAGGTTGGTAACGATACTAATCCGTATCAAACTTCCGGAGCTTTTGTATCGCAAACACCTTTTAATAGTCAACCTACTTTTAGTAATCAGAATTTTATTCCTAATTCAGAATTAAAACCAGAAAGCACCACAAATTACGAATTTGGTGCAGATTTACGTTTCTTAAAAGATCGTATTCGTTTTGACTTTACCTATTATAATGCTATAACTAAAGATCAAATAATTTCATTACCAATACCAATTTCGTCAGGTTATGAACAACAAGTTGTAAATGGTGGAAAAGTAAAATCGACTGGTGTCGAAATTATAGCTGGCTTCACTCCTATTAAAACGTCTAATTTTAAATGGAATACAACCTTTAATTTTGCTAAAAACAAAGCAACTATCGAAGAGTTACCTCAAGAAGATGGACGTTTAACTTTGGCTTACAGCCGAATTTACGATAGTGCCAATCAAACGGTTTGGTTTCAAGTTGAAGAAGGAGGACAGATTGGAGACATTTATGGTACTGGATATTTAAAAAATGAAAATGGTCAATTTATAATTGATGATAACGGAAACTACATTGCAGATAACAACCTGCAAAAATTAGGGAACTATAATCCAGATTTCACGTTAGGTTGGAGCAACGATTTTAACTACAAAAACTGGTCTGCTAGCTTTTTGTTTGATTGGAGACAAGGTGGTGAAATTGTATCTAGAACAAGTGCTTTGGGTAACGTTGGAGGACAATTAGCCGAAACAGAATACAGACCAGAAGATGGTATTATTGCAGAAGGTGTCACACAATCTGGAGCACCTAACACTGTTGCCATTACAGCAGAAAGTTATTACAGACAGTTTTACGACAGAAATCACGAAGAAAATAACGTCTACGATGCGTCTTACTTAAAATTGAGACAATTTTCTGTTGGTTATAATTTTAAATTAAAAGAAGGCTTTTTAGGCTTAAAAGAAGGTGGAGACATTGCAGTGTCTTTAATTGGCAAAAATCTATTTGTTATCACTGAAAACCCACACTTTGACCCAGAACAATTAGCAGTACAAGGTAACGGTTTTGTTAGCGGTGTGGAAGACATGAGTTATGCCACATCACGCAGTTTTGGATTAAAAGCAAGTTTAAATTTTTAATAGAAACATCATGAAAAAAACATTATACATATTAAGCTTTTTTACACTTGTTTTAACAACAAGTTGCACTAAAGACTTTGAAGATATAAACACCAATCCTAATGCTCCAAACACAGTACAACCTAGTTTGCTACTACGCCAAGTTATTTATGATTTTGGAGAACAAATGAGTTATGAAGGTTTTGTTGCTGGCGATTTATTATCGCAACACAGGACTGCTTTAGATTTCAATTTATTTGACAGACACGCCTTGAAATCGCCACAATTAGGCGGAAATCCTTGGCCAATATTTTACACCAATTTACGTGATAACGAAATTATATTAACACAATCCAAAACCACCTCAACCTTTAAGGTTTATGAAGGTCCTGCTTTAATTTTAAAAGCATATATGGCAGCAGGATTAACAGATTTGTTTGGTGATGTGCCCTATTTTGAAGCCTTTAATGGTATTGAGGGAACCGTTACACCAAGTTATGACAGTCAAGAATCTATTTATTTAAATGAAAACGGTATTTTAGATAACCTTGATAAAGGGATTGAAGCGATTACAAATTACGATTTAGCAATTCCGTTGGAAGGAGATATTTTATTTAATGGTGATTTAGACGCTTGGGTAAAATTTGCAAATAGTTTAAAATTGAAATATTTGCTTCGTATTTCCGATCAAGTGGATGTTTCTACTCAATTACAAACCTTATATAATGAAGGTAATTATATTTCAGCTACAGCTGAAAATGCTATATTCAACTTTACAAACACGGATCCAAATAGTTTTAGATTAGCTCAATTAAGAGTAGGAGATTTCAATAATTTTGTCCTATCGGAAACCATGGAAAACATTTTGATTGACCTGAATGACAATAGAATGAGCACATTTTTCAAACCTTTTGAAAACTCGTCTTCCAATCAATTTAATGGTTTACTTAATGGTATTGACGCGTCATCAACATCAATTGCTTTGGCAGACTATTCTTTAGCTGGAAGTGCTTTTAGAGAAGACACTTCGGTTTTGGATGCTAATTTTATAACCTCTTGGGAAGTTCATTTTATTTTAGCTGAAGCTGCTTTAAAAGGGTTAATTAGTGCCAATACACAAGAATTATATGAAACTGGAGTCTCACAAGCTTTTGAATACTGGCAAACCGACTTACCTGCAACTTACCTAACAACCAATGCTGCTTATAATGCACCAGGAACAACGCCTTTACAACAAATTATCACCCAAAAATGGATTGCCAATCTTATAAATGGTTATGAAGGTTGGCTAGAATACAGACGCACAGGTTTTCCTGAGTTTAATGCAATATCTGCAAGTTTAAACAATGGATTAATACCTGTAAGGATGCCTTATCCAGCAGAAGAAGAAGCATTAAATGCCGAAAATTATAATCAAGCAGCCAGTGCAACTAATGGTAATGATATTAACTTCCCTGTTTGGTGGGATCAAAACTAACACATGAATACAGAAATTTGGCAATGGATTTTAGTGATCGCATCAAGTTTAATCTTGTTTGCCTTATCACCTTATTCAAAAACCACTGCATCTTTTTTTAAAGCTAATCACAATAAAAAGTCACCAAATGTTTTAGTTTTAACTGGTAGTTTAATAATCTCTTGGATTTTTGCCAAAAGTATTACTAATGCTGCCAATTTAGGATTAGATTTTGGCCTGGTTGGAGGTGTCGCCTATGCTGGCTATTATTTAAGTTTTGCGGTTGCAGGATTACTAATTTATCAATTACGTACCAAAGGTGGATTTGCAAGTATTCATGACTTTTTAACTAGTAAATTTGGAAAAAAAGCGGTAGCTGTGTTCACGTTTTTAATCATCATTAGATTATTTAATGAGGTTTGGAGTAATACCATGGTAATTGGCTCTTACTTTGGAGAAACAGGAAGTGCTAGCTATTACACAGCCATCATTGTATTTACAGTATTGACACTTAGCTATGCCATAAAAGGAGGATTAAGCAGCTCGATATTTACAGACGTGATACAAATGGTTTTATTTTCTGTATTATTAATCATTATTTTATATACTATTTTTTCAGTTGAAAATTTTAGCACAAAAGACATTGTAACTTCAGGAACTTGGAGTTATGACCTAGGTCTAAACCTCTTTTTTGCAGCCATAATTCAATCGTTTAGTTATCCTTTTCATGATCCAGTTTTAACAGACAGAGCTTTTATTAGTTCGCCAAAAGTGACTAGAAAAAGCTTTTTGTGGGCTAGTTTACTAGGAGCTATTTGTATTGTACTTTTTAGTTTAATTGGTGTGTATGCACAAACTCAAGGTTTAAAAGGACAAGCAGCTGTAGAGGTTGGAAAAGCATTTGGAGTTACGGTATTATTAGTAATTAATTTTATTATGATTACCTCAGCAGCATCAACCTTAGATTCAACGTTTTCATCGTTTTCAAAATTATTAGCAGCCGATTTAGGATTAGGTAAAAGCTTAACATTTGGTAGATTAGCGATGGTAGCAATCGCTGTGCTTGGTACGATTCCCATATTTTTTAATGCCGAAATCCTCTCTGCCACCACAATATCTGGAACTATGGTGATTGGCTTAACACCAATATTTATATTCTGGAATTATAAAGTGCCAAAAATTAGCTTTTATTTAAGTATTGGTTGTGGTATCCTTTTTGGATTTTTATTAGTATTCAAAGTTTTCCCAGAAGCTTTAATTTTTACAAAGGGTCGTTATGCAGATTTACTTTGGGTAAATGTTTGGGGAATTTTTAGTTGTAACCTTTTATATTTCGTTCCTAGATGGATAAAACAATAAATAATATAGGCACATTATCTGGTAAAGTCTTACTTTTTGGAGGCGTTTACAGTAATCTTCAAGCCTTAGAAGCACTTAAAGCTATTGCTGAACAGCAAAATATTGCTCCAGAAAACTGTATTTGCACAGGAGACGTTGTTGGCTATTGCGCACAACCAGAAGAAACGGTTCAGCTTTTAAAAATTTGGAATGCTAAAAGTATTTTAGGTAATGTAGAAATACAACTTATAGAAGGCGAAGAAGATTGCGGTTGTGATTTTACTGAGGGTTCACGATGTGATGGATTTTCTAAACTTTGGTATCCTTATGCACAAAGCAAACTGAGCAAAAACTCGATAGCGTATTTAGCAACGTTTCCGGATCATATCACTTTTAATTATGCTAATAAAAAAGTAACCGTTGTACATGGTGATTATTTTAATGTATCAGAATTTGTATTTAAATCTACCGACTGGAATATCAAGGCCAAAACAATAGACAAAACTAAAAGCGATGTTATTGTTGCTGGACATTGTGGATTACCTTTTAGCCATGAGCAAGACAATAAATTATGGCTAAATCCAGGTGTTATTGGTATGCCTGCTAACGATGGCTCACCACAAGTTTGGTATGCCATTTTAGAAGAAATTAATGGTGAAGTGAAATTTACACATCATACGCTCGACTATAATTATAAGTTAACCAATAACTTAATGAAAAACGGACTATTGCCTGAAGAATACGCAAGAACAATAGTGACTGGTATTTGGGATAATACCGAGATTTTACCAGCTATTGAAAGTGGATTACAAGGTTTCGGAATTAATTTATAACACTATGAAAACAGTATTATTTTTATTTATAAGTCTTTTTGCTGCACAAAGCATAGCGCAAGACACGTTGGATGAGTTACTAAAAAAACACAACAAAAACAGCGTTCCTTATATTTCTGTGCAAGAATTAGCAATGCCAAAAACTGATGCTATTATATTAGATGCTAGAGAACCTAAAGAATACGAAGTCAGTCACATTAAAAATGCAACTTTAGTAGGTTACGATTTTTTTGACATCAAAACAGTTACAGAAAAATACACTAATAAAGACCAAAAAATAGTAGTCTATTGCTCTTTAGGAATACGATCTGAAAACATTGCAAAAAAACTAAAAGACGAAGGCTACACTAATGTCCTGAATCTTTACGGAGGCATATTTGAATGGAAAAACAATGATTTTACTGTAGTAGATTCCGAAGACAATCAAACAGAACTAATACATACTTTTAATGAAGCTTGGAGCAAATGGCTAACTAAAGGGATAAAAGTATTTGAAACAACTTCCACAAAAAAATAAAAATTCATGCATAAAAATCTAGTAATAACCTTTACCAGAAACCCTGAATTAGGAAAAGTAAAAACACGATTAGCTAAGACTATTGGCAATATTTCCGCTTTAGCGATTTATAAAAAATTATTAGAACATACCGAAAGTGTCTTACAACAAATAGACTGTGACAAGGCTGTATATTACTCGGTTAAAATTAGAGAAAACGACCTTTGGAATCCTGACATATATCAAAAACACCAACAATTGGGTGACCACTTAGGTCTAAGAATGTCTAATGCATTTAAAACGGGTTTTGATTCTGGCTACACCAAAATAATTATTGTTGGTAGCGATTTATACGATCTAAAACCCGAACATATTAATCAAGCTTTTGACGCTTTAGATAATAATGATGTAGTAATTGGACCTGCTTTAGATG
The DNA here is from genome assembly GCF_055804415.1 of Olleya sp. NP1-10. NCBI lineage: Bacteria > Pseudomonadati > Bacteroidota > Flavobacteriia > Flavobacteriales > Flavobacteriaceae > Olleya > Olleya sp. NP1-10. The sequence goes on along the minus strand of NZ_CM147840.1, from coordinate 1,319,418 downwards.
GTGGCTATTATCTTTTAGCAATGAAACAATTGCATCCTGCTGTTTTTGAAAATAAATCTTGGGGAACCGAAACAGTTTTTGAAGACACCATGAAGGATTTAATTAAGGAAAACGTATTTTTGTTAGAACCATTAAATGATGTTGATACATATGAAGATATGTCCAACAACCAAACCTTAAAAGCCTTAATTGAACATGATAAAGCAAATAAATAAAACCGTAGAATACCTAAAAGAAAAAGGATTTGACCAACCAGAAGTTGGTATTATTTTAGGTACTGGATTAGGAAAATTAACCGATGAACTTGAAGTTATACATGAAGTGAGCTATAATCACATTCCTAATTTCCCAACTGCTACTGTCGAGTTTCATAAAGGAAAATTAATTTACGGAACATTAGCTGGAAAAAAAGTAATTGTAATGCAAGGTCGTTTTCATGTTTATGAAGGTTACAGTTTACAAGATGTTACTTACCCAGTTAGAATTATGGAAAAATTGGGTATCAAAACATTATTGGTTTCTAATGCTTCTGGAGCTATTAATTTAGACTTTAAGAAAGGCGAATTAATGCTTATTGACGATCATATTAACTTACAAGGAAGTTCACCTCTAGCTTTTAAAGGTGTCGCTGAGCTTGGCGAGCGTTTTGCAGACATGAGTGCACCTTATGATTTAGACATAAATGCAAAAATTAAAGCTATAGCAAAATCTAATAATATAAAATTACATGAAGGTGTTTACGCTAGTGTTGTTGGACCACAATTAGAAACTAGAGCAGAATACCGCATGCTTAAAATTATTGGTGCAGATGCAGTAGGTATGAGTACTGTCCCAGAAGTAATTGTAGCTAATCATTTAAATTTAAAGGTAGCTGCAGTGTCAGTTTTAACAGACGAGTGCGACCCAAGTAATCTAAAACCTGTAGATATTAGTGAAATTATTGCAATGGCTAATAAAGCAGAACCTGATATGATTACACTATTTAAAGGGTTGATAGAATCATTATAACACGATGTAACTTTAGTTACATCAAAAAAGTAACTAAAAGGCTAATTTAGCCAACTATGGAAAAGTATTTAGACATTATAAAAAACGCCTACTTTGGCTATTGGAACTACCTAAAACACCAAATTATTTTCCCAAATAACTGGGACAACTATTTTTATGGATTAATCATAATATCATTAGTTGTTTGGGGTTTAGAAATTATGTTTCCTTGGCGTAAAAAGCAATCTATTTTTCGCAAGGATTTTTGGTTGGATACGTTTTACATGTTTTTTAATTTCTTTTTACTGAATCTTATTGTTTTAATAGCCTTATCTAATACTGCTGCAAGTTTTTTTGATGATATTTTAGGCGTTGTTGGTTTATCAATTTCAAGTTTTCAACTGTTTGATGTAGATAATTTACCATTATGGCTAGGACTATTTACCTTCTTTATAATTTCAGATTTTACGCAATGGATAACTCATAATTTATTACATCGTTTTGAATTTTTATGGAACTTCCATAAAGTACATCACAGTGTCAAAGAAATGGGATTTGCAGCCCATTTACGCTACCATTGGATGGAACCAGTTTTATACAAATCCATGTTATACATACCAATTGCAATAATTGGAGGTTTTGATGCACAACACGTTGCAATAGTCCACTTTTTTGCAATAACCGTTGGACACTTAAACCATGCCAATTTAGGTTGGGATTATGGTGTTTTAAAGTATGTATTTAACAATCCAAAAATGCATATTTGGCATCATGTAAAACACTTACCAGAGCACACAAAATTTGGCGTTAACTTTGGTATAACCCTAAGTATTTGGGATTATATTTTTAAAACCAATTATATACCACATGATGGTCGTGATATCGAGTTGGGGTTTGAAGGTGACGAAACGTTTCCTAAAGATTTTATAAGTCAAGAATTATATCCTTTAAAAAAATGAAACAACTTATAGCTTTAACATTATTAGTCTTGTTCTGCGCTTGTAAAAGCACAAAACAAACTGTATCAAATACCCAAATAGCAACTGTTAATTTAAAAAAAGAAGCTATAGTTGAAGCTGAAAGTAAAAAAGATATAGTCAATACTGTAAAGAAGGACACACTTTCTTCTCCAACCGGAACTATAGAACTTACAGAAAAAATACCACTACCTCCTTTGCCTCCTAAGACTACAAAAACAGATAATTTTAGTCACCAAAGATGGAATGACCTCTTACAAAAACATGTTTCTGTCTCAGGAAACGTAGATTACAAACAATTTAGAGAAGACAAAACTACTCTTGCTATTTACATCGATGCTTTAACTCACGCTGAAAATATAGAGGATTGGTCAAAAGAAGAAAAGTTAGCCTTTTGGATTAATGCTTATAATGCTTTAACAATAGATTTAATTATAAAAAATTATCCTGTAAAAAGCATAAAAGATATTAAAAACCCTTGGGAACAGCGCTTATGGCAATTTGGTGATAAATGGTATAATCTTGAAGATATCGAGCATAAAATACTACGTAAAATGGACGAACCGCGCATCCACTTTGCTATTGTTTGTGCTTCTTATTCTTGTCCTAAATTACAAAATACTGCCTTTACAGCAGATAATTTAGAACAACAATTAACCTTGGCTACTCAAGAGTTTTTAAGTGATACAAACAGAAATGAAATCTCTGAAAACGTTTTAAAAATATCTAAAATCTTTAAATGGTTTAGTAAAGATTTTGAGCAAAACGGAAGTTTAATTGATTTTTTGAACAAGTATACAGACTTAACAATTTCAGCGAAAGCTAAAATTAGTTACAAAGATTACAACTGGGACTTAAACAACTAAAACCAACCTAATAAAACTTACGTAAATACAGCATGATAAGTATTATTATTCCGGTTTTAAACGAAGCTAAACACATTACAGAAGTATTATGTCATTTAATTGATAATGCTTCTTTAAACACCATCCAAGAGATTATAGTTGTGGATGGTGGAAGTACAGATAATACCGTTTCAATTATCCAAGCATTAGGTTTAAATATTAAAGTTTTACATTCTGAAAAAGGTCGTGCTAAACAAATGAATCTTGGTGCCAAAGCTTCAAAAGGAGATATACTTTATTTTTTACACGCAGATTCTTTTCCGCCTAACAGATATGACCAATTAATTTTAGATGAAATTAAAAAAGGTAATAATGCTGGTTGTTTTAGATTACAATTTGATAGCAACCATTGGTGGCTACGTTTTACTAGTTGGTTAACTCAGTTTTCTTGGCGTGCAAGTCGTGGTGGTGATCAAAGTCAGTTTATAACCAAAGTGTTATTTAATGATATTGGTGGTTATGATGAAAATTATATAATCTACGAAGACAATATTTTAATAAATGAACTTTATAAACGTAAAGAATTTGTTGTGATTAACCATAAGCTTAAAACCTCAGCTAGGTTATATCAAAAACATGGCGTTTGGACACTACAATACCATTATTTAGTGATTTATATAAAAAAATGGTTTGGTGCTTCTGCTAAAGATTTACATGATTATTATTTGAACAAAATCTGTAAACGTTGATATCCTTAATATTTATATAGAAGAATTATAAGACGTACTATTTCGTCCTGTTTCATCTGGATATAACTTAGGTAAATTATCACTTTGAAATACGGTTTTATCTTCAATATTTACAGCTGAAACTTTACCAGTAAATGCAGCTCCTGTATCAATATTCCATACATTAATGGCTTGCATTGGTTGATCGGAGTTAAATCTAATCGTTGGCGTATGTCCTATATAAATTTCGTGATAATGCTTTAAACGTTTAGGATATAATACTGAGTCTTTTTTTACTCTTTTATCCATAGTGACTGCCATTTCCCAGAGGGTTCTGTCAAAATATAAAGTCTCAGGATGTATTTCTTTATCTGCTCCATGCATTGATGTAAATCCAGCATGCAAAAACAATTGCTTATTAGTGTTAAGATGATACAACTTCATTTGTTTAAAAAACTGTAAATGCATGGCTTTATCTTCGTCTGAAAACGGTTTATAACTTGCTATTGTACCTTCACCTCCATTAACAAACCAAGCTTGATTTACGGTTTTATCTTCCAACCATTGTTGACACCAAGCATCATGATTTCCTTTTATAAAAATACAATTGTATTGCTTAGAAAACTCCATTAAAAAATGAATAACCTGTGCAGATTCGCTCCAACCATCTACATAATCTCCTAAAAATATAAAGCTATCATCTTCAGTCAAACCAATACGCTCTAGCAATTGCTTTAACCCTTTTAATCCTCCATGAATATCACCAACTACAAAGTTTCTATTTAATTTCATATTATACTATAATATTTAAATAAATTAAGCCTATTATTAAAAATACTGACCGATACCAAAGACCAAGCCTTGACCATCTTTTTCTGAAACTCCGTAACCATAATCTATTCTAAAAATAGCATTAAAGATAGATTTGTGTATAAAACGCAAGCCTACTCCAGGAAACACTCGTAAATTATCGGCATCACCAAAATCGCCTAAATCTCCACCAGGATTTCGCCAACTTCCTGCATCCACAAACGCATTACCTTGTAGTGCAAACCAACCTTTTTCGTATAATGTATGTCTATATTCCGTATTTAAAACGACTGCTCCTGTACCTCTATCAATGGTATTACCAACACCTCTAATGTTTAAATTGTTATCTACTGAAAATGGTGCAAAAGGCGTTTCGTCATTACTTGACAATCCTAATCTAACACGTGTTGCCCAATTCCCTCTTTGCCCTACTCTTTTGTAATAATTAAAATCATTCCATCCAATTAAAAACTCAGGTAAATCATCACTAGTAGACGTTACATATTGTACGTTTAATTGACTTTTAAAACCTGATACATATTGATAATTATAGTCTAAGTTATTGTACTCATAAATACCTTTATATAATAATTTATTGACACTTAAATCCTGTGGTACATCTGGACTGGTTGCACCTGATCTGTATTGATACTCTTCTAAGAAATAATTAAGTCCAAACTCAAAACGGTTATTAAAGTTAGGCTGATACAATCCCAAAACTTCAAAAGACTTGTTTCTGTATCTATAATCTGAAGTTGTGTTATCAAAAAAACAGGTTCTAAGGTTTGTAAATCTTGATGATTTACCGCCAAACCAAACTGACGACTAAACAAATAAGGTGCTCTAAAATTTATACCATATGAACTAAATATGTCTTTTTGATAAAATCCACCAAAAATCATATTTTGACCTAAAAGGTTAAACTCATACACTCCAAGCCTGTAAGCAAACTCGCCATCATTTGAGGTATATACATTAAAGGAAGGTATGATGGTAAAATTTTCTTCGATATTATAAAACACATTGTAATCTCCATTTTCTGATGGAAATACTTGATAATACGCATGAGAAACAGATGGTAATCGCTTTAATAATTTAATATCTTCATCTAATTGGATACTATCCAAAACAACACCAGCTTTAGCATTAGCTACTTTTTTCACAAAACTAGATTTTAGCTTTTTATTACCTTGTATTTTTAAATCTGTAATGTTTTGCGATTGCGCAATTGTAACTCCAAAAAGGTTAAAACAAATACTAAATACTTCATCTAATTTACTTTATAATGTTCTTTAATAAGGCTTTCAGCAGGTTTGTTTTGTGGAGTAAATCGATTATTATCAACACCTCCAACTTTGTCATGATTTATAAACCATTTCCAAACAAAACCTCCAGCAAACCAGTCTTCTTTCCAAAAAGCTTCAAATAAGGCTTTCGTGGTATTAACTTGTGCTTCTAGGTTAACACTTTCTTCTATTCTATCTACAGTCCATGGTGCTTTAGCTGCATAATCTATGCTACGGTAACCAAACTCGGTAAACAAAATTGGTTTATTAAATTTTTCTGAAAAACTTTTCAGAGTTGTTTTATGCAAAATCCATCCTTCTAAGCACTCTGCAACAGTAGGTGTTTTACTATCGCTAACCGGAAAATAAGCGTCAACACCTATATAATCTAACTGGTCCCAAAAGGGTGTTTTTTCAAATTCATTCCAATTAGCAGCATAGGTTAATTTACCATTATAAATTTCACGAATCTCATTAATTAAATTAAACCAATATTCTGGTCTAGCTTTAACAAATTGTTCTAACTCTGTACCAATACAAAAAATTGGTGTATTAGTGTCTTGAGCTACCTTGGCAAAGGTTAAAATAAATTTAGAATACGTTTTTTCAAAAGTTAACCAATCTTCATCAGATTTCATTTTTAAAAAACCAGTAAACTCGCCTTTTCTAACCCAAATTTGAGGCTTTAACATAGCATCAATACTGTTGTTTTTTAAAGTATTAATGTATTGTTTCCCTCCTATAATAGTTTCGCCAAACCATTGTCTTTCTGCATCAAAATTAACAACAGGATGCTCTAAATGTCTAACCATAGCAAAAGGCATAATTGCAGCATAATTGGCATTAACATTTAATAAAGGGTTAATATTTTTTTGAGTAATACTATCTCTATGAGCAACAAAACTAACTCCGTTTATTTTTTTGTCTTGAGCTGTGCAAGATTGAAGTAAAATTACAATAAGTAAAATCTGAATGAAGCGCATTATATTTTTTGACTAAATATAAATAAATCCCGCTTTTCAGCAGGATATATTTACTTTTAAATTAATGTTATTTATTAAAACAAGGCTCTTAAACCAATATTAAAAGATTGTCCTAAACCAGTATTACTACCTCTAACAAATTTAGAGTACAAAGTTTCAATATTTAATACATCACTAATTTGATATTTTGCTCCTCCACCAACTGCAGTAAAATCTTGTTCAAAATCATTACCCGTATCTATACGTTGTGAATGTTGTACCAATCCTAAAACGGTAAATTTAGAACTCGGAAAATAACTTAAAAACAAACCTGGTGTTAAACTTAAACTGTTATTAGCAAAACTATCTTCTTTTTTACCAAAGTGATATTCTGTATTAAGCTCTGTAAATAGTTGCCATTTAGAGTTAAAATTATAATCATAAAAAAAACGATTTTGAAACGTAAACCCTTTTTGATCTAAAAATACTCCGTTTTCACTTTCGTTATCAACTAAAGGAATATGAAACGCTGTCTGGATAGTAAAATTACTAACACTTTTTATAGGATTAAATTTAACTGCAGGCGCAAAAGATGTAAAACCAGAACGTGCTGTATTTGATTCACCATCAAATTTAAACACATCTAAAGCATCACGATCTCCAATTACATTAGACCTAAACTCTAATAATAAACCAACATTAAAACGGTTGTTAGCACTAATACCTGTAAACACATCTACAGTTGATGTAAAATAAGTTTCTCTAGCTTCAGTACCAGATGTAAACGTACTTTCTGTTTGTGTATAAAGGTTATTAAAAAACTTAATATCCCATTGTCCTTGGCTTAATAATTTTGAAGGTGTGTAGGTTTGAATGTTACTTCCTGAGGTGTCTTCATCTTGAGAAAATCCAGTTATTGAAGTTGTAATAGCTAATAGTAGTAAAGTTAGTTTTTTCATGCTTTTTTTGTTTTGCTTTCCGCGAAAGCGTTATATTTTTTTTATTGTTTGTTAAGTTTCCAGTTGTAAGAAAAGTATTTTAACTTAAAATTTTTAGGTATTGGATTGGTTCTGTATTTATTTATAAATTCAATTTCAGTCATACCATTTTGTACAAAATCTTCATTGTACCATTTCATGATTTCGGAAACTTCAACAGTTTTCTTTTTGTCATTAACTTTTACAAAATAATCACCATTTAACGCTAGTTTTGTTTGTTGTTCTAATTGCGCATCCAATGTTTTTGGTAGATAAGCATTAGCAATTAAAGGTGGACAACCAATAGCTCCGCAAACTAGTACAAAATGAAATCTTGCATCATTAAACTTAGCTCTTAGCAATTCATTTTCAATGGTATTTAATGTTACCTTTTGTCCTGCTAAACTGTACGTTGTTTTATCAAAAAAACCAGCTTTATCCAATGGTGAAGCCATCGGATAATTGTCAACAATTCCTTTAATAACAGACAGGTTGTACGCATTAATCCAAAAAGCTTGATAATTTTTAGCATCTGTTTGAACTACAGTAATATTATCTGCAATAGTTAAAATTGTGTTTAAACTAGCAACGTTTTCTTTTACTGCTTTGTAATCTACTTTACCTTTAACCACGTAGGATTTTAAAAAGGCATCTGTTTGTGTAAAAAAGTCGTTAAGGGTTTGCGCTTTCGCGGAAAATAATCCGCTGACAACAAGCACAATTATTAGGCTATTTTTCATCATTATATTGGGTTTTAAATCTTTGTAACATCAAATAAGTCTTAACATTTAACAAAAACTTTCAAAAAAATAAAAAAAATGACGTCTCAATATGTTTTAAAAACTTACAAATACTAATAATTTAAATCCATTCTAAATTATTAAACCAATTAAGTTTTTAACTTTAAAAACGACAGACTATCTAACAATCTCAATTTATGGAACACATCGTCATTATAGGAAACGGAATTTCTGGAGTTACTCTAGCAAGACACGTCAGAAAATTATCGGATAAAAAAATCACTATTGTTTCTGCTGAAACGGATTACTTTTTTCTCGTACAGCTTTAATGTATGTGTACATGGGTCACATGAAATTTGAGCACACACAACCTTACGAAAATTGGTTTTGGGAGAAAAACCGCATCGACTTAAAAAAAGGCTATGTCAATACTATCGATAGTGATAACAAAACACTCCATTTTGCCGAAGGTGATACAATGACTTATGATAAATTAGTGATTGCCACAGGAAGTAAACCTAACAAATTTGGTTGGCCAGGACAAGACTTACAAGGCGTTCAAGGCTTATACAGTAAACAAGATTTAGATAACATGCAGCACACTGCACCAGACAACAAAGTGTGCAAACATGCTGTAATTGTGGGTGGAGGATTAATTGGTATTGAAATGGCAGAAATGCTAAATTCCAGAGATATACCAGTCACTTTTTTAGTTAGAGAGACTAGTTTTTGGAATGGTGTTTTACCTGAAGGGGAAAGTCAAATGATTAACAGACACATAAAAAATCACCACATTGATTTAAGATTAAATACCAATTTAAAAGAAATTAAATCGGACGATAACGGAAACGTAAAATCCATAATTATTGAAGAAACTGGAGAAGAAATAGCCTGTAATCTAGTTGGACTGACTGCTGGAGTATCTCCAAACATTTCGTTTATAAAAGACTCTAAAATAGAAACAAATAGAGGTGTTTTAGTCAATCGTTATTTAGAAACTAACATCAAAGATGTATATGCAATTGGAGATTGTGCTGAGCAACACGAAGCAATTGGTAACAGACGTCCGATAGAAGCAGTTTGGTACACTGGACGTATGATGGGAGAAACTTTAGCGCAAACCATTTGTGGAAATAAACTTCAATACAAACCAGGACATTGGTTTAATAGTGCAAAATTTTTAGATATCGAATACCAAACTTACGGTTGGGTATTTGGCGAGCGTGGACGTCCAGAGCATGAAAAACATTTCCATTGGAAACATCAAGACGACACCAAATGCATAACAGTAGCTTACAACAAAGACACTAAAGTATTTTTAGGCATCAATACATTTGGTATCCGAATGCGACACGAAACTTTTGATACTTGGTTGACAGAACAACGTGATGTAGATTACGTAATAAACAATTTAAAAGAAGCCAATTTTGATCCAGAATTTTACAAACATTTTGAACAAGATATCTTAAAAGCATACAACAAACAACTACAAACAGTATAACAACATCCCAATATGAGTAATAAATTAAACCACAGTATGTCATTAGCATCTCCAGATGCGTTTCATATATCAACAAAACAAAAATTTGCTTTAGGTATTGGTCTTGTTGGACTATTAATTTTGGCATTAGCATTATTTAATGTCAACCTACCAAATACAGCTTTATTTTTAACGCTAGCATTAGGATTGATTACTGTTGGTATTATTATATATTCTAGAAAAGCTTATTTAACCAAATTAGAAGGTATAAAAAATGACGGAGTATGGTATAAATCCATTTCATCCAGAGGATTTTGGGGTTGGGCTTTAGGTATCATACTAACCAGTTTTTATATTGTATTATACTTTTTTCCTGAATATTTGGGTTTAGTTAAAGATGGTGCTCCAAACACTGGTTTAATTGGATTATTCGACCCTTTAAGCAATTTATTAAGTGGTCGAAATGCTAGTCAATGGTTTGTTTATGGGACATTATATACCATTGCTATTTTAGCATTTGGTTACAAATACATTTTAAAATATAGACATAATCGCTATCAGCAAATCCGAACTGTTTCTGTTATGTTTTTTCAGTTAGGTTTTGCTTTTTTAATACCAGAATTCATGTACGTCATGAATAATGATCTACCATATTATGACCTTAAAAGCGTTTGGCCTTTAAATTATTACATATTTGATGAGTGGTCTGTAAAAGGCTTTTTGTCCAACGGTAATTTAGGTTTAGCTTTAATCATTTTTGGGATAGCTTCAACCTTTATTATCACACCTATTTTAACGTACAAATACGGAAAAAGATGGTACTGCTCATGGGTTTGTGGTTGTGGTGGATTAGCAGAAACTGCAGGAGATAGCTTTAGACAATTATCATCAAAAAAATTATCAGCTTGGAAGCTAGAGCGATGGTTAATACATACTGTTTTGGTATTTTCTGTAGTTATGACAACAGCAATGGTCTATAGCTATTTAGGCAAAGACAGTAACAATTTTTGGTTAACACGTGATGTTTTTATTATATCTGTTATAGCGTTTTTAACCATCATATTTGCAGGTGTCATGTATTTTAGAGGCAAAGAGCTTGGTAAAGATGCCAAAGCTGGTGCAATTGGTTACGCTGTTGTAATTGCTTTATTATTAATTATGCACTTTACATCTACAACCGATCACTTATTTTTTGTAAAAGGTAGTGCTTTAAGATCTACCTATGGAATTTACATAGGCTCAATATTTTCAGGAGTTATCGGAACAGGTTTTTACCCAATTTTAGGTAGTAGATCTTGGTGTAGATTTGGATGTCCTATGGCAGCTATATTAGGATTTCAGCAACGTTTATTTTCAAAATTCAGAATTACAACCAATGGAGGACAATGCATCTCATGTGGTAATTGTTCTAACAGTTGCGAAATGGGGATTGATGTACGTGCCTATGCCCAAAAAGGAGAAAACATAGTACGTTCAAGTTGTGTTGGGTGTGGTGTTTGTAGTGCTGTTTGCCCAAGAGGTGTTTTAAAATTAGAAAACGACACAATGGACGGACGTATCAATCCAACAGAAGTATTATTAGGTAATGATGTTGACTTAATGGACTTTGTAAACAAAAAATAAAATGAAAACCTTTGTTTTATATTGCTTTATTGTTTTGGGTTATAACGCTTACGCGGAAAAAACTTACGTAAGGACGTATTATGACAACGGAAACCTATTATCTAAAGGTTGGACTAACGATAATAACAAAATAGATTTTTGGGTTTATTACTACCCAAACGGAAGCATTAAAGAAAAAGGAAACTATAGCAACAACCTTAAAACAAGTTATTGGATAGAGTATCACGACAATAAAATAATTAAAGCTAAAGGCAATTATAACAAAGGCTTAAAAGAAAAGTATTGGAGCTACTATCATAATAATAACATCTTGCATAAAGCTGGCTATTACCTTAACGGTAAAACCAGTGGTTACTGGAAAACTTATTATAAAAACACCTACTTAAAAAGTCAAGGTCGTTATGTTAATGGTCTAAAAAATGGTTACTGGAAAACCTATTACGATAATACAAAAACTAAAAGTGAAGGACATTATTTAAACGATTTAAAAAATAAATTTTGGAAATTCTATTATAAAAACGCTGTAATTTCTAAATTTGGAAGCTTTAACCAAAACCTAAAATCTGGCTATTGGCAATATTTCCGCGAAAGCGGTAAAAAAGAAAAGGAAGGTCATTATCTAACTAATAAAAAAGTAAAATGGTGGCTGTTTTATGATCAAAACGAAAAAATAAATCATAAATGCCAACTTAAAGACAATCAAAAAAACGGGTATTGTCTTATGTATAAAAATGAAGATTTGATATCTGCTGTAAAATTTAAAGCAGGACAAAAAATAAAAGAATGGACCGATTTAAAGTCCTTTAAAAAAGAAAATAAATTAAGCGACCTTAAATGACCAAAATAAAAGTCATCATTCCTGCCTACAACGAGCAAGATTCTATTGCAAACGTTATAAACGATATTCCTAAATTAGTAGATGAGGTAATTGTAGTTAGCAACAACTCTACAGATCTTACAGAAACTAATGCAAAAAATGCAGGTGCCACCGTTTTAAAAGAAAGTAACAAAGGTTATGGTTACGCCTGTTTAAAAGGTATGGATTACATCGCTAAGCAAACTAACAAACCTGATATAATTGTTTTTTTAGATGGAGATTATAGTGATTATCCAGAAGAATTAACCAAAATAGTAGCTCCTATTTTGGACAACAATACAGATTTTGTTATTGGTGCACGTGTTAAAAACTTAAGAGAAGAAGGTAGTATGACACCGCAACAAATTTTCGGAAATTGGCTAGCAACAACACTAATGTCTTTATTTTTTGGTGCAAAATTTACAGATCTTGGACCCTTTAGAGCTATAAAATATAATAAGCTTCTAGCTTTAAATATGGTAGATAAAACCTATGGTTGGACAGTAGAAATGCAACTAAAAGCTTTGAAGCAAAAACTGACTTATATTGAAGTGCCTGTAAACTATCGTAATAGAATTGGTGTCTCAAAAGTTTCAGGAACAATAAAAGGTAGTATATTTGCTGGCGTTAAAATATTAACGTGGATATTTAAATACAGTTTTAAAAAGTGATTCTCCAAACCATTACCATTATTATTTACAGCATTGCGCTAGTTCTCATTTTTATGTATGCTTTAGCACAGTTAAACTTGTTATTCAACTACTTAGCTGCTCAAAAGAAAAAAGAAAACGCACCAAAATTCAACTTCAATAACCCTGAAGAAATCCCATTTGTAACCATACAGCTACCTGTTTTTAATGAGCTATATGTTATGGATCGTTTATTAGATAACATAGCGTTAATTGACTATCCTAAGGATAAATTAGAGATTCAAGTACTAGATGACTCTACAGATGAGACTGTACAAACTACAAAAGCACACGTTGCAAAACTAAAGCAACAAGGTCTTGATATCACTCATATTACCAGAACAAACAGACAAGGTTTTAAAGCAGGAGCTTTAAAAGAAGGTTTAGAAGTTGCAAAAGGAGAATACATCGCAATTTTTGATGCCGATTTTTTACCAAAACCAAACTGGTTAAAAAAACAATCCCGTTTTTTAAGGATTCAGCAATTGGTGTTGTACAAACACGTTGGGGTCACATCAACAGAGATTACTCTACATTAACAAAAATTCAAGCCTTTGCTTTAGATGCTCACTTTACTTTAGAACAAGTTGGACGTAGCAGCAAAGGACACTTTATAAACTTTAATGGTACAGCAGGTGTCTGGCGTAAAGATTGTATTCTAGACGCAGGAAACTGGGAAGGTGATACATTAACAGAAGATTTAGATCTAAGTTATAGAGCACAACTTAAAAACTGGAAGTTTAAATATTTAGAAGATGTTGAAACTCCAGCCGAATTACCAGTGGTTATCAGTGCTGCAAGATCACAACAGTTTAGATGGAATAAAGGTGGTGCAGAAAACTTCCGCAAGATGCTTGGTCGTGTATTAACAAGCAAAAACATTTCGGCTAAAACTAAATTGCATGGTATCCTTCATTTATTAAACAGCACCATGTTTTTAAATGTACTAATTGTAGGTATATTAAGCATACCAATGCTATATATTAAAAACGAATATGCTCACTTAAGACCATACTTTTATATCATGAGCTTTTTTGTAATCAGTACAGTTATATTTTTTGTTTGTTATTGGGTTATGTATAAACAAAGTCATGGTAACACGTTTAAAGACTTTTTAAAATACATAGCATTATTTTTTACATTTTTCTCTATAGCAATGGGCTTTTCTTTACACAACTCTATTGCAGTTTTAGAAGGACATATTGGTAAACGAAGTGATTTTGTAAGAACCCCAAAATTTAATATCAGCACATTAAAAGACAGTTGGAAAGGCAACAAATATTTACGTAAAAACATATCGGTTAATGTCGTTTTTGAAGGTTTACTAATGCTATATTTTGCATTTGGTATGTACAGTGCATTTGTAGTTGGTGATCAAGGTGGAGACTTTGGGTTATTTCCGTTTCACTTAATGTTAACTATTGGATTTGGATTTGTGTTTTTTAAATCCTTAACTTCAAAAGCATAATAATTTGGGCGTTACCACAAGGGTCGCGTTTTCCATTATATCTTTTTTGCATTAGTATAATTAGGCTTAATCAAAACAAAAAAATAAGATTAAGTTTTAAACAGTGTTTAAACATCAAACACAGCAAAAAAGGATGCCATTACAACCGCTAACGCAGGATGCATCATGCTTAACACTTCTATTTTAAAGATTAATACATTAAGCTTACTGCTAATATTAGCTAGTTGTTTTTTGTACGGAATCTTTGCTTATGACTTAGTCAGAACAGATTACACAACATTAATTTCGCTTTATGTTGTTTTATTTGGATTATTTGGATTATTTGGATTATTTATAAAACTAGTAATCAACAAACAAAACAGCTTTAAACTACTACTGGTAGTAGCAATAATAAGTCGTTTGGTATTTCTAGTTGCAATACCAAACCTGTCACAGGATTTTTATAGATTTATTTGGGATGGACGCATGATTTTAAAAGGGATAAACCCTTATTTATATACTCCAGAAAGTTTTATAACAGCAGGACAATATCCAGTACATCAAGCTCAAGATTTAGTAAATGGTATGCAAGCCTTAAATGCAAGCCACTACTCTAACTACCCTCCAATTAATCAACTACTTTTCACAATAGCTAATCTTGTACCTAATACAACTATTTTAGGATCTGTTATTGGTTTAAGATTAATAATTATAGCTGCAGACATAGGGACTCTGTATTTTGGAAGCAAGTTATTAGACTCAATGAAGCTTCCTAAAAAAAACATTTTATGGTACATATTAAATCCGTTTATAATTATAGAGTTGACAGGTAATCTTCATTTTGAAGGTGTTATGATTTTCTTTTTAATACTAAGTCTCTACTTACTTAAAATTAACAAATGGAAATGGTCGGCAATAGTATTTGCAATATCGATTTCAACAAAACTCGTTCCATTGTTATTTTTACCCTTATTTGTAAAATGGTTTAGAACAAAACAAGGTATCGATTTTAAAAAACTAATCGCGTTTTATCTCATAATTGGAGGTAGTACAATAGTACTATTTGCACCTTTCTTCTCCATGCAATTTGTAAACAACTACTCTAAAACAGTTGGATTATGGTTTGGAAATTTTGAGTTTAATGCAAGTATATATTATCTAGCAAGAGCAATAGGCTACTACATTACAGGATACAACCAAATAGCTATAATCGGAAAAATTTTACCTGTAATAGTATTTATAACCATTTGGATACTTGCATTGGTTAAAAAAATCAAAACTACAACACTTTATTATCAAGTATGGTAATAGCAATAACCTGTTATTTATTGTTAAGTACTACAGTACATCCATGGTATATTGCTTCGGTATTAATTTTAAGTGTTTTTACTAACTATAGATACCCACTGGTATGGAGCTTTATAATCATAATAAGTTATCTAGCTTATGCAAACTCTAACAATACAGAAAATTTGTGGATAATTGGCTTTGAGTATTTTATAGTATTTACAGCAATAATTTTAGAATATTTGGCTAAAAAAAGATGCTTAATTTTTAAGCTTCAAAAAGATATCAACAGACTTATTAAATAAAAAGCCTTTCACTATTTGGTAATCAAATATATAATCGTAAATTTGCAAACTCTTTTTGAGAGAGGAATGTTTAATAAAAAATAATTAATAACGTGGACACATTAAGCTACAAAACGATTTCAGCAAACAAAGCTACTGCAGATAAACAGTGGGTTTTAGTAGACGCTGAAGGTCAATCATTAGGGCGTTTGTCTTCTAAAGTTGCAAAACTTATAAGAGGAAAACACAAGCCAAGCTTCACACCACATGTTGATTGTGGAGATAACGTAATTGTTATCAATGCAGAAAAAATCAACTTAACAGGAAACAAGTGGAATGACAAAACTTACATTCGTCACACAGGTTATCCAGGTGGTCAAAGAAGTTTAACTGCTACAGAAATGTTTGGAAAAGATCCAGCAAGGTTAGTAGAAAAATCAGTAAAAGGAATGTTACCTAAAAACAAATTAGGTGCAGCATTATTCCGTAATTTAAATGTTGTTGTTGGTACAGCTCATGCTCATGAAGCTCAAAAACCAACAGTGATTAACTTAAACGAATTCAAGTAATGGAAGTAATTCACAAAATTGGTCGTCGTAAGACCGCAGTTGCTCGTGTTTACCTATCTGAAGGAAAAGGTAACATTACGATCAACAAAAAAGATCTTAAAGACTACTTCGATACAGCAACGTTACAGTACAAAGTAAACCAACCATTAGCTTTAACAGATAATGAAGGTAACTTTGATATTAAAGTTAATGTATTTGGAGGTGGTATCACAGGACAAGCTGAAGCTGTTCGTTTAGCAATTTCTCGTGCAATGTGCGAATTAGATGCTGAAAACAGATTAATCTTAAAGCCTGAAGGTTTATTAACTAGAGACCCAAGAATGGTAGAGCGTAAAAAATTCGGACAGAAAAAAGCGCGTAAAAAATTCCAATTCTCGAAACGTTAATATTACCCTTCAACAGCATTGGAATGTCTTTACAGTATTTTCAATCCTGTTGAAACAAACAAAATTTAAACAGTTATTGTTGTCCTAGTGTTTTAAATTAAACACAGGATTTAGTTTAGCATCTAAATAATTAAGGCAAGTTTATTAAAAATGACCACTTAATTATTGCTAATTCAACAGAACGTAAACTATTACAAAATGGCAGTAGAAGTAAAAGAATTACTTGAAGCAGGTGTACACTTCGGTCACCTTACACGTAAGTGGGATCCAAACATGGCTCCTTACGTATATATGGAGCGTAACGGTATCCATATTATAAACTTATACAAAACAGCAGCTAAAATGGAAGAAGCTGGAGATGCATTAGCAAAAATTGCAGCTTCAGGTCGTAAAATTTTATTTGTTGCAACAAAAAAGCAAGCTAAAGATATCGTAGCTGAAAAAGCTGGTAGCATCAACATGCCTTTCATTACTGAAAGATGGCCTGGTGGAATGTTAACTAACTTTGTTACTATCCGTAAAGCAATCAAAAAGATGGCTACTATTGATAGAATGAAAAAAGACGGTACCTTTTTAACCTTATCTAAAAAAGAACGTTTACAAGTTGACCGTTTAAGAGCTAAGTTAGAAAAAAACTTAGGTTCAATTGTTGACATGACTCGTTTACCAGGAGCTTTATTTGTTGTAGATATTAAACGTGAGCATATCGCGATTAAAGAAGCACAAAAATTAAACATTCCTATCTTTGCAATGGTAGATACTAACTCTGATCCACGTCAAGTTGATTACGTTATACCTGCAAATGATGATGCTTCTAAATCAATCGATAAAGTCTTAACACATGTTACTAATGCTGTAACTGTAGGATTAAACGAACGTAAAGCTGAAAAAGCAGAAAAGGATGCAGCTAAAGCAGATAAAAAAGCAGCACCTAAAAAAGCAGTAGCAGCTAAAGACGAAGAAGAATAAAATAACAATTTCAAAACACAAATCAGTCGTTTAATTCTTTTCTTTGTCGAAAATAAATTAAACGACTTTTTTTAAATTATACTTATTATGAGTGAAGTAAAAATTTCAGCAGCACAAGTAAACGAACTAAGAAAAGCTACAGGAGCAGGAATGATGGACTGTAAAAAAGCTCTAGTTGAAGCAGGTGGTGATTTTGACAAAGCAATTGACGTTTTACGTAAAAAAGGTCAAAAAGTAGCCGAAAAAAGAGCAGATAGAGATTCTTCTGAAGGTGCTGCAGCAATTAAAATTAATGATGACAATACTGTTGGTGTTGCTATTGTATTAGGTTGTGAAACTGACTTTGTTGGTAAAAACGAATCATTTTTAGCTTTAGCTGCTCAATTTGCAGACATCGCTATTAACTTTGATAACAAAGAAGATTTCTTAGCTGCAGACTTTGGTGGTATGACAGTTGCAGAAAAACTAGTTGAACAAACTGGTGTAGTAGGTGAAAAATTAGAAATCAACGCTTTTGAAAAATTAGAAGCTCCTTACGTTGGATCTTACGTTCACATTAATAAAATTGGTGCATTAGTAGGTTTATCTGAAGCTAACGAAGAAGTTGCTAAAGATGTAGCAATGCAAGTCGCTTCAATGGGAGCAACTTCATTATCTTACAAAGATTTTGATCCTGCTTTTGTAGCATCAGAAACTGAAGCAAGAATTGCTGTAATCGAAAAAGATAACATCGAGTTAGGACGTTTAGGTAAAACTTTAAAAAATGTACCTCAATACATTTCAATGTCTCAATTAACTCCTGAAGTTTTGGCTAAAGCTGAAGAAGATGCAAAAGCTGAATTAAAAGCTGAAGGTAAACCAGAACAAATCTGGGACAAAATTTTACCTGGTAAAATGGACCGTTTTGTATCTGATAACACAACTTTAGATCAAGAACAATGTCTATTAGATCAAAGATTTATTAAAGACGAAAAAGTAACAGTTGAAGCTTATGTAGCGTCTAAAAACGTTTCTGTAACAGATTTCAAACGAGTATCTTTAGGATAGTCTATTTAAATATGTTATTCTTAGCTTAGCAAAGAATCTCATACTTAGAAAAATAAATTAAAAACCACTACTCTATTTTTTAGAGTTAGTGGTTTTTTTTATGCCTAAAAACACGTAGCTTTGCTAAACTTTCAGAACGACTTATGAAATACAAACGTATACTCCTAAAACTTTCAGGTGAAGCCTTAATGGGAAACCGTCAATATGGGATTGATCCAGAACGATTATCTGAATATGCTCAAGAAATCAAAGCTATTACAGAAAAAGGTATTGAGGTAGCCATTGTTATTGGTGGAGGAAACATTTTTAGAGGTGTTGCAGGAGCTATGAATGGTATGGATCGCGTACAAGGTGACCATATGGGAATGTTAGCAACTGTTATAAATGGGCTTGCCTTACAACAAGCTTTAGAAGACGCAGATATTAAAACTAGACTGCAAACAGCCATTAAAATTAATGAAGTTGCCGAACCTTTTATACGCAGAAAAGCAATGAGCCATTTAAGAAAAGGGCGTGTTGTTATTTTTGGAGGAGGAACAGGTAATCCATACTTTACAACTGACTCTGCAGCAGTATTAAGAGCAATCGAAATAGAAGCTGATGTTATTTTAAAAGGAACACGTGTAGACGGAATTTATAATGCCGATCCAGAAAAGGATAAAACTGCCATTAAATTTGACCATATAACTTTTGATGACGTTTTACGTAAAGGGTTAAAAGTTATGGATACTACAGCATTTACTTTAAGTCAAGAAAACGATTTACCAATAATTGTCTTTGATATGAATACAAAAGGTAATTTAATGAAGGTCGTTTCTGGAGAAAACATAGGAACACAAGTTAGTTTATAATTAGATATTTTTACTACATTTAAA
Source organism: Olleya sp. NP1-10 (assembly GCF_055804415.1). Lineage (NCBI taxonomy): Bacteria > Pseudomonadati > Bacteroidota > Flavobacteriia > Flavobacteriales > Flavobacteriaceae > Olleya > Olleya sp. NP1-10. The sequence goes on along the minus strand of NZ_CM147840.1, from coordinate 1,299,594 downwards.
ATTGGCTCGCTTTTTGAAAGTCATTCAATATTAAATTTTTATTACAATGAACGAAGACATTACATTTATTATAGATTCTGCTAAAGAAGCAATGGATAAAGCCATTAAGCATCTAGAAAAGCAATTTGTAAACATACGTGCTGGTAAAGCTAGTCCTGCAATGCTTGGTAGCGTGATGGTAGACTATTATGGATCACAAACTCCATTAAGTCAAGTTGCAAATGTCAACACGCCAGACGGTAGAACAATAACGGTTCAACCATGGGAAAAAAACATGCTTCAAGAAATTGAAAAAGCAATAATGATTGCAAACCTAGGTTTTAATCCAATGAATAATGGTGAAACTATTATTATAAACGTTCCGCCTTTAACAGAAGAGCGTAGACGTGATTTAGCGAAACAAGCAAAATCGGAATCTGAAGATGCCAAAGTGGGTATTAGAAGTGCACGTAAAGACGCTAACAACGACATTAAAAAAACAGAAGATGCTTCAGAGGATTTACAAAAAAATGCCGAAGCAGATATACAAACATTAACAGATAAATACGTCAAACTTATTGATGAGCTTCTTGCTAACAAAGAAACCGAAATAATGACTGTCTAATAAAAAAAGCGACTTATCAGTCGCTTTTTTTATAACTTTTATTAAAACTGAGCGTTCTACTTCTGTAATATACTTTAAAATACTATTTATGAAGTTTTTAAAATCATTATCTTTTATACTTTCATTTATATGCTTTGGTATATTACAAGCTCAAGACTTTAAATTTATACCAAAAGAGCAACGATTATTAACTGACGATGAAGTAAAAACCACAGAGATTATAATTACTCCAGACATTTTACTTTTTAACGAGACTGGAAAAATACTTCCAATGTCACAAGTACAATTAATGACCAACAGCAATTATAAACCATTGTTTTATGTAGATCAAAATGAAAAATTAAAGTCTATAATATTCAAACGTTTAAAAGCTGTAAGCAATACAATACAAAAAATCCTGAAGCCGAGTTCACTAAAGGCGAAAAAGCATTAGATTTTATAGCTACAGACTTAAATGGTAATAGGTTTAAACTTTCAGATTTAAAAGGTCAAGTTGTAGTGTTAAATTTTTGGTTTACTAAGTGTGGTCCTTGTATTAACGAAATGCCTGAATTAAATAATCTAGCAGAAGATTTTAAAAGTAAAAAAGTTAAGTTTTTGGCAATAACATTTAATTCAAAAGAAGTGGTTAAACAATTTTTAAAGGACACGTCTTTTGATTTCACTATAACACCAAATGCTAATGATGTCATAACAATGTATGGTATCCAAAGTTATCCGACATCTATTGTAATTGATAAAAATGGAAACATTGTTACCAAAGAAGTTGGTTATAGGACCAATATTAAATCTGTACTTACTAAAGCGATTGATGCTGCATTATAAATCTTTAAAACATTTTAATTGTCTAATTATACTATTTTTAATAAGTATAACCTTTAGTCATGCGCAAGATCCAGAAAACAACCTAAAAGTAACGGATACGACTAAATCGACTGAACTTTTAAAGCAAATTGGAAATGGTTTTTTTCCTACCAAAGTCTGGAATTTTGACTTAAGATACCTAATCAAGTTTAACCAATATGAAGGTTTTAGAACAGGTCTAGGAGGAATAACAAATGATGCATTCTCAGAAAAATATAGAATTGACTCTTATTTAGTTTATGGTTTTAAAGACGACAGTTTTAAATATAAAATTGGAGGAGGATTTAGATTAAATGAAAAACATAATACTTGGTTCAATGCTTCGTATGTTGACGATTTAAAAGAAACTGGTAGTTCTGACTTTTTAACAGATAGCAGATCTTTTTCATTTTTCGAACCACGTTTATTAAACATCAATTTGTTTCATAAGCATATTACATCATCCATATCACTTGAACATGAAATCACTCCACAATTATATTCAAAAACCGAATTAGCAATCAGTAATATTAGACCAACCTACGATTATAATTTTGTTTTAGATAACAACAGCTATAGTGGTTTTGAAACGTCAACAGCAAAAATAGCTTTACAATGGGATCCTTTTAAAACACTAGAGAAGGTTGAAAATGGCAAAGAAATTTATAAAGACGGTTATCCTAAATTTACGCTACAATATTCAAAAAGTTTTAAAGATGTGTTCAATGCTGATTTTAATTTTTCTAAGCTAGATTTTAGGACAATTCATAAAATTAAACACAATAAAGATTCTTATACAATTGGTACAATATCTGCAGGAATCACTCATGGAGATGCGCCTTTAACGCATTTATACCATGCTTATCCAAATAATATCACCAAAGAAACTATACTACAACGTTTTTCGGTTGCAGGAATAAATAGTTTTGAAACAATGTACTTTAACGAGTTTTTTCGGACCGTTTTTCAACGGTAGTATTAAAACATTATGTCAAGCCATTTGCAATTGCAAAACGATTTAATCCGCAATTAGTACTTATTACCAGATACGCAATTGGTAATATGAATACCATTGGACGTCACCAAAACGTAAGCTTCGGAACATTAAATCATGGTTATACTGAAAGTGGTTTTGAAATCAACAAACTACTATTTGGTTTTGGATTAAGTGGTACTTACAGGTATGGTGCCTACCACCTACCAAATGAAGAAGATAATATTGCAATAAAATTCACTTTTAATATTACATTATAAAACCAAAATTGTATTACTAAATACAATGGTTTTGACTACCTTTGCTCCGTTTTTTAAAGCATTATGTTAAAACTTTTTTCAGCAAATTTTTGGGATGTTGTAGCAAGACTAATTCTTCGCAACAAAATAGCTATTCTTCTAGGTGTCATTTTAGTGACTATATTTTTTAGCACACAATGGAAGTACATGCGTTTTACGTATTCTGAAGCCAATCTTTTACCAGATGACCACGAAGTAAATATAATTTACAATGACTTTTTACAAGTATTTGGTGAAGAAGGTAATTTAGTCGTACTAGGTGTAAAAGACACCACTCTGTTTACTGTCGATAAACTGAATGCATGGAATGCACTTTCTGACAGCTTTAGAGATGCTCCAGAAGTTGAAACGGTTGTGTCTATTAAAGATCTTCAAAAATTAGTAAAGGATCTTAAAAATGAAAAATTTGCTTTAGAACCGTTTATCAAAGATTCTGTTACCTCAATACAGCAAATAGAAAAATTACAAGATCAATTATTTAATCAATATCCTTTTTACGATAATTTTTTATTTAATAAAGAAACCAAAACAGTTAGAACAGCAATATACCTTAAAAAAGACATTGTAAATACACCTGCTAGAAAGGACTTTATAATGTCCAATCTTGTTGAAAAAATAAAATTGTTTGAAACTAAAGAAGGTTTAGATGTCAGAATTTCTGGTATGCCTTACATCAGAACTTTAAATGCACAGAATATTGTAGATGAAATTAATTTATTTGTATTAGCTGCATTATTAGTAACCTCATTAATTTTCTTTTTATTTTTTAGATCATTCAGAGCAACATTTATATCACTAATAGTCGTTTGTATTGGTGTCATGTGGACCTTAGGTATTTTAGGTTTATTAGGTTATGAAATTACTGTACTAACTGCCTTAATTCCACCATTAATCATTGTTATAGGAATTCCTAATTGTATTTTCTTAATCAATAAATATCAACATGAGGTTAAATCTCATGGTAATAAAGTTAAAAGTTTACAACGTGTAATTACTAAAGTTGGTAATGCAACTTTAATGACCAACGTAACAACAGCTTCTGGTTTTGCCACATTTATTTTAACCGAAAGCACCTTACTAAAAGAATTTGGTGTCGTAGCATCACTAAGCATTTTAGCCATATTTATTCTGTGTTTATTAATAATTCCAATTATATACACCTTTTTGCCTTATCCAAAAGACCGTCATTTAGAGCATTTAAATAAACGATGGATTGGTGGTTTTGTTAATTGGATGGAACGTATGGTTAAAGAAAAACGAATCGCAATCTATATTACATCATTGGTATTATTAGTGGTTTGTTTGATAGGAATTTTTCAAATTAAAATATCTGGTAGTCTAATTGAAGACATGCCTAAAAAAGCAGAATTTTTTCAGGATATAAGATTTTTGAAGAAGAATTTGATGGTATAATGCCTTTAGAAATAATGATTGATACTAAGCGTAAGCAAGGTGTTATGAAGTTAGCTACACTAAAGCGTATGGAAAAAATTGAAGAGTTTATTAATGAAACTCCAGAGTTTTCTAAACCTATTTCTGTCGTTGGATTAGTTAAATATTCAAAACAAGCTTACTATAATGGTAATCCAAAATATTATCAATTACCAACAAGTCAAGAAAATAGCTTCATTTTATCTTATGCTAAAAACTCGACTTCGGATGTAGATTTACTTAAAAACTTTGTGGATAGTACTGGTCAATATGCCAGAATCACAACTTTTATGAAGGATATTGGAACCGATAAAATGGAACGTATCCAAGAAAATTTACAAGACAAAATAAATAATGTTTTTCCAGAAGCTAAGTACAATGTAACCATGACTGGAAAAGCATTAGTGTTTCAAAAAGGGACAAAATACTTAGTCAAAAACTTAGCAATATCATTATCACTAGCAGTCATATTAATTTCATTATTTATGGCTTATATGTTTAGATCATTTAGGATGATTGTGGTTTCATTAATACCAAACTTACTACCGCTTGTAGTAACTGCAGGATTGATGGGCTACATTGGTGTACCTATAAAACCTTCAACTATATTAGTATTTAGTATCGCTTTTGGTATATCGGTTGATGATACTATTCACTTTTTAGCAAAATACAGACAAGAACTTCAATCCAATAACTGGAAAATTAAAAAATCGGTTTATGGTGCGTTAAGAGAAACTGGTGTTAGTATGTTTTACACATCAATAGTGCTATTTTTCGGATTTTCAGTATTTATAATTTCTAGCTTTGGTGGTACGGTTGCTTTAGGAGCTTTAGTCTCTGTAACATTACTATTTGCAATGTTATCCAACTTACTTTTATTACCATCGCTATTATTATCTTTAGAACGTAGTATTGCTAATAAAGAAGTACTAAAAAAACCAAAGATTAATATTATTCCAGTTGAAGATGATGACGAAAATGCATCAGTTTCAGAAGAACAATAAAAGAAAACTCTATTTTTAATCAAACTTTTTAAAAATGAAATCATATACAGTCGCTTCATTACTAAAGGAGACCAAATTACAAGAAATACAAATTAAAGGTTGGGTTCGTACCTTTAGAGCTAAACGTTTTATAGCTTTAAATGATGGTTCAACTTTAAATAATATACAATGTGTTGTTGATTTTGAAAACACAGACGAAGCCATACTAAAACGTATAACAACAGGTGCTGCAGTAGCCATTACTGGAGAGTTAGTAGAAAGTCAAGGAAAAGGACAAACTGTAGAAGTTACTGTAACTAAAATAGAAATCTTAGGAGACTCTGACCCTGAAACTTACCCTATTCAACCTAAAAAACACTCTTTCGAATTTTTAAGAGAAAACGCGCATTTACGTACACGTACTAATACTTTTAGTGCTGTAATGCGTTTACGTTCTGCCTTATCGTTTGCAGTACACAAGTATTTTAACGATAATGGGTTTTACTACATGCACACACCAATTATAACTGGTAGTGATGCGGAAGGTGCTGGTGAAATGTTCCGCGTAAGTACTTTAGACCAAAAAAATCCACCTTTAACTGAAGATGGAGCAATTGATCACACAAAAAACTTTTTTGGAAAAGACACTAACCTTACAGTTTCTGGTCAGTTAGAAGCCGAAACATATGCGATGTCTTTAGGTAAAGTATATACCTTTGGACCTACATTTAGAGCCGAAAACTCTAATACATCAAGACATTTATCTGAGTTTTGGATGATTGAACCTGAAGTGGCATTTATGGATTTAGCTGGAAATATGGATTTAGCTGAAGATTTCATGAAATCAGTTATTTCTTATGTATTAGAAAATAATGCAGATGATTTACAGTTTTTAGATAAGCGTCTTTTAGATGAAGAAAAAACAAAACCACAAGCAGAACGTAGTGAGTTATCTTTAATAGAAAAATTAAAGTTTGTAACCGAAAACAACTTTAAACGTGTAAGCTATACTGAAGCTATTGATATTTTAAGAAATAGTAAGCCTAACAAGAAAAAGAAATTCAATTACATTATTGAAGAATGGGGAGCAGATTTACAATCTGAACACGAACGTTTTCTTGTAGAAAAACATTTTAAATGTCCAGTAATATTATTTGACTATCCAGCAAACATAAAGGCCTTTTATATGCGCTTAAATGAGGATGGTAAAACAGTTCGTGCTATGGATATTTTATTTCCTGGTATTGGAGAAATTGTTGGAGGATCTCAACGTGAAGAGCGTTTAGATGTCTTAAAAGAAAAAATGGCTGTATTAGATATACCGGAAGAAGAATTATGGTGGTACTTAGACCTACGTAAATATGGTACTGCTGTTCATTCTGGTTTTGGTTTAGGATTCGAACGTTTAGTTATGTTTGCTACAGGAATGAGCAATATACGTGACGTAATACCTTACCCTAGAACGCCTCAAAACGCTGAGTTTTAAAATACAGTAAATAAATTTTAATAAACTCAAGTTTACTTAAAATCGAATATCTATATTAAAACAATCTACTATTATCAAAATGTAGATTGTTTTTTTTATTTTTATCATAATTCTAAAACATACTATGCTTAAACAATACCTACAGTTTAAATTATCTCAAAAGTTGTCTCCACAACAAATTCAATTAATGAAATTGATACAGTTGCCAACGCAAGCTTTTGAACAACGTTTAAAGCAAGAATTAGAAGAAAATCCTGCGCTTGAAGGTGGTAAAGAAGAAGTAAAAGATGAATTTGATGATGCTTTTGATAATTCAGCAGATGAATTTAACGATAATGAAACCATTGATGCTGGAGACATTAATGTTGATGATTATTTAAGTGATGATGAAATTCCTGATTATCGTACTAGCGTAAATAATTATAGTGCAGATGATGACGAAAAAAGCGTACCCTATGCTGCAGGTACTTCTTTTACACAACATCTTGTTAATCAATTAAACACTTATAGATTAAGTGAAGAAGAACGCAGTATAGCCGAATTTTTAGTTGGTAGTGTCGACGAGAGTGGTTACATACGTAGACAATTAATTGATATTGTAGACGATTTAGCCTTTACACAAAGTGTTTATACAGAAGAAGACAAAGTCGCAGACGTACTTAAAATTGTACATCAATTGGATCCTGCTGGTGTAGGTGCTCGTAATTTACAAGAGTGTCTAAGCATACAACTACATCGTAAAGACAAACAACCTGATGTCCTATTAGCAGCAAATATAATTGATAATGCATTTGATCAATTTACTAAAAAGCATTATAAAAAATTAATGCAAAAATTTGACATCACAGAGCTACAACTTAAAGATGCCATTCACGAAATAGAACGTCTTAACCCAAAACCTGGAGGTTCTTATGCTGGTAACAATAAAATTGTAGAACATGTTGTTCCAGATTTTGCTATTAGGATTGTTGATGGCGAATTAGAACTTACACTTAATGGTCGTAATGCTCCTGAATTACATGTATCAAGAGAGTATAGCAACATGCTTAAAGGTTATAAAGAAAGTAAGGACAAAAGCAAGTCTCAAAAAGATGCTGTCTTATTTATAAAGCAGAAACTTGATGCTGCAAAATGGTTTATTGATGCTATTAAGCAAAGACAACAGACCTTGTTTGTGACTATGAGTAGCATAATGCACTATCAAAAAGAATATTTTTTAACTGGTGATGAACGAAATTTAAAACCAATGATATTAAAAGATATTGCTGACGAGATAGAAATGGATGTATCCACTGTGTCTCGTGTTGCTAATAGTAAATACGTTGATACACCTTACGGAACAAAATTGATAAAAGAATTTTTCTCAGAATCGATGACCAATGATCAAGGTGAAGAAGTTTCTACAAGAGAGATAAAAAAGATTCTAGAAACTGTTATTGAAGAAGAATCAAAGAAAAAGCCATTAACTGATGAAGCTTTGTCAAAAATATTAAAAGAAAAAGGCTATCCAATTGCCAGACGTACAGTAGCTAAATATAGAGAGCAATTAGACATTCCTGTTGCAAGATTAAGAAAAAAGATTTAAGTAGTTTAAAACACCCTAATTTGATTAAATAGACTAATATAATTACAGTATAAACTTAAATCACTCTTTGAAAAATGAAATGGCTACTTAAAAGCATATCTTATATTTTTCATCCTATAATAATGCCTTTCTTAGCTGTGCATTTTTATTTTCAAAAATCACCAAGGTTTATTCCAGAGCAATTAATATATGCTAAACAAATCTCTTTGTTTATACTAACTGCTGTATTACCAATAATGGTATATTTTTTACTTAAAACATTAGGTCAAACAAAAAGCATACACTTAAAAACAGCAAAAGAACGTATATTCCCTTTGCTTGTAAATAGCTTCATTATTGGCTTAATACTATACAGGGTATTCCCTCTGGACCATATACCAGAATTGTATTATTTTTTTATGGGAATTTTAATCTCTAACACAACCTGTTTGTTATTAGCTATATTAAAATTTAAAGCAAGCATACACTTGATAGCAACAGGAGGAGTTGTCATGTTTTTTATAGCTTTTGCTATACATTTTAGTATTAACATTAATGGAAGCTTAGCTTTGATGGTTTTAATAACAGGAGCTGTAGCATCCTCAAGATTATACCTAAAAGCACACACAGGAAAAGAATTAATAGTAGGTTTAATAATAGGATTAACACCACAATTAATGTTATTAAAATATTGGTTATAGAATATAAAACATTATACCAATTTTTATTTCACTAACATCAAGGTTTTCGTTATTAATTTTAGCATTATCAAACAAAGTATTTAAACCATAATACAAATGAAAGTTCCAAGTAATATAACCTGCACTTAATGTTAAACCATACTGTAAGTTATTAAAAGCATCAACGTTATTTAGTCTAAAATCTTCAGGTGACCCCTTGTATTTTGTATCGTTAGCAAATTGGTAACCTAACTTAAAACCTGTATAAATCCTCCAAAAATCATACTCAGTTGGTGTAGATGTTCTCCATCTAAATTCAATAGGTAATTCTATTACGTAGGTATAAAATTTATTTTTTGAATAATCAGTATTATCATTATCTAATACAGAAAAGTTAGTAGTGTTATTAGTCTTTGAAATTAATAAATTATGGTTGTAAGCATTTAATGATACACCTAAACCAATACCAATAGATTTATTACGTCTTGTATTAATAGGCATATCTCTAATAACACCAAAATGAATACCGCTTGAAAAAGAGTTTTGACTAACTCCAGATGGCTTTTTATTTAGTAAATTATAAGTAACACCCAAATAGAATTGATCTTCTCTGTAAAGCGAATCAACAACAGTTTTATAAGCATTAGTATCTTGCGCAAAGACCATTGGTGTTATAAATAGCACTAAACAAAATAATAAACAATATTTCATTGTAAGGATAAAATTATAAAACAATAAATATATAAAAAACAAAAGGTGTTTTGAATAATCAAAACACCTTTTGCTATAAAATTAAGAGTAATATTATTTAAGTCCACTACCCTTTTTAGTAGTGTAATTAATTTTTAATTGCCCTACCTTTCTTAATTGTTGCTCTATATCTGATACAAGACCCATGTTTGTTTCTTTATCAACTTTTAAAGCTGCGATTAATTGAGGTATTTCAGCTTCACGTTTAGAAGCGCGCTCTGCAGCAACAAAAGATGCAATCTCATTAAGATTAGCAAACTTATCGTTTAACTGGATTTTAGCTTCTTCACCTTGGCTTTTGTATTGATCACTAGGCTTTCCAGCGTAGATAAACATTATCAAGTTTTTCTGTCCTAGTTTTTCAGTTTCGGCAGCAGAAGGTAAATTGTTTTTAATTTTCAAACTGCTGTCTCTCATTACGGTTGCTACCATGAAAAAGAATAATAGCATGAATACAATATCTGGTAGAGATGCTGTAGAAATAGCTGGTAATTCTTTACCGCCTCCTTTTTTAAATTTTGACATAGTTTAATAAATTATTTAGGTTCTGCTTTAGAAATAATTCTAGGATATTTAGCTTTAATATTGCTTATTTTATCCTTTAATTTTTCGCTTTTAAATTCTGGTGACTTAGAATCATCATAAGAAGCTTCCATCTCTTTAAAAGAACGGTTATAAAGCTTTTTAGCTAAACGTTCTCTTAATACTGAATAAGCACTTACTAACTGATCATAAACAACTATAAAAGTTTCGTAATCTGTAGCTCTAGAGTGTGTAATAGAGATAACTGCTTTTTCTGGATGGTCAGAAGACGATGGGTCCTTTAAACCTTCACAGTAATTACATTTTTCTTTAGCTGCATTCATTCCACCTCCATTGTCGATAAATTTAATAGCTGCTGCTTTTAAATCTCTAACTTTCATTAGCTCCTCTTCAACCAACATTTCGTTGTCCTTGTTAAGCTCGACAGTAAAGATATTTTTTTGTTTAATTGTTACATCATCTATAGGGATATCTGGCGGTAACTTTGAGCTAATACCAGAATCTACTTCAATAGTTGTTGTTACTAAGAAGAATATTAATAATAAGAAGGCAATGTCAGCCATAGAGCCTGCATTAACTTCTGGTGCTGATCTTTTTGCCATAATTATTTAATTAATTTTTTAATACCTGATAATGCCATTGTAGCAACTGCTCCTAAAATAAGGATATAAAATGCTACTAAACCTGCTCCTACCATTGTTGATTGTCCTTCTGTTGCTGTTATTCCGTTATAAAAATACTCTCTTGTATCTCCACCTGAAACAGCATAAGATATTAGTAATATTGCTAAAAACGCTCCAACACCTATTAAAGTGTTTTTTAGAGATTTTCCGCTTGTAAATAAGTTTTTGAAAACAAAATACAAAACGAATAACAATACTAGTCCTAAAATGATATAAGCTATAATAATCATTGGCGCAATAGCTGATGTATCAGGTGTGGCTGCAGCTGCAGCTGCCTTGATAGCATCATCTCCTTTGGCTATGATATTAACTAAAACTCCTATACCAGCAATACTCAATACTAAAGCAACTATTTTTAAAATCTTGTGCATAATCTTTAATTTTTAAAGTTAGTAATTGAGTAAATTATTTTTTGTACTTAGATAACATATCCATTAAGTTAATAGAAGAGTCTTCCATATCGTTAACGATACTATCTATTTTTGCAATGATGTAATTGTAAAAAATCTGTAAAATAATTGCAACAATAAGACCAAATACAGTAGTTAATAAGGCAACTTTAATACCTCCCGCTACTAATGATGGTTGCATATCTCCAGCTGCTTCAATTTTATCAAAAGCTTGAATCATACCAATTACTGTTCCCATGAAACCTAACATTGGTGCTAAAGCGATGAATAAAGAAATCCAAGAAACGTTTGTTTCTAATTGTCCCATTTGAACTCCACCATAAGCTACAACAGCTTTTTCAGCAGATTCTAAATCTCCATCAGCTCTGTCTAAACCTTGGTAAAAGATAGAAGCAACAGGTCCTTTTGTGTTACGACATACTTCTTTAGCAGCTTCTAAACCACCTGATTGAAGTGCTTCTTCAACATCTTGTGTTAATTTTTTAGAATTTGTTGTAGATAAGTTTAAAAAGATAATTCTCTCTATAGCGATTGCTAAACCAAGAATTAAACATAATAATACAACTCCCATAAATCCAGGACCACCTTCTATAAAACGTTTTTTAAGTTCTTGGTGGAACGTTAGGTTTTCAGCATCTGCACTTGCATCAGCAGTTGAATCCTCTTGTGTAAGCACTACAGTAGTTGCAGTAGTCATTGCTGCATTAGTCGTTGCATTTGCAGTTCCGAATGCCATGATACACGCTATGGCTAGGATAGAAAATAATCTTTTCATTTTTTTGTTCTTAATTTTATTAGTTAAAGTGTTAAAGATATAAAAAAATTGTAATTAAAAATAAAAATAACCAAAAGAGCTTAAGTAAAATCATACAAAACCTACTTTTTTGCTTTTGAAAACTATCAAAATGTTTTTAAACATCTTGCAGAGAGGAAGGGATTCGAACCCTCGATACGCTATTAACGCATACACGCTTTCCAAGCGTGCGCCTTAAGCCACTCGGCCACCTCTCTGTAATTATGGTCAATTACAGTGGAGCAAATAACAAAAAAATATCTGTAACTTAAAATTTTGAAGGTTAATTTTAAGACATTTCTCCGCGTAAAGCCGTTTCATATATGGTTTTGAACAAGTTAGAAGAAATATTTTCTCCTAATAAATACATCAATTTTGAGAGTGCAGCCTCTGTTGTAATGTCTTTACCTGATATAAGACCTATTCTTTTTAGTTTTTCACTAGTTTCATATTGTCCCATTAGCACACTTCCACCAGAACACTGAGTTACATTAATAATAGGTATGCCTTTATTTATTGTGTTTTTTAGTAAATCTAAAAACCAATCTTGGGTGGTACAATTACCGGCTCCATAGGTTTCTAATATAACACCTTTTAATCCTTCGTTTTTAAATATACTTTCTAATATGTTTTTTGAAATTCCTGGAAACAGTTTTACTAATGCTATATTAGGATCTAAGTTTTTATGTACAACTAAGTGTTTTCTAGGATTTGGTTTAAACAAATACTCGTTATTAACTTTTAGGTGCACTCCACTTTCGGCTAAATCCGGATAATTTAAACTGTCAAATGCTTCAAAATGTTCTGCATTAATCTTTGTTGTTCGATTAGCTCTGTATAGTTTATATTCAAAATACAAGCCAACTTCTTTTATAACAGGTTTATTGTAATGTTGTAAAGACGCTATTTGTATTGAGGTTATTAAATTTTCTTTTGCATCTGTACGTAAATCTCCAATTGGTAGTTGTGATCCTGTAAATATGACTGGTTTTGCTAAATGTTCTAACATAAAGCTTAAAGCTGAAGAGGTATAGCTCATCGTGTCACTTCCGTGTAAAACAACAAAGCCATCAAAAGTTTCATAATTATTTTCAATAACTTCAGCTATTTGAATCCAATAATCTGGATTCATATTACTAGAATCTATTGGATCATCAAACGAATAAGTCTCAATAGTACATTCTAATAACTTAAGCTCTGGAATACGAACTAATAAATTTTCAAAATCAAACGCACGTAAAGCTCCAGTTTCAGGATCTTTAATCATACCTATGGTTCCTCCTGTATATACAAGGAGTATGTTTGGAATTGTTTTAGTCATATTTAATGGCTTTTTTTAGTTAAATACCAAAAACTTGCTTTGAATTTTCTGTTGTGATGTCTGCTATTGTTTGTTCTGTTGTTTGGTAAATTTCTGCTAATTTTTCAATTACCTTTATTATATAACTACTTTCGTTTCGTTTACCTCTAAAAGGTTTTGGTGCTAAATAAGGCGCATCTGTTTCTAAAACAATATGCTTTAATTCTATTTGATTTAAAAACTGATCTATTTTTCCGTTTTTAAAAGTTGCTACTCCACCAATACCTAATTTCATATTATAAGAAATGGCTTGATGGGCTTGCTCTAAACTTCCTGTAAAACAATGAAAAACACCGAATAGATCTTCACCTTTTTCTTCTTCTAAAATTTCAAAAACCTCATCAAAAGCCTCTCGACAATGGATTACTATTGGTAGTTGATGTTTTTTAGCCAATTGTATTTGATTTCTAAAGGCTTCTTGCTGAATGGCTAGAGTACTTTTATCCCAATATAAATCTATACCTATCTCTCCAACAGCATAAAATTTATGAGTGTTTAGCATGTCTGTTACATGTTGTAACTCGGTTTTGTAATTGTCCTTAACATGTGTTGGATGTAAACCCATCATTAAAAACACGTTTTCGGGATAGTCCTTTTCTAATTGTAACATACTTTTTGTATAGGTGCTATCAATTGCAGGTATAAATAATCTTGAAACGCCTGCTTCTAGAGTACGTTGCATCATTTGCTTTCTATCATCATCAAAAGCTTCGCTATATAAATGTGTATGTGTATCTGTAATAATCATGTGGCAAAAATAAAAAAGTCATCATGGTTATGATGACTTTTAGCTAAGTATTTTATGTCCTTATATAATCACTGATTTTTAATCTAATTTATTAAGCAAACGCTGTGCTTGATTATAATCATCAGACTCTTCTGAAATGGTTTTAAGTATAGCAATAGTAGCTTCTATATCATCTTGCTTTAACTTACTTAAAGCTAGGTACCACTTTGCTCTGTTTTTGTAGGCTGAGCTTCCTTGTGACATTGGGTTTAAAATAGTTTCAGCTTCAGCAAAATCATCTAATTCTATGTTAGTAATTGCGTAGTAAAAATTATACTCTATGTTATTAGGATCTTCCTCTAATAATTGTTTTAAATATAAATTAGCTTTATCAAATTGCTTACTATTAAAAGCTTTAGTGGTTTTAATTAACAACTCAACATTACTTGTTGTGCTTCTTACAGAAAAATCTATGGTTTGATGTGTATTATAATCTGAATATCTAACCTCTGAAACTAATTGATTATAAGCAAAAAAGCCCATTAACAAGACAACACTTGCTGCTATGGCATATTTTAAAATACTGATTTTTTTGCGCTTTTTTGATTTGATTGTGTTTCCTTTTCTTTATTAAAATATTGAAATGCAATGTTGTCTAAATTTGCTTTGAAATCTTTGGTTTTGCTCTCGTTTTTAATATCATGATTTAAGTAATCTGAAAAGTCCTGATAAATCGTAAAGGCTTTTTTAAATTCTGGGTCTGAATGTAATCTAGCTTCAAAATCAACTTGACCTTTACTGGATAAGTTACCTGATAAATAGTCTTCAAAAAGGATGTAATCTTGTTCTTGCATAACACTAATACTTAAGTTTATTAAAAGTTGGTGACTCTTGAACTAACTTGGTTAATTGACCTATGCAAAGCGATTTTTTCTTTCGTGCGTAAGCATAACTTATATCCAAACTTTTGGCAACTTCTTCCATAGATTTGGTTTTAAAAGTGGCTTTAAGTAAATCTTTACAGGCTATTCCTAGTTTTTGAAACATTTGATTAAATAAGGTTTGTTTGTTTTCAAAAACTGAAGTTTCAAAAGATAGTTCTTGTGCGTCATCATCCTTAGATAAAACCTCTTCGTTAATTGTTACCTGATTTTTATTGTTTTTTTTCAAATGGTTTAACCACTTGCGCTTACATAACAAAAAAATACGCATCAAATGGACAGGTTAATTGCAACTTTTTTTGACTGCCTTGATTGTAAATAGTAATTATTGTCTCTTGTATAATGTCTTGTGCACTTTGCGCATCTCCATTATTCTGTTTAATATAATTAACCACTTTTGGGGCAAATTTATCATAAATAGCCTGTATGATAAACGAGTTATTAGCTACTAATCCGTCTACATACTTCTGGTCTTCGTGTATTTTTTTATCACTCATAAACCCTTTGATTTCAACGAATTTAAAAAACTTTATTTAAAAAGGGTAACAATTATTTAATGGTTTTGATATAAGTATGTAACAGACAAAAACTTTTAATCATTAAACTATAAATTATGAAACATTTAAAAACAGTTTTAGGAGCCTTTTTTATCAGCACAATAGCATTTACAAGCTGTAACCCAAGCGATGATGGAGAAAATAACTTACAACAAAACAATATTGTGCCTGCAACTGAAGCACAATTTAAAAACATAAGGGATGAAGCCATTAGTAATCACACTCAAAACTTTATTTTTAATGCAGATGACGGTAACATAAGTTTAACCTCTGCTAATGGAGTACAAATAAATATTAATGGCAATTGCTTAACACTAAACGGAAGTCCAGTTACTGGTCAAGTAGATTTAGAATATATAGAATTGTTTGACAAAGGTAGCATGCTTACCACTAATAAACCAACAATGGGAACATTACCCAATGGAGACAAAAGCTTATTAATCTCTGGTGGTGAGTTTTTTATAGAAGCTACACAAAGCGGAAACCAATTAGCCACCAATTGTGGTCTTCAACTTATAATACCTGCTAGTCTAACTGGTGGAGCAGATCCATTAATGTCGCTTTGGGAAGGAGATATTGACACGGAAGACAACTTAACTTGGGACGAATTAGATGGTCCTGCACAAGAAGGAGAAGTGTTTGTAGAAGGCAATGAATATTATGGACTTTTACAAGGTTTTGGTTGGACTAACGTGGACCGTTTTTATAGCGACACAAGACCAAAAACAGAATTATTAGTACAAGCTCCTGATGGATACAATTTTTCAAATAGTGCTATTTATTTATCTTATGATGGTGAAGATTCTGGATTAGCAAATTTAGACACTTATAATTATTCAACTAATTTGTTTAGCGAACATTATGGACAAATCCCTATTGGGCTAGAATGTCACATTATTTTTGTAACCGAAGACAACGGAGTTTGGAGATACGCAATAAAACCAGTTACAATAGAAGCAAACAGTACTATATTATTTACATTACAAGAAACAACTGTTGGTACAGAAGCAACATTAACCGCTTTAATAAATAGTTTACCATAACCAATAACCTACTTAAATTTAAAAGTCAGAAATTAATTTTTCTGACTTTTTCACATATTAATCCTTTGCTAAAATCAACGTTTAATTTACTCAAACCTACCGTTAATAGATTAATAAACAAGCATCTATTATATTATCACTAAATTTAGTCTGCAATAATTAATAATTAACATGAAAAACCCTCTATTACTATTTGTCATTTTTTTATCCGCAACTAGTATTGCTCAAGAAGATATAGCTAATGATACTGTATCACGCATCGCTACTATACAACATAAAACTAATGGTAATCAAGTACAATTTAATGCAGATGCACCAACATTAAACCAAATAGCAGGAGCACCAAAAGCATTTTACACCAACTATTGGGAGTTTGGAGATGGTACCTATAGTAAAGAAAACGCACCAACAAAAACCTATAAAAACACTGGAGAATATCAAGTCAAACTTTGGGCTACTAATAATTACGACACTGGTAAACCTCCAACCGCAAGACCAAAAAAAATCAGAATAGATAAAACTGATAGTGACTACCAAGAACAGGCCTCTATGGATCAAGCTATTGACCTACAACGTAACAGAGAGCCTATACCAGAACAAGATATAGTTGTAATCTTTAAATATAAAAACACGAAAGACTATCCAACAAATGGAAAATTATATTTGTTTTATAATGAGCTAAAATATAATAATCCAAACTTTACAATCACAGATACAAGAACCCATCACAACGAAACTAAAATTGAAAACGATGATTTAGTGTACACCTCTAAACATAACAATACTTTGTATTACGCTTCCGCGGAAAACCAAAGCGTCCGTAATTATGTTACAACAATTGATTCAACAGAGAAATTAAACCTTCCGCTTACATTAGAAGAAGCCAAATCCACCTACAAAGATGTAAGCAAATTAAGTTTTGACAACATGCAACCTAACGAAGAACGTAATGTATTTTACACCTTACAGACCACACCAGAAATGCTTAAGGATACCAGTGCAATAATTTCGGTAAGAGGTGTGTATATTCCTGATAATAACTACGACAATCACAATGTTAAAGACATGGAAATGGAAATTGTAACCTCTCATGACCCAAACAAAATGTCTTCAAATGCCACTTTTTTAAACTATAGATTGGTACGATATAAAAAACCAAAATTTAAAATTAGATTTCAAAATAATGGTGAGGGACCAGCAACAACCATAAAACTAGAAACAGACATACCAGATATGTTTGACAAAACAACTATTGAAGTTTTAAATATGTATCCAAAAGTAAAAATTTGCCCAAAATATGAGGTTGCCTTTAGTTGCTTAGACACAACTTACACAGCAAAACAAGCCATCTTCACTTTTAAAAACATTTATCTTCCTGGTAGCGAACAGAAAAATGTCAAAGTTTACGATTCCACTAAAGGATTTGTGCAATACAGAATTAAGTTTGATAAGGATTTTCATAAAATAAAAACCAAATCACGTACAGCAATCATTTTTGATAAAAACGATCCCATAATCACCAATTATTCAACTACTAGGTTTTTACCAGGACTATCCATTGGTGTAAAAGCTGGTTACAATTCGTTTTCAGATTTGGATAATTCCAAGAGTTATTTTGTTGGTGCAACAATTTCACCTTACAAATCCTATAAATGGTATTGGCAAATAGAACTTTTAAATAGTTTTCATGAATATAATGGTCAAACCAATGTAACAAATACGTTTGTAGAAAACACTCCTGTTGGCTTTCCTTATTATGAACGTACAACAACAACTACAACTTATGACAATATAGATTGGGGAATACCAATATTGGCTAGATACAATATTAATAATTACATTGGTTTAGGCACTGGGTTACAAGGTATGTTATCTATAAGTGAAAAAAGTAAAAACACTACCACAACCGCATATTTTGAAGACGAAGCTGGCACATTTGCTGTACCTAATTTAGAAAGTACTAGTAATGAAAACAGTAAATCATCGTCATTTACCAATTTTAGAACAGGTGTATTACTAGAAGCTACAGCTGGTTTTGCTAGAATAGGACCAAGTGTTGGTGCACGTTATGTTTTTAGCTTTAAAGAAAACTATAATTACATGCAGTTTTATGCCATTTGGAAATTTTAATTTTTACTAATGAAGCATAGCCTTTTCATAATTATTTTTCTTGTTTTTGGTAGTACGCTATCACAAGATTTAGAAGAAGCTATTTATCAAGCAACCGAAACTTTTAATTCTAATAGAAGTCCTGCGACTTATTCAACACTTTTAAAAACAGAAAACGCTTTTAAAAAAACCTATTAACTAAAGACCACTATTTTGCCTACTTATTTTTACTAGTTAACAAAGCTAACTACTTAGATAATAACAATAAACAAACAGAAGCAATACAGGTTTACGAAGACGCTTTACAGCTATACAACACACAACAATTAAACACAATTTTTAAATATGATATTACAGAATATTGTTTAAAACCATTAGGTATTTTATACAATAAAATAGGAGATTATACCAATGCAGAAAATATCATTAAACATTATATTTTTCTAGCAGAAAAAGAAAAAAACAGCAAACATCGTATTAGTGGAGCCATAAATCTAGCGCAATTATATTATACTATTGGTAAATATCAAGCTGCTATTAAAATTGCTAAAGCTGGATTGCAACTTCCCTCTGTTTTAGATAGTCAAAAACAAAAATTAAATCGTATTATCGCTAATTGTTCTGTTAAAACTCAAAACATAAATAAGAGTAAAATTGTAAGCAGCAATTCTGATAATGAAATTAAGTATCAATTAGCCTTAAAAAATGAAGACTACAAACAAGCATTACAGTACTTTTTCTTAAAAAACACTTCTCTTAAAAAAGATAATATTTCGGTAAGGGATAAAGCTAAATTAAAGTTTGAAGAAGCTCAACTTCATTATAAATTAAACGATTTCAAAAATTCATCAAAACAACTACAACTAGCGTTAAAGACGTTAATACCCAATTACAATTCAAAAACACTTCCTAAACAAGAAGATTTATATGCCGAAAACACCTTTATTGACATATTTGATTTACTGGCAAGACTTCAAACCGATTACAAAAAAAGCTTATTGTGTTATGACCTTAGTTTTTATGTTTCTAATACATTAACTAAAAGTTTAACCTCTCAGGAAGCAAAATTAATGCACCTTACTAATAATAGGATACGTAGCGAATCTTGCATATCTCTATTATACAAACAATATACTTCAAGTAAAGACCCTACATTAATAGGTAAAGCCTTTAAGTATGCTGAAAAAAACAAAGCTTCAGTTTTAAAAGAAACTATAGCTAAAAAATCATTATTACAATTACACCCAAAAGATAGTTTATTAATACAAGAGCAAATCCAATTACAAAAACAAGATCACTTAACCAATCAGTTAATAAAAACTCGATACCAACAAGATGCTAAATTAATAAATAGTGTAAGACAAGATTTATTAGAGGTTAGTCAAACTTTAAAACAGTTAAATCATCAAATTAATCTAAAGTATTCAGATATAAATACACCTGGTGTTTCAATTAAAAAACTACAGCAAAAACTGGCAGAAGACCAAGCTGTTTTAATCGAATATTTTTATGGCGAAACAGCTATATTTCAGTTTAAAATTTCTGCAAAAACGACAACTATTTTTAAAATTGAAAAAACTCCTGATTTTGAAACTGCTATAGCCAATTACATTAATTATTTTGACAATTCTTCCAACATAAACAATAATATTACTAAATACACTACTGATGCTTATCGCTTATATCAATTGTTAGGATTTAATCATGTCAAAGGGCAATCTAATGTCATTGTAATTCCAGATAGTTTTTTAAATTTCATCCCTTTTGAAACTCTTTTAACACAGCAGACATCTACGCAAAGCTTTTCCCAAATGCCTTTTGTAGCCAAAGAACAAATATTAGCCTATAACACAAGTGCTTTATTTTACGTAAATCAAAATCCTTTCACATATAGTGATAAAGTCTTAGGTGTATTTCCTGTTTTTGAAAACACAAACGCAGTATTAACACACTCTTTAAAAGAAGCAGAAAGTATCAAAAAAAATAGTAATGCCAAGTTTTTAATGTACAATAGCGCAACTAAAAATAATGCTTTAAAACAAGCAAAAAATTATGGTGTCTTACATTTATCCACACATGCCAATAGCGGAACTTTTACAATACCTGCTAATATAGATTTTATTGACCAAAAATTATTTTTAAACGAATTATATAGCCTTAATTTAAACAACAATTTAGTAGTTTTAAGTGCTTGCGAGACTGGTATTGGTAGATTACACAAAGGTGAGGGAAGCATGAATTTACCAAGAGGTTTTCAATATGCTGGAATAGAAAATATTTTATTTTCATTATGGAAAATTAATGATTTATCTACCTCTCAAGTCATGGCTTCTTTTTATAAACATTATAAATCAACGCAATCTGTATTTGTAGCTAATCATTTATCAAAAATAGATTACCTAAATAATAAAACCATTTCCAACATTAAGAAATCACCATATTACTGGAGTCCGTTTATATATTATGGAGCAGCTACAGCAAAAAACAACACTTATAATTTAAATTATGTCCTTTTTACTTTTGTTGGTATAGCAATTGCTTTACTTTTATACTTTGTAATACGAAAAAAGATAAATGGATAATAGTTTAAAGGATTTTTTATTTGATAAGGGTTACACCAGAGTCAAATTAAAATTAACAAAAACCAACCATTTTGAAGTTAAAGCTTCTATAAACGGAATTAAAGGTTTTTTTATTTTAGATACAGGAGCTTCAAACAGTTGTGTTGGATTTGAAGCCAATCAAAAATTTATCCTTAAAAAGGTAAAAGACTCTAAAATATTAGCAGCTGGAGCTGGAGCTACAGACATGCTAACTCAAGTATCCAAAAATAACACGATAAAGATTGGTAAAGTAAAAATTAATAAACTAGCTTTAGTCTTATTTGACTTAAGCCATGTCAACCTTGCGCTATCAAATCACAACGCACAAACTGTTGATGGTATAATTGGAGCAGATATTTTGAAAAAAGTAAAAGCTATAATAGATTACGAAAAAAAGTATTTGTATTTAAAAAAATTAGTCTAAGATGTTAGTTTTTTATAATTTTAATACGCTAAATCAACTCCCAAAAAACTAAAAAAAATGAGTGTTTCCATTGTCATCGCAGATGACCATCCTTTAATGCTACGAGGTTTATCAGACTTTATTACTTCTAAAGGTTTTAATATTATAGGAAGTGCAGAAGATGGCCAAACAGCTTATAACTTAATTGTAAAATTAAAACCAGACGTTGCATTATTAGATATAAGAATGCCAAAAATGACTGGTTTAGAGGTTGCTGAAGCTTGTTTTAAAAACGAATTAGAAACCAAAATCATTCTAATTACCTTTGATAATGAAGAGCATTTATTTGATAAGGCTAGAGCTTACAATGTGTATGGTTACATTTTAAAAGAGTTTGCGGTTGAAGAGATTGAAACCTGCATAGCAAATGTTATTAAAGGAGAACCCTATTTTAGTGAAGAAATAGCATCCTATTTAAACTCTAAAGTAACTTATAGTAGTGACTCTTTATTAGAAAAGCTAACACCAACAGAAATTAAAGTAGTAAAGCTTTTAGCCGAAAAACTAAGCACTACTGATATTTCAAAACAACTAATGAGCTCTCCTAGAACCATTGAAAAACATAGAAGTAATATTGTTAAAAAACTAGAACTTAAAAGGTCTCATAACGAACTAATGTTATGGGCTAATCTTAATAAAGATATTATTAAAAATACGTAGTTCTACGTATTTCATAAGTCCAAAATTGATTATACCTTTACAGTGGTTATTAATCAATTTTGGGAGAATTGATAAGGCTCTAAAACAGTTTACTGTTCTTAGGGCTTTTTTTGATACCTAATTACTATAAATATACGTAGTTCTACGTATTTCATATCTCACTCATAATCAGTATCTTTACAATGCTGAATAATCAATTTATGAGAGAATTGATAAAAGCTCTGAAACGGTTTACTGTTTTGGAGCTTTTTTTGATACCTAGTTGATATAAATATACGTAGTTCTACGTATTTCATATTTCTAATATTCACGTTACCTTTACAGTGCTATTAATCAATTTTGGGAGAATTGATAAAGCTCTGAAACAGTTTACTGTTTTGGAGCTTTTTTTGATACCTAGTTGATATAAATATACGTAGTTCTACGTATTTCATATCTCTAATATTCACGTTACCTTTACAGTGCTATTAATCAATTTTGGGAGAATTGATAAAGCTCTGAAACAGTTTACTGTTTTGGAGCTTTTTTTTGATACCTAGTTGATATAAATATACGTAGTTCTACGTATTTCATATCTCTAATATTCACGTTACCTTTACAGTGCTATTAATCAATTTTGGGAGAATTGATAAAGCTCTGAAACGGTTTACTGTTTTGGAGCTTTTTTTTGATACCTAGTTGATATAAATATACGTAGTTCTACGTATTTCATATCTCTAATATTCACGTTACCTTTACAGTGCTATTAATCAATTTTGGGAGAATTGATAAAGCTCTGAAACGGTTTACTGTTTTGGAGCTTTTTTTTGATATCTACTACAAAAAATACGTAGTTATACGTATTTCACATCTCTAATATTCACTTTACCTTTACAGTGTGCTATTAATCAATTTGGGAGAATTGATAAAGCTCTGAAACGGTTTACTGTTTTGGAGCTTTTTTTGATATCTACTACAAAAAATACGTAGTTATACGTATTTTATATATCCCTAACAATCAATACCTTTACCATGCTATTAATTAGTTCTTAGGGAGAATTATTTAAACAAAACTCTGTACTGTAATGGTACAGAGTTTTAACTAAAACAAGTATGTAAACATGATGGATTTAGAAAAAAGAACAAAAGAACAGAATACAATTATAATTGCCTGTATTACAATACTAACTATTGTTATTGTAGCATTTAATATTTTTATCTTTTTCAAATAAAAAAAGGGAGCAATTAGATTGCTCCCTTTTTTTATTTATTAGAATTATTATAATTCTAATGCTTTTTTAATGTCGTTATTCATTAATAACTCAGTTGGGTTTTCTAAAGCCTCTTTAACAGCTACTAAAAAGCCTACACTTTCTTTACCATCAATTATTCTATGATCATAAGATAACGCAACATACATCATTGGATGTATTTCGACTTTACCATTTACAGCTATTGGTCTTTCAATAATATTATGCATACCTAAAATACCACTTTGAGGTGGATTAATAATAGGTGTAGACAACATACTACCAAATACTCCTCCATTTGTAATTGTAAATGTACCTCCTGTCATTTCATCTACAGTAATTTGACCATCTCTAGCTCTTAATGCTAAACGTTTAACTTCAGATTCAACACCTCTAAAAGTTAAGTTTTCAGCATTTCTAATAACTGGTACCATTAATCCTTTTGGACCTGATACTGCAATACTAATGTCTACAAAGTCAAAGCTTTTCATTTCTTTACCATCAATCATTGAGTTTACTGCAGGATACATTTGTAATGCACGAACAACTGCCAATGAGAAGAAAGACATAAAACCTAAGCTTACACCATGCTTAGCTTTAAAAGTTTCTTTATATTCTTTTCTTAGTTCAAATATAGGAGCCATATCCACTTCGTTAAAAGTAGTTAGCATAGCTGTTGTATTCTTAGCTTCTACTAAACGTTCTGCTACTTTACGTCGTAACATTGACATTTTTGTATTTGAAGATCCGCGATTTCCTCCTGTTGGAGTTCCCATAGACGGTACAGCTTTTACAGCATCCTCTTTTGTAATACGTCCATCTTTACCAGAACCTTGAATGGTTGAAGCTTGAATATTTTTTTCAGCTAAAATCTTTTTTGCTGCAGGACTAGCAGTACCTGATGCATAAGTATCTGCTTTTGGAGCGTCTACTTTGGCTTCTGCTTTTGGAGCTTCAGTTTCTGTTTTATCTTCTTTTTCTGTTGCCTCTCCTCCTTCTGGAGCTTCAGCACTTGTATCAATTAAACACACTACTTGGCCAACTGCCACAGCATCTCCTTCTTCCGCTTTAAGCGTAATAATTCCGCTTGCTTCTGCAGGTAATTCTAAAGTTGCTTTATCACTATCTACTTCAGCAATTGCTTGGTCTTTTTCTACATAATCACCATCTTGAACTAACCATTCTGCTATTTCAACTTCTGTGATAGATTCGCCTGGAGAAGGCACTTTCATTTCTAAAATCATCGTAATGTAATTTTATTTTGTTGTGTTAATTTTATTAGTTGATTGAATTTATTTCTAAAAATTCAAGTTTGTTATCTGTTCCTGCTTTGAAATACGCATTATAAACTCCGTTTTCAAAAACCATTGTATAGTTATTTCCAGATCTAACAGTATCTACATATTCTATTGATTTCATTTTACCTAAAGCATTCATTTTTAATTGATCCTTGAAGTAAGCTTTGGTTTTTTCTAATGTTAAAACCTTTTTGAAATCGCTGTTAAACATACTATAAATACCATCTACATCTCCATTATTATAATGTTTTTGAAAAGTTGACGCTATAGTTTTAGAAGTTTGACTTTCTTGAGCGAAGCCTATTGTTGAAACTAATAATGCTAGTATAAAAAGTATTTTTTTCATAATGGAAATATTTAATTACGTTGGTTATTTTTTGACTTGTCAAATACAAAATCGATAACTTCTTTATGACGTTTTTTAGATCTTACGGAACTACCAGCTGCTGGTGCACCATAAGGTCTTCTAGAGGCCAATCTAAATGTTTTGGCTTCGTCTAAATGCATTAACATATGTGCATAAGCTCCCATGTTTCTTGGTTCTTCTTGTGCCCAAACGACATCTTCAACATCTTTGTATTTGTCTAATATATTTTTTATATCCTGTGTTGGTAATGGAAATAATTGT
The DNA here is from genome assembly GCF_055804415.1 of Olleya sp. NP1-10. Taxonomy (NCBI): domain Bacteria; kingdom Pseudomonadati; phylum Bacteroidota; class Flavobacteriia; order Flavobacteriales; family Flavobacteriaceae; genus Olleya; species Olleya sp. NP1-10. Next base: position 1,273,913 of record NZ_CM147840.1, on the reverse strand, counting down.
TCTATTCTAATAATAGCAACATCATCTCGATCTAACTTACTACGCTCTTCATCTAAATCGTAATAAAACTTACCTGTTAAAAACACTAATGTTTTAACCTTATCTGTTTTTACTTGTGCATCATCAATTACAGTTTGAAAACTTCCGTTAGCAAACTCTTCTACTGTACTTACACATTTAGGATGACGCAATAAGCTTTTTGGTGTAAACACTATTAATGGTTTACGGTATTTAGATTTCACTTGACGTCTTAATAAATGAAATATGTTTGCAGGAGTTGTACAATCTGCAACAAACATATTGTCTTTAGCACATAATTGTAGGTAACGTTCCATGCGTGCTGATGAGTGCTCTGCTCCTTGACCTTCATAACCATGAGGTAATAACATGACTAACCCATTTTGAGTTTTCCATTTATCTTCACCTGCAGAAATGTATTGGTCTAACATGATTTGCGCACCATTACTAAAGTCTCCAAATTGTGCTTCCCAAATGGTTAATGTATTTGGACTTGCCATAGCGTAACCATAATCAAAACCGACTACTCCATACTCTGAAAGTAATGAATTAAAGATATGAAATTGACCTTGAGTATCACTAATTTGGTTTAATAATAAAATTTCTTCTTCACTATCTTCTACCTTTACAACTGCATGTCTATGAGAAAAAGTACCACGCTCTACATCTTGTCCAGACATACGCACATTATAACCTTCTTCTAATAAAGTACCATAAGCTAAATGCTCTGCCATAGCCCAATCTAATCTATTTTCGTCAAACATTTTTTGACGCTCATTTATTAGACGCTCTATTTTTCTGATAAACTTTTTATCTTTTGGTAAGTTAGATATTACTTTAGTAATTGCTTTTAATTTATCTGTAGAAGTTGTTGTGTCAACAGGTTGCATCATAACAGTTTCATCAACTTGTGTAAATGCTTTCCATTGTTCTTCCATAAACGGAGTGATTACCGTTTTATCTTCTTTACGAGAATCTTCTAACTTTTCTTCTAAGCTAGATTTATAATCTTTTTCTAATTGTTTAACATGACCTTTATCAATAATACCTTCTGATATTAATTTTTCAGCATAGATATCTCTTGGGTTAGCATGTTTAGCAATTGCTTTATACAATTTAGGTTGCGTAAACCTAGGTTCATCACCTTCATTATGACCATATTTTCTATAACCTAATAGGTCAATAAATACGTCACGCTTAAAATTCATTCTAAAATCTAAAGCAAATAACATAGCGTGTACAACAGCTTCTGCATCATCTGCATTGACGTGTAATACTGGAGATAATGTTACTTTACCTATATCTGTACAATACGTACTTGATCTTGCATCTAAATAGTTAGTTGTAAATCCAACTTGATTATTTACTACAACGTGTATTGTACCATTGGTTTTATAACCATCTAACTGAGCCATTTGCACGACCTCGTAAACCAATCCTTGACCAGCTATTGCAGCATCACCATGCACTACAATTGGTAACACTTTACTAAAGTCGTCGCTATAAAAGTTATCTTGTTTTGCTCTAACAATACCTTCTACTACTGCTCCAACAGTCTCTAAGTGAGATGGGTTTGGTGCAATACTTAAGTTTATTTTTTTACCTGTATTGGTTTCTCTATTACTAGTCCAACCTAAATGGTATTTTACATCTCCATCAAAGACTTCTTGCTCGTAATCTTTACCATCAAACTCGCTAAAAATATCTTTTGCAGATTTACCAAAAATATTTGTAAGTGTACTTAAACGACCTCTGTGTGCCATACCCATTACAAATTCTTTAACACCAAGTTCTGCAGCTTTTTCAATAACTGCATCTAGTCCAGGAATTAAAGATTCTCCTCCTTCTAGAGAAAAACGTTTTTGTCCTACATATTTAGTATGTAAAAAACTTTCAAACGATACTGCTTCATTTAATTTTTTAAGGATATGCTTTTTTTGCTCTCCTGAAAAATTAGGTTGGTTATCGTTAATATTTAATTTACTCTGAATCCATTGTATTTCATCAGGTTTTCTAATATACATATACTCCACACCTATCGCATCACAATAAATGCTATTAAGATGTTTTAGTATTTCGCGTAAAGTTTGTGCACCAATACCAAGTATATCTCCAGCATTAAAGCTTGTGTCAAGATCTGCATCTGATAACCCAAAATTTTCTAATGCTAAAGTTGGCTCGTATTTTCTACGATCTCTAACAGGATTGGTTTTTGTAAATAAATGCCCTCTGTTACGATAACCATCTATTAATTTTACTACTTGAAATTCTTTCTGAACATGTTCTGGTATTTGACTGGAAACATTTTCAGTTAGTGCTCCATCTTCAGTATAGCTTTCAGAACCAAAGTCATAACCTTGAAAAAAGGCTCTCCAACTAGGCTCAACTGAGTCAGGATTTTTTAAGTATTGTTCGTATAAGTCAGCAAAGTATGCTGTATGTGCTGCGTTTAAAAAGGAGTATTTATCCATTATTTTCTTTAAGACGTGTTCGCTTCAACAAAATTTTATCAAAAATACAACATTTACCAAAAATAAAGATGCTTTTATTATATTTATAACGTTGAAAAATTTCTAAATTAATTATTATGAAAATTAAATCGATTAAACTTCCTAAAATTATTGTTTTATCAGTAATTGCATGTTTTTTATCAACTTTCACTAATGCACAAGACAATTTACCTCAGCAAAAAAGTGATTTTTGGAAAAACGTACGTTTTGGAGGTGGATTAGGTTTAAGTACTGGAAGTGATTTTTTTAGTGCCACTCTAGCACCAAGTGCTATTTATCAATTTAACAATAGTTTTGCTTTGGGTGTTGGTCTTAACGGAACATACAACAAAAGTAAAAACGTCTACAAATCAACTATTTTAGGAGGTAGTATCATGGGTTTATTTAACCCTATAGAAGAGATACAGCTTTCTACAGAGTTTGAACAACTTAATGTTAACCAACAATTTGAGGGTGCTTTTGCTGAAAATGCAGATAGAAACTATTGGGTACCTGCTTTATTTATTGGTGCTGGTTACAGAACTAACAACGTGACGTTTGGTGTTAGATATGATTTACTTTATGATGAAACTGACAGTGTTTACGCTAATGCTTTTGTTCCTTTTGTTAGAGTTTTCTTTTAAGAATATTTTTGTCTAAACCACACTTTTTGCCATTCTCGTTTTAAGATTAAAAACGAAACGTCTTCAGACAGTTGCAATGTATCACTACCATCTAACTTTTTAATCACGTCTTCTGACACATCTATTATATAAAGCAAGTTAAGATACTCGGCAAACTTTTCTTGAATCAGTTTATAAACCGTTTCATGTAGCATTAACTTTAAACTTGCTGGCAATATATCCTGACTAAAATCTAAATCTATATTAGCATACAAAAAATCTTTATTTAATTGTTGTACTAATTTTTGATACAGATTTTGTGTGTTTGCCTGCTCTATTAATTGGTTAAAATCTGATGGTAAATCCATAAAAACTAAACACTTCTTGTCATTAAATTTGTACCAAAAGTTTTAAGCATTTGTTTTTTATCTTCAGATATACTTAGCGTGTCTAACACTTCAAAAGCCTTATTGGTATATTCTTTAATAGCTTCCTTAGTAGCTTCAGCAGATCCAGAGGCTACAAAATACTGTTTTACAGTTTCAATTTTATCGCTATTATCTTCTAAATTAACTGAAAATAATTGTTCTAATCTATACTTATCACTTCCTTCTAAAGCTTGCAATGCCTTTAAATAAAGGTAGGTTTTTTTATTTTCAATTATATCTCCTCCAACTTGTTTACCAAAAGTTTTTGGATCGCCAAATGCGTCTAAATAATCATCTTGTAATTGAAAAGCTATTCCTAAAAGACGACCAAATTGATAAATACTATTTTGATTATCTTCAGAAGTTTCGGCTACAATTGCTCCCATTTTCATAGCTGCTCCAACCAAAACAGCTGTTTTGTATTCAATCATTTTTAAATACTCAGGTATAGTTACATCATCTCTGGTTTCAAAATCAACATCATATTGCTGACCTTCGCAAACCTCCAAAGCTGTTTTGCTAAATAATTTTGCTAAAGCCTGAAACACTTGTGGATTATAGTTTTCAAATAGTTGATAAGCCATAATCAACATAGCATCACCTGACAAAATACCTGTGTTTATATCCCATTTTTCGTGCACTGTTTGTTGACCACGTCTTAAAGGTGCATCATCCATAATGTCATCATGTACCAATGAAAAATTATGAAACACCTCTATACTCAAGGCAGCATCTAAGGCCTTAGTATGATTGGATCCAAAAATTTCTGCAGTCATTAAAGTTAACACTGGTCGCAAACGTTTACCACCTAATTGCAATATATAATGTATAGGATTGTAAAGGTTAGCTGGTTCTTTTGGTGACGAATACCCTTTTAGGTAATCTGTAAAAGCAGTTTGGTATGATAAAATATTTTGCATTCTGCAAAAATAACGCAAATCCTATTAACAAACTAAAGTCTATGTAAAGAGCTGTGTTAAAAAACTATTAATACTTTGGAAACTTTTATTGTTTTTAAAGTTTCCTGTCGTACATTTGTGCCAAATTATGAGAGAAAAAATTATACTTAAATCTGCCGAACTATTTTTAACACTTGGTTTTAAAAGTGTTACAATGGATGAGATTGCTAATGCCTTAGGCATATCAAAAAAAACAATCTATCAACATTTTGCTAATAAAACTAAATTAGTAGAAGCAACAACAACACAAATTTTTGAAAATATTTGTGGAGGAATTGATTGCATTTGTGATAAATCACATAATCCAATTGAAGAACTATATGATATTAAAATGTTTGTTATGACGTACTTAAAAAACGAAAAAGCATCACCACAATATCAGTTAAAAAAATACTATCCACAAATACATAACAACTTGCATTTAAAACAATTTGAAAAAATGTATGTATCTGTAAAAGAAAGCATGCAAAAAGGTGTAGACACAGGATTGTTTAGAAAAAATATAAATGTCGATTTTATTTCAAGAATGTACTTTAATGGTATGTCTGGTATTAAGGACGAAACTATTTTCCCGTCAAGTATTTTTACAATGGAGTATCTAATGGAAAGCTATTTAGAATATCATTTAAGAGCTATTTGTACCGAGAAAGGATTACAAACACTAAATAAATTTATAAACAAAACCACCCTTAACTAATGAAAAACTTAATCTTAGTATTTAGTTTAATTCTGACGTCCTTAGCAGTTGGACAAGAAGCTCCAACCAATCTATCTTTACAAGAAGCTATTGATTATGCGTTAGAAAACAACAGAACTGCAAAAAATGCAGCGTTGGATATAGAAGCTGCCATCAAACAAAAATGGGAAACTACAGCTACAGGTTTACCTCAACTTAATGCTGCGGTAGACTACCAAAACGCACTAAAACGTAATGTATTTGTATTTGGAGACCAAGTCATTCAAGTTGGTTCTAAACATACTTTAACTGGTACTGCTACTTTAAGTCAATTATTATTTGATGGGTCTTACTTAGTAGGACTACAATCTGCAAAAGTGTATTTAGAAATTTCTAAAAACGCAAAAGCAAAGACAGATTTAGAAGTTAGAAAAGCTGTAATTAACGCCTACGGAAATGTGCTTTTAGCAGAAGAAAGTGTTGCCATTTTAGAGCGTAATATTAGTGTATTAGAAAAAAACCTAAATGACATTACCAAGATTTTTGAAAATGGTTTAGAAGAAGAAGAAAGCGTAGAGCAATTAAAAATCACTTTATCTAGTGTTAAAAGTAATTTAAATAACACAACACGTTTAAAAGACTTAGCTTATCAAATGCTAAACCTAACCATTGGTAAACCTATTAACGACACTACTGTTTTAACAGAGGACTTAGATGCTTTAGCACTTCAAAACATTAAATTAGAATTATTAGATACTGATAACAACATAGAAAATAATATAGATTATAAAATAGCCCAAAACGACAAAACGTCTAAAGAGCTATTAGTTAAGTTAGAAAAAAGCAAAGCATTACCTAGTTTAAGCGCCTTTATAAACGGAGGGTATACAGGAAACAGAGAGTCTTTTAATTTTACAAATACAAACGAAAAATGGTATGGATCATCAATATTTGGTGTGAGCTTAAATGTACCAATATTTAGCTCTGGTATGCGCAGTGCGGCAACACAACGTGCTAAAATAAATTTAGAAAAAGCAGACATTAATCTTACAGAAACAGAGCAAATGTTAAATCTGCAAATAGAATCTGCAAAAAGCGATTACCAATTTGCTATTGAAGATTACCAAAATAAAAAAGAAAATCTGACACTTGCCGAGCGTATTGAAACTAAAAACCAAACCAAATTTTTTGAAGGTATTGGTTCTAGTTTTGAACTAAGACAAGCACAAACGCAATTATATACAGCACAACAAGAATTACTTCAGACTATGCTAGATGTAATCACAAAAAAAGCAGAACTAGAAACTTTACTTAACACTACAAACTAATCAACCTTACAAAACAATAATTATGAAACATATAATAACACTTTCATTTGCTGCTATTTTATTAGCTTCATGTGGTGGAAATAAAAAGAATTCAGTCGAAAATATATTAGAAAAAAATAACCTTGAAGACATTCGTACTAAACGTGCAGAATTAGTTACAGATCAAGAAGCTATTCAATCTAAAATAAAATTATTAGACCAAAGAATTAAAACTTTAGACACCACTCAAAACATTCCTTTAATTACAACTATCAAAGCTAAAGAAGAAGTTTTTGATCACGTATTAGAATTGCAAGGTAACGTTACCACAAAAAACCTTTTAACTATAACACCAGAATACAATGGGATTTTGACCAATGTTTATGTAAAAGAAGGACAACGTGTCTCTAAAGGACAAACCTTAGCAAAAATTGATGATGGTGGATTAAGCCAACAATTAGCGCAACTTAAAATACAGTCTGCTTTAGCTAAAACTACATTTGAGCGTCAAGAACGATTATGGAATCAAAAAATTGGTAGCGAAATCCAATACCTACAAGCAAAATCATCTTACGATGCGCAACAAGAAGCTATCAATCAATTACAAAAACAATTAAACAAAACCACTGTTAGAGCTCCTTTCTCAGGAACAATTGATGATGTAATTACAGAAAAAGGTAGTGTTGTAGGTGCTGGACAAACACCATTAATGCGTATTGTTAACCTAAATGACATGTACATTGAAACTGATGTACCAGAAAGCTACATACCATCCGTAGTAAAAGGCAAGAAAGTAACTGTAGAGTTTCCTGTTTTAGGAACAACAGTAGACACTAAAATCCGTCAAGCTGGAGACGTAATTAATGCTACGAACCGTACTTTTAAAGTAGAGGTTGATGTGCCAAACAAAGACAAAACCATAAAGCCTAACTTAACTGCAAAACTTAAAATTAACGATTACTCAAATCCTAAAGCAATATTAATACCGCAAAGTATTATTTCTGAAAATGCTGAAGGCGAACAATATGTTTACGTAGTAAAAGACAAAAAAGACGACAATAAAGGCACTGTTAATAAAGTCATTATTAAAACAGGAAAAACCCAAGGTGATGTTATTGAAGTTTTAGAAGGTATTACAGGTGGAGCAGAATTGATCCAAGAAGGTGCACGTAGTGTAAAAGATGGACAAACAGTAAAAGTAATTAAATACTAAACCAATTAAATAATGACTAAAAAGAAAAAACAAGTCGATAAGGAATTTGGTTGGTCATCGTGGGCAATTAACAACAAAACCACAATGTATGTACTAATTGCAGTAATATTTTACTTAGGTATTTCTGCATTTTTCGACATGCCAAGAGAAAACTTTCCAGAAGTAAACGAAACTAAAATATATGTTAGTTCAATTTATCCAGGAAACACTGCAGAGGATATTGAAAAATTAATTTCAGATCCTTTAGAAGATAAATTAAAAACAGTTAGTAATGTTGTAGAGATCACCTCAACATCACAAGAAGATTACTCAATGTTAATTGTTGAATTTGATGACGGATTAACCGTAGATCAGGCCAAACAAAAAGTTAAAGATGAAATTGATACTGAAACTTCTGGCGAAGATTGGCCAACTTTTAATGGCGCAAAAGTAGAACCTGATGTGTTTGAGCTAAGCTTGTCTGAAGAAATGCCAATCTTAAACATTAATATCTCTGGAGATTATCCTATTCAGAAATTAAAGGAATATGCTGAATATCTTCAAGATGAAATAGAAAATCTGCAAGAAATTAAAAAAGCAGATATTCGTGGTGCCCAAGAAAAAGAAGTAGAAGTTGCAGTTGACATTTACAAAATGATGGCAGCTCAAGTTACTTTTAACGACATTATCGCAGCCATAAACAATGGTAACTTAACCATGTCTGCTGGTAACTTAAAAGCAAGCGGACAACGTCGTACTATTAGAGTTCTAGGTGAAATTGAAAAACCTTCAGAACTTGAAAATTTTGTCGTAAAATCAGAACAAGGTAACGCAATATACCTTAAAGACTTAGCTACAGTAACTTTTAAAGAAGAAGACAAAACTACTTTTGCTAGAGAGTATGGTCATCCTGTAGTGATGTTAGACGTCAAAAAACGTGCTGGTAAAAACATGGTTGCAGCTGCTGAGCAAATTCAAGTTATAGTTGCAGATGCAATAGACAATGTATTCCCTCCTGATTTAACCGTTTCTGTTGTTAACGACCAATCTTCAAAAACTATTGGTCAAGTCGATGATTTGGTAAACAACATCATCTTTGGTGTTATATTAGTTGTTACCGTTTTAATGTTCTTTTTAGGGTTTAAAAATGCCTTATTTGTTGGGTTTGCAATCCCAATGTCTATGTTTATGTCCTTAATGATACTTCAATTATTAGGTCAAAGTTTAAATACAATGGTATTATTTGGTCTTATTATGGGACTTGGTATGCTTGTGGATAATGGTATTGTTGTTGTTGAAAACGTATATCGTTTAATGGAATCTGAGGGTATGAGCAGAATTGAAGCTGCTAAAAAGGGTATTGGCGAAATCGCTTTTCCTATTATTATATCTACAGCTACTACAGTTGCAGCCTTTATTCCGTTAGGTTTATGGCCAGGAATTATGGGAGAATTCATGAAAATTCTACCCATAACATTATCTGTAGTACTAGGGTCTTCATTATTTGTGGCTATCTTTTTCAATTCGGTTTTAGTATCAAGATACATGACTATTGAAGATAAGGATATGCCTTTAAAGCAAATCATTAAAACCTCTTCGATTATTGCTATTATCGGTATTTTAATATTAATATTTGGAGGTGCTTACAGAGGCTTAGGTACAGTAATGATTTTTACTGCTGTAATGCTTTGGGCTTACCGTTTCTTTATTAGAAAAGCAGCTAATTATTTCCAAAACAAAACATTAGTTTCATTAGAAAACTGGTACGAACGTAAACTTCGTTCGGCACTTTCAGGTAGAAAGCCTTATTTATTAAGTATTGGGACTTTCTTATTATTAATTGCATCATTTATTGCTTTTGGTATGTCATTAGGTGCAAAACGAACTAAAGTAGAATTTTTTCCAGATAACAAACCTAATCAGATTATTGTTTACATAGAATATCCAGAAGGTACAGCCATAGAAAAAACAAATGCTATTACCAAAGAGATAGAACAACGTGTATTTACTGTACTAAATGATGACCACTATATGGATAATGGTTATAATTATTTAGTAGAAAGTACAGTATCTCAAGTTGGTGAAGGTGCAGGAAACCCTCAAACCGATGGTGGATCCGCTGCAGAAATGCCACACAAAGCTAAAATCACAGCTTCAATGCGTGAGTATAAATTTAGACGTGGTGAAGATAGTGAAGCGCTTAGGCAAAAAGTACAAACTGCCTTAGTTGGTATTTATCCTGGAGTTTTAATTTCGGTTGAAAAAGACGCTAACGGACCTCCTGTTGGACCTCCAATTAACGTTGAAATTGAAGGTGAAGATTACGACGAGTTAATCGCTACTGCAGAATCAATGCGTGAGTTTATTAACACCAAAAACATACAAGGTATTGACGAGCTTAAAATTGATGTTAATAAAGCTAAGCCAACCATGCGTGTCACTATAGACAGAGAAAAAGCTGGTGAGTTAGGTATTAGTGCTGCACAAGTTGGACAACAATTACGTAGCTCTGTATTTGGATCTAAAGCTGGTGTTTATAAAGAAGATGGTGATGATTACGATATTTATGTTCGTTTTAATAAAGAAAACAGATATAATAAAAGTGCTTTATTTAATCAAAACATTACGTTTAGAGACAATACTGGACAAATAAAAAGTGTACCTGTTTCTGCTGTAATTAAATACGAAAACAATTCAGGTTTTAGTGCTATTAAACACAAAGACACTAGACGTGTTGTAACCGTTTATTCTGCATTATCTCCAGGTTTTACAGATGCTGCTGCTATTGTAAGTCAAATTCAAAACGAAATGAAAAGTTATGAAAACTTACCTAAAGGCATTAAAATAGATTATACAGGTCAAATTGAAGAACAAAATAAGCAAATGCTATTTTTAGTTGGTGCCTTTTTTACTGGACTTGGATTAATCTTTTTCATATTAATATTCCAATTTAATTCGGTTTCAAAACCAACTATAATCATGATTGCTATTTTCCTTAGTTTTATTGGTGTATTTGGTGGTATTGTAATTTCAGGAAGTTCATTCGTAATTATGATGACCATGGTTGGTATTATATCGCTAGCCGGAATTGTTGTAAACAATGGTGTGGTATTATTAGATTATGCTCAACTCCTTATTGATAGAAAGAAAGCCAAATTAGATTTAGATGAAGACGACTACCTTTCAAACGAAGATTTATTTGAAAGTATTGTAAATGCAGGAAAAGCACGTTTAAGACCTGTACTATTAACTGCAATTACCACCATTTTTGGATTAATCCCACTAGCTATTGGATTAAACATCAACTTCTTTACATTGTTTGCAGATCTTGATGCTAACATATACATGGGAGGAGATAACGTAATATTTTGGGGACCATTAGCATGGACTGTAATTTACGGTCTATTAATAGCTACATTCTTAACGTTAATAGTTGTTCCAATATTATTTTTCTTATCTGTTAAATTAAAAATGTGGATAAAAACTAAATTTTCTTCAGATGAAAATGAAAACGATATTATATTAGAAACTACAATTGAAGAGTAAATTTTCAGTTTAGTACATACATTTAAATGATTTAAACAAAAAATCCGAAGTCTTTACTTCGGATTTTTTACTTTTGCATTTCTAATAGATAATTATGTACAGAAGTCACAACTGTGGTGAGCTAAATGCATCACATATAAATACAGAAGTTACCCTTTCAGGTTGGGTACAAAAATCAAGAGATAAAGGATTTATGATATGGGTCGATCTTCGTGATCGTTATGGTATTACTCAACTTATTTTTGATGAAGAGCGTACATCAAAAGACATTCTTGAACAAGCTCAAAAATTAGGTCGTGAATTTGTAATACAAGTTAAAGGAACTGTAATTGAGCGTGCTTCTAAAAACCCAAATATCCCAACAGGAGACATCGAGATTTTAGTAAAAGAATTAAACATTCTAAACGAATCATTACTTCCTCCTTTTACTATCGAAGATAAAACGGATGGTGGTGAAGATATCAGAATGAAATACCGTTATCTAGACATTAGAAGAAACCCTGTTAAAAATAATTTGATTTTCAGAGCAAAAGTGACTCAGGAAGTTAGAAATTTTTTATCAAACAATGAATTTATTGAGGTTGAAACACCTTACTTAATAAAATCTACTCCAGAAGGCGCAAGAGATTTTGTTGTCCCTTCTAGAATGAATGAAGGTGAATTTTACGCACTTCCACAATCACCACAAACCTTTAAGCAATTGCTTATGGTTGGAGGTATGGATAAATACTTCCAGATTGTAAAATGTTTTAGAGACGAAGATTTACGTGCAGACAGACAACCAGAATTTACGCAAATTGACTGCGAAATGGCATTTGTAGAACAAGAAGATATATTAAATATTTTTGAAGGCTTAACACGTCATTTATTAAAAGAAGTTAATGGTGTAGAAGTTGACAAATTCCCACGTATGCTTTACGATGACGCAATGCGTTTATACGGAAACGACAAACCAGACATTAGATTTGGAATGGAGTTTGGAGAGCTTAACGCTGTAGCGCAACACAAAGATTTTGGTGTTTTTAATAATGCCGAATTAGTTGTTGGTATTGCTGTTCCTGGAGGAAACAGTTATACACGTAAAGAAATAGACAAATTAATTGATTGGGTAAAACGTCCGCAAGTTGGCGCTTTAGGTATGGTGTACTCACGTTGTAATGACGACGGAACATTCAAATCTTCTGTAGATAAATTTTACGACCAAGACGATTTAGCAAAATGGGCAGAAGTAACTGGAGCCAAAGCTGGTGATTTAGTTTGTATATTATCTGGAGACACTAATAAAGTACGAGCACAACTAAGTGCTTTACGTATGGAATTAGCAGAGCGTTTAGGCTTAAGAGACCCAAAAGTATTTGCTCCATTATGGGTTATAGATTTCCCATTATTAGAACTTGATGAAGAAACAGGTCATTACCATGCTATGCACCATCCATTTACATCTCCAAAACCTGGTCAAATAGAATTATTAGACACTAACCCAGGAGATATTAAAGCTAATGCTTACGATTTAGTCCTTAACGGAAACGAAATTGGTGGTGGATCTATACGTATACACGATAAAGCAACACAAGCAATCATGCTTAAACATTTAGGATTTAGCGAAGCAGAAGCTAAAGCTCAGTTTGGCTTTTTAATGGATGCTTTTGAGTATGGCGCACCTCCACATGGCGGATTAGCTTTTGGACTAGATAGATTAGTATCTATATTAGGTGGTCAAGAAACCATTAGAGATTTTATTGCCTTCCCCAAAAACAATTCTGGTCGAGACGTCATGATTGATGCGCCTGCACCAATTGATGATACACAATTAAAAGAATTAAATCTTAAATTAGATTTACAATCATAAAAATAAAAAATCCTGCAAATCGCAGGATTTTTTATTACATTTAATTAATGCCAAAGCAACCATTACATAAACGTTTTTTTATATGGAGAATTAAAAACATCTCCGAAAAAAACTTCACTTATATTCTAAGTGGACTAGTTGGTCTATTGGCAGGATTAGCAGCAGTAACATTAAGAAACACAACATTTACTATAGAAAGTACTTTAGATAATTTAGTTGTATTTTCTAAAAACCAAATCTATTTTATACTACCCGTTTTCGGGTTATTTTTAGTGTATGTATTTACAAAATATGTGACTAAAAAAAGTAGAACACGCAATACCATCCATATTATTTAAATTATCAAAACGTAGTGGACTAATAGAACGTTCTAAAATTTACATTCCGTTAATAACTGCACCTCTAACTGTTGGTTTTGGAGGATCTGTTGGATTACTTGGACCTGCAATTGCTTCAGGATCTGCAATCAGTTCTAACTTAGGCAAACTGCTTCATGTTAATCAACAAACACGTACTTTATTAATTGGTTGTGCAGCAGCAGGTGCTATTTCATCTATATTTAAATCGCCAATTGCAGCTATTATTTTTGCGGTAGAAGTATTTAGTTTGGATTTAACCTTTGCTTCATTATTACCATTACTTATAGCTTCAGTAGCTTCAGTGTTAACCTCATATTTCTTTTTGGGTGACGACTTATTATTCAACTTTAATTTTTCTGATAAATTTCAAATTAAAGACACTCTATTTTATGTAGTATTGGGTGTAGGTACTGGATTTGCTTCGATTTATTTTACAAAAATGTATTTCTACATTTTAAAATTTTTCGAACGATTTGGATCAAGACTCACTAAATTAATTATTGGTGGATTAGCAATTGGTGTGATGTTATACTTTATTCCACCATTGTATGGAGAAGGTTTTGGTTTTATAAATAATCTATTAGCCGGAAACCATTTGGCTGCATTAGGCACCACGCCTTTTGATCATTTTAATGACAATATTTGGGTTGTTATAGCATTACTAATTGGCATAACTGTTTTTAAAGCCATAGCCATGACCACTACATTTGCAGCTGGAGGAGCTGGAGGAATTTTTATACCAACCATGGTTATGGGTAGTGCTTTGGGTAATGTCGTTGCTAAAATAATCAACAACCTAGGCTTAGGTTTTAATGTGTCAGAAACCAATTTTACTTTAATTGGTATGGCTGGGTTAATTGCAGGTGTATTACATGCACCTTTAACAGCCATTTTCTTAATTGCCGAAATCACTGGAGGCTATGAGTTGTTTATTCCGTTAATGATAGCAGTAAGTATGTCTTTCATTATTAAAAAAAACGCTATAGATTTTACCATTTACACTAAAGAGCTAGCTTTAAAAGGCGAGTTATTAACCCATAACAAAGATCAGAGTGTATTAACTTTAATGTCTTTAGATAGTGTGATAGAGACCAATTTTGTTAGACTTAACCCAAACATGAGCTTAGGAGATATGCTACATAAAGGCGTTGCAAAATCCACCCGAAATCTATTTCCTGTGGTCAATAAAAATAAAGCTTTAGTTGGGATTATACTTTTGGATGACGTTAGAGAAATCATGTTTAACCAGGCACTTTATGAGACTACTTTAGTCGAAGACCTGATGCACAATCCACCAGATATTATAGATTACAAACTGGATTCCATGAAAACCGTAATGGCAAAATTTCAAGATTCTAACGCCTGGAATTTGCCAGTAATTAAAGACGGTAAGTACATAGGTTTTGTTTCAAAATCTAAATTATTAACCGCTTACAGACGTCAATTAATTAACTATACCACCACTTAGTAAAGCATTTTATATCTTTACAAAAAATAACGTCTTTTAAAACATGAAATACATCATCGCATTATCTTTTATAGCCTCAGTTGCTAGTATTATTTGTGGCTATTGGCTAGAGGTAGACTATGCACAAAAGTTAATAGGTTTTGGTGTTTTAGGGTTGTTTTTTGTAGTTATCCCATTATTTACGTACCACAGATGGAAAGACAGAGATGCCAAAGAGTACATGTTAACTAAAGAAAAAATAGAAGACATGCGCAAAAAAGAAGGCGATAAAAGACGATTTTAAAATTTTATTTGGGCATTACCCTTTTCCGCTAAAAAACTACAAAGGGTCGCGCTATCCACTGTATCTTTTTGTTTTTTTAGTAAAACAAAAAGGATGTCGTTTCTATCCCTAATGCACTAAATCGCTAACAACAATCTATTAATTTAAGTTACGCTTTTCTATAAAAAAACGTTTTAATATAGCCGAAGCTTCCTCAGCTAACACTCCACCAACCATTTTTGTTTTAGGATGTAATTTAGTATTCAATGCAATACAACCACGATCCTCATCTCTAGCTCCATAAACAATTTTAGAAATCTGACTCCAATACAACGCTCCAGCACACATTTGACAAGGTTCTAAAGTGACATATAACGTACAATCTTTTAAATATTTTCCACCTAAAAAATTAGCAGCAGCAGTAATAGCTTGCATTTCGGCGTGTGCAGTGACATCATTTAAAAGTTCGGTTAAATTATGGGCTCTCGCAATAATACGGTCTTTTATAACAATTACAGCTCCAACAGGTATTTCACCTTTATCAAAAGCCTCTTCAGCTTCCTGAAGTGCTTTTTTCATAAAATAAGTATCGTCGTATGGATTTATCATAAATTCAAACTTACAAATTATTAATAAAACTATATATTTGATTTCAATTTAAAAAAAACAAACCAATGAAAATCAAATTATTATTAGCAGGAATAGCATTATCGTTTATGTCTTGTGCAGGAACTCCTGAAGAAGAAACTGCAAAACGTTTTTGTGAATGCTCAGGCGATATGGCTGAACTTACAAAACAAATGAAAGAAGATCCTGCAGCAATGGATTTTGCTAAATACACTAAAGTAATGGAAGATTTTCAAAAATGTGTAGATCCAGATGGCGAAATGAAAAAGAAAGAAGATGCCATGAACGAAGAAGAGAAAAAAGCGTATGGAGAAAAAATGAAAGCGTTAGTAAAAGAATCATGTCCTGATGTTGCAAAAGCAATGGGTATGGAATAAGTTTTAAAGAAAAAACTTAAAACAGGGAATTGCTAAAACAATTCCCTGTTTTTTTTACATAAAAAACTCAATAACAAACGGTTCGGCAAGACTTTTGATGCCTATTAAAAAATTGTTTAATATGGCCAACTACTACTCTATTAAAATCCCAAAACCATGTCATGAAAATTGGGATACAATGTCACCACAAGATAAAGGTCGCTTTTGCGAATCATGCAATAAAACGGTTGTCGATTTTACTAAAATGGACACTTACCAAATCCAAGATTTTTTACAAGAAAATAAAGACAAACGCGTTTGTGGACACATTAAGCAAACACAACTGGACTCTATAAACTTACTAATCCCGTTAAGCTTAATACAGCAAAAGCATAGTGTTTATAAATCGTTCTTTTTAGCAGCCATGATTATTATGGGAACAACTTTATTTAACTGCTCTTCTAAAAACGGAACGTCAAAAAAAATTGATACTATAGAAGTTATCGATTCGACTAAAAATGAAGTTATCGATGTTTTAGGATTAATCGAGATGCCTATTGAGACAGATAGTTTAATTACAAAAAAGAAAGATTGTAAAGCTCCACAAATAATTAAAGCTCCAATCCCTCTTGTTGATGGCATGATTGTTATTGAAAACATAACCACAGGAGAAATTATCACAACTCCAGATCCTGTAAATATAGATTCGTTAAAAATAGATATTCCTATACCTGAAATAATGGGTGACATGGTATTAGAAACTCATAACACACAAGAACCTTTTCCTTTTAATACGGTAGACGAGTTTCCAAAATTTAAAAACTCACCCGAATTCTCTAACACGCATTATGAAACTAAATATTTTGAATCTCAGCTAGGTAACTTTGTAAAAAACAACTTTAGCAAAAAATCAATAACAAAATTAGATTCAGCTATAATGACACATCGCATTTATGTGAATTTTAAAATTGAAAATAATGGCTCTACTAAAATACTTAAAATTAGAGCACCTCATCCAAAACTTAAAAAGGAGACTGAACGCGTAATGAAAAAATTACCAAAATTTATTCCAGCAAAAAAGGATGGTAAAAACGTTTCCGTTTTATATACTTTACCCATAATTTTTAATACAGAAGACTAATAAAATCTTGTATTTTTGCTAAGTGCAAAATAAACTTTTAAATACCATTGATTCCCCAAAGGAACTTCGTCTTTTAAGTCAAGAAAAATTACCGCTTCTTGCTAAAGATTTACGTGATTTTATTATAAATGTAGTAGCAACTAAAGAAGGACACTTAGGTGCTAGTTTAGGAGTAATAGAACTTACTATTGCTTTACACTATGTATTTGACACACCAAAAGATCAATTAGTTTGGGATGTTGGACACCAAGCCTATGGACATAAAATTTTAACTGGTAGACGAGACACCTTTGATACTAACAGACAAATTGGTGGATTGAGTGGTTTTCCTAATAGATTAGAAAGTGATTTTGACACCTTTGGTGTTGGACATTCATCCACTTCAATTTCTGCTGCATTAGGTATGGCTATTGCTTCTAAACTAAAAGGAGATTTAGACACGCAACATATTGCTGTAATTGGTGATGCGTCTATAGCTAGCGGAATGGCTTTTGAAGGTTTAAATCATGCAGGAGTTACAGATGCAAACTTACTTGTAATATTAAATGACAATGCAATAGGTATTGATCCAAGTGTTGGTGCTTTAAAACAATATTTAACAAACGTAAAAAAAGGCACAGAAAAGCAAGATAATATTTTTGAAGCTCTTAATTTTGACTATTCTGGACCAATAGATGGTCATGATTTACCATTATTAATCACAGAATTAAAGCGTCTTAAAAACACAAAAGGCCCTAAATTTTTACATGTAATTACAACTAAAGGGAAAGGTTTACGTCAAGCCGAAGAAAATCAAGTTACTTATCATGCACCAGGAAAATTTAATAAAGAGACAGGCGAATTAAATCCTAAATCAAACATAAAACAACCACCAAAATATCAAGATGTTTTTGGGCATACTATTGTTGAATTAGCAAAACAAAATGAAAAAATAATTGGGATTACACCAGCAATGCCCACAGGTAGTTCGTTAAAATATATGATGGAACAAATTCCGGATCGTGCTTTTGACGTTGGTATAGCAGAGCAGCATGCTGTGACATTTGCAGCAGGATTAGCAACTCAAGGTATGATTGCGTTTTGTAATATCTATTCTACCTTTTTACAACGTGCTTATGATCAAATTATACATGATGTAGCCTTACAAAACCTTCCTGTTATTTTTTGTTTAGATCGTGCAGGTTTAGTTGGTGAAGATGGCGCAACCCATCATGGAGTTTTTGATTTATCATATTTACGCTGCATCCCAAATCTAATTATTATGGCTCCTCGTAATGAAATGGAGCTACGTAATATTATGTATACAGCTCAATTAGGACTAAAACATCCAATTGCTATAAGATACCCAAGAGGACGAGGTCAAAATTTAGACTGGCAACAACCATTTAGTAAATTAGAAATCGGAAAAGGTGAATGCTTAAAACAAGGAACAAAAACTGCTGTTTTATCAATAGGCAATATGGCCAAAAACGTAACTGAAGCCTTAGTCCTATTAGATAATACCTCAGCATTTTCTCATTACGACCTTCGCTTTATAAAACCATTAGATGAGACTATGTTACATGAAGTATTTAAAACTCATGAGACTGTCGTTACAATTGAAGATGGGACGTTATTAGGAGGCTTTGGAAGTGCTATTGCAGAGTTTAAAACTAAATACAATTACCCTAACAAATTAATTTTAAAAGGCATTCCTGATCATTTCATAGAACATGGAACGGTTTTAGAATTACAGAAAACGATTAATTTAGATTCTAAGAATTTGAGTATATTTCTAAAAAAAATGACAGACTAAATTAGTCTGTCATTTATAAATAATTATATATTTATATAGATTAGTTTGTCGTAAACGACCAAACTTGACCTATACTTTTAGTTCCATTGTTATCTTTAGTATCAATCTTCCAATAGTAAGTTGTACCAGCAGCTATTGTTACATCTAAAATTGTTGTTGTAACATCTGATTGTAGTAAATCAGGAGTATCGGTTGTACCCAAAAAGACATCGTAAGTTAATGTATCATCTACATCAACATCACTTCCAGACCATTCTAAAGATACATTTCCAGAATCTAAAAACGCATCCATTTCTGGAGCAATAATAGAAGCCGCAAAAGGCACATAGTTAGAAACACCTTCACCTTCTGTATAAAAAGCTAAAGTAGGAGACGCTTCTGCTTCATCTTCACCATCAGAAGCCACAACATTCCAATAATATGCAATTCCTGGATTTAAAGTAATTAATACAGAAGTATTACTAGTTGTTTGTTGAGCTACAATATTAGTTTGGTCTCTATCTGTTGCTACTCTTATTATGTACTCTAAATTATCATTATCTGCATCTGAAGCTGCTGCCCATTCAAACTCTATATTAGTATCAATACAAAGTAAATCAGAACTTGGATAAATTAAATTTGACACAGCTGTTGGTGCTGTATTTGGAGTTGGAGGAGTTGAACCACCATCATCACTTCCACCACAAGCCATAAATGTAATTGCTATTAGCATTACAGGAACTATTTTTATTAACTTATTCATATGTCTTTATTTTTTTATAATTTTTATAACCTCAGGAGAATCTACATTTAATTTAATAAAATAAATACCTGGATTTAAGCTTGCAAAAGGAACTTTAATAAAGTTTGAATTTCCTTTAACATAGTTTTTATTGATAACCATTTTACCCGTAACATCGTAAACTTGAACAATTACCTCTGATTGAGTTATCGTGTTTGGAAACGATATTTTCAAGTCATTTATAACAGGATTTGGACTTGCGATAATACTTAATGTGTTTTCTATTGAAGTTTTAAATGTTCCCTCACAAGCTTCAGCTGTTTTAATTTCTAATTCACCCGAACCAACTAGGTCTAACTCAAAATTTTGATCACTTGTAATCTTAACAATTTCTCCATTAAATAACACTGTGTAAGGCGCTGTACCTCTACTCATTTCCACGTAAGTGGTATCATTATCAATAGTATTGTTTATAATTTGTAAATCAATAACATCAGCTTCATCAATATTAATTTCAAAACATTGCTCATGAGATGTTCCGTCAACAGAAACACAAACAGTATACGCACCAACTGCTAAATCATCAAATGTGAATGAGTCAGCTGTAATTTGTTCTGACACATTCACACCATTACCTACAAGAGTTGCTGTGTAAGTCACATAAGTTTCGTTTACATTGACTATTACGGATCCATTATCTTGATTTTCACATCTTTCAGAAATAACTTCTAATGAAATATTATCAGCATTTAAATAACTTGTATCACAAGCATCACCAATACCATTTCCATTAGTGTCTTCTTGATTGGGATTTGCTGTTTCTAAACAATTATCAACATCATCAAAAATTCCGTCTCCATCATCATCTTGACAAACATCACCTACACCGTTTCCATCAGAATCTAATTGATCAGGGTTAGCTGCTAATGGGCAATTATCATCAATATCTAAAACTCCATCACCATCTGTGTCCTGACAAACATCACCAATACCGTTTCCATCAACATCGGCTTGATCTGGATTAGATGTATTTAAGCAATTATCTAGTTCATTAATGATTCCATCACCATCCTCATCTCCATTACCATCAATTTTAAATTCTCCAGAAAAAATTCCACGACCATAAGTAGCTGCAAACACCATATTGTCATCACGCACATCTAAATCTGTAACTTTAACATTTGACATACCATTGAATGCTTGATTCCAGTTAGGATTTGCATCTGAAAAATTATTAGTAAACCATACACCTAGTTCAGTACCGATTATAACTTCATTTGGATTTAATGGATTTTGCAAAATTGTTTTTACAGGCATATCTGGTAAATCTCCTTCTTTTTCTAACCAAGTTGTACCTCCGTCATTTGTATACCATATACTTTGAACACCGTAATTATGTATTGTTAAAAATATTTCATTTTCAGAAGAACCTATTTCAATATCCGAGATACTTCCGACAATTACATTATCTAAGTCTAACTCTGAAAAAACAGGTGAAGCATCTGCGTTTTCGACTTTAAAAACATCTCCTAAAATTGTTCCAATATAAAGTGTTGAAGATGTAGTAGTATGTGGAGAAACTGTAAAAGCAGTTGGAGTACTATCCAATTCTGGATCAGAAATATCTGAAGCCACTAATGTATTCTGAGCTTTAATACCCGAATATCTTTTAACTATGACACCTGCACTATTAGTATAATTAGAATATAAAATATCTAAATTAGAATCTAAAGCCTGAGGATTTATAAAAGCACCATTAGATTCAGATTCATTGTTAACAGTTATAATAGTATTAGCTGCATAATTAAAAACATTAATACCCGAATTATATACATAGTTTGTAACTAGGTACTGATCTGTTCCATCTTGATCAAAAAAGGTAAATGCACCATCACCTCCTGAAGCTTCTTCTGAAGAAGAAGCTTGATTTGGATTTGCGTCTTCGAACAAATGCGTTCCATTATCTTGTAGTCCACCTGCAAAATAATCTCCTTCAAATGCAGTTGTAGGTGCGACACCTACGGTATAAAATTGAGACGTATTATAGTCTTTATTTCTTGACGAGGTTATTGCCCCAGAATTAGCAGAATAATACACTCCTCCATCATTACCAAATGCAACAGTTGTCGAAGATCCGTTGGCAAAAGTCATGGCGTGTTGATCAGAATGAACTTCTTGATAACCAAACCCGCCATACCAATGAGAAAATTGAGCCCAAGAAGAGCCACCTGTATTGGATTTAAATAAATCAATCCCTCCTGCATAAATGATTTGATCATTGTTAGGGTCTACTTCAAGCATTAAATCGTAAAAAGCTTGATTTCTTGTAAAATCATTAGCATCTATCCCAGTGTCTGCATCATTAGGCAAAGTCATAGAGTTACTAGTAGCGAATGCATCTGATGTTTTTTCCATTACTACAGGATTAACTGTGCCCTGCGCTAAAACATAAACTTTTTCTGAATCTGATGATGACACAGCAATTTGAGTTCTATTAGCGTTTGGGACATTTCTTACAACATTAAAATTATCACCATCACTAGAACGAAATATAACTCCACCTCCTTCACCAAACACAGCACTGTTAATTGTTGATAACCATATATTATTATCTGCACCTATTTCAATATCATTTGGACAATATTTTCTATTATTACTAGTTAATGGCATATTTATTTCTCCCCATGTAGAACCATTATCAACAGACTTATATAAACCATAATCTGGACCTGTTAAAAATGTCGTAGAATTTGCTGCTCCATAAAAACTATCTCCTGCTGCAACATAAACTTCAGAAACACCGTTATTATTTCTTACTTTAATATCGTTAACAAACTGTATGCCTGGAACTAAATTTCCAGTAAAAGTATCAATTAAAGGACTTAACGAACCATTAACAGTTCCTGATAAAATAGCTTGTTCAATTATGTCTCCATCTTCTTTAGAAATCATAACTGATGGAATTGTTATGGTAGTATCATCTCCTCCCATTGGTATTGGAGTACCGTATACATTATTAATCATTATAACACCTATAGCTCCTGCATCTTCAGCGTATCTAACTTTATCATCAAAATTACAGCTCCCTCTTCTTATCACTGCTATCTTACCTGTCGCATCTCCTCCAAAAGAAATACATCCTAATGTTGGGTCCGCTGATTCAGTATCATTGGATAAAATTAGGTCAGCAGTAATTACAGTTGAAATTTCTGTACCAAAAGCTACTGTAGGATATGATGCGTAATCTGCAGCGATACTACTTGGTGTATTAATAGTTACATTAGAAGCAGACTCAAATGTTGTAGGTCCAGATATTCCTCCAAAAACTTTTGTCCATGTTGTTCCTGCGTCTTCAGACTTCCAAACCCCATCACCATTTACATCTCCACTAACATATGACTCTCCAGTACCTAAATAAAAAACATTTAAGTTATTTGGATCGTAAGTGATACAACTTACTGCTAAATTCTCTGGAATATCAATCCTTTGCCAACCTGAGTCAGGATTTGATATATTTGTATTTTTCCATAAACCTCCACTTACTCCACCTGCAAATAAAGTTTCGTTTGTAGTATCATTAGGGTCAAACATTATAGCTCTAGTACGACCACCAACATTATTTGGACCTCTTTCAATCCAACTATTATCTATAGCGTCTCCAGGTACTCTCCCCGAAGCTAAAAAGTTTTGTCGTTTTAATTTTTGATCAGCTCTAATTTGTTTTAAATTCTCTGATGTTGGTCTACCTAAAACAGGATTCATGGTTAATTCCCATTCTTGCTCATAATATTTATTTGGAGTTAAACCTGCAGCTTTTCGCTCTGGCTTAGACAGTTTCAACACTTCCTTATAAGGACTTGCCTCTAAGTGTTTTTTGTGTATTTCTTTTACGCTAAGCTGTTTGGAAGATTTTGATTGTTCAAAATTAAACAAAACAAAAAACGCAACACATGCAATTGCAAATGCTGCTAGGATAGTGATTTTCTTTTTCATTAGTTATATTTAGGAACTCAAAAATAAATACTTTTATCATTTATTTAAGAGTTTTTTTGTTAAAATAACAACACAAACCCAAAAAAACTACTACAAATTAAACCCTCTAATCTTTTTGTACTCTAAAATAGCTTGACTATCTGTCATTAATGAAACGTAATGACAAACATTTAGCAACCTATGGTATAAACTATCAATATTAAAATCTAAAACTTTAGGCAATCCTTTTAAGATTAAGGTGTCATAATTAGAGTTATTACCAGAATAATTATTGTTCACAGCTTTAGTATAAGTATGTAAAAGCGTATTTAAGACTTGGTAACCAGAAATCTCTTTATCAACGACTTCTTTAGATTGATAAACTTTTTGAACACTAACTTTGATTATATCGTTAATTTGTGCTTCATATTTACTTTTATCTAATAAACCTATATTAAATTCTCCTTTTAATATAGGTTCTTCATTATCCATAAATATATTTACAGCTTCATTTATTAATGTATTAATAGCCAAAGCCCTTAAATAACTTATTCTATCCTTAGTATTAGTTAATTGATGATATTTGTTAGTATTAATAGTATCTCTAACTAAATTGATCAAATACTCTAAAGCGTATTCTTCTTCTATTAAACCTAAATTAATTCCGTCTTCAAAATCAATTATAGTATAGCATATGTCATCTGCAGCTTCAACTAAAAATGCCAAAGGATGACGAGAATAGTTTACTGAGTTAACCTCACCTCTACTAGACATACCTAGCTCATTTGCGACATCAATAAATGCTTCTTTTTCAGATTGAAAAAAACCATATTTTTTATCAGCAATATGCTTTGTTGGTTTTTTAGGTAAAGATTCTTTTGGATATTTTGTAAAAGCACCTAAAGTTGCATAACTCAAACGCAAACCACCTTCGCGACCAGCTCTACTTTGTGTGACAATTTTAAAACCATTGGCGTTACCTTCAAAATCACATAAATCTTGATACTCTTTTTTAGATAAATCTTCTTTATACTTTTGTCCTTCTCCAGATATAAAATACTCACCAATAGCTTTCTCTCCAGAATGACCAAATGGAGGATTACCAATATCATGCGCTAAAGCTGCAGCTGC
The DNA here is from genome assembly GCF_055804415.1 of Olleya sp. NP1-10. Lineage (NCBI taxonomy): Bacteria > Pseudomonadati > Bacteroidota > Flavobacteriia > Flavobacteriales > Flavobacteriaceae > Olleya > Olleya sp. NP1-10. The sequence goes on along the minus strand of NZ_CM147840.1, from coordinate 1,248,994 downwards.
TACAATAGCACCAAAGTCATTAGGTTGATAGCCATGAACGGTTTGTAAATGTGGATATTTAGCTAATATTTTTTGTCCAACACTACGTCCTAAAGAACGCCCTACAACACTAACCTCCAAACTATGTGTTAATCGTGTATGTACAAAGTCTGTTTTAGACAAAGGTATTACCTGAGTTTTATCTTGAAGACTTCTAAACTCTGAAGAAAAAATAATACGATCGTAATCCACCTCAAAACCTAAACGTGTTTCGTTCTGTTCTTTTCTTAATCTTTTATTAGTATCTCCAAAACGCTTTAAGGATAGTAGTTGTTCCCAATTCATGTCATTTATTTTTAGTGGCAAGATAAGTAAATGCAATAAAATCTAATACATCTTTTAGTGTTAACTAAATGTTTTGTATCCCTAAAAAATACAAATATCTCATAACATTAATCTAACCTTTTAGTGATTAACAGTTAATTTCTAGTTAACATAGACTTTACAGTTTAGAAGTTTCTTTGTGAAAATATTTAAAACCAAAAAACACAACTAAATTTTATAAAATGAAAAAAGTATTATTCCTATCATTTGTCTCATTATCTATGGCATTTACCTCTTGTATTCAAGATGATGATACACCAATTATTATTGAAGAAACTACTATAATAAATAACAATGACCCATCTGTAGATGAAACTAGTTGTATAGTAAAATCTGGTGGTATAGCAATTGACGAAACATGGACTGCAGACAACTGTTATATTATAGACAGAAAAGTAGTAGTACAAGAAGGTGTAACTTTAACAATTGAGCCAGGAACTATCATCAAAGGTCGTGCTGGACAACAATCTTTATCTTCTGCATTAATCATTGCTAGAGGAGGTAAAATCATGGCTGAAGGAACAGCTGACCAACCAATTATTTTTACTGCTGAAGCAGACAACATCGAGATTGGATCTACTACTGGTACTAACTTAAACGAAACTAACGTTGGTCTTTGGGGAGGAATTATCATTTTAGGAAGAGCTACTTCTTCTTTACCTGGTGATGTTACAGAAGCACAAATTGAAGGAATTCCTGCTAGTGATACTTTTGGATTATATGGTCCTGGTGATGAGCCAGCTGTTGATGACGAAAACTCAGGTGTTTTAAAATATGTTTCTATCCGTCATGGTGGAGCTTTATTAGGTGAAGGAAATGAAATTAACGGATTAACACTTGGTGGTGTTGGATCTGGAACGACTATTGACAACATTGAAGTTGTTGCTAACAAAGATGATGGTATCGAATTTTTTGGAGGTACAGTTAACGCTTCTAATTTATTAGTTTGGGCTCAAGGTGATGATGCATTAGACGTTGACCAAGCTTGGTCAGGTACAATTACAAATGCTGTTGTAGTATTAGGAGACGATTCTGATCACGCTTTAGAAATTGACGGACCAGAAGGATCTATCAACGGATCATGTATATTAAACGACTTAACTTTAATTGGAAATGGTGATATTGGATCAGAATATGCTGATTACAGAAGTAACGCTCAAGTTTCTACTAACAACGTATATGCTTACGGATTTGATGCTTCATCTGATGTAGAATTAGATAATGATGGTGTTGCAACAAACTACAACAACGGATTAGTAAGCTTTAGCAACTGGGAAGTTGTTTTACCAACTGGTATTACTGCTGTTGAAGACATTTTTGTAAACAAAGCTACTACAGTTACTGTTACAGGTTTTGGATCTGAAGCAAATGCTGTTGCACAAGGAAGCCAAACTACAGGAGCTAACACTGCTAACTTAAGCTGGACATACTCTAATGTTGCTGGTAGTTTAGGATTCTAAAAAACATTAAATATTAAATGCTCACATCCTTTTGAAATATACTGGAGTGAGCATTGCTTTTATTTCTCATTCATTCTTAATTAAAATGAAAAAACTTAAACACATATTACCTTTTATTCTCTTTCTAATCACCTTTTCTGTTTTTTCACAATCAGGATACGTAACAGGTAAAGTAATAGATGGTGACATAAACGATGTATTAGCATTTGCTAATGTTGTCGTTAAAAACACAACAAAAGGAACGACTACTGACTTTGATGGTAAGTATAGTTTAGAATTAGAAGAGGGTACTTATACAATTGAGTATTCTTTTTTAGGTTATGAAACTAAAGAAATCACAGACGTTGTTGTTTCTGCTGGCAAAGAAGTAATTGTTGACGTTACTATTAATCCTGCAAATAGCCTAGATGAAGTGGTTATAACAACTTCAACTAAAAGAAATACAGAAAGTGCATTGTTAAGCATACAGAAAAAATCTGTTGTAATGCTAGATGGACTATCTGCACAATCTATCAAAAAAACAGGTGCAGGTGATATTGCAGCTGCAGTCAAGAGTGTTCCCGGAGTTTCTGTACAAGGCGGTAAATACGTTTATGTTAGAGGTCTTGGAGACCGTTACACAAAATCTATTTTAAATGGTGTTGATATTCCTGGTTTAGATCCAGACCGTAACACAATACCTATGGATATATTCCCTACAAACATCATTGATAATGTAATTGTATTAAAATCTGCTTCTGCAGAATATCCTGCAGATTTCACAGGAGGTATTGTAAATATTGTAACTAAAGATTTTCCGACTAAAGCAGAATATTCATTATCTATTGGTACAGCATACAATCCCGACATGCACTTTAAAGACAACTTCTTATCTTACAGCGGAAGTAACACAGACTTTTTAGGATATGACAATGGTAAACGTAACAGAAAAATCAACAGATACCAAAACATTCCTGGGACTTTTGAAGACAGAACACTACTTACATCTTTAACTAAAAGGTTTGACTCACAACTTGGTGCAGACGTAACAACTAGCAACCCAAATTACAACTTCGGATTTACTCTAGGTAATCAATATGATGTTGGAGACGATAACAGGTTAGGGTATCAAGCGTCTTTCTCTTATAAAAGCAACACAACACTTTATGAAGACAGAGTGGACGGAACTTATATAAAAAACCGTTTTGACTCTTCAGTAACAGATTTGGGTATCAATAGAGTTGTAACTGGTACATCTGGTCATGAAGAGGTACTTGTAAATGGACTTTTAGGTTTAACTTATAAAACAGATCATTCTAAATACAAATTAACTGGTTTACATATTCAAAATGGAGAATCCACAGGTGGACGTTACAACTTAGTTATAAGTGAAGATAATGCTGGAGGTGCTTTACTAGACGCTACAGGAGACGAGATTTTATATACACAAAGATCTCTTACAAATTTTGCTTTAGAAGGAGACCACTCGTTAAATAGTGATTCTGACTTAAAGTTTGACTGGGTTTTATCACCATCTTTTTCAACTGTACAAGACAAAGACCACAGAACAACCACTTTAAGAATTGTCGACATAGGTAACGATGTTCAATATCAAATTGACCCAAGTTCTGTTGGTAATCCAACACGTATCTGGAGAAACTTATCTGAAGAAAGCTGGGTATTGAAAGGAAATATCACTAAAAACTATAAGTTATTTGACAGAGCTGCTAAATTAAAATTTGGAGCTGCATACACTTATAAATATCGTGATTTTAATTCTGATCAATATATTTTTGAAACAACATCTTCAGTGGTAGAAAACGGAGACGTTAACACCATATTAGCTGATGAAAATATCTGGACACCAACCACTGGTGAAGGGACATTTTTAGATTCTAATAACATTTTTCAACCTGCTAACTCATATGAAGGAGAATCTAACGTTGCTGCAATGTACATCTCTAACGAGTTTAATGTAAGCGAAAAATTAAAAGCTATCTTAGGTTTAAGAACTGAGCAATACTATTTATTTTACACAGGTGAAATTGATGGCGAGTCTGTTACTGGAGAAAAAACTATCGACGAGTTTGATTTGTTTCCTTCGGCTAACTTAATCTTTGCTTTAAATGATGATTCAAACTTAAGAGCGTCTTATTCTAGAACAACTGCAAGACCTTCTTTTAAAGAAGCTTCTACAGCACAAATCTTTGATCCAATTACAAACAGATTCTTTATTGGAGGTTTAGACAACAAAACTTTCGATCCAATTAGACCTACATATGTAAATAACTTTGATGTACGTTATGAGTTATTTAGAGAAAAAGGTCAAATGATTGCTTTTAGTGGATTTTACAAAACCTTTACGGATCCAATCGAATTAACATTTTTCCCTTCTGCTCCAAGACAAATGACTGTTGCTAACTTTGGTGATGCACAAGTACTTGGTGCTGAGGTAGAATTTAGACAAAACTTAGGATTCATTACTGAAGATTTCAGCAACTTTAACTTTAACTTTAATGCATCTGTTATAGAATCTAGATTAGAAATGACTGATCAAGAATACAACAGAAGAGTTACTAATGCTAGAGATGGCGAAACTATTGAGGACACTCGTGATTTACAAGGTCAGTCTCCTTACTTAATCAACGCTGGATTAGATTATAATAATTCTGAAATAGGTTTTAGAGCTGGTTTATTTTTTAATGTACAAGGAGAAACTTTAGAAGTAGTTGGTACAGGAGATGTACCAGATGTCTACACATCTCCTTTTAACAGTTTCAATTTTACTTTAAATAAAACTTTTGGTGAAAACAAAAACTCTGCAATTGACTTTAAGGTTAAAAATATCTTAGGAGACAAAAGAGAAAGTGTTTATCAATCTTTTGGTACTGAAGACCAATTATTTTCTTCTAGAAACCCAGGAACTGAAATCTCTTTAGGTTACAGCTACAAATTCTAGATATAGATTTAATTATCAATAAAAAAAGAGCTTTTACAATGTAAAAGCTCTTTTTTTGTGTTTTATACTTTTGTATAATTTAATCTCTTGTAGCAATAGTTGTTTTGTTGTTCCAAGTGTTGACAGTTACAATAGCGTTATTAGAATAATCTACTTCGCTTAAGTTATTGTCTGACCAGAAAAACCATTTTCCAACTTTTACACCTTTGTCATACTCACCAACAGCTAATTTTTTTCCTTCTACATCGTACTTTGTCCAAACACCTTCTAGTTTGTTGTCCTTTGTAAAAAAACCTGTTTGAGCAACCTGTCCATTGTCATAAAAGAAAGTCGCTTCTAGTAAATTTCCTTTTTTCTCTATAGTAGGTGTATTAACGTCCTGTGCTGATACAAAAGCTGTAAATAGTAATGCTAATGCTAAAAATATCTTTTTCATATTCGTTTGGGTATTAATGATTACATAACAAATATAACATTTATTTTACGATAAACAAACATTTGCGTAACATTAAATTAACATTAGAATTTCAATATGCTGATTTTAAGGTATTTAAAAACAGTTCGATTTGACCATTCAGTTAACATTAGGAATCTATTATCTCTAAAATTAGGATATTAATAACAAATATTGTGATTTATTATGATTAGAACATAACATTAAATTAACATTGCGTTGGATTTAAAACAAGAAATTTGTGCTCGAATATTACATTCTTTTCAATGGAAAACATTTATCTATTTATGATTATTGCTTTAGCTATTTTAGCTATTGCAGATTTAGTTATTGGTGTTAGCAATGATGCAGTTAATTTTTTAAACTCTGCTATCGGATCCAAAGCTATATCTTTTAAAACCATAATGTTAGTCGCTAGTATTGGTATAGCGCTTGGAGCAATATATTCTAGCGGATTAATGGAAGTTGCTAGAAAGGGAATTTTTAACCCTGAACAATTTATGTTCAGCGAGATCATGATAATTTTTATGGCAGTTATGATAACTGACATATTATTATTAGATTTTTTCAATACGGTTGGAATGCCAACATCAACTACTGTTTCAATAGTTTTTGAATTACTTGGTGCTGCTGTAGCTGTTTCGTTATTAAAAATATGGAGTAAAGGCGGTTCTTCTTCAGAAGTTATCCAATACATAAATACATCTACAGCAACAGATATTGTTGTTGGTATTCTACTCTCGGTCGTTATAGCCTTTTCAATTGGAGCAATAGTACAATGGGTTACAAGGGTATTAATGTCATACGACTTTCAGGATAAAGCTAATTGGATTGGTGCACTTTTTGGAGGTATTGCATTAACTTCTATAACATATTTTATTTTTATAAAAGGGATAAAAGGAACGCCATATGCAAATCAACAATTTGATTTCACAGATGGTTTAAAAATTAAAGACTATCTAGAAGCTCATGTTTTTAAAATTGTTAGCATTAGTTTGATACTATGGACAACAGTTTCATATTTAATTATGACTGCTTTAAAAACTAATATTTATAAAATAATCATTTTAGTAGGTACGTTTGCTTTGGCATTAGCGTTTGCTGGAAATGACCTGGTTAATTTTGTTGGAGTACCAATTGCTGCTTGGCATGCGTTTCAAGAATATGTTGCGCAAGGCATTCCTGCAAATCAATTATCTATGGCATTTTTAACAAAGCCAGTAGAAACGGATTCCTTGCTATTACTAATAGCAGGTATGATCATGGTTGTTACTTTATGGTTTTCTAGTAAAGCAAAAGACGTCGTAAAAACATCATTAGATTTATCTAGTCAAAGTGATACTAAAGAACGTTTTGAACCTAACTTTTTATCTCGTGGATTTGTACGTCTAGCTGTAGCAGCATCAGAAATGAGCAGCTACATTATACCTGAAAAGTGGCAAAAAAAATAGACAAAAAGTTTGAACAACCAGCTGATACTGTAGTATATAAAGAGGACGAAAAACCAGCTTTTGACTTAGTAAGAGCTGCTGTCAACCTAATGGTTGCTGCTGTATTGATATCTATAGCAACTTCTATGAAACTACCTTTATCAACAACTTATGTTACTTTCATGGTTGCAATGGGTACCTCTTTAGCTGATAGAGCTTGGGGAGCAGAAAGCGCAGTCTATCGTGTTGCTGGAGTTATAAATGTTATTGGAGGATGGTTTTTTACTGCTTTAATCGCTTTTGTTGCTGCTGGACTTATTGCTTATTTGTTAAGCCTTAACGTCAGATTAATGACACCAATATTACTTCTGGTTGCCTTTGGTTTACTAATTAGAAATTATGTATCGCACAACAAGAAAAATAAAAAAAATAAAGAAGAAGACAGCTTAATAAAGGCAGAAAGCAGCTCTGTACAAGGTGTAATTCAAGAAAGTGCTCAAAATATTGCTAATGTAATAAGACGTGGTAATAAAGTTTATACAAATGCCATTAACGGATTAGCAAAACAAGATTTAGATTTATTAAAGAAAAATAAAAAACAAATCACCAAATTGTCAAGTGAAGTTGATGATTTACGTGACAACATTTTCTACTTTATTAAAAATTTAGACGAGTCTAGTTTAAGTGCTAGTAACTTTTATATAAATATTTTAAGTTATTTACAAGACATGACACAATCTTTAGAGTACATTTCTAAAGTCAGTCATAAACATGTACATAACAACCACAAAAAACTAAAATTTAGTCAAATTAAAGAATTAAAAGAAATTGACGATCGTTTTGAGCGTCTGTTTGAAAATACTCGTGTAGTTTTTGATACAAGATCTTTTGAAGATATTGGCAGAATACTGACTAAAAAGAATGAGATTATAGGACTTGTAACGTCTAAAATACAGAAACAAGTGGAACGAACTAGAACTGAAGAATCTAGTCCAAAAAACACAACACTATACTTCAGCCTATTATCCGAAACTAAAGACTTACTTAGTGCTACAATGAATTTATTAGAAGAATATCATAACGCACATGATAGTTCTGTTACTCCAGCATCAATCATTGATGAGTCAGAATAAATCATAACAAGTTACAAAAACACTAAAACCATCAGTTTAACTGATGGTTTTTTTATACATTAGTCTCAAACACAAGCCATACCATGAAATTAATCTACATAATGATCTTACTGTTAACGACAACCTCTATTACAGTAGCTCAACAAATATCAGGTCCTCAATTACTTGATAAAGCAATACAATACCATGATCCAGAAGGTAATTGGTCAACATTTAATGACACATTAAATATTATTATGACTATGCCTAAAAGCGATGCTAGAACTAGCCAAATTGTAATAAATCTTCCAAAAGAATATTTTTCTGTTACAGCAAAAAAAGACACCACTACAACACAATACACAATCATAAAAGATTCTTGTATTATAAGTCTAAATGGAAAGCAAAAATTAACAGAGAAACAATTAAAAAAGCATAATCTAAGTTGTGATCGTGCGACATTGTATAAAAACTACTACACCTATTTATATGGACTCCCAATGAAACTAAAAGATAAAGGGACAATAATAAATCCTATAATAAAAACTGTAAACTTTAAGGGTAAAACTTATTTGCAACTAAAGGTAAATTATGATTCAGAAATAGGTAGAGATGTATGGTATTTTTATTTTAATCCTAAAACGTATGCAATGGAAATATATCAGTTTTACAAAACAGATAGCAAAGGACAATTGGATAAAAACTCAGGAGAATACATTATGCTTACTGATATTAAAACCATAAAAGGAATTAAAATCCCTAAATCTAGAGCATGGTATTATAATAAGGATGACAAGTATTTAGCCACAGATAATCTAAATTAATTTTAAGAAAACATCTAAAAGCACTTTTTCTTCGTAGATACAATAACTAAAAATTTTAAGTATTTATGAAAAAAACATCCATAGCACTAATCGCTTTAGTAGTATTAAGCTCTTGTGTTTCTAAAAAGAAATACGTTGCATTAGAAGAAAAAAACGGAGAAATTGCTAGTCAACTACAAAAAACTCAAGTTGAGAAAGAAGATCTGGAAGCTAAATTCGCTAAAATTGAAGCTAGAGTTACCGAGTATAATTCTAAAATAAATAATCTTACTGATGAAGTTGGTGTACTTACTGAAGAGAATCAAACAAAATTTGATGCTGTTGGTAACAAAGCTGTAGTTTCTGAAAAAGCAAAAATAGGGATGCGTAAAACGTTAAGTGACGTTGATCCTGAAATAATGAAAAACTACACTACTTTAGAAGATTCTATGAACTTAGCTTTATCACTTAACTTAAAGAAATTTGTAGACACTACAGATTTAGACGAAAGTGATGATATTGCAATTAACATAGATGAAACTGTTGTTATGATATCTATCTCTGATAAAATGTTATTTAACAGCGGAAGCTACAGAATAAGCAATAAAGCGGATAAGATTTTACAAAAATTAGCTGATGTTATAAATTCTGAGCCAAGTATTGATGTTATGATTGAAGGTCACACAGACTCAAGAACAATCAGTACAGACAAGATTGCAGACAATTGGGATCTAAGTGTACTACGTGCAACATCTGTGGTTAGAAAGCTTCAAAAAGACTTTGATGTAGCTCCAGAAAAATTAATTGCATCAGGAAGAAGTAGCTACCAACCATTAACAGAAAATGATACTAAAGATGGACGATCTAGAAACAGACGTACACGTATTGTGATCTTACCTAATATTGATAAGTTTTTTGCTTTAATGGCATCTAACTAACACCTATTACTTATAACACTATTTAAAGCATCCAGAAATGGATGCTTTTTTGTTTTAAAACGAATAAAAGCTATAATAATCCAACATAAGAATTATAAAATTGTGTGAAAAATGGATAATAATACCTAACCAAAGCGTATTGTATTTATACCTTAAATAACCTAATAGCAATCCAAATGGAAAAATCCACAAAAAAGAAAATATTGAAAAATGAATCAATGCAAATAAAAAAGCGGTTGCTATTATTGTCAGTTTTTGATTGGTGACTTTTAATAACTGATTAAACAGAACACCTCTAAAAGCTAACTCTTCAATAATTGGTGGTAAAATAGCTATAAATAATATGGACCAAAACAATGGATAGTCAAGGTACTGGTAAGATTCGTAATAATTTGCTGCTTCAATATCAGAAAACAAGTAATTGGCATATTCTATAAAAAAATAAACAAAAAAACTAGTAATTATTGGTGTGAGCACTGCAAAACCAATAAGCTTAAAGTTTAATTTTTTAAAATTATAAAGACGTAAAACAGGTTTAAAATCTAAAGATGCAAAACCTAACACAATACAAGCAAAACCAGTTTCTACTATTAAATCGGCTTCCAGATTAAAAGGAAAATTAAGATCTATAAAATACACTATTACCATAAACACTAGCATAGCAATGTAAAAAGCAATAATAATGTTTACGTTTTTTATTTTAGTATTGGTCACAGTTTTTACAACTGACTGTCCACATTGCGAGCAAAACTTAACTTCTGGTTTCAATAAATTATTACAATGCTTACAGTTTATATCCATTAAGCTAATTTATTTACAGAAGATGCAGAGTGAATTCCTTTGCCTAAGTAAGCTATTATTACAATTTTCCAAATAATACCAGACACTAAAGTCAATGGATCTGCAATAGCAGTTATTACAATAATGGTAAGGTACAATAATAGACCTAATAGCAATGCTATCAAAGGTTTTTGTTTAGACCAAGTCCCTAAAACAATATAAATAACACCTACAATAATATTAATAATTAAAGCAGTAACATCTTTACTTCTTAAAAATATAAACAAACCAAAAACCATTATAATTCCGGCTATAACATATAGCGTTGTTCTAGCAGACTTAATCTTTTTTCTGCGTCCTTAGATCTTCTTTTATCCATGACACGCTTTGCATAAAATTTAGCAACATCCTCTTCAGTTCCTTTTAAAGGATAACCACATTCATGACAAAAAAGCGAGGCTTCATCATGAGGTGTGTCACAATGATTACACTCTAACGCATTGGTTATAATTTTTGGTGCTTCTTCCATTATTAATTAGTTAACGACTAGTAATATACTATAATATTATAGTTTTTAAATAAAAAAAGCATCCAGAAATGGATACTTTTTTATTATTTAAAACTCAAACCATCTCAAACGAGATGTTAATATTAAGCAGCAATACTCATGTTTGAAAAATTATATCCTAAAATTTCGCTAATCAAGTTAATCGATGCCTTAACTACAGAATCGTATGTTGGCTCACCTTCAACATAAACTAACTCATTAGAAACATCTATTAAAGGTCTCATACTGCTTCTTTCTTTGATATAAAAGACTTTAGAAGCTCCTTTGTAATTCATTTCAAATGAAATTTCATCAACTGTATAGTTATCCCTAAATTGTATTTTTTCATTTTTATTTAACTTAGAAAAAAACAATTTATATAATTCATTCTTACAAATAGCATGATCTCTATTACCTAATAATCTAAACTCCCTTATATCTTTTCCTTTATAACTGCCATTACCCCATAATGTTAATTGAACATCTTCTTTGATAACATTTTCAATTAACTTTATTTTTTTAAGCTTGCCATGAATAATAAAATTAGACAAATAATTATAATTCAAAGCTGGTGTCATTATAAGTCTATAATCTTCATAACCTGACACTTTTAAAAAAGACTGAAAACCTCTTTCAAATGCAATTTTAACACCATGCTTAGATTTGCTTTCAAAAACAACATAACCATATTTAGAATTTTTAGGAATATAAAATAAAGAAAATAAGGTTCTACTCTGAAGTTCTTCTATATTCACTCTATAATTCAATTTATTTGTCTTTGCATTTCTAACACAAACTTCTTCTCCAGTGTAAGCTGAATCAAAACTAGTTATTAGAGTCCTATCTGCTCTTAAAAAATCTATTTTTGAGCTTATAGAAAACGCTCTTTCCCCTCCTCTAGCATCAAAATACTTTATTCTTTCTTTTCTTAAAGAATGATAATATTGATTACAGATTTGAAGTAAATCATTTTCTCCATTAAATAAACTTAATGTTTGTTCTTCTTTGTCATTGTTAACGAGTGCCACTCGATAAAAATTCAAATTCATTTTAAAATTAGAATTATAGTCCTTGTTTTATTTATTAACAAGAACTGTTAATAATTTAATTATCAATGGAAACCTTTGTTTACATTGAGGTTACATGATAATTCTTCTTTATCGAAATTATTAACTTGTCAAGGTGAAACTATTTTTGTTTCTTTGAAGAAGAAAGTAAGAGATTTACATCTCGTATTATTCTTTACAAAATAGGAGTAGGAACCAATTATTGTACAAAATATAGACAAGAGGGATATTTCACGATGTCCCTTTTTCTGTACTTATCTTCAGCTTTAAAATACACTACATATAATTTTATTTTTTAAAAAAACAACACAAATAACTGTAAAACAGATATTTAAACGTGTTTTCACATTCTAAATTAGGCGCTAAAAAAAAGTACCCTGAGTTGCATCAAGGCACTTTTAAGATTATAACACTATAATTTGACAAGCCTAGCAACCTTGTCATTATTTCTGGTGAAAGTTAACCAATTATATATTAACCTTCACAACTTGCGCATTCCTTTTTCTGTTTAAATTTTTGAGCTGCATTCATACTGTGTTGGTAGTACAATGACTTAACTCCTAATTTCCATGCTGTAACATATATATTGTTAATCTCTTTTACAGGCATATCTGGATGCACCATAATATTTAAAGACTGACCTTGGTCTATATGATTTTGTCTATTTGCTGCTTGATAAATGATTGTCATTTGATCAATTTCAGAATAAGTTTTAAACACTTCTTTTTCATGCTCTGTCAACCCTTCTAAATGCTGTACCGATCCATCAAAATCACGTATGCTTTTCCAAGTCTCTACGTTGTTCATCCCTTTTTCTTCTAACAAATCTACTAAAAACGGGTTTTTAATAGTTGTCTTTATTTTAGCAATGTCTTTTACATAACTATTAGACCAAATTGGCTCAATACCTTGTGACACTTGCCCTAAAATAAATGCAGATGATGTTGTTGGTGCGACAGCATTTAATGTAGTATTACGTCTACCGTATCCTTTTAACACTTCTGGCTCACCAAATAACTTAGCTAATTCTTCTGATGCTTTTTTAGACTTTTCACCAATGGTTTTAAAAATTTCACTATTTAAATTGAAAGCTTCTTGACTATCAAAAGACATCATTTTTGATTGTAACAAACTATGCCATCCTAAAGCACCTAAACCTAAAGCTCTGTTTTCTTTAGCAAAGTTGTATGCTTTTTCCATAAACATAAACGTCTGTCTATCGTCTCTACTAGGCGAATCTCTATAATCTTCTAACTTAGTAATAAACTCTTCTAAAACAGCATCTAAAAAGTATACCATTGTTTCTACTGCATCAGTATCTTTCCACTTATCGTAATGCAATAAGTTTATTGATGATAATACACATACAAAAGACCATCTGTCGTTTGTTGGCAACATGATTTCTGAACACAAATTACTTGCATAGATTTCATGATTTTTATCTTGATACACATCTGGTGAAGTGTTGTTAGCATTGTCTTTAAAGAAAATATAAGGATATCCTATCTCTCCTCTACGCTGTAATACTTTTGCCCAAATGGCTCTTTTATCAGTATCTCCATCAATCATTTCTTGCATCCATTGGTTACCAACGGTAACACCATGCGTTAATTCTTGTATTGGATTACCTTCTGTTCCTATTTCTAAAAACTCATGTATATCTTCATGCTCTATTGGTAAATAAGGTGAAAAACGACCTCTCCTAACCGATCCTTGACTTACAACATCAACCATTTTTTCAAATAATTGCATGATGTGTACAGCACCAGAAGACTCTCCGTTATTTTTAACAGGAGCACCACGATGACGTAACTTACCAAAGTAACCAGAAGTACCACCTCCTAATTTTGACATCATTCCCACTTCAGATTGTGTATATAGGATGTCTCCCATATCATCATCTATATGAGAACCAAAGCAACTAATTGGCAATCCTCTTCTCTTACCAAAGTTTGACCACACTGGAGACGCTAAAGAGTAATACCCTTCTGCCATGTAACCGTAAAATTTATCTGCAAATCCATCAATTTTTAAGATAGATTCTGCTCTTTCTGCAATTTCTCTAATTCTTTGTTCTGGAGACGTTCCTTCTGTTAAGTAACCTGACGCTAAAAATTTGCGACTATTTTCTGTTAACCATTTTATTTCTGGTTCATCTTTATGAGCTTCTTTTCTGGCCTCTTTTCTAGCGTTAATTAATTGATCATAATTTGAAGCTGTAGCTTCTTGGCTTACATTAGCCTCAGTGTTTTGTTTTGTTTGATTACTCATATTAAAATAAATCGTCGCTAGTTATACTTTTTGTTCTTTTACTGTAGTTTATTGAACGCTTAACAAAGAAATCTCCGTGTTTTGTTCCAATTATTTCGTCATCAAACCATTCGGTTTGTGCAATTAATGCTTCATTAACTTCAAATACTTTTCCTATACCAATACTTTCTAAAGAATTATTGAAACGGTTTTTAATAAACTCGTTAATCACATCTTTTGGTAAGAAATCTAATTCTCCTGCTTCAAAAATCCAGTCAATAATATCACTTTCAGAAGCAAAAGCTTCTTTACATAGGTCTTGCACTTGTTTTGCATGTGCATCATCAAACCATGTAGGGTTTTCTTCTTTAATAATTTTGATAATATCTATACCAAAATCTCCGTGTATTTGCTCTTCTTTTGAAGTAGCTTCCACTACATTAGATACTCCTTTAAGCATATTTTTGTGCTTATTAAAAGCCATAATTATCAAAAACTGAGAGAATAAAGACACATGCTCTATAAACAATGAGAATAATAAAACAGATTCTGCATACTCTTTATTGTCTTCGCTTTTAGAATTTTTTAAAGCAGTTTCTAAATAATGCACACGACGCATTATTACTGGTTTTTTCTTTATGTTTTTAAACTCGTTGTTAAGTCCTAAAATTTCTAGTAAATGCGAGTAAGCATCTTGATGACGCACTTCACTCTCGGCAAAAGTAGCACCAACAGACCCAATTTCTGGTTTTGGCATTTTATTATAAATTTCTCCCCAAAAATTCTTTACTGCAACCTCAATTTGCGATATAGCTAGCATTGTGTTTTTAATCGCATTTTGCTCTACAACCGTCAATCGGGTTTTAAAATCCTGAATATCACTAGTGAAATTAAATTCAGAATGAATCCAATAAGAGTGTCTAATAGCATCTACATAGTCGTTAAGTGCTGGATACTCATAAGGTTTTAGGTTAATACGTTTTTCAAAGATGTTAGTTTTTCTATTTCTAGTTTGTTCATCTCTATAAAGTATATATGCCTTTGCTACATCAGGAAATTGGCTTTTCATTAATTTTTCCTCCACTAGATCTTGTACTTGCTCAACTGTAGGCACGTATCTGTAATCTTTCTCTTTTCTTTCTAATAAAGCTTGTAATACATTTACAGAAATAGTATTTGCATCAGCTTTTGTTCCATTTCCAACTGAAAGCATTGCTTTTTCAATAGCGTTAGAAATTTTATTTAAAACAAAAGGACTTGTTTCATAATCTCGCTTAATAATCTGAGTAATTTCCATAATTTTTTAGTTAAATAGCTAGTCATTTTTTCGGAATGAAAACTCATTCTAAAAACAACAATAATAAATCTGTAAAAACGTGTTATATTTTCCTTTTAAGGGAATAAAAAAAGGGCGTATTATTAAAAAAAATGGATTTATCCTTACTTTTTATTTTCAAAAAAATATTGAAAATCTATTTTGTTTTTTGCCTCGGACAAAGATTGACATTTAGCCTCGAAAATGAAAGGGGATTCTGTAAACGTTGTCAACAAGTTTTTAACAAAGCTTGTAATCCCTTTGTTTTAGGGGACTCTGATAAAAAAGCTTACAACTAATTGATTTGCAGCGATTTTTTAACTGAAAAAAGACCAGAAATTTGCTAGTAAATTAAGTGCCAGCACTTTATTTCAAGGCCTTTATTGAGCATTTTTTTATTTATAAAAAAAGAAAAAAATGATAGCATTTAAGCTTACAATTCACTATTAATAATAGTTATTTTTTTTAATAAACCAAAGTCTTAAAGACAAATTTTAACAAGAAATTTCATTCTATTTTTTTATTGTAAAAACTTGATTAAAATTTAAAAAAAAGTGAATTTTAACATCAAAAAAAACGCTTTTTCTGTTAAAAAAAAGCGTTTTAATTTCATCTATTTAGATGAAAATTTCCATCTAAAATTCCTAATCGTTATTTCATCGATTATTTTGTCATTTTATCTGCTACTTTTTCTAATTCAGAATACCAATCTTCTCCAAATTTTCTAATTAAAGCTTCTTTTACAAATTTGTAAACTGGCACCTGTAATTCTTTTCCTAAAGAACAAGCATCATCACAAATATCCCATTTATCATAATTTACTGCAGAAAACTCAGAGTAATCTTTTATTCTAATTGGGTATAAATGACAAGAAATTGGCTTTTTCCAATCTACATCACCTTGATTATACGCTTCCTCTATACCACAAAGCGCTGTTTTTTTCTTATCAAAAATTACATACGCACAATCTGCACCATTTATTAAAGGCGTTTCAATATCACCAAAAGGAGTCACAATAGTGGTTCCTTGAGCTTCAATTGCCTCAACACCTTCTTTACGCAAATAAGGTTTTACTTTAGGATAGATCTCCTTCATAATTTGCGCTTCTTCTTTACTAATTGGCGCACCAGCATCTCCATCGATGCAACAAGCCCCTTTGCATGCCGAAAGGTTGCACACAAAATCTTTTTCTATTATATCCTCTGAAACAATGGTTTTACCTAATTGAAACATAAAGTTCTATTTTTTTAGCAAATATAAAGTATCTTACTAAAGTAAAAAGTTGTTTCAAATTAAAACCAAAAAAGTAATTTTTATATATTATTATTTTTTTAAATGAATAAAACTACTTTTATCAAAAATTAAAACTTTTAAATTATACTAACCATGGCTATCAATTTTAAAGAAATATTTACTGTTTTTATGGTACTTTTTGCCGTAATAGATATTGTAGGAAACATTCCTATTATTATTGATTTACGTAAAAAAGTAGGTCATATACAGAGTGAAAAAGCAGCAATAATTGCTGGAGTTATATTAATTGCTTTTTTGTTTTTAGGAAAAAGCATCCTAAATTTAATAGGTATTAACGTTAGCTCTTTTGCTGTTGCAGGCTCTTTTATCCTATTTTTTATTGCTCTGGAAATGATTTTAGGGATCACCTTATATAAGGAAGAGGACACCAACCCAATTACAGCGTCTGTATTTCCGTTAGCGTTTCCTTTAATTGCTGGTCCAGGTAGTTTAACAACCTTATTAGCTTTAAGAGCTGAATATGATATTAAAAACATTATAATTGCTGTTATATTAAATGTTATTGTGATATATATAGTACTAAAAACGTCAAGACGTATTGAGCGCTTTATTGGACAAAACGGAATTAGTATTATTAGAAAAGTGTTTGGCGTAATATTATTAGCAATAGCCGTTAAGTTGTTTACTGATAATATCAAGATACTGTTAGCCTAATTTTGTATTTTTGCAGAAACATTTATTACAATGAAAATCTTTACTTATATCGTTACTGCCTTAGCAGTTGCTTTAATTATTTATAATTTTACTAAGGTTAACTTTTCAGCTTTATTTTCTAAGGAAAGCACTGTTGCACTAATCACAATCTTGGCATCCTTATGTGCTATTGCTTTATTACAGATTTTAAGAATTTCTAAAAAAATTGAAGCTAAATCAAGATTATAATGGATTTTGACACTTTAATTATTGGTGGAGGAGCTGCAGGATTGTCTTGCGCTTTGGTTTTTGGCTCTGGTTTAAGCAAGCCTTTTGCTAAAGGTAAAACCGTTGGTATTATTACACACCAAAAGACATCACATTTACAAAACGCCTTATTTAATAACGTTTTAGGATTGTCTCCAGGAACTTTAGGCAAAGATATTTTAGAAGATGGCAAACAACAATTAGCCCATTTATATCCTGAAGTTGTACAAATTGATAAAGAAAAAGTTGAAGCTATAACTGAAGTTGAGCAACATTATCAAGTTACAACAAACAAAAAAACATATACTGCACAACGAGTTGTTATTGCTGTTGGCTATACAAACTTATTAAACATTACAGGTTTAGAAAACTATATTAAACCACATCCAAAATCTGCTATTGAAAAAGACCGAATTTGGTTAGAAAACACAGATCATTTAATTAAGGATAACTTATATGTAGCTGGTACGTTAGCTGGTTGGAGAAGTCAGTTTGCTATTGCGTCTGGAAGTGGCGCACACGTCGCAACTGATATTTTAACACTATGGAATAATGGTAAACATACCAAAGTCCACGATAAGACACATAGCTAAATTAATTGCTCTGAACTTGGCTTAACCATATTACTTTATCAATCATAATATCATGCTTATTTAGTATCTTATAATAAGCTCCATATCCATATAATTGTTCAGCAAGTGTTGCTTTTAAATAATGCTTAACTTCGTTTTTATAAGCTACAAACACGATATTAGATCTTGTTTTTAGTTTTAAAAAATCCTCTAAAGATGTTATAACGCTATCTGTTACAGTAAAGTTTTCAAAAAACTCTTGTCTAGAAATATCATTAAACTTATTTCTATCTTTTTCTAATTCTTCAAAAACAAAATTATCTAAAAAGCCTCTTCTTTCTAAAAATGTTAAGGTTTCGTTTTGCATTTGTGTATCATAAGGCACAAAAACATCAGGAATAATTCCACCACCACCATACACAACTTTACCTTTAGGTGTTGTAAACTTTAGTGAGTCCGCTACTTCAATTTTATTTTCATCCAACAATTCACCTCTATTTAATCTATCAGCATAATCATCATAATAATCTCGGTTTCCGTTTTCATAAGAGCGCTGAATAGATCGTCCTGTTGGAGTATAGTATTTAGAAACCGTTAATCTTACAGCACTACCATCACCTAAATTCATTTCTCTTTGAACTAAACCTTTTCCGTAAGATCGTCTTCCTACTATGGTACCTTTATCATTGTCTTGTAATGCACCTGCAATAATCTCGGAAGCAGAAGCCGAGTTTTCATCAATCATGACATACACGTGACCTTTTTCAAAATCACCTTTAGTAGTTGCATAGCTTCGGTCTTCTTTACCTTTTTTATTTCTTGTGTAAACAATAAGTTTATCATCCTCTAAAAACTCGTCTACAATTGCAACTGCTATTTCTAAAAAACCTCCAGGATTACCTCTTAAATCTAGAGCTAAACTGGTTGCTCCTAGTTGTTTCAATTTATCTAAAGCTGTTTTAAACTCTTGGTAAGTACTTTCGGCAAAACGGTTAATTTTAATGTATCCTAAATTATTAGTTAACATATATGACGCGTCAACACTTTTAATTGACACAACGTCTCTAGTAACATTAAAAGTTAACAATTTTGGATTTCCCTTTCTGAAAACCTCTAATTTTAATTTAGAAAAACGTTCGCCTCTTAATTTATCAACTAAAGTATCATTATTATAACCACCTCCTAAAAGGGATTCTCCGTTTGCAGATACAATCCTGTCACCTCCTTTGATTCCTACTTTAGCACTTGGCCCATTTTCTACAGTTTTAATAACCGTTATGGTATCTTTAAAAGTGTAAAAGTTAATACCTATTCCAACAAAGTTTCCTTTCATATTATCGGCAACTTCTTGCATGTTTTCTTTAGGAATGTAAACCGAATGTGGATCTAGATTATTTAAAATACCATTAACAGTTACATCAACAATACTATCTGTATTGACGTCTTCTACGTATTCATAATCAATATAATCAATAAGTCTATTAAGCTTATCCTTTTTACTGTTAGAAGAAAACAACCTATCTGATGTATCAGCAAAATCTAATTTTCCACCAATAAAGATACCAGCTGCAATTGCTGCACCAAGTATAAATGGAAATAAAATTTTGCTTTTTGACATTAATCTTCTAATTCTTCAATTAATTGAATATCGATTCCTGCTTTTTCTAAAAATTTTAAGCCAGAATCGTCTTTGTAACCTTGATTATAAACTACACGTATTATTCCTGCTTGATGTATTAACTTACTACATTCTTTACAAGGCGACATGGTAATATATAGTGTAGCACCTTTACAAGACTGTGTAGACGAGGCTACTTTTAAAATGGCATTGGCCTCAGCATGTAGGACATACCATTTAGTATACCCTTCTTCATCTTCACAAAAATTTTCAAACCCACTAGGTGTACCATTGTAACCATCAGAAATAATCATTCTGTCTTTAACTATTACTGCACCTACTTGTTTTCGTTTACAATACGATAGTTTTCCCCATTCTGTAGCAATCCTTAAGTAAGCTTTATCGTATTTAAGTTGTTTGTCTTTTGGCATAAATAGTTAAATAGAAATAATAAGTATCAATAGATACATAACAATACTAACGAAGATACTCGCTTCATATTTTAATTACAATTCTTATTCTTAAGTTTTATGAAAACTTTAATGAAAATTAGCCTAAAAAGGGACTATTAAGTAACATTGGTATTACTAGACCAATTACGATTGCAGAAATTACCATAATCCAATCACGTTTTGAAAACCTAAATACAGTTTGAAAAATGTAACCTAAAAATAATATAATAAAAACAATTATAACTTGGGCTATCTCAATACCCAAAGCAAATTCAATTAATCTTAAAAACTTACTATCACCTTTATCCAAACTCATTCTAAATTCTCTAGCAAATCCAAAACCATGAACAAGTCCAAAAAACAAAGTAGAAACAAATAAGAGACCTATTTTCTGACTTTTTGCGGTTTTACCTGCTGTAAACACATTATAAATTGCAACAATCATGATCGTTACAGGAATCAAAAACTCGATTAAATTAGCATCAACTTTCACTTTTCCATAACTAGCCAACACTAAAGATATAGAGTGTCCAACGGTAAACATCGTGACTAACCAAAGTACACGTTGCCAATCTTTAAACAAATAAGGAACAGCTAATACAATTAAAAATAAAACATGGTCGTAAGCGTTAATATCCAGTACATGGTTCATACCATATTGTACGTTTATCCAAAATTCTTGGAACATAAAAAATTAGTTTTAGGGTTGTGGTAAATATACATAAAAACAAAAAAGCTAACCAAAATTGTAAACGAAATAGATTGCAGAAAAAAGGAATACTCAAAAAACTATAATATATAATGATAGTTTGGTAAATTTGCCTCAAATATTATTTCAAAAAACGAAAGTTGTTTGAGGCCAAATTACAAATATTGTTATGAAAAAAACCACATTAAAAGATATAGCTAATCATTTTGACGTTTCAATATCAACTGTATCAAAAGCTTTAAACGACAGTCCTGAAATTAGCAAAACGACTTCTGAAGAAATAAAAGCATACGCTAAAGAAATAAATTATACACCAAACTTTAACGCCTTAAGTTTAAAAAACCAACGCACAAAAACCATTGGTGTAATAATACCAAACATGCTTAATTATTATTTTGCCCAAGTTTTAAAAGGTATTGAAAAGACAGCAACTAAAAAAGGTTACAAAATTATTACTTGTATTTCTAACGATTCTCTTCAAAAAGAAATTGAAACTATTGAAATGTTATCCTCTGGAGTTGTTGATGGATTTATTTTATCTGTAGCAGAAGAAACAGAAGCAAAAAAAGAATACAATCACTTTAAATCAAGTATTTCTAAAGAGATTCCTTTAGTAATGTTTGATCGTGTCGTTGAAGATATTGACTGCGATAAGGTCATCACAAATGATTTTATGGCCTCAGTAAATGCTGTAAATTACTTAAAAAATAAAGGTTGTAAAAAAATCGCTTTTGCAGCAGCCAATATGGATTTAAGTGTTGGTAAACTTAGGTATGATGGCTATTTAGCTGGTCTAAAAAACAATAATCTAGATAAAGATGATAGCATTATAATTACCACTCATGAGATGTATTACAAAAAACATGAAGCTATCGTAAAACCTTTATTTGACCAATCTTTTGATGCCATTATAGCCTCAAACGAATCCGTAGCAATTGCAGCCTTAAGAGTTGCCAAAGACAAAGGCATCAAAATACCTGAAGACCTATCTGTAATTGCTTTTTCTAACGGGATTCTAGCAAGACATTCTAACCCAAGATTAAGTACAGTTAGTCAACACGGAGAAATTATAGGTGAAAAATCTGTAACACTATTAATTAACAAACTAGAAAACAAGATTAAAACTACAACTTCAGAGACCGTAGAAACAGATATTGTAATCAGAGATTCTTCAAAATAAAAAAGCTCCAAAACATTAGTGTTTTAGAGCTTAGTACTCAAAGTGGGAATCGAACCCACACTCCCGAAAGAACTGGATTTTGAATCCAGCGCGTCTACCAATTCCGCCATTTGAGCAATTACGTTTGCAAAAGTAAATATATTTTAGATAAATCATCTAAAAATAACATCTAATATCTTTTAAAGCTCAAAAATTATAGTAAATTTGCACCTCATAAAAAATCACGTAGCCTAAAAAGCTACATAACAACATTTTAACAATGCCCAACACAAAGCCTGAAGCTAAAATATTTTCGATTACGCAAAGTAAAGCTTTAGCAGAGAAAATTGCTGCTGCTTATGGATCTGAATTAGGTAAAGTTATTACCTCAACTTATAGTGATGGAGAATTCCAACCTTCTTACGAAGAATCTATAAGAGGTTCTAGAATTTTTATTATTGGATCTACTAATCCAAGTTCTGAAAATTTAATGGAAATGTTATTAATGATTGATGCCGCAAAACGTGCGTCTGCAAGACACATAACAGCTGTACTACCTTATTTTGGCTGGGCTAGACAAGACAGAAAAGACAAACCTAGAGTACCAATTGCTGCTAAATTAGTTGCTAAAATGCTAGAAACAGCAGGAGCAACTAGAATTATCACAATGGACTTACACGCAGACCAAATTCAAGGATTTTTTGAAAAACCTGTTGATCACTTATTTGCTTCAACTATATTTTTACCTTACTTAAAAGAGTTAAACCTTGATAATTTAACCATTGCTTCTCCAGATATGGGAGGATCTAAACGTGCATATGCTTACTCTAAAGCATTACAAAGTGATGTTGTTATTTGTTATAAGCAACGTGCTAAAGCCAATGTCATTTCTCACATGGAATTAATTGGAGACGTTACAGGTAAAAATGTTGTGTTGGTAGATGACATGGTCGATACTGCAGGAACCTTAACAAAAGCTGCAGATTTAATGATGGAACGTGGTGCTTTAAGCGTAAGAGCAATATGTACACACCCAATTTTATCAGGTAATGCTTATGAGCGTCTAGAAAACTCTAAACTAGAAGAATTAATTGTTACAGATTCAATTCCTTTAAAACAAGAAAGTAAAAAAATAAAAGTATTAAGTTGTGCAGATTTATTTGCTGAAGTTATGCAAAATGTACACTTTAATAAATCAATAAGCTCTAAGTTTTTAATGTAATTTAAAGCTTACAATCAAGTATATTAATAAATAAATATAAATAAAAATGAAATCAATTACAATCAACGGATCTAAAAGAGAAAGCGTGGGTAAAAAGGTAACTAAAGCCTTACGTAATGCTGGTCAGGTTCCTTGCGTATTATACGGAGGAGACAACCAAGTGCATTTCTCTGCACCAGAATTAGCTTTCTCTAAACTTGTATACACTCCAAATGCGCATACAGTTGTTATTGAGTTAGAAAGTGGAGAAAAATTTGATGCTATCTTACAAGACATCCAATTTCACCCAGTTACAGACAAAATCTTACACGTAGATTTTTACCAAACATTCCCAGACAAAGAAATCACAATGGATATTCCTCTTAACTTTACAGGAAATTCTCGTGGTGTCAAAAGTGGTGGTGTTTTACGTAAAAACAGACGTAGCTTAAGAGTTAAAGCTATTCCAGGAAACTTACCAGATTTTATCGATGCTGACATTACAGATCTTAAAATTGGAAACAAACTTTACATTACAGCTTTAGAAACTGAAGGATACAAATTCATGCATCCTGATAACACTGTAGTATGTTTAGTAAGACGTTCTAGAGCTGCTATTACAGTTGACGAAGATGATGAAGATGAAGATGTACCAGCAACAGAAACAGATGATGTAGCTGCTGTTAAGTAATAATCATATTACCATAATTTTATAAAAGCGTCCTGTTAATTCAGGATGCTTTTTTATTTTTACAAAAAACACTTATTATGTTTGAATGGCTTATTAAATTCTTAAAAAACAATAACTCATCAAATACTACTGAAACACAAGATCCCATGAAAAAATTTTTAATTGTTGGCTTAGGTAATATTGGCGAAAAATATGAGAACACACGTCACAACATAGGCTTTAAAATTTTAGATTTTTTAGCTAAAAAGGAAGACATCACCTTTGAAACACAAAAACTAGGAGACGTAGCAACCTTTAGATTTAAAGGTCGAACCTTTATATTACTTAAACCAAGTACATATATGAACCTTAGCGGAAAAGCTATATTATATTGGTTAACTAAAGAAAAGGTTCCTTTAGAAAACCTATTAGTAATTACTGATGACTTGAATCTGCCATTTGGTAGTCTAAGAATAAAAACCAAAGGAAGTGATGGAGGACATAATGGACTTAAAGATACACAAGACAAATTAAATACCTCAAAATACAATAGATTTAGATTTGGAATAAGTGATGCTTTTTCAAAAGGAAGACAGGTTGATTATGTTTTAGGCGAATGGGAAGAAGAAGAGAACAAAAGACTTCCTGAACGATTAGAAAAATCTGCTGAAATAGTCAAATCATTTGGTACAGCAGGCATCAACAACACCATGAATTCATTTAACGGTAAATAAAAAAAGGAAGCTTAATAGCTTCCTTTTTTCATTAATAAACACTTTACTAAATTTACTTGATTACAAGCTTTTTGGTCATTGCTGAATTTCCGTCAGAAACATTTAATAAGTACAAACCTGATTCGACATTATTCAATTGAATTGTTTGTTTAAAATCATTCGAATTCACAAACGAAGTATTATAAACTTTTCGTCCTCTTACATCATAAACAACAACATTTAATTTACTACTTAAATTATTATTTTTTAATTCAATAGTAAATTCCCCATTATTCGGATTTGGATATACGTTAAAATTACCAGCAAAATCAAATTCAGAAACAGATAGAGAGGTTTGCACGTTAACCGTATAGTCTTCCACTTCTGCATCATGATTGTTATCACAAGACCCAGCAGCTGAGGAGTACCTAGTCGTTACACGCATTGTTGTAGCTCCTATAACTGCATCAGAAGGAACAACTACATTTAAACCTGAATTGCTAGTAGGTCCATCTAGTACGTTTGTCGCAGTTCCTAAGTCGTAATACTCATTAGAATCAAAAATACAATTCTGATTCCAATCAATCCAGACACTAGAAACACAAAGATAATTACCATCTGTATTTTGATTGACCGTTAAAGTATAAGATGCATCTCTATTTACGTCTGTAATTTGAGTAGCTGTTGGTGCAATGCGATAATCACTATAACCAGATGGTTTACCTGATGGATTATCAATATCTCCAAACTGCACTAAAGTTGTACTTGTATCATAAGTAGTATTTGCAACTGAAGTACACAAACCATCTACAATTGTTAATTCTAAGTCTACTGCTTTAGTTTGAGTAGTAGAAGTCCCTGTTACTGTAATAGTATAATCACCAGCTGCAGCTCCTGTTAAGCCAGACACATTAACTAAAGTTGAACCGTCAGAATTTAAACTTGAAGGTGTAAAGGTTACAGTAGCAGCTAACGCTGGACTAATTGAAGATGTAAAATTTGTTGTTTCTGAAAAACCATTAGCAGTTATCATATCAACAGTATATTCAACCTCATCAATAGCACAAGCTGTTCGATCTCCTGACGAATTACTTAAAACAAATGAAGGCGTACTATTTATTGGAAAGACCTCTGATAAAGCATAAAATATATTATCTACAGCTTCAACCATTACTCTAGCATTATTAGTATCTGCTATACTAGGAATTGTAACCGTTTCTGAACCATCATTTGCAACTCCAGAAGCAAGAGTTGTTGGAAAAGTTAATCCTCCATCAGTTGAAAATAAAATATTAACAGATTGACAATTAATAATAGCACCATTAGTATCACCAACATTCCAAACTAATGTTTGATTACTTCCTGAAGCCCAAGCTGGAGGAGTAACAACCGTAAAAGGCTGATCGCCTACTACATCAACAGTCATTAAATCAGCATCTGTTTGACCTATTCCATTAGCAAAACCACTAGCATTATCTCTAACAATAAAAGAAAAATTCATAGTACGTTCTACTGATGGTGTCACTTCCCAAGTTGGAGTTAAATTTCCTGCAACCACATCACTGTAGCTTGGCATGTATCTATCAGGTGAATCAGAAGGCAATATAGATCTGTACATTGGTCCTGTTGTCCAAGTAGGTTGAGGAGCGCCATTTGAAGGTGCTTGAGATGGGTCATTAGGACTCCAATTATAAGTTAAACTTGCTAATCCATCAGGATCAGTAGCCGAACCTCTTAACACATAAGCTGTACTTGGCGGAATTGAATAATCTAAACCAGCGTCGGCAACTGGAGGCTGATTTGTTAATGCCATAGTAGCACCACAATCACTTGTTCCACCTGGTTGAATGTTTGCCGAAATATCTCTTATATTGACATAATTAAAATGTGCATCACTATTGGATTGGACATTGGTTGGACATATACCAGCATAACCCATTATTGAACTTCCTGAAGCTGGCTCAACCTCAGTCATTCCATTTCCTGAACGACTACATGTATTCATACTATGCCAACCATCAAATTGGTGACCCATTTCATGAGCCACATAGTCAATATCAAATGCATCACCTGTTGGATTTGGTCTTCCTGTATAGCCTCTTCCCTTTTGATTTCCAGTATATGGAGCTCCTCCATCCAAACAAACACAACCTAAACAACCTGCACTACCACCTCCCGAAGTATTGAAATTGTGACCAATATCATATAAACTTTCATCATTTAAAGTTGTTGATATAACCTCTTGCGTTTTGGTATTATACTCTCCAGTCCATGGATCTGTAGCTGGATCATAATAAATTAATTGATCATTTTGATTAATAAAAACTAACGTTACTGCTAAATCTCTTTCATAAACCTCATTAACTCTATTAATAGTTATAGCCATTTGAGCTTGAATATTTTGTTTCTTTTGAGCATCTGTACCTGTTCCAGCAAAAATTTCTCCATATTCACCATTACAAGTTTGTGCTAACCTGTAGGTTCTTAATTGCATATCATCAGTATCAGCTAATTGACTTGCTCTTTCGTTAGTTAATGAAGATAGCTCTACATCTTTATCAGTCAAGCATTCAAAACCTTGTAAATCTTGACCTAGGGCATTTCTTTCATATACAATATAAAAATTATTAGTAGTTGTGTAAGGATCTATAAACAACGAGCTTCTTTTTCCTGACAAAGACATCGTATGTAAACCAAATTGTGTAACACTAAAACTCATAGTAGCAGTTTGATCATCCAACCCAGCAGCCTTGTATGTTTTAATCATTGCGTATCTTGCGGCTAATTCTGACTCCATTATTGGTGCTTCAGTAACACTAAAACGTTCTAATTCACCTTTGGCATTTGGAAAATAGACAATAACATTTGATTTACCGATATTCTCACCTCTTACAGGAGCATTAATTATTTTAGTTTTAAACTTATCTAGATCTAAAGAAAAAACCTGATAATCAGAGGGAAAAGAAGCACGTCTTACTTTATCCAAATTTTCAACTTTGTCTTCAGAACTTAATGTCCAATAATCTTGTTGTCCAAAAGCAACAACGCAAAGCATCATTGTAATGATCTTTATTGATTTAAGTAATAGTTTTTTCATACTAATAAATAGTTAAGGGTTAGTTATGTTACACTAAAAATAACAATAATTATAAATATTTAATGAAAAATAAACATTTAACTAGAAAAATTAACAGTAGCATCTCTATAAAATACTTAAATTCACCAAAATTTTAAATTCTTCCTAATTAAATGAAAAAAATTACTTTACTATTTTTTATAATTTGTTTTACACAAATCAGTGTTTGTCAATCTCAAACAAAAAATAAAAACGCTAAACTGTTTAATCAAGAATTAACAGTATCAAATAAAAAAAGCATTGAAGAAACAGGACATATCAGATGTGGGACTGTTGAATACGAAAACTATCTTCAAGAAAAAAATAAAAACATAACAACTAAAGCTGAATTTGAAAGATGGTTAGCTCCAAAAATTGAAGAAATCAAAGCAAAACGAGCAAATAGTCCATCTGTAATTATAACAATACCTGTTATATATCATATTTTTACTGATGGTAGTGGATCAGAAAATTTAAGTGCTGCTGCAATTCAAGCACAAACAGATCAGTTAAACATTGATTTTGGTAACACAGCAGGAAGTAATTATTCTGTTGCAGCTGACACAGAAATAAGATTTTGTCTAGCTTTACAAGATGAAAATGGAATTGCTTTAGCAGAAGATGGTATAAATAGAATAACAACTTATGGAGAAGGTCCATTTTCCACTACAGACTTTGAAAGTGGTATGAAAGCAGATACACAATGGGACCCAACTCAATATTTTAATGTATGGGTAGCAAACCTTGATGGAGGTCTATTAGGTTATGCTCATTGGCCAGAAAACTCAACCCTTTCAGGCGTCCCATCAAATTCTGCAGGCTCAACTAGTGATGGAGTTGTTGTTTTAAGCTCATCTGTAGGTAGTATAGCAAATCCAAATCCAAACGGAGGAGTGTATGCTTCTGGAAGAACGTTAACTCATGAAACTGGACACTGGCTAGGATTGAGACATATCTGGGGAGATACAACTGCATGTTCAAATGATGATTATTGTTCTGACACTCCTGATGCAACAGAATCTCACGGTGGTTGTTCTATAAATACTGATACATGTGACCTTGACGGATTAGGTAATGATATGGTGGAAAACTATATGGATTATTCGGACGATACTTGTATGCACACTTTTACAGCTGACCAAAAAGCAAGAATACAGGCTGTAATGGCTAACTCACCTAGACGTGTAGAATTAGCTAGCTCTGACAAATGCACACCTGGATTAGTATATGATTTAGATGGTCAAATTGAAATTGATGATTTAAATTTAGTAGATTGTGCTACAACTATTTCTCCTGATATAATTTTAACAAATCAAGGAAACTTAAATATTACATCGGCAACAATCATTTATGATGTTGACAGTAATAATATAACAAACTATTCTTGGACAGGAAATTTAGCTAATGGTGAATCTGAAGTTATTTCATTACCAAGTATTGATATTGATTCTGGTAATCATATTTTTAATGTAGAATTATCTAGCCCAAATGGAGGTACTGATGATAACATTACTAATAATACTGATTCATCAAACTCTTTTTCAGCATTTTTTGACACTACTACAATAACTTTTGATTTAATCCCAGATAATTATGGTTCTGAAACCACTTGGGAATTTAAAGATAGTAATGATATTGTTTTATATTCTGGTGGAAATTATCCTGATTCAGACAATACTCCTGTTAGTGAAATTTTTGATGTTACAATTGGCGAATGCTATACTTTCACGATAAATGACAGTTTTGGAGATGGTATATGTTGTTTATATGGTTTAGGTAGTTATACCTTAAGTGATGACAATTCTAACACAATAGCTACAGGAGGTGAATTTTCATCTACAGAAAGCATAACTTTTGGTGTAAATAGTTTAAGTACAAATGATTTCGAACTACAAAATTCTATCAGCATCTACCCTAATCCAACGGTTAGTTCATTAAACATTAAAATAAGTAATAGTAATGATTTACCAAATGCTTACAAAGTTTATAACATGCTTGGTCAATTAGTTACAGAAAAAGCTATTAATACAACTCAAGATTTAACAATAGATACTACTCCATTTAGCAATGGTATGTATTTTATTAAAATATCTAAAGATGGTAATGCAGCAACATTTCCTTTTATAAAAAAATAAGACGGTAATTTTTTAAATAACTTAAAGGCCAATTGATTTAATTCAATTGGCTTTTTTACTTTTGTAAAATAACTACAAGGCATTGAAAACAAATCTTAAACAACATACTGTATTAACCATCGGAACTTTTGATGGTGTACATATTGGTCATCAAAAAATTATTAAAAGATTAGTTGAAGTCGCTAATGTAAAAAGTTTACAACCATCATTGTTAACTTTTTTCCTCATCCAAGAATGGTATTGCAAAAAGATGCCAACATTAAATTAATTAATACTATAAGCGAAAAAGAACAACTTTTAAAACGCTTTGGAATTACTAATTTGGTTGTTAAAAAGTTTACAAAAGAATTTTCAAGATTAACAGCTCAAGATTATGTTGAAAACCTACTGGTTAATCAGTTAAAATCTAAATATGTTATCATTGGTTACGACCATCATTTTGGTAGAAATAGAAATGCCAATATCAATGATTTAAAACAATTTGGAGAAGATTTTAATTTTGAAGTTGAAGAAATATCTATGCAAGATATTAACGACGTTGCCATCTCTTCTACCAAAATAAGAACAGCTTTAAATGAAGGAGATATCAAAACAGCTAATACTTATTTAGGTTATAATTTTATGCTTACAGGCACAATAGTAAAAGGCAAGGGTTTAGGCAAAACCATACAATACCCAACAGCTAATTTACATATTGAAGAAACCTATAAACTAATACCAAAACAAGGGGTTTATATTGTCAAAGCACTAATTGATGATACTATCCAATACGGTATGATGAATATTGGAAACAATCCAACCGTCAATGGACAATCTCAAACCATAGAAACTCATTTTTTTAATTTCAACAACTCTTTGTATGATAAAAACATTAGTATTCAATTACTAGCACGCTTAAGAGATGAACAAAAATTTGATGGATTAAAACAATTAACAACACAATTGGACCAAGATAAAATCCAAGCGCTACAGTATATTAAAGACTATGCTAAATAAAATTTTATTCAAACAAATTGACAATAGTGCATTAATAGTATTCAGGATTATTTTTGGACTACTTTGTTTTTTAGAATCCGTTGGCGCAATCTTTACAGGTTGGGTAAAATATACTTTAATAGACTCAAAATTCACTTTTAATTTTATAGGCTTAGACTTTTTACAACCATTACCTACTCCATGGATATATGTTTATTATATAGTTATGGGAATATTTGGTTTAGGAATTATGCTAGGATACAAATACAGATTTAGCATCATTGCATTTACCGTATTATGGACAAGTATATATCTAACTCAAAAAGCCTCTTACAATAATCATTATTACTTATTGTGTTTATTAAGCGGGATTATGGCTTTTTTACCAGCCAACACTTACGCATCAATTGACGCAAAATTAAATCCTAAAATTAAAACTATAAGCATGCCTAGTTGGTGTAAATGGGTATTTGTACTCCAATTATTTATAATGTACACTTATGCAGCTGTCGCAAAAATATATCCAGATTGGCTAGATTTAACAGTTCCAACACAGCTCATGCAAGGTAAAGCCAACTACCCAATAATAGGAAGTGCATTACAACACCCTTTTGTACCATACTTAGTTGGTTATGGTGGTATTTTATATGATGGTTTAATCATACCTCTATTACTGTTTAAACCAACAAGACGATTAGCCTTTTTTGGTTCAATCTTTTTTCATTTGTTTAATTCTATTGTATTTGGAGTTGGGATTTTCCCATATTTAGCACTAGCATTTTCACTATTCTTTTTTGACGCTAAGATTATTAAAAATCTCTTTTTAAAGAAAAAAGAATTTTATTCTATAAACCAAGTTAAACCACTTAACTACAAACCTTATCTACTTACAATAGCTAGTATTTACTTTATCATTCAGATTATTTTACCAATAAGGCATCACTTTATAAAAGACAATGTATTGTGGACAGAAGAAGGTCACAGACTATCTTGGCGCATGATGCTGCGCTCTAAATCTGGTTACGCAACATATAAAGTCGTTAATAAAAAAACTAACAAAACAACTATCGTCAATTTAGACCATTATTTATCAAGAAAACAAAAACGAATGATTGCCACAAAACCTGATGTTATTTGGCAATTTGCACAACGTTTAAAGCAAGATTACAAAAATAAAGGTCAAGATATTGCAGTTTATGTTAATGCAAAAGCAAGCGTAAATGGTAGACCTTATAAAACACTTATAGATCCTAAAGTAGATTTAGCTAGTGCAAGCTGGAATGTGTTTAAACATAATGATTGGATATTACCATCTCAATTAGATAAATAAAATATTTTTAGCTACACAAAATCTTACTACTTTTACATCTTAAATTTGTAGTCATACTATTGCGTTAAGGATTACTCGTTAATTACTATTTAATAAATACCAGCTTAACAAGTATTTTTAAATAGTATATTTTTTGCTATTATAATTAGTAAAAAACGTTCTAACGAAAAACCTGAGCTTTAGGTAACGCCAAAAAACAAAAACACATGTTACAAGTACCATTTATCAGAGAAAACAAACAGCTAGTTATTAACAGATTATCGGTTAGAAATCTGGATGCAACAGCAATGATTGAAGATGTCATTAATTTAGATGAAGAGCGTCGTGCTTTACAAACTAAATTGGATGCTGTATTAGCAGAATCCAACTCAATCTCTAAAGAAATTGGTATTTTATATAAATCCGGTCAAGCCGAAAAAGCTAATGCTTTAAAAACTAAAACGTCAGATCTTAAAGAGGAATCTAAGGTTTTAAATGAAGCTTTAAATACTAAAACGGAAGCTTTAAGCCAATTACTTTACAAAATACCTAATGTACCACATGAATCTGTACCAAAAGGTAACAGTGAAGAAGACAACGAAGAAATATATACAGAAGGTGATATTCCTAAATTACACGATGGCGCATTGCCACATTGGGAATTAGCTAAAAAATATGACATCATAGATTTTGAATTAGGTAATAAGATTGCAGGAGCAGGATTTCCGGTTTATAAAGGAAAAGGAGCCAGATTACAACGTGCTTTAATAGCCTATTTTTTAGATAAAAATACAGCTGCAGGTTATACGGAGTACCAATTACCTCATTTAGTAAACGAAGCCTCAGGTTTTGGGACAGGACAATTACCAGATAAAGAAGGTCAAATGTACCATGTCACAGAAGACAACCTATATTTAATTCCAACTGCAGAAGTACCAGGAACTAATATTTTTAGAGATGTTTTATTAAACGAAGCAGATTTACCAATTGGTATAACAGGTTACACACCTTGCTTTAGACGTGAAGCTGGTAGCTATGGTGCTCACGTACGTGGTTTAAACCGTTTACATCAATTTGACAAGGTAGAAATCCTTCGTGTAGAACATCCAAGCAAATCATACCAAGCATTAGACACTATGGTCGACCATGTCAAAGAGATTTTAAACGAACTAAAATTACCTTTCAGAATCTTACGTTTATGTGGTGGTGATACTGGATTTACTTCCGCTTTAACTTATGACTTTGAAGTGTTTTCAACCGCTCAAGATAGATGGTTAGAAATTTCTAGCGTCTCAAACTTTGAAACATTTCAGGCCAATCGTTTAAAACTACGTTTTAAAAATAGTGATGGTAAAAATGAGTTAGCTCATACCTTAAACGGAAGCTCTTTAGCATTACCTAGAGTACTTGCTGGAATTTTAGAAAATTACCAAACCGAAGACGGTATTAAAATACCTGAAGTTTTAGTACCATATACTGGTTTTGAATACATTAACTAATGTTCAACAAAAAAGACGTTAAACAACGTCTTTTTTTGTAAAAAAATTTTGTTTTCACTTTAAAACATACTCAATTTGATATATAAATTATTGAAAACAAGTAAATTACTGCAGACAAGTTTCAATCAAGTAATAACACATTAATTAGATAAGCTTAATGCCTAAACTTTGTTTAGGCATTTTTTTACATAATATTTACAAATACTAGGTTTTGTATTTTTATATTTACAGTTATGATGCTTAAACGCCTAATTATACTATTTATCTTTTTTTAGCTTGGTCTACACAAGCTCAAGAAGAATTTCTTGCTAAACAATATTTCAAAGAAGGCCAGTTTGAAAAAGCGTTATCTAACTACAAAAAACTATACGCCAAAAATCCAAACTCAGAAAGCTACTTGTTAAAAATTATTGCTATTGAGCAGCAATTAGAGTTATACAATAGTGCAGAAAACCGCATATTACTACATCTTGAAAATAACAATAAACCAGATTTTTTAGTAGAATTAGGTTTTAATTATCAATTAAAAAAAGATACTATAAATGCTAATGTATTTTATAACAAAGCAATCGCTAGTTTAGACACAAAACCTATCTATGCTTTTCGTGTTGGTCAGGCTTTTGAAAAACACACGTTATTAAATCAAGCCATAACTACATACACTAAAGCGATGGAACTAAAACCATCACTAAATTTTAATTTTCAATTAGCAAAAATTTATGGTGCACAAGGTGATGTAGAAAAAATGTTTAATAGCTATATCACTTTGGTTGAAGACAGTCATGCCTACCTTAACACTATTAAAAGAAACGTAAGCGAATTTATTACTGATGATAGCAATAATGAATACAATATATTATTAAAAAAATTCTACTTAAAAAGATACAAACCACACAAGATGTTATCTGGAATGAAATGCTTAGTTGGTTATTCATACAGCAAAAAGACTACTATAAAGCTTTTGTTCAAGAAAAAGCAATCTATAAACGAGAGCAAAAAAGCTTCTCAAGATTAGTTGAGTTAGGTTTAATTGCTCAAGACCAAAATCAATATGAAGATGCACTAACTGTGTTTGATTACATAACAGAAACCACACAAGAAGTGTCTATGCAGTTATCTGCATTAAAAAAAGTATTAGAAATTAAAACAAAAATCGCTTTACCTAAAGACTATCAAGCAATTAACGATAAATACGTTGAAGTACTTAACACCTTTGGTAAAACACCACAAACATTAGATTTACAAATTAATTATGCTCATTTTTTAGCATTTTATTTAAATCAAGAAGTAGATGCTATCAAATTACTTAAAAACACTTTAAAATATAATGCATCAAGATTACAACTAGCTAAAGTAAAACTAGAGTTAGGAGACATTTTAGTACTTCAAGAAAAATTTAACGAAGCCTTGATTTACTATACGCAAATAGAACGTAATATAAAAAATAGTACGCTTGCTCAAGAAGCAAGATTTAGGGTTGCTAAAGCGAGTTATTATAAAGGTGATTTTAAATGGGCAGAATCTCAGTTAAAAATACTTAAATCGTCAACATCACAACTTACAGCTAATGATGCTTTAGATTTAAAACTGTTAATCAGCGATAACAGAGCTGAAGACTCATTACAAATTGCTTTGACAAAATATGCAAAAGCAGATCTATTGGCATTTCAAAATAAAAACACTGATGCTATAAACCTTTTAAACCAGATTTTAGACCAACATAAAACCGAAGTCATTATACCTCAAGCCTTACTTAAACAAGCCTTGTTATATGAAAAACAACAAGACTATCAAAAAGCTAAAGCTAATTACCAACGTATAATTTCAGACTACAAAGACAGTATTCTTATGGATAATGCCTTATATTATTTAGCCGAAATATTTGCAAATAAATTAGCACTCCCAGAAGAAGCAAAAGCACTGTATGAAAATTTGTTATTTAATTATTCCGATAGTATTTATGCTGTTGACGCAAGAAAAAAGTTTAGAGCACTTCGTGGTGATGCAATAAATTAGAAGTTATGATCGTAGCAGAAACTCAACGTCTTTTAATCACTAAATTTACATTGGACGATGCTCAGTTTTTTATAGAGTTAGTTAACACTCCAAAATTCAAAAAATTTATTGGTGATCGTAAAGTCCAGACTATAGAGCAAGCTCAAGAGCGTATTAAAAATGGACACCTTAAAAATTACGCACAATTAGGTTATGGTTTTTATAAACTGCATTTAAAAGCAGAAAACAATAAGCTTATAGGTACAAATGGACTAACAAAAAGGACAACCTTAGAACTGCCTGATATTGGGTTTGCAATGTTACCAGAATACGAAGGTAAAGGCTACGGATTAGAATCGTCATTAGCAATATTAGATTTAGCAAAAAACACATTCAATCTTAAAAAAATTGGAGCAATTACAAAACCTAACAACAAAGCATCAATAAAATTAATAGAAAAATTAGGTTTTAGCTTCACAAAAAAGGTAAAACCCTTTGAGGACGACTCAGAACTTATGTTATTTGCAAAAAACTTATAGACAATGTACATATATAACGTCACAGTAAACATAGATGATAGTGCTCATGACGAGTGGTTAATTTGGATAAAGCAGCACATACCAACAGTTTTAGCTACTGGTAAGTTTGAAAAAGCAACACTAACAAAAGTGTTAGTAGAAGAAGACATGGGTGGACAAACCTACTCTATACAATACAAATCATATTCAAGAGAAGCCCTAGATGCTTATTACAGAGAAGATGCAGAAAAATTAAGATCAGAAGGATTAAAAAAATTCGCAGACAAAATGTTAGCCTTCAGAACAGAACTTCAAATTGTAGATGAGTATTCTGTAACCTTTAAATAATTTCGGCTTAAGCCGAAAAAACCTCAGTATCATGGCAAAACATAAACAAAATAATGACCATCAAGTCAAAGCAAAAAAGTTTTTAGGACAACATTTTCTTGAAGACGAAAGCATTGCTCAAGATATTGCTGATGCTTTAACTTTAAGCGGTTATAAAAACGTCTTAGAGATTGGACCAGGAATGGGTGTTTTAACAAAATACTTACTAAAAAAACCAATTACGACTTATGTGATTGAGATTGATACAGAAAGTGTAGAATACCTTCAAAACAACTATTTAAATTTAGCACCAAGAATCATAGAAAAAGACTTTTTAAAGTATGATTTAAGTCAAACTTTTAACCAAGAGCCTTTTGCTATAATTGGAAATTTCCCATATAATATTTCGACACAAATAGTATTTAAAACCTTAGAGCTTCGTGACCAAATACCTGAATTTTCAGGGATGTTTCAAAAAGAAGTCGCAAAACGTATTTGCTCCAAAGAAGGTAGTAAAGTGTATGGTATTTTATCGGTTTTAACCCAAGCCTTTTATGATGCCGAATATTTATTTACTGTTCCTCCAACAGTGTTTAATCCACCACCAAAAGTAGACTCTGGTGTGTTACGATTAATACGTAAAGAAAACTACACATTACCTTGTGATGAAAAGTTGTTTTTTAGGGTTGTAAAGCAAGCTTTTCAACAACGTCGCAAAACCATGCGTAACAGTTTAAAAACATTTGATTTGTCAGATAATCTAAAAGCAAATAGTATCTTTGACAAGCGACCAGAACAAATCACAGTTGCACAATTTTTAGAGTTAACTAGTCTAATAGAAAACGACAAATAAAGCATTGGTGGAAGACAATCAAAACATACAGTTTCAGCTTACAGATGCACTTATAGAACAAGTAGAATTACTTATCGAGCAACAAGACGATAAAGCACTACGTAAAGTTTTAGAAGAGTTTCATTACGCAGATATTGCCGAAATCCTAGATGAAGTTAATCTAGATGACGCTATGTATGTTATCAAACTCTTGGATTCTGAAACCACGTCTGATGTCTTAATGGAATTAGACGAGGATAACCGTGAAAAAGTCCTTAAAAATCTATCCGCTAAAGAAATTGCAGAAGAAATTGAAGAGCTAGACACAGATGATGCTGCAGATATTATCGCAGAGCTACCAGAATCACGTCAAGCAGAAGTAATATCTCAAATAGAAGACCAAGAGCATAAAGCCGAAATCCAAGAGCTTTTAGCCTATGATGAAGATACAGCTGGAGGACTTATGGCAAAAGAGCTTGTTAAAGTTTATGAAACTTGGACAGTTGCTGGTTGCTTACGTCGCATACGTGGTCAAGCACAACACGTCAGTCGTGTACATTCCATTTATGTAGTAGACAAGCAAGAAAAACTACTTGGTCGTTTATCTTTAAAAGATTTACTTACTGCAAAAAGCGAACAAAAAATAGCCGAACTCTCTAACTCAAACGTAGACTATGTTTATGTAGACGAAGATGCGGAAGAAGTTGCAAAAGTCATGCAAAAATATGACCTAGAAGCCATACCTGTTGTAGACCAAAACAAAACACTTTTAGGACGTATTACCATTGATGACATTGTAGATGTAATTCGTGAAGAAGCGGACAAAGATTACCAAATGGCTGCAGGTATATCTCAAGATGTAGAGGCAGATGATAGCATTATAAAACTTACAAAAGCCAGATTACCATGGTTATTTATTGGGATGTTTGGTGGTTTAGGTGCTGCAAGTATCATTGAAGGTTTTAATGGCTCAATGGGAGAATTTATAGTGCTACTTAGTTTTGTACCCTTAATACAAGCCACAGCAGGAAATGTAGGTGTACAATCCTCTGCAATAGTCGTTCAAGGTCTAGCCAATAACAGTATAGATGGTAACATCCTAAAACGCTTATTAAAAGAGTCTATTTTAGGTTTAGTCAATGGTCTGGCACTTGCATTAGTAGCAATTGCAGTCACACATTTTGCTTTTAAAACACCATATATAATTTCAATAACCATATCCATTGCATTAGTAGCAGTAATAATTATGGCTGCATTAATTGGTACTTTTATTCCTATTTTTTTAGATAAAAGAGGTATAGATCCAGCAGTAGCTACAGGTCCTTTTATTACCACAAGTAATGACGTATTTGGGATATTACTATACTTTGTAATAGCTAAATCTATTTTAGGATTTTAAATTTGGGCGTTACCCTTATTTACTTTTTTACTAAGTAAATAAGCGTCGTGTCATCCGTTATATCTTTTTTGCTTTAACAACTTACTGGTCTTTTTTAAGTAAGTACATTTATTTTCAGTTTACTTTATGATGTTTAAAAGTGCGCAAAAAAGGATGCCACTACTACCACTAACGCGTAAAATCCGTACATTTAAATCAAAATTAAACAAGCAATTACGACTCTTCATTCATGAAAATACTTCATATAGACTCCAATCATCCATTATTACTTAATCAGTTAAACGATTTAGGCTTTATCAATCATGAAGATTACTCCTCTTCAAAAGCAGACATTCAACTAAAAATTAAAGACTATGATGGATTTATTATCAGAAGTAGGTTTAGTATAGATAAAGATTTTATTGATGCAGCAACAAACCTAAAATTTATTGGTCGTGTTGGTGCTGGATTAGAAAATATTGATTGCGATTATGCACAAAGCAAAAACATCGCATTAATAGCTGCGCCTGAAGGTAATCGTAATGCAGTTGGAGAACATAGCTTAGCTATGCTTTTGTCTTTATTTAATAAACTAAATAAAGCAGATCAAGAAGTAAGAGCTGGTAAATGGTTACGTGAAGCCAATCGTGGTTTAGAATTAGACGGAAAAACAGTAGGTTTAATTGGTTATGGCAATATGGGTAAAGCATTTGCTAAAAAGTTACGTGGTTTTGATGTAAATGTTTTGTGTTACGATTTAAAACCTAACCAAGAAGACCAAAATGCAACTCAAGTTAGCTTAACACAACTTCAAGAACAAGCAGATGTCTTAAGTTTACACACACCAGAAAACCCAACAACGGTTAATATGGTAAATACAAATTTTATTAATGCGTTTAAAAAACCATTTTGGCTAATTAATACTGCACGTGGTAAAAGTGTTGTTACAAAAGACTTAGTATCAGCTTTACAATCTGGACAAATATTAGGTGCAGGTTTGGACGTGTTGGAATATGAAAAATCCTCTTTTGAAAATCTTTTTAGTGATAATAACATGCCTGAAGCGTTTAAATATCTTATACAATCAGATCAAGTTATTTTATCACCACATGTTGCTGGTTGGACTGTAGAAAGTAAAATAAAACTAGCACAAACCATAGTAGACAAAATAAAAGCACAATTTGTTAATTAAACTTCTAATTTAAATGACATCAAAAGCAAAAACAGCAGAAGAATACATTAACCAACTTCCAGAAGATAGAAAAGTACCTATATCAAAATTGCATGACTTAATTATTAAGAATATGCCTGAAGGTCTAGAAGCTGGTATGGGTTATAGTATGTTAGCGTATTATGTGCCAAAATCAATTTATCCTGCAGGATACCACTGTAAACCGTTTCCGCCATTACCATTTATAAATTTAGCCTCTCAAAAAAACTTTATAGCATTGTATCATTCAGGTCTATATGCAAAAAAAGAACTTTACAATTGGTTTGTAGAGCAATACCCTAAACACTGTAAATACAAATTAGATATGGGAAAAAGCTGTATCAGATTTAAAAAAATGGACGATATACCGTATGATTTAATACAAGAGTTATTGGGTAAAATGAGTGTTGAAGAATGGATAACTTTGTATGAAAGTGCCATTAAAAAATAAAATAAACCTAATTAAACTAACCAAAACTAAAACTATCACAAATGAAAAAACGCGTCACAGGAATTGGAGGTCTATTTTTTAAAACTAAAGACCCAAAAGCATCAAAAGATTGGTATAAAAAACATTTAGGTTTTAATACAGATGATTACGGATCAACATTCTGGTGGAAAGATAAAGAAGGAAATGACTGTTCAACCCAATGGAGTCCTTTCCCTGAAGACTCAAAGCACTTTGAGCCTTCTAAAAAAGACTTTATGTTTAATTACAGAGTTGAAAACCTCACTGAACTAATAGCAACACTTAAAGATGAAGGTGTTACGGTTTTAGGTGAAATTGAAGAGTATAGTTATGGCAAATTTGGATGGGTTTTAGACAACGATGGAAATAAAATAGAACTTTGGGAACCTATAGACAAAGCCTTTCTATAACATATATTTATAATTGTAATATATTAGTGCTCAATAACTAACCTAACAATTATGAATGAAGATTTGAAAAACCAGGAAAACCAAGCTGAAAATACTGTAAACAATATAGAAAACTCAGTAAGCAACAAAACTAGTGAAGCTAATCACGCATCAAAAGAAACTTTAGGTGAAGTAAAAGACAAAACTAATGAGGTTTTAGACAAAGCAGAAGCTAAATTTGAAGATATTAAAACTGAAGCTAAAGAAACCTTTGAAAAGGCAAAGACAAAAGCAACTGAATTTATTAATGAAGACGCTAAAGAGTTTGTTGAGGATGCCAAAGAAAAAGCATCTAAAATAGCTAAAGAAGCAGGACAAAAATTAGACGAATTATCTGAGGATGCTAAAGAGACCTTTGATAAGGTTAAAGCAAAAACAACCGAATTTATTAATGAAGATGCTAAAGAATTAATGGATGAAGCTAAAGAGAAAGCATCAAAATTTGCAGATGAAGCTGGAGATAAACTTGAAGATTTAGCAGATGATGCTAAAGAAGTCATTGAAGAAACTACTAAAAAAACTAAGAACTTTTTCCAAAGATTGTTTAGTAAATAAGAGGATAATACAAATAAAAAACTGAAGTCTTTGTTGATTTTAGTTTTTTATTTATATTTATCATTGTGATATTGCAATATCACGTTTTATTATAAATTAATAATATCAAATAATAATGGGATTTTCAAAAAGACAGTTATTTAATAATTCACAAAATCAGGTAGCAAACTACACTAAAGTATTAGGTCATCCAGCTAGAATAGCAATGATACAGCACATTAGCGAAAATAATAATTGTAATTGTAACCAACTAGTTAAAAGTACTGGTCTGTCACAACCTACAATTTCTCAGCATTTAGGAGAGATAAGAAAGATTGGCTTGTTAAAACAAAATGTTAAGGGTAAAAATTTATTCTACTCGATTGATTTAGACCAATTAAATGAATGCAGACGAGTTGTCAATGATTTTTTTGTAAAAACTCAAATCAATTGTAATAAATCTTAACTACTCTAAATTATAATCTGAAGGTAACATATTTACTATACGACTCTGTCCAAAAGTACCTCCAAATAAAATACTTTCAATAGGATAATGTATTCCAAAGCCATCTATATAAAACGTATTATCTGTGATATTTGGCAATAAAAAAGCTTGATCCAAATTATCAAAACTTACAACTATTTTTTTAGGGTCTAAAAATGATACTTGAGTTTTATCTTTATCTATTATTTTAGTGTTGAAAACTTCAGATTGTATGGTTTCAAATAACGGTTCTGATTGCTTTTCATCTTCACATTTAAATAACCTAAATCCATTTTCTTTTAGAGAGTTATCGGCTAAGCTTCTCATAAAATAAAGTAGTGAGGTTTTATAAACAAAGCTTCGGTTTTTAATGTAACGTTTCTTAATGTTCTTCTTATTGAGTTCTGAAAAAACACTTGTACCACTATAAAGTACTTTATTAATGTAGGTAAAACCGGAAGGTGGTGTTTCGAAAATAATTTCGAAATCAATTAAGTTATATTCAACTTTATAACCTAAATATTTATTTATTATAACTATGGGTTGGTCAGCCATAGCATACATTGTTTGATCAACTTTACTATACCTAAATCTGATTTTATCGATGTTAGTTATTTTACAGTCCTTACTATATATAGATCGTCCTAAAAACTCCTGTTTAAAATACCTTAATTTCTTTTCTCTGGACCAATCATCATCAGTGACTATAACCTCATCTAAATTGGTAGTTTGTGGCTGTAGTTTTATTATTGGATTATTTAAAAGACTTTCCTTAGCGACAACTTGTGTATTATAACCTACGTAACTAATCACTAAAGGCACATTTATGGTCTGTTTAGAAGCTATGTTAAACATACCATCAAGATCTGTAATAACACCAATAGTCGTACCATCAAAGTAAACGGTTACACTAGGTAAAGGTTGGTTGGTTTTAGCATCTATAACTGTACCTGAATAGGTTTGGGCAAATCCAATTGAATGAACAAAAAAAGCAATTAAAATTACTAATTTGTTATTCATTCTGCTCAGTAACTTTACGTTCTAATTCGGCTTGAAACTCTTCCATAACAGGTCTAACTGTACTTTCTGGTAAGTCTTCAATTTTAATATACATTAATCCATCAACTGCATTATTAAATAATGGATCTACATTAAAAGCCACTAAACGTGCATTTTGCTTGATATATTTTTTAAGTAAAACAGGTAGTCTTAATGCTCCTGGTTCTATCTCATCAATAATCTTATCAAACTTATTTAAATCGGCTTCAGTAGCATCAAAAACAAAATCTTTATCTGCATCCTTAAGTTTAACTTTAAATTCTTTTTTAGGATGCACATATTGTGCTATGTAAGGATCATAATAATGAGATTTCATAAACTCAATCATTAAAGATTTAGAAAATTCAGAAAACTGATTACTAATACTTACTCCGCCTATTAAATACTTGTGTTCTGGATGACGCAGTGTTGTATGAACAATACCTTTCCATAGTAAAAATAAAGGCATCGGTTTTTGTTGGTACTCTTTAATGATAAAAGCACGACCCATTTCTATGGATTGACTCATCATTTTATATAATTCTGGCTCAAATCCAAATAAGTCTTGTAAATAAAAACCTTTAATACCAAATTTTGAATAAATCTGAGACCCTAATCCCATTCTGTAAGCTCCTGCAAGCACTTGAGCTTCACTGTCCCATAAAAATAAATGGTGATAATAGTTATCAAATTCATCTAAATCAATAGGTTCATTTGTACCTTCTCCAACAGCTCTAAAAGTAATTTCTCTTAAACGTCCAATCTCTCTTAACAAGTTTGGCATGTCTTCGGCTGTAGCCAAAAATACTTCATAATTTTTACTAGTTAAAAGTTTACA
The DNA here is from genome assembly GCF_055804415.1 of Olleya sp. NP1-10. Classification (NCBI taxonomy): domain Bacteria; kingdom Pseudomonadati; phylum Bacteroidota; class Flavobacteriia; order Flavobacteriales; family Flavobacteriaceae; genus Olleya; species Olleya sp. NP1-10. The sequence continues at coordinate 1,205,124 of NZ_CM147840.1, read as the reverse complement.
GTCTTTGTCTCTTAAAGCATCAACTTCTGCAATCATGGTTTCTTGACTTACAGGAGTTACAATTTGTTTAGGTGCTTTTGAAGATTTAGGCGATTTTAAACTAGACGAAATACTATCTATTATTTTTTCTTTTGGTTGAAAAGTATTGGATAGCATGTATGTTTTTCTACGAATAAATTCAGAAAAATCAGAAAGTGATTTATGGTCTTGTTGGTCTTTAACAGATATAGGTTTACCTATTCTAACTTTAATGACACGTCGTTTTTGTGTCAATAATTCTGATGGTAATTTAGCGGTTCTAAACGTGTCACTTATTTTAGATAGTTTATAAAACAACTTACTATTTTTGGCATGAAAATAAATTGGCACAACAGGTACGTTTGCCTTTTGAATTAATTTCATAGCTGCTTCTTCCCAAGGTTTATCAACAACCAATTTACCGTCTCTGTAAGTAGACACTTCACCTGCTGGAAAAATCCCTAAAGGATGACCATCTCTTATGTGTGAGATTGCACTTTTAAAACCTGCAATACTTGATTTTACATCTTTCCTGTCTTCAAATGGATTAACAGGCATTATGTATGGCTTCATTGGCTCTATACGATGCAATAAAAAATTAGCTATAATTTTAAAATCGTCTCTTTGTTCAAGCATTAATTTTAAAAGTAAGATACCATCAATACCACCTAAAGGATGGTTAGAGACTGTAATATAGGCGCCATCTTTTGGTAAACGTTTTAAATCTTCTTCGGGAATTTCAAATTTAATTTGAAATTCGTCCAAAATACCATTTAAAAACTCCAAGTGCGACAAATGTTTGTTGCGATTATAGATTTTATTTAAAGTAGATATCTTTAAAACCTTCATCAATAACCAACCAACAAAAGTCCCTACAAACCCATATTTACTAAGGTTTATAGCTTTTGAAACTTCTTTTGCTGTGACTAATCCCATTTAATTTTTTCGTATTACAAAGTACAAATGTAATTCATTAGATTTATTTAGTTACTATTTGTAGTGTCTCTTGAAACATTTGTTTTAGCAAAACGGTCTTTCCTTGCTCTAAATTAGCTACTGATTTTGAGTCGTAATGCCTTATGGTATAAAGTGATACACCTTCATGACATATCACTTTAAACTTTGCTTTTAAATGCAATAATAATGGTGCTAAATTATTAAAATTATTGTCAAAACAAACCGAAAAACTGATTGCGGAGTTTTGAATAACATCCACTTTCATTTTATACTGCGACAATAGGTTAAAAATTTCGCTAATATTATCTTCTACAACATATGAGAAATCTAGAGTTGATAACGATAATAACACTTGATTTTGTTTAACAATAAAACAAGGTGTTTTAGGAACAATACCTTCTGTTTTATTAACTACTGTACCTTGAGCTAATGGTTCTAAAAAAGACTTAACATATAAAGGTATTTCTTTACGTTGTAATGGTTGTAATGTTTTTGGGTGTATGACTGATGCGCCATAAAAAGCTAGTTCAATAGCTTCGGTGTAAGAAATAGAATGCAATAATTGTGTATCTTTAAAATATCTTGGGTCTGCATTTAATACACCTGGAACATCTTTCCAAATAGTTACACTATCTGCATTTAAACAATAAGCTAAAATAGCAGCAGTATAATCACTTCCTTCACGACCTAAAGTAGTTGTAAAATTATTTTTATCGCTTGCAATAAAGCCTTGAGTAATATTTAATGTATTGGTATTAACAGATTGACTTACGACTTGTTGAGTATTGTCCCAATTAACTGTTGCGCGTCTATAATAATCGTCTGTTTTTATTAATTGTCTCACATCCAACCATTGGTTGTCTAAACCTTCCTGATTTAAATATTGACTTATAATTGTAGTAGAAATCAACTCGCCATACCCAATCACTTGATCGTAAACAAAGTTATAGTCAGGGGATTTATTACTTTGTAAAAAGTTTTTCAACTCATCAAAAAGTGAAATGATTTGTTTGAAAACGGAATGATTTTTAGACTGAAAAAGTTCTTGAGCAATATTAAAATGAAAATCTTCAATACTTAATAAAGCTTCATTTAACTTAGTTTTGTCTTTAAAATAATGACCAATAACTACCTCAAAAGCGTTAGTCATTTTGCCCATTGCTGAAACAACAATTAATGTATTATCGTAACCTACTTGTTGTAAAACAGAAACTAAATTTTTAACACCATTAGCGTCCTTAACAGAAGCACCTCCAAATTTAAATACTTTCATTTATATGTTTTCGATATAATTATTGATACTTGCTTCGTCCATTTGGACTAAATACCAATCTTTTAATAACGTAGCACCTTTACTTTCGTAAAATTTAATAGCAGGATGGTTCCAATCTAAAACTTCCCAACAAATACGTTTAACACCAAGTTTATGACCATACTTAATGACTTCATTTAATAATAAAGTCCCTAAACCAGATCCTCTGTGCTCTTGATTAACCATAAGATCTTCAAGATGTACTGTTTTACCTTTCCATGTAGAAAAACGAATATAAACCAATGCTATACCTACAACTTTCTCCTCTTTTTCTGCAACAAAACAAGTAAATAATGGCTGCTCTCCAAAACCATGCTGCAACAAATCAGCTTCAGTTACAAGGACTGCATCTGGTTCTTTTTCAAAATCTGCAAGCTCTTGTATTAAGCCTAAAATAGCAGTAACATCTTTTTTTGTGCTAATCTTATCGTGTAATCCATACTAAAATAATTTAATCAAATATAGTTTAAGTATAGGTATTAAACCAAAATAACATATACTACAACGTTATAATTGTTAAAAATTGCGATATTTGTACAAACAACTACAACTTGAAATCATGTCTAAAAAAATCAAACTTTAGGAGAATTTATTATAGAAAACCAAGCGTCTTTTAAATATACCTCTGGAGAGTTATCAAGATTAATAAACTCTATTAGGTTAGCTGCAAAAGTAGTAAACCATGAAGTAAATAAAGCGGGTCTTGTAGACATTATTGGTGCTGCTGGAGATACTAACATCCAAGGAGAAGACCAACAAAAACTAGATGTATATGCTAACGATAAATTTATACAGACACTAACAAACCGTAATATTGTTTGTGGTATCGCTAGTGAAGAAGAAGACGATTTTATAACTATTAATAGTCAAGATGATAACAATCAAAACAAATATGTTGTTTTAATAGATCCACTAGATGGCTCGTCAAATATTGATGTAAACGTATCTGTAGGTACTATATTTTCAATTTATAGACGTATTACGCCTGTTGGGACTCCTGTAACTATTGAGGATTTTTTACAACCAGGTAATCAACAGGTAGCAGCAGGTTATGTCGTTTATGGCACTTCAACTATGTTAGTTTACACAACAGGTCATGGTGTTAATGGGTTTACTTTAAATCCAGCAATTGGTACATTTTATCTATCACATCCAAACATGCAATTTCCTGAAGACGGGAATATCTACTCTGTAAACGAAGGTAATTATACACACTTCCCACAAGGTGTAAAAAATTACATCAAATATTGCCAAATGGAAGAAGGTAACAGACCTTACACTTCTAGATATATTGGATCTTTAGTATCAGATTTTCATAGAAACATGATTAAAGGTGGTATTTATCTATACCCAAAAAGCTCTAAAAACGAAGACGGAAAACTTAGATTATTGTATGAGTGTAATCCGATGGCTTTTCTAGCCGAACAAGCCAACGGAAAAGCAAGTAATGGGTTTGAAAGAATCATGGACATCCAACCTAAAGAGTTACACCAACGTGTACCTTTTTTCTGCGGAAGTAAAAACATGGTACTTAAAGCCGAAGAATTTATGCAAAACACCGATTAAATACTATTGTATCCATTTTTTGGTACTTTTGATAATTAAATTATCCTAATGGCAAATACAGACAAAATCAACGAAAATGCAACTAATGAATCTGCAGAAGCAGCTTCTAAAATTGACGCAATAAAGCAACTTATTTTTGGTGAAAACATGCAAGCTTATGATAGCGAGTTTGAAACACTTAAAAATGATATACTGACAAAGAAAAAAGAATTAGAAGCTTTAATGGATGACGTTAAGTCTGAAATACTTCAAAACATTGATAATCTAAGTACAGATATTAATATTAGAATTACCGAATTGGAGAACAGCTTTGAAGATAAAGCCGAAACTTTAGAAGACAAAAAAATGGATCGCAAATTATTAGGCGAACTATTTACTAAATTAGGCGAAAAAATAAGTCAATAATAACTTGGCTTGCGCATGACTCAAGACGATAAATTAAAAATTTTAAAAGACATCTTGCTAAAAGATGAGCATGAATATGCCTCATCCATAGAGATTAAACTTAAAAAACTTGAAGAGTTAATTACGCAACAAAATAATTTATCAAAACATATAGACCCAATTCTAGAAGACAAACTAGATGAGTTTATAAAAGAAATGCCCGAAACATTAGGACCAACGATTACCAAAACACTTAAAGAAGAAATTAAAAACTCTCAAGATGAAGTTGTTGAAGCATTATATCCAATCATGGGTAAAATGATTAAACGTTACGTTCAAAAAGAAATACAAATACTATCTGAAAATATTAACCGAAGCATGAGTAATGCTTTTTCTTTTAAAAATATCTTCAGGAAATTTAGATCAAAAAAATCAGGAGTATCAGAAGGCGATCTACTTATTCAAGATCAATTTAAGCCAAAAATTGAACAAATAATGGTTATTGAAAGTGGTTCAGGATTGATTGTGTCAGAATATTCCAAAACAGATAACATAGATCAAGATACAGTAGCTGGTATGCTAACAGCTATTAAAAGCTTTGCTGAAGATGCATTTACCAAGGACACACAAAATCTAGAATACATAGAGTATGAAAATTATCACATACATCTTCAAAACTTTTCTAAATATTATATTGCAGTAGCAATTTCAGGTGCATTTACTGCAACTTTTAGAAGTAAGCTAGAAGACAAACTTCTGGATTTTGCACAAAACATAATTAACAAAACAGATTTAAATAATAGTGAGCAATTTAGCACTAAATTAAAAACCTACTTTCAAAATGAAAATTTCTAAAAAAATAGTTTTAATCGGTCACTTTGGCGTAGGTAAATCATCATTGATAAGACGATTTGTAGAAGACACTTTTACGGAAGACTATAAAGTTACCATTGGTGTACATGTATTAAAAAAAGAAGTAAAATTACCCGAAACAGATAAAGACATTACATTAGTTATTTGGGATCTTGAAGGTAATGATGATATTACCAACACAAGACCATCCTACCTCATAGGAACTAACGGATTTTTATATGTTTTTGATTTAACTCGTCCAGCAACATACGAAAAACTATCAAACGACTTAGATTACATCTCAGAACGATTCCCTAAAACACCAATAAAAGTTATCGGAAACAAAAAAGATTTAGTCACCAACGAGTTTATCAAGCAAAACAAGGAAGTTTTTGGACGTTTCGTCGATTTTTATACAAGTGCTAAGTCTGGTAAAAATGTTGAAAATGTATTTACTAACTTAGCTAAAGCTTTAATAAAATAGGCAAAACATTATGTTAGATAATTATAAAAAAGAACATCCTCAATCTGTCAATCAGTATATGATTGTACAATTAGATGGTACTATAACAGAGTCTGATGACGTTATATACAAAAATGTAGTTGGAGAAAACATTTCAGAAATCCACCCTTTTTTTGAAAGTATCCATGAAGCTTTACAAGACAAAAACAAGAGACATGTTTTTTCATGTATTCATTTAACAGATCAAAACAACCAAACTATAATTACAGATATTGTAGTAAAAACTTTTGATAACGATAAGTTACCAATGATTGTTATTTTAGATCTAACACTACATTACGATAATTATCAAACCACAGCACAAGTTAGAAATGAATCTGTAATAACTTCGCAGATTCTAGAACTTAAAAACGATTATCTACAAGAAAAAGAAGCTTTTAAAAACGCGTTTATTGCTAACTTTAGTCATGAATTAAGGGACCCTTTAACAGGTATTTTAACTTTTTCTGATATCCTTAAAAAAACAGGTTTAAATGATGAGCAACTTAATTATCTAAAAGTTATTGATTCTTCATCTAGCTATTTAAAACAGTTAATTGAAGACATTTTAGACATCTCTAAAATAGAAGCTGGAAAACTAGAATTAGTAATCACACCTTTTGACATTAGAGAGCTTTTAGAAGACATTAAAAAAGGTTTTAAAATAAAAGCACAGCAAAAAGGATTAGAATTAATAACTAATTTTAATAACAACCTACCATTAATTGTTGGTGGAGATCCATTAAGACTTAGACAGGTTATTAATAATTTATTAGAAAATGCCATCAAATTTACCGAAGTTGGTTCCATAACATTTAATGTTTCATTAAACCAAATTAGAGCACAAAAAGCAAGTATTCATTTTCAAATAATAGACACAGGAATTGGTATTGCAGAAGATGATGTTGAACAAATTTTCACCAGCTTCACACAATTAAACAAAGCTAACACCTACAAAGGTGCAGGTTTAGGATTAGCCATAGCAAAACACTTAGTAAGTCTTACAAATAGTAAAATAAGTGTAGACTCTACGCCAGGAGAAGGTAGTACGTTTTCAACAAACATAAACTTCAAATTAGACCACAATTATACATTAAAGTCTAAAAAGAAAACTAAAGAAACTAAACCTAAATCAGACAAAAAATACAGTATATTATTAGTTGAAGATTCAGAAATCACACAACTTTCAATATTAAAAATATTAGCGTCAAAAGGCAATTACTTTTTAGACATTGTTACTAAAGGCGAAGACGTTGTACCAAGGATAGAGCAATCAGAATTTGACTTAATCCTTATGGATATAAAATTACCAAACAGTTATGGTGACGAGATCACAAAACTAATTCGTAAAATGCCAGATCGTGATCATAAAAAAACACCAGTAATAGCATTAACTGCACGTGTCTTTAAAGACGATTTAAGACGCTACAAAAAAGCCGGAATCAATGACGTAATAAAAAAGCCATTTGATGAAGACGCATTACTATCTAAAATAGAAGAATATCTAAAATAAAAAAAGCGAACTTTAAAAAGTTCGCTTTTTTTATATCGTGACAACAAATACAACTATCTGTTCATCGTTTTAATTTCTTCAGTAAAAGTATCTAGATCAACACCTTCATGTACTAACTCCAAAGCTTTATGCGTGATGTATTGCGCATTATTAGAGTTAAACCCTAAACCAACACATAAACGCTCTAAAACGACTATTTGTTTAGGACCTTCAATATGATCAGCCCAGACCATTCTAGCCAAATCATATAAACGCTCTAAACGTTTATCGTAAGATGTAGGAGGATTAATTGGATGCTCTTTATAGTCCACTAATATTTGCTTATACTCGTTTTCGCTAATATCTAAATTACGTGCTAAACGATCCAAAAACGACTTTTCTTCCTCACTAATCACACCATCACTCATTGCAACACGTACAATTGCAGCAAAATGATCCTCATTACGCTTTTTAAATCCACTATCGAATAAATCTGAAAATGACATACTTTTTTGTTTAATTTTTAGAGTACAAATATAGTTAAACCCAACACCTTTTAAAATTAAAAGTTTCTTTTTTGGGCGTTTATTTTACACCTTTTTAATAGGTGTAAAAAACCAGGCTCTCACTACTCGCTCTCTGCGAGGAGCTCAAACAGACCATTCCATCCTTAACGCAGTAACGCCAAAGATGTTTCTAAAAAGTTAAATTTTGTAAATCTAAAAGCAAAGTTTTTAGTCAATGCTTATATTTGCATAAACTAAAATTACGTGAGTAAAACTTTAATCTCGCAAACCTATTTACAGTCTTTGCAATTGCAAAAACTGCAAACTGCTATTGCCCAAACCAAAAGTAAAACCCATTTAAAAGGTTTAGTAGGCTCTTCTTTATCCTACAGTATAAGCCAAATGTTTAAAAACGCAGACCTTCCGTTTTTGTTAATATTTAATGACAAAGAAGAAGCCGCATTCCACCTTAACGACCTAGAGCAATTAATAAACAAAACCGATGTTTTGTTTTACCCAGGAAGCTATCGTAGACCATACCAAATAGAAGAGACTGACAATGCAAACGTACTATTACGTGCCGAAGTTTTAAATCGTATCAATTCGCGTAAAAAACCAGCAATAATAGTAACCTATCCAGATGCATTATTTGAAAAAGTAGTCACCAGAAAAGAGTTAGAACGTAATACATTAAAAGTAACCGTAAACGATAGTCTATCCATTGACTTTGTTAACGAAATACTTTTTGAATATAAATTTAAACGCGTAGATTTTGTTACAGAACCTGGTGAATTTTCAGTTCGTGGTGGTATCGTAGACGTGTTCTCTTTTAGTCATGATGAACCTTACCGAATCGAATTTTTTGGTGACGAAGTAGACAGCATCAGGACCTTTGATGTAGAAACACAACTATCGACAGAGCAAATTAAAAAAATTAGCATCATCCCTAATGTTGCTAATAAATTAATAGACGAATCTAGGCAAAGCTTTCTAAAATACATCGCACAAAAAACCGTTGTTTTTGGTAAAAACTTCGATTTAACTTTTGATAGAATTGATGACTTTTTTAATAAAGCAGAAGACGCTTTTGAAAAATTAAACAAAGACATCAAACATGCAAAACCACAAGAATTATTTTGTAATTCAACCGAATTAAAAAAACAATTACTAGATTTTAGTGTGGTCGAGTTTGGCTCTGCTTCCGTATTTAAAGCCACCCAAACTATTGTACACAATACAACACCTCAACCAGCTTTTAATAAACAATTCAATTTATTAATAGATAACCTAAACAGTAATCATAATAACGATTATACTAATTATATCGCTTGTGTAAGCGAGCAACAAGCCAAACGTTTTCATGATATTTTTGATGACGTAGATCAAGAAGTACACTACCAAACCGTAACCTTATCGTTATATCAAGGATTTGTAGATCATGACCTTAAAATTGTAGTGTACACAGATCATCAAATTTTTGAACGCTATCATAAATTTCAACTTAAAAACGGATACGCCAAAAAACAAGCCATAACTTTAAAAGAGTTAACTAACCTTGACATTGGTGACTATGTGACACACATTGACCATGGAATTGGAAGATTTGGTGGACTACAAAAAATTGACGTTGAGGGTAAAAAACAAGAAGCCATAAAATTAGTTTATGGAGAACGTGATGTATTATATCTAAGCATTCACTCTTTACACAAAATAACAAAGTTTAATGGTAAAGACGGTAAAGCACCTAAGGTTTATAAATTAGGTAGTAAGGCTTGGAAAACACTTAAAGAAAAAACTAAATCTAGAGTTAAGCACGTTGCATTTAACTTAATAAAATTATATGCAAAGCGTAAACTAGAAAAAGGGTTTCAGTATAAACCTGACAGCTATTTACAACATGAACTTGAAGCGTCGTTTTTATATGAAGACACTCCAGATCAAAGTACAGCTACTGCAGACATAAAAGTTGACATGGAAAGCGAGCGTCCAATGGACCGTTTAATTTGTGGTGATGTTGGATTTGGTAAAACCGAAGTCGCTATTCGTGCAGCCTTTAAAGCTGTAGATAATGGTAAACAAGTGGCTGTTTTAGTACCAACAACTATTTTAGCATTTCAACACCATAAAACCTTTTCGCAGCGTTTAAAAGATTTTCCGGTTACGGTAGATTATGTTAACCGTTTTAGAACCGCTAAACAAAAACGCGAAACCCTAGAAAAACTTGAAAAAGGTCATGTAGATATTATTATTGGTACACACCAATTGGCTAATAAAAATGTAAAATTTAAAGATTTAGGCTTACTAATCGTAGATGAAGAGCAAAAATTTGGAGTTGCTGTAAAAGAAAAGCTTAAAACCATAAAAGACAATGTTGACGTATTAACTCTTACTGCAACACCAATACCAAGAACCTTGCAGTTTAGTTTAATGGCTGCAAGAGATTTATCAGTAATCACAACACCTCCTCCAAACCGTTACCCAATAGAAAGTAACGTCATACGTTTTAATGAAGAAGCCATTAGAGATGCTGTTAGTTATGAAATTGAACGTGGTGGACAAGTCTTTTTTATTCATAACAGAATTGAAAATATTAAAGAAGTAGCAGGTATGATCCAACGTTTAGTACCAGATGCCAAAATTGGTATTGGACACGGACAAATGGATGGTAAAAAACTAGAAACCCTAATGTTAGGATTTATGGATGGTGCTTTTGATGTTTTAGTAAGTACCACTATTATAGAAAGTGGTTTGGACGTACCAAATGCAAACACAATTTTTATCAATAACGCTAATAATTTTGGATTAAGTGACTTGCACCAAATGCGTGGTCGTGTTGGACGTAGCAACAAAAAAGCCTTTTGCTATTTTATAACACCAGAATACTCTGCAATGACAGATGATGCTAGAAAACGTATCCAAGCATTATCACAGTTTACTGAGCTTGGTAGCGGATTTAATATTGCAATGAAAGATTTAGAAATCCGAGGCGCTGGTGATTTATTAGGAGGTGAACAAAGTGGTTTTATAAACGAAATTGGTTTTGATACCTATCAAAAAATATTAAATGAAGCAATTGAAGAACTTAAAGAAAACGAATTTAAGGACCTTTATGACGAACCTTCAGAAAATAAAATTTACGTTAAAGATGTTACCATAGATACAGATTTCTCGTTATTATTTCCTGATGACTACGTCAATAATATAGCCGAAAGATTAACCCTTTACACCAAATTAAACGACTTTAAAACGGAAGACGAATTAATTGTTTTTGAAACACAGTTAATAGATCGTTTTGGCGAATTACCAACACAGGTTGTAGACCTAATTAACAGTGTACGCATCAAATGGATAGCTACAACTTTAGGTATGGAAAAAGTAATCATGAAAAAAGGTAAACTAATTAGTTACTTTATCAACGATCAGCAAAGCGGATTTTATCAAAGTCCAAACTTTACTAAAATTTTAAAATACGTTCAAACACATCCACAATCTTGTAAAATGAAAGAAAAGCAAACCAGAAATGGTCTGCGTTTATTACTTACCTTTGATAACATTAAATCGGTTAAAAATGCGCTACAAGCATTACAGCCAATTTTGGAATAGTTTTTGAAATTACCATAGAAAATCACACATAATGTATAAGAAATTATTTTTTTTACTAGCCTTATTACCAAGTGTTATAATGGCTCAAAACACCATAAAAGGAACCTTCACTCCTGCTGAGCAATTTAAATTTGCTTTTTTATATCAAGTTACTGCTGACACTTCAATATTTGTTGATAATGCAGACGTAGCAGCAGATGGAACCTTTACTTTTAACCTTAAAAAAGGGCAAACTCCAGGAACATATCGTATTGTTTATGCACAACCACAGGAAGAATACAATTTTGATTTTTTATATAATAACGAAGATATCGAGTTAACTTTTGACCTTGATAAAGGTTTAGATTTTACCACATCTGATGAAAATAAACTGTGGATTTCATATAACAAAAGTATGTCTAGAATTGGACAAAGCTTAAATGCGTTTTATACAGCTGGTGGTAAAAGTGAAAGAGATTTCAAAAAAATAATCAAAATACTAAATACAACACAATCAGAGTTTGAAAAAGCAGCTGAAGGCAAATTAGTACTTAATTTTATTACTGCTAGTCAGCCTTACACGCCTGAGCGTTTAATTGATGCTAAGACATTTACTAAAAATGCTAAAAACGCTTATTTTAATCACATCAATTTTGGAAACCCAATCCTTCAAAATTCAAACTTTTTAATTGAAGCTACTTTAAATTACGTGTTTAATTTTATTGATAACCAAGATCAAAACACGTCGTACATTAATAATATAAACACAATTGAAAAAGCAATTGGAAACAATCCAAAAGTTAAAAAGATTTTATTAGAAATTTTATGGAATCAGTTTGCTGTTGAAGAAATCGAACCTGTTGCAAACCACATTGCAAGTACTTACTTATTAGATATTGCAAAAGAAACAAATGACAAAACGTTAGAAAATGACTTAATTTACTTTAAAAACGCGTCCATAGGTAATATTGGACAAGATTTTGAAATAATTGTATATGATGAAGAAGGTCATGCCGAAGTAAAAAAAATGCATGGTTTAGATGAAGCTAACCACTATTTAGTGGTTTTTTGGAGTACAACTTGCTCTCATTGTTTAGAAGAAATACCTGAGTTACATAAACTAGTTGAAACCTTAGATGAAGGCGAATTAAAAGTCATTGCAATTGCATTAGATGAAGACCGTTACAGATGGAAAGACATGACTTATAAATTTCCAGAATTTTATCATGTATTTGGCGAGGGAAAATGGGACAATCCAATTGGTGACAATTATAATGTCAAAGCAACACCTAGTTATTTTGTTTTAGATAAAGACAAAAAAATTATCAAAAAACCTTATGATGTCAAGGCTTTTGAAACGTATTTTAAAACATTACCTAAACCAGAAGCTAAATCAAAAGACACTAAAAAAGAATTAGAAAAGGAATAATTATTCCTTTTCTAACAACTCTTCATAACTCAAAAAGTAAGCCTCTTCACAAGGCGTCATTGCATGAGGGTAACTAGGTGTTAATTCTACACCTTTAGGTGTTAAATTCCATTGCTTATAATTCCAATTTGCTTCATAAGTAAAGACTTCACATTCTTGTTTAAACTCGTCTTCAGGATCATAATATTTTTCTTTTAGTAATTTAAAGAAATTAATATTTGGATACAACATTTCTATATCATCAAGATTAGTCAAAGTGCTTAAATCAAAATTATAACTCACTGTACCATGAGATGGATGTGCACCTCCACAATACACGCTATAGTGTTGTGTAAAACTCACGTATTTTGCACTAACTAGGTTAACAGTATGATCAATTTCAAACCAAGAATTACAATCTAAACCAGTAATAGCGTTCTCTAAATGTAAATCGTCTAAAATAGGGTTAAAAACAGCTCTTTGTTCTGCTGTAAACCCATTACCAAGTCTAAATAATTTTTGATTGCTATATTTTTCATGAAACCATACCAATTGCTTGTCATTATAAACCGAAATACTATCTCTAACAAAAGCTAATTTAGGGTTTCTAAAATCATCAATTGGATCCTCAGCTATTTCAGTTAATGTAACTGTGTAGCGCTTCTTTTTTATGGTAACAGATCCTACTAATTGGTTTTCTACTTTATTTAATCTAAAGACCTCATCAGATTCCTCAAAAGTATCTTCAAAATAATGATACCCATTAACAATTGTAAATTGATCTTTATCATAAACACCTCGTAGCGGAATGTTAATTAGTTTAGAATCGTAAAAATAATAACCATCTACTCTTCCTTTAGACGCTTGATCCTCGTCTTGATCTGTATAAATATCAAAATGAATAGGAATTGTACCAACATGACCAACATAGGACTGTGACCAAGTTAATACCGGAAATAATAATAGTACAAAGAGGTTTTTCATAATAAATAATTAAAACTAATAATATAAGCTTACAAAGACATAATTACATTAATGGCTTTTATGTAATTGCTTCGTTCCTCGCAATGACGTGTCCTATTTACAACAATACACACAACGTCACATCTAGTGATTTGTGAGGTACGAGCAAATTGTTACGAGATGCCTTTAAATGGTTCTCGATACTAAATGCTGAAAAAGCATTTCACTCAAACTGACATGGAATGAGTACTCATAATTGTTTACTCAATAACACACCTAATTTAGTAAAATTGCTTCGTTCCTCGCAATAACGTGTCCTATTTACAATAATACACGTCACGTCACATCGAGTGATTTGTGAGGTACGAGCAAATTGTATCGAGATGCCTTTAAATGGTTCTCGATACTAATTGCTGAAAAAGCATTTCACTCGAACTGACATGGAGTGAGTACTCATAATTGTTTACTCAATAACACACTTAATTTAGTGAGATTGCTTCGTGCCTCGCAATGACGTTGGCATTATAATTATCCAACAATATTTACAATTTTACCAGGTACAACAATTACTTTTTTAGGTGTACGACCATCTAATTGAGCGATAGTTTTTTCGTGAGCCATAACCGTTTTTTCGATGTCGTCTTTAGACATATCCATTGGTAACTCTAGAGTAAAACGCATTTTTCCGTTAAACGAAATTGGGTAATTTTTACTACTCTCTACCAAATGGCTAGCTTCAAACTTAGGAAAAGCTGCAGTACTGATAGACTCTGTATTTCCTAATTGGCTGTAAAGCTCTTCAGTAATATGTGGTGCATAAGGTGATAATAGTACCAATAATGGTTCTAAAATAGCTTTACTAGTACATTTTTGTTGTGTTAACTCGTTAACAGCAATCATAAACGTTGAAACCGAAGTATTAAAAGAGAAATTCTCGATATCTTCTTCTACCTTTTTAATGGTTTTATGTAACGTTTTTAAGTTGTCTTTTGTTGGCTCAGCATTGTTTACATTAACTCCGTTTTCGCCAACATATAATTTCCATAGTTTTTTTAAGAAACCATGCACACCTGTAATACCAGCAGTATTCCAAGGTTTAGCTTGCTCTAAAGGTCCTAAAAACATTTCGTATAAACGTAAACTATCTGCTCCATATTGTTCGCAAATATTATCTGGGTTTACAACGTTGTATTTAGATTTAGACATTTTTTCGACTTCGCGTTTAACTTTGAACGTTCCATCTTTTTCATTTAAAAAAACAGCTTCTTTATATTCTTTTCTCCAGTTTCGAAAAGCTTCAACATCTAATTCATCTGATGCGTTTACAAAAGATACATCACAGTGAATTAATCTGATTTTAACCTTTGAAAAATCATCTTCTGATAAACCTCTACTTTTATACATTTCTACTAACTCATCCCATTTAGGACTTTCCGATGTAATATAATCAGAACCATCTATTAAGTTAGAAGATTGATAGATATTTAAACTTTTCCCTTCAAATAAAGTTTCAAAAACAAAAGCACTAGTCCCAAGAATCATTCCTTGGTTAATTAGCTTTTTAAAAGGCTCTTCTACTCCAACAAATTCTCTATCTTTTAAAAATTTCACCCAAAAACGTGAGTATAATAAATGTCCTGTAGCATGCTCGCTTCCTCCAATATAAAGGTCTACATTTTCCCAGTAGTTAAGGGCATCTTTACTTGCAAAGTCTTCTCCTCTTTTGGCTTTTTCTTCCATATAACGAAAAAAATACCAAGAGCTTCCTGCCCAACCTGGCATTGTGTTTAACTCTAATGGGTAGATTCCGTTATCTTCAGACGTCTCGACTGCGCTCGACGAGACAAGCGTGTTAGAAACCACTGTATTAGTATTAGTGTCCCAAGCCCAAACGTCTGCACGACCTAAAGGTGGCTCTCCAGTTTCGGTTGGTAAATATTTTTCTACTTCTGGTAATGTGATTGGCAAATGCGCTTTATCAATCATTTGTGGTAGTCCATTAACGTAATACACAGGAAACGGTTCTCCCCAATAACGTTGACGCGAAAATACTGCATCACGTAACCTGTAGTTAGTTTTTCCTTCACCTTGACCCATTTGCTCCAACTCGTAAATAGCACGTTTGGTTGCTTTTTTATAGTTCATTCCGTTAAGGAAATCGCTATTTGCAATTTTTACGTTGTCTTTAGATGTAAAAGCTGCTTCACTTATATCTGCTCCTTCAAAAATATTAGGAATTGCAATATTAAAATGTTTAGCAAAGTCGTAATCACGTTGGTCACCACAAGGTACAGACATTACTGCTCCTGTCCCATAACCAGCTAATACGTAATCTCCAATCCAAATTGGAATAGGTTCTTTACTAAAAGGATGCTCTGCGTATGCACCTGTAAAAGCACCAGAAATAGTTTTAACATCTGCCATACGATCTCGCTCGCTACGTTTTGAGGTTGCTAAAATGTATGCTTCAACTTCTGCTTTTTGTTCTGGTGTTGTTATTTGAGAGACTAACTCATGTTCTGGAGCTAAGGTCATAAAGCTAACACCAAAAATAGTATCTGGTCTTGTTGTGAAGACTTCTATTTGATGAGATGTCTCGACTGCGCTCGACGAGACAGAAGGAATAACATTAAAAGTTACACTTGCTCCAACAGATTTACCAATCCAGTTACGTTGACTTTCTTTAAGAGAGTCTGTCCAATCTATAGTATCTAAACCTTGTAGTAAACGTTCTGCGTAAGCAGAAATTCGCATACTCCATTGCGTCATTTTTTTGCGCATAACAGGATGTCCACCACGTTCTGACACTCCGTTTACAATCTCGTCGTTAGCCAAAACGGTTCCTAAAGCAGGACACCAGTTGACTTCGGTTTCAGCTAAATATGTCAGTCTGTATTGTAATAATATTTCTTGTTGTTTTTCTGTTGAAAAACCATTCCAATCGTCAGCCGAAAACGTTTCGATATTATCATCACAAGCGACGTTTAATCCAGATTCTTTTGGACAATTCCCGTTTAATTTAAAAACGTAAATTAACTCCTTTATATGTTTTGCTTTATTATCATTAAAACAATAATAAGACTCAAACAATTGAATAAAAATCCATTGGGTCCATTTGTAATATTCTGGACTTGATGTACGGACTTCGCGACTCCAGTCAAAACTAAATCCTATTTGATCTAATTGACGTCTGTAGGTTTTGATATTAGTCTCTGTAGTAATTGCTGGATGTTGTCCAGTTTGAATAGCATACTGCTCTGCTGGCAAACCAAAACTATCATATCCTTGAGGATGCAATACATTAAACCCTTTATGACGTTTATAACGTGCATAAATATCTGAAGCAATATAACCTAGTGGATGACCAACGTGTAATCCTGCACCAGATGGATAAGGAAACATGTCCAAAACATAATATTTTGGTTTATCACTAGTGTTTGAGGCTTTAAAAGTCTGGTTTTCGGCCCAATATTTTTGCCATTTGGCTTCGATGTCGTTAAAATGGTATTGCATTTTTGTGTTTTTCGGCTTAATTAAGCAACAAATTTAAACTTATTATAAGACTATTAAAAGTTTGACGTTGTAATTATAGAATATATGAATAGGTTTCATTTTTCTTTTATATTTTTACAGTGTAAACTAACATCAATTTATGAGTTCATCTTTTGAAAGATATCAAAAACGCAGATTAATATCGTCTTACTTTTCAGTGGTACTTAGTATTGCTTTAGTCCTTTTTTTATTAGGAATTTTAGGGCTTCTAGTCTTAAACGCTAAAAAGGTAGCAGACCTATTTAAAGAACAAGTTACTGTTACCATTTACCTTAAAGACAATGCTAAAGATGTAGAGGTTAAACAACTTGAAAAAAGTTTAGCTTTAGCAGAGTATGTAAAATCTACAGTTTATGTTTCTAAAGAACAAGCTGCAGAATCTATGAAAGAAGAAAATGGTGAAGATTTTATGGCGTTTTTAGGTTTTAACCCTTTACAAAATAATATTGATGTTAATTTAAAAGCCGATTTTGTTACCAATGAAAAACTTGAAGAATTAGCAGCAACTGCATCCGAAAAAAGCTTTGTTGATGAAGTTAGATACGACAAAGACTTGGTAACCTTAATGAATAGTCGCGTTAAAAAAATTAGCTTCTGGGTACTGTTACTTAGTGCTATATTTACTTTAATTGCTGTTTTACTAATTAATAGCAGTATTAGATTATCTGTTTATGCTAAACGATTTACTATAAAAACCATGCAAATGGTTGGAGCTACAAAACGTTTTATAAGACGTCCCTTTGTATGGAAAAGTATACGTTTAGGCATCCTTGGAGCATTGATTGCATTAATAGGCTTAGGATTTATAGTATACTACGTAGATAAGACCTTTCCTGAATTAAGCTTACGCCAAAGCCCATTACTAATTGGTGGCTTGTTTGGTATCGTATTTCTTTTAGGTATTATTATTACTTGGTTTAGTACTTTCTTTGCGACACAGCGTTTTTTAAACCTAAAAACAGACCAACTTTATTAATTTAATAAGTTTTTAACTAATTTTCTGATAATAGTCAGTATATTAGTCAACTATATTTACTTAACCAATAAATTTAAAATTCGCTATTGACCAAATAATACTTAAAATGATTAATTAATCTTAAAAACTAATGATTATGAAACGAATCACATTTGTATTACTAGGTATGATTGCTATTGTTGCTTATTTATTAACAACAACGCAAAAAATTGAAACAAAAATTGTACACTCTGAAAAAGTATCTGCAAACAAACAACATGCTAATTACTATTTAAAATAAGCATACATTAAACTTTTTAATTTTAGATTAAGATTAAAAAGTTTAAATTTGTTTAAAAAAATCTTTTATTTTGGGAGAAAGCACTAAAAACAATAAACTAAGTTTAAAATCCGAACCGATTTTTGGCAAGCATAACTATAAATTTATGTTTATTGGATTAGCATGTATTGCCCTAGGGTTTATCTTAATGTCTGGAGGAGGTAGTGATGATCCAAATGTATTTAGCGACGCTATTTTTAGCTGGAGACGTATACGTTTAGCTCCTGCTTTAGTAATTATTGGTTTTGGCATACAGGTTTACGCCATTTTATCTAAACCTAAAAAGGACTAACTTTTATCCTACTCAGTGCTATTGTAGTTTTGAGCATTAAATTATAACTTCAAATTATCAATTGGTCATAGTATTTTAATACTTTTGCCAAATGGATATTAT
Source organism: Olleya sp. NP1-10 (assembly GCF_055804415.1). NCBI lineage: Bacteria > Pseudomonadati > Bacteroidota > Flavobacteriia > Flavobacteriales > Flavobacteriaceae > Olleya > Olleya sp. NP1-10. The sequence goes on along the minus strand of NZ_CM147840.1, from coordinate 1,186,341 downwards.
AGATTCAATTATATTAGGTATAGTACAAGGATTAACCGAGTTTCTTCCTGTGTCTTCAAGTGGTCATTTAGAACTTGGAAAAGCTATTTTAGGTGATAATAGCATACCTGAAGAAAGCTTATTATTTACTGTCGTTTTACACTTTGCAACTGCTTTAAGTACTATTGTTATTTTTAGAAAAGACATTTTGGATATCCTTAGAGGACTATTGTCTTTTAAATGGAATGAGGATACAAAGTTTACAACTAAAATTATAATATCGATGTTACCTGCTGTTATTGTAGGTCTATTTTTTGAAGAACAATTAGAACAGTTATTTGGCGGAAGCATACTACTTGTAGGATGCATGTTATTAGTAACTGCAGTCTTATTATATTTTGCAGATAAAGCTAAAAACACAAACAAAAATGTATCGTTTAAAAATGCATTTATAATTGGTATTTCACAAGCCATAGCTATGCTGCCTGGTATCTCGAGAAGTGGAGCAACCATATCAACCTCTGTATTATTAGGTAATGATAAAACAAAAGCAGCTAGATTTTCTTTTTTAATGGTTGTGCCCTTAATTTTTGGTAAAATAGCTAAAGACGTTTTAGGAGGAGACTTAAGTTTTGAAAGCCAAAACATAACAGCTTTATCTGCAGGATTTATTGCAGCTTTTGTTGCTGGTCTTTTTGCTTGTACATGGATGATTAGTTTAGTTAAAAAAAGTAAATTAAGTTACTTTTCTATTTACTGTGCAATTGTTGGTATGATAGCCATTATATATTCTTTTTCAAACTAATTTTATGACAGGAGACGACTACCAAGCAGGACAAGTATTATTAATAGACAAGCCTTTACATTGGACTTCTTTTCAAGCTGTAAATAAATTACGTTGGGAAATCCGTCAGGCCTTCAATATTAAAAAAATAAAAGTTGGTCATGCTGGTACATTAGATCCATTAGCTACAGGATTACTTGTAATATGTACAGGTAAAATGACTAAGCAAATCAATACTTTTCAAGGACAAATTAAAGAATATACAGGAACCATTGTTTTAGGTAGCACAACACCTTCTTACGATCTTGAAACAGAAATAGACCAAACCTTTGAAACTTCTCATATAACCGAAGCATTAATTAATGAAACTACACAGCAATTCATTGGTGAAATCGACCAGTATCCACCTGTTTTTTCTGCTCTTAAAAAAGAAGGTAAACGATTATATGAATATGCAAGAGCTGGAGAAGCAGTTGAGATTAAGTCTAGGAAAATAACCATACAAGATTTTAAAATCACTAAAATTGATGGTTTAAATGTAGACTTTAAAGTGGTTTGTAGTAAAGGTACTTATATACGATCTTTAGCTCATGATTTTGGAAAAGCGTTACAATCAGGAGGGCATTTGTCTGCATTACGACGTACAAAAATTGGCGATTTTGATGTCAATGAAGGACTGACAATAGAAGACTTTATTAAAAACCTACAAAAAAAGAGTAAATCACGTCTTTTTAAACCTAAAACACGTATATTAAATAGAAAGGCAATAGATATTGACTCCCAAAAGATGACATTAAACAATTCTCATAAAGCGTTAGCTATCACATTTTTAATCATAGGCACATTAGTATTGTCTCTGTTAAACTTGACTGTATTTAAAACTAATCCAGCTTTAGCTGAAACCATTTATGACATTGAACAAGTTGAAATTGAAACTCCTGAAGACATTGAAGAGCTAATACAAGATTCAGACTCAAAATCCACAAATAAAGCCTTTAACACCAGTGAAAAGCACAAACATTTTGCTGAAGCTTATAAACCCATTGCTCCTCCAGAGGATTATGACAATCCAATGTTGCAGACTTATAAAAATAGTTTAAAGAGTGATGTATCCACTGAAAAAAGCGAAGTAAAATCTGCTATATCTGAAAAAACTTTAACTAGCTTTAAGGGTGTTAATGACGTTTTAAATAAACGATCTCAAAACAAAAACACTAAGCAAGGTAGCACAGCTAACACCAATAGTAGTGTTTATTACTCGTTAAAAGGAAGGACAGATAAGTCACTTCCTATCCCTATTTACTTGTGTAATGCTCAAGGTAAAGTAATAATTAATATAACTGTAGATAATCAAGGATATGTTATTGATGCTTATGTAAATAATGCGTCAACATCTAACAACGTTTGCTTACAAGAACATGCTTTAGAGTATGCAAAAAAAGCCACTTTTGATAACTCTGATAAGTCTAAACAATTAGGCTCAATAACCTTTGAGTTTAAAGGTAAATAATTTTTAATTATCTAATAAAGGTACTAAGTCTGCGATTACTGTTTGTCCTTTATCTTTATTATACCATTTTTGTAAATCCTCTTTAAACTCTGGTGTTAAACCTCCATGTTTTGCTTTATAATCATTAACTAAAGCTGTTGCTGTGCTTGGTCTTGGACCATAAGTAGCAACCACATTTTCAGTATCATTATCCACTATAATTAACTTAGCAATAGACCTTGATCCATTGGTTAAGAAATTATCCATTAAAGCTTCGTTTTGGTCTCTAAGTACGACTTTAAAATTAATGCCTTGATTTAACTCAGCTATTTTATTAATTACTGGCATTACATGTGCTGCATCACCACACCAACTTTCAGTAATAATTATCCAAGTTTGGTCAATTGTTTTATTAGCAATGGAAGCCGATAACCCTTCATCTATTTTAACAGTTTTATCCCAACGTTTCATACGCCTATCATTCAACATTGTATAATTAGCTAAAGCTTCAGTAACTTGGTTACCTGTGTTAGAATTGGTTTCGACTAAAGTCGAAACTAAAGCTCTGTATTCAGCATAACTCATACTTCTAGTTAAACTGTCCTTTATAATTTGTTTGATATTGTTATGTGTTGTTGTTTCCATATTACAAAAATACTGTAACTATTATTTTTTTTAAGTTACTGTTGTTACATTAGTAGAAAATATTGAAAATTCCTTACAATGCTTTCTATTCGAAAAATTAAGACTATTTTACTAATTATATTTTTAGCTTTATTACTTTGTAAGTATTTTAACTTAATTCCTAATTACCATATTTTCAAAAACTTATTCTTATTTGATTTAAGACATCTAATAGTACTTATCTATATATTAATTAATATTAACCAATATCGTAAAATGAAGAACAATGAAAAAGCATAAATGTGGATGGTGTGTTGGTGATGCACTTTATGAAGCTTATCATGATCAAGAATGGGGAACACCTGTTTATGATGATAATACCCTTTTTGAATTTTTAATATTAGAAACCTTTCAAGCAGGACTTAGTTGGATTACTATTCTAAGAAAACGCAATAATTTTTTTGATGCATTAGATCAGTTTGACTATAAAAAAATTGCGAACTACAATGAAGATAAAAAAGCTGAGTTATTACAAAATGCTGGTATTATAAGAAATAAGCTTAAAATAAACGCAACAATTACTAACGCAAAATTATTTATAGACATACAAAATGAATTTGGAAGTTTTAGTGATTACATATGGGCTTTTGTAGACAACAAACCTATAAAAAACAAAGTACAGCATTATAAAGACGCTCCTGCCAACACGCAGTTAAGTGACACTATTAGTAAAGCCTTAAAAAAACGAGGTTTTAAATTTGTTGGATCAACAGTTATTTACGCTTTTATGCAAGCTATTGGTATGGTAAACGATCATGAAGTTGACTGTTTCAGGTACAATGAAGTTTAAATTAAATACTTTAAAAATTGATCACGAGGTATATCTATAGCTCCTAAACTTTCAAGGTGGTTAGTATAAACTTGACAATCTATTAGCTTATAGTTAGTGTTTTGAATAAAACTTATAAAACCTACTTTGCTAGCATTACTAACTTTAGTAAACATACTCTCACCACAAAATACGCCATTATTTAAATCTATACCATACAATCCGCCAACCAGTTCTTTATCTAACCAAACCTCTATTGATTTTGCATAACCCAATTGGTTTAATTTTGTGTAAGCTTCTATCATACCCTTTGTAATCCAAGTATCATCCTGACCTGGTCTATTAGCTACTGCACAAGCATTAATTACAGCTTCAAAATTTGTATTGACTGTAACTTCAAAATCTGTATTACGTAAAACTTGTTTCATACTTTTAGAGACTTTTAAATCTTCTGGAAACAAAACAAATCTAGGATCTGGTGACCACCATAAAATTGTATTATCATCTTCAAACCAAGGAAAAATTCCTTTTTGATAAGCATCAAGCAAACGCTCTGGACTTAAGTCTCCACCAACAGCTAATAAACCATCATCGGTAGCTTGAGATACATCAGGGAAATTATTGCTAGTGTTTAAAAAATCCATACTTTATTATATTGATTGAAAAATAAGTAAAAGTGTTATAATAAAAAAACCTCAACACGTAAGTATTGAGGTTTTATTTGTTAATACTGTTATTACAGTACTATATTTACTAAAATGGTAAGTCGTCGTGATCTTCTGACTTTACATCTTTAGCTGGCTCAAAAGCTTGTGCTGGTGGCACTTCTGGCATACCTTGAGGCGCTCCTGCTTGTACACCTTCAATTCTCCATCCTTGAATAGAGTTAAAGTACTTAGTTTCACCTTGAGGATTTACCCATTCTCTACCACGTAAATTAATATTTACTTTAACATCTTGTCCAACTTGATAGTTGTTTAATAAGTCACATTTATCTTGAACAAACTCTACTAAAATATGCTGAGGATATTGCTCTTCTGTAGTTACAACTAACTCTCTTTTTCTAAATCCATTACTACCAAAAGTTTGTGTTTCTCCTACTAGTTTTACTTTCCCTTGTACTTCCATTTTCTATATAATTATTAAATATTCGTCTAAATTAAAATCGCAAATTTACGATAATAACACTTTCCAAGCTCCTTCAACATCATTAAAACTTAAAAGGTCTTTTGCTTTTTGGTGTTTTTGTTCAGTGGACAAAGAACTTAAATTATGTTGGTTTTTAAAAGCCAGAATGCTTTTTTCCTCAGGGAAGTTTTCAACATTTCCTAAAAGACCTAAATCATTACCTGTTAAAACCACACTTTCTCTAACAGATTTAGGTAACGCATCGACACCTATACCTAAGGTTGATAATGGTTTAGGGATTTCAAAAAAACCTGATTTTGCTCGACTGTAAAAACTACCTCCTGCTCTAGACACTAAGTCTAATTTATTTTGGTCGATTGCTTTATTTTCGTCTAAAACAGATTCTGAAATATGCATTTTTACAACCTCGCAGATTATTAAATTACCTGCTCCACCTTCTGTACCAAGTTTTACAATATCGTTGATTTTACATTCCATTTGCACAGGACTTTCTGCTACTCTAAAAGGTTTTACAATATCAGACTTAAGCATAGTTAAACCAGCTTTATCAAATTCGTTTACACCCTCTGCATACTCTGTGCTACTTAGCGACATTTGTTGTACGATGTCATAATTAACAACATTAATTACAACTTCTTTAGTTAGTTCTGCATTGTGTAAAGTATGCTTTGTAGTATTATCTCTAACGCGTCTTGCTGGCGAAAAAATTAAAATAGGAGGATTAGCGCTAAACACGTTAAAAAAACTAAAAGGTGATAAATTAGGTTTACCATTTGCATCAATAGTACTTGCAAACGCTATTGGCCTAGGTGCCACAGCACTAAGCAAATAGCCATGTAATTTTGCGGTCGGAAATTCTTGAGGAGTAAAAGATAGCATAGTTGTCTGTTTGTTTTACACAAAAATACGGATTCTGTAAACCAACCAAAACTAATAACTACACATCCATCACAATATTATTAACAGAATTACATTATATTAACAACAAAAAATTATATCATGTTTTTTACAAAACATCGTCAGCTGGTTCGCTGGATTATTATTATTGCTTCGTTTGTTATTATCTCTTTAATTTTGTGGAATACCTATGTGTTTTTTCAAAAATTTAAAGCTGAAGAACGTAGAAAAATGGAAACTTGGTCTTATGCTCAAAGTGATTTTTTAAATAGTTTTAGAAATGGTTTGGATGGCGAAGTCAACAATGTAACCACTTTTATAATCACAGATTCTACCTCAACAACACCAATGATTTTAGTTTCGCCTACAGGCGAAATAAGTAGCTTTAATAATTTAGATACTTTAAGAATCAGACACGTCGAAAAATTTTTAATAAAGAAAAAAGAGCAGTTTAAGCAAGAAAACAGTCCAATACCCTTATCGTATTTTAATAATACCACTAATAAAGATGAAGCTATAGGAACTTTATACTACGGAAACTCGCCATTATTAAACAAATTAAAATACTATCCATTAGCCCTTTTACTAATTATAGTATTGTTTGCTGCAGTGGTTTACTTTTTTACAGAAGCAGCAAAATTGCGACCCAAAATAAATTATGGTCAGGAATGGCTAAAGAAACTGCACACCAAATAGGCACACCTTTATCTTCTTTAATTGGTTGGACAGAAATATTAAAAATTGAAGATACCAATCCTGAATATATCAAAGAAATTGAAAAAGACATCCATAGATTACAAACTATTACAGAGCGTTTTAGTAAAATTGGGTCTATACCTACACTTGAAAAAGCTGATATAATATCAGAAACTCAAGACGCCTTTGACTATTTAAAATCTAGATCCTCTAAGCTTGTAAACTTTGACATAAACTTACCCAAACACCCTATTTATGTTAATTTAAACAAACAACTTTATGGTTGGACTATTGAAAATTTAGTTAAAAATGCAATAGATGCCATGAAAGGAAAAGGTGATTTACAGCTTAGTATATCTCAATTAGAACAACAAGTAAAAATTACAGTAACAGATACTGGAAAAGGAATAAGTAAAAACGAATTTAATACTATCTTTGAGCCTGGTTATACCACAAAAAAAGAGGTTGGGGACTTGGTTTGTCTTTAGCAAAACGGATTGTAGAAGACTTTCATAATGGTAAAATTAAAGTATTAACCTCAGAAAAAGGAGTTGGTACAACCATGCAAATTAGTTTAAAAACGATATTATAAATGTCAGAGAAATTAATAACAATAAATACTGTAAATTTAATTAACAATTGCCCTGAGTGTTTTAGCACTAAAGGCTTACAATTAACTTTTAAACAGCGCTTTATTGAAACTGCTTTTTATAAAAGCGTTACACAAGAGGTTAGTACAGAAATGAATTGTGTGGTCTGTAATACAGAAATATATCCTGCACGATGGACTGATGACATAGAGCGTATTTACGATTACCAAATGAAGGCTTTTCAGCCTAAAAAGTCATCAAAAAAATATAAACCCCTATTTTGGGTATTATTTACAGTACTTGTATTAAGTTTAGCTGCCGTAATTGCTTTTTTAGTTTATAATTACCTATAAATTTACATTAATAGCTTTAGCTAAAGCTTCAAATTGGTCTTTTTGCAAGGCTACTTTGTTTATAAACCTTGCATCTTCCATAGTGTTTAACGGAATTAAATGCACGTGTACATGTGGTACTTCTAACCCAATAACACTTACTCCTACACGCTTACATGGTACAGTTTTTTCTAAAGCTATAGCTACTTCTCTAGAAAATTGCATTAATCTAATGTAGGTCGCTTCATCTAAATCAAATAGTTTATCTACTTCTTTTTTAGGGATACAAAGTGTATGACCTTCAGCATTAGGATTTACATCCAAAAAAGCTAAAAAATCTTCAGTTTCTGCTACTTTGTAGCAAGGGATTTCACCATTAACAATCTTTGTAAAAATAGAAGCCATATATTTTAATTTAAAAAATAAAGATAAAAAAAGATTCCTGCTAATCTGATTTTTGCTTCAGAATAAACAGGAATTTTAAAAGTTTTATAGTTTTCATAATTTCCGCGAAAGCGAAAACAGATTGTTTAATGTTTATCTTGATATTTCAACAATATCAAATTTAATGATACCACTTGGCACACTAATTTCTGCAACATCTCCAACAGATTTACCTAATAAACCTTTTCCTATTGGACTGTTTACAGATATTTTTCCTGAAGCTAAGTCCGCTTCTCCATCTGCTACTAAAGTGTAATTCATTTCCATACCATTGGTTTGGTTTTTGATTTTTACTTTAGATAATACTAGTATTTTTGAAGTGTCCATTTGAGACTCGTCTATAACACGTGCTCCTGCCATTTGGTCTTCAAGTTTAGCTATACGCATTTCTAACATACCTTGTGCTTCTTTGGCTGCATCGTACTCGGCATTTTCACTTAAATCACCTTTATCTCTTGCTTCTGCAATAGCTTTTGATGCTTTTACACGCTCTACATCTTTAAGTTGCTTAAGCTCGTCACGCAATTTTTTTAACCCTTCTGCTGTATAATAAGATACTTTACTCATAACTTCATCGTTAATTAAATAAAAAGATGCCGAATTAAATTCAGCATAAAAAAATCTCGTCGCTACGAGATTGTATTACAAATATACAAAATATTTAATTCAACGTCGTATTTGTTGTAAATTGCGATGCTAAAAAACTATTAAAATTTATATGTTAAGATCTTTATATACACTTATTTTATGTTCTGTCATCTTGTTTTCTTGCCAGAATAACAATGATGATGATAACGGTAGTAATTTTATACCTGATATTACTTTTGATACTACAAATACTATAAATACGACGTTGCCACAATATAATGATTTAGAATTTCCTGGTGGTACTGTTGTATTAAATGGCTATGGTTATAATGGTATTGTAGTTTATTATACCGGAAATCAATATTATGCTTTTGAGATTACAGACCCTAACCATGCTCCTTCCAACTGTTCTGTATTAACTATTGAAGGTGGTATAGCGACTTGTGGTTGTGATGATGCTAACAGCTATAGTATTGCTGGTGGTGGAGTCCCTTTTGATGGAACTAGTGTACAATATAGCTTAAAACCTTATTTTGTTGAAGCTAACGGAAACGTTATTAGAGTTTACAATAACTAAAAAAGCACCTCTAAATTAGAGATGCTTTTAAAGGGTTGTTAAAAATTATTGATTAAAATTTTAATGTTGCACCTACTAAAAAGTTTGTAGTTGCTTGTGGGTAGTAAAAGTTTTCTGTTATTGGTGCGTCATTTGAGTTCTCAGGTCTATAATAATAGCTATAGGTATAACCATTTGAAACATATTTATCATTGAAAACATTATTTACTAAAACATTAAATGCAATTTCTTTAATCCATTTTGGCTGTAGTTTGTAAGATATATTAATGTTATTTACAAAATAAGCGTCCATACTCTTGCTATCACTAGAAGTATTATCTAAAAACTGTTTACCAACATATTTTGAAATTAAAGCAATGTTGGCGTTTTTTATTGGTGAATATGTTAAAGTATTACCAATGATAACATTTGGTGAAAATGAAATATCTGTGTCTTCAAATTTAGTCACAACTGGCTCATACGAAACTACTGAATAAGTGTTTGGGTCATATTGGGTATCATATACTACATAGTCAAATTCTTTTATTTTGTTTTGACTAAAGGTAGCATTAGCATCAATCCTAAATTGTTTAGAAAATGCATATCCAGCCTGTAACTCAATACCTGCCCTGTAACTGTCTTCTACATTTTCTCTTATAGCATCACCTACATCATCTAAATCTCCAGTTAAGACTAACTGATCTGTGTAATTCATGTAGTACAAATTAGCATTAACATAAAAATCTTTATTTCTTAATTTATAACCAAATTCAAAATCGTGTAATTGTTCTGCTTTTGGCAATATTGGATTTTTGGTTAAGTCATCACGATTTGGTTCTCTATTTCCAACTGCATAAGATCCATAAAGGCTGCTATTATTATCAATTCTATAAGTTAATCCCAACTTTGGATTAAAGAAATTATATTTTTGATTGACATTAATATCTAACAAATCAGAACTTGTTCCAACAGACTCATAAGTAACAGTTCTGTATTGTAAATCCAATAAAGCAAAGAGATTAGAATTAATATTATATTCTGCTTTTACATAGGTATTAAAGTCATCTTTATCTCCATAACTAAAATAATAATTACTCCTAATAGGTATTAAGGTCTCAAAAGAATCCCAAATAACTTCACCAAAATGATCCCCTTTATAAGAGTTGTATCCACCACCTAAATACAAATTTAACTTGTCCTTTTTGTAATTAAGCGAATAGACTATAGCTGTAAAATTATTATCTAACCAACGTCTTCTAATAACATCGCCTTCTTCTGAAGCATTTGTATTATTTGGAAAATAATCACCTAATTCTTCTCCATCTTTATACTGCTCAAAATACCCTTTTCCTCTAGTAAAATTACCAGAAATGTTTGCGGAAAAATTAGAATTAAATTGATGAGAAGCATGCAATTGGTAATGCGTTTGTTGATAATTATCAACCTCGTTGTCATAAGTATAAAAATTATACGTTCTACCAGCATTTAAAAGATTTTCTGCTTCTGCATCGCTTGAATAATTTCTATCTATAAATGCTTGTATTCCTTCTAAATCATTGTTAACAACTGCTTCTGGTGTTCCATACCACGATTGGTAAGTTTCTTCTTTACCTCCAAAGACGATAGCTTTAATTGATGTTTTATTATTTATAAAACCAGCTTCTGCATAATAACTATTCAAGTCTGCACGAGCACGATCAATATATCCATCACTTTGTATGTTAGACACTCTTGCTTCTGCATAAAAATTATTTTTTATACCTGAACCAATACTCACGTTATGTTTTCTAGTTCCAAAACTACCAACTACATTAGTCGTAGATGCATAACCCTCTGTAGAAGGGTTAAGCGTTTTTAGGTTTAAGCTTGCTCCAAAGGCACCAGAACCATTAGTAGATGTTCCGACACCACGTTGTAATTGGATATCTTCTACAGAACTCACAAAGTCTGGCATATTTACCCAAAATGTTCCTTGACTTTCTTGATCGTTATAAGGAATTCCGTTTATGGTAACATTAACACGTGTTGCGTCACTACCTCTAACCCTAATACCTGTGTAACCAACACCAGCACCAGCATCACTTGTTGTTACTACTGATGGCAACTGATCTAATAAAACTGGTAAATCTTGACCTAGATTAATAGATTCTAAATCATCTTTAGCTATGTTAGTAAATGCGTAAGGTGATTTGTCCTTGGCTCTAGTTGCTGACAATAACACCTCATCAAGCTTAGTCACTTTAGTCGTATCCAATTGGGTTGACTGTTGTTGTGCATTAGCATAAATTGATAACATTAAAAATGTTAAAAAAAGAAATAAATTTTTCATTACGATTACATCGTTAACCGAATAAAAAGAGGTAATTATTCTTTAATAATTATTAAAATAGTGTGTATTCTTTTTTGAAAAGACATTACACGTTAACACAATAAATGTGCTTAAAATTCCTAAACAGCATTACCTGTTCTAGGTTCAATGGGTATGATCTCAGCCGATATAGGCACCCCTTTTTTGAGAACAATGCAAAGGTAGATTAGAATTTTGATTTATGAAATATGAAATTGATTTATTTTTTACTCTAAAAACAAATCTACAATCAAAGCAAACTACATTGCATGAAATATCAATCAAGCTCAGGCTTTCTCCTATATACTTTACGCTGAGCATTGGTTTTCTTACTTTTCAAGCGTTTTTTAATAACAGCTTTAGGTACTTTAGTCCGTTTACGGATTTTTTTAGGCTTTAAAGCTTCCTTAAGCATTAAGATTAAACGCTTAAAAACAATCTCTTTATTTTTAAGCTGACTTCTAGTTTCACCACATTGCAATAGTAAAACTTGATCTTTAGTTAATCTATTTGATAGTTTATCTAAAATTAAACTTTTCTGATTTTCTGTTAATACCAAAGAATTGTTAATAGAAAAACTTAATTCAATTTTAGTAGCAACCTTGTTAACATGTTGCCCACCACTCCCTGAGCTTCTAATAGCTTTTAAATTACATTCGCTTTTTATAGCTTTAACATCAAACATTTATAAAACCTGATGTGTTGGTTTTAATAAATCATTGACTGTTTTTACAGGATTAAAAGTAACTAAAGGGACTTCAACAAAAATAGTATTCCAATTAGCCATACTACCATTCCACAAACCTGGTAACTCAAGTGCTTTAATCTCTTGCCCAGATTTATTTTTAGAGGTTATAAAAGCTGTTTTATGGTCTACGTATTTTTGTAAATCATAAGATTCTCCTTTATAATTTTTTGTACTACACACTAAATCCACAGGATTAAAATGTGTTGCTTTTTTAACAATGTTTTTTTGTGACTTTACTTTTTTATCAATCTGTGCAGACTCTACAATTTGTAGTGAGATATTTGCACCTTGATCCTTCACCCAAAAAGGACCTCCTCCAGGTTCACCTTCATTTTTTACCATACCACAAATACGTATTGGTCTATCTATTTTACTTTTTAAGTATTCTATTTGATATTGTGTAGAATATTTTTCAAATTCAGGTGATATAACCACATTCAATTTGGACATCAAAAACTCAGCTATATCAATAATATCTTTACTAGTTAATTCTTTTTCATCTAAATCTTTGGCGTATTTAAATGCTTGATCTTTAACTTCAATTAACAAACCAGCTAGCATTTTTTTGTATTTAGCAACTTCAGTTTCAAACTTATTAACCACGACATTATCGATGTTTTTAATAAAGATAATATCTGCATCTAAATCGTTTAAGTTTTCAATTAAAGCACCATGACCAGAAGGTCTAAAATATAACGCGCCGTTTTCTTCTCTGATAACTTCATTTGAAGTAGACACAGCTATTGTATCGGTAGCACCTTTTTGGTAAGAAAATGAAATTTCAAATTTAGTGTTTGTCTTTTGTTCTACTATATTCTGAATACGAGTAAATTCGTTAGTAAATTTATCTTTATGCTTTTCTGAGATAGTGAAATGTAATTTAGCTTTACCGTTAGTTGAAGCATATAATGCAGCTTCAAACAAATGCTCTTCAAAAGCGCTGGCTAAATGATTTTTATATTTATGAAAAGGCAGTAATCCTTTAGGATATTGACTAAAAGACAATTTATCTTCATCTAAAATAGCCGCAATAAAAGCTTCTAACTTTTGATCGTTATTAAGATTTTTATAATTTTTATTGTGATTCTCTAAGTAGTTAATAACTGTATCATAAAAGGGAAACTTTTCTAAAGCTATAAAAAATAACGATAAATTAGATGCTTTATTTTTGTTTATATAAGCATTAAGCGTTTGTTTTTTAGGTTTAAACTTCTTAGAAAACCCAAATAAAAACTTAAACATTCTTGTTGCTGCTCCGGAAGCTGGAACAAACTTAACAACCTCTAATTTTTCTTTTTCAGCGTCATATTTTTTAATTAATTGTAAAGTCGTTTCTTCTGAAAATTGTAAAATACCATCATCTGCTGTTGCAGCTCTTTCTAAATTAATAAAAGGCAATCCTGTTTTAAACAACGCTAATTGTTGTTCGATTTTTTTTAAAGACAGTCCTTTTTGTTCTAATAATGCTTTATCTTCTTTACTAAAATTCATTATTGGTTTTTGGTTTGTAATAATTGATCTATATAATTTGTAGCAATTTTTAATCTTGTTTTTTTATCTCCTTTTAATAAAACATAAGGTCGTTTATGTTTTATCAATTCTGCTTCAAATGCTTTAAACATAGCCTCACGCTCTTCAGGTTTATCGCGTAAATCATCTGCTTCCCAAGGTGTATCAATATACGTTAAAAAGTACAGATCGTAGATGTTTTTTAAAGCATATTTTTCTAAAGTTGGATCACAAATACCAGAATAATAAGCTTCAGAATATACTTTTGTTTCTAACAAATCTGTATCGCAAATTAAAACAGAACCTGTTTTTTTGGCTAACTCGTTTTCTAATTTCATTTGCCCAACTGCTATTGGAAGTAAATCTTGAGTTTCACAAGTTTTACGCTCGTTATTCCATTTGTTTTGCAAATATTCGCGAGCATATTCTGGTACCCAAACCGAGTGGTAATATCGTGCTAATTGTTGTGATAACGTAGTTTTACCAGTAGATTCTGGTCCAAACAAAACTATTTTTATACAGTTTGAAGGTTGTTGTTCAAGTGCTTTTTCCATGCTAAATAGCCAAATATGGCAATAATTGTAAATCCTAAATACTGAAAGGAGGTAAATGTAAATCCTTTGTGAAAATATAACGGAACTGAGATGACGTCACCTATTATCCATAAAATCCAATTTTCAATTTTACGTCTAGCCATTAACCACATCCCAACAAAAAAGATGGCAGTGGTAACGGTATCAATATAGGCAATCCAACTGGTCCATTTATCAAATGTTTGATAAACAAAAAACACAAAAAATAGTGTTGCTATAAATATTATAAAACTTATTTTTTCTCTTTTTTTGTTGTTTTAGATATTGGTGTAGCTTGACTATTATCACCTTTTCTTGTCCAAATATACCAGCCATAAACACTCATTATAAAATAATAAGCATTTATCATCATATCGCCTAACAACTCCCATTTAAGTAATAAATATACAAAAATGACAGTACTTATCATACCTGTTGGAAATACCCAAATTTTATTTTGTTTGGAAAACCACACAGATAGAAACCCAAAAAAACTGCTGTAATTTCTAAGATTACATCTGTAGTTTCATAATCAAAATATTGTCCAAAAAGGAAATCAAAAATGTGGTTCATAATCGCTTCTGTCTGTTTTAACAACTTTCATAGTTAATACACAAATGTCTTGATTTTCAAACGAAGCTTTAATTTTTTCATTTAAAAAAGGCATTAATTGATCAAATTCTCCAAAAATCTGAGTACTCAAAGGATTTTCTAGAACCGTGAATTTAGAATCTCTCAACATCTTAATGAAGTCAATAACATGTTGCTCGTAATCATTACTTAAAGGTGACAAAGTTAAGTCTACCGAAATTTTCATATTTATAATTTTAGTTCATTAAAAAAATTGATATCATTTTCAAACGCAGTGCCTATAACGACTAAATTTGCTCCTGAATGATAAGCTGCATCCAATTGCGCTTTACTTCTTATTCCACCTCCAACAATTAAAGGTATATCTAAATCTTTTTTAACTGCTTCTATAATTTTTAAAGGTACTGGATGTAAAGCACCACTTCCTGCTTCTAAATAAATTAGTTTTTTACCCAATAACTCTCCAGCTTTTGCTGTATCAGCTACTAATTGATGCTTTTTAATTGGTATAGGCTGTGTTTTAGTTACTTTTTGAACCGTTGTTTCCTTACCGTTTTCAATTAAAATATAACCTGTTGGGATGACTTCTAAATTGGTGTTTTTTAATATAGAAACTGCTTCAATTTGTTTCTCTATTAAATATTTGGGATTTCTACCAGATATTAAAGATAAAAACAAAATAGCATCTGCATTTTTAGCTATTTGCGTAACATCACCAGGAAATAATACAATTGGTAAATTTACTATTGGCTTTATGGCTTTTACTAGTTGTTCTGTCACCTCATCTTCAACTGTGCTTCCACCTACAAAAACATGAGTAATAATCGATTTATTTATTTTATCGGCAAATTGCGATATTAATTTTATATCAAAATTATCTGGATCAATTAATATGGCTAATAATTTCTTGTTTTTCGCTTTCGCGGAAAGTATGTCGTTATAAACACTCATTATTCTATAACATAAGCACAAGTAAAGCCTTCAAATTCTAAATAATTGGCAGTATAACGTTTTTTTAAACCTTTATAATCTATCCAACAAATGGTTTGATCGTCATGCATTGTAAACGGAATGACTAAAAAGTGCTCTCTAAACAACATTCCAGGTGTTGCAAACAATTTATAAAGAGATTCTTTAATTCCCCAAATCACTGTTAATTTGTTAATGTAATCAGACGCTTGCTTGTCCAAATATTCAAATTCATACTCTACAAACTTTTTTGCTATTACAGCTATTTTATCTCGTTGCTGTTCTATATCAATACCAACTTCAGTATCACTAACAATTACTCCAGAAAACGTAAAGCTATGCGTTATAGATATGTGTTTTCCATCTTTTAAATGTGGTTTTCCATTGGTGTCATAATACAAATCTTGATCAGTATAACCAAAAGCTTTAAGCAAGTGTCTAACACTTAAAAATCCACGTTGGTGCAGTTCACTTTTCATACCTAAAACACGAGTTAAGCTTTCAGGTTTTAAATCTAACGGATTGATTAATTGGTCATAAGACTCTTCAATCTTCCAGATTTTAACAGTAGTTTGTGAATTAGGAGTAATGGTTTTATATAGAGGCATTTAATATTCTAAATTCTATTAGTTATCTTTGCAAAGCCTAAGGCTCATTATGCATTTTAGTTAAGCGAATTTAACCATTTTAAGTGCTAATTCCCAAAGGTGTTTCATTTATAAAATAAAGAGATAAATAATATGAGTACAAAAAACGTTGCTTACGTACCTAATAAGGTAAAAGACATGTCGCTTGCGGCTTGGGGAAGAAAAGAAATTAATTTAGCCGAAGCAGAAATGCCAGGACTAATGAGTTTACGTGAGGAGTATAAAGACGAGCAGCCATTAAAAGGTGCACGTATTGCAGGATGTTTACACATGACTATCCAAACTGCTGTCTTAATTGAAACTTTACAAGCTTTAGGTGCTGAGGTTACTTGGAGTTCTTGTAACATTTTCTCTACACAAGATCAAGCTGCTGCTGCTATTGCAGAAGCAGGAACTGCTGTTTACGCTTGGAAAGACATGACAGAAGAAGAATTTGACTGGTGTATAGAACAAACCTTATTTTTTGGTGAAGATCGTAAACCATTAAACATGATTTTAGATGATGGTGGAGATTTAACAAACATGGTATTAGATAAATATCCAGAATTATCTGATGGTATTAAAGGATTATCTGAAGAAACTACAACAGGAGTACACAGATTATACGAGCGTGTTAAAAATGGTACTTTAACAATGCCAGCAATTAACGTAAACGACTCTGTAACTAAATCTAAATTTGATAACAAATACGGTTGTAAAGAATCTGCTGTAGATGCTATACGTCGTGCAACAGATATTATGTTAGCTGGTAAACGTGTAACCGTTTGTGGTTATGGTGACGTTGGTAAAGGTACTGCTGCATCATTTAAAGGAGCTGGATCTATAGTAACAGTTACAGAAATTGACCCAATTTGTGCTTTACAAGCAGCAATGGACGGTTTTGAAGTTAAAAAACTTGAAACAGTAGTTGGAAACAGTGATATCATAATTACAACAACAGGAAACAAAGACATTGTACGTGGTGAGCACTTTGAAGCAATGAAAGACAAAACTATTGTTTGTAACATAGGACACTTTGATAACGAAATACAAATGGCTTGGTTAAACGAAAACTTTGGTGATACTAAAGACACAATCAAACCACAAGTAGACAAATACAATGTTAATGGTAAAGATATTATTATCCTAGCCGAAGGACGTTTAGTAAACCTTGGATGCGCAACAGGACACCCTAGTTTTGTTATGTCTAACTCGTTTACAAACCAAACATTAGCACAAATCGAACTTTGGAAAAACAGTGACAAGTACGAAAACGACGTATACATGTTACCAAAGCATTTAGACGAAAAAGTAGCAAAATTACACTTAGCTAAAATTGGTGTCGAGCTTACTGAACTTGCTGAATATCAAGCAGAATATATAGGTGTTACTGTTGATGGTCCATACAAGCCAGAACATTACAGGTACTAATTAAAGCGTCATTGCAAGTCACTTTTTAGAGATGTAGCAATCACATACTTTATAATTACATATCAAATCCCAAGCAGCAATGTTTGGGATTTTTTTGTTTTATGGCAATTTGTTTCTGGCAAAAAAGCCACAAACAACCACACTTTCCGTTATATCTTTTTCTCGTGCCTCAAAAAAGGATGCCACTACAATCCTTATTGCGAGTTAATCCGCAAAAGCACTGTAATATTTAGTAAAATAGTTTAACTTTTGTTAAGTCAAGTTCATTTTAAGTATCTTCACAAGGCAAAAACAAGACTATGTCCTTACAAAAACTAACTGCAGCCATAAATAATTTAGAAAACAACATAGCAAATCACAACCTATCAAACCCTAAAGTATCTAAAAGCAATATAGCTTGGCATATAGATCACAGCCTTAAAGTTATAAACAACGTCTGCACTGCTTTAAAAAATTCAGACCCAAAAACTTATTCCAACAATTTTAGTGTTTTAGGAAAGGTGTTTTTTATGTTAGGTTTTTTTCCGAGAGGAAAAGCAAAAGCACCTAAACATGTAAAACCTCCAGAAGTCATCTTAAAAGAAGATCTTATAGCTCAAGTTAAAGAAGCTAAAAGCAATATTAATCAAATTGCTGACCTAGACAAAAATGCCTATTTTAAACATCCTCTATTTGGACATGTCAATACAAAAAGAGTACATCGTTTTTTAATTCTTCACACCACACATCATTTAAAGATTATAAAAGATATACTTAAATAGTAAATTATAAAAAAAGCCCTTTCCAAATCAAGAAAGGGCTTTTTAATTTCCAGGAAATAAAATTTCTAAGCTTGGAAAGGCTCAATAGAAACGTAAGACTTATTGTCTCTTTTCTTTGTAAATTTTACTAAACCATCAACTTTAGCATGTAAAGTGTGATCTTTTCCTTGGTATACATTTTCACCTGGATGGTGTGTATTACCTCTTTGTCTTATGATAATGTTTCCAGCAATAGCAGCTTGTCCACCAAATATCTTAACGCCTAAACGTTTCGATTCTGATTCTCTACCATTCTTCGAACTACCAACCCCTTTTTTGTGAGCCATGATCTTAAGTTTTTAAATTGTTATACTTAAAGTGATTTAGCAATTATGCTTTACCACCATCTAATTCGTCTTGCCATTTCTTTAACTCATCCCACTTACCATCAGCAGCCATTTGAGCTTGTGCTGGCCAAGTATCAGTCACGTGATTACCACGTACACCTGCAATGATTTCAGAAATCTTAGCTGCATCAGTTTTAGCTAACTCAGCAAAAGTACTAATCCCAGCTTCTACTAAAGTAGATGCAATTTTAGGTCCAATACCTTCAATTTTCTTTAAATCGTCAGCTTTTCCTGTAGCTTTAGCAGCTTTTTTAGGTTCAGCTTTCTTAGTTTCTTTTTTCGGAGCTGCTTTTTCAGCTTTAGCTGCTGGCTTTGCTCCTGAAGCTACTATATTTTCAATTACGATTTCAGTTAAGGCTTGTCTGTGTCCATTTTTAACACGGTAACCTTTTCTTCTTTTCTTTTTGAAAACAATAACTTTATCACCTTGAAGGTGCTTTAAGACTTTTGCACTTACTTGTGCTCCGCCTATAGCTGGGGCGCCTACAGTAATGTTAGAACCATCTGCTACTAAAAGAACGTTATCAAATGATACGTTTTGTCCTTCTTCTGTTGCTAAACGGTTAACAAAAACTTTTTGGTCTTTTTCAACTTTAAATTGATGCCCTGCTATCTCTACAATTGCGTACATAGCGTAACGTTTTTATTAATTAATTTGTATAAAATAATCTCATTTTCCTTAGAAAACGGATGCAAATATACTGCTAATTAATTAATCCACAAACGTTTTATGCATTTTGAGGTATATTTCTACTCTTTTTAAATAACTGCATGCAAGTTAGCGTCATTACAACCGTAGTTGCAAAACCCATAATTGCAACAACAAAAGCGACTAAGCCTATGTGCACGTTGTAATCGCTTTTAAAAACGGTTAATAATTGATTTAAAAAATCAGGGTTAATTTCGGTAGCATAAAAAGTAAAAAAAATGGTAAATAGTACTGAAGCAATAAAACCTGCAACAATACCAACTGTAAAACCTCCTGTGTAACTAAAATAGTCTGCTTGCTGTAATTTATAATATTTTATGGTTTCATAAATCCCATATCCCGTTATAAAACCATTAAATAAACTAAAATATGGATTAGTATGTAAGTTAAATAATGCTAAAATTAAAAAGAAGGCTATTAAGCAAGCACTAATGACTAAGCCAAAACGAATTGGCAGCGATATATTTTTCATAACAATTTGATTTATTGGTTAATACTTCCTTTAAATTTCGTAAAAACAAAACAATTATTTTACAAAATGATGTTAATTTTTAATACATTAAGCAGTAAATACGTACATCTATTGTTATTTTTGTTAAAATCATTGTAACAAAATCTTGCAATGGTATACTAATACTTAAACTGATAAATTAAATAATCAAAACATGAAAAAAAGTTTATTCTCATTAGCTGCTTTGCTTTTAGCTGGTTTTACCGCTTCTGCACAAGAAGTTAAGTATGAAGAGTTAGATTTAGATAACGGTTTACACGTTATCTTACATCAAGACAATTCCGCTCCAGTAGTAACAGTTGGCGTTATGTATGACGTTGGTGGTAAAGACTTAGGAGGAACTCCTGAAACAGGATTAAGAACTGGTTTCGCTCACTTTTTTGAGCACCTTTTATTTGAAGGAACAAAAAATATTGATCGTGGTGAATGGTTTAAAATCGTATCATCTAATGGTGGAAGCAACAATGCAAACACATCTTTAGACAGAACATATTACTATGAAGTATTTCCTTCAAACAATTTAGAATTAGGATTATGGATGGAATCAGAACGTATGCTTCACCCTGTAATTGACCAAGTAGGTGTTGATACACAAAATGAAGTTGTTAAAGAAGAAAAAAGATTACGTTATGACAATTCTCCTTACGGACAATTTTTATTTGCTGTAAGCGAAAACTTATTTCAACAACACCCTTACAAACACAAAAACATTGGAGAAATGTCTGATTTAGACGATTCTACTTTAGAAGAATTTCAAGCTTACTTTAAAAAGTGGTATACACCAAACAATGCTGCTTTAGTTATTGCTGGTGACATTGATGTTGCTGAAGCTAAGCGTTTAGCTAAACTTTACTTTGAAGAAATCCCAAGTGGTGAAGTACCAGTTAGAAATTTCCCTAAAGAAGCACCAATTACAGAAGCTATTGAAGCTAAATTTTACGATGCAAACATCCAGATACCTGCAATTATTACAGGATACAGAACACCTGGATTTGCTGAGCGTGACTCGTATATTTTAAACATGATTTCTACTTACTTAAGTGATGGTAAATCTTCTAAATTATATAAAAAATTAGTAGACGACCAAAAAATGGCTTTACAAGCAGGAGCTTTTAACCTAGCACAACAGGATTATAGTGTGTATGCAATTTACGGTTTACCTTTAGGCGAAACATCTTTAGAGACATTACTTGCTGAAATGGATGAAGAAGTTGTTAAACTTCAAACAGAATTAATTTCTGAAAAAGATTTCCAAAAGCTTCAAAATAAATTTGAAAACCAATTTGTAAATTCAAATTCAAGTGTTCAAGGTATTGCAGCTTCATTAGCAACAAACTACATGTTATATAAAGATGTAGATTTAATTAATACCGAAATTGATATTTACAGATCAGCTACTAGAGAAGATATTCAAGCTGTAGCTAAAAAATATTTAAACCCTAATCAACGTGTTGTTTTAGAGTATTTACCTAAAAAAGAAGACAACTAATAAAGAAATTTTAATAGATATGAAAACAAAAATAACAGCCTTATTAGCGGTATTATTTATATCCATTTCGGCTTCAGCCCAAATAGATAGATCTAAACAACCTAAACCAGGTCCTGCTCCAGCAATTACATTAGAAGTCCCTGGAGAATTTGAATTAAAAAATGGACTTAAAGTCTTAATTGTAGAAAATCATAAATTACCAAGAGTATCTTACTCATTAACAATAGACAACCAACCAATTACTGAAGGTGACAAAGCTGGTGTTGCATCAATACTAGGTACAATGTTAGGTAATGGTACAACAAGCATTTCTAAAGATGTTTTTAATGAAGAAATTGACTTTTTAGGTGCTAGGTTAAGTTTTAGCTCTGATGGTGCTTATGCAAGTGGTTTATCAAAATACTCTGATCGTATTTTAGAATTAATGGCAGATGCAGCAATGAATCCTTTATTTTCTCAAGAAGAATTTGAAAAAGAAAAAGAGCGTATTCTTGAAGGTTTAAAAAGCAATGCTAAAAGTGTTGACGCTGTAGCTAGTCGTGTTGGTGGAGCTTTATCTTATGGTAAAAAACACCCTTACGGAGAATTTGTTACAGAAGAAACAATTAATAACATCAACCTTGATAATGTTAGAGCGTTTTACCAAAAATACTTTAACCCAAACAATGCTTACTTAGTAATTGTTGGTGATGTAGATTTTAAAACGGTTGAAAAACAAGTTAAAAAGTATTTCAAAAAATGGGATAAAGGAATCGATTTTTCAACAAATTTAATCGAGCCTAATCCAAACGTTGCAAGCACACAAATCAACTTTGTGGATATGCCAAATGCTGTACAATCAAACATTTCATTAACAAACAATGTTAAGCTTAAAATGAATGATCCTGATTACCATGCAGTTTTAATTGCAAACAAAATTTTAGGTGGTGGATTTAGCAGTTACCTAAACATGAATTTACGTGAGGCAAACGGTTGGACTTATGGTGCACGTTCTGGTATTGGAACTTCTCGTTATGGAGCGTCAAGATTTACAGCTGGAGCTGAAGTACGTAACATGGTTACAGATAGTGCTGTTGTAGAGACATTAAAAGAAATTAAAAAAATTAAAACAGAACCTGTTACTGCAGAAGCTTTAGCTAACGCAAAAGCTAAGTATGTTGGTGATTTTGTTTTAGCTTTAGAAAGCCCGCAAACCATTGCTAGATATGCATTAAGAATTAAATTAAACAACTTACCAAGTGACTTTTACAAAACATATTTATCAAAAATAAATGCTGTTACTGTAGAGGATGTACAACGTGTCGCTAACAAATATTTTAAGCCAGAAAATGCTAGAATTATTATTGTTGGAAAAGGTAGCGAAGTTATTTCTGGACTAGAAGCAACAGGAATCCCTATTAAGTATTTTGACAAATTTGCTAATCCTGTAGACAAACCAGTATTCTCAAAACCAATTCCTGAAGGTGTTACAGCAAAATCAGTAGTTGATAATTATATTAACACTATTGGTGGTACAGAGAAAATCAATGCTGTTAATACAGTAAAAATGAATGGCGATTTTGTTGTTCAAGGTGCTCCACCATTGACCGTTGAGATTAAGCAAACTAAAAACAATAAAGAGTCTATGGAAGTTGCTATGCAAGGTATGGTAATGATGAAGGCTAAATGGAACGGAACAACTGGATACAGAGAACAACAAGGTCAGAAAATGCCTTATTCTGAAGCTGAAGTAACTGCTAAATTAGCAGATTCTGATTTATTTCCAGAAACTGGTCTTGACATGGCTAATGTAACTTTAGAAAGCATTGTATCTATTGATGGTGCAGATAACTACAAACTAAAAGTTATGAAAGGTGAAGATGCTTCTTACCGTTATTATAATGTTGAAACAAACTTATTAACTCAAGAAGAAAGCACAACTGAAGCGCAAGGTAAAGAGATTAAAACAACAGTAAAATATGACAATTACTCTGAAGTAAACGGAGTTAAGTTTCCATATGCACAAACTATCATGACTGGTCCACAAACCATGTCAATGAATATTAAAAATGTAGTTGTAAACGAAGGTGTTACAGATGCAGATTTTGAATAATTAAAATCTATATAATTTTTAAAAGTCCGAAGCCTAAACGCTTCGGATTTTTTTACTTTTCTATTAGCTAAATACACACCAAAAAGTATAACCAATGTTCCTAAACCTTGAGTCCAACTAAAAGACTCACCATCTAGCAAACCCCAAATTAAAGCCACAATAGGCATAATATAAGTAACAGAAGATGCAAAAACTGGAGTAGATATTTGGACCAGAGTATTAAATAAAACTTTAGCCAAAGCCGTACCAAAAAAGGCCAATATGGTGACGTAACCAATAGATTTGGCAACATCAGGATTATTAAAATTTTCAGCAGTAAAAAATTCAGTAAAAAACAAAACAATTAAAGCCGGAATAAATATCACAACATAATTACCAACAGCAATAGCTAAAGGCTTTACATCTTGCAAATAACGTTTTATAACATTAACACTAATAGCATACATGACTGTTGAAGCAATAACAAAACCTGCATACCAATAATTTTGATTTGGATTAAGATCTGCACCTTCTAAAATCAATATAGAAGTCCCGATAAAACCAATAACAACTCCTATGACTTGTCTTGTGGTACTAGCAATTTTAAAAACAGCAGCTCCAAGTAAAACAGTATTTAATGGCACCAAGCTGTTTAATACAGAAACTACAGCACTATCAATTTCGGTTTCAGCAATAGCAAAGAAAAAAGCAGGAATAAAAGACCCAACAAAACCTGATAATGCAATCCATTTCCATTGTTCTTTTTTAATAAATCGTATATTTTTATAACCAGCTGCAAACAAAAACAAACCCGTAATTAAAGTCCTTAAAGCACCTAATTGGTAGGGATTTAAACCTACTAAAGCTTTTTTAATTAATATAAAAGAAGTACCCCAAATAAGAGATAAAACAAGTAAGTACACCCATTTTGATGTCGCTTTATTTTGCATAACTAAGTTTTAACACTACAAAAATCTAATTTTAAAACTTAAAAAGTATAATATTTAGTAATTTTGTATTAATACTTACATCAATTAATTTTATACAAGATGAAATCATTTAAACACATATTAGTAGTAGCTATAGTTTCTGTATTTGCATTTAGTTGTAAAAACGCAGCACAGCCAGAAGTTAAAACAGCTCCAGCATCAACAAGTACTAAAGTTGAAACAAAAAAAGCAATTAACCCAAATGCAAAATTAGCTAAAGCTGAATTTAAAATTGAAGGTATGACTTGTGCTATGGGTTGCGCTAAAACTATCGAGAAAAAAATGGCTAAAATGGAAGGAGTAAAATCTGCAGTTGTAGATTTTGATCGCGAATTAGCTATGGTTGAATATGATGAAGCTATTGTAACTCCTGCTTCGTTAGAAACGACTGTAACTAGTGTTGCTGACACATACAAAGTAAAAGGCATGCAAACAGTAGATCATTTTTCTTCAGTAGAAAAATAACACTTAAAAAACCTTAATCAATTAAAGCCTAGATAACTATAGGCTTTTTTTTGTTTTAATTTTACTATTTTAGAACAAGCAAAACAGTGTTCTATGCAACAACTTCCAACAGTTACTTTAAGTAAAATTTATTACAAACAAGCACATCAAATCAAAATTAGTTTTAAGTATAACACTACTCTAATAAAAATATTAAATAAAATTCCAAATGCTACTTGGAGTAGAACTTTAAAAAGTTGGTATATAAAAAACACCTCTCAAAATTTACACCTTCTCCATAAAGTATTAGAAAATAAAGCAAATATTGACGACAAAAATATATCAGTCCAAAAACAGCCTGAAAAAAGAATAAGAAATCTATCGGATTTCAATAAAAACTTGCTAAATAATTTCTATAAATATTTAAAAGGCAAACGTTACAGCCAAAGCACTATAGACACTTATGTACTACAAATAGCAGATTTTGTAGAATATTACAACACGAGATTAAATTTAGTTACAAACAAAGATGTAGAATTATTTATAGAAGGTATTTATATTAAAAGAAATTACAGCATCAGCACACAACGCCAATTTATAAGTGCATTAAAATTATTTGTCCTATATTACCCAAAGCTTGATATAAATAATTTAGAACTAGCTAGACCTAAACAATCAAAAAAGCTACCAATTGTATTATCACAAGCAGACATTTTAAATTTAATTTCAAATACTAATAACTTAAAACACAAAACAATAATAACACTACTATATTCAAGTGGATTAAGGATAAGCGAATTAATTAATTTACAATTAAAAGACATCAGTCTAGACAGAAAACAAATACATGTACAAAACGGAAAACGCAGAAAAGACAGAATTGTAAGTATAGCAGATCACTTTATTGCAATGGTTGTAGAATATTACCGTAGCTACAAACCTAAAATTTATCTTTTTGAAGGCATGAATAAAGGTAAATATAGTGCACAAAGTGTAAGGCAATTTATTACAAAAAGCTGTAAGAAAGCAAAATTAAACAAGCCTGTAACACCACACACATTAAGACATAGCTACGCGACACATTTATTAGAAAACGGTGTAGATATCAGATATATCCAATCACTATTAGGTCATGCTAAGCCAGAAACAACCATGATATACACTCATGTACAACGAAAAGATCTTATGTCAATTTCAAACCCTTTAGATATAGCAATACAAAAATTTAACAACCCTAATAAAACAACAAAAAAGTTGTTATATAACCAGTTGGCAAACATTACACAAAACAATGCGGAAATACGAAAATGTTGAATATACAAACCAATTTGAATTACTATACTTACTTGGTTCAACAGTTGCTGTCTTTTCTGGAATAATATTCGTGTTGAATAGAATTATGAGTTTTGGGCTATTAAAAGGAATTTTAGCTCTTGTTCTCGCTGGAATTTATTTCTATTTATTAAAAAGGAAGTTTATAGTAAAAGTTTCAGATTTTGAATTAACATCAAATCAGTTGGTATGGAATAATAAAAGTGTTGATTTTAAAAATTTAGAATATTATAAAATTCATTGGATGAAAGGAGCTGGAATAAAATTTAAGCTCAAAAACGGAAAAACAGTCCGATTAAGCTCAAATGATAATTTCTGTAATTCCGAAAAATTTGTGAATTTATGCCATAATATTGACTCAAAACTCTTGAAATATAATAACGGACAAATAGAAAGAAAAAAGTCGTTTTTCGAATCTAAACAGGGTTATTACTTTGCTGTAATTATGTCGATTTTATTTGTGATTGGAACAATTTACAAATCGTTTACGGATGAGAAATTTAATTTTATGAGTTTTGCTTTAATTTTAGTTTCATTAGGAATTATTTGGAGTGGAGTTAAATGGAAAAGAAAATAACGATTTGCCAACAAAGTATTGTGGTAAAAAACAAGTAAAAACTCATTAATTTTTTAATAAAGTATTTCTGTAATTATTATCATAACTTAGTCCTGATTTTGCTATTGCAAAAGCCTGTTTTAATAGTTTGTTACAAACGGCTATTAATGCTAATTTTTTGCTCTTCCCTTTGGCTACTAATCGATCGTATATTGCTTTGCAAGCATGGTTATATTTACAGGCATTAAAACTGCACATAAATAATAAATTTCGGAGCTTTTGATTCCCTATTTTACTAATTCGCGGACGTCCTTTTACACTACTTCCACTTTGACGGATCACTGGTGTTAAACCTGCGTAACTACACAATTCACTTCCGCTTGTAAAGCGATCAAATCCATCGGTTAAAACCACTAGCATTAATGATGTTTTGGGACCAATTCCTGGAATACTTTTTAAGCGTGTTAAAACATCTTGATGCACTTCTTTTACTAAAACTAACAATTTATCTTCTATCATTTTTAGCTCTTTCTCAACCTGTTTTAAACTGCGTTTTAAAGAGCTAACTACTACTTTACTTGGGTTACCTAAAACAGCTTCGCCATGTAGTTTATTTTTTAACATTGTGCTTTGTTTTGTATACACACCAAGGAGTCTGGTCATTTGAAGACATTCTAATTGATGTTTTGAGTTGCCTTTCCAAAGCTTTAATTTTACATCTTTGGCATATTCACAAATCAACTTAGAGTCACTTTTGTCTGTCTTTATTTTAGACAACTTCATTTGTATAAATCGTTTTACGGATAAGGGATTTTCTACCGAAACTTTAATACCTTCTTCTTGTAAATAATAAGCTAATTGGTAATGATAATAACCCGTAGCTTCCATTACACAATGACTATTAAAATCTAACAGTTTTGTGAATTTTTTAAAGCCAGAAATACTGTTTTTAAATTGGTAATAATTACCATCTGAGTCTGTAACATCAAAAACTAAATGACTGATGTCAAGTCCAAAATATTTTATATCTTTATTCATAAGAAAATGTTTTTTGAAAGGACAAGCTACGCGAGTTTCAACGACTTAAAATCGAGGTCTAAAAGCCTCATAGAACTGTACGAAATCTGTGTAGAAAAAGAGAGGGGATTTTCAATGTTGACGAGATCATAGTCTCTGCGTATATATTAACCTTATTCCTCTCTTTTGTACTTTCTGTTTATGTTTCTAATTTAATGAATTACAAACTTAAGCCGTATAAAAACAATTGCGGTTTAGTGCTTAATCAAAGGTCGTTGCGTGTTTGTAACGTCTGATTTTCCTGCGGAAAATCCTCGCATACAAACCCGCAACTATTCTTATACATAAACGTTGTAACACATTTAACCTAACCATCAAAATTGAGTGAATTAAGAAAATTAATAGACCAAATCACCGAATTCGGAATCAATCCAAAAGTGGAACTGACCGACAAAACTGATGTCTTAAAAAAACTATTAGTTGGAATTTACTCTGAATATCTAAATACGGAATTTGAATTTGATGAAACCGACTATGATGAAGAACCTGAATTTGATTACAAGACAATAAGAGAGAATGTGAAATCAAATTTCCCTGATTTCGATTGGTACAGTATTGTCCTTGACTCTAATAAAATGGAACCGAACATTGAGACTGGATGTGGAGATGAATTAGACGACTTAACGGACATTATTAAAGATTTACTTGCTGTAAAATGGAGAATGGAAAACACCAGTGAAATCGATGCACTATGGCATTTTGATTTTTCAATGAGAACTCATTCTGAACAGCATTTAGTTGACTTATTAAAAGACTTAAAGAAAGAAATGGCTAACGAATTACCAACATTAAAAAGTACTGATAAAGAGCTCGAAGCTATTTATGATGTTCATAGCAAAAGATTTTTTCATTGGCTTGAGACAAATAGTATTTCAGCAAATAGTAGCAGAGATATTGCCTCATTAGCCCATAATGAATTAGTTAAAAGGTCTAATAACCGATTTTCAAGAAAGTCAACGATTTTGACTTATTCTGTTATTGCACTATCAATCGTAACTTTAAGTTTTGCTGTGTTGGACTTTATCGGAGACAAAGAATGGCAAAAAGAACAGATATCAGTATTGGAATTGATAAACAAAAATTTGACTAAAAAGAACGCTGAAATAGAATCTTTGAAATTGGAACTTGAGAAAGCAAATAAAAAGATACTATCATTGGAGCAGATTAATAAAAGTAAAAATAAATAAAAACGTGTTACAACAATGGCTATAAATAATTGCTTGTTCTCGCTTACTTATTAAAATCCTCACGGATTTTCAAGTTGGTTTGTACTTGCGAAGTTTAGTGCTAAACCACGCAACTACTCATAGCCGAGACCGTTGGCAAACATTAACCAAATGTACTTTCCTGAAATAGGTTGACTAAAAATTAAGCAATTAATTACAGTCACTTATGAAAACACAAAATGAACACTGGCGAAAAAAAGCTACCAAAAAGCAACTTTAGAGACTAAATTTTTAGTCGTTGACCAAATACTTAGCATTCAGATATCCAATAACCAAGCTTCAAAAAAATATGACATTGCCAAAACTACTTTGGGTTAGCGATATCACATACATTAAAACCGAAAAAGGACACAACTACCTAGCATTAGTCACAGACGCCTATTCTAAGTAAATTATGGGCTACAAACTAGATAACCATATGAGAACATCACTTTGCTCAGATGCGCTAGCTATGGCAATCAAAAACAGAAAATATCCTAATCAAAAACTTATTCACCATTCAGACAGAGGTTTCCAATACTGCAACCCCAAATATACGAAGTTTGCTGAAGATAATGGAATGACAATGAGTATGACTGAACAATACGATCCTTACGAAAATGCAGTAGCTGAACGTATTAACAGAACTCTTAAATACGAATACGGACTAAAACAAAACATTAAAAACACTGTATTAGCACAAAAAATGACACAACAAGCGGTCTATATTTATAACAATTTGAGAACCCATTTTAGCCTGAATCTAAGAAAACCTGCTGAAGTACATCTAAATCCTAATATCAAATACAAGTCCTATCGAAAAAATAAAGTAAATTTACATGAACTAACGATTTAAGAACCGAGAATTTTAACTAAAAAAGAGTCAACCTATTTCAGTATAATACATGAACGATAAAATAAAGGAATATATCTTAAATGCTAATCCAATTCAATGGGTGGAATATTCTGAGGAACTTCGAGATTCTTCCGAACTCATATGGAAAGAATCAAAAAGAACAAAAGTCGTTTTGAGCTTTCCAAAAAGGTTAGATAAACCAGGACTTTCAAGACCATATTTCTTGAACATCGGTTTTTCATTAGAAAATCTTATAAAAGGACTTTTAGTTTCCGAAAATCCAGAATACTTAAAAGATGGAAAAATTAGTTCTGAAATTTCGTCAGGTCATAACTTACATAATTTAGCAAAAAAAATTAGTTCATTGACTTTCAAAAAAGCTGAATTTGATTTCTTAAAAATCTTAAATAAAGCGATACCTAATTGGAGTAGATATCCAATTCCCAAAAGATGGGAAATAGAAAACACTGAAGAAATAATAAGTGAAGACATTCGCCAACAATTTTTGAGCTTATGGGATAAAATAGGTTTTAAGATTTACGAAATGACTAAAGACAGTTGGAATGGTCCAAATGGAGTTGAATTAGGAGGTTGGAGGAGTTCGTATTTTGAAGGAACATTAAATTTTGAATTACCTGAATTAAAAAAAGAATAACTGCTTACAACAAAGTACTGTGGTAAAAAACAAGTAAAAACTAATGGTTGAATTTTTAATTAAAAATAGAGTATTAGCAATTGCTTCATGTAGAAAAATTTGAATAAACTGAAGCACAAATAGCTATCCTAAAACACAATAAAACTTATTTATTGCCACCTTACACTTTCCATGATGCGTTTGATATCTTTTTGCAAGTAATTTGCTGCAGGTAATATCGAGTCATAGTTAGGCTTTGCATAAAAATAAAGTGATCCTGTTAAAAAATGATTGATACTATCTGTAATATAAAACTGTGATTGTGATGCTGCATTACCTCCTACTTCATAAAACATTCCGTAAACTTTATTTTCTGGGTTTTCCCAAACCACTTCCTCTATAGCATCAGCTTTTTTTGTGTGCTCTTGTGTAAAATTTTGCGCATTTTTAAGGTATTTAACCAATCGGTCTTGACCATCAATAGCTTTATAAGTTAGGTAAATGGTCCCTTTTAATTTTTTATACTCGATGTTTAAACCAAAACTTGTTACATTGTCTTGTAAGCTTTTAAACTTAATAGTATCACTTAAGGTATTTCTATCAAATGTAAATGGTAAACTCTTATTGTAACTAGTATATTCTGCCTTAGGGTACTCTAAGCGTAAATATCCTTTTGGTTTTGGTAATGGGTCATTACCACAACTAGTTAATGTGACAAAAATTAGTAAGAATAGAATTATATTTTTCATAGATAAGACCAAGCTACTTCATGTAGCTTTATATTTTATGGTAATGTTATTTTAACTCTCTTGATGCGTTTTTTATCTAAAGCTTCAATAGTAAATATGTAGTTTTCAAAATTGATTTTACTGTTTCTTTTAGGAAATCCACCAGAATTTTCTAAAATAAAACCAGCTATAGTTTCAGCTTCACCTTTATTATCTTCAAAAACGGTATCGTCTTCAAGTTTTATAATTTTATAAAAATCTTTTAAAGCTGTTTTTCCTTCAAAAACATAATTTTTGTCATCAAGTTTAGAATAAATTAAGTCCTCATCATCAAACTCGTCACTAATATCACCAACAATTTCTTCAATTATATCTTCTAAAGACACCAATCCAGAAGTCCCACCATACTCATCAACCACTACAGCTAAGTGCACCTTTTTCTCTTGGAACTCTGCCATCAAGTCATCCAATTTTTTGTTTTCAGGAACAAAAAATGGTTCTCTTAATAAAGTGGTCCAGTCAAAGTTTTTCTGATCTATGTATGGTAATAAATCCTTGACGTATAACACACCTATTATAGTGTCCATATTTTCTTTATAAACAGGTATTCTAGAATAACCGTTACTTATTATATCTGGTATAATTTGGTCGTATGGCTGTTCTACATTTAAAGCAAATACATCAATACGTGGTTGCATGACTTGCTTAGTATCTGTATTACCAAAGCTAACAATACCTTGTAGTATTTTTTGTTCTTCTTTAGTAGTATCATACTCACTTGTCAGCTCTAATGCTTGTGATAATTGGTCTACGCTAATATTTGACTTTTGTTTTCCTAACCTATTATGTATACCTAAGGTTATACTTCTCATGGGTAAACTTAAAGGAGCAAACAATACATCCAACACGCGTAATGGATAAGCCATAAAAGTTGAAAACTTTAAGTTATTGCGACTGGCATATATTTTGGGTAAAATTTCACCAAAAAGTAATATCAAAAAAGTTACTACAACCACTTCTAGTATAAATTTAGCTACTGGTGAAATAATATTAGCAAACATATAATTACCTAAAAAGGCAAACAATATTACTATACCAATATTTATAAAGTTATTTGCAACTAAGATGGTGGCTAATAGTTTTTTGGGACGAGCTAATAATTTGGATAGTATTTGTATTTGTTTTTTATCCTGTAGATTTTCGTCTTCTAAATCTGATTTTGTTAACGAAAACAATGCAACTTCTGCTCCAGATATCATTGCAGAACAAATTAATAGTACTATTAAAAGTACAAAGCCAAATATAATATTTAGGTTATCTGTTTGAATAAATGCTAAAAAACTCGTGGGTTCTGGGTCCATAATTAATTATTAAAACGGAAGATCGTCGTCACTGGATACAGGTTTTGGCGATGTGTTTTGTATATTTTGTTGGGTTTGCTGTGTTGTATTAGGTTGTGGTGCTGCTTCTGGATCACGTTTTGTACTTAAAAATGTAAAATCAGACACCTGTATTTCTGTACTATAACGATCGTTACCAGACTCGTCTTGCCATTTTCTGGTTTTAATACGTCCTTCCACATATACTTTATCTCCTTTGGTAAGGTATTTTTCACATACCTCTGCTCCTTTATTGCGGACAACTATATTATGCCATTCTGTATTAGTCACACGTTGGTTAGTTTGCTTACTAACATAAGTCTCGTTAGTAGCTAACGGAAAACGTCCCACGCAACCACCTCCTTCAAAATAGTGCATTTTAACTTCATCTCCCAAATGCCCAATTAGCATTACTTTATTTAATGTTCCTGACATAAATTTATTGTTTTACTGATACAAAATTACAGCTTTACACGTCAATGTAAATAAATTTAAGAAAAAATAACCAAGTCAGACCTGTTAAGGTTTTAAAATTAAATTTTTCTATAAAATTACCTATTAATATAGGAACAGGGTAATTTGTTATTTCATCAAATAATATACCTGATTCTAAATCGTCATTTAAATTAACAATCCAAAACTTAGTATATAAATGTTGATGTGATAGTTTATGAATAATTGCCTTATCATTATATAATGACAACTCTATATTACGACCTTTAAATACATCAAGGTTTTTAATCTGCGATTCAATTATAGTATGTGATGGGCTTTTATATGTTTCAATTAACGGAAATTGATATAAGTTTTGCCAAATACCACTTCCTGTACGCTGTTCTAAAATGGTTTTATTGTCTCTTGACAAGGTTACAATAAAATTAAAATACTTTTTTTGACCTTTACCGTTTTCAGCTTGACTGGTAAATCACTTATTATATTTTTTTGAAGCGCTATACATATAGTATTAAAAGGACAACTATTACAATCTGGATTTTTAGGTTTGCACAACCTTGCACCAAACTCCATTATGGCTTGATTAAAAGTTGCAGGTTGTTTAGGATCCATTAGTTGTTGTGCTAAAGTTTTAAATTCTTTAAAACCTTTACTTGTATTAATAGGTGTGTCGATTCCATAAATTCTAGACAATGCTCTGTACACATTTCCATCTACAACAGCAGTAACTTCATTAAAACAAATAGAGGCTATTGCACTTGCTGTATAATCACCTACACCTTTTAATTTTATAATTTGATCAAAGGTATTAGGGAATTTTCCGTCCAATTCTTTGACAATATACTTAGCAGAAGCATGTAAATTTCGTGCTCTGGAGTAATATCCTAGTCCTTGCCACAATTTTAACACTTCTTGTTCTTCGGCATTGGCTAAGTCATATACAGTAGGAAAAGTAGCGGTAAAACTATCATAATAAGGACGTCCTTGTACGACTTGTGTCTGTTGTAAAATGATTTCGGAAAGCCAAATAAAATAAGGGTTTGTGGTGTTTCGCCAAGGCAAATCTCGTTTATTATCTGTATACCAATTAATTAGTTGTTTAGAAATGTTCATTAAGTAGAAAAAAGTAAGAAAAGCAAAAGTAAAGTTTATCACATTAAATTTTAATGAATTAGGTTTGAAATATTGAATATTAAATGACTATATTTGCCAACCCTTAGAAAAATTAATAACGCAAACAAGAAAAGAAAATGACTAAAGCTGATTTAGTAACAAAGATTTCTGAAAAATTAGGAATAGAAAAAGGAGATGTTCAGGCAACTGTAGAGACTTTCATGGAAGAAGTTAAAACATCTTTAGAAGGTGGTGATAATGTATACCTTAGAGGTTTTGGTAGCTTTATCATTAAAACAAGAGCAGAAAAGACAGGAAGAAATATTTCAAAAAATACGACTATCAAGATTCCTGCTCATAACATACCAGCGTTTAAACCTGCAAAAGTATTTGTAGAGGGTGTAAAAACTAACGTAGACGTAAAGTAAATTTATTATTATAAACGAATTATTAATTTAAAAACATTAACCCTATGCCAAGTGGTAAGAAACGTAAAAGACACAAGGTTGCAACGCATAAGCGTAAAAAACGTAGACGCGCTAATCGTCACAAAAAGAAAAAATAATTCAGAAAAGTAGTTTTTTAACTACTTTTTTGGTTTATTAGAAGTATCGTTCTTTGAAAACAGAGTTTATTTATAATTCGTATAACCTTGCGTAATTATTAAACTCAACCGGATTTAAAAATCCTGTGAAATATTATGACTAATTTTAAGTTATAATATAATGTATAATCCATCTATACTATAAAGTATGGATAAAAATTAACCTAAATGGATAAAGAATTAATTATTAGATCTAGTCCAGATGCTGTTGATTTTGCCTTATTAAAAGATGGAAAATTAATTGAATTACATAAAGAAGAAGATGGGAACAACTTTTCAGTTGGTGATGTGTTTATCGCTAAAATAAGAAAAGCTGTTCCTGGCTTAAATGCTGCATTTGTTAATGTAGGTTATGAAAAAGATGCTTTTTTGCATTATCATGATTTAGGACCAAAAATATCTTCTGTTTTAAAATTCACAAAAAGTGTAAGCACAGGTAAACTAAAAGATTTTTCTTTAAAAAATTACCCATTTGAAAAAGATATTGATAAAGGCGGAAAAATTAATGACGTCTTAAAATCAAATCAGTCTATTTTAGTACAAATAGTAAAAGAACCTATATCTACAAAAGGCCCAAGGATTAGCTCAGAGCTATCTATTGCTGGTAGATATATTGTTTTAGTGCCTTTTTCTGACCGTATTTCTATTTCTCAAAAAATAGAAAGTAAAGAAGAAAAAGAGCGTTTAAAACGATTAGTGAGAAGTATTACTCCTCAAGGTTTTGGAGTTATTGTACGTACAGTAGCAGAAGGCAAAAAAGTAGCCGAACTAGACAAAGATTTACAAAATTTGCTAAGTCGCTGGACTGCAATGTGTAAAAAATTACATAAAGCGCACCATCCTACCAAGGTATTAGGCGAGTTAAATAAAGCCTCTTCTATGTTAAGAGATATATTTAATGACACCTTTACTGGGATTCACGTAGATGATGACGCTTTACATGTACAGGTAAAAGATTATGTGCAAAAAATTGCACCAAAAAAAGAATCAATTGTAAAATTACATCAGTCTAATGTTCCGATTTTTGAAAAATTTGGAATTGAAAGACAAATAAAAACTGCATTTGGTAAAACAGTCTCTATGGCTAAAGGTGCTTACCTTGTTATAGAACATACCGAAGCACTTCACGTCATTGATGTAAATAGTGGTAATAGATCAAACAAATCAAACTCACAAGAAGACACAGCTCTAGAAGTTAACCTTATATCTGCAACAGAAGTTGCTAGACAACTAAGACTTAGAGACATGGGTGGAATAATTGTTGTAGATTTTATTGATTTAAATACTGCTGAACACAGAAAAAAACTATTTAATCATCTTCGTGACGAAATGAAAGATGATCGTGCCAAACACAAAATACTACCTCCTAGTAAGTTTGGATTGATTCAAATTACACGTCAAAGAGTAAGACCAGAAATGAATATTAAAACCAGAGAGGAAAATCCTAACAGTTTTAATGGAGAAGAGGTCGAAGCACCAATTAATATTGTGCCTAAAATAACTCATGACTTAGAACAATTATTAAAAAAAGACTATAAAAAGGTGACCTTAAACACACATCCTTTTATAGCAGCCTTTTTAACCAAAGGTTTTCCATCTATACGTTCAAAATGGTTTGTTGAACACAAAAAATGGGTAAAAATACAACCAAGAGATGCTTACACATACCTTGAATATCATTTTTTTGATAAAAATGGTAAACAAATTAAATAATAAAAAAAGCCTACTATATAATAGTCAGGCTTTTTTTATGCCTAAAAACTAGTTTTAAACATCAAATTAAACCATTTAAGCTACTTTAAATTGTTTTTCTACGATTAATAGACAATTGAATTTAAGTGATATTAAATATCATATAAAGAAAGCTAAAAATAAAATAGCCTTACAAATTGTAAGGCTATTTTTTGGTTTTTTGGTTTGGTTAATCTATAATTTATTGTTGTTCTGGACCACCACTAACTATAGTAAACTCAGATCTACGATTTAATTGGTGTTCTTCTTCTGTACATTTGGACTTACAATCCACTAAATGTTCAGTTTCTCCTTTTCCATCACCACTTATTCTACTTTGATCAATTCCTTTAGATACCACATAAGCTACAGTAGACTTAGCCCTTCTGTCAGATAAGCTTAAGTTATAACTATCCTTACCTCTACTATCTGTATGAGAGGTAGCATAAATTACCATTTCTGGATATTTAGTCATCACTAACACTAACTTGTCTAATTCTAAAGCTCCCTGAGGTGTGATATCAGATTTATCAAATTCAAAATAAATTGGATCTAACACTACTTTATCAGCAATTATAATTTTCTTGATAGGTGTTAAGTCTACGCTTACATTCTGTTTTTCATCTCTAGTTCCGCTTACATTTACAGAGTTATCTTCAAATTCTGATTTAGTGATTTTAAGACTAGTCTCTATCTCACAATCAGTAGTAAATGTAGCTACACCTGCTGCGTTTGTAGTTTGAGTGGCTAAAACGGAACCATTAGCATCAAATAAAGTTACTGTTGAATTTGGTAAAACCTCTCCTGTTTCAGCGTTTTCAACTGTAACAATCATATCAACTTGACATAAAGGCTTAATTTCTTTAATAGCATAAATATCGTCACTTCCCTTACCGCCTTCACGATTAGAAGATACGTAGCCGTTTTTATCTGCATCTATAGTAAAAGCAAAGTCATCTGCTTTACTGTTAATTGGAGCTCCAATATTCTTCACAACAGTATTACCTGAATATTCAGTATAAAAAACATCTAAATTCCCTAAACCTAAATGACCATTAGAAGAAAAATAAAAATATTCGTCATCTCCAGCATACGGGAACATTTCTTGCCCAGCAGTATTAATTTTGTTACCTAAATTTTCAGGTTCACTAAGCATACCGTCAGATTGTATTGTCGCTTTGTAAATATCATATTTACCAAAACCTCCTGGCTTGTCAGAAGCAAAATATAATGTTTTACCATCTTTACTAACAGAAGGATTTTTAACAGAATAACTATTTGTGTTGATGTTTAAAGGTTGAACATTTGTCCAAGAATCACCATTTTTGGTAGCCTTAAATAACTGTAAAACACTAATTTTTGTATTATCACCCTCTAGCTTTTCATACATATTCTCAAAAAAACTTTCTCTAGAAAAATATAATGTATTACCATCAGGTGTAATAGAAACAATACCTTCATGGTGTTTAGTGTTTATCTTACCTGAAAGTAAATTTGCTTCAGAAAAACCACCATCTTCAGACATATTTAATTGATACACATCTAAATATGGTTGATCATTCCAGCCATAATTACGTCTAGAATCGTTTCTTGAAGAGGTTATATAAAGCATTCCATCTTTAAATGTTCCTCCAAAATCAGAAGCTGGTGTATTAATATCTAAATTTTTTGCTGTAAATTTTTCTTCAGACTTTAATATATCATCTAAATAATTAGGATTTAAATTGTAAGCTACCGCACGATCATCGCCAGGAGACATTGCTGCAAATTTGTTCATTTGCACATTAGACGCTTCATATTTTCCATTTGCTTTTAACATTTCAGAATACTTGTAAAGCATTTCTGGTTCTGATGCTCCAGCTTCAATTGCTTTTGCATACCATTTCTCAGCTTCTACTGTATTGAATGTATTATAATTAGCTTCTGCTAGTTTAGAATAAACATAAGTAGACCCTTTACCGTCTTCTACTAACTTAGTATAAGATTTTGCTGCTTCGACAAATTCTAATTTTTGAAAATGTTTATCGGCTTTTTTTGTCGCATCACTTTGAGCAAACACACAAGTGCTGCTTAATAAGATAGCGCATATAAATAGTTGTATTTTTTTCATTGTCTTGGTTAACTTAATGGATTAGAAATAACGTGGTGAACGTGATACTTTTCTTGGTAAATTGATATCAAAATTGATAAAAATCTCATGCGAAGCATTGGTCACTACATCTAATTGTGATTGGATACTGTCATAAGCATAGCCTATTCTTAAGTTTGGTGCAACTAAAAAATTAACCATACCACTAAAAGAATCGTCTAAACGGTAACCTGCTCCTACTTCTACAACGTCATACATAAACAAGTTTAGATTGACATCAAAACTTACTGGTGCATCAAAAGCAACTTTAGCTAAAGCGTGTGGCTTTAGCTTAAAGTTTTCTGATAAATCAAATACGTATCCTGCTGCTCCAAAAAAGTGTTGTGTTTCTGACCCTATTTTGTAGCCATTAGCATCTAAATGTACCGAACTTAATATGTTTGGCATAGAGGCTGAAATGTAATACTTACTTGGCTTATAAAAATATAATCCTGCTCCAATATTTGGTGTCGTCTCATTAATGTTCTCTGAGAAAAATGGATCGTCTGGATCTGTAAGCTCTAATACTGTTAATCCAATATCATGAAAGGTTGCTCCTGCTTTTAATCCAAAAGCTAATTTAGTTGTGTTTCCTACTGGTATGGTATAAGAAAAATCTACGTAAGCATTGGTTTCTTGTACTGGTCCAATTTCGTCACTAATTAAAGAGAAACCTAAACCTACATTTTTTCCTACTGGAGAATGTATCGCTAGTGTACCTGTTGTTGGTGCGCCTTCTAATCCAACCCATTGACTTCTATAAAGTGCACCTATTGATACACTTTCTGTTGAGCCTGCGTAGGCTGGGTTTACCACATTCATGTTATACATATACTGTGTATATTGTGGGTCTTGTTGGGCTTGTACACCTATAAACACTAGGAATACAATATATACTATTTTTTTCATCTGTTGTTTTTTGGTTTTCTAGTTAGTTTATCTGTTTAAATATACCCAAGAGGCTTTTGTTTTGGTACCTTGGTACTTCATAACATAGTAATATGTTCCTACTGGTAGCATATCTCCGCTGTCTGATTGTCCTTCCCATTGGTTTGTATAATTCGTTTTAGAATATACTTTACGTCCATTACGATTAAAAATCTCTAGACTTTGAACATCAAAACTACTTAAATCAAAATTATCATTGAAACCATCATTATTTGGCGAAATACCTTGAGGTATGATACAAGTTTCTAACTCGGTTACTTCTACAAAAGCTGATTGTGAACAACCTGTGTCGTTAAAAGTTACTTCTATTTCGTATTCTCCTGCTGTTAATACAGTGTTTAGTGATAAATCATTAGCTCCTGGTATGATAACACCTTCATTATACCAAACAATACTTACCTCTGAGGCTGTATAATTTACAGCTTCTGCTACAATTGTTATTGGTGAGGTTGCACTTGGACAAACCTCATAAGTTATAGCGCTATCAAAAGTCGTTTCTGGTGCTGTACCATAAATTACATTAAAAGTAGTCGTTGCAAAGCAATCACTTGAAGCATTATTTTCAACTCTAACATAAATAACTTCAGCATCATTTCCAACGGTGTAAGACTCTGGATTAGATATAGCATCAACACCATTTAATGCATCATTTTCAGATGTATGATAAGTAATCGTAACATTTATCTGTGTGCCTAAAATAGTCGCTTCATCTTCTGTTAAATCAAAAATATTACTAACAGAACTATCATCACAGACCTCAATATCTGCAGGTTGATTAGCTTCTGGAGAAGTATTTACTACTAAATTAAAATTAGTGTTAGTTGAAGCACATCCTGACATAGATCCGACAGCATCTACATCTTCAACTCTAACATAAATTGTTGTACCATCAGTAGCCGTATAGTCAGAAACTATCGCACTAACTCCTGATTGTGCATCAGATAAAGTTTCATGATAAGTAACAATAAATTCAGCTGGATCTTGTGTTCCTAAAATTGTTGCTGTTTGACTTTCTAAATCAAAAACACCAACACCACTACCTGTACCATCATCACAAACCTCTAAATCAGAAGCCTGAGTTACTGTTGGATTATCAAAGAAGTTTATGGTTGCAACTAATGATGATGTAAAATCATCACAGATACCGCCTCCAACAATAACCATATATTGACCTGATTCTGTAGCTTCAAATGTTGGTCCTGTAGCTCCATCTTGATAAATATTATTAAAATACCAATCGTAACTATCCACAGCATAAGCTGTATCAGCTGTTAGAGTTACTGATGGATATCCACATAAATTAATATCATCACTAAATCCTTCTGCTGTCGTAGCACCTTGCTCAATTGCAATACCATCATAATCCAATGCAACGTCACAAACAACATCACAATTAGTTCCATCTAAAGGACCTGATTCTTGAGTAAAAACGTATGTACCAGATTCCTGAGAAAAGTTAGTGATTAATATAATATAAACTGAATTTGCTGGTACACCAGTTAATGTAATTGTTTCTGTTGCTGTACCAGAAAAACTACAATCTGCAATACTAGAAGGTAACAATTCAAAACAACCAGTTTCTTGACCTACAAATGGTCCCCAAACTAAAAAGTCAATATCTAATCCTACTCCGGCATCATTAGTTTGCGCTAATTGAAACACGTAATCACCTGGATCATCAAATTGAATAGTATTCCATTGTGGGTCCGGTTGACTACCTAAACAAAAATAATCAATATAAGGCGGCGCCACTTGATCACCAACAATACTTGGATAGAAAATTGTAGGATCCGCACATATTGGTAAAGCTTCTGTACAATATGTTGGTACTCCTAAAGTTTGAATACATAAATCAAAAGTTATTGTTGTTGCTGTTGTTCCAGCAGAAAACACTCTGATATAATATGTATTACCAATTACTAAAGTTGGTGTTAAACTACTATCATCTGTAGTACAGTAAAGTTCTGTTAAATTGTTACAATCAGCACCT
This sequence comes from Olleya sp. NP1-10, assembly GCF_055804415.1. Taxonomy (NCBI): domain Bacteria; kingdom Pseudomonadati; phylum Bacteroidota; class Flavobacteriia; order Flavobacteriales; family Flavobacteriaceae; genus Olleya; species Olleya sp. NP1-10. Next base: position 1,144,497 of record NZ_CM147840.1, on the reverse strand, counting down.
TCATAAACTGCGTGATCGACATTAAATCCACCAACAACATTTTGAATTTGAATGATTTGCTGATCATCTATGGCGGTAAACTCATACCAAACATCATCATCTGCACTAGTAGTACAAGATCCATTTGGTACACCAGAATCCGTAGCCTCTAATAAAGTTCCAGAATAAATTACTGTACAAGTTTCATCTGCATTTACAGATGCAACGGTTGCATTACATGGATTATCATTTACTGGTGGACAAGCTGCAAGTGAAATAGAATTACTATTTATGACACAATTCACATCTTGTTCATTTGAAACTGTAAACTGAACATCAACATTAAACGGATAAGGTCCAAATTGTTGGATCCCTGTAGCTGTAATACTAACAGGAGTAGTACCTTGATTATCTTCAATTAATAAAGATGTTGCATCACCTAATGAAGTAATATCAACATCAACTAAAAATTGATCTCCATTATCACAATCATCGACAAAAACAAAAGACGCTGTAGGATTAATACAGGTAGCACAACTTACTGTCAAATTAACAGAAGTGTATCCATTACTTTGACAACTAGCACTTCCATCAGATTCAATAGCAAATGAAATTGTATCACCTGTAGATTGAAAGGTTAAACCTCCTATTTGACCACTATTTCCATATGGGGTAGCAGCATTTAAATTAGTAACCCCATCTGAGTCTAATACAATAACTTCATCAAAATTATTTTCAACTTGACCAGTATTAATAGTTAAGTTTAAAGGTGTACCGTCAGTTGAAGAAAAAGTAAATACATTAGTGTCATTGTTATCGTAACAGTAGTCGATAGTTTGTGGACCATCCGTAGCACAGTCTAATGTAAAATTAAACACTGCTAGAGTAGAAAAATTAAATGGTCCAGCCCATGTACTAGTATCTGCTCCACATACAGCCTGAACATAAACCTCATAGTCAGTTAAAGGAGTTAATCCTGTTTCTGAAATTGTTGTAGTTGTAACTGTCGTTCCTGAAGTTGGAACGCCAGTTCCTGAAGGTTGTATTACATAATTCCATTCTGTTTCGGCACCACTTGGTGTCCAAGAAATATCTGCAGCTGTTTCTGTTATACTAGTTGCTGTAATCGCTGTTGGAGCAACACAAAACGTTCCACATGCTTCAACACGGACTTGATCTATAGCCATGTCACTTTCCCAAGTATCACCTGTTCCAACATAGCTAATTTCAATATATATGACTTGTCCTAAATAAGCATCCAAATTAACACCTATTGGTACCCAAGCTTCATCTGCTGTAGATTGATAGTCTCCAATCCAAGTATATTCATTGGTAAAAGGACCTGTTTGAGAGGCACTAACTCCAATACTTAGAGTTCCCATATCACCACCAAAAGCATGCATGTAAAAAGATAATTCTGCTCCATCTACTGCTGTCGATAAATCAATAGCAGGTGTAATTGCAGAGGCTACATTTGTTGTATTACCAGAACCTTCATATTCTAAATGGGTTCCTGAATTACCATCCCATGTAATATTTGGACCTGTAGATGTTGAATTAGCACTTTCTGTTGTAATTCTCCAATTACCGTTTGAACCATCAAATCCAGTACCTGTCCATCCCGATGGTGCATTCCCCGAAACAGTTCCGAAATCTTCAGTAAATATAAATGTAGAACCTCCTGAAGCACAAGTTACTCCTGTTGGAGCTGGCGGAGGGGTGTTAAATGTTGTAAAGTTTAAAGGGCCAATCCAGGTACTATATCCATTTACTTCACAATTCGATCTGATATAAACTTCATAAGCCGTACTTGGTGTTAATCCTGTTACAGGATAAGGGTCATTTATTGTCGTAACCACGCCATCTGTAGTTGGAACCCCTGTTCCTGCAGATTGCAGCGAAATTTGCCACTCTGTCTCAGTCCCTCCTGCTATCCAAGAGATATCTACTGAGTTTTCAGTTAAACCAGCTATAGTAATAGAATTAGGGCTAGGGCACGTCGTGTTAAATATAGAAATATCATCAAAAGCAAAACCTTCGTCTACAACTGATCCATCAGATCCAAACGCAAATCTTAAAATCACATTAGACTCTCCTGCTAAACCATCTAACAAATGAGAAACACTAATCCAACCATCAGAACCAGAACCGTTTCTTCCAGACCAACCAACTTGCTGACCTCCTGGATTACCGTTAATTGTTCCGTCTGTATACCAGTTTGCATCAGTTAAAACCCCAACGTTTTGCCAAGTAGCACCTCCATCAATAGAACTTTGAAAAACTGTACCATCCCAACTGAATTCTGATTCATACCAAATATTAAATGATATCGTTGGAGCTGTCATAGATGTTAAATCAAAAACCGGACTAACCACATATGAGTCTTCAGAAACATTATATTCTCCAGTTAAATTAGTTACCCAAGAGTTAGCTCCTGATGCAGCACTATTAATAATAATATTATCTGGAAGTCCAAGCTCCCAAGACCCATTATTTGTGTTATCTGCTACCCAACCTCCATCGCCAGATTCAAAATCTTCAGAATAAGGGTATGTTGTAATTTGTGAGTTAGCTTGCCATCCAACTAATAGGAATAGCAACGCTAAAATGAACGTAGTTTTTTTCATTATTTTGAGAAATCGTTAGTTAATTAATTTCCTAAACTATAAAAAACATGTTGTAAAACTGTTAAAAATATTATTATAGACAAAAAGCGTTTTTCATCGGTAAATTGTGTTAAAAGTAAAGTAATTGCCTACATTACTTATGGAGCAGGATTTGGAATAACGCAATGAATTGCATCGATATCTTGTAATATTTCTTTACTTAATGTTAAATTAATAGAATCTATATTCTCTTTTAGTTGATTTAGGTTAGTGGCTCCAATGATATTTGACGTTACGAATGGCTGCTGATTTACGAAGGATAAAGCCATTTGAGCTAAGGAAACATTGTATTTTTCTGCTAATTCTAGATATTTTTTTGTTGCTAAAGTTGATTGCTCACTACTGTATCTTGCAAACCTTGGAAATAAGTTTAATCTTGAGTTTTCATCTTGTTTACCTTTGATATATTTTCCAGAAAGTACACCAAATGCCATAGGAGAATACACCAATAAACCTATATTCTCTCTTAGAGACACCTCAGCTAAATCACCTTCAAAAACACGATTTATTAGCGAGTAGGCATTTTGTATGGTAACTGGTCTTGGTAAATTATTGTTTTTAGATTCTTCTAAATAACGCATTGTTCCCCAAGCTTTTTCGTTTGACAAACCAACTTCTCTTATTTTACCTTGTTTTTTAATATCATTTAAGGTTTCTAAAACTTCTTTAAAATTATCTTCCCAAGGATCATTAGGGTTGTGACTATAGTCTCTAACACCAAAGGTATTGGTTTGACGTTCTGGCCAATGTAATTGATATAAGTCTATATAATCTGTTTGTAGTCTTTTAAGCTCTAAATCTACTGCTTGTTTTATAGCATTAGCTGCGAAACCTGTTGTACGTATGTGTGCTGTATAATCTCCTGTTCCTGCAATTTTAGAAGCGATTACTAAATCTTCTCTTTTTGATGTTTTAACCAAGACCCTATAATTTGACTTGTTCTACCTGATGTTTCTGCAGTTGCAGGAACTGGATACAACTCGGCTGTGTCAATAAAATTAACACCTTGTTGTACTGCATAATCTAGTTGTGCATGCCCTTCAGTTTCGGTATTTTGATTTCCGAAGGTCATTGTACCTAAACAAATTTTACTAACTTTAATATCTGTATTTGGTAGTGTTGTGTATTTCATTGATTTTAAAGATTGGTTATTTAACAAATATAAAAAGACCTTTAGTTATTATTTGTAACTAAAGGTCTTTTTTATATGTCTCTGGTTATGCGTTAAGGATAGTCGTGGCATCCTTTTTTTGCTGCCATAAATGGCAAAAAAAAGATATAACGGATAGCCTGACCCTTGGGTAACGCCCAATTAATTATTTAAAAGATTGGTAATCTTATCTAGTTTTGGTGTTAATATCACCTCTATACGACGGTTTTTTGCTTTACCTTCTGACGTTGTGTTAGTTGCTATTGGTGCATACTCACCACGTCCTGCTGCTGTTAAATTATCTGCTTTTATATTACTATTTTCTTGTAGAATATTAACTATTGCAGTAGCACGTTTGGTGGATAAATCCCAGTTGTTACTTATATTACCTTTTGGCGAATATGGTGCGTTGTCTGTGTGACCTTCTATTAACACTGATATTTCTGGATTATCTCCTAATACTGTACCAAGTTGTTTTACCGCTTTGCGACCTTGTATCCCAACTGCCCAACTACCTGATTGGAATAATAGTTTATTTTCCATGGATACATAAACTTTACCATTACGTTGCTCAACAGTTAAACCTTTTCCTTCAAAGTCTGTTAATGCACTAGATATAGCATTTTTTAAAGCTGTCATTTCGGCTTCTTTTGCTGCAATAACACTTTCTAGGTCTGCTACACGTTGTGAGCGTGATTCTAGCTCTTTTTTAAGTTGTGCTAATCTTGCGTTTTCGGTTGCTAAAGCCTGTTCTTTAGTCTCTAATTGTGCTAAAAGTTCTCGATTTTTTTTGGTGTTTGCTGCTATTGCAGAACTACTGTTTGCGTCCAATGCGTCATAAGATGCTTTTAATGTATCGTATTTATTTTTTGCGACAGTATAATCAGATTCTAATTGATCACGACGGTTTACTGCCTCATCATATTTAGATTGCAATTGTGCTAAGTCAGTTAATGCTTGATTTTTTTGTTGTAATAAATCGGCATTTTCATCTTTTAGGCTTCGGTTTTCTTTTTTTAATTCTGCATAGCTACTTTCTAACTCTTTATAAACTTTTGGAGAGACGCAACTGGTTGCAATTAATACTAATAGGATGATTGTTACTCTGTTTTTCATTTTTATTTATTTGGGGTTTAAGATTCTATTTCGACTAAAATAGGACAGTGATCGCTGTGTTTAGCTTCTGGTAATATAACTGCTCTTTTAATATTTTGTTGTAGTGGTTGACTAACCATTGCATAGTCTAAACGCCAACCTTTATTATTAGCTCTTGCATTTGCACGATAGCTCCACCATGAATATTCTTGACGCTCTGGATTTAAGTATCTAAACGAATCTATAAATCCTGAATCTATAAAATTACCAAGCCACTCACGCTCTGCTGGTAAAAAACCAGAAACCCCTTTCATTTTTGGGTTGTGTATATCTATAGCTTCATGACAAATATTATAATCACCACAAACTACTAGGTTTGGTAATGTTTTTGTAAGGTCGTTTAGATAATTGTGGATTAAATCCATGTATTCAAATTTATGTTCTAATCTTGCTGCATTGGTACCTGATGGTAAATACATACTCATGACTGAAAGCCCATCAAAATCTACACGAATGTTACGTCCTTCAAAATCCATAGACTCTATTCCTGTACCATATTCTACATGATTAGGTTTTGTTTTGCACAAGATTGCAACACCACTATAGCCTTTTTTTGAGCACTAAACCAATAATTATAATGGTAACCAGCGTCTTTAAACAAATTTAAATCCAACTGCTCTTCCATTGCCTTTATCTCTTGCAAACAAACAACATCTGGATTGGCACTTTCAAGCCATTCTATAAATCCTTTATTGATTGCAGCTCTGATTCCGTTTACGTTGTATGAGATAATTTTCATGAGTGTTTATTTATTGTTTTACTTAAGTCAACCTTTATTACAAGATTGTTTAAAGCTTAAAATATTTGTTTCGGCTAAATTAAATAATGGTTTACTTTTACAAGATAAATCACTCTGTTTTTACTGAAAAAATATTAACAAAATAATATAGTAATTATGGTGTTATACTTGTAGATGAAATTAACTTTAACCTGTTTGTTGTTTTTCTTCGGAATTTTTGCGTTTTCGCAAGAACAAACTAATGGGTCAAACCGAAAAACAGTAGCTACAAACATTAGCATACAAATTGATAGTGTTAGTATAAAACAAAATGGTTTTAAAGTTGAAACCAAATCAGGACACCTAATAAACGCTTCTCACTACAAGGTGGATTACGCAAAATCTATACTTACTTTTTAAAACCAATAGAAAGTGACAGTATAATAATTAGCTATCAGAATTATCCTGAGTTTATAACAAGAACCTACAAACAATTTGATAAAAGTATTATCGTTGAAAACACAGATAATCTTAGTAAAATAATCCAGTTAAGACAACCCAATAACAAACAAGCCTATACACCTTTTGATGGCTTAACAACTTCTGGAAGCATTAGTCGTGGTGTCACAATTGGAAACAATCAAAACTCGGTTTTAAATAGCGAGCTTGACTTACAAATTACAGGTAAACTAAACGATAAGGTATCGCTTAGAGCTAGCATACAAGATGCAAACATACCATTACAGGAAAGTGGGTATTCACAACGTTTAGACGAGTTTGATCAAGTTTTTTTAGAATTATTTTCTGACCAATGGTCTATTCGTGCAGGAGATATAGACTTAATTAATGAGCAATCCTACTTTGCTTCTTTTAGCAAACGTGTACAAGGGCTACAGGTTAAGGCTAGATTTGGAAACGAAAGTCAACAAACCAATGTTTTTGCTTCTGGTGCATTAGTAAGAGGACAATTTAGTAATTACCAATTTACAGCTCAAGAAGGAAATCAAGGACCATATAAACTACAGGGACCAAATGGCGAATTATTTGTACTTATTGTTTCTGGTAGCGAAACGGTTTATGTAAATGGTGTCGCTTTAAAACGTGGTGAAAACGAAGATTACATCATAGATTATAATGCTGGCGAAATTATTTTTAACGCGACTTATCCTGTAACATCTGAAATGAGAATTAGTGTAGATTTTCAGTACTCTGAACGTGATTATTCTAGGATAGTAGCTTTTGCAGGAGGTAATCACAACAGTGAAAAATTAAATATTAGCGCTTCTGTATACTCTGAAAGTGACTCTAAGAATAATCCGCTTCAACAAAATTTATCTGAAGATCAAGTTTCTATATTAAGTACTGCAGGAGATGATAGTCAACTTATGGTTGCCTCGTCGGAAGTTCCAGAAACGTTTAACGAAAATAGAATTTTATACAAAAAAGATAATATTAACGGACAAGACGTTTATGTGTTTTCAAATAATCCTGATGATACATTGTTTGGTGTTACTTTTACTTTGGTTGGAGATAATCAAGGCGATTACATTATAACTTCAAACAATGCCATTAATAATATTTATCAATATGTACAACCAATTGCTGGTGTACCTCAAGGTAATTACGCTCCAATTGTACAACTTGCTGCACCAACCTTATTACAAATAGCTACTGTAAATGTCGTATACCAACCGTCAATTAAAACAAAAATTGGTTTTGAAATTGCAGGTAGTAAAAACGACCTAAATTTATTTTCAAACCTTGACGATAACAATAATAATGGATTTGCAAGCAAATTAACAGTTGAGCAAAATCTTATTAAAAATGATAGCACATGGAGCTTAGCTGCTGTTTTAGACACAGATTATATACAGCAAGATTTTAAAACCATACAACGATTATACGAACCTGAATTTAATCGCGATTGGAATTTAAGTCAAACCAATTCTGAACTATTAAACACTAACCTTGGTAATCAAGCCTTAGTATCGGTTGGCCTGAAAAGTTTTCATTTAAAAAAAGGATACGCAAACTATAGTTTTCAGCACTTAAATTATTCTGAAAGTTTTTCTGGAAGCAAGCACAATATAAATGCCAATATTAATATTGGTAAATTACAATTATCAACTACCAGTAATATATTAAAAGCTAAGGGAGACCAAAACTCCTCACAATTTTTCAGAACCTATAATCGTAGCATTTATGATTTAAATAAACAATGGCTTGGTGTTGGTTTTTCGGCTGAAGAAAACAAAGAACGCATTAACGAAACTGAAGCTTTTACGGATCTGACTCAGCGTTTTACAGCTTACGAAGCTTTTACAGGAATTGGAGACAGTACAAATATTTATGCTGAAGTTGGATATAAACATCGTGTTAATGATAGTTTAAGAAATGGAAACTTAGATCGAGTTAACAGCTCCAACACTTATTATTTAGACTCTAGATTAATTAAAAACCAAAAAACCAATTTGTCTTTATATGTCAATTACAGAACTTTAAAAAATGAAGATGAAGACCAGGACAATGAAAACTCATTAAACTCCAGGTTGTTATTTAGTCAACGTTTTTTAAAAAATGGAATACTTTGGAATACTGCTTTTGAAACCAACTCAGGTACGTTACCACAACAAGACTTTACATATGTACAGGTAGAATCTGGGCAAGGTGCTTATACTTGGATTGATTATAACCAAAATGGTATTCAGGAGCTTGAAGAATTTGAAATTGCTCAATTCCAAGATCAAGGAGATTATATTAGAGTTTTATTACCTAATCAAGTCTATATTAAAACGCATCAAAACAGACTGAGTCAAACCTTGACTTTAAACCCAATTAATTGGGTTAATACAGAGCATAGAACCAAACGTTTTTTCTCTAAGTTTTATAATCAGTCCAGTTATTTAATTGATAGAAAAATACAAAGAACTACCGCTGATTTTGATTTAAACCCTTTTAGTGCAGACAAAGACAATCAACTAGGATTAACTTTAAATTTTAGAAATGTATTATTTTTTAATCGTGGAAAGCAACGCTACACAACATCATACACGTATTTATGGAACAGTAGCGAAAACACTTTAAGTTTTGGGTTTATTGAAAACAATTTAAAAAGTCATCAAATTAATTTTATACATAAAATTAAAAATAGCTGGTTAGTCACTGTAACTTCAGCTTTAGAAGAACAATTTAGCAACAGCGAAAATTTTAGCAGTAAAAACTTTGATATAGACACCAAACGTTTTAATCCAAAATTATCGTATTTACTTAATGACAACGTACAATTTGATGTGTTTTACCAGATAACAAATAAGGAAAACACAATTAATAACTTAGAAACTTTAGATCAAAATAAATATGGATTATCCTTTGCTTTTTCTCCAAAAAACAATGCACAAATAGGAGCTGTTTCTGGAGAGTTTAATGTTTTTAATAACACTTTTAATGGAAACGCTAACAGCCCTGTAGCCTACCAAATGTTAGAAGGCCTACAACCAGGAAAAAACTTTACTTGGTCACTATTAGCACAAAAAAAGCTAACCAAATTTTTGGATTTAAACTTGACTTATTTTGGTCGTAAAACAGAAACAAGCACTACGATACACACTGGAAATGTACAACTAAAAGCCTATTTTTAATAGACTATAAAAAAACGCCCAAACTGTTTAGTTGGGCGTTTTTATATAAAATAATAAAAGTGCTAATTACATTTTCATTAACCACTCTTTAACATCTACTTCTTTTTTGATAATATCACGAAGCTCTTCAATTTTAACACGTTTTTGATCCATTGTATCTCTGTGACGAATGGTAACTGTGTTGTCTTCTAAAGTGTCATGATCAACAGTTATACAAAATGGTGTTCCGTTTGCATCCTGACGCCTGTAACGCTTACCTACTGCATCTTTCTCGTCATAAAACACATTAAAATCCCATTTTAAGTCTTCAACAATTTGTTTAGCTACTTCTGGCAATCCATCTTTTTTAACTAAAGGAAAAATAGCTGCTTTTACAGGTGCTAAAACTGCTGGTAATTTAAGTACTGTTCTTGTGGTATTGTTTTCTAATTCTTCTTCAACTAAAGCTTTTGAAAATACTGCCAAAAACATACGATCTAAACCAATAGAGGTTTCTAAAACGTAAGGTGTATAGCTTGCTTTTTCTTCGTGATCAAAATACTGTAGTTTTTTACCAGAAAACTCTTCGTGTTGTTTTAAATCAAAATCTGTACGTGAGTGAATACCTTCTAACTCTTTAAATCCGAACGGGAATTTAAACTCGATATCCGTTGCTGCATCAGCATAATGTGCTAATTTTTCATGGTCATGAAAACGATAGTTATCTTCTCCTAAACCAAGTGATTTATGCCATTTTAATCTTGTTTCTTTCCAGTAATCAAACCATTCTTTTTGTGTACCTGGTTTGATAAAAAATTGCATTTCCATTTGCTCAAACTCACGCATTCTAAAAATAAATTGTCTTGCAACAATCTCGTTTCTAAACGCTTTTCCTGTTTGTGCTATACCAAACGGAATTTTCATTCGACCTGTTTTTTGCACATTAAGAAAGTTAACAAATATTCCTTGAGCTGTCTCTGGACGTAAATACAAATCCATTGCAGTTTCGGCAGAGGCTCCTAATTTTGTGCCAAACATTAGGTTAAATTGCTTAACATCTGTCCAGTTTCTGCTTCCGCTTAATGGACAAGCTATTTCTAACTCTTCGATTAATGCTTTAACATCTGCTAAATCTTCTGCTTCAAGAGATTTTCCTAATCGTTTTAAAATAGTATCAATTTTTTCTTGATAACCTAAAACACGACCATTTGTTGCTAAAAATTCTTCTTTATTAAAAGCTTCTCCAAAACGTTTTTCAGCTTTTTTAACTTCTTTTTCAATTTTGGTTTCAATTTTAGCACAATAATCTTCGACTAAAACATCTGCTCTATACCTTTTTTTAGAATCTTTATTATCTATTAAAGGATCGCTAAAAGCATCTACGTGGCCTGAGGCTTTCCATGTGGTTGGATGCATAAATATTGCTGCATCAATACCAACAATATTATCATTCATTTGCACCATTGCTTTCCACCAATAGTCGCGTATGTTTTTCTTTAATTCTGCTCCGTTTTGAGCGTAATCATATACTGCACTAAGTCCGTCGTAGATTTCACTACTTTGGAATACGTAACCATACTCTTTTGCATGAGAGATTACTTTTTTAAATTGATCGTCGTTGTTTGCCATAATAGTACAAAGATAAACGATAAATAAAAGTGTACAACCAAAAAATGATTAGTCTTTTTGACAAGTGTAAACAAAAGCAGGCGGAAGGTTTAAAGCCTCAAAACCTAAATGGACTTTGCCTTTAAATATTTGCTTTAAAGTGTTGTAATATGTTAGGCTGTATTGGAACTGGAAGAAATAACCCTTTGGCTTTAAACAAGCATAAGCACTGTTTAAAATAGAATTGGTTATTGGCTTAGGTATATTGGTTAATGGTAAGCTAGACACTATGTAATCTGTACTATCAAAACCATATTGCTTGATTACATCCATGACTTGATCTGCAGATTGATTAGTAACAATAAGTCTTGGATCATCAATTTTTAATAACGCGTTATAAAACTTATCATTAATTTCAAATGTAATTAGTTTTGCATTAGGACTTAAGCGCTGTAAAATCTGTTTAGTTATGATACCATTACCTGGACCAAACTCTACTATTAGCTTTGCCTTTTCAAAATCAATTGCACTAAGTAATTTTGAAGCTAAAAATCTTGAACTAGGAAATAAGGTTCCTGAAGTTTTTAAACTTTTGATTGATTCTTTTAAAAAATTGATTTTGTTCAAAAAAAGAGTGGTTTAATAAAATTTTCAACGAATATAAGATAATTATTTAATCGCTTACTAGTAAAACTATACCCTTTAAAGTTGTTTAGTTATAATAGAATCGTTTTTTAACTTTATTTTAATGTTATGGACGTACTCCCTAACCTTTTATTGTCATTAAAGACGTTTACAAAATAAACACCTTCTGTGAATGGTTGATCTATATCTGTGGTAATTATGGTTTCTACTTTTATGTCTTCTTTTTTATAAGCCACTTTTATTTTTTTGGTAAATATTAAAGATTCTTTTCCAAAATTAACAGAACCTTCATCTGCAACTATATTGTTGCTAGGGCTTAATATTTGCAGGTATAAATATTTATCTCCTTCTTCTACAAATTTGTTTTTAGATACTGTAAACGCAACATGTAGTTTATTTGCTTTTTTATATTTTTCAGTACTAACAATTCGTTTTTTTGTAATTCGCTTTACAGCCTGAGCCTCTAATTGTTCTATTTCTAAAAAGCTAGCATTATCAATTTTGTTAGATAACTCTGTATTAACCACAGTTAAATCTTTATTTTTTACTTTTAAATTTTTGGTTGCGCTTTTTATAGATTGGTAATTTAATTTAGCTTCTAATGCGGCTAATTGCAAACGTTTATTTTCTTCTTGAGATTTGGTCAACAAGTCTAAAACCGCATCTTTTTCATTCTGTAAATCTTTAATTTCTGCTCTATAGTAAGATAATAAGGAAGCACTTGGTGCAACAGCTTTGACTGAGTCTAATATACGAATGATTCTAATTTTAGACTGGGTTAATCTTTCGTTTAAAATTTCGTCTTCGGTTCTAATATTTTCATAACGTATTATCATTTCTGACAATTCGTTTTCTAGCAGTTTTTTTCTTGAGAGATATAACTATTATATTCATCTAATTTAGATACACTTACATAACTATAGACACCTAATGCAATAAAGGCGACAAATAGAGAACCAATGATTAACCTATAATTGTAGGCATGTGGGAAAATTATCATATGTCTGTTAGTTACTAAAACACCTATTTAATACTAATTAAATAAATGTTTAATCAATTTTTGGGAAAATATAACACAGCAAAAATATTTTTAAAATCCGTATAACTAACAATTTTTCGATAACTTGGATAAAAACACTGTCAAAATAAGTTTTAATGCAAATAACTTGGTTGATTGACACAATTTTAACAATTATTAAACTAATAGACCACTAATTTATGAGTATAAATGCTTTGATAAATTTATTTTTTCCACTGGTATGTTCAGCATGTAAAAACCAATTATCAGACAACGAGCATTTTATATGTGTAGATTGCAGACATAGTTTACCAACAACAAATTTTCATTTGGATAATAATCCTTTTGTTAAAAAAGTCTTTTATGGTCGAGCAAAAATCGAAGCTGCTACTGCATTACTAAGATTTGAAAAAAAGGTATCGTACAACAATTGTTACATCAATTAAAATACGGTAAAAATGAAGAAGTCAGTGACTTTTTTGGGCTTTGGTTAGGCGAAGAATTAAAAACAAATCAACATTACAAAAACAATATTGACCTTGTAATACCAGTACCATTACACGCTAAAAAACTAAAAAAAGAGGCTACAACCAAGTTACTAAATTTGGTCAAAATATTGCTAAGGCTTTAAAAACTGAATTTAATGACCAATTATTAATTAAGATAACAAATAGTAACCAATCACAAGCTAGAAAAAGCAGATTAGAACGCTGGCAATTAAACAACGAAGCTTTTGCCATAACCCAACCAGATTTATTAGAAAACAAACATATTCTTTTAGTAGATGATGTTATTACTACAGGAAACACTTTAGAAGCCTGTATTATAGAATTAAATAAAGCCGAAAACATTAAAATTAGTATTGCAACTATGGCAATAGCTTAAAGCATTTTTCGTTAAAACATAAATATGTTGTTAATTTGTAACTTCATTAAAAATTATATGCAAAATCGTCTTTTAAATTTTTGTTTTTATAGTGTTTTAGCACTTACATTTATTAATTGTGCTAACAGAGGAACCATTTCTGGAGGCGAGAAGGATATTACTCCTCCTGAGATTGAATACGCTACTCCACCAAACTTTTCTAAAAATTTTAAAAGTAAAGAAATCAGGATATATTTTAACGAGTATGTTAAAACCAAAGATTTAACAAAACAACTTGTTATATCTCCTCCAATGAAAACCAAACCAGAAATCACACCTCTAGGTACTGCAAGTAAATATATAAAAATCAAGATTTTTGACACACTACCACCAAATACAACATTTGCTATAAATTTTGGAAATAGTATTGTTGATAACAATGAAGAAAATCCCTATCCTTATTATAGATATGTATTCTCAACAGGAGATTACATAGATTCCCTATCAGTTAAAGGAAGCGTAATGGATGCACTTGAAAGGGAAACAGATCCATTTATATCTGTTAATTTATATGAAGCTGACACAACCTACACAGATAGCATTGTTTATAAAGACAACCCAAAATACATAACTAACACACTGGACAGCACCACTAATTTTAAATTAGAAAACTTAAAAGCTGGAAAATACAAGTTGGTTGCAATAAAAGACAATAATAGTAATATTACTTTTGAACAAAAAAGTGATAAAATTGGATTTTATGAAGATTTTATTACTGTATCAAATGACACAACCCCTTTTTACAAATTAAAACTGTTTAAAGAGAATTTAGATTATAAAGCTGAAAATGCTAGACTAATTTCTGGAGAAAAAATAGCATTTGGTTTTCAAGGGAAGGATTATAAAAAAATGAAAATTGATATCTTATCCAATGTTCCTGAGGATTTTGAATATAAATATATTAAAGATCAAGAAACCGATAGTTTAAACTACTATTATAAACCTAAACTAGAAGTAGACTCGTTAGTATTTAAGGTAACAAATCGTAAAATCATAGACACTTTTACTGTCAGAATTAAGGATAATAAAAAAGATTCATTACTAATAAAGTCAAGTCCGACCAGCACAATTGGCATGTATGAGCCATTAAAATTATGGAGCAATGTACCAATTACTAAATTTGATAAAAAGCAAATTAAAATTATTGACAAAGACTCTGTAAACATTGCTTTTACCAGTAAATTGGACTCTTTACAAAACACAATTGAGTTACAGTTTGAAAAAACACAAGACCATGGTTATAAAGTACAGTTATTACCAAATACAATAACTGATTTTTTTGAAGCGACTAATGATACTTTAAACTACACATTAAGAACAGAAAAAGAAGCAAGTTTAGGTAGTGCTAGAGTTAATATTAAAAATGCTGAATATCCTTTAATTGTTCAGTTTGTAGATAAAAAAGGAGAAGTAAAGTATGAACAATACACTACTGAAGCACGACCTTTAGATTTTTTCTTTCTTAAACCAGGCGAATACTATTTAAGGGTTATTTTTGACAGTAATAAAAATGGTGTTTTTGATCCTGGTAGCTTTTTACAAAACAGACAAGCAGAGCGCGTTAGCTACAGTAAAAAAGCAGAAGAAATCAGATCAGGATGGGAAGTTATAGTTGACTTTACTTTAGATTAAAAGCATCCTTATCGTTTAAAAATTTCAACTTATCTCTGGTCACAGTAATATGCGATTTGGTTAACACTATTTGCTGTAGTCCCTCTTTATTATTTGGTAAATTAGTTAGCAAACCTCCTAAAGCTGTATATGCTGCTGAATGTCCTGGATAGTTATAATTATTTACATCCAAACCCACTCTATTAACACCAATACAATAACTCATATTTTCAATAGCTCTTGCTTGCAACAAAGTGTCCCAAGCTTTTATGCGTTTTTCAGGCCAATTGGCAACATACAAAAGGATATCATAATCGTCTTGTAGTCTAGCCCAAACAGGAAAACGTAAGTCATAACAAACCAATGGTTTTATTTTAAAACCTTTATAATTTACAATTAATTGTTGCTGACCTTTAGTATATACTTTATCCTCGCCTGCTAAAGTAAAAGTATGTCGTTTATCATAATACTCTATAGTTTGATTAGGACGTACAAAAACTAATCTATTATAAAACTTATCGTTTTGGGTTATAACTAAACTACCTACAATTGCTGCTTGCTTACTTTTTGCTAAATTTAGCATCCATTGTATGGTTGCTCCATCCATGGTTTCTGCAACAGCAGCTGCAGACATTGTAAAACCAGAAGTAAACATTTCTGGTAATACAATTAAATCTACATCTTTGGTTAAACTTTCAATTTTACTTTCAAAATTTAGTCGATTTTGTATTGGGTTTTCCCAAACCAAATCAGACTGAATTAATGCTACGTTTAAAAGACCGTCCAAAAGTTTATGCTTTTTTTAATTTTTGTTGTGCTTTAGTAACTTTAGATTTTAATTTCTCTAGCTTATCCTCCCATTTAACTTTATCGTTAGGAGACAACTTACCTTTACCGTCTAATTTATTGTATTTTTTAGTTTCTTTTTCAAGCTTATCCTCAGCTTTTTCTAATGCTTTTTTCGCACTTTCTTTCTTAGCAATTGCCTTTTCCTTTTTCTTATGCTCTTTTTCTTTTTTCTTACGTTCTTTTTCAGCTTTCTTACGCTCCTTTTCGGCTGCTTTTCTTTCTTTTTCTTGCGCTTTTAGCTCTTTAGCTTCAGCTTTAGCTTGCTTCTCTTTTTGTTTAATTTCTTTTTCAGCTTGTTTCTCTTTTTTCTTTGCTTCTTTTACCGCTAATGCTTCTGCTTTTAATTGCTTATTTTTTGCTTCTGCTAGCTCATAAATTTTAGCAGATTGTTCTTCTGTTAAAGTACTTGATACATCGACCCCATCTTGTTTAATCGTTTTGTTTTTTACAACATATACTTTATCCTCAAGACTAACTTCTTGAGCAATAGAAAAAGACGCTGTTAACACTAAGGCTAACGAAAAAAATAATTGTTTTGATTTCATCTAAAAATTTATTTAAAATTAAATATACAGTTCTAATTACTCAAATATTAGTCCAAATTAAATAATTTTTAATTTTTTAAGTAATTCTGGCTTAAATGTACGACCAATTGGCAAACGTTGAGCACTTATAAATACTTGATTACCAGAAATTTTATCAACACACTTAGTATTAATAATAAATGACTTATGAATTTGAATAAAATAGTGTTCTGGTAATTTTTGCTTCCAGTTTTTAAGTGAATCTATATACGATAATTTTTGTGTTTTTGTTACTACAGTAATATAATTACGATCAGATTCTAGATACAAAACGTCTTCAAATACAATCTTATGAAGCGTTTTATCTACATTTAAAAACATTGAATGGTCTTGCAATTTAGCATTAAGGTTACTACATCTGATTTCTGTTTTTTGAATAGCTTTTAAAAAACGATCAAAACTAAAAGGTTTAACCAAATAGTCTACAATAGTATTTAGCTCGAAACTACTAACAGCATATTCAGAATATGCAGTAGTCATTATTATAGCAGGTGGATTTGTAATAGTTTTAATAAAGTCTAATCCAGAAATATCGGGTAAATTAATATCTAAAAAAACTAAATCTGAAGTCTGATTTTTAAAAAAATCATGAGCTTGGCTAGCAGTTTGAAAAGTAGCAATCAAGTTTACATTTGGCAATTTACTTATATAATTTTTAAGTAAATTTTGTGCAGGCATCTCGTCTTCAACAATTATACAAGTCATTATAAATTTAGTTTTAAAGTAACAACAAATTGCTGTGTACTGGTTATTGATAATTGATGCTTATTTGGATACAATAACAACAGTCTTTTTTTAAGATTAGTTAACCCTATTTTTGTCTGATTATGCTCTGGTGATTTACTGTCAAAAGCATTAGCACATGTACAAATTAATTGTTTATTTTTTTCAGTAATACTTATATCAATTATACTATTAATTGTACTATGTTTAAAAGCATTTTCAATAATGGTAATTAACAATAAAGGCGCAATTTTACTATTTAAATTTTCAATAGCTGTAAGGTATTTTATTTGTTTTACACCTTCAGTTCTAATTTTTTGAAATTTAATGTAATTATCTAAAAACTGTAATTCTTTTTCTAAATCTACAAATTCAGAATTACTTTCATACATTACGTGTTTTAGATTGTCTGATAACATCAAAATTAACTCTGGTGTTTGGTCTGGTTTTTCAATCGAATACGAATAAATTGTATTCAAATTATTAAATAAAACATGAGGGTTAATTTGAGATTTCAAAAACTTTAATTCCATTTCAACATGTTGTTTCTCTAAAATTTCTTTTTGATTTTTTTCATCTAAAAAACGAAATAACATCCATATAAATGAGAAAAAATTAACGGAACCAATGTTTGCCAAAGGTAGTCGCTTAAACATTTCATTATAGAGCAACCACATTGTGCAAAAACATTACAATATAATTGTGTTGCTAAAAACGATATTGCTATAAATAACAATCCGTAAAAGACATACCATTTTCGTTTTACAAAATAAGGTAATAATATAAAATGATTTGTATATACAATGACTCCTAGAATAGACAAATATTGTAAAAATGGATTTTCTGCCCAATAATATCTAGAAAAGATATATAATGACACAAAAATAAATACCATCCAACCAAGAATGTGAACCAGTATTTGTGATGTATGTTTTTTAAGGTCTATCATAATTAGTCATCAAAATAAACCAAAAAGCTAAAACCTTCAAAAAACTAAGTATAAAAGCCCTTAAAAGTTATACAAACAACATTTTTTTACTGTTTGTACTTTTAAAATGGTTGTTGGTTAAAAAAATTAGAAGTCTTAAAATTATCACTATAATTTTAGCTCTAAACACTCTTAAAATCAATATTATGAAATCTATTTTAACTACAACACTCCTTCTTTTTTGTTCTTTAATTTTAAATGCTCAAAATTTAAACCATGAAGTATTAGACGCTAAAGGACAACCTAAATTATTAGGTGAAATTAATAAAAAAGGACTCCTAAAAGAAGGTTATAAAACATGGTTTAACAGTAATTATGACAATTATATAGTCAATGACAAGTTAGTGCAAACTTTTAAAACAAAGTTAGATGATTATACTATTAAAGTGTTTTTAGGCACTTGGTGTGGAGATAGCAAAAAAGAAATTCCGCGTTTTTATAAAGTACTAGAATCTGCAGAATTCAACATGGAGCAACTAAAGGTCTTTGCATTAGACAACACAAAAGACAACTACAAAAAAGGACCTAATGGAGAAGAAAAAGGCTATAATATACATCGTGTGCCTACTTTTATTTTTTATAAGGATGGAAAAGAAATTAATAGAATTGTAGAGCATCCCGTTGAAACTTTTGAGAATGATATAAATAACATAGTAAGCAATACACGTTATTTTCCTAAATACTTTGTTGCCAATGTCACTTTTCATAATCTAAACACATCAGCTTTAGAGAACTTAATAGCCTTAGAATCTCAATTTTTAAGTTATTTCCCAGAATATTCAGAAGGTAGTAAGGAATTAAACACTTTAGGCTATTGGCATTTAAAAGATAAACAACACGCAAAAGCTTTGTACATTTTTGATTTAAACACAAAAATGTTTCCATACAACCCAAATGTTTATGATAGTTTAGGCGAAGCCTTTTACACTACAAATAATTATCAAGAAGCTAAAGTAAATTACAATAAGGTTTTAAGCTTAAAACCAGATGATAAAAATGCAATTGAAATGCTGGCTAAAATTAAAGTCAAACAGCAACAATAAACAGACTTAACAAGTAAATTAAATCCCTTATTAAACCAAGGGATTTAATTTATAGTTTAACATTCTATGTTTTGTTGCTTTTTTATCTTTGACAATACTAAAACTAAACTATATGAGAATTTTAAAATTCATTTTACTATTTATTACCATTCAAGTTTCTGCACAACAAGGTGGTATGTGGATTCCGTCATTATTAGAAGGTATGAACGAAACCGAAATGACAAATCTTGGTAGCAAATTAACTGCTAAAGATATTTATGACGTTAACAACTCAAGTTTAAAAGATGCTATTGGTCATTTTAATGGTGGCTGTACCAGTGAAGTCATAAGTGATAAGGGCTTAATATTAACCAATCACCATTGTGGATTTGGTCAAATACAATCGCACTCGTCCCTTGAAAACGATTATTTAAAAAATGGTTTTTGGGCGATGTCTCTAGACGAAGAATTGCCAAATGATGATTTATACATCGAGTTTATTGTTAGAATTGAAGATGTAACACCACAAGTACTTGCTGGGATTACAGACAGTATGACTGAAAAAGAAAAACAATCTTTAATAGACAAAAACAGTAATACATATCAAAAAACAGTTAAAAAAGAGGCTTGGCAAAACACTAAAATCAAGTCTTTTTATGAAGGCAACCAATATTTTTTATTTGTAATAGAACGTTTTGAAGATATTAGATTAGTTGGTGCGCCACCAACTAGCATTGGTAAATTTGGAAGTGATACAGACAATTGGGTTTTCCCAAGGCACACAGGAGATTTTTCTATGTTTAGAATTTATGCTGATGCCAATAACAGACCCGCAAAATACAGTAAAGACAACAAACCTTACAAGCCAAAACACTTTTTACCAGTCTCTTTAGATGGTGTTGAAGAAGGTGATTTTACAATGGTTTTTGGATTTCCTGGTAGTACATACGAGTATCTTCCTGCTGTAGCAATACAACATATTACAGAAGAGTTTAATCCAACTAACATTGCTATACGTGAGGCTGCATTAAAAGTTATTGATGCTAAAATGAAAGAAAGTGATGCTGTACGTATTAAATATGCTTCTAAACAAGCAAGAATTGCTAATGCTTGGAAAAAATGGATTGGCGAAAATCTTGGAATCAAAAAAAGTGATGCTGTAACAAAAAGACGCGCTTTTGAAGACACTTTTACCAAAGCTTTAAAAGAAAAAAACTTAGAGGACAAATACGGATATATCCTACCTGAATTTGAAAAACTTTACAAAGCATTTGCTCCCGTAAACATTAAAAGAAGAAACTTTATTGAAGTCTTTTTGGTTACTAATGAGCTAATGCAAATGACTTTTAGAGCCTATCAAATGGAACAAGCTATTATTGCTAATCCAGAAACTTTTGACAAAGCTAAAGCTAGTTTTATTTCAAGATTAAAGGGTATTCATAAAAACTATGATGTGACTGTTGATCAAGGTGTATTTAATAATGTAATGCCTTTTTATAACACTAACGTTGATGCTTCTATCTACTCTAAAACTGCGTTTACAAACCTGGATGATGCATTAAAATTATTAGACGGTAATGCTAAAACAGTTTTAAAGAACTTAAACAAAGATGCTGCTTATAAATATGTAAAACCTATGATAGACGAGTTTTTTAATGATTTAAACATCTCTTACCAAGAAAAAAACACACCTATTACTGCATTACAAACTAAATACATGACAGCATTAATGGAAGCGTTGCCTAATACAAGATATTTTCCAGATGCTAACAGTACGCTTCGTGTTACTTATGGTCAAGTTAGAGGGTATTCGCCTAGAGATGCAGTCTATTACAATCCTGTAAGTTATTTAGATGGTGTTGTTGAAAAATATGTACCAGGTGATTATGAGTTTGATGTACCACAAAAACTATTAGACTTACATAAAAACAAAGATTATGGACAATATGCTGATAGCAATGGTAAAGTACCTGTTTGTTTTTTAGGAACAAATCATACTACTGGAGGAAACTCTGGAAGTCCTGCTATTGATGCCAACGGAAACCTTGTAGGTTTAAATTTTGATCGTGTTTGGGAAGGTACAATGAGTGACATGAACTACGATCCAGAAATTTGTCGAAATATCATGGTAGATTTACGCTACATCCTTTTTATTGTAGATAAATATGCTGGGGCAACTCATTTAATAGATGAAATGAAATTAGTACATCCAAAAAAATAACATTTTACACTAGTAGTTATCTATAAAAAACCTCATTAATCTTAAGCGGATTACTGAGGTTTTTTAATTTTTAAAGAAAACAATAATTATATAAATTAGTTGTTTTAACTAACTAAACCAACACCTTTACTGCTATCAAAAACTTAAATTATATTTTTTGCGTCTACTTTGTATTAATCAGTTGCAAGCCTAAAAACAAAGAAGTAGTCATTTCTCATCAAAATATTACTACTAAAACAGAAAAACCAAAACAGGTCATGTTTGGAATAGATAGCACAAAACTAAATATCAATTTTAAACCAGCAGGTGTTTATAACAATATAAAAGCTCAATTAAAAAAAGATAAATCTTATTTTAAATCTATGTACTTAATAGATAGCAATAAAGCTATTGATACTGCATCTAATTACATATACAATCAATTATTAAATAAAATAACACCACATTGGTATGGAACTACTTGGGATTTTAACGGTTACACAAACACACCAAATGACGGATTAATAGCCTGTGGTTATTTTGTCTCGACCACATTAAAACATTTAGGTTTTAATCTAAATCGTTACAAAATGGCACAACAAGCTGGACTGCATGAAGCTATTGCTTTACAACCCAAAAACAAGCTAAAAATATATTCTAATAAAACATTTTTTGAATTAAAAGAAAAACTAAACGCTGTTTATACAGATGGCATTTACTTTGTTGGTTTAGACAATCACGTAGGTTATGTATTAATAAAAAACAAAGACATTTACTTTTTACACTCTAGTTACTGCGATAATAAAGTTGTCATTGAGTTAGCTGAAACCTCACCATGTTTTAGATCTAATTTATATGTTTTTGCTGAAATTACTACAAACGATGATTTGATTAAAAAATGGATATTTAATGAAGCTTTGGTAATTCCGACTAACTAAACAATCTCCATCTTCTTCAATAAGAAACTAGCATTCATGTTTTGACAAATTCCTTTTTTAAAGGTGTAATCAAAATACAATTCGTCATCAATAATTTGAGCATCAAAATAATAGTTTTTAACTGCTTCTAATTGAGCTTCAATTTCACAAAGACTTAAATCGTGTGTTGCAATAATACCTGTTGCATGACTAGCCACTAATTTTTCAACAAACTTACGTGACCCAATAGCTTTGTCTGTGCTGTTTGTTCCTTTAAGGATTTCATCTAAAATAATAAAGTAATTATCCTGCTTAATCGCATCTACAATATATTTTAAGCGTGTTAATTCTGAAAAGAAATAACTACTATCATCTGTTAAACTATCGCTAGTACGCATGCTTGTGATTAATTTAACAGGATTGTAAATAGATTTTTTTGCACAAACAGGCAAACCAATGTTAGCCATAACAATATGTAAAGAAACGGTACGCAAAAAGGTACTTTTACCAGCCATATTTGCTCCTGTAATAATAAAAAATTGTCGATCTTGAATTTTAAAATCATTATCAACTCGTTTATTACTTTTAAGCAACGGATGCCCTAATTGTAAGACATTTGTCTCAGTATTATTATCAGCAATTTGAGGATAAACATAATCTTGATTGTTAAACGCATAGTTACCTAAACTGTTATAAGCATCAAAAAAAGTAACTACTTCAAACCAATCTTCAACTTTATCTTTATAGTTTTCTAACCATCTTTCGATGGTGTAAGTGTGTTTTAAATCTGTTAAGAAGTAACCATTACCAAAAATTGCAGAAATTAAATTATTTCTGTTATCCAAAGCATCCATTGCTTTTGAAAGCTCTTTAATAATTTGTGAGGCTTTTTTATTTTTTAATTGAATTTTAGCCTGTTTCTCAATTAATAATTTGGAAGTGAATGTTTCATTTTCAATTGCATTTAAAAGTGAAGCATATTGACGAAAGATATCTCTCATCTTGTCTGTATTTGCACTTAACACATTTACTTTTTTTACAAAACGACCTGTAATAAACAAACCAACAAACAACCAATAACCAATGATTGCTACAGGAATAATTTTTGCAACAGACAAACCGATAATTAAAATAGATAATACTGAAATTACTAAGGGCAGCAACTTAAACGATTTTGGCAATATACTTTGGTGAGATTTTAAAAACTCAAGAATGGTTTTTGCTTTAGTTTCTGTCTGTATTAAGCTTGCATTAGCTTGAAAATTTTGTCTCCAATCTGCCTTAGCAGCTAATTCTTTTACCGCATTTTGTCTTCTTGTAATAGCTGTGATATTATTAGCTTTTAAGTAATTAGCCAATTGATCAGAGCCTTCCTGTGTAGCAGTACGATTTATAAATTGAAAAAAACTTCCGACACCAAATAAATCAATATCTAAAGCATAATTATGTAATGGATCTTGATAGTTTAAACCTTGAGGTCTATCATGAAATTCTCCAGAGTCAATTTTTAATTCGGCTTCATTAATTTGGACTAACTGCTTTTTTAAATTGAAACTAGACTTAATAGTGGTGTATTTTGATAATAAAAACACAAATAAGCCAATGCCAAATAAAATTATAATTGCAAATAACCACCAAATTCCGAAACTAAAATAAGAACCAATAGCAGTTACAATAAACACCAGCAACCTTATAACACTTAAAGTTATTAGTTGTTTTTGTAGCTTTGAAAGTTGGCTGCTATAATTAGCAACATTAGTATTATAGTAAGAATTATGGTCAATCATTTATATTACAAATCTAAATTATCAAATTGTTTGAATACAGTAATTATAGTTTGAACTGCATCTTTATAAAACTGCTGATCAATATTTTCAAAATCATCTGTAGGCTCATGATAATCTTCATGATCAGCAACTCCAAAATACACAAAAGGTATTTTTGCTTTATGGAACGCTGCATGATCACTAGCAAAAGACCAATCATCAGCTTTTGTTAATCCTTCATGATCAATTAGTAAGTCTACTACTCCAATATCTTTAAAATTAGCAATTGTAGGCTTTAACATTGGGTAGTGACTAGTTCCTACAGCAAATAACTGTTGTTTTTCACTTCGGCTAATCATATCCATATTTAAATTTAACACTAAGTTAAGTTGTTGTGTTAACGCATTGGTTTCAACAAAATGGTAAGCCCCTTTTAAACCTAATTCTTCGGCATCAAAAGCTGCTAAAATCACATTATGTTTGGGTGGATTTATGGCAAAATATTCTGCGAAAGCAAATAAAGCACTAACACCAGAAGCATCATCATCTGCTCCATTATAAATTTTACCATTTTTAATACCTTCATGGTCATAATGTGCAGACAAAACAATATACTTATCGTTTTTTAAAGTCCCTTCAATAAGCCCCAAGACATTAGCTGCTTCATATTTTTTTCGTGTTTCAAAAGAAAAAGGCTGTATGTAATTATCTCCTAAAGGCTTAACCAACAAATCTGTAAAGCGTTTTATAATGTAATCCTTAGCCAATTCTGCACCTTTAGTTCCTGTTCTGCGACCTTCGAAAGCATCAGACGACAGGGTTTTAACCGCTTCAAGTAATGCGTCTGTAGAAAACGAATAATGTACTGAAGTTATTGTTTTATCAACATTTTTTGGTGCTTTGGCAGTTTTAGTTTTACAACTAATAAAGCAGATACTTAGTGACAATAAATATAGAAGGTAGAATCTTTTCATATTAAAAATAACAAGAAGTAAAATTAATAAAAAAAACAAGCTTATTGCTGAGCATTGTATTTATACCACACTGTTATTACTTTAAATTAACAAAACACCAATAATAAAAAAATCTATTTTAATAAACTTGTACTCACTCAAAACACATTTTAAAAGCATGCAAATTAACTTAAAGACAACTTTACTTTTCGCCCAGGAAGTTCATTCCATTTATCATCCAATATAGAAAGTCCATCAGAACTAATAATCCATATAATAGGTGTTCTACTTTTTATACTTGGAGGCTGTGCGTATCCATCTGTAAAATACAATAAAACATCTGGTTTATAGGTGTTAGAAAATTGAATAGGAGGATTAAAATTAGTACCTCCACCTCCTCCAATAATTTTGGGCAATACTCCTTTATAATGGTATTGATCATGTATTTCTGTGTCACATAAAACAATTCGGATATCAGGAGTTTGCTTCCAAACGTAATATATTTCAGAAAAAAATTACTCAAATCACCCTCATCAATACTGCCAGAAGTATCAATAGCAATTAAAATTTTTTGTTTTTGTTTTATTTTAATACCTGGTAAAGTTCCATATCTTCTAGATGGTTTTTTTAGTGTTGTTTTTAAATATGTTTTTCTACTATTTTGCATATAAAGACGAAGTACCCTTTTCCAGTTGACAACAGGGTTCAATCTTTTTTCAACTTCATTTAAGTACGTTATTAATTTACCTGGAAGATCTCCAAAATCTGTTGTTTTTAATCTTTTTGCGCTCATCTGCGCATAAGTATCTAGTTTCTCTTCCGTTATTTGCTTTTCAGTTCCGCTTTGTTGTTGAAAAGCAGACCAACCTTCATGTTCATCTAATAGGGTTGTTTTCTCAAACTTTTCTCCAATACTAGAAGGTATTGTTGAATTTAAATGAGATACCTCTTGTAAACGCTTATAGTAATAGTTAACAGACTCTTTTACTTTTAAATTCAAAAAAGGAAAATCATCCAATACGATCGCATTGTCATCTAACTGAGTATTTTTTAAATATTGATTAACTACAAGGTCCGCAGCAATATTAAATAGTTTAGTATTCCCATATTTCTTTATTTCGTATATGTGCTTGAATACAATATGTAGAATTTGATGCTTAATGCAACCAATTTTTAAATCAACAGATAGGGTTTTCCAATAATCTTCATTTATTTCTAAAAGAATACTACCCGTTTCTGTTAAAGTTATATTTGCCCTTTTTATTTTAGGATTACTTTTTCTTAGTATGTGTGTAAAAAAGTGTCCGTAAAAAGGTTCTTTAATTATAAGTTTAATAGTTGTTTTAGAGATGTCTTGTACTATGTCCATTACATTTTTTGTAATAATAACTTACTTAATTCTGGGTCTAGTAAAATAGCTTTTACAGAGGTTGTTTTGGTTAAATCCCCTAACATAGACAAACGAATATCATTGGGTATGATTTCCATTTTAAGAAACAGTTTTACGTTTTCTAATTGCGCTTTAGAACATTTTTTTCTAATGATTTAAGATATATGGTTAAACGAGTACAAAGTGTCGCCAGAACATCTATTCGATGTTCTTTAGTAACTAATTCATTAAGATGACCTTCAACATCTTTAGCGAATTTTTTTGTATTAATAATTTCCTCTGGACTTATTAATTTACTTTGGTTTTGCTGTACAAAAGAAATAAATGAAGTACTAGCATTACTATCTAAACAAGAGTCTGCCAACATCCTAACTAAAGGAAGTTCTTTTTTTAAATCTTTAATAGAAGAAATTGATGTGAAAAATTGAACTAAAGAACGTGGGGTTGTACGCTCACCAGTTACAATTTCTGGATATGTAAGGACAAAATTAACTCCTCGTTGATCAACGCCATTTTTAAGAGCCCATTCTGCCCAAGCATGTAAATCAAATTCTGCTGTAACATGTAGCATACGTGTTAACATAGCATCATCCATTGGTGTTACAGAATAATCACCACCATCGGGATTGGCTGTTAAAACAATATGCCATTGTTCTGGTAACTTCCAACTTGCTAATTCATGATTTTGAAGCAATTGCATGATTCCTCTTAAAATTCTATCATCTGCTCTATTTACATCATCAATTAAAAGAATACCAGGCTCGTTTACAGTAGGCACCCAAGATGGAGCTACAGTAATCGTTTCATTATCTACAATTTTAGGCATACCCAATAAATCTCCCATTTCTTCAAATTGAGCTGGTGCAATATAGGTGAATTTATACCCGTTTTCTTTTGCAATACTTTCTACTAATTCTGTTTTTCCTATACCGTGTTTACCCCATATACATACGGGTGTTTTTTTCGATTAGAAGTTTTAGCTTGTTTGTTTATATCAAGTGTATGAAGTACAAATTTTTTAATTTCAACAGTATTGGTTTTTGTACCGTAATATATGTATTGATGTTGATTAGTTGTCATAATAGTCTACCTGTATTTATTTTCGACTCTTGTAATATTACAATTTGTTGGGAAAAAGTCTTTTTTCTGTTCTTTAATTTCATCAAACTTATCATCCCATTCCCTAAAAACCATAATTTTACGAAGCTTCTTTAACGCTTTTATTTCTTCAGGAATGCGTTTAAATTGTGTCATACTCATTTCTAACACTTCCAAAGTTGTCATTTGTATTATAACGCTTGGAAATGCTTCCAAATACGTCGGCAAACATAAATGTGTTAAGTTTTTAAATTCGCGAAAGTTTTCTGGTAAATCTATGTCTTGATCATATAAATCAAGACGCGCTATAGGCAACTTAGAAAACCAATCTGGAAAGGCACTCCCTTTATTAAAATGGTTTCTACATATTAATGTTGAAAACCCTTTAAGATCTTTAAGTTCTTCAGGTATTTTATGCAACGGAGTTATATCTAATATACCATTTTTTATGAGCGCTGTTAAAGCTTTTTCGCCCTCTTTTAACTCTTTAGACATTTGGTAATATTTACTCTCACATAATGCAAACGCAATTTGCAGTGCATCCATATAAAGAGTTTCTTTTAAAAAGGAATAAAAATTTTCATCACACGGATAAACTTCATAAGTATTATTGTATCCTGTTTGATTTTCATTTAAAAATGTTAACAGTTTATTTGGAGCGTTCTTTTTAAATAAATTTTTAGCTTTTCTAAAATATTTTTGATTTTGATTACCTCTGTTAAAAAAGATAAAAAGATCTCCCAGTAATCTTTTTGAAACCCCATGGGTTTTCATCATTTGTAATGCTAATTCAATGTTATCAGAGTTATTACTTAATAACATTTCTGATACGTTTTCTAGAGCACCTTCATTTTCCTCATTTTTTTTAGATAAAAACTGAACATCAGCTTCATTTAACCACGCCATAAAGTTATCTTCTGTACTGATTACGGCATTAACAGTCTCTAAACTTATCTTACTTAAATTAGGTTGGTTGCATAAAATAACATGTGTTGTTTTAGAAGTTATTTTTGTTTGGTAATTTACAGACAAATTATCTAAACGATGTGTAATATCATTTAATGATAAAACATTAAACTTCCCCAAGAAAGAAACAACAGAGTGCTTTTCAATATCTTTTAAAGGCAACCAACTATCAAGTATAAGTTGTGTGTTTTTACGTATGGATTCGATACGGTAATCTAAAGCGTCATATAAGCTACTAATGTCTTTTTTAGTAATACTATTTGTTTTGTTTTGTAAAAGTAAAAGGTATATTATTGCTTGTTCTTTAGTTATTTTTTTCCATTGAAAATCAAAAAACAACAAACCTACTTCTTGTATAGCTTCAGGTTTATTATTTTCAAAAAAGATAAAAGTTTTATCTAAATCAAATAGTTCCTTTGGCAAATTTTTAAAGGTGTTATTAATTAATTTTAATTCTGTTAAATTAGTTAACAAACCTATTTCTGGTGGTATGGCTAAATTAACATCTTGTATTGTTAATTTTTCAAGATTTGTATTATTAACAATAGCCTCTTCTATACCATTAGTCTTATTTATAATTAATTCTTTCATGCTTAATAGGTATAATGATATGACGTGGTTACTTCACAATTAGGTAATATTTTTTTACCTTCTTCAACCCAGTTTTTATCTCTTAAATCTCTAGTTCCAGAAATAATCATTTTTTTTAAGAAGGTCATTTGTGATAAATTTTTAAAAGCATTAAATTGATTTGTAGATATCGTTAATTCTTCTAACGAGGTTATTTTCATTAAAATATCAGAAAAATCATTATCATTTTCTTTATTAAAAGAGGTTAATTTTAATTTTTTCAAGGATTTTAAATCGCCAAAACTCTCTGGTAAATTTTTGATTTCATTTAAGTTTAAATCTAAAAATTCCAAAGCATCTAATTCACCAATATCATTAGGTAATAAGGTAATAGGGTTTCGTTTAAGATTTAATATTCGTAATTTTTTCAAATTAGAAATACCTTCTGGTATCACTGATAGTGCTTGACTAGAATCGTGATGTCCTACACCTAGATTTAAATATTCTAATTCTTTTAGTTGATATAGCTCTATTGGGAATTTTTTAAAGGAACAAGAATTTAAGTCTAATTTATTAAGGTTTTTAAAATTTTCTATTTCCTTAGGTAATTTTCTTAGTCGTGTTTTAACTAGACAAATATTTTCTAGGGTTACTAGTTTTGTTAAAAACACAGGAAATTCTTTTAATTTGAGGTTAGATAAATCTAATTTAACAAGTCTCTTTAACTCACCTATTTCCTCTGGTAATGTTCGTATATCGCAATCGTAACCAAAATCTAAGACCCCATCCTTTACCAAAGAATTTAAAATATTGTTTTTTTGCTCTGATGTCCCATTTTCTATAAGGAAATCAACCCCTTTACCACTTAAAACAAATATAGTATTTGCAAATTCTACTTCGTTAAAACCTGCAATTTTTGGAATCTTTTGTATATACTCTTTTACTTTTTTCTCTGAAGCGGTTTTAAATCCATATTTTTTGGCAAATAAATTTATTAGTGTCTCATCGTCTAAATCCTTAATAAGAGATAAAATATTTTTTTTATTGTCTTTATCTGAAGAATATTGATAATTTAAAAATAAATGCATTGCAAACACATTGGCAGATTGTGTCGCTTGAATCATTTCAATTGCCATGGTTAGGTTAGTGTCATCCGTACTTTCTAATAAGGTTTTTATTTGTTGACTCATCATTTCATTAAGCACTACTGTAGGTAAACTCTCCTTTGCCTCTTCAGGTCTTATCTGTTTTTCTGTAATCCAAGAAACAGTTTTATCTAACAAAGGGATAAGTTTGTCTCCTGGTTTTTCACCAATTAAAATATGGGTTGTTTTTGCGCTCCATTTTTTAGCTACAGTATATCCCAAATCTTTAACTTCATTTTTTACGGCAGTAATACTTTTATCAAATTTACCTAAAACCAAAATTTCAGACTTAGCGTTCAAATCAACAGTTAAATCTTGTTTATTAAGTAGTAATAAAGCCTTATTTCTCAGCATGCTTATAGAAGAGTTAAGCGCTAATAAAAAATCTTTAAAAGTTGCGTTTTTTTGAACATAAGCATCATTGTCCTGTAATATAGCAAGAAAAACCTTCATGATTTTTTTATCTATTTTACGCTCTTGTCCCTCTTTAAATAATTTTGTAGCCTCTGTACTAGGAAAACCATTTTTATGAAAAATAACCCGATCTAAATTAGGCATCGTAAAAATATCTTCTGGCAAATATTTAATATTTGGGTTTTCAGAAATGGTTAATTCATTTAATTTTTTTAGTTCTGCAATTTCAACAGGTAAATGAGTTAATGTAGTGTCTCTAATTTCTAAAGTACGTAATTTAGATAAACTTCCTATTTCACGATGAATACTGGTAAGTGCTTTAGCATGTTTAATAGTAAGTGTTATTAAATCTGAAAAGCTTGCAATTTCTTTAGGTATTTCTTGAAATTTAAAGCTACCCAGTTGAAAGTATTCTAAATTTTTTAAACGAGTTAAAGCTACAGGAAATTGTTTTAAAAATTTCAATTCTAAGCTAACAGAATCTATATCCATCTTTAAAAACTCCTCAGGAAAATCTTGAATTGAATTATTAGTAAGCCTTACTTTTTCTAATTTTTTAAAATTAGTAATGAATGTCGGAAAGGTTTTTAAAGCACCATCAAAACTGAACCCAGTTACATTAACTGCTTTCTTTAAAACGTCTTCAAACCCCTTTTCTGTTGGCATTTTATAAAATGAGATATCTTCAATTACTTCAGGATGTTCTTTCAGTATTTCACTTTTATAATGATGTAAATAACGGTTTTCAAAACTATACCTTGCCATTAGTTCTTTAAAAGCTGGTGTTTTTATAAGTTCTTTTAAATCACTATCTTCTTTTATTTTATATCTTTCATAACCATAATATAAGGCTTTTTCTAACCAAATGTTAGCTTCGTCTAATTGGTTTTGTAAAGCATATAAACAACATTTATTAAAATAAGCTGTATTGTCTTTTGGGAATTTACTAATTGCTTCATCTAATATTTTTAAAGCATCATC
Source organism: Olleya sp. NP1-10 (assembly GCF_055804415.1). Taxonomy (NCBI): domain Bacteria; kingdom Pseudomonadati; phylum Bacteroidota; class Flavobacteriia; order Flavobacteriales; family Flavobacteriaceae; genus Olleya; species Olleya sp. NP1-10. The sequence continues at coordinate 1,112,840 of NZ_CM147840.1, read as the reverse complement.
ATGCCTGTTGTTGTGGATGTATAAAACCGCTAAATTATTATGAGCCCTAACATCTGAATTTTGAAAAGCAATAGATTTTAAATAATATTCTTCAGCAAGTTTTATGTCTTCAGGATGATAAATTGCACCTATTTTTAAATAGGCTTCCCAAATATTAGTATTTGAATTTTTCTTTCCAATTTCAATAGCATGATTTAAGTATCTAATAGCTTCCTCTTTAAGTCTTTTATTTTTAGCAATATCTCCAGCTTTAAAAAGTGACTCATAAGTGTTAGCTTTCTGATAATATAAGAACGCATTTGTATAATCTCTATTTTCATAATAAAGATTACCTAATAAAAAATATGAAGTTTTTCCTCCTTTTAAAAAGTATTGTTCTGCTTCTATTAAATTGTTCTTCTGAAAAGCAATTTTACCTGACAAATGATTAGCTATCATCATTTCTTCATCTGATAAATTTAAACTATGTAACTGCTTTGAATAATCCATAGCAGCCATTAACTCATTTCTTTTAATAAGATCTTGTATAATTTTAATCCCATTTTCAAAATCTGCTATCTTAGTACTGCTATTTTGTACTATAACCTTTTCCTCTACGAGTTGCTTTGTTTCATTATCTTCAGTTATTGGAGTTGCTGATAATGTACGATCAGCATCAACATATCCTTTCTTTCGTTTTTGTAAGGTTACTTTATTCGCTTCTTTAATACAGGTTTCTGCATCGTCATGTGTTTTAGTTTTAGAAGTTCCTTTGGTTCCTGTTTTTCCATAAGTTACGGTATATTCATTACCTAATACTTCAATGTTCCAAAATTTATTAGATTTATCGTCCTTATATATAAGCGCGTATTTCATAATTTATTTTTTATTTTAATATTGTTCTATACTATTAAGTTGTTTTCTGTATTCAATCGATTTTCTGTAACTAACTTTTTATTAAACCATACTGTCACCATGCATTATTATTTTTCAAGTTAGTCTGGATATTTTAGCTTGTTAATCAATTATATTTTGCTAAATTATATTTTTCAGATGTTTTATTTACCCCTATTTACCGTGAAAATCAATTAACTTAGAGGTTAACTTTATAAAAAAGTCTTAAACAAAAAAACCCAAGCTTATCGCTTGGGTTTTTAAATATTTAATTTACTGCTATACAGTATAGGCTTATCCTTTTAGGCTTGCTGCAAGGTACTCACGATTCATACGTGCAATGTTCTCTAAAGAAATCCCTTTAGGACATTCAACCTCACAAGCTCCAGTATTGGTACAGTTACCAAAACCTTCTTCGTCCATTTGTTTAACCATGTTTAAAACACGATCTGTAGCTTCTATTTTACCTTGAGGTAATAATGCAAATTGAGACACCTTAGCTCCAACAAATAACATTGCTGAAGAGTTTTTACAAGATGCTACACAAGCACCACATCCAATACAAGTAGCTGCTGAAAACGCATCGTCTGCATCATGTTTGTTAACTGGTATTGAATTTGCATCAATAGTGTTTCCAGATGTATTAACAGAAATAAATCCTCCTGCGTGCTGTATTCTATCAAACGCACCTCTATCGACTACTAAATCTTTTACTACAGGAAAAGCAGTTGCTCTAAATGGCTCAATAGTAATTGTATCTCCATCTTTAAACATACGCATGTGTAACTGACAGGTTGTTACACCACGATCAGGTCCATGCGCTTCTCCATTAATATATAATGAACACATACCACATATACCTTCACGACAATCGTGATCGAAGGCAACTGGTGCTTCATTATTATTTATTAGCTGTTCGTTTAAAACATCTAACATTTCAAGGAAAGACATATCTGGTGAGATATCGGTAACTTTATAGTCTACCATTTTCCCTTTATCACTTGCGTTTTTTTGACGCCAAATTTTAAGTGTTAAATTCATCATAGCTCTCCTTATTTATAACTTCTTTGTTTTAATTCAATATCCTTAAACTCTAGCTCTTCTTTGTGTAAAACAGCATCACTAGGTTCTCCTTTATATTCCCAAGCAGCTACGTATGCATAGTTTTCGTCATCACGTAATGCTTCTCCTTTTTGTTCTCCATCTAACTCTACAGAGTCTTCTCTAAAGTGACCACCACAAGATTCTTCTCTGTTTAGCGCATCTTTAGCAAATAACTCTCCTAATTCTAGGAAGTCAGCTACACGACCTGCTTTTGCAAGCTCTTCATTAAACTCTTCGTTAGTTCCTGGTACTCTAACGTCTTTCCAAAACTCTTCTCTTAAAGCTTTTATTTCAGAAATAGCTTCAGTTAAACCTTGAACATTTCTAGACATACCAACTTTGTTCCACATGATTTTTCCTAATCTCTTATGGAAATAATCAACCGAATGAGACCCTTCGTTGTTTACAAAAAACTCTATTCTTTCACGAACTTCTTTTTCAGCCTCTTCAAATTCTTTTGTTTCAGTTGAAATTGGACCAGTACGAATATCATCAGATAAATAGTCACCAATTGTATATGGTAATACAAAATAACCATCTGCTAAACCTTGCATTAATGCAGAAGCACCAAGTCTGTTTGCACCATGATCAGAGAAGTTAGCTTCTCCAATTGCATATAAACCAGGTACGCTAGTCATCAAGTTATAATCTACCCAAATTCCACCCATTGTATAGTGAACCGCTGGATAAATCATCATTGGTGTGTTGTATGGATCTTGATCTACGATCTTCTCATACATTTGGAATAAGTTTCCGTATTTATTTTTGATAATTTCTTGTCCTAATTTAGTCACAAGAGCAGTATCATTTTCATTTAATCCTTTAACGTGAGCAGCTTCTTTACCGTAACGTTGAATTGCAGAAGCAAAATCTAAGAATACAGCTTCACCAGTTGCATTAACACCATAACCAGCATCACAACGCTCTTTTGCTGCACGAGAGGCAACATCACGAGGCACTAAGTTTCCGAAAGCTGGATAACGACGTTCTAAGTAATAATCTCTATCGTCTTCTGCTAAATCTTTTGGTTTTAATGTTCCTGCTTTAATAGCCTCAACATCTTTCATGTGTTTTGGTACCCAAATACGTCCATCGTTACGTAAAGACTCAGACATCAACGTTAATTTAGACTGATGATCTCCAGAAACAGGAATACATGTTGGGTGAATTTGTGTGTAACATGGGTTTGCAAAGTAAGCACCACGTTTGTGTGCTTTCCAAGCTGCTGTTACATTACTTCCCATCGCGTTTGTTGACAAGAAGAAAACGTTACCATAACCACCAGTACCTAAAACCACAGCGTGAGCTGAGTGTCTTTCGATTTCTCCTGTAATTAAGTTACGTGTTATAATTCCACGAGCTTTTCCATCAACCTTTACAACGTCTAACATTTCGTGACGGTTGTACATTTTGATTTTACCACGACCGATTTGACGGTTCATAGCAGAATATGCTCCTAATAATAATTGTTGTCCAGTTTGTCCAGCTGCGTAAAACGTACGTGATACTAATACACCACCAAAGGAACGGTTGTCTAATAATCCACCATACTCTCTTGCAAAAGGGACACCTTGAGCAACACATTGGTCAATAATATTTGCTGAAACCTCAGCTAAACGATAAACGTTAGCTTCACGAGAACGGTAATCTCCACCTTTTACAGTATCATAAAATAATCTGTAAGTTGAGTCACCATCACCTTGATAATTTTTTGCTGCGTTGATACCTCCTTGTGCTGCAATTGAGTGCGCACGTCTTGGAGAATCTTGAAAACAAAATGCTTTTACGTTATATCCAAGCTCTGCCAAAGTAGCAGCAGCTGATCCACCTGCTAAACCTGTACCAACAACAATAACATCAATGTTACGTTTATTTGCTGGGTTAACTAAGTCGATGTGATTTTTATAATTAGTCCATTTGTCTGCAATTGGACCTTGAGGTATTTTAGAATCTAATGCCATAATATCTCTATATTTTTTAGTGGTTTAAAAAGTGAAAAATAGCAATGAAGATGAATCCTGCTGGAACACCAATTGCATAAACTTTACTAAATCCTTTTAAACCCTTTGTGTATTTGTTATTTGCTCCAACAGATTGGAAAGCAGAATTAAAACCATGTAACAAGTGTAATGCCAAGAAAACAAATCCTACGCAATACAACGCTACACGCCATAAGTCTTTAAATTTATGTACTAACTCTTCATGGTATCTAAACTCACCACTTGGTAATGTACCTGACATATCACCAACAATATATTTGGTGTTTATTTCTGGAATCCAGAAATCGATAAAGTGAATGACTAAAAATACTAAAATGAAACCTCCACTCCAGATCATGTTTCTACTCATCCAACTAGAGTTTGCTGCTCCGTTGTTTTTTGCATAGCTAATCGCTCTTGCCTTATTGTTTTTTATTTCTAAAACAAATCCCATTACAAAATGGAATATAACACCTATTATTAAAACAGGTTGTAATAAATATTGCACAGCCCAAAACGTTCCCATGAAATGTGATGCTTCATTAAAAGCATCTGGACTAATCACAGAAAGGATGTTAATTGCAAAGTGTTGTAAAATAAAAATCATTAGAAAGAGTGCCGAAAGTGCCATAGCAAACTTTCTTCCTATTGAAGAATTTAAAATTCCGCTCATTATAATTGTAGTTAATTATTTGTTATACAAAGATAAGCCACAAGCGATATACTAACAAATTTTACAACTTTTTTGTACTATTTAGAATGAGTATAAGTACGGTGTTTTAATCCATTTCATAAATTGGTATGCTAGCCTCAGAATTGGATATTAATACCGCATAATCAATAAAATCTGTTGTAGATTGACCTTTAACTGCTTCTGTATTGGACTTTTCATCTGTCATTATTACATCAATCAAATCAGGATTATTATCTGTATATAGTGTTTTTGTAGCATTAAGCCTAAATAAGGTCTTGTCCGATAGCTTGGTGTCTTTTAAGTTTTGGATACCTCTAAAATATTCTTTTTCATAATCTCCAATACCAAAACCTGCTTCTGTAGTAAATCCTTTATAATCACCATTTTCATTATACAATTCATCCCAAACAACTTCACTATCTGTAAAATAGGCCATAACAGAAATGACATCTTCTGTTTTATAGATTTCATTTTCTACCAGCCTTGTAAAGAAATAAGGGTAACCATTTGCACCTTCTCTTGATTTACAAATATGAGAAAAACCCATTCTTAGAAACTGTGGATTATTTTTAAAATCATACAGCTTAGTCAATGCCAAATAATTATCATACATGACCTGCTCTCTTTCTGGCGTTGATTTACCAACAGTAGTTTTAAAATTTGCAATGATATGCTCAAACGCATTAACATCACTAATTTTATTTATATACAATGTTTTATTTGCTTCATAATCATCAGTTAATGCTTTTAACTTATGATATGCAAAACTAAGATCACCTCTAACATAACTAGTCGTATCTATATCAACCATATTTTGTATATCTTGTATATATGGCAAAGATTGATCTTTATTATTTACAAGTTCTAGTATATGCCTTGAAGCGTATTTGTAATTGATTTGATAGTCAATACCAATAACGGTAAGCCTATCTTTTTCATCAAAACTATCGTTTATTTTTTTAGCGCTTTCCATTTATTATACATCTGGATAGTACGCTCTTGCTTTACTCTAATACCAGAATTTATAATCAAATCTTTTAAAAGAATTGTGTCTCCTATTTTTAAAAATTTGTTGAAATAATGAGCAAGACTAAAATCCGTTTCAGGAAGATAATATTTAATAGTTTTACGACTTAGTAAATCCTTTAAAAGTAACAATTCTGTGTCCTCAGTTTTTGCACTACCATGATAACCACCAAAACCTAAAATTTTAAAATTGTCTTGCGGAAAGCTAAAAGAACTAATATTTAAATCATATCGATTATCTTTTAAATAGTCTTGCTTGGTTTTAGTACAAGATTGGAAAACAATTAATAATAAGGCTAAAATTAGTAGATTCTTCATTTTACTTTTTTAAGGTTAACAATTGATTAATACATACTATAGATGATAGTTTCTCTAAATTGTTACACCTTAAAAAAATAAAACAGCATTTTTAATAGTAAAAAAAGAATTAACTATTCTACTATAAACCCTTTTTCTACTCCATCAATTTTAATTTTATAATTTCCTTTAGGAATATAATACTTGTCATTTTTAGCTTTATTAATATCCAAAGTCGTATTATCTTTCATCAACGTTTTACGACCTTTTTCAGATAGTGTCAAATCATAATTAACATAGTTAAACCCATTGTCCAAATTAACCTTAAAACTTTGTAATTCCTTATTGCTTTCAGAAAGAATTTCAACCTCTTTTTCACCTGAAGTATTACTAAATAATTGAATAGTTGTACTAGGCTGGAAAGGTTGCATCCATTTACTCCAAGAATTTCCCCAACGTGATGAATATCTAATTTTATTTAAGTCGAAAATTGTAATATTACTTAATTTAATAGTCGAGTTGTAAGCTTGTAATGAAGTTACATTAGTTTTATATATACCACGACCATGAGTCCCTAATAGCAAATCATTACTTTCTTTCTGAGTTTTAATATCATGTACAGCTACAGCTGGCAGATTTTTAGAAAACGCTTCCCATCGTTCTCCATTATCAAAACTAACATATGCACCATTATCCGTACCTAGGTATAAAATATTATCTTTAAATTCATCTTCAATAATAACATTAACTGGTGATGTAGGGATGTTTGCACTAATAGACTCCCATGTTTGCCCATAATTATCACTTTTAAATACATAAGTATTAAAGTTATCAAACCTATACCCATTTAACGTAACATAAACACGCTCTTTTTTATGTCTAGAAGCTACTACACGACTTACCCATAAATCGTTTGGTAAGTTTACCGAAATATCTTCCCAAGTTGCGCCTTGATTTTTTGTTATACTCACAATTCCATCATCACTTCCAACATACATTAAACCAAATTGAAAAGGAGATTCGCTTATAGTCGTTAGCGTACCATAAGCAACGTTTCCTATTTTTCCTCCTTGAGTTAAATCTTGACTTATAGCAGTCCAAGTGTCTCCTTTGTCCAAAGATCTCATTAACTTATTACCACCTAGATATAGAATATCTTGATTATGTTTTGACAACAGGATTGGTGTTTGCCAATTAAAACGATAAGGTTTTTCGCCTAACTCATGTTTAGGTTGAATATACTTTCGATCTCCTGTACCTCTATCAATCCTATAATAATTACCAAATTGATAACCAGTATAAACAATATCCTGATTACGATTATCTATCTGTATTTGCATACCATCTCCTCCCATTATAGATTCCCAAGGATATTGACCTGATTGATGCCAAGCCTTATTTTCTCGAGCATTATTAGCTCCTACCCAAACACCATTATCTTGTAAACCTCCGTAAACGCGATAAGGTTTTTGATTATCTACATTTATTGCATAAAATTGTCCAACTGAAGGCGAATTGTTTTTAATCCAATTTTCTCCATCGTCATAAGTAATATTAACTCCACCATCATTACCATTAATTAAATGATTAGGGTTTTCTGGATTAATCCAAAGTGCATGGTGATCTGCGTGTACGTTTTCAGCACTAATAGATGTAAATGTTTGACCTCCATCTTTAGATTTTAAAATTGGCACACCATAGACATAAATATCATTTTGTTCTGATGGTGACACATATACATGCCCAAAATAGTAACCATAACTGTAATATAAATCGTCTAAATAATCTTTATGTGTTTTAGCCCAAGATAATCCACCATCAGTACTTTTATAAACTTCTGCTCCAATAACTGGTGTATCAAACAGCATAGAATTAGCATCTTCTAAATAATGAGCTAAATCAATAGGCTTAACGTTTCCGCTGCGTACCATTTGCTTAACATTTTCTGATCTATATTTTTCCTGAAAACCATTCATTTTCAAAAAACTATTTAACTTTTTATCTTCTAAACTTAAAAATTCAGAAGTACTCATCTTTTTAAAATCGTCTTTTTGAAGCCCTCTTCTTTTCTCTTTTTTCCGCTTGACGGTCTTCTAAATTGACTATCATGTATAGCATAAATAATATCATTATTGTAAACAGCTAATCCAATACGACCAACGCCTTCACCTGTTGGAAAGCCACTTTTTTCTGTAGATACCTTTACCCAAGTATCTCCAGCATCTGTACTTTTATATATGGCCGAATTATTTCCGCTTCCATCAAAATTCCATGCTTTTCTGTCTTTTGTCCAAGACGTCGCAAACATCGTATTATAATCATTTGGTGCATGTTGCACATCTATTATTCCGCTAGCGTCATCAATAAATAAAGTTTTAGACCAAGTTTGACCTCCATCTTTAGTTTTATACACACCTCTATCTTCTGATTTAGAATACAAAGCACCAGTAACACCAACAGTTACTTCATCTACATTATTAGGGTTTATTAAAATACGTCCTATATGTTGCGAGTTTGGTAACCCTACAAATTGCCAGTTTTGACCATTGTCAGTAGACTTAAACATACCAACTCCAGCGTATGAAGATCTTGACGCATTATTTTCTCCTGTACCAACCCAAATAGTTCCGGTTTTCCAATCTACAGCAATATCACCAATATTTTGGGTTTGCGTAGCATCCATAACTGGACTAAAAGTTGTTCCATTATTTGCAGTATACCACAAACCTCCTGAGGCGTAACCAACATAAAACTCTGATGGTTTTTCTGGGTTAACAGCTAAATCCACAACACGACCACTCATCACTGTTGGACCAATGTTTTGAAAAGCTACATTTTTAACAATGGAGTTAGATTGCAATTGTGCTTTTTGCGTTAGTAAATCCTGTTGCGCATTAACAGAAAATACAATAAATAGGGATAAAATAAATCTTAATTTCATGGTTGAATTTTATAAGGTTTGAAGATACAGATAAAAGTAAATAGTAACAAGCAAATAATTAAATCAGGATAGATTTTAAGATGCTTTTATAACTTATGTATTTTAAAGTTCTTATTTTTACGACTGATTATAATTTCCGCTTGACGGAAAATTTTATAACTTCATTTTATCAATGTTTTTTTCACTACTGTGGAAATTAAAAAACTATATTTTTCCTTATGAAATATCACCAAATAGACTCTGCTCTTTTTATAAAAAATCGTAAAAATTTTGCTTCTCAAATGAAGCCAAAAAGTATTGCTTTTTTTAATTCAAACGATATTTACCCAATTAGTGCAGACAGCACAATGCCTTTTCAACAACACAGAGACATCTTTTATTTAAGTGGTGTTGACCAAGAAGAAAGTGTTTTAGTCCTGTTTCCTGATTGCCCTAATCCTAAAAACAGAGAAGTTTTATTTTTAAAAGAAACAAATGAACATATTGCTGTTTGGGAAGGTGAAAAATTAACTAAAGAAGCAGCATTAAAAACTAGCGGAATTGAAACCGTATACTGGCTACAAGACCTAGAAAAAGTAGTATTTGAAATGATGACACAAGCCGAAACGGTTTACATCAACACCAACGAACATTACAGAGCCAATGTAGAAACCCAAACCAGAGAAGACCGTTTTAGCAAATGGTTAAAAGATAAATATCCTGCACATAGCGTTGCTAAAAGCAACCCAATTTTACAACGTTTAAGATCTGTAAAAGATCAAATTGAATTAGACTTAATCCAAACCGCTTGCGAGATTACAAACAAAGGATTTAGACGTGTTTTAAATTTTGTAAAACCTGGTGTAATGGAATACAATATTGAAGCCGAGTTTATGCATGAGTTTTTAAATAACCGTTCTAAAGGTTTTTCATACACACCTATTGTAGGATCTGGTAACAACGCTAATGTATTACATTACATAGAAAACAATCAAGAGTGTAAAGCTGGCGACTTAATTTTAATTGATGCAGGAGCAGAATACGCTAATTACGCAAGTGACATGACACGTACCATACCTGTTTCTGGACGTTTTAACGACAGACAAAAAGAGGTTTACAACGCTGTTTTAAGGGTTAAAAATGCAGCTACCAAAATGTTAGTTCCTGGAACTATTTGGAAAGATTACCACGTTGAAGTTGGTAAACTAATGACTAGTGAGCTTTTAGGATTAGGCCTATTAGATAAAGCAGATGTACAAAACGAAAATCCAGATTGGCCTGCTTACAAAAAATACTTTATGCATGGTACGTCTCACCATATGGGATTAGACACACATGACTATGGTATTTTAACTGAACCAATGCAAGCTAATAATGTTTTTACAGTTGAACCTGGAATTTATATTCCTGATGAAGGATTTGGTATTAGACTAGAGGATGATGTGGTTATCCAAAAAACCGGAGAACCTTTTAATTTAATGCGTAATATACCTATTGAAGTAGAAGAAATTGAAGACCTAATGAATAAGTCATAATACAATTTACATTAAAAAGCGAGCTTCAAAGCTCGCTTTTTAAATTTTATAATTACCACAATTTAAACACAAAATGAAGACACTTAAAGAGCAAACAGACGCAAAAATTGAATCAGGAAGAAAAAATAATCCTGAATTTATGAAAGGTGTTGATGACATTATAAAACAAGCTAAAGCATTTGAAGACGGAAAAAACGCACTTAAAGTAAATGCTAAAGCTCCTGAATTTAATTTACCAAATCCTAAAGGTGACCAAACCGCTTTATCAGCTTTACTAAATCAAGGTCCAGTTGTTGTTACATTTTATCGTGGTAGCTGGTGTCCTTATTGCAATTTACAACTTAGAGCGTTACAAGCTAAATTAAAGGATATTCATGCTTTAAGTGCGACTTTGGTTGCCATAAGCCCTGAAGTACCTGATGAATCGTTAACTGAAAACGAAATTAACAACATGGACTTTATTGTTTTATCTGATCAGGACGCAAAAGTGGCTTCAAATTATGGTGTAGCCTGGGAAGTTCCTGATTTTTTAATGGACCATATGCGAGTAGACAGAAACCTTGATTTGAAAAAAATCAATAATAGCAACAGTAGTGTGTTACCTATTCCTGCAACTTTTATAATAGGTCAAGATGGCTTAGTAAAGTGGAATTATGTAAACGTAGATTACAGAACACGCTCTGAACCAGAAGAAATTATTGAAGCTTTAAAAAAGCTATCATAAAATAACCTGTTTAATTTATAAAAGAAAAAGCGAACTTAAAAAGTTCGCTTTTTTTATTTTACACTAATACGTTACCGTTTTCAAAAACATAACGCTGTAGTTTTTGCAATGTTTCTAATTTATCACTAGTATTTATTAATAAGGAGATATTATTATTACTTCCACCATAAGAGATCATTCTTACATTAACATCTTGCAAAACTTGAAATAAATTTGGTGTATCGGCATGATAAATAATTGCATTACCAACTAAACACACTATACTCATATAATCATCAACCTCAACTAGAGCAAAACGCTCTAACTCTTCAACAATAGCTTTTAGATGCGTCGTATCATCGATGGTTAATGAGACAGCAATTTCAGATGTTGTAATCATATCTATTGACGTTTCATAACGCTCAAAAATCTCAAAAACTTTCTTTAAAAACCCATGAGCCAATAACATCCTTACGGACTTAATTTTTATTGCAGTTATACCATCCTTTGCTGCTATAGCTTTTATACCTTCACCATGTACTTGATTAGTTATTAATGTACCATGCGCATCTGGAGACATGGTGTTTTTTAATCGTACAGGAATATCAAAAGCACTTACTGGCATTACGGTTTGAGGATGTAATATTTTAGCTCCAAAATAAGCCAACTCTGCAGACTCATCAAAAGACAAATTAGATATGGCCTGTGTATTATCAACATATCTTGGATCGTTGTTATGAAAACCGTCTATATCAGTCCAAATCTGTACTTCTTCTGCTTTAACAACAGCTCCAATTATGGTTGCAGTATAATCACTTCCTCCACGTTGTAAATTACTTACTTCTCCTTCAGCATTTCGACAGATAAAACCTTGTGTGATATAAATTTGTGCATCAGGTTTTTCAGCAATAACTCTATCTAAATTTTGTTGAATGTAAAAATTATCTGGTTCGTTAGTTTTATCAATTCGCATAAAATCTAAAGCAGGTAATAATGTAGCATCTACATTTTCTTGTTGTAAGTAAGCGTTAAAAATATAAGTAGATAGTAATTCGCCTTGAGCGACAATTTGATTATATAGTAAGGTTGTATGAAGCTTATTTACAGAAGCTTCTAATGTATTAAACACATTACTAACGTAAACAAAAACAGATTTATAAATTTCTGGATTAGTTATTAAAGTTTTAATGGTAGTATCATAATTAGATCTAAGCGAAGTAATGATAGCCAAAGCCTGATCTAAATTACCGTTTTTGATATGGTCAGATATACTAACCAAAGTATTAGTTGTACCAGACATAGCAGATAGCACCACTATTTTTTTCTGTCCATCGTTAATAATGTTTTTAACATTAATCATGTTTTTTATTGACCCAACAGATGTACCTCCAAATTTTAATACTAACATATTATTTCTTTTTTATAACACAAAATTAGTCAGCAATACACTGACAGCCATAAAAATGAAAAAATTGTACTACTTTTGCACAAATTGTTAAATAATTAACAAAAAAACATATTTATGAAAACAATAGCCTCTTGTGTTGAAGACATCTTAATTACCCAACCTTTTTTGGAGGAAGCATTATCTAGGAGTATTATTAACTATTCTGCATTAGCAGAAGAACTTAACGCTCCGATTAGTGCTATGTTACGTAAACCTGTTAAGTCTGGAGCCATCATGATGGCATTAAGACGCTATAATACGCCCAATACGTTACGACACTCGTTAAAACTAAAAAGCACATTGCAAAAATTAGGAGACATTACTGTACGCTCTAACTTGAGTGATTTTACATTTCAAAACTCTGAAACACTAATACAGAGCCACACAAAGATTTTAGAGCAAGTCGAAACTGATAAGGATATTTTTTACGCCTTTACACGAGGTATTTATGAAAGTAATATAATAATATCAAGCTCTGAAAAAAAGTAGTTACTAAATGTTTTGCTAACGAAAATCAAATTGGATTACAAGAAAGCTTATCTGCAATAAGTGTACGCTTACCAAAGGACAACTCTAAAATATCGGGATTATACTATCAGATATTTAAGCGTTTGGCTTGGGAAAACATACCGATTTATGAAGTCGTATCTACCACAAACGAATTTACTGTTTTAGTAGAAGATCACGTGGTTGACAAAGCGTTTTCGGTTATTAAAAACCTGAAGAACTAACTATTTTTTAAGGACAACCAATTCACCTGATTCAATTGCTTTGTTATAATTTGCTTCTACTGTTTTATAAAGATTGAAAAATTTAGATTCATCTTTCATTTTTAAAACAACAGTTGTGGTATTATAATTCTGTTCTATAACTTGATCCACAACCACAACTTGATCTATAACAGCATTGTAACTTGCTAAATGACCACGTTTTACTAAAATATTTAATTTAGGAAAATCTACATATTTGTAACTTTCTGATTTAGGTGATTTAACCACTAATTGATCACCAACTTTTGGAGTGTTTTGACCAAAAGACATGAAGGTTACAACTGAAAACATTAAAGTGAAAATAAGATTTTTCATAGCTTAAATTTAAAATAAATTAATGCCACAAAATTAACAAATCAACTTAAAAAAATCAAGCTTTTTGAGTTTTCAAATTAGTTAAAATTAAACCAATACATGCAGGTAAAACCCAACCTAAACTATGTTTAGCAAATGGTATATAACCAACAATAGTAGATAATGTTTCAGATGGACTTAAAAAACCTAAAACATCGGTTATACTAAACATAAATGTTAATAATACAACAACTTTAAATACTAGTGATGAAGTATATTTATCAGGCATTGCATTTAATATAATTAACACAATAGTAATTGGATAAATAAATAACAACACTGGTAAAGCTATTATAATAATATCATTAAAATCCAATTGCCCAACCACCACTCCAAATACAGAAGCTAAAACTGCAGTAATAACATAAACGGTTTGAGAGTCATGTAATAATCCTTTAAAATAATCTGCAGCTCCTGTTACAATACCTACAGCTGTAGTAAAACAAGCTAAAGCAATCAAAACACTTAAAATACTGTAACCAAAACTACCTAAAGCTTTAGAACTAATACCTATTAATAAGTCTGCACGTTGGACATCATTACTTAGCTCGCTATTTAATTCTATTTCAGAACCGTAAAAGGCACCTACAGCAATCAATCCTGCATAAATTACAAATAATCCTAAACCAGCAACAATACCAGACTTTTTTATCAAGTCTTTTTTAGCTTCAAAAGACTGATTAGACTTTATATTAATAGAAATTATAATTACTGCGCCAACCACAACTGCTGCAATAGCATCAAAGGTTTGATAACCTTCCAAAATCCCATCTACTATTGGTGTATCAAAACTAGAATTACTAATATCCATTTGTGCATTAAACAAACCTATACCAATAACTAATAGCAATATTAAAACAATAAAAGGAGTTAAGTATTTACCTATGACATCAAGTATTTTGGAACGGTTTAAGGCAAAAACTAAAACCAAAGCAAAATAAACACTACTTGTTAAAAGCGGAGACGTCCCAAAGTTAGGATGTATAGCGATCTCATGTGTCGCTGCTGCAGTACGAGGAGAAGGTATAGCTACTGCTATAACATAAATTAATATACAATACACCAAACTAAAAAGAGGAGACACTTTTTTACCAAAATCGTACAAAGTCCCTTGTAATTTAGCATGAGCATAGATACCAATAATCGGAATTGCAACAGCAGTAATAACAAAACCTAAAGTAACCCAAAACCAATCTTCGCCAGCATTATACCCTAGCAAAGGCGGCAACAATAAATTTCCTGCCCCAAAAAAAGAGAGAACAAAGCAAAGCTTGTTATTAAAAGGTCTTTTGTATTATTCAAAATTAGTCTTGTTTAATTAGTTTTAAATCTTCAAAATCAAAGCTAAAATCTGTTATTGGAGCTATTGGTTTTAAAGTCGCGCTTACTGCTTGTCCTTTTTCATTAAAAACAAATTGCATAAAACAATCCGCATCATAACTTCTGTTATTCCATTTTACAACAAATGTGGTTGCATTATAAGGCAACAACTTCCCTTTTAATGTAGGAGATTTTTGAGACTCAATTACAAGGTCGTTTCCATTTTTTGATAAAACGACATCACCAAACCAAGCATCTTTATATGTACCTGTAATAGTAGAAAGTTTAGGTATGACATTATTGTTTTTCATTTTAGAAACTTGATTAAAAACTGCAGTTTTAATACTATCATTATATTTATACCAACCAGCATTACTCTTACCCAATTTTTCTAACCAATTACGGTTTTTGTAACCCAAATAACTATCCTTAATTGTATTAGTAATTGTTGTAAACGCTGAACCATTCATTTGATTAGTTAACACTACAATTGCCAAATCCAAATCCGGAATCATAGTAAACTGAGTCACTGTACCCAACAAACCACCTGTATGATACACTTGCTTATAACCACCTTTAACATCTGTTACAAACCATCCTAAACCATAACCTTTAAAATTAGAATTGTAACTATCGTTTTTACTAACTTTTAAAGGGGTTTGTAATTGCCAAAGCTCGTAAAATTGAGCTTCCGATAATAGACGCTCACCATTTTTAGTCACAGCATCATTCATTAAAAATTCAGCCCAAGTCAGCATATCATTGACATTACTTACAATTCCTCCTGCAGGATTAGCTGTCGGACTCCAATCATGAGGGATTTGTTTTAATTTACCATCAGCAAAAGTATGTGCTTCAATAATATTTGATTTGTCATTAACACGATTGTAGGACGCTTTACTATTTAGCATTCCGACTGGTTTCATTATTTTAGTTTCAATAAACTCTTCCCAAGACAAACCACTAACACGTTTCAAAACTTCGCCAGCGATAATAAACATATTGTTATTATAAGCAAACTGGCTTCTAAAAGAACTTTCAGCATCCAAATAACCAACATTGTTAATGACATCTTCAACCTTAAAATCTGCTTCCGGAAAAAACATTAAATCACCAGCACCAAGTCCCATTCCACTTCTATGCGTTACTAAATCCCTAACAGTAAACTGCTCTGTAACCCAAGCATCTTTTAATTTAAATTCAGGAATATGCTGCCTAACTTTATCATCCCAATTAAGTTTTCCTTGATCCACTAACATAGCTAAAGCAAAACATGTAAACCCTTTGCTATTAGAAGCCACACCAACTAAAGTATTATCATCCATAGGCTTGTTATTAGACAGTGCACGCACACCATGACCTTTGGCATACACAACTTTTCCATCTTTAATAACACCAACAGAAATACCAGGAACCTCAAAAGTTTTTAAAGTCTTTTTTATAAGTTGATCTAAATTTTGTTCTTCAATCTGAGCACTTAAAGTAAGACAACTTAGACAAGCAATAACATAAAGGATAGGTGTAAATTTCATATTTCTTTTAAAAATTAAAATGAAGGATACCAAATATAGTAAATCCATAACCAAAACCACACACTAAAATCACTACATAACCTATCTTTGTAAACTATGATTTTAAGTTATAAAGGCATATCAATTTCTTACTCAGTATATGGACAAGGTGAAACTGTGGTTTTGCTTCACGGTTTTCTAGAAAACAGTACCATGTGGACACAAACCGTTGCAACACTATCTAAAACCAATCAAGTAATTACCATAGATTTATTAGGTCATGGCTTAACAGATTGTCTAGGCTATGTTCACACAATGTCAAATTTTGCAGATACAGTAGATGCTGTTTTACTACATTTAAATATTAAAACCTCAACAATTATTGGGCATTCTCTAGGCGGATATGTTGCTTTGGCTTTCGCCGAAAAAAAGCCTGGCGCAATAAAAGGTCTGTGTTTATTAAACTCAACTCCGTTTGCAGATAGCCAAGACCGTATCAAACTAAGAAACAGAGCCATTCAAGTTGCAAAAACAAATTACCAAAACCTTGTTAGCATGTCAATCAGTAATTTATTTTACGAAAGCAACCGACAGAAATTTGAAAAAAAGATTGAAATACTTAAAAACGAAGCCTTAAAAACACCAGTTCAAGGCTATGTTGCCACACAAGAAGGCATGAAAATTAGGACGGATAAAACAACAGTTTTCTCTAAGCTAAACTGCAAAAAATTAATCATTGCAGGTACAAATGATCCTATTTTATCACCCAAAGACTTATCCAAATTAAAGAAAATGAATGATTTAGATATTGTGCTTTTAGATGGTGGTCACATGCTATATATCGAAAATAAAGATGAATTCCTACAAAAAATAGTGCATTTCATCGAATAATTAAAACTTTTAGTCGTTTATTCAAAAATAAGTTCATAGATTAGAGCATCCCTATTAGTCAGACTTTTAACCACATACAAAAACTGACCAAAACTAATTATGAATCTAGTACAAACCAAGCCAACAAAAAAAGGAAAGTTATACTGCTCTATCTTTGGACACAACTTTCTAGTAAGCAAACAAATTACGTATCACGTTAACGAGTACCAATGTAGCCATTGCAAAAAAGAAATGACCACTGATAGCAGAGGTCAATTAACAGCAATGACACCTAAATACAAAGAGATTAACTCTGTTTTAGAACGCATACATCAAAACAAATTAGTACGTTACGCCAAGCAACAGGATACAGAAGTTTTAAAAATGACGTCTTAGTCTTTGTCAAAACTATTCCAACCTTGTGCTGTAAGTTCAATTTTTTGCTCACCTCTAGTAACTAGATGTGCGCCAGAAGCTGCTTCTGTTATAAAACCAATAACAGTTAAGTTTGGATTTGCTTTAATCTTAGGGTAATCTTCTTGAGATATTGTCATCAATAACTCATAATCTTCTCCTCCACTTAAAGCAATTGTAGTACTATCCATATTAAACTCTTCAGCAGTAGAAATCACCTGAGGATCTAATGGTAGTTTGTTTTCATATAAATCACAACCTACCTTACTTGCTTTACATAAATGTAAAATCTCAGAAGACAAACCATCACTTATATCAACCATAGAAGTTGGTTTAACTTCCAACTCATGCAGTAATTTTACCACATCTTTACGTGCTTCAGGCTTTAATTGACGCTCAATAATATATGTATAAGCGTCTAAATCTGGTTGACTATTAGGATTGACTTTATAGACTTCTTTTTCACGCTCTAATACTTGTAATCCTAAATAAGCTCCTCCTAAATCACCAGAAACAACTAACAAATCGTTAGGTTTTGCTCCACTTCGATACACTTCATTATCTTTATCAACTTGACCAATTGCTGTTACAGATATAATTAAACCAGATGTTGAAGAGGTAGTATCTCCTCCTACTAAATCTACATTATACAATTCACAAGCAGTTTGTATTCCAGCATATAACTCTTCTATAGCCTCTAAAGGAAAACGGTTTGACACAGCAATAGACACTGTTATTTGTGATGCTTCAGCATTCATAGCATAAACATCAGATAGATTGACAATTACAGCTTTATAACCTAAATGCTTTAATGGCATGTAACTTAAATCAAAGTGAACACCTTCAACTAAAAAATCTGTAGTAACAACCACTCGTTTATTGTCAAATTCCAAAACAGCAGCATCATCTCCAATAGTTTTAATTGTAGACTTTTGCTTGATTTCAAAATTTTTAGACAAATGGTCTATCAAACCAAATTCTCCTAATTGACTTAAGTCTGTACGTTGTTGATTTTTATCTTCTATCATACTGCAAAAATACTAAGCTTAATTTAATAGATAAGCTAAATACATTTAAATTGTTAGTTTTTTAACCATTCTACGTTATACTTATTATAAATTAAGCATTTTAACACGTAAAAAATGTAAATTATCGTTAATTCTGCTAAATTTGTTACTAATCTTTAAGAATAATTTAACCCAAAATCGATGCTGAAAAAACTACTAATTGTGACTTCTATTTTTATAGGTCAATTAACACTAGCACAAAACCCTTGTGTTAATGGGTTTGTTACACATACACTTAACGGTATTGACACTACCTATCCTTGTGATGGTTACGATTTACTATCACGTGTTCCTATTGCAACCCTAGCAACAACTTTAGGTAATGAAGAAGGAAGCGATGTTTGGGGTTGGACAGACCCACTTAATGGTAAAGAGTACGCAATTGTTGGCACAACTAACAGTACTGCTTTTGTAGATATAAGCGACCCAATTGATCCTGTTTTTTTAGGACGAATTGAAACCTCTAATGGCAACACATCATTTTGGAGAGATGTAAAGGTATACAACAATCATGCTTTTATAGTTGCAGATGGCGTTGGGAGTCATGGAATGCAAATATTTGATTTAACCAATTTACGAACTGGACCAAATGACGATTTAACTTACACCAGTGACCCTTTAGATGGTAACGTGAGTGTTTTTTATGGAGATAACGGAATTACAATTGGTAGCTGTCATAATATAGTTATTAATGAAAATGAAGGCGTTGCCTATTTAGTAGGTTGTGGCGGAGCAGCCAGTGGTGGACCTGTTTTTGTAGACATTACAAACCCACAATCACCTACTATTTCGGGAAGCTATTCTGGCAAAGGCTACACACATGACGCACAAGTAATCACCTACAACGGAACAGACAACAATGCCTCAAGCCCAACAGTTACTGGTGTATCAAGTTACATAGGCAGACAAATATTATTAGCAAGCAATGGAGGATCAAATGACCGAGTGGTAATTTTAGACGTAACAGACAAATCAAATCCTCAATTTATATCAGAAATCACGTATCCAAATCCTGGCTATGCACATCAAGGTTGGTTTACAGATGATCATAGATATTTTATTTTTGGAGATGAAACTGATGAGCAAAATTTTGGTTTTGGAACCAGAACTTTTGTATTTGACTTATTAGATCTAGACAATCCAGTATTAGCTACAACTTACGAATCTTCATTGGCTGCAATTGACCACAATGGCTATGTAAAAGGAGATAAATTCTACTTAGCAAACTACAGAGCTGGATTACGCGTATTAGACGTTCCTACGCTTATCACTTCAAACAATTCAAATTCTGAAATTGCGTATTTTGACACCTATCCTTCCAGTAATAGCGCTAATTTTAATGGTGCATGGAGTACATATCCTTATTTTGAAAGTGGCAATATAATAATAAGTGATATTGAAGGCGGTTTGTTTATAGTTAGACCTAGCGATACACCTTTAAGCACTCCAGAGTTTTCCATAAAAAACTCTTTTTCTTTAGTACCAAACCCTGCAAATTCTAGCACTACCATAAACACCAGTAAAACACAAAAAATAAAAACTATTGAAGTTTACAGCGTGATAGGCAAAAAGGTTTATTTCAAGGACAATATTGACCAAAACAGCTTCGTTTTAAACACAGATCATTTAGCTAACGGAATATACCTTGTTAAGATAAATAGTACAACAACAAAAAAATTAGTAGTTAAAAAGTAATATTTTAAATTATGAGTTACTAAAATGTAATTGATTAAAATGAACAAATTAAAACTAACAATTACCACTGTACTATCATTAACTTTATTAAGCATATTCTCATGTCAAAACGAAACTTTGCCAACACAAAATTTGTCACCCAACAATATTTCGGCAGGTATAGTAAATAATGTAACCACTTTAGGAGGTACTAAAAATGAAAGTGGACAAAGTGTAAAAAAGACATCAGATGGAGGCTTTGTAATTTTAGGATTTACACAATCCATGGATGGAGATGTAACCACAAAAAACAACGAAAGCTATGATGTTTGGGTTTTAAAATACAATCAAGATATTCAACTGGAATGGTCTAAAACGTTTGGTGGAACTAACGACGAAAGAGGAAATGATATCATCCAAACTCAAGATGGTGGTTACGCTATTATTGGACACACTTACAGTAATGACGGAGATGTTTCCAATAACAATGGTCAAGAAGATTTTTGGGTAATAAAATTAGACAATCAAGGTCAACTACAATGGGAAAAAACATTTGGATATTCTGGTATTGATACAGGATTATCCATACTTCAAACTAATGATAGCGGTTATTTTATAACTGGTATTTTAGACGTTACAGCTTCAGGAGGAGAAGGCAACTCTAGAAACAGCCAAACACTTCATGCTGGAGGAGATTACTGGGCTTTAAAACTTAACCCTTCTGGAGAAGTACAATGGAGCAAATATTATGGTGGATTGTTTACAGATAGCGCTTTTGATGCCATTCAAACTAATGACAATAACTTCATTATAGTTGGATCATCGGACAGTGATGACACAGACATTAGTAACAATAAAGGGTCTTACGATTTTTGGATTGTAAAAATCTCCAACACAGGAACTTTATTATGGGAAAAATCATTTGGATCAACCGAAATTGATGAAGCCAGAGCTATAATAACCTCTCAGGACGGTAATTATTTTATTCTAGGTGACACTCGTGGTCAAGATACAGATGTTACCAATAACTTTGGTGCTGCAGATGTATGGATGATTAAAATTTCGCCTGCAGGCGAAATACTTTCTGAAAAATCGTATGGAGGAGAAGATTTTGATGTTGGTCGTGCAATTGCGAACACTAATGATAATGGTTTTGTAATTAGCGGAAGCTCAAGAAGCGCTTCAGGAAACCTAACATCCAACAATGGTCAAAATGATGCATGGATCTTTAAATTAGACCAAGCAGGTCAATTAATATGGCAACAAGCAATAGGTGGCTCAAATGTCGATTTTGCTTATGCAGTAACTCAACTCTCTAATGGTACAATTATAGCTGTTGGAGAATCAAGCAGCAATGATTTAGATATAAACGAAAACAAAGGATTTACAGACTTACTTTTAATAGAAATAAAATAATGAAAAAAATAACAACACTTTTAATACTAGCAATAACCTTATTTACTTGTAATGAAGACAACGACGACAATACAGAGATAACACCTAAAGTAAGCTTTGTATTTAATCATTACTGGGATGACACGACAATTAACAACTCAAACTTACAAACGGAAACAGTAACAAATGCTAATGGAGAGGTTATCAACATTGAACGTTTAAGATACTTAACCTCACACTTTGAACTAACCAATACCAACAACGAGACTTATACTTTTGAAGGTTATAAATTTACAGATTTAGAAATAGAAGACAGTTATAATTTCACACCAGAAAACAACACCATTCCTTCCGGAACTTACACCTTAAAATTTGTTTGGGGTTTTAATGAAACAGATAATATCGATGGTGCTTACCCTGACTTAAACACAGCCTCATGGAATTGGCCAGAAATGCTTGGTTCAGGCTATCACTTTTTACAATTTGATGGCCTGTATAACGTTGACACATCAACCCCTTCACCTTTTAATTTTCACAACGGAACAGCAAGAGTCAGCGAAGGTGTATTTGAGCAAAATTTTGCTGAAATAACTTTTAATACTCCAATAACAATTAACAGCGACAGTGTTATAAATGTAAATATGAATATTGCCGAGTTATTTACTAATCCAAATACTTGGGATTTAAACGTTTTAGATACTTCATTAATGCCAAATTACGACGCTCAAAAAATGATGCAACAAAATATTATGAGTGTTTTTAACTTAGGCGAAATAACTCAATAATTATGAAAAATTGGTACATCTTCATTCTTTTTATGGTTGTTATTACTGGATGCTCTTCAGAATCAACAACGCAAGAAGAAGATTACATACCAATACCTTATCAATTAGAAATACCTTCACTATTCTTAGAAAAACTAATAGACCCAAGAATCCCTATTAATAATAAACTCACTGTTGAAGGTGTAAATTTAGGTAAGCGTTTATTTTTTGACAATATTTTATCTGTAGATGACACTAAAGCATGTGCTAGTTGCCATTTACCACAAAATGCTTTTTCTGACCCAAATCAATTCAGCCAAGGCGTAACAACTACACTAGGTACCAGAAACAGCATGCCTTTATTTAATTTGGCATGGAATTTTGATGACAAATACTTTTGGGATGGACATGCCTTAGGCTTAGAAAATCAAGCATTAGAACCAGTTACTGAAACCAACGAACTTGGTAATGATAGTTGGGAACCTGTAGAAGCTAAACTTAATAGTCATGAGCAATACCCTAAGCTTTTTAAACAAGCATTTGGCACTTCTATTATTACAAAACAATTGGTTGCTAAAGCAATTGCACAATTCGAGCGTACTTTAATTTCAGGAAACTCAAAATTTGATCAATTTTCTAATGGCGAAATTTCATTAACACCTCAAGAACAAAACGGATTAAATATTTTTATGAATGAAGACAAAGGTGATTGTTTCCATTGTCATGGAAATCCAAACAATCCGTTATGGACAGACAACCAATTTCATAACAATGGTTTAGACGCAACATTTTCTGATTTAGGATTAGGTTTAATATCAGGAAACCCAAACGACAACGGAAAATTTAGATCACCTTCACTTCGTAACTTAGCTTATACTGCTCCATATATGCACGATGGTAGATTTAGTACTTTAGAAGAAGTGATTGAGCATTACAGCACTGGATTACAATACTCTGATACCATTGATCCTTTAATGAAGAAAGTAAACCAAGGTGGTGTGCAATTAACTACTGAAGACAAAGCCGATCTTAAGGCATTCTTACTTACTTTATCAGATCCTACCTTTATAAATAATCCGGACTTTATTCAACAATAAGAAAAATCAATAAAACCATATACTAATATAATGTTAGTTGATAAGGAAAAAAGCGACTGATGTTGTATCTTTGCAAGACGTTTAGATAAAATCTAATAAACAGGTATGATAAAAGTTTCTGACACAGCTAAAAAGAAAGTCATCGAGCTGATGAATGATGATGACTTCAACCCAAACACAGACTATGTTCGCGTAGGTGTTAAAAGTGGTGGTTGTTCTGGTTTGTCTTATGATTTAAAATTTGACAAAACCAAAGCAGACGACGATAAAGTGTTTGAAGACAATAACATAAAAATTATTGTAGACAAAAAGAGTTTTCTGTATCTAATTGGTACAACTCTAGAATATTCAGGAGGATTAAATGGAACAGGTTTCGTGTTTAATAACCCTAACGCTAACCGTACTTGTGGTTGCGGAGAATCTTTTTCACTATAATTAAACTTAAAGACAAAATATGTCAAAGTATACAGAGGACGACCTTAGAGAAGAATTAAAAACCAAAGAATATGAATACGGTTTTTTTACAGATATAGAATCTGAAACGTTTCCTATTGGTTTAAATGAAGATATTGTTCGTGCTATTTCTTTAAAAAAAGAAGAGCCAGAATGGATGACAGAATGGAGACTTGAAGCCTTCAAGGTTTGGAAAGCAATGGAAGAGCCAGATTGGGCTAATGTAAATTATAAAAAACCAGACTTTCAGTCTATAGCCTATTATTCTGCTCCAAAAGCAGTTGATCCTAACAAAACATTAGACGATGTAGATCCTGATTTACTAGCGATGTACAAAAAATTAGGAATCTCTGTTGATGAGCAAAAGAAAATGAATAACATAGCAATGGATATTGTTGTCGATTCAGTTTCTGTTGCAACAACCTTTAAAAAAACGCTTTCTGAAAAGGGAATCATATTTATGAGTATTTCTGAAGCGATTAAAGAACATCCAGAATTAGTCAAAAAATATATTGGTACCATTGTACCAACAACAGATAATTTTTATGCAGCTTTAAACAGTGCTGTATTTAGTGATGGATCATTCTGTTATATTCCAAAAGGCGTTAAATGTCCTATGGAATTATCTACTTATTTCAGAATTAATCAAGGTGGTACTGGACAATTTGAACGTACTTTACTTATTGCAGATGAAGGTAGCTACGTATCATACCTAGAAGGTTGTACAGCTCCAAGTCGTGACGAAAACCAATTACACGCAGCTGTTGTAGAGCTTATAGCTTTAGATGATGCTGAAATTAAATATAGTACAGTACAAAACTGGTTTCCTGGAACTGCTGAAGGTAAAGGTGGTGTTTATAACTTTGTAACTAAACGTGGTTTATGCGAGAAAAACGCTAAAATCTCTTGGACACAAGTAGAAACAGGTAGTGCAGTAACTTGGAAGTATCCAAGTTGTATCTTAAAAGGAGATAACTCTATTGGAGAATTTTATTCGATAGCAGTAACAAATAACTACCAACAAGCAGATACTGGTACAAAAATGATTCACTTAGGAAAAAACACTAAGTCTACTATCATTTCTAAAGGAATTTCTGCAGGAAAATCTCAAAACTCATATCGTGGTTTAGTACATATAGGTAGTCGGGCTACTAATGCTAGAAACTTTTCACAATGTGATAGTTTATTAATGGGTAACGAGTGTGGTGCACATACCTTCCCTTACATTGAAGCTAAAAACAAATCTGCACAAATAGAACACGAAGCAACTACAAGTAAAATTGGAGAAGACCAAATATTTTACTGTAACCAACGTGGTATTGATACAGAAAAAGCTATTGCTTTAATCGTAAACGGTTTTAGTAAAGATGTCTTAAACAAACTACCAATGGAGTTTGCGGTTGAGGCTCAAAAATTATTAGAAATATCTCTAGAAGGATCTGTAGGTTAAACAGCTTTAATTATACAATGAAAAAATTACTCATACTATTAACTTTAGCAATAACATTTACAGCTTGTAAAGACTCTAAAAAAAGTTTAGAAAGCAACAGTGAAGTTACTGTAAAACAAACTGAACCAATTCAACTATTTGTATTTGATGGAGGTACAGTACAAGTTAATGCGTTAGAGATTTTTTCGGAGGACGATTTATATAAAGGTGAAAGCAAAACCTTTGCAGACATGTTTTTTGTAATCAAACATCCAGAAGGCAACTTACTTTGGGATGCTGGATTGTCAGAAAGATATATTGGAAGAGCACCATTTACAACACCAAATGGAGCGTTTACTTTATCAAGACAAAAAGGGCTTGACGAGCAACTTAAAACCATTGGTTTAACAACTGAGGATTTTAAATACATTGCTTTATCGCACACCCATTTTGACCATTCTGGATCAGCTTCAAAATTATCTCATGCAACTTGGTTAGTACAACAACTAGAATATGATTTTGTAACTAGTGACGCACAACAAAAAGAAGCACCTGATAATTATAATGCTATTAAAGACTTAAAAAACATCAAAAAAATCAATGGAGACTTTGATGTCTTTAATGATGGAAAAGTAATTATCAAATCAACTCCAGGACACACTCCAGGACATCAATCCTTATACTTAGAATTGGAACAAGAAGGTCCAATTTTATTAACAGGAGATTTATATCATTTTGAAGAAAATAGATCAAACAAAATAGTACCAAGCTTTAACCACAGTTCTGAAAACACAAAGCAATCAATGAAAGCTTTTGAAGCTTTCGCTGAAAACAAAAAAGCAAGAGTTATTATTCAGCACTCCATTAAAGATTTTAATAGTCTAAACCACGCACCAGAACCAATCCAATAGTTAATCATGAAAAAAGCAATTATTGTAGTATTACTCATAACATTTATAAGCTGTAAAACAGACAATGGAAAACAATACATAGGTGATTTTGTTTACTATGCTGATGCAGCAGTGTTTCAATCTGGTAATGACATACATGGTGTTGTATTAAATGATCAAGCAAAACAATTAGCTAAACAAGCCGAAGCTTTTCAAAAAGAACCAACAGACATGGTTAAAATTGAAGTCTTAGGAGAGTTAATTCCTAAAGATGAAAATGAGGAAGGTTGGCCATATAAGCTAAAAATAAATAAAGTTATAAGCGTTAGCGCTTTAAAAGAAAATAAAAACGACGTTATCAAACTAGGAAAATAAATAGTATGTTAAAGATAAACAACCTACACGCAAGTGTTGAAGACAAATCGATATTAAAAGGAATAAACCTTGAAGTAAAAGCTGGAGAAGTACACGCTATAATGGGACCAAACGGTTCTGGAAAAAGTACTTTAGCTTCAGTTATTGCAGGTAAAGAAGAATATGAAGTAACCGATGGTAACATCCTTTTAGAAGGTGAAGATATTGAAGAGTTAGCTGCTGAAGAGCGTGCACATAAAGGTGTGTTTTTATCGTTTCAATATCCAGTAGAAATTCCAGGAGTTAGTGTTACTAACTTTATGAAAACTGCTATCAACGAAACCAGAAAAGCAAAAGGTCTTGAAGATATGCCTGCTAAAGAAATGCTTCAATTAATTCGTGAAAAATCAGAACTTTTAGAAATTGATCGTAAATTTTTATCTAGATCTTTAAACGAAGGATTTTCTGGAGGAGAAAAAACGTAACGAAATTTTTCAAATGGCAATGTTAGAGCCAAAATTAGCAATTCTTGATGAGACTGATTCTGGTTTAGATATTGATGCTTTACGTATTGTTGCTAATGGTGTAAACAAACTAAAAAACAAGGACAATGGTGTGATCGTTATTACGCACTACCAACGTTTATTAGACTACATCGTACCAGATTTTGTACATGTCTTATACAATGGTAAAATTGTAAAATCAGGTGGTAAAGAACTAGCGCATGAGCTAGAAGAAAAAGGTTACGACTGGATTAAAGAAGAGGTTGACGCTTAAATAGTAAACAGTTAAATTAAAACTATATGTTTTGATTTCTGAAAACTTAAATAATAAAATTAAAACAGTAATTGTTCAGGTTTAAAGTTTAAATACTTTAAACTTAAACTACAAACTGAAGACTTAAAATATGAGTTTAAAAGAAAAATTAGTATCGTCTTTTATAGCATTCGAAAATCAAAACGATATCGATAGCAAAGTACATGATATTAGAAGTGAAGCTATTAAAACTTTTGAAGCGGAAGGGTTTCCTACAAAAAAGGACGAAGCTTGGAAATACACATCACTTAATAGTGTTTTAAAACATGATTATAGCGTGTTTCCAAATCAAGATAGCGCATTAGAATACAATGAAATTAAAAAATATTTTATCGATGACATAGACACATATAAAATTGTGTTTATTGATGGTAAATATTCTTCACATTTATCAGAAACAACTCATGATGGTATTGATGTTTGCTTAATGTCTTCAGCATTAACAAAACCAAAATATCAATTAATAATTGAAAACTACTTTAATAGTGTAGCAACTAAAGACGGTATTTCATCTTTAAATACTGCTTTTGCAAAGGAAGGTGCTTATATTCATATTCCTAAAAATAAGGTTGTTGCAAAACCAATACAAATTGTACATTTTTCAACTGGTAATGAAGCTGCTTTAATGCTACAACCACGTAACTTAATTGTTGTCGATGAAAATTCACATGTACAAATCATAGAACGCCACCAAAGTTTGACAGATAATCCAGTTTTAACAAACTCGGTTACAGAAATAGTGGCAAACAAACGTGCTATTGTGGATTACTACAAAGTACAAAATGACAATAAAAATGCTTCACTTATTGACAACACTTTTGTTGAGCAGAAGCGTGAAACTCATGTTTCTGTACATACCTTTAGTTTTGGAGGAAAGTTAACACGTAACAACCTTAACTTTTATCAAAACGGAGAGTACATGGACTCAACACTAAATGGTATTACCATTATTGGAGACAAACAACATGTAGATCACAATACTTTAGTACATCATATTGAGCCAAATTGTGAAAGTCACCAAGACTACAAAGGGATTTTTAATGATAGCGCAACTGGTGTATTTAATGGAAAAGTTATCGTTAATAAAGAAGCGCAAAAGACAAATGCATTTCAGTCTAACAACAATATACTTTTAAGCGATAAAGCAACTATAAACTCTAAACCTCAACTTGAAATTTTTGCAGATGATGTAAAATGTTCTCATGGTTGTACTATTGGACAATTAGATGAAAGCGCTTTATTTTACATGAAATCTAGAGGTATTCCAGAAAAGGAAGCTAGAGGATTATTAATGTATGCTTTTAGTAACAATGTTTTAAAATCGGTTAAAATTCCAGAATTAAAACAACGTATAACAAAACTAATCGCTACTAAATTAAATGTTAACATAGGATTTGATTTATAAAATCTATGGATTTATTAAGCATCTCCACTAAAACTTACCTTAAGATAATTGGTATCTGTTTAGCTATAGCTTTACTAGCTGGCACGACATACTATTTTACTAAAGGCGGTTTTTTTGATGGTATTTTATTAACTTTTGTTGGGTTGTCATTAACCTACTTGATAATTATACTTTCTATACTTATATTTAAAACAGTTACTAACGTTATAGCCAAAGATATTATCAAAGTGACACATGTTATTATTGCTTTTTTGGTTACTGTAGCATTTGCTGCTTATACTTTTGTAACACTTTTTAATACCATTGCTTCAGAGTTTAAACTATAAATTATGATTGACATTAACAAAATACGAAAAGATTTCCCGATACTTAATAGACAAGTAAATGGCAAACCATTAGTGTATTTTGATAATGCAGCAACATCGCAAACACCTCAGCAAGTTATTGATATAATAGTAGATTATTACAGTAATTACAATGCTAACATACACAGAGGTGTACACGCATTAAGTCAAGAAGCAACAGATAAATATGAAGCTGCAAGACATACCATTCAAAAGCATTTTAATGCAAAACAGGCTTATGAAGTAATTTTTACTTCTGGGACAACACATAGTATCAATTTAGTTGCAAATGGCTTTGCTTCCATATTAAAAAAAGGAGACCAATTAATTGTGTCTGCACTAGAGCATCACAGTAACATTGTCCCTTGGCAAATGCTTTGTGAAAAAACTGGAGCAATCCTTAAAGTAATACAAATGACTCCTAAAGGAGAATTAGATATGGAGGCTTATGATGTCTTACTAAATGACAAGACTAAATTGGTCTTTGTTAATCATATCTCAAATGCATTAGGAACCATTAATCCAATAAAAGCTATCATTGATAAAGCGCACAAATTTGGTGCAGCAGTATTAATTGATGGTGCTCAAGCTAGTCCACATATCAAACCTGATGTGCAAGCATTGGATGTTGACTTTTATGTGACTTCTGCCCATAAAATCTGCGGACCAACAGGTGTTGGAATGCTTTATGGTAAAGAAGAATGGCTTAATAAAATGCAACCGTATCAAGGTGGTGGAGAAATGATTGATCAAGTCACTTTTGAAAAAACAACTTACGCTGGATTACCACATAAATTTGAAGCAGGTACACCTAATATTTGTGGTGGAATTGCTTTTGGAGCAGCTCTAGATTACATGAATGCTATAGGTTTTGATAACATTTCAGAATATGAACATGAATTGCTAGACTACGGAACCAAACAATTACAAGATATTGAAGGTCTAAAAATTTATGGTACATCTACAAACAAAACCTCAGTAATCTCTTTTAATTTAGAAGGTATTCATCCTTATGATGTAGGAACATTGTTGGACAAAATGGGTATTGCAGTGCGTACAGGACACCATTGTGCGCAACCAATTATGGATTACTTTAAAATACCAGGAACTGTAAGAGCTTCGTTTGCATTTTATAATACCAAAGAAGAAATTGATGCATTAGTACAAGGTGTCAAAAAAGCAAAAATGATGTTATCGTAATAACTTTGGCTTCTTTTTGTAATATTATTGTCAAATACCAAAATATTACTTCTATGAAAACAATTACGATTATACTTTTTTCATTAATTTTAAACAGTTGTGGTACCGCAAAAGACGCAACAACTAGTTTAAATACAGATATGAAATCTCAAGCGTTAAACGGAAATTTTATTGTGTCGACTTTAGACAGTCAAAACAAAACAGATAAAAACTTAAGCCTAAATTTTGATGCAGAAGCAAATCGCGTTTCAGGATTTTCAGGATGCAATCAATTTTCTGGTAATTATACAATAGCAAAAAATAATAGCATATCCTTTGGTCCATTAGTTTCAACAAAAAAGTTTTGCAAAGATAATGCTACAGAAGCCACCTTTCTTCAAAACTTACAAAACACAACACATTACACTTTAGAGGACAATAAGGTTACACTTCTTCAAAATGATAAAGAACTGATAACTGCTAAAACAGATACAGACAAAACATCTCAAAAACAAGAGAGCAATTTAACTATTAGATACTCATCATCTTCAAGAGGGAGTTATACTTTAATTGAGGTAAATAAAGAGACCGTAAAATCACAGTTTAACAGAGCTGAGAAAGAAAACGTACAATCATGTAGTAAAGATGATTGGAATGCTTTAAAAACGCTATCAGAAAGTATCGACCCAAAATCTATTACTAATTTAGAAGCTCCTAGTAAAGCACATCAATATGATGGAGCAGCAGCAGCTAATGTAACCATAACAGTTGACGGACAAGAATACATGACACCAACTTTTGATGCTGGAAATCCACCAAAGGAAATAGCAGAACTTGTTACTAAACTAAATAACATAGCTAAACAAAACACAAAAACTAAAGATTAGTAACACTATAAATATCTTTAGTAATTCTTTAGTAATAAATCAATCCATATTGATTAATTTTGTAATCGAAAACATATTGAAAAATGCAGACTATTAAAGAAATACAAGACGAGATAATTGACGAATTTTCAATGTTTGAAGATTGGGAAGAACGTTACCAATACATGATTGATTTAGGTAAATCATTACCATTAATCGCTCCAGAATATAAAACAGAATCTAACATTATTAAAGGTTGCCAAAGTAAAGTTTGGGTGCATGCAGAGTTAGATAACGATAAAATAGCTTTTACTGCAGACAGTGATGCTATTATAACCAAAGGTATAATTGCAATTTTAGTTAGAGCATTTTCTAACCAACATCCAAAAGATATCCTAGACGCTAATACCGATTTTATAGATCAGATTGGCTTAAAAGAACATTTATCACCAACTAGAGCAAACGGTCTAGTAAGCATGATAAAGCAAATAAAAATGTATGCCATAGCATACCAAACACAAATTCAATAAGTTTTCGCTTTCGCGGAAATTAAAAGCACACAGTAACATGAGTGAAACAACAATAGACACAGCAGAGTTAGGTGAAAAAATAGTAAAAGTTTTAAAAACTATTTTTGATCCAGAAATACCAGTAGATATATACGAATTAGGATTAATTTATGATGTTTTTGTAAACGAAGACTATGATGTAAAAATCTTAATGACCTTAACCACACCAAACTGTCCAGTTGCCGAAACATTACCTTTAGAGGTAGAAGAAAAGGTAAAATCTTTAAACGAAGTTAAAGATGCAGAAGTGGAAATTACTTTTGATCCACCATGGACACAAGAATTAATGAGCGAAGAAGCGAAATTAGAACTTGGAATGCTTTAAAATCTAAGATTATAAATGGCTAGACGTACTCCAAAATCGTTAAAAGATGGTAACAAGACTAGCTTAAAAAAATCTTTTAGCGCATTAATATTTATACCACGATTTTTTAAAGAAATCTGGAACACTAACAAAACCTTATTTTTAAGCTCAGCGTTTTGTAGATTAATTGGTGCCATTTTACCTGTCATAATTTTATGGATAGGTAAAATTATTATTGATCAAATTATATTACAAACACAATCAGAAAGTACAGACTTAACCCAATTATGGACGTATGTTGCTATAGAGTTTGGTTTAATTGTATTATCTGACTTAGTCAGTCGTGCCATACAATTAACCGATAGTTTATTAGGTGATGCCTACTCTATTGATACCTCTGTAAGAATTATAAAAAAAACCAATCAAATAGATATTAGTCTATTAGAAGATTCTGAGTTTTATGATAAATTAGAACGTGCCAGAACTCAAACTACAAGTCGTGTAGGTTTAATGTCCAATGCACTTGGTGAAGTGCAAAGTTTAATCTCTATTGCAACCCTTGTAGCTGGTTTAGTATATTTTGAACCTTACCTAATCATACTTTTAGTATTAAGTATCATTCCTTCATTTATAAACGAGATTTGGTTTAGTCAACAACAATACTCTTTAGCTAGGGGTTGGACTGCAGAACGTAGAGAATTGGATTACTTACGCTACATTGGTGCAAATGACAAAACTGCTAAAGAAATTAAACTATTTGGTTTGACGGATTTTGTGGTTAATCGTTTTAAAAATTTGTCGCAAGAATATTACGACCTAAACAAAAAACTAGCCATAAAGCGTTCTACTTTAGGTTTTGTATTTAATGTTTTAGGGACACTAAGCTATTATGGTGCCTATGTATTTATTATATATCGTGTTATTTCTGGAGTAATTACTTTAGGAGAATTAACGTTTTTATCTGGTGCTTTTAATAGACTAACCCGAAACCTACAAGATTTCTTTTCTAAATTTACACGTATATCAGAAAGTGCATTATACCTAAAAGACTATTTTGATTTTATAGACATATCTATTGCACCAAAGCATAAAGAAGAAATGCCTTTACCAAAAAAGATAACAGAAGGTTTTGAATTTAAAAACGTAATATTTTCTTATCCTGAATCTGATAATAAGATACTAAAAGGAATTAGTTTTAAAATAAAGGCAGGAGAAAAACTAGCGTTTGTTGGTCAAAATGGAGCTGGAAAAACAACATTAACAAAATTATTATTACGTTTTTACGAGCCTACTTCGGGTGAAATATTATTAGACGGAATAAATATTAACAGATTTAATAAAGCTGAATACCAAACATTTTTTGGTGTGATCTTTCAAGATTTTTTTAAATACGAATTTACCGTAAGAGAAAATATTGCTATTGGTGACATTGATCAAATAGATAATCAAGATAAAATTGAAAATGCTGCCGAATTAAGTTTAGCAAATCAAGTGGTGTCAGAACTTAAAAAAGGATACGACCAACAATTAGGTAAGCGCTTTGCAAAAGGACAAGAATTATCTGGTGGACAGTGGCAAAAAGTAGCATTAGCAAGAGCCTATATGAAAGATGCTAAGGTTATGATATTAGATGAACCAACATCTGCATTAGATGCTAAAGCAGAAAGTGATGTCTTTGATAGATTTATAGGACTAACACAAGATAAGACTAGCATTATTATTTCGCATAGATTTAGTACTGTAAGACAAGCAGACAAGATTTTAGTACTAGACGAAGGTCGCGTGCTAGAAATGGGTACACACGACCAATTAATGGCTAACCAGTCATTATATGCTGACTTATTTAGACTACAAGCAGAAGGATACCAATAAAAATTACTTATTTATTAAATTATGGCTGAAGAGATTATAAATCGTGTAGCAAATAGTAAACTAATAACTATAGATCTTGAGGATTTTTATCCAAAAGGTGCACGTGTACAATTTGATATTAAAGACTGGTTATTTCATGAATTAGTTTTAAAGGAAAAAGATTTTAGAGAATATGTAAAAAATCATGACTGGAGTCAATACCAAAACCAGTACGTTGCTATACATTGTAGTGTAGATGCTATTATACCTGATTGGGCTTTTATGTTATTGACCGTAAATTTAGAACCTTTTGTCGAAAAGTGCCATATTGGCTCGCTTGTGGATTTAGAGACCTCAATTTACCAAGATATAATAGGTAAAATAGATGGTACAATATATAAAGACAAACCTGTTATTATAAAAGGGTGTAGTAATAAGCCAGTGCCCATAAACGCTTATGTTATGATAACAAACAAACTAAAACCATATGCTAAAAACATCATGTATGGAGAAGCTTGTTCTTTTGTACCTATATTTAAGAAATAAACTTTAAAAAAAGACACAAAACACTAAAAATCAAACAATTAACTTGTATTGAAATTTGTGATAAATAAGAACTAAACCTTATATTTGCAACCGTTTTATTAAAGACTTATATTTTATGAAAAAAGTATTATTTATTGGAGCATTATTTTTAGGAATGGTTTCCTTAAACGCTCAAACTAAAGAAGAATTACAATCTCAAAAAGCAGAAAAACAAGCAGCAGCTGATGCTTTACAAGGTGAAGCAAATGCTTTACAAGCTCAAATAGATGCACTTCCAGGATGGAGAAAAGGTGCTTTTGGTACTATTGGTGGAAGCATTTCTGAATTTAGCAACTGGTACTCTCAATCTGCAGTAGACAATTCTTCTGGTACTATCGGATTTACTGTTAATGGTTTTGCTAATTTAATTGAGGAAGACTTTTTCTGGAGAAACAGCTTAAACGTAAACTTAGGTTGGGTAAAATTAGATGATAAAAATGATCCTACAGATAGTGAGGATTTTGAAGCAACTACAGATGTATTTAACATCTCTTCTTTATACGGAAGAAATATTGCTAAAAATTTAGCAGTATCTGGATTAGCTGAATACAGAACTACAATTTTAGATAACTTTAATGATCCAGGATATTTAGATGTTGGTGTTGGTTTAACATGGACACCTATTGAAAACTTAATTGTTGTTGCACATCCTTTAAACTACAACTTTGTATTTGCTAAAAACGATGCGGTTTTCCAATCGTCTTTGGGTGCTAAAATTGTTGCAGATTATACTAGACAAATTGGTGCAATTAGCTTTAAGTCTAACTTCTCTACTTTCCAATCTTATGAAGATGGAGATTTATCTAACTTTACTTGGATTAACAGTTTTGGTTACAACTTATGGAAAATGATTGGTGTTGGTTTTGACTTTGGTTTAAGAAGCAACAAACAAGAAGCACTTAATTATGCATTAGGTCAGTACGATGCTACTTCTACTACTGCAGAACCTACTTTTGATAACGTAGATAACAAATTACAATCTTACTGGTTATTAGGTTTAAATTATAAATTCTAATTAATAGTACTAGATTATTTTACACAAAAAAAGCACCTTAAAAAAGGTGCTTTTTTTATGCGTTAAGGATGGAAGTGGCATCCTTTTTTGTCTTTTATTTAAAAATCTTTATTTGATATTTGTACTAGACTTACTCTATAAAATTAGTGTTTAGATTGTAATACAAAAAAGATATAACGGACAGCCTGACCCTTTAGGGTAACGCCCAAATTATATTATTCTTCTTCACCTAAATTATCATAATCGTAATCTGGATATAGAAAATGATTGTAAGGAAAACGCGTCACGTGTATGTCTCTTACCTCATCATAGACACGTTTTTTAAACTCTTCTAAATTACGTTTGTTTAATGCTGATATAAATAAAGCATTGTCTTTACCTACACGACTCATCCATGTTTTTTTCCATTCTGCTAGGCTATAGTGTTCTTCAGAACGTTCTGCTATTAGGTCTGTGTCATCAAACGGTTTGGCTTTATAGGCATCTATTTTATTAAATACCATTATTATAGGTTTATCTGCACTATTTATTTCGCCTAAAACCTTGTTAACAGACTCTATATGATCTTCAAAATTTGGGTGAGAAATATCTACAACATGTAATAATAGGTCTGCTTCCCTAACCTCGTCCAATGTACTTTTAAAACTGTCTACCAATTGTGTAGGAAGTTTACGTATAAACCCAACGGTATCTGTTAATAAAAACGGTAGATTTTGGATGACTACTTTTCTAACGGTAGTGTCAAGGGTAGCGAACAATTTATTTTCGGCAAATACTTCTGACTTACTTACGGTATTCATTAACGTAGATTTACCTACGTTAGTATATCCTACTAAAGCAACACGAACCATTTGTCCACGATTACCACGTTGCACAGACATTTGTTTGTCTATAGTTTTGATTTTGGCTTTTAATAACGAAATCCTATCGCGTACAATACGTCTATCTGTTTCTATTTCGGTTTCTCCAGGTCCACGCATACCAATACCTCCTTTTTGACGCTCAAGGTGTGTCCACATACCTCTAAGTCTTGGTAAAAGGTATTCACATTGCGCTAACTCGACTTGTGTTCTTGCATAACTGGTTTGTGCACGTTGTGCAAAAATGTCTAGAATTAGATTAGTACGATCTAATACTTTTACATTTAATATTTTACTTATGTTACGCTCTTGAGATGAAGATAACTCGTCGTCAAAAATAGCTGTACCAATGTGGTTATCTTCAATGTATTGTCGTACTTGCTCCATTTTACCTGTCCCAATATAAGTTTTGGGATTAGGCATTTCCATTTTTTGTGTAAAACGTTTTTTAACTTCTCCACCTGCTGTGAAAGTTAAAAACTCAAGCTCGTCAAGATACTCTTTTGACTGCTCTTCGTTTTGCTCTTTTGTGACTACACCAATTAAAACTGCTTTTTCAAGCTCGATATCTTTTTTTCTAACATATAATTAATTATACTACAAAGTTACATAATTGTATCCATAATAAAATTGCTATTTTTAACCTTCAAAAAAATTGATGGTCTTGAATTTTAACTTCTTAAAACCTAAAACTAATAAGCAAACGGTAGCTTTTTATAATATTGAAAACTTATTTGATATTTATAAAGACAACCTAACGCGTGATAGAGATTTTAATCCTACCTCCGAAAAACGTTGGACCATTAAAAGGTACAACAATAAATTACGAAAAATTGGTTATGCCATCTCTAATATTGGAAGAAAAGAAACCAATAGTCATCCTGCAATTATTGGTTTGGCAGAAGTAGAAAACGAAGCTGTAATACAAGATCTAATTAAATCTAAACATTTAAAAGAATACCCTTACCAATTTGTACACTACAATAGTAAAGACGAACGTGGTATTGATGTTGCTTTTATTTATGATAGTAAAAAGTTTACTGTTACTAGCTCTGATGTGTTTACTTATAATTTTACCAATGACGATGGATCTCCTGATTATACAAGGGATATTTTATTGGTTAGCGGAATGTTTTTAGGCGAAACTGTACATTTTCTAGTTAACCATTGGCCATCTAGAAGAACTGGTAATAATGAAACTGAACACAAACGATTAATTGCATCCAAACATTTACAGTCCATAATCGCAACTTTAAAAGACAATTTACCTGACACCAGAATAATTGTCATGGGAGATTTTAATGACGATCCTGCTAGTAAAAGCATTCAACAATTAGTAGACAATCAAGGGTTATATAATCCAATGGAAACATTATTATCCATAGATCGTGGAACAACTAGTCATAAATTTGAATGGAATTTATTTGACCAAATATTAATTACTCCTAATTTTTTAAAAGTAGAAGCAAGACGTTTAGATACGTAAAAGCTGATATTTATGATCCTGATTTTTTAAAACAATCTGATGGCAAATATAAAGGCACACCTTATAGGACTTACGTTGGCAAACGCTACAAAGGTGGTTATAGCGATCATTTTCCTGTGTATTTAATTTTAAAGAAAAAGTAAATTATATAACAGTTATAAATTTTACAACATCTTTTTGTTTGTGAAAAATGCCCAGACAGCTTCTTTAGTTTGGACAACACAAATATTACAGACTAACTATAAACAAGCACTTTACTAGAATTATAGTATTTAAAAGGTATAGCTATAAGCTAAAAAAGTATATGAGGGAAGCAAATTTGTTCTTTGAATATTAGTACCAAAATCAGACACTTGGACTTGTTCAAAATTAACCTCATTGAGTATATTATTTGATACTAATTCAAAACTATATTTTTTACCTTTTGGAGTATATTTAAAAGAAAAATCTATAAAATTATAAAGCTTATTATTATTTGACAAAGAGGGTAAAAAAACATCTGATGTTAATTTTAAAAAAACCGTTTCTGTTGGCTTAAATAATGTGCTAAACGAGTTACGAAGGGATCTATTAACAAATAAACTTCCGTCACTAGATGCTGTATCTGAATATTGAAAGTTAAAATTATTTCTGAAATTTATAGCTTTTAAAAATGCTGTTCTGAAATTTATCCCAAAACGAGCAATCTTACTTTCATTATTTCTTAATAAAGAATTGTTTACTATATTCTTATAATTTAAAATAGAAACATTACTATCAAACTCTACAAAAGTATCCGCAAATGGCACAAATAAAGTACCATTAATACTTCCGCTTAGATCATCTTGACTTTCTGGTAAAAAAACATAATTGATACGTGTTGTATTTTGGTCTATAAAAGAGTTAACAAAAAAACTATTTTTACTCTTGTTATAATTAAGAGCGACATTTAAGGACGTTTCCGATTGTAAATTGTAAAAATAATATAGTAAACCTACACTTAATGTTTCTTGTACATCTAGTTTTGGCGTATTAGCCAGTAAGGTTCTGTTATTAATTAAAATATTGTTTGAAAAAAGATAATTTTCGATTTTATTATCTGTCTCGTAAGACACAGAGCTCTGTAAAAAACTTATCCTATTAATTTTATATCTTAGTTTTAATGAGTTTTTAAGGACTAAATTAGTTTTATTCTGATTGTTTGAAGGATCTATAGTTTCTATTTCATTTTGTAGAATACCTAAAGAATATTCTGGAATGACTCTAAATTTTTTAAAATTAAAATTATAATAGCCTCCTTGTTCAATTTTCTTTTTAGAATAATTGAGATCATTTTGACTTAAATTATTAGTATCACCTTGTTCAACATCTAACAATTTTGATGTTAGATTGTGTCCTATGCTTTTAGCTTTAACAAAAACGGAGTAATTACTCCCATTTTTTGAACTACCTAAAAAAGATACTTTTCCTCCTAAACGATTTTTATCAAGTCCTACATTTTGCAAATTAAAATCACCTTCAGATAAAAAAGAAGGAGTGACTTCATACATTTGATCTATTTTATTTCTGGAATGGTATAATGAGACTTGAATTGCTTTGTTACCAGACAGACGCTTTGTATAATTTAATTCATTAAGTATAAAAAAATCATCTGAGTTTAAGATGGTTTCATAAGAATTATTATTATTTGATTGTATAGCTGAAGTACTTGTAATATCTTCTTGGCGAGCTCTAAAATCATAGGTTAATAATGAGGTATTGGAGGTTTTATATTTTAATTCTAGATCACCTCTATACTGCCTTGGCTGATTAGAATAAGAGAGATCATCTACAGTGGTAAAGACCTCATTCTCAAAATTATATTTGTTTTCTATAAATTGATCGTTTTTTAAATGGTCTTTTAAATAAAATAGATTTGTTTTTAAATCTATCTTTTTATTTATTTTAAAAATAGCATTATAGTTACCAAATAACTGGTTATTAATATTTACTCGATTATCACTTAAAAAATTAGAAAATTGGGTGGTAGGTATTATTTTTTCCGCAAAGTAATCTGCTTCTTTCAATTGTTCTGTGTTTTTTTTAGAACTAAAATGATCAAAAGGAGAATTATTAGTTCCTAGATTATTAGACCCTATGGTTGCAAAAGATTTATACCCTTTAGTAACACCTAACAAGGTAGCACTTGTAAAATGAGCTAAATCTAAATCTTCAAAAACACCTAATCCTGTATCGATATTTCCAGAAAAGTCAAATCTTCCTTTTTTTAACTCTAGATTAATCGCAACTTTCTCTCCATCTTCAATACCTTTGAGTAGGGCATTTTCAGAATAATTTTCGATAGCTTGTACTTGAGCTATTACTCCAGCGTTTATATTTTTAGACCCTATCACATAATTGTGCCCAAATAGGTCATCACCTCCTAATAAAAGAGCCTCTATGGCTTTACCTTTAAACTTAATTGCTCCAGAATCTTCATTTATCGTGATTCCTGGTAATTTCTTTAATATGTCCTGAACCTTCACCTCATCTCCTGACAGATAAGAATTTAGATTATAAGTAACAGTGTCCTTTTTAATGACTACAGCTTTTCTTGGAGCTGTAATAACCACCTCTTCTAAACTTTCTTGAAAATCTTCTAATTTAAAATTTACAGTATAACTTTTAGTCTTTTCTGGATTACTAATTGTTCTCTGTTGTTTTTTATAGCCATAAGCATCTACTTCTATTATAATCTTATCAAGATAATCTTTATTCAAACTAATTTCATACAAGCCATCAGAAGGTAATGTATATTCAGAGATATTTAAAGAATCTTTCTTTATAAGAATATTTGCAACATTTATAGGTGTATTATTCTTATCTGTGATAGTACCCTTTAAAGTCTGACTGCTTAAAGCTGAAACTTTAATAAGAAAAAAACAATTAAGAGTATCTTCTTATTTTTTGATGCCATTAAAAAGATAACTTACCTATCCCTAGATCTTCGATTCTATCTGTAATTTCAATAGAACCAGTTCCTCCATCTTGCGATTTAGACTTAATTTTTTTTAACTGCTTAATCATCCATTTCTTAAAATCACTTTTATAAGTATCCCAACTGATAAGTTTTTCATTATTATAAACATTTGATATGTCACTATTATCAGAGCTATTTTTAGCAATCTCAATAGGTTCTATATTATAATATCCATCTATACTGTTTACTGCAAGTATTATTCC
This sequence comes from Olleya sp. NP1-10, assembly GCF_055804415.1. Classification (NCBI taxonomy): domain Bacteria; kingdom Pseudomonadati; phylum Bacteroidota; class Flavobacteriia; order Flavobacteriales; family Flavobacteriaceae; genus Olleya; species Olleya sp. NP1-10. The sequence continues at coordinate 1,071,419 of NZ_CM147840.1, read as the reverse complement.
TGGTAATCCGTCAAATTTCCAAGGTCCACCTCGTAGTGATAATTCTGGAGCAAAATATGCTTCATACTCCCTACCTCTAAAGGTTCCTGTTGCCTTAATGCACTCATACTCTAAAAATTTCTTTTTTGAGTCAGAATGTATGGTCCAATCTATAAGGTTAATATTCTCTTTTATAATTACTTTTTTTGTTCCTATTAACTCATTATAAATAAGGGTATTCTCTTTATAATCTTTGTAGAATAAATCTTGAATTAAATATGCTGTGTAATTGTCTGCTATGTTAACCTCTTTAAATTCACCTATTTGGTCTGTATTTATAATGAATGATTGATCTTGATATGGCTTTAAATCGTCATTATTACTATAGTAAGCAGATTTAGTTCCGTTAATATATAAGTTATATTCTGATGAGAGAGCAAGAATCTCATCACTTGCATTTGTTGTTACATTATAAGTAATTGATACATTTTGAGCATAGAGATTACTCATCATAAAAAATAAAGTGACAAATAAAATTTTTAAATATTTCATATTAGAGTTAAATTATATCGTAAAGTTACATAATTGTAACTGTAATAAAATTTATGGCATTAAGATTTCAACTTTATAAAATCAACTAGACACACTTAAAATTTTAATGATCCTGCTAGTAAAAGCATTCAACAATTAGTAGACAATCAAGGGTTATATAATCCAATGGAAACATTATTATCCATAGATCGTGGAACAACTAGTCATAATTTTAAAGAAAAAGTAAATTATATAACAGTTACCTAAAATCGTGTAAAATTCTAGGCATGCTATTTGCATAACTTTGGTTTTTATAAAACTAATGTTATGAATGACTTGATTAAATATGAAGTAGGGAGTACTGCAATCCAAAATTTATTTATGGTTAGTAATGATATTGAATTAGCGTTTCAGTATTTAAAATCACAAACTGAAGATGAAAACGTAAAAACTTGGATTGACGATAAACTAAATTACACTACAGCATTTAGAATCAAATCATTAAATATTTTAAAAACTCTTAACATTAAACCAAAACAACCTAAAAACTGGGTTATTAAACTTAAATTATTATGGTTTGGATTAAAACGTCAGTTTTATAAAAAACAGGATCAAATGATTTTAAAAGAGTGCATGACACTTAACAACTATTTTTTAAACGAAGTTAATAAAGAAATTAAATCAGGTATCTTATCTAAACCGTCTTACCAATTATTAAATACACTTAAAGATAGTTTATTACAGACTAAGCAAGCCTTTTACTTCTCACAATTAAAGATAAGCTAAGTCTAAGGTTTTTTGCTTGACCAAAATAGCAGCACTTGTGTAACCTCCTTCTGTGTCATCTACAAAATGGATAAGGAACAATGGTATAGAACAATCATTACATCCAAAAAAACGAGGTCATCTATTTTATATTTTTTATAAAATCTAAATCGTTTTCATGTTAACAAGGAGTAAACAAGACAATATCTAGATCTCAGAGTTAATAGTTTATAACATTTTTAAATTGTAAAGAAATAAAATAATGTAACATCACTCTAAAATTATGTAACATGACACACAAGCTGCTACATTAATTTTGTAACATACTATTTAACAATACAAACACATCTTGAAAGCTATGACTTTGGTTGGTTATTAATTTAGTTATTAAAGATGTGTTTATATTTAAAACCAATATTATGAAACCTAATAAACTATTACTTCTAATTACTTTAATTTGTGTGACGCCTTTAATAATAATGTCTACAAATAATGATGTACAAATTGTAAGTAAACTAAAACCTATTAGCGACAATAGTATTAGTAGTCAAAATACTGCTTACAATAACAGTACAGATTTAAAAATTGGTGATAGCTACTTTGATATTAAAGTCAAAGTGCCACATTTTAAAATAAATAACAAAACCAAAAATGTAAGTATAAATAGCCCTTCAAACATTTATATTTTGGACCAAATAGCACACAAAGATTTAACAAAATACACAATTGCTAATACAGTAAAAATTATTGATATTATTACTAAAAAGTAATCTTAATTAATTAGTTAATACTTAAGTATTATCTTTATTTTGCAACTAAAGATTAATTATGACATTATTTTTTAAATTTGATTTTAATGCCATTTGCCAAACCGTTTTAGAACAAGTACTTAATAACAATAATATTAAGTACAAAAATGTAGGTTTTGGAGAAATTGAAGTACTAGAAAAAATCACTCCTGAAAAACAACAAGATTTACAAAATGAATTAGATACATTTAACATTGAAATTGTTGAAAATCAAAAAAGCATTTTAGTTCAAAAAATTAAAGACACTATTACAGATATGGTTTTTAATGAAGATACAGTTGTAAACGTAAAAAGCTCTGTATATCTATCTGAAGCTTTAGGACACAGTTATGGCTATTTATCTAATTTATTTTCTGAAGTCACTTATACTTCCATAGAAAATTTTATCATTATTCAAAAAATAGAATACGCCAAACAACTAGTTATCAAACAAGATTTAAGTTTAACCGAAATAGCTTTTAAACTTAACTACTCTAGCGTAGCACACCTTAGCACACAGTTTAAAAACACAACAGGTATAACACCAACAGCTTTCCAACGTATTATTGCAAAACGAAGAGATTTAAACCAACAAAATAATTAATAGTATGCAAGAAGACTATATTAATATAATATTAGCAGATGATGACGAGGACGACAGAATGTTTTTTACTGATGCTTTTGAGGATTTAAAAATGACTACAAAAGTACAAACCTTTAACGATGGTGTGTACTTAATGGATTACCTTAACAGCTCTGAAGCAACGCTACCTAATGTGTTATTTTTAGATTTAAACATGCCAAGAAAATCTGGTTTAGAGTGTTTACAAGAAATCAAGCAAGATTCTAAATTTAAAGACATTGCAATTGCAATATACTCTACCTCTGCCTCAGAAGAAGACATAGAAAACACTTTTGTACAAGGCGCTAATATTTACATAAAAAAACCAAGTAGCTTTAAAAAATTAAAAAAAGTGTTATCCGAAGTCGTCACTATCAATTGGCAATATCACACCAATAACATGAATAAAGATAATTTTTTGCTACGTCTTTAGACTATGATAAAAACACTATCAAATAATATCTCTTTTTTAAGAGCTATGTTGTACATAAGCGCACTAGTAATATTAGTTGTAGGTGCGTTAACTTACAGAAGTGTTACTGAGGTTACAAAATCATCAGAGATGATTACCCACACTTATAAAGTTAATGTAGAGCTGGAACAGATTTTATCGTATCTAAAAGATGCCGAAACCGGACAACGTGGCTATATTATAACTAACGACTCTGTATTTTTAGAGCCATACCTTTCTGCAAGAAACCGCATTAATAATAGTTTTGCCGAACTTAAAGTCCTAACAAAAAATACACCTCAATTAAAATCTAAATTAATTGATGTCAATACATTAATTAATAAACGACTTATAGCTTTTAAAACATCCTACAGATCTTTACCAAAAAATGACATTGAAGACCCTAATTTTATATCTAATTTCAGGAATGGTAAAACTTTAATGGATAGCATTAGAGATCAAATTAAAGGTGTTATAAAATTACAAAACAACTTACTTAATAAACGCAGTGATGAGTACAGAAGCGACCTTATGGCAACACCATTACTTTTGTTTTCATTATTACTTTGTTCGTTAATATTAATGTATTTAGCTTATAATAGCATTTACAAAAACATTAAACGTCTTAAAATTACTAACGAAGAATTAGAAATTTTTAAAGAATCGACTAATCAGTCAGAAATAGTAAGTAAACATGGTAGTTGGACTTGGGACCAAAATAATGACGTGTTTACATTTTCTGACAACCTATATAGACTACTAGGCGAACAACCACAATCTTTTAAGCCTACCATCCAAAATTTTATGCAATACGTACATCCAGAAGATGTAGAACAGTTAAGTGAACAGGTAGAAGACATGAAAAAAAATGTCGAACTTCCTTACATATACTATCGTGTAGTGCATAAAAACGGAAACATTAAACACCTCAAAGCTTACGGTAAATCTATAATAAATGAAGAAGAAGAAACCGTTTTACTTGGTACAACAGCAGATATTACAGACGAAATTATAAGTTTTAGAGCACTAGAAGAACGTAACCTTGAGTTAGAACGCAACAATCAAGAATTATCATCCTTTAATTACGTTGCCAGTCATGATTTACAAGAACCATTAAGAAAAATTCAAACTTTTTTATCTAGACTTGAAGATGAAGAAGCTGAAAAATTATCAGAACGTGGGACAAGATACATAGATCGCATACAAAACGCAGCCACTAGAATGCGATTATTAATAGATGATTTACTTCAGTTTTCTAGGTCTAACAAAGCAGACAAAGTATTTGAAGAGTCTAATATAAACTTACTGCTTGAAGCAGCAAAACAAGATTTGGCTGAAGTCATTTCAGCCGAAGATGCTGTAATAATTTCGGACGCATTTCCCTCCATGACAGTAATACCGTTTCAAATACAGCAACTATTTGTTAACTTACTTGGTAATGCAATAAAATACAAATCAGAAAACAGACCTCCTGTAATTAATATTAAACATCAAGTAATAGAAGCAGATAACGATCCTCAAATTACAAAACCAACCAAACCTTTTTATCATAAAATAACTTTTACAGATAATGGGATTGGATTTGATAACGAGTACGCAGATCAAATATTTGTTTTATTTAGCAGGTTACATAACAAAGACGAGTATTCAGGAACAGGTATCGGATTATCTATATGTAAAAAAATAATAGAAAATCATAAAGGACATATAATTGCTAAGGGTAAACCTGGTATAGGTGCAACCTTTATAATTTACTTACCAATAGATTAAATTAAAACATAAATACATTTCTAAAACCTTACTATCGTAAGGTTTTTTTATACAAATTACTTTCTTCAAGTAGAAATCATATAACCAAACAAAAAAATGATGTAACGCAAAACCTTCCGTTATGTTGCAACTTTGTATTGTATTTAAATAGGAACTTAAACAGGTATGAAAATTCTATAAACAATACAAAAAATGATGTAACACAAAACTTTAGTAACGTTTGCATCTTTGTAACATCAAATTATTTACAATGAAATATTTAAAAACTAGAAGATTTACAATTCTAATCTTGTTAGTAATCGCAACAATAAGTTTAAGTTTTAATTCTTGTGACGAATTAATTAAAAATAAGGATAAAGAAAAGCAAGAACAAGAACAAAAAAATAAATCTATAACAAATAACAAAAACGAAGCTAAGCTTCTACTAATGTTGTCTAAAGATAATCATGATGTTATCAAACTTAGTAAAACTTTACAACAAATAATCACAAAAGACAGCATTGCAGACTTAGTCAAAACCATTGAAAAGACTCACATTAACATTGCAAAAGAATTTAGCGAAGTTGCAAGTGACAAACTAATTTCAATACCAAATTACACTGAGGTTACAGTACAACAAACCATTGATCAAGATAATTTGAATTACAAAATACAAACATTAAAAAAGCTTAGAGCTAAAATTGATAATCAATTGTATTTGCTAGAAAAACTTTCAAAAACAACAAATAGCAAAGACTTTCAAAACATTTTATCAGAAACAGACTCTAAAATTAACAAAAGCTTAAATAAAGCTGATAACATATTAAACAACTTAAATACTAACAGTTAAAAAAATATTATGAAAACTATATTCACATTACTATTCGCAACAACTATAACATTATCAAACGCAGCTGAACTTGACATCATAGACAGTCAACTTTTTGACAGCAACCCAACAGAGGTTATTAACAACAAAGTGAAACAACAAGTTTATCAATGGACAGTAAAGACAACTTCAGGAGTATTTACTGGAACAGCAGATAATTTATCTGAAGCTAATCAACAAATAGCAATGGTAACTAAATCGTCTCAAATCATTGAAAAAAAGATTTCAAACATCAACTTAAGTAACGCAAAAGGAAGAGAGCGTATTTATACTTGGGGAGTTGTTACAGATCGTGGTTACGCTACAGGAGTATCAAAAACATTAAACCAAGCAAAAGAAATGGTAAAACTTATGGGTAATCTTGAAGTACCAAAATCAAAGATTATCGAATCATTTAAAACAACCAAATAATTATTAACCAATAAAAAAACAAAACACCATGAGAGGACTACTTTATATTATAGCAGTAATACTTGTAATAGGTTGGGCATTAGGATTTTTTGTCTACAGTGCAAGTGGATTAATACACATATTACTAGTCATTGCAGTAATTGCAATACTATTAAGATTAATAGGAGGAAAAGGCGTCTAATTATTTAGACTGATAACATCAACAAAAACAAAATAAACAAACTAAAACCCAACATGAAAAGATTAATATTATCAATTGTAGCTATTACAATTACAGCATTTAGCGTAAATGCACAAGACATTTCAAAAAATGCACTAGGATTAAGATTAGGAGATAACGATGGACTTGGAGCCGAAATATCTTACCAAAGACATCTTAACGATAACAATAGACTAGAGTTTGATCTAGGCTGGAGAGACTCAAATGATTTTGACGTAGTTAAAATCGTAGGGCTTTACCAATGGGTCATGCCAATTGACAATAATTTTAACTGGTACGTTGGTGCTGGAGCAGGATTTGGATCTTATGATGCCAACGAAGTAGACGGAACATTTGCTTTAGTTGCAGGTGACATAGGTATCGAATATGTTTTTGATATCCCTTTACAACTGTCTCTAGATTTTAGACCAGAAATTGGATTTGACGACGATTACAGTGACGATGTTGATTTTGACATTGCATTAGGTATACGTTACAGATTCTAAAAAACAATTACAAACCAATAAAAAACACACTATGAAAACGACACAATCAAACCAAGACTTAGTAAGCTCATTACAAGATTTACTACAAAAAAACTACGATGCAGAAGCTGGTTATAAACAAGTAATGACCAAAACTAATAACGAACCTTTAAAAAACTGGTTACAGCAAAAAGCATTACAACGTAATACTTTTGCTACCGAATTAGATTTTCAAATCAGAAAACATAACGCAGAGCCTAAAGCGTCTGGAACTATCAAAGCAGACTTACACAGAGGTTGGATAAACATTAAATCTACACTATCTGCAGATACAGACGAAGCTTTAATGGAAGAATGTATTAGAGGTGAAAAAGCTAGTATTAAGGAATATGAAGACCAATTAGAAAATTTTAATGCTGACACAGAAATTCAAACTATCGTACAATCGCAATTAACTACTGTAAAATCTGCATTAAACACTGTTAAAAGATTGGAAGACATTATAGGCTAATCTAAAACTTAATAAAAATTACTATGAAAAAGATAATATTTACAGTTTTAGCCTTAACCGTTTTAACCACAACTTTTATTGCTTGTAGAGAAGATAATAACAAAGAAGAAGTTATACAAGACATGAAAGATGATGGTGCAAAAATGCAAGTTAAAGACGATAAAGTAAAGTTGGAAACCGAAACTAAAAAAGTTAAGATTACCGACGACGAAATTAAAATTAAAGACAAATCTTAAAACCAAAAAACCATGAGAAAAATAGCATATACAGGTATTATTATGTTCTGTTTAGCAATTACATTAACAGGATGTAGAGAAGAAACCACAGGAGAAAAAGTAGAAGACGCTGTAGAGAGCGCTGCAGATGATGTTGAAGATGCGGTTGATTAATTACATTTTTTACACAAAAAAGGCTCGCAATTATTTGCGAGCCTTTTTATTTTTATAAAGTACCGTCTACTTTCCAAGCATTAACAACTCATTGCAAACCACTTCGGTTGTATAACGCTTCATACCATCTTTATCTTCCCATGTTCTAGTAGTAAGCTTTCCTTCTACAGCAATTTCCTTTCCTTTTAAAACATACTTTTCTACAATATCAGCAGTTTTTCCCCAAGCAACAACTTGATGCCATTGTGTATCTGTAATTTTTTCGCCTTTTGAGTTTTTATAACTTTCGTTTGTAGCCAATGTAAATCGTGCTAATTTTTTACCAGATTCAAGATTAATAATTTCAGGATCTTGTCCAAGATTTCCAATTAATTGTACTTTGTTTCTTAACGTATTCATAAGATAAGTTTTTTATAATATTGAATGTCATTTGTTCTATTCAACACTGCAAAGATGATTTATTAACCAACTTTTAGTCGGTTGTTACGCATTTAATGTCGATTGTAAACGTTTGTTGTCGTTTGTAAACGGAAATAACGTATCTTTAAAACTTAAACCAACGCATTATGAAACAATCACTTACACTATTAGCATTAGTTTATTATTTAACAAGCATTGCACAGAGTAATACTATAAAATTTGATAAGACAATGGCTTCACCTAAAGCTAATTTATCTCAAGTTGTGCTTAATTATGACAGAACCTAAGAAAAAGACAATAAATGATAATATGCGAAGAACTTGTTTCTTTTGTTCTGAAATTATTGAGGACAAAAAAACTCAGGAACATATAATTCCTGATAGCCTATTAGGAAAATTAGGCATTAAAGAGGAGACAGTTACTGGTAAAGGAGTGTTTCAATATAGTCGTGTAAAGGTTCCTGCACATAAGGATTGTAACAGTAATTTTGGGAGTGAATATGAAAATGAAATTCTCAAATTACTTGATGAACCAGAGAAACTATTTGAGGAAATCAAAAAGGAAGAATCTGGAATATCAATAATTTATAGCCCAAACAATTCTTCAACATCTTTAATTTCCACTTGGCTTTCCAAGATTTATTACGGACTATTTTATAATGATTATTTAAAAATAGACGATTTAGAACACAAAGAAACTGCTGAAAAGATAATTAACACCGACAATTTTAGAATGATACAAAACGCATATAAAGGTGGTGTCGGATTTTGCCTTCCATCAAGTTTATACGTGTTCGAATCTGATAAAGATTTTTTTGATTTAAGGACTTTTGTGTATCCCAAAATGATAATGATTAAAATCAAAAAAATGGTTTTCATTTTGGCAATAGAAGATGGTTTTTTGACAAAGAACTATCTAACTAAAGAATTATTATCGGATTTTAGAAAAAGTCTATTATTGGAGGAACAAAGAAATGATAAATTTCCACTTCATCTTTATGCACTTGCGGAGATAATGGTTTTGAGGATGTGTATTCCTAAGTCACCTTCGTTTGTTTACTCTAAAAAAGAAATAATGAATATGAGTTTATCAACTGGAGTGAAAAACCCTGAAGAATATTATAAAGTTGACGAAGAACTAATTGCAGAAACTCGAAATGAAATACTTGAGAGTTTTAATGTGAAAATAAAATAACTAAGCACAACAAAGTACTGTGGTAAAAAACAAGTAAAAACTCATTAATTTTTTAATAAAGTACTTCTGTAATTATTATCAAATATCAGCCCTGATTTAGCGATTGCAAAAGCCTGTTTTAATAGCTTATTACAAACGGCTATTAAAGCTAATTTTTTACTCTTCCCTTTGGCTACTAATCGATCGTATATTGCTTTGCAAGCATGGTTATATTTACAGGCATTAAAACTGCACATAAATAATAAATTTCGGAGCTTTTGATTTCCTATTTTACTAATTCGCGGACGTCCTTTTACACTACTTCCACTTTGACGGATCACTGGTGTTAAACCTGCGTAACTACACAATTCACTTCCGCTTGTAAAACGATCAAATCCATCGGTTAAAACCACTAACATTAATGATGTTTTGGGACCAATTCCTGGAATACTTTTTAAGCGTGTTAAAACATCTTGATGCACTTCTTTTACTAAAACTAACAATTTATCTTCTATCATTTTTAGCTCTTTCTGAACTTGTTTTAAACTGCGTTTTAAAGAGCTAACTACTACTTTACTTGGATTGCCTAAAACAGCTTCGCCATGTAGTTTATTTTTTAACATTGTGCTTTGTTTTGTATACAAACCAAGGAGTCTGGTCATTTGAAGACATTCTAATTGATGTTTTGAATTGCCTTTCCAAAGCTTTAATTCTACATGTTTGGCATATTCACAAATCAACTTAGAGTCACTTTTGTCTGTCTTTATTTTAGACAATTTCATTTGTATAAATCGTTTTACGGCTAAGGGATTTTCTACCGAAACTTTAACCCCTTCTTCTTGTAAATAATAAGCTAATTGGTAATGATAATAACCCGTAGCTTCCATAACACAATGACTATTAAAATCTAACAGTTTTGCAAACTTTTTAAACCCAGAAATACTGTTTTTAAATTGGTAATAATTACCATCAGAATCTGTTACATCAAAAACTAAATGACTGATGTCAAGTCCAAAATATTTTATATCTTTATTCATAAGAAAATGTTTTTTGAAAGGACAAGCTACGCGAGTTTCAACGACTTAAAATCGAGGTCTAAAAGCCTCATAGAACTGTACGAAATCTGGGTAGTAAAAGAGAGGGGATTTTCAATGTTGACGAGATCATAGTCTCTGCGTGTATATTAACCTTATTCCTCTCTTTTGTGCTTTCTGTTTATGTTTCTAATTTAATGAATTACAAACTTAAGACGTGTATAATTCATTGCTAGTACTCGCCTACTTACGAAAATCCTCGCGGATTTTCTATTCGGTTTGTATTTGCTAATTTAGTTGCTGAAACACGCAACGAAATCATACACGTATTCCAAGATCAAATCCTAATAAAAAAACATTTTTTTAAGCTGCATATTGATCAAGAACCACATAAGGTGTTCCTCTCTTTACCACAGCAAAAGCTCTTGCTATTAATTTATTTCGAACATTGTTGACTGCAATCATAGTTTTTTTACCCTCACCTAATTTTCGTTTGTAATATAAACGCAACTCACTATCGTGTTGTATAGCTGATACTGCTGCCATACTCAATAGACTTTTCATTTTTCTATCTCCTAAATAATGACATTGTTTTCGTCTATGGATACTTGTTCCTGAGCGATGTTCATAGGGTGCGGTACCGCAATAACTTGAAAATGCTCGCCAATTATCAAAACGGGTAAAATTACCGGTGTGATATATTAATTGACATGCCACTACCAAACCTATTCCTTTTAAACTACTTAATAATTTATAGTTTGTATTCATCGATTCATTCGCTGATATAATTTCTTTTATTCGTGCTTCAACACTGGTTACTTGCTTGGTTAAATAGTCTATACTGCGTTTTAAACTAATACAACCTAAATCTGTTGTTGGGCTAGATAAAAGCATTTTCATTTCTTTTAAAGTCCCCTTAAGTCCTGCATTGTTTCTAACTATTTGGTCGCGCAAGGCTAACAATCTACCTAATTCTAATTGTGAATTACTCTTGACACTGCTTGGCGCTAACTCTTCTCTATATAGCCATGCGTATCGTGCGATTAGCTGAGCATCTAATTTATCCGTCTTTTCTTTAACTATTCCTGAAGAGCGCTTGATTTTTAAAGGGCTCTCTTCTACATAAACAATTGATTGATTACTTAAATAAAGGGCCAGTTTTAATGAGTAATAACCTGTATTCTCAAAACAATAAAATAAAGACCTTCCTTTTGCTTGCTTTAAAACCCATTTTATAAGACTTTTATAGCCTGTTAAATCATTTACAAACACTTTGTGTACTTCACTTTGATAACAATAAACATCTAATGTTTTCTTTGAAACATCGATTCCTACAACTTCTTCATAATTTTTCATATTTTTACAATTACAGTTAATAATTATGTTGCTTTAACTACTTCCTTTATCGGGAGATAATACTTCTAGTATTCCAAATGGTTCTTTGCAACTTTATAGAAAGAGAGGACTGGTACGTGTCATGGACCTAATATTCTAAAACACGTTGTAGTTCTCCTCTTTTTCTATCTAAATATAATTTATTACAAACTAAAGAAATACGTTGACTGGATCCAAGGTCACTGGAAAGGTGAAGCTTTTGGTGGAATTACAGAAGAAATCTGGAATCCACCACTTGGTGACTCTATGATGTTTAGTTTTAAATTAGTAAGTCATGGAAAAGTTGTTTTTTATGAACTTGGTGGAATAAGAGAAGTAGATGATACATTAATTTTTCAGTTGAAACATTTTGGTAATGATTTTAAGGGTTGGGAAGAAAAGGACGAAACAGTTGATGCTAAGTTGGTTAAAATTGAAGATAACAGAGTGTATTTTGATCAATTTACTTTTGAAAAAATAAGTGATTCTGAAATTAATATTTATGTAGTTTTAGAGGATAATGGTAAAACTGAAGAGGTTAAATTTAACTATAAAAAGTAAACATGAATATTAATATTGAAACTGAAAGATTACTACTTCGCGAACTTAGAAGTAGTGATTTAGAGGGTATGTTTGAGTTAGATTCTAACCCAAATGTCCACAAATATTTAGGTAATAAACCTATTAAAACAAAAGCGGAAGCTAAAATAATTTTAGATAGTGTTTTTAAACAATATCAAGAGCGTGGCATTGGCAGATTTGCTATTATAGAAAAAGCCTCTGGAGAATTTGTAGGTTGGTCTGGTTTACGATTAAATACAGAATACAACATGAATGGTTTTACCAAATATTATGACATTGGTTATAGATTAATTGAGCGATTTTGGGGTAAAGGTTATGCTACCGAGTCTGGAAAAGCCAGCCTAGATCATGCTTTTAACACCATGAAATTATCTGAAATTTATGCTACTACTGAGGTTAATAATCAAGCATCACATAACGCACTTTTAAAAATAGGCTTAAATTACATTGAAGACTTTTATTTTGAACAAGAACAATTAAATTTACGTTGGTACGCCTTAAAAAACCCTAATTTATGAATAAAACTTGTCCTGAATGTGGAGACAAAATAGTTGGTCGAATAGATAAAAAATTTTGTAGCGATGGTTGTCGCAACAGCTTTAACAATAAAGTCAATAAAGACGGAAAAAACTTAATTAGAAATATTAATAACCGGTTGCGTAAAAATTGGCGAATTTTAGAAAATCTAAATCCTGAACAAAAAACCAAAACAACCAAGACTAAATTAGAGTCCAAAGGTTTTGATTTTAATTATTTTACAAGCATTTACACTACAAAAGCTGGTACAATATATTACTTTGTTTATGACCAAGGATATTTACCTTTGGACAACGATTTTTATGCACTTGTAAAACGACAATAATATTATGAAATACTTTTATTTACTACTAATAGGCTTAAGTTTCGGTTGTACAAAAAACACAAAATCTAGTGGCAAAGCTTCGGTAAAAAAAGATACTATTGCAACTCAAGTGGCTCCTATTCCGCTTGACGGAAAAAAAGCAAATTATTTGTACACTTTTGCTTATAATTGTGTGGATCAAGAGTATCCTAACAAACTTAATCAGGTACTTGGTGATGGTAGTTATTTAAAAACACCTCAAGAGTTACATCCTGCTTTTTACGGCTGTTTTGATTGGCACAGCTCTGTACATGGGCATTGGACTTTGGTAAATATTTTAAAATCGTTTCCAGAGTTTAAGCATCGTGATGACGTTTTAAAAAAACTTAAAACAAGTATTACTGAGACTAATATTTTAAAAGAAATTGAATATTTTGATGATCAGTACAACAAAACTTTTGAACGCACTTACGGTTGGGCTTGGTTACTTAAATTATCCGAAAGTCTTAAAGATTGGAATACTACCGAAGGTACTACTCTAGCCAAAAACCTTGAACCTTTGACACAACTTATTGAAGAAAAATGCATTGATTTTTTCAATAAATTAAATTATCCTATCCGAGTTGGTGAACATCCAAATACTGCTTTTGGAATGAGTTTTGCACTGGATTACGCTAAAAAATACAGTCCAGAATTAGAGCAAGTTATAATTAAACAGGCTAAATTATTTTATTTAAAAGATAAGGGTTGTCCTATTACTTGGGAACCTGGTGGTTTTGACTTTTTATCACCTTGTTTACAAGAAGCTTCTTTAATGGCTAAGGTGTTACCAAAAACAGACTATATTGCATGGTTAGACCAATTTTTACCTAATTTTAGAGATCAACCATCAAATTATATTAGCACTGTTGAAGTTGTTGATAAAACAGATGGAAAAATGGCACATTTGGATGGTCTAAATTTTAGTCGTGCTTGGTGTTTGTATCAAATTGGACAAACTTTAAACAATAATAAAATGTTGCTTTTAGCCAATACTCATTTTGATGCTAGTTATTCTAAAATGGATTCTGGCGAGTATGCTGGAGCGCATTGGCTAGCCTCTTTTGCATTATATGCTTTACAAACTGGACAACAAAACATGTAACGTATCTTAAAGTTGTTAGACTTATATTATACCAACCTTAAACTAGTTTAGTTTTATGAAACCACCTATGATTATAATTGTAATACTTTGTCTGGTCATAACTATTGGCGTTTTAATATACTTTTTTAATCCTAAAGCTATTATTTTAAGACGATTAAAAACATTACCTTTTAGTAAAATAGGAAGTCTACAAAACAACAAATTTGCTAAAATTGAAGGTACAGCTTTAAATATTGATGCACCTTTAATTGCGCCATTAAGCAAACGTGAATGTGTGTTTTATAAAATTACTATTCAGAAAAAAGTAAGCAATGGAAAGAGCTCGCATTGGAAAACGGTTGTTAATGAAGTTAAAATTCAAGATTTTTTTATCGAGCAATCAGGCGAACGTCTAATTGTTTTTCCTACTAGTTATAAAGATTACTTAGTAATAGACAGTAAAGCAAATAGTGGTACTTTTAATGATCCTTCACCTAAATTTAAATCCCTTTTAGAATCTTACAACATTGAAACAGAAGGCATCTTTGGCATGAATAAATCATTGCGTTATACAGAAGCTATTGTAGAAGTTGGTGAACGCATAACGGTTGCTGGACTAGTTAAGTGGAGTAAACTTGAAAATCCTGTTACTGGTTACAACTATAGTCGTATTGCGTCGTTGACATCTAAAGACAAAAACAAAATTATAATTACAGATAGTCCAGATGCTTTAAGAGCTAAACATGGACGTGTTTAATGTTATTTCCAGTTATGACCTTTTAATTGCATGGCTGCTTTAAGGATATCTTTTTGACTGATTTGACCGACTAATTTTCCGTCTTTAACTATTGGAAATCGTCTACGTTTAGAGTCTAAAAACTTTTTGGCTGCATCAAATACATCAAGATTACCATCAATAGTTTCAACATTTTTAACCATGTGTTTTTCTACACTGTTATTGTCTGATGGCATATTATAATATCGGCTTTCGCTAATTTGTTTAATGCAATCACCTTCGGATATAATACCTATTAACTCGTTATTATCATTAACAACAGGTCCTCCTGATATTTTATTCTTAATTAAAGTATCAATAACCTCTTCTACACTTTGTGTCATTTTAAAAGTGATTAAATCTTTAGTCATATAATCACTGACTTTTAAAGATTGATTATTTACCACTTGTTGTTGTCCTTTTCTTGATCCTTCAAAACTTTTAATTCCCATAGTTGTTTGTTTTATCCATTTTAAAGTTACTGATTTTTAATTAGTTATCCTAAAAAAACTAATAACATCAGTATTAACACGATACTTATTCTTAATTAAAATTAGTATGATTTAATAAATAATAACTCACTTTTAACCTCAAATAAATGTGTCAATATTATTTCAAAATCGTGATTTTAAAAACGTATTTGAAACTAGAAAAACTACTGTTTCAGTAAATAATTAATTATTAATGTTTTAAGATTTTACACCAAAATATTTTTATAATTTTGATCCAATTAAAATCATAAAAATGAAAAACATATTTTACATACTTGTTTTAAGTATTAGCTTTAGTGCAGTTGCACAGGATAACGACGCTTTATCTTCTCACTACGAAGCCTATTACAAACAAATGAAAGCACAAGGTGATGTTCAAGGGATTATTAATGCATTAACACATTTAAATGTTTTAAAACCATCTGAAGCAAGAAAAGACACCTTAGCTTATATTTATCTTAACGATAGAAAGTTTACTCAAGCGCTTAATACTATTGGTGTCGAACAAAAGACTAACGACTCTGATATTGCCTTAGAGGTTAAAGCTGTTGCATTAAAAACTATTGGTAACATAAAAGCTGCGCTTCCATTTTATGTTGCACTTCATGATAAGTACCAAAATGCTCAAGTGGCTTATGAAATAGCTGAAATAAACTTAAATTTAACAAATCTTGCAGAAGCAAAAAAATATGTTGATTTAGGATTAAAAACAGTTAAAGATAATCAAGGAAAAACTTTTTACGAAACACAACAACCTTACAAAGTGCCTTTAAAAGCAGCTTTTTATTATGTGGACGCTTTAATTAAGTTTAATGAAAATAAAGAAACCAATAAAGCTGCTGCAGTTTTAATTTTAGATAAAGCATTAGCTATAGAGCCTCAATTTAACATGGCTTTAATTGCTAAAAACGCATTGTCACAACCTGTAGAATCTAGCGAAACTAAAAATTAAACATTAGCTTGAAGTATAAAAAAAGCCTTCCAAATTGGAAGGCTTTTTTTAAGGTCAGTAAAACTTATAATTATTTGACTATTATAAATTCACTACGTCTGTTTAATTGGTGTTCTGACTCGCTACACTTTACACCATCACTACATCTGTTTCGTAACTGAGTTTCTCCATATCCTTCACCTGTTAATCTTGATCTGCTAATACCTCCTACATTTACTAAATAGTCTATTGTTGCTTTTGCACGTCTGTTTGATAAATCTATATTATAAGCACTAGTATTACGACTATCTGTGTGTGAACGTACATCTATGTTAACTTTTGAATACACATTCATAAAATCTATAACTTTTCGTAACTCAACCTCTGCATCTTTTCGGATAAACGATTTATCTAAATCAAAGTAAATAATATTTATTCCTAATAAAGGAGCAATATCTGTTCCTAATGGAGCTGGTATATCCTCTGATGGACGCATTAGTAATGTTCGCTCTACAGCACCTGTTCTACTTGGAGTATTAAATACCTTCTCTGCTGGTGAATAACTCGTTTTTGTCGATCTTATAGAATAGATTTTACTACAATCTAAATCAAACTCAAAACGACCATCTGCTCCCGATAACTTCTCTGCTATAACTTTGTTGTCTTCATCTAATAAATACACGGTAGCTTCTGCAATTGGTGCATCGCTATTTTTTTCTAACACAATACCTGTTATAGCCTGTTGACATCGACTTATTAATGGCTTATACATCTTAAAACTATAGATGTCATCATCTCCTACTCCACCTTCTCTATTTGAAGCAAAATAACCTAATCCTGTTTTACTATCCATTATAAAAGTAAAATCATCTTCAGTTCCATTTATTGGGCGTCCTAAATTAAATACGTCTCCTAATGTTTCGTCTTCATTAAATTCTGACACAAATACATCTAATCCTCCTAAACCTACATGTCCATCTGAAGAAAAGTATAACTTATTATCCTCACTTACAAACGGAAAAGTTTCTCTTCCTTCTGTATTTATAATATCACCTAAGCTTTCTATTGGTCCAAATACACTATCTTTTATGGTTACTTTGTACAAATCTGACAACCCTTTTGTTCCTGGCATATCACTTGCAAAATACAAGGTTTTCTCATCAGGACTAAGTGCTGGATGTGCTACTGAGTATTGATCACTATTAAAAGGTAATTCCTCTACATCCCAATTTGTACTACCTCTATCTATTCTTGTTGCTCTGTATAACTTTAATCGGTTTGTACCTTGATCATCTTGCTTATAATCTTCATTTGTATAATTGTTTCGGGTAAAATACATCGTTAATGCATCTTTTGTGAAGATAGCGGTAGACTCGTGATAAATTGAATTAATTTTACTACTAAACTTTGAGCTACTTGGCTTTAAAACCTCTATACTGTTTAGTTTATAAAGTTCTAAAAATGGTTGGTCATTCCAATCGTGAACACGCTTAGTTGCTCCGCGTTCTTCTCTGTTTGATGAGTAAATTAAACTTCCTTGGTAATATGAAGGTGCAAAATCTGACAATACAGAGTTAAATGGCACATTAACTATCTCAAATCTTCCGGATTGCATCTCTATTTCCTCTAAGTAATTTCTTTCGTTGATAAACAAATTAGCTCTATAATCAGCGCCTTTACTTTTATAAAACTGCTCCATTATTTCATCAGATGCTAAATAACGTTTATCACTCTTTAAAGATAATGCATAGCGATACATATATTCCGGCTGAATGCTATCTGCTGAGTAAAATAACTGACCATACCACTTTGAAGCATTTTTATAGTCGGCATTAAAATAATAAGAATCTCCTAATTTTTTTAATAACTCATCCGATTTATAGCCATTATTAGCTGCTTTTAAATAAGAGTCTCTAGCTTCTATAAATGCAAGATTCTCGAACTTTTTATTTCCTTCTTTTTCTGCCTTTTTCTCTTGGGCTTTTAAAACATTTATTGAAAGAAAAAATAAGCTAAGACTTATTGTAATTATTTTTTTCATGTTAATTAGTTTTTTTGAATTAGAAGAATCTTGGAGAGATCATACGGTTATTTCTTTTAAATAATTCGAATCTCAAAAACACCTCATAAGAACCATCATTATATTGTTTTAATTCTGTTGTCTCACGGTCATAAGCAACTCCTAACATTATCTGATCAGAAACCTGAAATCCTGCCATAGCACTTAATGCTGCACTCCAACGGTAGGCAGCTCCTAATGTTAACTTCTCTTTTATTAAAAAATTAGCAGATAAATCTACTTGTAGTGGTGCTCCGTCTACAAACTTAACTAGTGTTGAAGGTTTAAACTTTAAGTCTGGATTTAAATCGTAAGTACGTCCTGCCATAATGTAAAAATTAACACGCTCTGTAGCTGTTGCAAAAGAATTGTTATTTGCTGCATTCTCATCAAAATGTTCTGTCTCTAATATATTTGGTGCACTCAAGCCTAAATAAAACTTGTCTGTATAATAGTAAACGCCTAAACCAAATTGTGGTGAAAACTTATTATCTATATTAATCTCTGACTCTGAATCACCAGGATTAAAGGCTCCTGTGTTTAATTTATTTGTATCTATATTTAAAAAGTGACCTCCACCTTTTATTCCTAGAGCTAATTTAGAATCATCTCCTAAATTTAAGGTATAACTAAATGATAAATCTATATATGTCTCGCTGGTTATAAATATCTCGTCTTGTGTAATATTAAGTCCAAGACCTACTTTTTCTCCTACAGGTGAATGTAATGAAGCAGTAAACGTATCAGGTGCACCGTCTAATCCTACCCATTGCGTTCTATACAAACCAATAAAACTTAATACATCTCTTGATCCTGCATACGCTGGATTTACACTTAAAGTGTTATACATGTATTGAGTATATTGGGCATCTTGTTGACCATAACTTCGATTAGAATAAAATCCTAAACCTAGTAAGGTTAAAATAATTATGAAATAGTTTTTCATTTGTGTATGAATTTTAATCAGTAACTCTTTCGAGTTACTGATATTAGATAATTTATTTTCTATTAATGTATAATGGTCCTGCTTTTTCTATTGACTCTCCTAAATTATTTACATAAATCAATACGTAATAATATGTTCCTACTGGAAGTTTTTCATCTTTCTTAATCGTTACTCTTCCTTCTGAAGTTCCTCTAAAGAATCTTCCTTCAGATCCATATCCATCTACATCGTAAACTTTAACTCCCCAACGGTTATAAATTTTTAATGTATTAGTTGGGTATTGTTCTATACCACTAATTACGAACACATCGTTAAGTCCATCTCCATTTGGCGTCATAATATCAAAAACGTTAATACCATTTGGATTTGAAGGTTCACCATTATTACACTCCGTATAATCTGGTATTCCATTATCATTACTATCTTCTAATTCATCTCCGTTTACAAAACCGTCACCTTCTCCATCACAATCACAATCTGCATTTAACCAATTATCTGTGACAATAGAAATATCTTGACTATTATAATCATAATCACATGCATTTGCTGGATCTGTACCATCTTCAATTTCTTGACCATTATTTACTCCATCTCCATCACAATCAGTATTTTCCCATTCTTCTGTATAATCTGAAGTTTGACTGCTAACATTAAAATCGCAGATATCAAACGGATTAGTACCGTCTAAAATCTCATCTCCATTTGTAACACCATCTCCATCACAATCAGAATCATTAAATATTGAACTTGTTGTCACTACTTGACTGGATACAATTAAACTACATGGATCTAATGGGTTTGTTCCATCTATAACTTCATCTATATTAACCACTCCGTCTCCATCACAGTCTAAGTTATCCCATTCGGTTGATGGTGTTTCTGTTTGATTTTCTAATACAAAATCACAAGCATCATTAGGATTAGTTCCATTATCTATTTCATCTCCATTTATAACCCCATCTCCATCACAATCTAAATCATCAAAATTCATTGTAATTATGGCAATATTTTGACTATCTGGATCAAAATCACATGGATCCAATGGATCTGTTCCATCTAATATTTCTTGATTGTTTATAACTCCATCACCATCACAATCAAGCATATTCCAAGTTGTAGATGTCATAACTGTTTGGTTATCTAAAATAAAATCACATGGGTCGTTTATATCTGTACCATCTAATAATTCATCCTCATTAGTTACACCATCACCATCACAATCAGCTACTAACCAATCTCCTGAAGTTGATACTGTTTGACTAGTTACTACAAAATCACATGGATCATTTGGATTAGTACCATCTATTATTTCGGTACCATTTATAACACCATCACCATCACAGTCGGAATTATTCCATAAAGATGTAACTATACTTAAATCTTGACTAGTAACTATATAATCACAAGAATCTTGTGGATTTGTACCGTCTAGGATCTCATCACCATTTGTGACACCATCACCATCACAATCTATTAGCAACCATATAGTACTTACATTATCAATATCTTGTAATGAAGTTACATAATCACAAGAATCATTTGGATCTGTACCACTTATAATCTCATCACCATTTGTGACACCGTCACCATCACAATCTGCATCTAACCAATCTCCATCTTGACTCTCTGTTATATCTCCTATGTTAAAATCACATGGATCGTTTGGATCTGTGCCGTTTGCAATTTCATCTGCATCTGTAACTCCGTCGCCATCACAATCTACTGTACTAGTGACCGCTACTGTAATGTCTGCTACATTATAATCACATGGATCGTTTGGATCTGTGCCGTCTGCTGTTGTTGGGTCTCCATCTGGTCCGTTTATCTCATCTGTATCTGTAACGCCATCGCCATCACAATCTACTGTACTGCTAACTGGTACTGTAATGTCGCCTACATTATAATCACAGGAATCCGTTGGATTTGTTCCACTTGAAATTTCATCTGCATCCGTAACGCCATCGCCATCACAATCTACTGTGCTGGTAACTGCTACTGTGATGTCTGCTACGTTGTAATCACATGGATCGTTTGGATCTGTGCCGTTTGCAATCTCGTCTGCGTCTGTAACGCCGTCGCCATCACAATCTACTGTGCTAGTAACTGCTACTGTGATGTCTGCCTCGTTATAATCACATGGATCGGTTGGATCTGTGCCGTTTGCGATTTCATCTGCGTCTGTAACTCCATCGCCATCACAATCTACTGTACTAGTGACTGCTACTGTGATGTCTGATACATTATAATCACATGGATCGGTTGGATCCGTTCCGTCTGCTGTTGTTGGGTCTCCATCTGGTCCGTTTATCTCATCTGCGTCTGTAACGCCATCGCCATCACAATCTACTGTACTAGTGACTGGTACTGTAATGTCGCCTACATTATAATCACAGGCGTCCGTTGGATCTGTTCCACTTGAGATTTCATCTGCATCTGTAACGCCATCACCATCACAATCTACTGTGCTGGTAACTGCTACTGTGATGTCTGCTACGTTGTAATCACATGAATCAGTTGGATCTGTGCCGTTTGCAATCTCGTCTGCGTCTGTAACGCCGTCGCCATCACAATCAACTGTACTAGTAACTGCTACTGTGATGTCTGCCTCGTTATAATCACATGGATCGTTTGGATCTGTGCCGTTTGCAATTTCATCTGCGTCTGTAACGCCATCGCCATCACAATCTACTGTACTAGTGACTGCTACTGTGATGTCTGCTACATTATAATCACATGGATCGTTTGGATCCGTTCCGTCTGCTGTTGTTGGGTCTCCATCTGGTCCGTTTATCTCATCTGCGTCTGTAACGCCATCGCCATCACAATCTACTGTACTAGTGACTGGTACTGTAATGTCGCCTACATTATAATCACAGGCGTCCGTTGGATCTGTTCCACTTGAGATTTCATCTGCATCCGTAACACCATCGCCATCACAATCGACTGTGCTGGTGACTGCTACTGTGATGTCTGCTACGTTGTAATCACATGGATCGGTTGGATCTGTGCCGTTTGCAATCTCGTCTGCGTCTGTAACGCCGTCGCCATCACAATCTACTATGCTAGTAACTGCTACTGTGATGTCTGATACATTATAATCACATGGATCGTTTGGATCTGTGCCGTTTGCAATTTCATCTGCATCTATAACTCCGTCGCCATCACAATCTGCTCCGCTGGTTATTGCTACAGTTACACTTGAAACATCATAATCACATGGATCGGTTGGATCCGTTCCGTCTGATGTTGTTGGGTCTCCATCTGGTCCGTTTATCTCATCTGCGTCTGTAACGCCATCGCCATCACAATCTACTGTACTAGTGACTGGTACTGTAATGTCGCCTACATTATAATCACAGGCATCCGTTGGATCTGTTCCACTTGAGATTTCATCTGCATCTGTAACGCCATCACCATCACAATCTACTGTGCTGGTAACTGCTACTGTGATATCTGCTACGTTGTAATCACATGGATCGTTTGGATCTGTGCCGTTTGCAATCTCGTCTGCGTCTGTAACGCCGTCCCCATCACAATCTACTGTACTAGTAACTGCTACTGTGATGTCTGCCTCGTTATAATCACATGGATCGTTTGGATCTGTGCCGTTTGCGATTTCATCTGCGTCTGTAACGCCATCGCCATCACAATCTACTGTACTAGTGACTGCTACTGTGATGTCTGATACATTATAATCACATGGATCGTTTGGATCCGTTCCGTCTGATGTTGTTGGGTCTCCATCTGGTCCGTTTATCTCATCTGCGTCTGTAACGCCATCGCCATCACAATCTACTGTACTAGTGACTGGTACTGTAATGTCGCCTACATTATAATCACAGGCATCCGTTGGATCTGTTCCACTTGAGATTTCATCTGCATCTGTAACGCCATCACCATCACAATCTACTGTGCTGGTAACTGCTACTGTGATGTCTGCTACGTTGTAATCACATGGATCGTTTGGATCTGTGCCGTTTGCAATCTCGTCTGCGTCTGTAACGCCGTCGCCATCACAATCTACTGTGCTAGTAACTGCTACTGTGATGTCTGCCTCGTTATAATCACATGGATCGGTTGGATCTGTGCCGTTTGCGATTTCATCTGCGTCTGTAACTCCATCGCCATCACAATCTACTGTACTAGTGACTGCTACTGTGATGTCTGATACATTATAATCACATGGATCGGTTGGATCCGTTCCGTCTGCTGTTGTTGGGTCTCCATCTGGTCCGTTTATCTCATCTGCGTCTGTAACGCCATCGCCATCACAATCTACTGTACTAGTGACTGGTACTGTAATGTCGCCTACATTATAATCACAGGCGTCCGTTGGATCTGTTCCACTTGAGATTTCATCTGCATCCGTAACACCATCGCCATCACAATCGACTGTGCTGGTGACTGCTACTGTGATGTCTGCTACGTTGTAATCACATGGATCGGTTGGATCTGTGCCGTTTGCAATCTCGTCTGCGTCTGTAACGCCGTCGCCATCACAATCTACTATGCTAGTAACTGCTACTGTGATGTCTGATACATTATAATCACATGGATCGTTTGGATCTGTGCCGTTTGCAATTTCATCTGCGTCTGTAACGCCATCGCCATCACAATCTGCTCCGCTGGTTATTGCTACAGTTACACTTGAAACATCATAATCACATGGATCGGTTGGATCCGTTCCGTCTGATGTTGTTGGGTCTCCATCTGGTCCGTTTATCTCATCTGCGTCTGTAACGCCATCGCCATCACAATCTACTGTACTAGTGACTGGTACTGTAATGTCGCCTACATTATAATCACAGGCATTCGTTGGATCTGTTCCACTTGAGATTTCATCTGCATCTGTAACGCCATCACCATCACAATCGACTGTGCTGGTAACTGCTACTGTGATGTCTGCTACGTTGTAATCACATGGATCGTTTGGATCTGTGCCGTTTGCAATCTCGTCTGCGTCTGTAACGCCGTCCCCATCACAATCAACTGTACTAGTAACTGCTACTGTGATGTCTGCCTCGTTATAATCACATGGATCGTTTGGATCTGTGCCGTTTGCGATTTCATCTGCGTCTGTAACTCCATCGCCATCACAATCTGCTCCGCTGGTTATTGCTACAGTTACACTTGAAACATCATAATCACATGGATCGGTTGGATCCGTTCCGTCTGCTGTTGTTGGGTCTCCATCTGGTCCGTTTATCTCATCTGCGTCTGTAACGCCATCGCCATCACAATCTACTGTACTAGTGACTGGTACTGTAATGTCGCCTACATTATAATCACAGGCGTCCGTTGGATCTGTTCCACTTGAGATTTCATCTGCATCCGTAACACCATCGCCATCACAATCGACTGTGCTGGTAACTGCTACTGTGATGTCTGCTACGTTGTAATCACATGGATCGTTTGGATCTGTGCCGTTTGCAATCTCGTCTGCGTCTGTAACGCCGTCGCCATCACAATCTACTGTGCTAGTAACTGCTACTGTGATGTCTGCCTCGTTATAATCACATGGATCGGTTGGATCTGTGCCGTTTGCGATTTCATCTGCGTCTGTAACTCCATCGCCATCACAATCTACTGTACTAGTGACTGCTACTGTGATGTCTGATACATTATAATCACATGGATCGGTTGGATCCGTTCCGTCTGCTGTTGTTGGGTCTCCATCTGGTCCGTTTATCTCATCTGCGTCTGTAACGCCATCGCCATCACAATCTACTGTACTAGTGACTGGTACTGTAATGTCGCCTACATTATAATCACAGGCGTCCGTTGGATCTGTTCCACTTGAGATTTCATCTGCATCCGTAACACCATCGCCATCACAATCGACTGTGCTGGTGACTGCTACTGTGATGTCTGCTACGTTGTAATCACATGGATCAGTTGGATCTGTGCCGTTTGCAATCTCGTCTGCGTCTGTAACGCCGTCCCCATCACAATCAACTGTACTAGTAACTGCTACTGTGATGTCTGATACATTATAATCACATGGATCGTTTGGATCTGTGCCGTTTGCAATTTCATCTGCATCTATAACTCCGTCGTCATCACAATCTGCTCCGCTGGTTATTGCTACAGTTACACTTGAAACATCATAATCACATGGATCGTTTGGATCCGTTCCGTCTGCTGTTGTTGGGTCTCCATCTGGTCCGTTTATCTCATCTGCGTCTGTAACGCCATCGCCATCACAATCTACTGTACTAGTGACTGGTACTGTAATGTCGCCTACATTATAATCACAGGCATCCGTTGGATCTGTTCCACTTGAGATTTCATCTGCATCTGTAACGCCATCACCATCACAATCTACTGTGCTGGTAACTGCTACTGTAATGTCTGCTACGTTGTAATCACATGGATCGTTTGGATCTGTGCCGTTTGCAATCTCGTCTGCGTCTGTAACGCCATCCCCATCACAATCTACTGTACTGGTTACTGTTACTGTGATGTCTGCCTCGTTATAATCACATGGATCGTTTGGATCTGTGCCGTTTGCGATTTCATCTGCATTTGTTACACCATCGCCATCACAATCGGCCGCTAGATAATCTCCACTTGGAGCTACACTAACATCTGAAGCATTAAAATCACATGGGTCTGTTGGATCGGTGTTATCAGGTCCTGCTGTACCATCCATATCCGGATCTACTTCTGTACCATTGATCACACCATCACCATCACAATCTGCTAAATACCAATCGCTACTCGTAGCTGTTAAATCTACATTTGGTAAATCTCCTCCTTCACATGGATCTGTTGGATCTGTTCCGTTTGAAATTTCATCGCCATTACTTTCTCCGTCTCCATCACAATCTGCAGCTAAATAATCTCCACTTGGTGTTAAACTCACATTAAACGCATCAAAATCACATGGATCTGTTGGGTCTGTGCCGTTTGCGATTTCATCTGCATTTGTTACACCATCGCCATCACAATCGGCCGCTAGATAATCTCCACTTGGAGCTACGCTAACATCTGAAGCATTAAAATCACATGGGTCTGTTGGATCTGTATTACCAGGTCCTGCTGTACCATCCATATCCGGATCTACTTCTGTACCATTGATCACACCATCACCATCACAATCTGCTAAATACCAATCGCTACTCGTAGCTGTTAAATCTACATTTGGTAAATCTCCTCCTCCACATGGATCTGTTGGATCTGTTCCGTTTGAAATTTCATCGCCATTACTTTCTCCGTCTCCATCACAATCTGCAGCTAAATAATCTCCACTTGGTGTTAAACTCACATTAAACGCATCAAAATCACATGGATCTGTTGGGTCTGTGCCATCTGCAATTTCATCTCCATTTGTTACACCATCGCCATCACAATCGGCCGCTAGATAATCTCCACTTGGAGCTACACTAACATCTGAAGCATTAAAATCACATGGGTCTGTTGGATCGGTGTTATCAGGTCCTGCTGTACCATCCATATCCGGATCTACTTCTGTACCATTGATCACACCATCACCATCACAATCTGCTAAATACCAATCGCTACTCGTAGCTGTTAAATCTACATTTGGTAAATCTCCTCCTTCACATGGATCTGTTGGATCTGTTCCGTTTGAAATTTCATCACCATTACTCTCTCCATCTCCATCACAATCTGAGGAAGCCCAAACAGCATATGCATCTTGCTCTTCTTTTGTTCCGCCAGAACCAGGGTCTACTTGCGCAGTTGGATTAGTCACACTACATGGATCTGTTGGATCTGTATTATTATTACATTCGGTTAAATTATTTTCTCCATCTCCATCACAATCTAGTAATCCAACTGGATTAGTAGGATCTGATGCTAAAATTGCACAAACATCTTGAGTTCCATTCAAAATATCCGCACAATTAAGATTAATAACTGTAAGCACTGCACATTCTGTTGTAGTGTAACAATTATTATCTGGATGTGTAATTACTAAACAATATTGATTACCATCAAGTGAATTATCTGCTATTATCGATAAAGTTTCTGTATCAGTTCCTGAATACGTTATATCATCAGTTAAAATTGAACCACCAGTTGCTGGGTCATTTAAATACCATTGATATGTTGTAGCACCAGAGACATCCATCATACTTGTACCTGAATAATCTGGAGTTGTACTTGGTGCAAAACCGGTATAATCTGTTGTACTAGTTGCTGAAACAGTTGCTGAGAATGAAACTGTAGCACCACTATTAGCCGTTTGGTTGGATGGAGAATCATCTACAACTACTTGCGTTGCAATTATCTCTTGACCCGTAATACCATTATATCCTCCAGTTATATCTCCACTTCCTGGGGTTATTACTTGACCGTTACTGTCTATTACTGTTGCTGTGTCTCCTAGAACTCCATCATTATCATTATCAGTTCCACCTGATTCTAAAACATCACTACATCCATCATTATCACTATCTAAATCTAATGCATCAATAATACCATCATTATCAGTATCAGGGCAGTTTACTATTCTAGCACGTAAAACACCATTTCTACTATTAACAGCTCCTATTGAACCAAATACACCGTGTCTCAAAATAGTACTTGTAAAAACAGGATACTCAATTGCTATAGAATAATCTACATTTGATCCTCCGTTATTTCCGCCATTAGCTAAATCTGCCATACCATAAACAATGGAACCATCTGAAAGTGAATATGTAGTTAACTCATCACCAACACTTACAAGTATACCTCCACCAGATCTAAATCCTCCAATATCTGTGAAATTTGGAACACTAGTTCCTCCATCTAAATCAAAAATCTGTAGACGAACATTTTCAATTGTTTCAACAATTCCTTGAGGAGTTAATGCATCTACACTACCTTGTTGAACAAAGGACAGCTCTATCTCAAAATTTTCTCGATCATTTGGAACCCCATTTACAATACCGTAAGAATTAGAATTAAAAGCAACCGTACCTGCCATAACACCTGATGCAGCATCAGTATTTTTAGAAATAATCTCTGCTCTAAGATCAAAAACAGAAGTAACAGATTCTACATAAAAATCTGGTTTAATCAACACATCTCCTACATTTAAATCACTTATCACACCTGTAATAGCAACCCAATCACTTCCTGCATCTGTATCTAAATCGATTACAATACATTCATTCTCATCTAAAATCCCATCATTATCATTGTCTAAATCACAAATATCACTTATACCGTCACCATCTGTATCAGGATTACCTGAAGCAATTGAGTCACATGGATCAATTGGAACTAACACTGTTAAGGTTGCACATTGTACCTCTTCAAAACACACATAATCTGAATGTGTAATCATTACACAATATTGCTTACCATTATCTGCTAAAGTTGGACTAAAAGTTAAAGTTGAATTTGTTTCACCAGTAAGAATAGTTCCTCCTGATAAAGGATCGCCTTCATACCATTGGTAATTAGCAACTGCTCCTACTGAACCGGAATCATAATCAGGCTGTGTGCTAGGTGCAAATCCTGTATATACTGTTGTGTTTGTTGTTGTAACTATTGCTTCAAAAGTTACAGAATTACCTTCGGTAACAGTTTGATCTGACGGTGGTGAATCCACAACTACCTGTGTGGCTTCATACTCTGAACCATTTGCTCCATCGTATCCACCGGTTACGTCTCCACTTCCTGGCGTTATAACCTGACCATTACTGTCGACTACTGTTGCTGTATCTCCTAAAACGCCATCATTATCATTATCAGTTCCTCCTGATTCTAACACATCATTACACCCGTCATTATCACTATCTAAGTCTAAATGGTCAGGTGTTCCATCGTTATCTGAATCATTTTCTATACAATAAGAAAATTCATAAAATTGCATGGTAACATTTCCCGCATTACTATCTTCTTTACCTGCGACAATAGTTAATTTATCAACAGGACCATTAATATTTACCAAAACTGAATTATTAGGGGCATTAGCCCCAGCTTCACTACTTGTAACACTTTGTCCTTGAATTACTATTCCAGTATCAATAGCATTTATTACAGTGAGACTAATTGGTACTTCTACACCATTATACTCTGCTATAAAGTCAACACGATCACTATTATCCAAACCACCCCATTTGAATTCTACGTTATACATAGGACTTAAAACAGACTCTAAAGTATACAATGCAACATCTATTGAGCCTGCATCTTCTGGATAACTAGTCGTTTCAGGAAAACTAGTCCCACTTGGTTGAAAATTAATATATGTTCCTGAAACACCTCCATTATTTGCTGTTCCTACTCCCGAACTCCAATTTGCATTATTTAATAATTCATAAGTTAAATTAACACTTACTCCATCAAACATATACAAACCTGATTCACTTCCCGGATTACTAACATTATCATTTGGGAATGTTACACCTATATCAATAAACCCTGAAGCTGTAGCAGGACAGTTTAATTCGACTTCATCCAGAACACCATCATTATCATCATCTAAGTCACAAGTATCACTTATACCATCACCATCTGTATCAAGATTACCTGAAGCAATTGGATCACATGGATCAATTGGTGCTACCACTGTTAAAATTGCACATTGCATCTCTTCAAAACACACATTGTCTGAATGAGTAATCATTACACAATATTGCTTACCATTATCAGTCAATGTTGGACTAAAAGTTAAAGTTGAATTTGTTTCACCTGTAAGAATAGTTCCTCCCGATAAAGGATCGCCTTCATACCACTGATAATTTGCTGCTGCTCCTGCTGAACCAGAAGCATAATCAGGTTGTGTACTTGGTGCAAATCCTGAATATACTGTTGTGTTTGTTGTTGTAACTAATGCTTCAAAAGTTACAAAATCACCCTCAGTAACAGTTTGATCTGATGGAGGTGAATCTACAATTATCTGTGTTGCTTCATACTCTGAACCATTTGCCCCATCATATCCACCGGTTACATCTCCACTTCCTGGTGTTATAACCTGACCATTACTGTCAACTACTGTTGTTGTGTCTCCTAAAATACCATCATTATCATTATCGGTTCCTCCTGATTCTAACACATCATTACAACCATCATTATCACTATCTAAGTCCTGATAATCTGGAACTTCATCTAAATCTGTATCTTTAAAACAAGAACCAATTCTAAAATTTGTATTTGCACTTCCCGTTGATGGAGAAATTGCACCATAAGAAGTTATAGATACCTCCACTTTTATTCTATCAATTTCAATTGGCAAACTTAAAACAAGTATGTTATCATCAGGATTAATGTTTCCTGTCGAAGAAGAAGTTGAATTATTTCCATTTTGAAACGCCGAAAATGTGTTTTCTGATTGATTAATATTTACCCCTATTTGACTTACATGATAAGCTACTTCATTTGCACCATTATAAAAATTAACAGTTACAGTCTCTCCTATGTTTGCAGCGTTATTTTGATCAAAATCTGTAAAAATAAGATACAAATCTCTACTATTAGGAGAAATCGATATATCCCAAGTCACAAATTCATTAAAATCATTATAAGTATTAGAAACTTCGAACGCATCTGAATCTGAAACAGCATGTGAATTATTGATAGCAAATAAATCTGTGAAGGTTGGAGTTACAGAAATCCCTCTACTTGAATCTGTAAATGTCGTACCTGATGGAAAATTATTATCGCCTGATAAACCAAATCTTAATCGATCACAATCTTCTTCTTCACTATCCAGAACACCATCATTATCATCATCTAAATCACAGATATCACTTACTCCATCACCATCAGAATCTGTATTACCAGAAGCGATTGGGTCACATGGATCTGCGATAGATGTATCTAAAGTTACAGACTGTGTGTCTGTTGCAGGATTTCCTCCAAAATCTGTTACGTCAGCTGTAACAGTAATAGGTCCATCTGTTAGACTTGATATATCAGCATCAGTAGCAGTCCACATTCCTCCAGTAACAGTTGCTGTTGTTACAATAGTGTTAGAACCATCTGAAAGAGAAACTGTAACTACTTGTCCGTCTTCAACATCTGTAGTCGTTCCTGAAATTGTTACATCATCAGCTTCACCAGAATCAACAATATTATCACTTTCAATTGGTGTTGAAATAGTAATTGTAGGTGCTGTTTTATCACCATTGATATCAATTATTAAATCTGCAGCACTTGAATTACTTCCATCTGTTAATAAATAATTGAATGTTTCGGTTAAAGAATCACCTGTTAATAAACCTGCTACCGCAGGATTACTTGTATCAGGTGTATAAACATATGAACCATCCGGATTAACCACAATTGTACCATACATACCAACAAAACTTGACCCAACAGACACAGGATTTCCGTCAATTTCTAAAACTATAATATTATTAGCTACACCTTGCCAGTAAATATCTGATACACCTGCAATTTGACCTCCTTGATCAGGGTTAGTAGCATTTGGCCCATAATTATAACTTAACCTTAACTGATTTATTGGCTCTTCAAAAAGCACATTTACATTACCAGTTGCATCGCTTTCTATAGCGCTACCTGTACCGTAAAATGTATTGCTTCCAGCATCTACAACTCCACCTGTAGTAACATACGTAAAATTTGAATCTACACCATCAAGCGATCCATTATTGTAATCTGATCTTGCCAAACAGGTGCTTGAGAAAAGTCTATATCAACAACTAAAAAACCTAAATTAAAAACAGGCTCATCAAAATCTATGATTAATTCTGTATCACTTGATGGATTAGTTGATGCATCTATAGAGTATAATAAATAACCTAAATGACCTCCATTAGTACCCGTTTGAAACACTGTTTGGTTTTGATTAGCCACCCCTATATTGGATGGATCGGTTGAAGTAAAGTCAAGAGTAACACCATCTACAATTTTTGTTTCACCATCAACCGGACCTGATAGACCTCCACCAGTATTAAATTCCGTTTCCCAAACAAGAGTAGATAAGCCTCTATCAATAAAATCTGCACCACTAGGTCCTATATCTGTTATTACGTTACCTGAAACATCAGTTTCTGTAACTGCAGTTATAGAAGTATTATTATCTAATGCCACCGGAGCCTCATCTACACCATTAATAGTAATGGTTAGAATACCATAATCTATAATATCTGCGTTATCTTTTACAGTATATGAAACAATATCATTTAAAGATTCGCCATTTTTTAAACCAATTACAGACGAGCTAGTCTCATCTACATCATAAGAATAGGAACCATTTGATTGCATCGTGATAGCACCATATAATGTTGGGTATGAAACACCTACTTGACCTGGATACACATCTACCTCTGAGACAGTAATAGTATTTCCAGAATCATTTGTTAACACATTACCCGTTATGGTTCCAGCGTTATTTGCTGAAACACTGTTGGTTTCATCAACCACATTTGGTCCGTTTGCATATACCCTAATAATATTTTGGGCGCTTGCAGATGCTAAGTTAGGATCTGTTACTTCTATATTTACAATTCTAATACCAGGAGATGGTGTATTGGTTGCATTTCTGTAGTATAACGTATTTAAAAAGTCTAAAAAGTCACTATTTGAAATTGGATTACCTGATAACTCAGTAATTGTGAATGTGGTAAAGTTTTGAACTACTCTAATGGTTATAGAATTAACAGAAAAATCGTTTGTAGATGATGCTGTATCAAAATTAAATTGAAAGGGACCATTCGTTGAATATAAAAATTCTGTCGGATCAATTTCACCCGAAAAACTAATAACAGCTGACAAAACACTACTTGTATCTGATGACAATGTAGGCACAACTGCTAATGGAGATACGTTTCCTGTCGTAGGAGCAAATTGAACCACATTATCTACACCTGCATCTATAGAATCTAAATCCAATACAGGATTAGCAAAATATTTAGTAATGGAATTATTTTCGCTATTTGAATTAGCAATGTATGGCATAATAAATATTGCAATAGCAAAAATTTTAAAAGACCATTTTTTATTTATTAAAACAGAGTAAATGAATTGTTGAAATACATTACTAACCGCTTTTAAAAATTTACTAGAATTAATTTTATTGACTTTATCATAATTTAAAAATGAAGATTTTTTTAAAATCGAAAAAAATGTAATTACATCCATATAAATAGTTGTTTTTATTTCACCTAAATTTTTAATTCAAAAAGCATAATTACAAAACATGTTTTTAATTAGCTGAAATTTAAACAACTAAACAAAAACACATACTCTTAAAATATACTTAACAAATTGTTGAAAAAAGTTAAGAAACAAAATTTAGCTTTATGAGATCTGAATATTAATTTTGACGAAATACATATTTAATCGGTCAAAATACACTTGCAGAATGATTTTAAACAGCTATTTAAAACTTTATAGACTTAATGAATATAGTTTGATGATACTAAACAAAAAAAAGAGCAACTAAATAGTTGCTCTTTTTATATGTATAAAATCGAACGATTTTCTACCAGATTCTTACACGATTTTCTGGTGCGATGTACATTTTATCACCTTCTTTAATATCAAAGGCTTTATAAAAAGCATCAATATTTAATAACGGTTGAACTGCTCTTGTCATTCCTGGAGAATGTGGATCAGTTTTAATTCTAGTTTTTAATGCATCGTCTCTCATTTTTGTTCTCCATACGGTTGCCCAACTCATGAAAAAACGTTGTTCTGCAGTAAATCCATCTATTGGTTCTGGTTTACCTCCTTCTTGTTCAAAACTCATTTGTAAAGCATCATAAGCTGCTAACACACCTCCTAGATCACCAATGTTTTCTCCTAAGGTAAATTTACCATTAATGTTAGTTTCTGGTAAAACCTCTATTGCACTATATTGATTGGCTAAAGCTTCACCTAAACCTTCAAACTGTTTTAAATCTTCATCTGTCCACCAGTTATTTAAATTTCCGTCTTTATCATAACGAGAACCAGAATCATCAAAACTATGAGAAATCTCATGACCAATTACAGCTCCGATTCCTCCATAATTTACAGCATCATCTGCATTAAAATTATAAAATGGTGGCTGTAAGATTGCTGCAGGAAATACAATCTCATTATAAGCTGGATTAAAGTATGCATTTACAACTTGTGGAGCCATATACCATTCTGACTTATCTACAGGCTTACCTAACTTTGCAATATCTTCTTTGAAGTTCCATGCACGAGCATTTAAAGAGTTTTGTAAATAAGACCCTCCGTTTTCTACACTACTAATTTGTAAATCAGAATAGTCTTTCCATTTATCTGGATATGCTATTTTAACTTTAGTAGCTCTTAATTTTTCAATTGCTTTTTCTTTAGTTTCTGGACTCATCCAGTCTAATTTATTGATACGATTTTCAAAAGCTAAAATGACATTTTTAATCATTTTTTCTGCTTTAATTTTTGCTTCAGGTGGAAACTTTTTGTCTACATATAATTTACCTAAAGCTTCACCAACAGTTCCGTTTAACGAACCTAATGCACGCTCGTCTCTAGCACGTTGTGCTTTTGCTCCGTTTAATTCTTTTCCGTAAAACTCCCAGTTAGCAGTTTCGATATCTGTACTTAAGAAGCCAGCTGAATTATTAAAGGTTAACCATTTTAAATAAGCTTTCCAATCGCTAACATTATTATCTGCTAATACTACTTGTAATCTATTAAAATATCCTAAATCACCTACAATAACAGTGTCTAACTCTTTAACTCCAATACCTGACAAAAAGTTTTTCCAGTTAACTGCAGGAACCATTTTTTGAACGTCTTCAATAGATCTTGGGTTATAACGCTTACGTGCATCACGACGATCTACTTTATCCATTTTAGCTTCCTCTAATCTCGTTTCAAACGCTAAAATTTGCTCAGCTTGTTGTTTTGCATCAGCTTCTGTGTCACCTAAAAATTGTAACATTCTAGTAATGTGAGCTACATATTTTTCTCTTTTTTCTTTTGAATCTGCATCATCTTTGATGTAGTAATCTCTGTCAGGTAAACCTGTTCTTCCTCCACCAAGATAAGCTACATTACGGTTACTGTCTTTTGGGTCAGATCCAACTCCAAAACCATATAAACCACCACCTCCTTGAGGCTCCATTTCAATCATATAAGCTTGAAGATCTTCAATATTATTGATGGCTTCAATTTTTGCTAAATACGGTTTAACAGGATCTATCCCTAAATTATTACGTCCTACAGTATCCATTATTGTTTGATAATAATGAACTGCTTTTTCTTGATCAGAACCTGGTAATACTTTTATGTTTTCTAAATCCTTATTATCAGACATTGCTGCTTTTAAAATGCCTAAAGCATCTGCATCTGTTTTTTTACGTAATTCTTGAAAACTTCCCCAAGTAGATTGGTCATCCGGAATTTCGTTATTTTCTAACCATTTTCCGTTTACATATTTAAAGAAATCTTCTTTTGGTTGTGTTGACTTGTCCATGTAATCAAGATTGATACCTGGAACTACTTCTAACTGAGCTGTAGGCTTTGTTTCTTCTTGCTGCTTCTGCTCTTCTTTACATCCCATGATGGCCAAACAGCTAACAACACCTATTACAGTTGTTTTTTTTAGGTTGATTTTCATATTACTTATATTTAAAAAGGCTTTTTAATAAGGGTTCAAGATATAAAAAAAGCACCTTCAAGTAATTATGAAGGTGCTTTTTTTATGTTTAAATTAACAATTAGTTAACAATTAATTTTTTAGTTAAAACTGCCTGATCTGTAACGATATTAACCAAGTATACTCCTGTTGAATAATCACTTAAATCTAAAATAAAATTAGCATTTTGTGGTTTTGCTTTTACGATACTTACAATCTTTTTTCCTGTAATATCATAAACATCAATATCAAAATCTTGATTTGTTTGAGTCTTAATATTAAAAATACCTTTTGATGGATTTGGATGAATTAAAAAAGATGCTGTTTGAAACTGATCAACATTTAACACATTACCTGTTATAACAAAATTATCTACTATAGTTCCTTCTTCAACCACTGATTGGTCTGAGTGAAACACAAACCTAAACATTATATTAGTTTCTGCACTAAACGCTGATAAATCGTAACTATATTCATTAAAGCTAGCATATTGAGGGTCAGTTCCTGTCCATTGTCCTCCTGGACAATTAAAACAGGTATTATTTTGTCCGCTAGTAGTTGCGCTTGTGTACCAATTTAAGTCAGATGCAGATCCTAATAAATTCCAAGTTACTCCTTGGTCTGAAGAATACTCCATATAAACAATATCCCAATCATCTTCTAATTGAAATGCCATATCAAATTTTAATTCTGGATTAGCAAGATTTGACAAATCGTAACATT
Source organism: Olleya sp. NP1-10 (assembly GCF_055804415.1). Taxonomy (NCBI): domain Bacteria; kingdom Pseudomonadati; phylum Bacteroidota; class Flavobacteriia; order Flavobacteriales; family Flavobacteriaceae; genus Olleya; species Olleya sp. NP1-10. The sequence continues at coordinate 1,034,641 of NZ_CM147840.1, read as the reverse complement.
GAGAGACTAAATAACTTTTTGTAAGATTATCGTAATCTCCATTAAGGTTAGTACCATATACTTGATTTTGAGCATCAACACCTGTATTGTTTAAAGCTAAACCATTTGGAACACCACGTTGCCAATATTGTGTATCACTACCATCATCTAAAACCAAAAGTTCCTCTTGTTGTGTTTCAAATGTATTTACAACATCAACAACACCACTATCATTTACATAAAATATTTTTTCTTCGGAATTATTATTAACTTCATATTCATCATTAGCAACCGTTGAGCTAACTTTAAAAGTATAATCGCCTTTTGGTAAATTTAATTGTGGTAGATCTACAATTACCGAAGTATCTGAAACTAAATTACCTGTCCAGTTAAAATTATTAGATACTCCGTTTATATAGTAAGTAAAGTCCACTGAAGTGATAGTATTAATACCATTATTTTTAATTTCAACTTGAGGTGAAACATTATCACTACAATCTATAGTATCACTAATACCTGATAAGCCAACTAATTTTACGTCTGTTGGAGCTAATTGGGTTGGTATTTCAGATTGCCAAATACCACGACCGTATGTTGCAGCAGTAATTTTATTATCAAAAGTATTGATTTCTATATCTGTGACTGCTACATTAGGTAATCCAATATTAAATAACTCCCATAATAAAGTATCATCATCATAACGATACACACCTAAACTTGTCCCTAAATACAATGGATTTTTAGAATGTAAACCCTGATGTTTGATACTGTTTTTAGTTACGTTGGGTAAACCATTTGAAACATCTGTAAAACTAAGACCTCCATCTACAGACTTTAAAACTTGCCCATTAGATCCAGAAGTTGTCACGTAAACGATATTATTATCTGTGTTGTTTACCTCTATTGATGTGACATTTGAGAAAAACGTTTGAACAGAAGTAAAAGTCACACCTGAATCAGTACTTTTTCTTAATATTCCATTAGTTGCAACATAAATATTATTAACATCGATAGGATCTATTTCTAACACATCTATATTGGTGCCAAATGAAGGCGAAACTGCAACCCAATTATTATTTTCAAGTCTATATAAAGCATTAAAACCAGAGTATAATTGACTATCGCTGCTCATTGCTAAAGGTGTAATCCAGTTACCGTTTTCTCCAATAGGAGCACTAATTTCGGCAGATAAACTAGATCCTGAAGCTGTTGAAACATATAGACCACTTCCGTTTTGTATAAAACCATAGTAATTAGAAGAGTTTGCAGGATCAATAGCTGTATCCATACCGTCAGCTCCATAATAGTTTTGCCATTGTCCATTATTAAATGCATGACCACCATTATCTTGTAAACCACCAACCATTTTATTTGAAGTTTGTTTAGATACAGACACCCTATAAAATTGACTAATTTGCATACCTGCAGTTAAATCTGTAAAACTAACACCTTTATTAGATGACTTGTAGAATCCACCATCTGTACCTGCATACAACTCATCATCAAAAAATCTTAAATAATGAATATCTGCATGAGAATATGATGATGAAAATGGAGAATTCCAGTTGTTTAATTTGGTAAATGAGGTTTGCGTACCATTGACTTCACCTTTCCAAATATTTAAAACACCTGTATAAAATTCGTTTTCGTTTGTATCTGAAACAGCAAAAGCCATATCAAACCAAGACTGAGCAGACTCAAAAACATCGGTTGTGTTTGCAGCTACCTGTAAAAAACTTAAACCAGAATCTGAAGACTTATAAACTCCTTTAAAACCATAAGCATTGGTAGACCCTAACACATACACAACATTTGGGTTAGCTGGTGTTACATCTATTACATATCTTGAAGTATTATTAGAAGTTAAACCAGAAGTCACAATAGAAAAAGAATCTCCAGCATTAACTGATCTGTAAAAACTATTTGATGTTACAATATAAATAACATTAGGATCTTGAGGTTTAATTTTAATATCCTTGACATTAAAACCTTGTGTACCATTAACATTGGTCCATGTCACACCAGCATCAACAGTTTTAAATACTCCGTTGTTAGTAGCAACCCATAACATATTTGAATTGTTAGGATTGATGTAAATATCGTTCATTGAACTTGGAGAATTATTAGGGTTTAATCCTGTTGTATTCCAAGTTAATCCACCATCCATAGATTTCATGACACCAACACTATATGAGTCTCCTGCATCATCATCTCCTGTTGCTATATAAATTATATCCGAATTATTACTATCTATTGCAATACCTGAGACACCAATTTGTGGTAAATTATCTGTAGTTGTAATCCAAGATAATCCAGCATCTGTAGATTTCCAAAGTCCACCTGCTGGTGCTCCAGCATAAATTACATTATCATTATTTGGGTCTTTAACAACAACATTAATACGTCCTTGACCAGGAGACCATGATCCTGTATTAGTATGAGAAAATGGACCAACTGGCAACCAATTACTCTCGTCAACCATTATGCTATTACTTCTGTTAGTAGCATTAGTTTTTGTAACCTCTAAGTAGGTGTTCCACAACTCTAAAGAGGTTGGCAATGTACCATCTTCTTTTACGTAATTAGCCCAAAAGGTTTCCCAACGTTTAAAAGGTTTGTATCCACTACCTTTAACATTTGGATTTTTATTTTCCCAATACGCATTAAACGCGTTAACAACCTCATCAAATTTTAAAGACTTCTGTTTTGATTGTGTATTAAATCCAGACATCCAAGGGGCGTCTTGATTAAACTGAGCGAAGGATAATGTGAAGGTTAAAAGAAAAGAAAGAGATAATAAGTACTTCATGATGATGATATTTATTATCAAAAATAATTGTTTTATTACAATAAAACACGATGTTTTGATAAAAAACACCGATAAAACACACGAAATAAGTAAATTACACTTTATTTATTAAGAATTTGCTTAGTAATACTATCGGTTTGTTTTTTCAAGTTTACAATGGTTTTGACGTTACTATTAGGAATTGTAATAGACAAAACATAATGCTGTATCTTCCATTGATTGTCTTTAAAAACCATAACTCCAGATCCACGACAAATCTCCATTTGTGTATCCAGCAACTCATCAAACCAAGCTAAAGTATTATCTTCATTTAAAAACACATTACGCTGAATAGCTTTAAAACTCCAAGCTTTACCTTTATCAAAATAAGGTTTAGAATAGTCCTTAAACTGGTTTAAAGTCCAATTTTCTGTTGCATCAGTACCAATAAAAATAGCATCTGAAGTCATACCTCCAAAATAAGCATCAAAATCAGCTTTAGCTGCTGCATCGTGCCAAGCATCTAGACTTTTATTTATAGCTTGTTTAGTAAGAGTGTTATTAGTCTTATTTTGCTTTGTGTTGCATGACAAAAATGAAAAAACTACAATGATACTAACAGCTATATATTTCATATTAATAAGGCTTTACAATTACTTGGCTATCTTTTTCTACTTTCTTATTGATCTGTAAATTAAGATTAGATTTTGCTAAAAACACTTGCTTAATCGCTAATAACAGTTCGGTTTTTGTGCTAGTATCAAGACTTTCAATTTCTTGAAATTTTAACATCATAGTTTCTAAAACTAAAACTCTAGCTTTGATAGCTTGTGTATTAATGGTTTCTGGAATAGTTTCTTCTAAATCTGTTAAGGTAGAATTAAACAAATCTACATCTGCATTAAAAAAAGTAAAATCAGGTAACGTTAAAGCTTGTATACCATTAGAAACATCTAAATAAGCTTGCCAATTAGATACAATAGGATTGGATTTTACATCTAAAGCAATATCTTGATAATTAATTTTTGAGATATCTTCTTTAGTTATTTTTAAGCTATCAACAGCAGTTAAACCTTCTTCAGATACAATGACAGTGGTTTCTTTTTTACAAGCAGTAAATAACACTAATACAACTAATGAAAGCTTAAAAAATCTCATAATTAAATTGATACGTTTGATAAACAAATATATTAGTTTAATGAGTTAAATTTTATTAAATGGTAAAATTGTTTTTTTGTAATCACTTTTATATTTTTTTTATTAGAAAATCTTTAAATAGTTATTACTTTTGAGCGCATATTTTATAAATAATCCAAAAAAATGAGCGAAAAAATATTAATTATAGGTGCTGCAGGTCAAATTGGATCTGAGTTGACATACAAGTTAAGATCCATTTACGGTAAGGATAATGTTATTGCAAGCGATTTAAACTACAATAATATTGAATTAGTAAATTCTGGTACGTTTGAGATCATTGATGCTATGGATTATGCGTCAATTAAAATATGTTGTGAAAAACACAATATAGACACCATTTACTTAATGGCTGCCATGTTAAGTGCTACAGGAGAAAAATATCCTATGAAAGCTTGGGATCTAAACATGCAATCTTTATTTCATGTTTTAAATCTTGCTAAAGCTAAAGCTATTAAAAAAGTATTTTGGCCTTCAAGTATTGCTGTTTTTGGTCCAACCACACCTACAACGGATACACCACAACACACCATAATGGAACCAACAACAGTATATGGAATCACGAAACAAGTTGGTGAGCGTTGGTGCGAATATTATAATGAAAAGTATGGTGTTGACGTAAGAAGTATACGTTATCCTGGAATTATAAGTTGGAAAACATTACCAGGAGGAGGAACTACAGATTATGCTGTAGAAATCTATCACGAAGCTTTAAAAAATAAAAACTACGAATGTTTTTTAAGTGAAGACACAGCTTTACCAATGATGTACATGGATGATGCAATTGATGCTACTGTTGCATTAATGACAGCTAATGCTGAAAAAGTTAAAATAAGATCTTCCTATAACTTATCTAGTATTAGTTTTACTCCAAAAGAAATAGCAAACGCTATTAAAAAAGAAATTCCGGATTTTGAAATTACATATAAGCCTGATTTTAGACAACAAATAGCCGATTCTTGGCCAAGTAGTATAGATGACACCTCTGCAAGAGAAGACTGGAACTGGAAACATCAGTTTGACTTAGATGGCATCACTAAAGACATGCTAAAAAACCTAAGTAGCAAATAATATAATCCTACAATATAAAAAAGCCTCTAGATAACTTCTAGAGGCTTTTTTATGCGTTTTGACTAACAAAATAAGCTAGACTTTAATCCATAAAAAAAGCCACTATTTCTAGTGGCTTGTTTAAACTTGCTCCTCCTCTTAGGCTCGAACTAAGGACCCTCTGATTAACAGTCAGATGCTCTAACCAACTGAGCTAAGGAGGAGTGTTTTTCGCTATTGCGAGTGCAAATATAAAAGCTTTTTTAAGTTCTGCAAAATAATTTTTAATTTTTTTAATTAAATATTGCTTTAAATATGTCATTACCGTTTGCAAACAGCACTAACCCTATCAAAATGAAGAATCCAACTAGCTGAGCTTTTTCTAAAAATTTCTCACTTGGCTTACGTCCAGAGATAATTTCGTACAATAAAAACATGACATGTCCTCCATCTAAAGCAGGAATTGGTAATAAATTAAGCACACCTAACATAATAGATAAAAATGCTGTTAGACTCCAAAACGCTGGCCAACTCCAAGTACTAGGAAAAACATCGTAAATAGCTTTAAAACCACCTACACCTTTGTATGCTCCTGTACTAGGATTAAAGATTGCTTTTAATTGTCCAAAGTAAGATGTAATTTGACCAGTAAACTTATTAAACCCTACACCAAAACTTTCAGCAAAACCATATTCTTTTCTAACAACTTTTAAATAACCTAGTTTTTCTAAATCTGAAGCTTTAGTTTGCGTTAAAATATCTAGCTTTCCTTTATCATCTACTTTCAAAGTTCTTTCAATGTTAGTATTACCTCTTTTAAATACAGTTGCTATAGTTTGTCCTTTAGACTGCTCTAAAACTGGTAGGACTTGATCATAAAATTCGGCTGCCTTTCCGTTTATAGACATAAAAACATCACCTTCTTTTAAATCTACACCTTGATTAAGAGACGTATCTAAAACTTTACTAACAACAAAAGGTTGTCTTAAATCAAACAAACTTCTATCTTTACTAGAAGACAATTGTCCTAAAAAATCAACTGGTAACTGTATTGTTTTTTCGGTTCCATTTCTTTTAATAGTAACACTGTTGGCTCCTATAATATTTTTTCTGATATCAGACTCATTAACAATTTTAGTATCATCAATTTTAACAACATGATCGCCTGTTTGAAAACCTATATCTGTTAGCAAAGGGTTTTCTATTAACATACCACCTTTTATACTTGCAGCATCAATATCTGTATCTCCATACGCAAAAGACATAACCACATAAATAACGTATGCCAACACAAAATTAACAAATACACCACCTAACATAATAATTAAACGCTGCCAAGCTGGCTTGGATCTAAACTCCCATGGTTGTGGTGGTAAAGCCATTTGCTCTTTATCCATACTTTCATCAATCATACCAGAAATTTTCACATAACCACCTAAAGGCAACCAACCAATTCCGTATACTGTTTCGCCAATTTTCTTTTTAAATAACGAGTATTTTACATCAAAAAATAAGTAGAATTTTTCAACTCTAGTTTTAAATGCTTTTGCAGGAATAAAGTGCCCCAATTCGTGCAAAACAATTAATAATGACAGACTTAACAAAAACTGTCCGATTTTTATAATAAACTCCATGTAGTGTTTCTATTCTTTTATATTAGTCGCCAAAAGTAACTATTTAGACTTAGTATTAAAAGTAATCGCTTTATTGCTTTTTAAGAATTAACAAATTTTATGAGTAATATCATAAGACAGGCTTGTGTTTTCATTGTATTTTTGCATTATAAAATTAAAAACACTTAAAATGCTTTCTTTTTTTAAAGATTACAAATGGTTTGCTGTTGTTTTTAGCATCATTTCGATAATAATAATTTCAATATTTTATAATATTTTAAAGGTTGAAAAACCTTTACCTGTCTATCAACCTGCTATGGTTAATAGGGAATTAGTTGATAGTACTATACAACACAAAATCAACTATCATAAAATTGCCGATTTTAGTTTAACCAATCAAAACGGAAAAACCATAACTCAAGCGGATTATAAGAATAAAATATATGTAGCTGATTTCTTTTTACCACCTGTCAAACCATTTGCCCAATAATGACTGGCAATATGGAAAAAATACAACAAGAAATTATTAACGATGATGAAGTTATGCTACTTTCTCACTCTGTCACTCCTGATATTGATACAGTTGCACAACTAAAACGTTACGCTATAAAAAAAGGCGTAAATGACAAAAAATGGAACCTAGTTACAGGTGATAAAGGTGAAATTTACAGATTGGCTAGAAAAAGTTACTTAGCAGTTAAAGACGACGGAATGCCTGATGATTACGGAATGGTACATACTGAAAACTTTATGCTAATTGACAAAAAAAGTCAAATTAGAGGCTATTATGATGGCACAAAAACAGAAGATATCACCAAACTTTTAAATGATATAAAAAAGTTAAAAAAGGAGTACAAAGACTAGTTTTTGGCTCTCAATTTTTTTAACGACAAATTTTGCCATATTTTTGTTTCTTTAAAATCAATCTAAATAAGCTTGGATAATACACTAGACACATTAAAAAGAGGAGAACGCGCTGTAATTATAGACGTATCTTCACATTTAATTCCATTAAAACTATTAGAAATGGGATGTTTACCTGGTAATAGTGTCGAGCTAGTTCAAGTTGCACCTTTTGCTGACCCTTTATATCTAAATATAAACGGAAGTCACTTGGCAATAAGAAAAGAAACCGCTATTCATATTATCATCGAAAAAGAAGTTTAATGAGTAAGCAAATTAATATTGCCTTAATTGGTAACCCTAATACAGGAAAAACCTCTGTTTTTAATGCCTTAACTGGCTTAAACCAAAAAGTTGGGAATTATCCAGGTATTACAGTCGAAAAAAAGAAGGTATTTGCAAATTACCAAGAGGTGTTAAAGCACATATTATTGACCTTCCTGGTACTTACAGCCTTAATGCTTCGTCTTTAGACGAAAATGTAGTTATAGAATTATTACTTAACAAAAACGATAAAGATTTTCCTGATGTTGCAGTAGTTGTTAGTGATGTTGAAAATTTAAAACGAAACCTACTACTATTTACTCAAATTAAAGATTTAGAAATTCCTACAATTTTAGTCATTAACATGGCTGACAGAATGAAATCTAAAGGAATATCTCTAGATATTGAACATTTAGAACAAGAACTAAAAACCAAAATAGCGGTTATTAGTACTAGAAAAAATGAAGGTATTGATAGATTAAAGCTACTAATTAGTAACTTTAAAGATCTTCCAACAACACCTTGTCTTAACGCTTCAGAAATTGACAAAAATTACTTTGACAAATTAAGACATGCCTTTCCAAACCAATTAACTTACAAATTGTGGTTAGTAATAACACAAGATGTCAATTTTGGAAAAATGGATCGTAATGAAGTTGAAGCTATTGCTAGTTTTAAAACCAAATCTAAAAACGATTTAAAACGTTTACAGCAAAAAGAAACTATAAAACGTTATCAATTTATAAATAACACACTTAAAAAAGGTCAAACTATTGACGCTAGTCAGGCTACAGATTTAAGATCTAGGCTAGACCGCATATTGACACACAAAGTTTGGGGTTACCTTATATTCTTTTTAATATTATTAGTCATATTTCAAGCTATTTATGATTGGTCAACAGTACCAATGGATTTAATTGACGGACTATTTGCAAACCTTAGTGATTGGGTTAAAAATACGTTACCTGAAGGCGCATTTACTAATCTTTTAGCGGAAGGAATTATATCTGGATTGGGAGGAATAGTAATATTTATACCTCAAATTGCCTTCTTATTCTTGTTTATTTCCATTTTAGAAGAAAGCGGTTACATGAGTCGTGTCGTGTTTTTAATGGATAGAATCATGAGACGTTTTGGTCTAAGCGGTAAAAGTATAGTGCCTTTAATTTCTGGAACTGCTTGCGCAATTCCTGCAATAATGGCAACTAGAAATATTGAAAGCTGGAAAGAACGATTAATAACTATACTTGTTACTCCTTTTACAACGTGTTCAGCTAGATTACCTGTTTACTTAATTATTATTGCATTAGTAATACCTGAGGGACGTTTTCTAGGTTTAAGTTACCAAGCTTTAACCTTAATGTTGTTGTATTTATTAGGTTTTGGAGCTGCAGTACTTTCGGCATACATCTTAAACAAAGTTTTAAAAATTAAAAGCAAAACTTTTTTTGTAGTTGAAATGCCAAACTATAAACTACCAATGTTTAAAAACGTTGCGATTACCGTTTTAGAAAAAACAAAATCGTTTGTTTTTGGAGCAGGAAAAATAATATTAGCAATTTCAATCATCCTTTGGTTCTTGGCATCTTATGGTCCTGGAGAACAATTTAATAATGCTGAAACTATTATTAAAACAGAATACGCATCTCAAAATTTAAATGAAGAAGAAATAAGCCAAAAAATAGCGTCACATAAACTAGAACATTCGTTTATAGGTATTGCAGGACATGCTATCGAGCCTGTAATTAGACCATTAGGTTACGACTGGAAAATAGGAATAGCAATAGTAAGTAGTTTTGCTGCTAGAGAGGTTTTTGTAGGTACATTAGCAACCATTTACAGCGTTGGAAATGATGATGAAGACACCATTAAAAATAGAATGGCTGGAGAAGTCAATCCAATTTTGGGTGGTCCATTATTTAATTTTGCATCAGGTATTTCTCTATTACTTTTTTATGCTTTTGCAATGCAATGCATGAGTACTTTGGCTATTGTTAAAAAGGAAACTAATACCTGGAAATGGCCAACCTTACAATTAGTTATCATGACAGCTATAGCATACATATCTGCATTAATAGCTTATCAATTTTTAAAATAAAATTATGAACAGCATTATTCAAAACATATTAGTTTTTATAACATTGGGGTTCGCTTTATTTTTTCTATTTAAAAAATATTTCTTAAAGGCTAAATCCAAAAAAGCTTGTGGTACTGACGACTGTGGCTGCCACTAATCTGTTATTTTTCTATTTAACTAAACTTCTTTTAAAAACAAGTTTTTAGCCACGTTTTGAGACACCATTAATTCATTATCTTCAAACTTAATCTTAACAGAATTATCATAAGGCTCTTTTTGAACAACAACAATCTTGGTTCCTAGGGCTATTTTATTACTATCCAAGTATCTCAAAAAAGCGGAAGAGGTATCGTCTACCCCTACACATTTATAAGTTTTACCTATAATAGCTTGTGATAACATGATTTTTTCGATGTGTTTAAAGTTTCCATGTTTATCCGGAATTGGATCTCCATGTGGATCATGATTAGGAAATTCCAAAAAAGCATCTAATTCATCAATCAATTTTTCTGATCTGATATGCTCTAAATGCTCAGCAACTTCATGAACTTCATCCCAAGTAAAATTTAATTTTTCTACCAAAAACACTTCCCAAAGCCTATGCTTTCTAATAATGTTGATTGCTACAGACTGACCTTTTTCGGTTAAATTAACACCTTGATACTTTACATAATTAGCATAACCTTTTTCAGACAGCTTTTTAAGCATATCAGAAACCGAAGATGCTTTTGTGTGTATGGATTCTGATATCGCATTGGTGCTAACAACCTCTGTACCTTGCTTACCTAAATGATAAATTGCTTTAATATAATTTTCTTCTGTCAGTGTAATCATAAACCTAAAATAGCTAGATAGCAAATATAAGAATTAAATAAAACAAACATTAAATTTAGATTAGTCTAAATTTGTATTTATATTTGTAAAAAAATATTTTAAGACATGAAGTATATTATTGCCCTTTTATTTTGTTTTTCAGCTTATAGTCAAGCACAGAATAATTATGAAATATCAGGAGTAGTTACCTCAGACGGACTACCACTACCCTTTGCAAACGTTTATCTTGAAGGCACAAAAAAAGGAACTACAACCACAGATAATGGTTACTTTAATATCCAAAACATAAAAGAAGGACAATACACACTTATAGCTTCATTTACTGGTTTTAATACTATTAGAAAAAGAATTGACGTAAAAAATAATTTGAAAATAAATTTTGATTTAATACAAAATCAATCGTTGGATGAAGTCGTTATTACAGGAACCTTAAAAGCAGTTAACAGATTAGAAAGCCCTGTTCCTGTTGAAGTATATACTAGCGCTTTTTTAAAAAAGAATCCTACTCCAAATATTTTTGAAGCGCTTCAAAATGTAAACGGAGTAAGACCTCAACTTAATTGTAATGTGTGTAATACTGGAGACATCCACATTAATGGTTTAGAAGGGCCTTATACCTTAGTATTAATAGACGGAATGCCAATTGTTAGTGGTTTATCTACGGTTTACGGATTGTCAGGAATACCAAATTCATTAATAGATCAAATCGAAATCGTTAAAGGTCCAGCGTCATCCTTATATGGTAGCGAAGCTGTTGGTGGTTTAATAAATGTCATTACTAAACATCCTGACAATGCTCCTATATTTTTTGCAGACAGCAATATTAGTGGTTGGGGAGAAGTAAATACAGATATTGGTTTTAAAACTAATATTGGCGAAAACGCAAGTGTTTTGGTAGGCGCAAATTATTATAATTATAGTAATCCAATAGATAATAACAACGATTATTTTACCGATGTCACCCTTCAAGATAGAGTTTCGGTTTTTCAAAAATGGAATTTTAAACGTAAAAACAATAAAAAATTATCTGTTGCTGGTCGCTTTTTTTATGAAGATCGTTGGGGAGGAGAACTACAATGGAATAAAAGTTATAGAGGAGGAAATGAAGTCTATGGTGAAAGCATTTACACCACTAGATATGAGCTACTTGGTGAATACCAACTTCCTGTAAAAGAAAATATGAATTTTCAATTTTCATATTCAGACCATGATCAAAATTCAGTGTATGGTGACACAGCATATTTAGCGCAACAACGTATTGCTTTTGGACAATTAACTTGGGATAAACCAACAAAAAATAATGATTTATTATTTGGTATAACAGGACGCTACAATTACTATAACGACAACACAACAGCAACTATTGAAGCTGATAAGATATTCATTCCTTCAATATTTGTTCAAGATGAAATAACATTAACAAAAAAACAAAAACTTTTATTAGGACTTAGGTATGACTATGACAAAAGACATGGTTCCATAGTAACTCCAAGGTTAGCTTACAGATATAAACCAACAGACAATGATATATTTAGGATTAATGCAGGAACAGGATTTAGGGTTGTTAATTTATTTACAGAAGAACATGCAGCACTTACAGGATCAAGAGAAGTTGTTATTGAAGAAACTTTAAATCCGGAACAATCTTACAATATCAACCTTAACTATCTAAAAAAATATATACCACAAAAGGCATGATTTTTACTGTAGATGCATCCTTGTGGTACACGCATTTTACAAATGCCATTATACCAGATTACGATACTAATCCTAATCAAATAATTTATGATAATTTAGATGGTTATTCTACTTCAAAAGGAGCCAGTTTAAATGTTGATGCTATTTTTGGTAGTGGCTTAAAAGGAAGCATAGGGGTAACATTTCAGGACGTAAACCAAACTGAAAATGACATAACAACCAGACAAATTTTAACCGAAAAATTTACAGCTACCTGGTCTTTTTCATATAAAAAATACCCAACTAATTTAACCTTTGACTATACAGGAAACATTTATGGACCAATGCGATTACCGTTATTAAGCGATCTAGATCCTAGACAAGAATACTCGCCCACCTGGAGCATCCAAAACATTCAAGCCACTTACGGTGGACTTGAAAATTTTGAAGTTTATGGAGGTGTTAAAAACCTACTAAATTGGACACCAAATAACGGTAATCCTTTTATTATAGCAAGAGCAGATGATCCTTTTGATAATAATGTACAATTTGATGCCCAAGGTAACGCACAAGCAACACCAGACAACCCTTATGGGTTAACATTTGACCCTTCATATGTATATGGACCAAACCAAGGTAGACGAGTTTTCTTAGGTATTAGGTACACTTTAAACTAATTGTTTGTACTTTAGTACTTTCGTAATAAATATTTAGACCAATGAAAAAATTAACACTCCTTTCCTTAATAACCTTAGTTTTTTTAAGCTGTAATAATAATGCAAAAGATAACGGAAAGTTAAATATCGTGACTACAACGACAATGATCACCGATTTAGTCAAAAATATTGGTAAAGACAGTGTAAATGTTAATGGCTTAATGGGAAGTGGTGTGGATCCACATTTATACAAAGCAAGCGAAGGTGATGTATCCAAACTTGTAAATGCAGATATCATTTTTTACAATGGCTTACACCTAGAAGGAAAGCTTGTAGAAGTTTTTGAAAAAATGGGAAACACAACCAAAACACCTATTGCTTTAGGAGAAGAGATTGACAAAAAAACATTGATAGGTTCAGATTATTTTGCTTCTAATTACGATCCACACGTTTGGTTTAATATTGAATACTTTAAGCAATTTGCTCAAAAAGTTACTGCTGTTTTAATCGAAAAAGATTCTAAAAACTCGAAATACTATAAAGCAAATGAAGTTGAATACATAGCTAAGCTAAACTCATTGCAAAATACAATTACATCTAAAATTGAAACGCTTCCAAAAGACAAACGCATATTAGTGACAGCACATGACGCTTTTAATTATTTCGGAAAAAACTACGGATTTGAAGTCGTAGGTCTACAAGGTATATCTACAGCAACTGAAGCTGGAGTAAAAGATGTTCAAAATTTAGCTAACTTTATAATAGAAAATAAAGTCAACGCTATTTTTATTGAAAGCTCTGTACCAAAACGTACTATTGAAGCTTTACAAGAAGCAGTTAACTCGAAAGGACATGATGTAAAAATTGGAGGCACATTATATTCTGATGCATTAGGAAGCGCAGGCACTGTTGAAGGCACCTATATTGGCATGTTTGAATACAATGTCAACACTATAGTAAATGCCTTAAAGTAAATTAGTATAAACAATAGTTATTTCAAATAATGAGATCCTGAAACAAGTTCAGAATGACGCGACACTAACTAAAAACAGGTTTGCTATAACTATGTTTTTTTGATTCGTTTTTTTAAATAAAAATGAATATATTTTTAATTTAGTAAAACTCCCAATGACTTAGGAAATAGTTATGAAACAAAAAATAGCAGTAAAAGTAGATGACCTAACAGTAGCATACAACTACAAACCTGTACTTTGGGATATTGATTTAGAAATTCCAGAAGGTGTTCTTATGGCTATTGTTGGACCAAACGGAGCAGGTAAATCAACACTAATAAAATCTATTTTAGGCATATTAAAACCAATAGCAGGAAGCGTCACTATTTATGACAAACCTTACAATAAACAACGCAAACTAGTAGCCTATGTACCACAAAAAGGGAGTGTCGATTGGGACTTTCCAACCACAGCTTTAGATGTTGTCACAATGGGTACTTATGGAAGTTTAGGTTGGATAAAACGTCCAGGACAAAAGCAAAAAAAGGCAGCATTAGAAGCTTTAGAAAAAGTGGGCATGTTACCCTTTAAAGGCAGACAAATTAGTCAATTATCGGGTGGACAACAACAACGTATATTTTTAGCTAGAGCATTAGTACAAAATGCTTCAATCTATTTTATGGACGAGCCTTTTCAAGGTGTAGATGCAACAACAGAAATTGCTATTATTAATATTTTAAAAGAATTACGTAAAGCAGGAAAAACAGTAATCGTAGTACATCACGACCTACAAACTGTTCCAGAATATTTTGATTGGGTAACATTTTTAAATGTGAAGAAAATAGCAACAGGTCCAGTAAAAGACATTTTTAATGATGATAATCTAACCAAGACTTATGGTATTAATTATAAAGTAAGTATTCAGGAATAATGGATTTACAAGAATATTTTTCTTTAGTTTTTAGCGATTACACACTACGAACTATTACACTTGGAACTGCAATTTTAGGAGCAGTCACTGGTATGTTAGGTAGTTTTGCTGTGCTTAGAAAACAAAGCTTACTTGGAGATGCTATATCACATGCTGCTCTACCAGGAATTGCAATTGCATTTTTAATTACAGGAGCAAAAGACAGTAATACGTTACTTTTAGGAGCCTTAATAAGCGGATTAATTGGAACCTTTTGGATTAGAGGTATTGTAAAAAAAACACATCTAAAAAGTGATACCGCTTTAGGATTAATATTATCTCTGTTTTTCGGGTTTGGTATGTTATTACTGACTTTTATTCAAAAACAACCCAATGCTAATCAAGCAGGTTTAGATAAATATTTATTTGGTCAAGCTGCAACTTTAGTTGAAAGCGACGTTTGGTTAATGGCCATAGTTACAGGATTATGCCTATTTGTATTGCTATTATTTTGGAAAGAATTTAAAATTTTACTCTTTGATGCTGATTACACTAAAACCTTAGGTTTTAATACTAAAGTCATCGATATTTTAATTACCAGCTTTATAGTCTTGGCTATAGTTTTAGGACTACAAACGGTTGGTGTTGTTTTAATGAGCGCTATGTTATTAGCTCCAGCAGCAGCAGCAAGACAATGGACTAATAGTTTGTCAAAAATGGTGCTTTTAGCAGCTATATTCGGAGCGTTTTCCGGTGTCTTTGGAACAGCCATAAGCGCTAGTCAAACCAATCTATCTACAGGACCTGTCATTGTATTAGTAGCAGCTGTATTTGTAGTAATCTCGTTTGTCTTTTCCCCAAGTCGAGGTTTATTATTTAAACAAATTAGATTTATAAAAAACAGACGCGATTTAGAGCTTCATAAAACCTTAGCATTTATGTATCATATTGCTGAAACACATGAAAATATTTCGCATCCACATACCATAAAGCTTCTTAATAACTTTCAAGGATTTACACGTAAGACACTGCAAAAATTAGTAGAAAAAAATTATGTTACTTTGAATGGAAACATGTGGAGTTTGACAAAAACAGGGTTTGAAACTGCTTCCAACCTTTACACAAAACAATCAACAGAAGATGAATAGCGCTCAAATAGAAATACAATTAATTGCCAGTTTAGTCGCAATTGCATGTGCTATTCCTGGAACCTTTTTAGTGCTACGTAAAATGGCAATGATAAGCGATGCAATAAGCCATTCCATATTACCAGGAATTGTAGTTGGTTTTTTTATTACGCAAGATTTAAATTCACCATTATTAATTGTATTGGCTGCATTAACAGGAGTAATAACCGTGGTATTAGTAGAATATATCCAAAAAACAGGTTTAGTAAAAGAAGATACAGCAATAGGCTTAGTATTTCCTGCATTATTTAGTATTGGTGTTATATTAATCGCTAAAAACGCTAATGATGTACACTTAGATGTTGATGCTGTATTAGTAGGAGAATTGGCTTTGGCTCCATTTGATAGACTAATAGTTTCTGGTGTGGATATTGGACCAAAATCACTATGGATAATTGGCACAATACTATTAATAACTATCCTTTTACTATTTGCCTTTTTTAAAGAATTAAAAGTAAGCACCTTTGATAAAGGTTTAGCAGCTTCATTAGGTTTTTCTCCTGCAATTATACATTATGGATTAATGACAGTGTCTTCCGTGACAACGGTTGGTGCATTTGATGCTGTTGGTGCTATTTTAGTTGTAGCATTAATGATTGCTCCTGCAGCAACAGCATATTTACTAACTACCAACTTAAAAAAAATGCTAGTTTTAGCAGTCTTTTTTGGAGTATTTAGTGCTATTTCTGGTTATTGGTTGGCACATTTATTAGATGCTTCCATTGCAGGATCCATTACCACAATGTTAGGTTTAATATTTTTAGCTGTGTACTTATTTGCTCCTAGCAAAGGCGTAATAGCTGTTATGTATCGCGAAAAACAACAACGTACAGAAGTTAGCTTACTAACTTTTTTACTGCATTTAAAAAACCATAATGAAGTTGAAGAACGCCACGTAAACCATTTAAGAGAACACATAAATTGGCAAAAAGTAAGAGCCAAAACTGTATTAGAATTGGCTCTTAAAAACAATATGATTCTTGTGGACAATAACGTTGTATCTTTAACACAAAAAGGTGATACATTTACCTCAAAAGCTATTGATTACATTATCACTAATGAAGATGCTCAAATTGAGGATATGAAAGATGATTTCTTTTTGTTTAGAGGTTAGTTAAAATCACTATTCAATTGTTGCAATTCGGATTTTAATTGGTCTAAATTCACTTCTTTAAAGTCAAAATTAAGTTCTGATATTTCTTTAGTTGTAGTGTTTGTAATCCCTAAAAACAAATTATCTTCAATCATCTTTATCGCAACTAAAACAACCTCTTCATTTAAAGCTACAGTACCAAAATCGTAAACATCCTTAACCCTTTTACTTGGTAAAATAGAATTATAAGATTTAAACACCATTTTGACATCTGCGCCATTTGCATCCTTTATTTTTAGTTTAAATTTTATAGCATTTGTATTACTTCTTATAAAACGATCACAATTAATCCAACCTAATTTTGAACCATAAAAAGCATATCTAGACACATCGTTAGCTGTTACAGTACCAACTAATCCTGTAGTCGTGGAATCTTTGTTTTGTAATCGCTCTTCAATTTTTTTCTCAAAAGACGTTTTATCCTTTATAGTAATAACACTTGGATTATTTTTTGTGCTACCATCAACATTAAAATTAATTGGCAAGCTATAAGGCACAATTACAGTATAATCACGTTGCTTCCCTGGTTTTAGTTTTGGTATCAATTTTAAAACTCTAATAGCCTCTTTAGCCAATAAAGTATGCGCTGCAGAAGCCTGAATATCAACAACATCTCCTTCTTTATCAATTTTAAACGATGTTAAAATTTTATGTTTTCCCGTTAGCTTTAAATCTTCAGCTATACTAGCATTAAAGTTTTTGGATATTAGTTTTGAAAGCGCTTGATCAAAACATTGTTTTTTCGCTGTGCTTGTACCATTTTCACATCCAGGAAACACAGGAACTTCTTCTACATACTGAATCGGCACTTCCACGTCTTCTTCATCAATTAAAACCATTTCAGTAGAAGTTGAAACAGCATTACTTTTGTGTGTGATATTATCTAAAGTCCAATTAATGCTATTTTTAATTTCTTCACCTAAAAAAAGCTGCATATCTTTTTTCTTACTTGCGTTTGAAGAGAATATATATTCAATATTGCTTCCAGGTTTTAACTGTAATTGTTTATTATCTTTTAATGCTTTTATAAACAGCATTCCTCCTGTTTCCAATTGTTTGCCATCAGATTTAGTAGTTAGATTGGCTAGCAACATATCTGATAACTTATAAAACTCTTTAACTTCTATACTAACCTTTCCTCTAGCTAATTTCCCGTTTGCATCAATAAAACATTTTGCTGGAATGATTAATACAGTACCCTCCTTAAACGTTATTGTAGTTTCTTTTTCGTTATTAATCGTTTTAATTTCTGGTTGCTTTTTTACTGAATTGTAGAATGATGATAACTCGTCGTTAATAGTTTCTGTTTCAGTAATTTCTTCAAGTTTTTTAGTACTTGTATTTGTATTTACAATGGTTTCAGTAGATCCAAATTTTCTTTCAACTTTTTGAATATTTATAATAATTGAATCGTTTTTTGGAATTATATGCTTATAAGTTGGAAAGTTTTTTTCAAATTCTTGTTTAGTATAAGATCCAAGATTTTGTTTTATAATAGTGTCTTTATAAGTATATATTCCTCCATATCTTTTTGTGAACTCTTCATCTAAAATTGATGTTAAAATCTGTTTAACAACTACAAATTTCTTTTTTGAACTATCAATTTGTTTTAAGGTTTCTACTTTATCAAAAATAGGAATTGAATCAATATTAGTTTCAATTAAATTTTGATTTTTATGGTCAAAACCTTGAGTTGTTTCTGTTTTTAAAAGCAAGTTATAAGCTAAGATTGAAACTAAAGTAACAACACTTAATAAGCCAATGATTTTAATCCATTTTAGTTGAATATAACAGGTTTTTGCAGACGCAATTTCAGCTTTAAGTTGTGTGCGTTTTATACCTTCTAAGACTATTAATTGCTCTTGGTAAATTGCATTAAATTCCGCATTAATTTTAAGTTTGTTTTCAAAAGCTAAAACCTCTGTATTTGATAATTCTTTATTTAAATATTGATTGATTAAGTCTATATGTTGTGTGTGATTGTCCATGTTTGAGCCGAATTAAGATTGATAATTTTGATGAAAGATGTCTTTTGCTTTTTTTAAGCATTTATACTTCTGGTTTTTAGCAATTTTTTCTGATTTAAATTGCATTGTAACTGCTATCTCTTTAAAAGGAATTCTTTTTAAATAAAATAGCTGAAGTAATTGTTGGCATCGTTCTCCTAACTCGAGAAAAGCGTTTTCGGCAAACCGATATTTTTTTCTTCTAAAACATGATGAAAATTTGAGACTTCATCATCTTTTAAATCATGAAGCTCTTGGGTAGAAAATTTGTTTTGCATATCCTTCCAAACAAATCTTGAAACGGAATACAAATAGGTATAAAATGAAGCGGTTAACTTAAAGTCTGATTTTTCTAAATTTCGATTTAGAATAATTAATGCTTCCTGAAATACATCTTGTGCATCAGATGATTTCCCTCCTTTGGATAGGACTAATTTTTCTATTCTTGGATATAAACTATAAAGCGCTTTAAAGGCTTTTTGGCGTTGTCCTGTTTTAAAGAATTCTAATATTTTTTTGTCGTTCATAAAATATCTTTATTCTTTAATGGTCAAAACTTAAAAAGGTCTCCTTAATTTTTTAAAACCCTCTTTCCTTTTGTATAAACTCATAAGCTTTTTGTACTTGCTTAAACTTATCCTCTGCTCCTTTTCTATGCTCTTCACCAAGATGTTCCACACGATCTGGATGGTATTTTTTGGCCATATTTCGGTATGCTTTTTTTATCTGGTCTACAGAAGCTGATTTATCAATCTCTAAAATAGTGTAAGCATTATCAACACTATTGTAAAACATGGCTTTAATACTAGAATAGTCACGATTACTAATACCTAAATAATTAGAAATACTATGGATTTGATCCTCTTCATCATCAGTAACCATTCCATCAGCTTTTGCAATCCCAAACAGAAAATGTAATAATTGTAAACGTGAAGAATGATCCATCATTTGCTGAATTTGCATGGATACATCTCTTGTAGATATACTCTGGTTACTTACTTTTTTAAATAATTTAAAAGCTTTATTGGCTCTATCTTTTCCGTATAATTCAACAAATTTATTTCTAACAAAATCTAATTCACGTTGGTCTTGTTTACCATCTGCTTTAATAACTACAGATGCTAATATTAATAAACTAACCTCAAAATCTCCAGATGTTGTTTGCGCTCGTCTTTGTTGTTGAGTTCTGTAATTAGGACGCGTTCTATATTTTGGTTCTTGTCTTTGTTGCGTATTTTGATTACCCGAACCTAACAAATTCCCTTTATCAGACATAGCGTCTCCTAGACTACCAATTGCTAAACCTATAATTGCTCCTATTGGACCTCCTAAAGACCAACCTAAGGTTGCTCCTATCCATTTTAATCCTGCCATATTTTAATTATTATTTAAAAAGTAAAGATACTACTTTGTTAGTACACATAAAATGGCTTTTGTTACTACTGTTTACTAATAAGTAAGTATAAAAATTTTATTTTTTATTAATTTGAAAAAAGACATAACCTGACCTTATGGCACCATAAACTTTATCAAGTAATACCATAACAACATTTGCATGGTTTTTGATTATCTTTGCTTGAGATAGATTTACAAATAAAAAAACACAAAAATATGTATCCAGCAGAATTAGTAAAACCAATGCGTGAGGATTTAACCAAAGTTGGTTTTGAGGAATTACACACAGCTGATGCTGTAAATGAAGCACTTGCAAAAGAAGGCACAACTTTAGTGGTTGTAAATTCGGTTTGTGGTTGTGCAGCTGCTAATGCAAGACCAGGAGCTACAATGAGTTTAGCTAATGCAAAAAAACCTAGTAACATTGTTACAGTATTTGCAGGTGTTGATAAAGAAGCTGTTGATCAAGCAAGAGCACACATGGTACCTTTTCCTCCAAGCTCACCAAGCATGGCTTTATTTAAAAACGGAGAATTAGTACATATGTTAGAGCGTCATCATATTGAAGGTAGACCAGCAGAGTTAATTGCTGAGAACCTTATGGATGCTTACAATGAGCATTGCTAAACCATTTTTAAAACATAAATTTAGTATTACAAAAGCTAAGTATTAGTAAAAAACCACGTTTAATAAACGTGGTTTTTTTATTTTTGATAGACAGAATTTTTATGACGTATGAGAAAAATTATAGCTTATCCTTTATCAATTATTTATTTCCTTTTTTCGGATTATCATTGGTTATTTTTCACCCAATACAATGGTTCTGTTTTAACGTTTTTGGTTATCAGGCTCATAAAAAAAGCGTAGATTACTTACAGTTTTTCTTGATGCGTTGTGTAAACCTATTAGGTACAAGCCAGAAACTTATAAATCCATACCAATTAGATACGACTCAACCCGTTTTGATTGTATCTAATCATCAAAGTATGGCAGATATACCACCACTAATGTGGTATTTTAGAAAACACCATGTCAAATTTGTTAGCAAAAAAGAACTGGGTAAAGGCTTGCCTAGTGTATCGTATAACTTACGCCATGGTGGATCAGTATTAATTGACCGTAAAAACCCAAGACAATCCATAGTTGCTATCAGAAAATTTGCAGATTATATTGAAACTACAAATCGTGCTGCTGTTATTTTTCCTGAAGGTACAAGAAGTCGCGATGGACACCCTAAACCCTTTCACACCAAAGGACTAGAAACTTTGATAAAATACATACCAAGTGCAGTAATTGTACCAGTTACAATTAATAACTCTTGGAAAAATTTACGCTACGGAAAATTTCCGATGGGAATATTTAACAACATTACATTTACAGCTCACAAACCTGTAAAATTAAATGATTTTAATACAACCCAAGAGCTATTAAATCATATAGAAACTACTATTAAAAATAGTATTAAAATATAACATTATGTCATTAAAAAACGTAAGATTAGAAGTGATGTCTTTTTTAGAAAAAGACGTTGAATCATTGATAAAAAAATATTTAATTCCTGTTGAAACCATTTGGCAACCAACAGATTTTTTACCAAACTCTGAAAGTGACACTTTTTTAGAGGATGTTAAAGAAATAAGAGAATTGTCAAAAGAATTACCTTACGATTTTTGGGTTGTTTTAGTTGGTGATATGATTACTGAAGAAGCATTACCAACTTACGAATCTTGGTTAATGGATGTGGAAGGTATTAACCAACAAGAACGCAATGGTTGGTCAAAATGGATTAGACACTGGACTGCTGAAGAAAACAGACATGGTGATGTATTAAATAAATACCTATACCTTTCTGGTCGTGTGAATATGAAAGAGATTGAGCAAACCACACAACACCTTATAGCTGATGGTTTTGATATTGGTACTGCACAAGACCCTTACAAAAACTTTGTTTACACTAGTTTTCAAGAGCTAGCTACTTACGTGTCACATAATCGTGTTGCTAAACTTGCAAAAGCAAAAGGCAACAAACAACTATCAAGAATGTGTAAAATTATAGCTGGAGATGAGATGAGACACCATCATGCTTACAGCGAGTTTGTAGAACGAATTTTTAAAGTAGATCCTAGCCAAATGATGTTAGCGTTTCAACACATGATGAAACAAAAAATTACAATGCCTGCCCATTTTTTAAGAGAATCTGGTGGTAAAATAGGTACTATTTTTGAAGAATTTTCAAACACTGCACAACGTATTGGTGTATATACCTCAACAGATTATGTAGATATTTTACAGAAATTAATTAACCGTTGGGAAATTGATAAAGTCACCAATCTTTCAGACGAAGCCGAAAAAGCAAGAGATTATTTAATGAAGCTACCTAGTAGAATGATGCGATTAGCAGACCGCATTAAAATACCAGAAAACTCATACCAATTTAAGTGGGTCGAACCAGCAAAGCTTTAATATATGTTAAATCATGATTTAATCGAAGCTACAAAAACTTTTGTAAAAGAAACTTTAAAAGATGCCGAAGGTGGTCATGATTGGTTTCACATACAACGAGTTTACAATAACAGCTTACTAATTGCTAAAAGCGAAACTGTAGATCATTTGGTAGTGGCTCTAGGTGCACTACTACATGATATTGCAGATAGCAAGTTTCATAATGGAGATAGTACTATTGGTCCTAAAATAGCAGGTGCTTTTTTAGTAAAAAATAATGTAGACTCTGTTACTATCAATCACGTTATTAAAATTATTGAAAACATTTCTTACAGCTCAAACATTGGCAAAACTGACGTATTTAAGTCAAACGAGTTAGATGTTGTACAAGATGCTGACCGTTTAGATGCCTTGGGTGCAATTGGTATAGCAAGGACATTTAATTATGGTGGTTTTAAAAACAGAACCCTTTATGACCCTGATATTAAACCCAATTTAAACTTATCAAAAGCAGAATATAAAGCCTCTAAAGCTCCTACAATTAATCATTTTTACGAAAAACTATTATTATTAAAAGATACAATGAATACTAAAACTGGTCAACGCATTGCTAAAAAACGTCATGAGTACATGGTTGAGTTTTTAGATCAGTTTTATAATGAATGGAATGGAGAGAAATAAACTTGAGGCTAGTTTTCTTTAGCTACTTCTAGTGCTGTAATTTTATACTCTAGAATAGACATTTCTTCTCCAAAATGAATGATTTGATCTGCTGTCAAACTAGTATGACTATTTACAGTATTTAAAATACTTTGACGCTGTTGGTTATAGTATTTTAAAGCGATTTCAATTTTATCATTCATAATTACTAAATTTTATTATTGGATCATTGCTTTAATTTCATTTCTATACTTTGAAGCAGGTTTACCAACCACATCATTAAACACTTTATTAAAATGAGAAAAGTTATTAAAACCACATTCAAAACAAATATCTGTAATACTACTTTGACTCTCTGTTAATAATTTGGTTGCATAAAACACACGATACTCGTTTACAAATTGCGTAAAGGTCTTGTTGGTTATCTTTTTAAAGTATCTACAAAAGGCTGGAACTGTCATATTTACATGATCTGATATTTGATCCAATGTAATATGCTCTTGAAAATTTTTATTAACGTATTTATAAACTTTATCTATTTTATCTGTATCCTGTGGTTGGGTTTCTAGAACATAACCATTTTCATTAAGTAAAGTATAGTCATTAGTCAAGGCTAAAAGTTCTAAAATTTCAAGTAATTTAGTAATACGCTTTATACCTTCATATTTTGGTAATTTTTCTATTTTAGGACCTACTATACGCTTTATTTCAGGTTTAAACAAAACGCCATGCTTTGCACGTTCTAGTAACTGCAAAATGTTTTTTAATTCAGGTAAGTTATTAATTGATTGTCCTAAAAAATCTGGATGAAACTGTATTAAGGTTTCTTTACCTTTAGAAGTTAATCGATCTGTAAATCCATTATGTGGTAAATTAGAGCCTATTAATATTAGCTGACTATTATTAAAGTAAGATAAATGGTTACCAATATGTCGTCTTCCTTTTCCCTTATTAACATAAACCATCTCTACTTCTGGATGAAAGTGCCAGAAAGCCTCACTACGCTTACGTTTTTTAGTTTTATGCACAGCAATTACCGAACTTCCAAAAGTTGGCGTGATTTTTTTAAATGTAGGTTTTGTATTCAATTTTAAAACTTTAAATAAATATAAGAATTATTAGTTTACAAATATATACAAAGTTAACACCAAAATATACTAAATTAACCTATAACGTTTTCGCTTGTAATAATCTTGTTAATATAGCATACATACTTGATAATTCTAATGTTATTTAAACTGCTTTTGCATTCTAACTTTGCCAACATAATCAGTAAACATATTGAGATTATGAAAAACTTTACAAAACACCTATTAGTATTAGCAATCGTATTTGCTACACTAAGCAGCACAGCAACAGAGATGGAAACTTTATTTAACAAAGAGGATGGTAAGACACTCTTGATGTTTGATAATGTAAATGAAGGAGACCAATTACTTGTAAAAGATGCTTTTGGATTAATTCTTTATAAAGAAGCTATTAAAACAAGTGGAGAATATAACAAGTCTTTTGACTTAACAACTTTACCAAACGGAAACTACATTTTTGAATTAGATAAAAATTACCAAATTAGAATTTACCCATTTACAGTAGAGTCTAATGAAGTCACTTTTAACAAAAAGCAATTGTCAGTGATTAACAAACCAAAGGTTAGTAGTGATAACCATACCATTTACATTACTGCTTTTAATGCAGAAAAGTCAGACTATTCTATTGAGATTTTATACAAAGATTCTGAAACTATTTATAGTGAAACTATAAAAAACACCACATCTTTAGGAAAAAGATTCAAACTTTTAGAAGACAAAGATGATGACTACAAAGTAGTAATTACAGCTAATGACAGGACATTTACTTACCAAGTAAACTTATAATAACTACACTACATTTTTTTATCCTTATAAAAAAAGACACCTATAATAGGTGTCTTTTTTGTTTAATATATTTAAGCAAATACTATTTATTTACCAGGAAAATCAGCTTTACGCTTTTCTAAGAAAGCTGTCGTACCCTCTTTAAAATCTTGGGTACCAAAACAAGCTCCAAATTGCTCTATTTCGGTTTCAAAACCATTTACACCATCTGTATAATTAGCATTAACTGCTTGGATGGCTTTACTTATAGCTACAGATGAGTTTCTCATAATTTTACCTGCTATTTTTTGAGCAAGAGGTAATAACTCTTCTTGAGAGACAACATGGTTAACTAAACCATAACTTAATGCTGTTGTTGCATCAATCATACCTGCTGTCATAATCATTTCCATAGCACGTCCTTTACCAACTAATTGTGGTAAACGTTGTGTACCACCATAACCAGGAATCACACCTAAACTAACTTCTGGTAATCCCATTTTTGCATTATCACTGGCTATTCTAAAATGTGCTGCCATAGCCAACTCCAATCCTCCTCCTAAAGCAAAACCATTTACAGCTGCAATTACTGGTGTATTAAGATGTTGAACAAAATCGAATAAAATCTCTTGACCTTTGGCTGCCAATTTCCCTCCATTTTCAACGCTAAAATTAGCAAATTCGCTAATATCGGCTCCTGCAACAAAAGCTTTTTCTCCACTTCCTGTTACAATAATAACTTTAGTATCTGCTGCCTTATTGGCTGTATCAAATGCTTGGTGCAACTCTTCAATAGTTGCTTTATTTAGTGCATTTAATTTAGAAGGTCTGTTAATCGTAATGGTTGTTATTCCGTTTTCTGAACTGCTTAAGATGTTTTCAAAATTCATTGTAAGTATGTTTAGTTATTTCCGCGAAAGCGAAAATGATTTATTATTATCCTTTAGGAAATCTAACCGTAAAGGTTGTCCCAATATTTTTTTCTGATACAAAGGTAATTGTTCCTTTATAAGTTTCGACAATATTTTTAACCATTGCTAGACCAAGACCCATTCCGCTAGATTTAGTTGTAAATTTAGGTTCAAAAACTTTAATCTTATTTTCTTCTGAAATACCTATTCCGTTGTCCGAAATTGCTAAAATAACATGTTCCTCTTTTTCTGAAACACTAACTATTATTTTAGGTGTTTTCTCGTCTGGTATTGCCTGAATCCCGTTTTTCACTAGATTAGTCAATACCCTTATTAACTGGGTACGATCAAACTTGGCAATAATTTCTTCCTTTTCTGCTTCAAAATGAATATAATCTTCATTAAAAATATCTAATGCTAAATCTACAATTTTGACAACATTTAGCATTTCGTTTTGTTGTGCTGGCATTTTAGCAAAGTTAGAAAACGCTCCTGCAATAGAGCTCATGGTATCTATTTGCTGTATTAACGTTTTACTATACTCGTCTAACTTAGAGATTATTTCTGGATCTTCAGGGTTAAACTTACGTTGAAAACTCTGCACAGTCAATCGCATTGGTGTTAATGGGTTTTTTATCTCATGAGCAACTTGCTTTGCCATTTCTCGCCAAGCTTGCTCACGCTCGCTTTTAGCAAGTTTTACAGCACTTTCCTCTATTTGATCAATCATACTATTATATGATTTTACAAGTGTTGAAATTTCTTGAGTTGTACTTTTTATTTCAATTTTTTCGTTACGTTTTTCTAAACGTGTTTGATTCATTTTATCACTAATTGTCTTCAGTGTTTTTGTAATGTATTTAGATAAAAAGTAGGCTAATGCAATTGCGGTAATTAACATTAAAAGGTAGGTGTAACCTAGACGTTCAAAAAACTCGTTTAGCTCTCTAGAAAGAAAATCGTCGTTTTCTAAATACGGAAGATTTAAAATGGCTAATGGTTTATATTTTTGGTCTGTAATATAAGTGTAGGATGATCTAAAATTTTCGCCTTTTTCCTCTCTAATATCAACATATTTATGACCTGAAGTATTAGATAAATTATTAAGTATTTCTGCTTGTATACAAGATTCAACAGTATCAACAGGTAAACTGGCTTTAGATGAAATTAGTAATGAACCTTCTAAATCATACAGGTTAACCTTAAGTCCATGGATGTCTGCAATTTTATAAATTTCGTCTTTAAAAATTAAAGGTAATTTTTCTGGAATGACCTCAAAAGTCGTTTCTCTTATTACAAAATCTAAGTGACGTTTAATATTTTTTTCTTTACGCTCTAATCGTTGCTCATGGTAATCTTGAGTCTCTTCAGAATACTGGTATGCTGCTACTAATGCAATTAAAATAGATGCTAATAGCACCAAAAAAATCATAGCAAAAAATATACGAAGTCGTAATGAGAGTTTAGTTATTTTCATTGTTTAAATATAGCAATAATCAAACCAAAAAATAGACTGGATAACCTGATGGTTGAATTAGGCATCCGGATTTTTATCTCTAATACGTTTATACACCTTAAAACCTAGCATTAACAACACTCCTAAAACAAAAATACCTATAACCCCAAACACCCAATTTATAGCACTTTTAAGTATTACTAGAAAGACAACTGCAAACAGTATAAATGTAGCACCTTCATTATACATACGCATAAAGTTAGATGTTTTTTTAACGACATCGTTTTGCAATTGCTTAAAGTAAATATGGGTTTGGATTTGGTATAAAAACAATAAACCTACAAAGGTTAATTTAACATGCATCCAAGGTTGTTGCAACCAAAAGGGCTGAAGTATTAACAACCAAACAGCAAAAAGGGTCGCTAATATTGCACTTGGCCAAGTGATGATAAACCACAAACGTTTAGTCATTAATTTTAATTGTTTACCAAGAATTTCTTTATCAGGTGATGGTTTGTGAAACGCCTCAATTTGATACACAAATAATCTAGGTATATAAAATAAGCCTGCAAACCAGGTGACCACAAAAATTAAGTGTAATGCTTTTATATAATTGTAATATTCCATTAGTCTTGAACAAATAAATAGTTAAGTTGTTTAGCGTTAAAGGCTGTATTAAAAGCTGTAACCTCATCAGTTATAAGCCTATTAAAGGATTCTAATTGCTTATTAATTTTTGTGGTTAATTCATCTTTTACAGCAATATCTTGTTCCGTTGGTGCAAAATCTCCCATTCTAACTAAAGCATTTAAATGCCCTAATTTGTTTGTTAATCGAATAGGAAAATTTAAAGGATCTTGACCACTTTTATTTTTAGTTTGGTATAACGCTTCCTCAATTGTAGTAAATTTTTCCTTTAATGCTTTAGCCTTATCTAATAAGGCTTTTAAATTTTTATCATCTTTATATTGCTTTTCAAAAGCTGATAATTGCTGACTTACTTTTCGCATGCTTTTAATCGCTTGATGTGCGTTATCAATAGTTTTATTTACATCTTTAATAAACAAAAATTGCTGATCCATGTCACTTTGTGTGCTTTCGGCATTTGGATTAGCTACAATAGTAAAAGGTTGCGATGTACTGACACCATTTACATTTAAAGTCACTTTATAAGTGCCTGGAGTTGCTTTAGGACCTTCTAAACTTGCCCACCACAAAATCATTCCATCTAATTTTTCGGCACCTTTATAAGTCATATCCCAAACAAAATGGTTTAAACCTTTTTTAACTTCTAACTTATCTTCTTTTTTATTTTTAGTGGAAACCGTCTTAATGGTATCGCCTTGTTTATCAAAATAAGTCAAACTTACCTCATCATTATCTTTATAGTTTTTTAAATTGAAATAAGTTATCACTCCATTAGGATGATTAGTTCCGTTAATTTTACTGTTTTTAGCAAAACCGCCTCGCATTCTGTAAGTGGGTTTAGGCTGAAACAATTGCGCATCATTCAAATTAGATAAAGACATTTGATGAATTACTGATAAATCGTCTAAAATCCACAAACTACGTCCTTGGGTTGCAACTATTAAATTATTGTTTTTTATAGTTAAATCCGTTATTGGAACAATTGGCAAATTAAGCTGAAACGATTGCCAGTTTTTACCGTCATTAAATGATACATACAGTCCAGTTTCTGTTCCTGCATAAAGCAATCCTTTTTGTTTTGGGTCTTCACGAAGCACTCTTGTAAAATGTTCGTTTGCAATACCGTTTGTTATTTTTTTCCAAGTCTTACCATAGTCAGTAGTTTTATATAAATAAGGTGTAAAATCACCTGTTTTATATTTTGTTCCTGCTACATAACAGGTTCCTGCATCAAAATTACTTGGCTCGATACTGTTTATCATCATCCAATCAGGCATTCCTTTAGGTGTCACATTTGCCCAATTTTTGCCACCATCTTTAGTAACATGTATTAATCCGTCATCACTACCAACCCATAATAGGCCTTCTGTTATTGGCGATTCTTGTGCTGCAAAAATGGTGCAATAATACTCTACAGATGTATTGTCCTGTGTAATTGGTCCTCCTGAAGATTTTAATTTATCAGGATCATTTCTAGTTAAATCAGGACTAACTATTTGCCACGATTGCCCTTCGTTTTCAGTTACGTGTACATGTTGTGAAAATGTATATAATCTATTTGGATTATGCTCAGAAAATATAATAGGAAAATTCCATTGAAAACGGTATTTCATACCTTCTGCTCCATGACCCATTGGATTATCAGGCCAAACATTAATTGCTCTAACAGTTCCGGTTCTGTGGTTTTTTCTGGTTAAAAACCCATCGTAACTTCCTCCATAAACAATGTCATTATCTTCAGGGTCTACAACTATATGTGCAGACTCTCCTCCAGCAGTGCTTTCCCAATCGTCTTCTGTAATTGAATATCCTTCTGTACGATGCGGAATTCGGACTGTTGAATTATCTTGCTGTGCAGCATAAATACGATATGGAAAGTGATTATCTGTTGTTACTCTATAAAACTGTGATGTTGGTTGGTTGTGATAGGTGCTCCAAGTTTCTCCACCATCATAAGTGACTTGTGCTCCACCATCGTCACCAATTATCATTCTATTTGGATCTTCTGGAGCTATCCATAAATCATGATGATCTCCATGTGGTGCATTATAAGTACCAAAGGTTTTTCCTCCATCTGTACTTTTATGATATCTAACATTTAAAACATAAACCGCATCAACATCTTTAGTATCTGCATAAACACGTGTGTAATACCAGGCACGTTGACGTAATTTGCGTTGGCTATTAACTTGTTTCCATGTAGTTCCACCATCATCACTTCTATACAAACCACCTTTGTCTTTATTTTCAATTATTGCCCAAACACGTTGGTTATTTAATGGAGAGACTGTAACTCCAATAATACCCAAAGTCCCTTCAGGAAATCCATTATTTTTAGAAATTTCAGTCCAAGTTTCGCCATTATCAGTACTTTTCCATAAAGCACTTCCTGCTCCTCCAGAACTTAAGCTATAAGGTGTGCGTTGTACACGCCAAGTTGAAGCATATAATATTCTAGAATTTGTTGGATCTATTAAAAGATCTACAACTCCTGCTTGATCATTAACAAATAGGGTTTTTCTCCATGTTTTTCCGCCATCCGTACTTTTATAAACACCACGATCTTGAGTTGGTTTATAAATATTACCTAATACTCCAGCATAAACAATATTATGATCTGTAGGATCTATGGCAAGTCTAGGAATATGTCTAGAGTTTTTTAATCCTGAAGCAGTCCATGTTTTTCCTGCATCAACACTTTTAAAAACACCATAACCCGAAGACACGTTACCACGAACGGTTTTTTCTCCTCCTCCAACATAAATAACATTAGGGTCACTTTTTGAAACCGAAATTGAACCTATACTTCCTCCAAAAAAACCATCAGAAATGTTATCCCAATGACGTCCACCATCTAAAGTTTTCCATACTCCTCCTCCTGTAGATCCAAAATAATATAAATTAGGTTTATTAGCGACTCCTGTTACAGCTGCGCTTCTTCCGCCACGAAAAGGACCTAATAATCTATATTCTAGACCAGAATAATCAGAAGGAGCAACAGATTGTGCGTTTGATGTAGTAGAAATTCCTATTAAAAAAAGAAATAATAATGATTTTAAAGTATTCATTTTAAAACTAGATTGATTGCGAATAGTAAAAATAAGGATTATTACGCGTCTTCTAATCTCTTATTTAAATTTAACTTTAGTTCACGTCTTAAAAAGTAGGCTGTAATAATTGTCGATAAAACATCCGAAATTGGAAATGACATCCAAACTCCAAACTCGCCATAATAGATTGGTAAAATAAAAAGTAATGGTATAAAGAAAATAGCTTGTCTAGTTAACGTTAATAATAACGCTGGCAAAGCCTTACCTACTGCTTGAAAATAAGCTGCTCCAATTAACTGTACTGCGAGTATTGGAATTGCAGCAAAAGCCCAACGCATGTTATTTGGCGTAACATTTATGACTTCTATATTTTTAGTAAATAATCGGGTTATTACTTCTGGAAAAATCATCAAACTTACAAAAACTAAAATGGCTAATACTGTAGCATATTTTATAGCTGTGTAAATAACCTCTTTTACACGATTATACTGCTTTGACCCATAATTATAACCAGCAATTGGTATAAATCCTTGGGTAATACCAAAAACAGGAAATAGAGCAAACATACTCATGCGTCCTACAATAGCGTATGCGGTTACTGAGGTTTCACCTCCAAAATCAAACAACACATTATTAACCAGTAAAAAGGTTACACTAACTACTGCTTGCCTTGCTAGGGTTACAAAACCAAGTGATCCTATCTCTGCAACTATATTTTTTTGAAGCTTAAAATGAGATAAATTAATTTTTAATTCGGAATGTTTAGACAGAAAATACCATAAAATAAATAAGAAAGCTGCAATATAAGATCCAGTTGTAGCCCAAGCTGCTCCTGCCATTCCTAAGTCCATAACACCAATAAAAATGTAGTCTAAAAGCAAATTACCAATAGACGGAATTAACATAGCATACATGGCAAATTTTGGTTTTCCTTCTGCCCTAATCACATTATTACCCATCATGACAAAACCTAAAATAGGCACACCATAAAGTATGATTTCATAGTAGATTTTTGCAGGATCAAAAATGACTCCTTTACCACCAAAAGCTGGAATTAATTGATTTACAAAAAACAATCCAAATGCAGCAAAAGTAACAGTAAAGATTAACGTTAAGGCTACTTGATTACCAAATGTTTTTAATGCTTTAGGCTTATTATTTGCACCTAAAGCACGAGAAATAATGGAAGATCCTCCAACTCCAATACTCATACCTAAAGCAGCAATAAAAAACGATACAGGTAGTACAACATTTATAGCTGCAATTGCGGTTGAACCAATCCATTGACCAACAAAAATAGTATCCACCAATATGTTTAGTGACATCACTAAAATACCAATAGATGCAGGAACTGCTTGTTTAATCAAGAGTTTACTTATGGGTTGACTACCTAGATCAGAAGATGCACTTTTTTGCATTAAGCTTCTACTGGAGTTACTGACCAATCATTAATCCAATCTGCTAATAAATTTACCCAATTTTTATCTGTATTAAGGCAAGGCACTGTTGTAAAATCCTTACCACCAACTTCATGAAAAATTTCTTCTCCTTCCATTGCTATTTCCTCTAAAGTCTCTAAACAATCACTAACAAAAGCAGGTGTTACGATTGCCATATTTTTGATTCCTTTTTTACCCAATCTTTCAATAGTACGATCTGTATAAGGCTGTAACCATGGGTCAAACCCTAATCTTGACTGAAATGAAGTTGAAAAACTATTTTCTTCTAATCCTAAATACTCTCCTACTAATCTAGTCACCTCTTTACATTGGTGTCTATAGCAAAATTCATGAGCTTTACTTGCGGTTGCACAACAGCTACCATCTATTTTACAGTGACCATTTGTTATATCACTTTTTCTAATATGTCGCTCTGGCACACCATGATAAGAAAACAATAAATGCTCATAGTTTTTACCTTCTAAATGCCCTTTAATAGATTCAGCCAAAACCTTGATATATTCTGGTTTATTATAAAATGCTGGTAAACTGTCAATTTTTAAATCAGGAAAATTAGCTTGTCTAACTTCTTCTGCTAAAACTAGAATTGTTTCGGTAGTAGCCATAGCAAATTGAGGGTATAAAGGAATTAAAAAAACCTCTTCCACACCTTTATCTACCAATTCTTGTAATCCTTTTTTAATAGTCATACTACCATAACGCATAGCCAATGCAACAGGTAAATCTGTCTGTTGCTGGACTTGGTCTTGTAATTGTTCTGACAAAACAATTAATGGTGACCCATTGTCCCACCATATTTTTTTATAAGCTTTAGCGCTCTGTTTTGGTCTTGTGTTTAGAATAATACCTTTCACTAATAAGGTTCTAGCCCAAAGCGGAACGTCAATAACGCGTTCGTCCATTAAAAACTCACCTAAATATTTCTTAACATCTTTTGGTTCTGGACTCTCTGGAGAACCTAAATTAACTAGCAATACACCTTTTTTCATATTTATTCTTTTTCAAAAACAAAAATACAATTCTAATTTTTATTATGACCAAAAATTGATAATCTGGTTATACTAATCCTCTATTATTATATAGCCAAACTCTTTTATATAAAGTTAAGTTTAATATATTTACAAGAAGATACACTTACAATATATGAAAAAACTCATTTTAGCACTTTGCTGTGTGCTGTCTTTTAATTCGTTTTCGCAACATCAAAAACCAGAACAAAGTTTACTTTGGGAAATATCTGGAAACAACCTAGAAAAATCATCTTACATATATGGGACAATGCATGTAAGTGCTAAAGTTGCTTTTAGGTTAGATGATGTGTTTTTTGATGCTTTAGATAAAAGTGAAAGTATTGCTTTAGAGTCTGACCCATCTACATGGTTAGCTTTTAACTACAAAACGACTTCTTTAACACCACAAAACTACTCGCAGTCTTATGACAAAAATTTTTACTCCACACTATTTGGATTAGAACACCCAGAAGAAGTAGCAATTAGAGGAAGTATACGATCTGACAACCGAATGATAAATGGGTATTTATACAGAAAAGATGGTTATGCAGATAATTTTGAAGAAGAAACTTACTTAGATATGTTTATTTACCAAGCTGGTAAAAAAGAAAAAAACATTTACAGTTTAGAGGACATTGAAGAGTCTAGGTTTTTAGTCGCTAAAGCACAACGTAATGCACGAAAAAACAAAATAGATCCTTGGCTAACCAAATTATACGAAAAAGAAAATCCATATTTAGTTCAAGAAAACACGTATAGAGACCGCAATTTAACACTACTAGATTCTATAGGAGCTGCATCTAACACTGAGTTTTTTAGAGAAAACATGTTATACATACGTAACGAAAACATGGTACATGTATTAGATAGCTTAATGCAATCACAGTCTGTATTTGCTGGTGTAGGCGCAGCACATTTACCTGGCAAAAAAGGAATGCTTAAAATGCTTGAAAACAAAGGTTATACCGTTAAACCTTTAACCTCTAAACAAACAAGGGTTGCACAAGCTAAAAAAGAAACCATTGAAGATTACATTGCTAGCCCCACTTTAAAAACCGCAAGTACACCTGACGGTTTTATTAGCTTAAAAGCATTTACCAACTTATACGAATTTTATTATAGTGGTCAAAAATACTACATCTCTCCAGATATGACCAATGGTGCTTATTTAACTATTAGCAGATTTAACACCTACCAACATTTACCTAATGAAAAGGAAACTACTTTAGACCGTTTAGATAACTTTTTGTTTGAAGACATACCTGGAGATATTATAAAAAAAGATGTTATTTACAGTCCTTATCCAGGAATTAGCATTCTAAACAAAACTAAAAAAGGAGATTATCAAAAATACCATATTTACGAAACTCCATTAGAACTTATTGTTATAAAATTTGCCGGACAAAAGGATTATGTTTTACAAAACGAAGCGCCTATTTTCAACTCAATTTTATTTAAAAAACCAAGCACTGATTATAAAAAATTCACTTCTGCCTACAATAAATATGAAGTTAATTTTCCTGAATACCTTACCACTGATAACATAAAAAATATTGGTCAAAAGCTAATTCAAGGACAAGTTGGTAACGATTATTATTTCTTAAAAGAAGTCGCTTTTAATGATGTATTTTATATTGAAGAAGATAAGTTTGAAGCTAAATTTATAGTCACTAACTTTTTTAAAGATTTTGACTTAGAAACCTCTGAAGGCAAATACAATAACGACAAGTATTATAGTTATGAAGGAATTGCAAAAAAAGACTCGACATCAAACACAAACATTCATTTAAAAAGTATTGTTAAAGACGGAAGCTACTTTTTATTAGGCTATGTTGGCCAAGACCAAACTAAAGCCAAAGAATACTTTAATAGTTTTAAATTTAAAGAAGTTATACATGAGGGGTTTGAAAAAATTGTAGATACATCCCTACATTTTTCGGTATTAACCAATACCAAACCATCACCTAGAAACGATTATTATAGCTATCGCAAACCTAAAGATTACGAAGAAAAAACAAAACGCACCACATACTACTCTAAAGCCAACGAACAAATTTTTGTTACACGTCTTAAATTTCATGATTTACAGATGTACAGAAATGAAGATAGTTTATGGAACGAAATTGATGACCAAGTCAAAACCATGAAACATATTG
This sequence comes from Olleya sp. NP1-10, assembly GCF_055804415.1. NCBI lineage: Bacteria > Pseudomonadati > Bacteroidota > Flavobacteriia > Flavobacteriales > Flavobacteriaceae > Olleya > Olleya sp. NP1-10. Next base: position 998,356 of record NZ_CM147840.1, on the reverse strand, counting down.
ATGGGTTTAAAAGCTACATCATTTCTAACAAAAAAATACAAAAAAGACGATCAGTATATTTATGAGTTTCACCTAAAAGATTCTTTAAGCGCTAAAGCAATTATCACAAAAAACATCTTAAAAAAAGGAACCCTGTTTACTATTAAAAGCCTAACAGATACTATTTCTAAACCTTCAAGTTTTATTACTAATTTTTATGATAGTTTTCAGCCATTAGATACACTATTGGGTGAGTCCGTTTTTAGTGATAAAACCAATCGGTTTTTTACTGCTTTACGTAATAACGACAGCATAGTATTTAGGGCTAAAAATAAAATTAAGTTTAAAAAATCTAACGCAAGTAAGATGATAGACTTAATTCAAAATTTTGAATTCCCTGAAAACAAAGAAGACTTTAAAACCTTTTTAATTTCAGAATTAACAGAATTGGAGGACCCTAGAACAGATGCTTTTTTAAATACATTATATGAAGAGTCTTATTCAAAACCAGATATCCAAAATACTGTTTTAAGATCTTTATTGGACACAAAAACTAAAAAATCTTATGACACCTTCTTAAAGTTAATGGACAAGGATTTACCTTTAAGTGGGTCTATAAGCTCAATGTTTTACAATTACAAAGACTCTTTACAACTTAAAAAAACTTTATTCCCAGATTTAATGGAATATACCACCATTGAAGAATATAAAGAGCCTATTTACGAACTATTGTCAAGGTTAAAAGACAGTAGCCTTATCAGAACCAAAGATTATAAAAAGTTTAAAAAGCAGATTATAAAGGATGGTAAAATCGAAGTAAAACGTAGCTTAGGGTCTAAAGCTAGCTACAGATACAGATCATACAGTAGTTCTCTTTACGCCTATGTCAAATTAATATTTCCGTTTAGAAATGAAGCTGACGCGAAAAACTTTTTTAACAAATTACTAGACAGTGATAATGTAACAGCATTAAGCACTTACTACATTTTACTTGAAGAAGCTGGAGAGCCTATACCTGATAAATTAAAAGACAAAACATTAAATGACTTTAAAAACCAAGCCATTTTAGTCGATAGGATGTATCGCAAAAAACTTTACAAACCCTACATTACAAAAGCAATAACCCAAGAGATGTATGCTAAATCATCATTATTTAGCAATACAACCATCGAGAAAGAACGAGATTCCATTCACTTTTTAGGCAAAAAGGAATTTAAAACAGACGATGACAAAACTGGAGACATGTATTTCTACATGTTAATACAAAAAGAAGGTAAAGACGAAACTAAACGATTTTATTTTGCTGGTTTTTTAACACCAGAACATAAAGACAGACTACAAACAGAAGTGTACTATGACTCTGGTTATAATGGCGAGTACATAGACGAAAACAAAGAAGAAGAGCAACTTATAGAAGATGTTTTAGAACTAGTCATACATAAAAACCGAATGCGACTAAATGAAAACAGTTACTAAATAAAAAATGCGCTTAATTTTTAAGCGCATTTTTTTATATTGATTGGACATATTTCTTAGGTGTAATACCATATTTTTTCTTAAAAGCAGCAATAAAGTGGCTAGACGTACTGTAACCAACTTTTAAACCGACTTCATTAACATTGTTATTACCAGTTTCTAAAAGTTTTCTAGCAACTTCCATTTTGTAATCTAACAAAAAACTAAAAACCGAGTCTCCATAAATCTGCTTAAAACCTTCTTTTAGTTTTTTAAGTGGTAAATTAATTTCTTCTGACAACTCCTGTAATGTTGGTGGTTCAGACATTCTAGCTATAATAATATCTTTTGCTTTTTTAATTTTAGCAACGTTAGTTTCATCAACTAAAAAAGGACATTGATCAATATCAGCATCTTCACCTCTATTAAAATATAAGCTCAATAATTCATAAGCTTTACCTTTAAAATACAGTGTTTTTATAGACGAGTTTAAATTGTAATTCACAATCTGGTTTAATGCTATTGCCATAGATGGCGAAATTTTTCCGTCTTTGTAATATTTTTTATCCTTGTTATCACTACTTAAAAAGGTTATATAATCTGCTTCTTGACTAAATAAACCATGAAATTTTTTAATCGAAATCAACACAGATACCAACCAACAATCTGGTTTCACTTTTAAATGTATTGGTAAATCTCTCTGAGGATTATATAACAGTAAAGATGTTTCTTCTGCGATATTTAAAACATAGCTTCCGTTATTAAAAATAAAGTCACTATCCCCTTTTAAACAAAAATGAAACTGAATAAAGCTACTATCGATAAAGCGTTCAACAACCTGATTTTTAGCAGTTTCATTTTGATAAGTTAAGACGTAAACATCTTGATCAACCTGTGTTTCGTTAAAGGAACTTTTAACGACATTTTTTTCGTTAGAAATTTCAGCCATAATAATTTCTTATTTAGATTGGTTCTAAACAATAAAGCTTCAAACCGTTGTATTCACTACAAAAATATGACAAATATCATAGTTTGTGGTTTTTTACCAATAAAAAACCACAAACGTTATTAAAAGTTCTTTTAGCGTTACTTTTTAAAAAAGATACATCATAAATTTGCTCACAATAAAGTCCCAGTCAGGTAAATGGAGCACTATCACATGTCAACAGGCACATATTTTTACGCCTTAGGTTTAAGTTACAAAAAAGCAGATGCAGAAATAAGAGGTCATTTTAGTTTAGATGAAACCTCTAAACTTGCGCTTTTATCTCAAGCACAATCCAGCGGAATCCAGAGTCTTATCGTTACATCTACATGTAATCGTACAGAAATTTATGGTTTTGCAGAACATCCTTATCAATTAATCCAGTTATTGTGTGACAACACAAAAGGAACGGTTGACGAGTTTCAAAAATATGCTTACATCTACAAAGGTAACGAGGCAATTTCTCATTTATTTAGAGTTGGTTCTGGTTTAGACAGTCAGATATTAGGTGATTTTGAAATTATTGGTCAACTTAAAAAAAGCACATCAATCTCTAAAGAGCATGGATTACTTAATCCTTTTATAGAGCGTTTAGTAAACTCGGTTATACAAGCTAGTAAACGTATTAAGACTGAAACTGAAATCTCATCAGGTGCAACTAGTGTTTCATTTGCATCAGTTCAATACATTTTAAATACAATAGAAAACGTAACGGATAAAAACATTTTATTATTCGGAACTGGTAAAATAGGTAGAAATACTTGTGAAAACCTAGTAAAACATACTAAAAACGAACAAATAACACTAATTAACAGAACCAAAGGTAAAGCTGAAGCTGTTGCTGGAAAGTTTAATTTAGTCGTTAAAGATTACGCTAATCTGCAAGAAGAAATTAATGAAGCAGATATATTAATTGTTGCCACAGGAGCACAAAACCCAACAGTTGACAAGCAATTAATTCAATCTAAAAAAGACCTATTAATTTTAGATTTATCAATACCTAAAAACGTAGACGAAAACGTAACAGACCTACCTAACGTCAAGCGTATACATTTAGACGATTTATCGCAAATTACAGACGAAACTTTAGAGCGCAGAAAACAACATATTCCGTTAGCAGAAAGCATTATTGAAGATATTAAAGCCGAATTTATTGGATGGTTAGAAACCAGAAAATTTGCTCCAACAATTAAAGCTTTAAAACACAAACTTCAAAGTTTTAAAAATGCCGAATTAGATACGCAACGTAAAAAAATGGCTAACTTTAATGAAGAGCAAGCCGAACTTATAAGTAATAAAATTATTCAAAAAATAACCAATCATTTCGCACATCATTTAAAAGATGATGCTTTCTCAACTGACGAAAGTTTGGAATTAATTAAAAAAGTGTTTCAATTAGAAAACACCTCAAAGCATGTCTAAAATAATTAGAATAGGAACTCGTGATAGCGAGTTAGCACTATACCAAGCAAAAGCAGTACAAAGTCAACTAGAACATTTAGGTCACCAAACACAATTAGTTCCAGTAAAATCTACAGGAGATTTAGTTTTAGACAAACCGTTGTACGAACTAGGGATCACAGGAATTTTCACTCGTACTTTAGATATTGCCATGTTAAATGGAGATATTGATATTGCAGTACATAGTCTAAAAGATGTACCTACATTATTACCAAAAGGAATCGTTCAAGCTGCTGTTTTAAAACGTGGTAACGTTAGAGACACCTTGTTATTTAAACATAACGAAGAGTTTTTAGGTGCTAGAGAAGCAACAATAGCAACCGGAAGTTTACGTCGTCGTGCACAATGGTTAAACCGTTATCCAACACATACTGTTGTAGATATTAGAGGTAATGTAAACACAAGGTTACAAAAACTAGAAGATAGTGACTGGAATGGAGCCATATTTGCTGCTGCTGGTATTGGTCGTCTTGACCTTAGACCAGAAGATGCAGTAAATTTAGAATGGATGATTCCTGCTCCTGCTCAAGGAGCAATTATGATTGCTGCTCTTGAAGAAGATGAGGAAACACTTGCTGTTTTAAGAGAAATAAACCACGAAGAAACAGAAATTTGCACGACCATTGAACGTGAATTTTTAAATAAACTTGAAGGTGGCTGTACAGCTCCAATTGGAGGACTTGCATTTATTAAAGATGAAGAAGTCACTTTTGAAGGCATCCTTTTAAGTAAAGACGGAACCAAAAAAATACATGTTAAACGTGTCAAAGCTTTAGGAGAACACCATGATATTGCACAATGGTGTGCAGACTACATTTTAGAACGTGGTGGAAACCGCTTAATGGACGAGTTAAAAGAGTCTCATATTCCAACAAACATATACTCAACTAAATCATTAACAGATGATCAACGTTTTTTACTAAACGATAAGGTAAAGGTCGAGAGTTCTGACTTTGTAAAAATCAGCTTAAACCGTATACATCCAAGGTTTCTTAAAAATGAAATCCAGAATGTTGTCATCACAAGTCAAAATGCTGTAGAAGCTTTATTGACTAACTATTCAGCAGTAGAGCTTCAATTTAAAAACATTTACTGCGTTGGAAGACGTACTAAAAAAATGATTGAAAACCGAATAGGCAAGGTCGCTCACACAGCTAAAAACGCTAAAAAACTAGCTGAGTATCTAGTAGATCATATTGAAGGTACTGAGGTAACCTACTTCTGTAGTGATTTAAGATTAGATGATTTACCAACGATACTAACAGACAACAATATCGTGGTTAATGAAGTTGAAGCCTATCAAACAAAATTAGATAGCGTTAAATTACCAGAATCTATTGAAGGCGTTATGTTTTACAGTCCATCAACTGTACAAAGCTATAAAAAAGAAAACGAGACAAAAGGTATCGCATTTTGTATTGGCGAAACTACTGCAAAAGAGGCTAAAAAGCACTTTAAGGATGTACGCGTAGCTAAAGTTCCAACAGTAGAAAGTGTTATAGAATTAGTTAACCAACATTATGTGTAAACATCATATTAACTAATTTAGTTAAGCAGTACGACCAATATAAATTTAAGTTGAATTAAAAAACATTCCGTTTTCACGGAAACAAAGATGATAAAAAACGATTTATTTTTAAGAGCATTAAAAGGAGAAACCGTAGAACGTCCACCAGTTTGGATGATGCGTCAAGCAGGACGTTACCTTCCAGAATTCATGGAAATAAAAGCTAAATACGACTTTTTTACACGTTGCCAAACTCCTGAATTAGCTAGTGAGATTACTGTACAACCAATACGTCGTTATGGTATGGATGCTGCAATATTATTTAGTGACATCTTAGTTATACCTCAAGCCATGAATATTGAGGTACAAATGAAGCCTAATTTTGGACCATATTTACCAAATCCAATACGTACACAAAAAGATGTAGATAATGTTATCGTACCTGATGTAAAAGAAGCATTAGACTATGTTTACCAAGCTATAAAAGCAACCAAAGAAAAACTAAACAACGAGATTCCGTTAATAGGTTTTGCAGGTTCACCTTGGACCATTTTATGTTATTGTGTACAAGGTCAAGGGTCTAAAAACTTTGACAAAGCAAAAGAATTTTGTTTTACAAATCCTGTAGCTGCACATCAATTATTACAAAAAATTACAGATACAACTATTGCATATTTAAAAGAAAAAGTGAAAGCAGGTTGTAATGCTGTTCAAGTATTTGATTCTTGGGGAGGCATGTTATCTCCTGTAGATTATCAAGAATTTTCATGGCAATATATTCAACAAATCATTGATGCATTAAAAGACGATGCTCCTGTTATTGCTTTCGGGAAAGGATGTTGGTTTGCTTTAGACCAAATGGCTAAATCTGGTGCAGCAGCATTGGGTGTAGACTGGACGTGTTCAGCTAGAAACGCACGTTATTTAACAGGAGGAAACATCACACTTCAAGGTAATTTTGATCCAACAAGATTATTTTCTCCACCAGCAGAAATTAAAAAAATGGTAACTCAAATGATTAACGATTTTGGTAAAGACAAATACATCGTTAATTTAGGTCATGGTATATTACCAAACATACCTTTAGATAACGCAAAAGCATTTATTGATGCTGTAAAAGAATATAAAGCGTAACAAAACGTAACACATGACGTCTTATTAGTTATGATACAAAACATAATAAAAGGAATAAATGGATACTCAGGTGCACTTGCACTAATTTCAAGACTTAAACTTTGGAAGTATTTTTTTATTCCTATTATTATTAGCATTATAACTGCTGCTATTATTGGTGTTACAGCTTACGGACTATCTGATAATATTGGACAATTTATTGCAAAAATCTGGTTTTGGGACTGGGGAAAACAAACCTTTACAACCATATCTACAATTATTGGAGGCATCATTATAGTTGCAATTGGCTTAATATTATACAAGCACATAATAATGGCTTTATCAGCTCCATTTATGAGTCCCGTTTCAGAAAAAATAGAAACTCATATAACAGGAATTGTTAAACATAATCACCGAAAAACTTCTTTTCAAGAACAACTTTGGCGAGGCATAAGAATAAATATTAGAAATCTTGGACGTGAGCTTTTAATAACCATCCCTATTTTATTACTTAAATTTATACCTGTAGTTAACCTATTTTCTACAGCTTTATTAATTATGGTACAATCCTATTATGCTGGTTTTGGTAATATGGATTATACATTAGAGCGCCATTTTAATTACAAAGACAGCGTTAAATTTATCAGACAAAATCGCGGATTAGCAATAGGTAACGGACTTGTTTTTATTCTATGCCTATTCATACCATTTATAGGTGTAATACTTGTTTTGCCACTTAGTGTAACTGCTGGCACATTAACAACCGTCAAAAAACTAAAAACAAGTAATCAAACTTTATTATAATGATTGCACAATTTGACACATTTGAAATCAATCCAATCCACAGTGGAGACGCTTGGAAACTATGTGATTTTATAATTGCCAATCAGGACAGATTACAACGTTATTTCCCTAAAACTATAGCGCAAAACCTAACGCCAACGTTATCAGAAATATTCGTTAATAAAAAAACTAAACAATTTAAAAATAAAGAGGAATTTTTATTCACTTTAAAACATATTCAAACCAGAGAATTTATAGGCATAATCTATATTAAAGACTTAGATTGGTCTACAAACCAAGGTGAGTTTGCTTATTGTATAGACTACACTTTTAAAGGTAAAGGCATAACCTCTAAAGCTATTAAAATTCTAGCAGAATATGCTTTTAGAGAATTACATTTAGACACACTTAAAATTATAGTTCACAACACTAATAAAAGCAGTATAAAAGTTGCTGAAACGAATGGTTTTAAAAGGATTAAAACTTTAGAAAACGAATTTACTCCTATTGGTGAAAACCCATTAAATATGGAATTATATAAATTATTTAAATAGCAACTAATGCCACACTTTGTAATTGACTGTTCCAAAAACATACTAGATTTAAACAGTCCGGAAGACACTCTTTTAACTGTACATAATGCTGCTGTAAAGACAAAATTATTTGACGAAGCAGATATTAAAGTCCGTCTAAATCCATTTGAGGACAATTACATAGTTGGCGGAACAAAAACAGATTTCATTCATGTTTTTGCTAATATCATGGAAGGCAGAACGACTGAGCAAAAAGCTGAATTATCAAAAAACATAGTCACAGAATTAAAAAAATTGTTTCCTAACATTCCTTTTATAGCAATTAATATAAGAGATTTTGAAAAAGCAACATATTGTAACAAATCAATGGTATAACAATGAAAGATAAATTTTTCGAATACATACATCAATTACAAGACAGCATAACTGCTGGATTAGAAAAAATAGATGGTAAAGCAACCTTTCAAGAAGACATTTGGAAACGACCTGAAGGTGGTGGTGGACGCACAAGAGTTATAGAAAACGGTAATGTTTTTGAAAAAGGTGGTGTTAATATTTCTGGTGTACACGGTAAGTTACCAGACAGTATGCAAAAATATTTTGGTGTTGAAGATGCCGATTTTTTTGCTTGTGGTTTAAGCTTAGTATTACATCCAAAAAATCCAATGGTACCAACTGTACATGCCAATTGGCGTTATTTTGAGATGTACGATAAAGACGGAAATATTGTAGACCAATGGTTTGGAGGAGGACAAGATCTTACACCTTACTATTTGTTTGATGAGGATGCAAAACACTTCCATCAAACTTGCAAAACCGCTTGCGATAAACACAATCCTGAATTTTACACAAAATACAAAGCACGTTGTGACGAGTACTTTTATAATACACATCGTAATGAAGGACGTGGTTTAGGAGGATTATTTTTTGATTACTGTAAAGCAACAGAAGATATGAGTATGCAAAACTGGTATGATTTTGTAACTGAAGTTGGTGATAGTTTTCTTGAGGCCTATCTTCCTATAGTTGAAAAAAGAAAAGATTTAGATTACACCAAAGCGCAACGCGATTGGCAAGAAATACGTCGTGGACGTTATGTTGAGTTCAACTTAGTCCATGATAAAGGAACCCTTTTCGGTTTAAAAACCAATGGTAGAATAGAGAGTATTTTAATGAGCTTACCACCTCATGTACAATGGATTTATGACCATCATCCAGAACCAGGAAGTGAAGAAGAACGTTTAATAAACGTTTTAAAAAACCCAATAGATTGGGTATAATATGAATTGTTACTGCGGAAATAACAAAACTTATAAACAATGCTGCGAAGTGTTTCATTTAAATAATGGAAAAACCGAAACTGCAGAACAGTTAATGCGCTCAAGATATAGTGCTTTTGTTTTGGCAAAAGGGGATTATTTAATGCAAACACATCATGCCACAACTAGACCAATTTCAGAAAAAAAAGCGATTGTAAAATGGGCAAAATCTGTAGAGTGGATAAAACTAGAGGTATTGGAAACTACCAAAGGTTTAAGTAAAAATGAAGAAGGCACAGTAACATTTAATGCTTATTTTTATGACAAAGGTAACATGGATGTCATTCATGAAAAATCTGCATTTATAAAAGAAAACAATAAATGGTATTACCTAGGTTATGCCAATAATTAAATAAAAACTGCAGTATAAATCTGCAACTGAAGACTTATAACATGTATCCAATTAGAAGAAATAGAAGATTAAGAACAAACGAAGCTATTAGAAGCTTAGTAAGAGAAACTATAATATCTCCAAACGATTTTTTAGTACCACTTTTTATTGTGGAAGGACATGGGATTAAAGAAGAAATTGCTTCAATGCCTAATTATTATCGTTATAGCTTGGATTTATTACAAGCCGAAGTTAAAGAGCTTTGGAAACTTGGACTAAAATCGGTATTACTATTTGTAAAAGTTCCTGATAATTTAAAAGATAACAAAGGTACAGAAGCTTCTAATCCTGATGGCTTGATGCAGCGTGCCATAAAAACAGTTAAAAACGCATGTCCAGATATGTTAGTAATGACAGATGTTGCTTTAGATCCATATTCTATTTACGGTCACGATGGAATTATTGAAAACGGAAAAGTAATAAACGATGATACTGTAGATGTATTAACTGATATGAGTTTGTCACATGCCGAAGCTGGAGCAGATATTGTAGCCCCAAGTGATATGATGGATGGTCGTATTTTGGCAATTCGTGAAGCTTTAGAGGATAATGATTTTACAGACACTGGTATTATGAGCTATTCTGCTAAATACGCCTCTGCTTTTTATGGACCGTTTAGAGATGCGTTGGACTCTGCTCCTGTGGATGCTCAAGAAATTCCAAAAGACAAAAAAACATACCAAATGGATTACGCTAATCGTTTTGAAGCCATACGTGAAACAGAAATGGACATAGACGAAGGAGCAGATATTGTTATGGTAAAACCTGGCTTATGTTATTTGGATATTGTTAGAGAAATTAAAAATGAAGTTGATGTACCTGTAGCTGTGTATCAAGTTTCAGGTGAATATGCAATGCTTAAGGCTGCTGCCGAAAAAGGTTGGCTAGACCATGATGCTGTTATGATGGAACAAATTACTGCTATAAAACGTGCTGGTGCAGATATTATAGCTAGTTACTTTGCAAAAGATGTTGTAAAATTATTATCATAGCTTTAAAAAGGTTTAACAACCATGTGTTGTTAAACCTTTTTTAATTAAATATAGAATCTATTCCTCCATCTAAACTCCAACTTATACCAAAAATCGTTACTAAATTATCTGTAACAGGAAAATCTTTACCAAAACCTCCAATTAAGTTTAAACTAGGGTTTAATTGGTAGCTAATATTACCTACGGATCTATACAAATCATTATTTAAAGAGCGTTTTAGATACTCGTAAGAAAATTTAAACTTTTTCAGTTCTAACTCTAATTTTCCACCATAGTCCCAAAAATGCTCTTTAGTATAAAGACCTGATTCATTAATATTAAATTCGTCATCAACATATTTACCAATACCATAAAAATGCAAGTAGGTTTCAGTGTTAAACTGCACAGCAAAATCTGCTGTTAACCAAGCACCAAACCTGTTAGCTGTAGCTGTACTAATTTCGTTTTCTTTAAATAACAAACTATAAGCAACTGCTCCATCTAATCTAAAAATAGGTTTTATGGTTTTAGGGTTATTTACAAAGCTTTTTATATTACTACAACGGTCTTTAAAATAATTAGCAACTAATACTTCTTTTGTAATAGTTAACTTGTCTAAAGCTGATAAAACTGCATGTGCACGAGTTGCCAAAGGGTCTGGATCGTCAGGATCTTGCTGATCTAAAACTCTAAACAAAAAATCGTCTGCTAAAGTTTCGTATTTAGACTTTAATTCTAAATCAGTAGCTAATGCAATACAACTACCACTACCAGGAAAATTAACACCTTCACCAGATAAAAATTCTTCAAACAACTTATGTATTGGATCTGTAACACCATTATCTATTTGTTGTATTACAGATTTAATATTCTCAATTCGATTAGCGTTATAAAACTGTAGGATAGTCGTTCTGTAACCAATAGCAATGGTTTTTTTATCAGTTTCAAAACCTTCAAATTGCTTTTCTAAATACCCAATTGACAAAGATGAGTTAGTTTTTAAGCCAATAAAAGGGTCTATATAGCTCTTATTATTTTGGTTAATTTTTAATCCTCTGTAATCCTGATATGTTCGTTCAATTTCAAAATCTATAAACCAATATGGATTGACCTCCAATGCAATATTAGTATTAGAAAAACCACTAGACAGGTATAAACCTAGTGCTTTTATATTATCAGGTGTATTGATTTGTGTTGGTGTTTCGTCTAATAAAGTAAAGGCAGGATTAGTTGTACTTTCAAAATTAAAATCGTTGATAGAAGTAGTTTCTTGAGCCAATCCAAAGACACAGAATAACAAAGAAATGAATTGTAAAAATTTAATAATTTTCATAGCGATTAATTTAAACATTAAGTCAATTCAATATGTGTTTTTTTAGAAATACTAAAGGTCTCATCGTCTGATTTACCTAGATCAAACTCGTTTTCATTATCTTGATAGTTTGAAGTAAAACCAACTTCATTTAATTCATCTTTTAGCAAGTAACTACAAATAGACGTTTTTACAATAGCCTCTTTTAAGTCAATAGTATCCACAATAAAATTAGTTCTTATTTTTAAAATTGGACGCTTACTAAATCTAGATTTTTTAATACTAGCAGAAAACACATTGGCTTCATCTTGAAAGGCATCAATTTTTCGCCAACGTCGTGGATGGTCTTCATGGTAAATGGTTATAAATATTTTACTAGAACCATCCATAAGCGCATCACTGGACACAATCACGCTAATGTCTAGGGTTTGATTATCTAATTTGGTTTTAAATTCATCCATAATTAATTATTTTTTAAATCAAACTTTATATTAGACTAATTAGGTTACGTTTATACTTACCAAGTTAAAAAAATATGGTTATTTTTACAAAAACTTATACTTAATTAATGGCTTTACTAATATTTTACGGAGTAATATCGATCTTTTTTTCATTTTTATGTTCAATACTTGAAGCAGTGCTTTTAAGTGTAACACCAACTTTTATTAATGTTAAAAAACAAGAAGGCAAAGCGTTTGCAACTAATTTAGAAGAGTTAAAAAAAGATGTAGACAGACCATTAATTGCTATTTTAACTCTTAACACCATTGCACATACAGTTGGTGCTATTTTAGTTGGTAAAGAAGCCGAAGGGCTTTACGGAAGCGAAGGCGGTTACGGAGTGTTTATTGTGTCTGCAGTAATGACTATTTTAATATTAGTAGCTTCAGAAATTATACCTAAAACCATTGGTGCAACCTATTGGAAAGGCTTAGCTGGTTTTACAACAACTGCTTTAAATATTTTAATTTTCCCTTTAAAATGGACTGGTTTATTATGGCTAATGCAACTAACTACAAAGCTAATTGGTGGTAAAGGTCACGGAAGTGTTTTAAGTCGTGAAGGCTTTTTGGTTATGGCAGACATGGCACACGAAGAAGGTGTTTTTGAAGGTAACGAAAGTAAGATTATTAAAAACCTTTTAACTTTTAAAGAAGTTTTTGCAAAAAACGTAATGACACCTCGTACTGTCATGAAATCTGAAAACGAAACGACTACTGTTGAAGACTTTTTTAACAGAAATATGAACCTAAGATTTTCTAGAATACCTGTATATTCTGAAACTGAAGACAACATTAAAGGCTTAGTTTTAAAAGACGAAATTTTTAAAGAAATGGCTTTAGGTAATGGTAGTAAACAATTATCAGAGCTAAAAAGAGATATTATTATTGTTAATCGTGATTTAGCAATACCTACTTTATTTGAACAATTGGTAGAAACCAGAAACCACATGGCTTTAGTGGTTGATGAGTATGGAAGTGTTAGTGGTATTGTTACCATGGAAGACGTGATTGAAACACTTTTAGGAATGGAAATCATGGATGAAAGCGATAATGTTAGCGACTTACAAAGTCTGGCTAGAAAAAGTTGGGAAGCTAGAGCAAAAAAACTTGGTATTATAGAAGAAAAAAATCCAGAATAACAATGGAAGAATGCATTATCAATTCGCCTTTAGGTTATACTAAAATAACAGGTGATTTAAATGGTATTGCATCAGTAGTTGTATTAAATACAGAAGAAAAAACAACCACGATTATACCAGAAGTTTTAGAAGATTGTGTGCTTCAATTAAACCAATATTTTGAAGGTTTACGTCAACAATTCAGCGTAAAGCTAAACCCAAAAGGCACAGATTTTCAAAATAAAGTTTGGAACGCTTTGCAAACTATACCTCATGGTAAAACAACGTCCTATCTTCAACTTTCAAAACAATTAGGAGATCCAAAAGCTATCAGAGCAGTTGCTAATGCCAATGGTAAAAATCCGTTATGGATTATCATACCTTGTCACAGAGTTATAGGTAGTGATGGTAGTTTAACAGGTTACGCTGGAGGATTACATCGTAAACAATGGCTACTTAATCACGAAAGTCCAAACAAACAACAATCCTTATTTTAATGTACAAAATTGTAACCGAATTTTTAACACGATTTGTAAAACCATCAACCATCTACAAATATGGTTTTAATTGGTCACCAATGTACAAACGTACTACTGCAAAATTAACAGAAGTTAGCGACGATTTACATTACGTAAAAATCCGATTAAAACTAAATTGGAAAAACCGAAATTATGCTGGATCAATTTTTGGTGGCAGTATGTTATCTGCAACAGATCCAATTTACATGATACAGTTAATACAAATACTAGGTAAAAACTATGTGGTTTGGGACAAAGCAGTAACTGCAAAATATAAACGTCCAGGAAAAAGTACTATTTATGGTGAGTTTATTTTTACAGAAGAAGAAATTGAAGCCTTAAAAACTAAGCTAAAAACAGAACAGCAAGTTGATATAATTAAAACAATGAATTTGGTTAATGACAAAAAGGAAGTAATAGCCGAATTTACGAAGACTTTATACATAGCAAAAAAAGACTACTACAAACAAAAACTAGCTGCAAGAAAAGCAAAATAACTAGCATTAATTTATTATTTCATTATATTTAAGTTCTAAACTAATTAAATCAATGAAATTTTTAAAAAAGCTATTAAAGGTACTTGTTGTACTTTTTGCATTATTAATTGCAACACTTTACATAACAGACACAGACTATTTAATAAAAGCAGTACGCACAATATACATGCGAGGTCACACGACTGCTTTTTTAGATGATTACCAAAAGTTTGACAATCAAGTTATAGAAAATGGCACACCTCAACCTTGGCCAAATCACAAGAATTATAATTCGGTTAAAGAAACCTCAACACTAGACAAAGCAAACAAAGATTGGGGAACTATAGCTTATGTTATAATTAAAAACGATAGTATTTGGTTTGAAAACTACTATGATGGTTACAATAAAGACTCAAAAACCAACTCGTTTTCTATGGCTAAAAGTTATGTTTCTGGATTAATGGGTAAAGCATTAATGGAAGGTCACATTAAAAGTTTAGACCAACCCGTTTGTGACTTTTTACCTGCCTTTTGTGATGGTGATGCAGCAAAAATGACTGTTGGTGATTTAAGTAGTATGGCCTCAGGTACTAATTGGGACGAAGCTTACTACTCACCTTTATCTATTACCACACGTGCCTATTTTGATGACGATTTACAAAAGGTAATGAATGGCTTAAAAGTCGTAGACCAACCTGGTCAAGCTTTTAAATACTCTAGTGGAGACACACAAATGTTAGCTATGGTTATTGAAAAAGCTACGGGTAAAAAAATGTATAACTATTTAGAAGAAAGCTTTTGGAAGCCTTTAGGAAGCGAAAACTCAACCTTATGGCAATTAGATAGTGAAGAAGATGATCTAGTAAAAGCGTACTGCTGTATCGCTAGTAACGCTAAAGATTTTGCGCGTTTGGGTAAATTATATAAAGATCATGGAAAATGGAATGGAAAACAAATACTTGATTCTGCATTTGTTGCAAAATCACTAAAACCACGTTTTGCTGCTAGTCCAGAATATGGTTATGGTTGGTGGAGAAAAAACCAAAACGGAAAAGACTTTGTCATGATGCGTGGACACCTTGGACAATACGTAATTGTACAGCCAGAAGACAATGTGATTATTGTACGTTTAGGGCATCAAAAATCTCCTGATGCAGGTGTTGGAATTTTTACAAATGATATTTCATTATATATTGATGAAGCTTATAAAATGCTAAACATGAAACCCTAATGTTTTGTTATTTAACATAGTGTTAGTTAATACGCTTTTAATTTATTCATTTTTTTGAATAAAGTAATCAACCATGAAAAAACTAATTTTTACATTTTATGTTCTGCTATTGTCTAACAGTATTTATGCACAAGACTCACTAAATTTTGACTTTGAAATCCTGAAAGAGAAAGAAGCTGTTGGATGGTCTTCCCTTGGAAACAAAGAATATAATATTGTTTACGATACAACAATTTCTCAAAACGGAACAACATCTGCGTCAATAGAGGGTAATGGTAATACTGATGAGTTTCGAGCTTTAACATATACTATTCCTACAGATTTTGGAGCAAAAAAAATAAAACTAACTGGTTATTTAAAAACTGAAAATATAGTTAATGGTTGGGCTGGTTTATGGATGCGCATTGATCCAGATATAAGTATTGATGATATGGAATCAAGAAAGGTCCAAGGTACCACAGATTGGAAAAAATACGAAGTAGAATTAGAAACTAATAACAATGCAACCTCTATTTCCTTTGGTGGTTTAATAGTTGGAACAGGAAAAATATGGGTAGATAATTTTAATATAACAGTTGATGGTAAACCACTGGATCAAGCTCCTGAGAAAGAATTGGACAAAGAATTTGATAAAGGTTCTAAAATCACAATAGATTTATCCCAAAAAAACCAAATAGAAAACTTAACGCTTCTGGGACGCATTTGGGGTTTCTTAAAATACTACCATCCAGAAGTTGGAAAAGGAAATTTTAATTGGGATTACGAATTATTTAGAATATTACCAGATTATCAAAAAGCTAAATCTAATACAGATCGAGATAAAATCCTAAGTAATTGGATAGATAATTTAGGAACTGTAAAAATCTGTAAAAAATGTAAACCATTAAACGAAAATGCTGTTTTAAAACCTAGTTTAAATTGGATTACAGATGGTAATTTATCTAAAGATTTAAGTGACAAACTGCATTTTATTACCCAAAACAGACACCAAGGAACCCATTATTATATTGATATGGTTCACGGTGTTGGAAATCCAGAGTTTAAAAATGAAAATTCGTATGCTGATATGCCATATCCAGATGATGGTTTTAGATTATTATCAGTTTATAAATACTGGAATATGATAAATTACTTTTTCCTTATAAACATTTAATGGATAAAGACTGGAATGAAAGTTTAAAAGAGAATATTCCACCATTTATTGATGCTAAAAACGAATTAGAATATGAATTAGCAGCTTTAAAGATGATTGCAGACATTAAAGACACACATGCTAATCTTTGGGGAGGAAAAGATAAAATTAACGAAATACTTGGTGATAACTATCCATCATTTCATGTTTCATTTATTGAAAACAAATTAGTGATAGACAACTTCTATAATGAAGACAGCCCTAAAAACGGTTTGAAAATAGGAGATATTATTACGCGTATTAACGGAAAAAAAGTTGAAGACATCGTTAGAGATAATCACGATTTTTATCCAGCTTCAAACCAACCAACACGCTTAAGAGATTTTAGTTTTAATTTATTACGCACAACAGGTGACAGCATAGATATTGAAATAGAAAACAACAGAAAAAAATTAATTAAAACTATACCTGTCTATAACAAAAAAGACATAACTGGTTTTTACAAATGGTATACTAAAGATAAAAATATTAGTAGTTTTAAGCTACTTAAAAACAATATAGGATACGTTTCTCTCAAAAACATTAAAGATGAAGACGTGGACAAAATAAAAAAGGAACTTATAGAAACTAAAGGCATTATTGTAGACATAAGAAACTACCCATCAGCCTTTATGCCTTTTACACTTGGTAGTTTTTTCACTTCATCTAAAACACCTTTTGTTAAATTTACGACAGGTAATATAGATTATCCAGGAGAATTCACGTTTGGTGACAATTTACACATTCCTTCAAAGGGAAAAACATATCAAGGTAAAGTAATAGTATTAGTAAACGAAATATCTCAGAGCGCAGCTGAATATACAGCTATGGCATTTAGAGCAGGAGATAATGTATCTATAATAGGTAGTACTACAGCTGGAGCAGATGGTAATGTATCTACAATTAATCTTCCAGGAGGATTAAGAACCATGATTTCTGGAATTGGAGTATATTATCCTGATGGCACTCCAACCCAACGAGTTGGAATTGTACCAGATATTGAGGTAAAACCAACGATTAAAGGACTAATAGAAGGACGTGATGAATTGATTGAAAAAGCAATAGAAATCATTGATGACGCTAAAATTACACCAATAAACGCTAAAGATTGACCAGTAATGATAACAAAACTCAACCTTGAAAACATCTTGTTTCTAGATATTGAAACTGTTCCTGAAACCGAGAATTTTTCGGATTTAGATAAAACCAAACAAGACCTTTGGGAAGCAAAATCACGCTACCAACGTAAGGAAGAATTTACAGCTGAAGAGTTTTATGATCGTGCTGGAATTTGGGCTGAATTTGGAAAAATAATATGTATTTCGGTTGGCTATTTTACTATTCAAGGAGACACACGTTTATTTAGAACGACCTCTTTTTATGGTGAAGAACGTAAACTTTTAGTCGAATTTAAAAACCTTTTAATTTCTCATTTTAGTCAAGCTAAACATTTACTTTGTGCACATAATGGTAAAGAATTTGATTTTCCGTACATAGCAAGACGCATGATTATCCATAACATAGAGCTACCTTATAAATTAAATTTATTTGGTAAAAAACCATGGGAGGTCCCACATTTAGACACTATGGAATTATGGAAATTTGGCGATTACAAAACCTACACTTCTTTAAAATTAATGACCAATGTTCTTGGTATACCATCGCCTAAAGATGATATAGACGGAAGCGAAGTCTACAGTGTGTATTACCAAACTAATGACATAGATAGAATCATTACTTATTGTGAAAAAGACACCATAGCTGTCGCTCAAATATTTTTGAGACTACGTGGTGATTCAATTTTAAATGATGATGAAATTATACATGTTTAAATTATTATATACAAAAAGCCTCAACATAAGTTGAGGCTTTTTTTGGTTGATTAATTTACTACTAACAAGATTATTCTTTTACAAACTTTCTTGTTTCAATAGTGTCGTTAACTTCAAATTGAATTAAGTATAAACCAGATTCTAATTTACTAACGTTTATTCCGTTTGAAGTAGTGATTCCTTTTGCAACTTGCTGTCCAAGCATATTAACTACCGTAAATGGTAAGTTTTCAACATTAGCTTTTACAAATAACATATAGCCTTTAACAGGATTTGGATAAATAGAAATATCTACACCTAGATATTGAACAAAACCATCATTAGACAATCTTGCTGTACCACAAGACCCTAAATTGGTCCATCCACTAGCTGTTCTTTCATATAATGTATCAAGGTAAACCACCTGATCTCCTACTGCGTAAGTTTGAGTACTAACGTATTCTGGAACTCCAGCACATTTATCTGCAGATCCATTAGTTAAACTAATTGCATCTACTGCCATATCACCTTGCCATGTTGTACCTGTAGTACCATCAAATCTTAATTGAATAGAGTTTCCAGAATAAGATGATAAATCTACACTACCATCTAACCAAGCATTACCTTGGTTACCTGATTGCGACCAAACAGTAGACCATGAAGATCCATTATTTGTACTTATAGCTAAACTTAAACTTCCCATAGCAGTTGCTCCATACATATGGTATTTAAAATTAAAAGTACCGTTTAACACTCCAGATAAGTCAAAGCAAGGAGAGACTAATATAGCACGTTTAGTGGAATAATTTGGTGCTGAAGATTCCATGAATGCGTATTGAGAACCAGAACTTGCGCTTGATGGTCCTGTATTACTTGAAGGTGTTGCTCCACTAGTAGTTGTCCAATTAAAATCGTCTCCAGAACCTTGAGTCCAAGCTCCAAATCCTGATTCAAATCCTTCACTATATGGAAACGAAGTTATAGCTCCAGAACATCCTGATGTATTTCCAGAACTAACTACAATACTTCTTGATATTTGATTAGCCGCATTACCTGCTGCATCACTTACATTATAGTTTCTAGTGTAAGTTCCTGCTGTATTTGTATTTACAGTACCAGAAACAACAATACTAGACGTAATATTACCATCTATATTATCTGTAGCTGTAGCACCTAATTCATTATAAGTATCTCCAACTGTTAAATTAATGGTTGAGGCACCAACTAGTGTTATTACTGGCTTAACAGTATCTGACACACTTCCCAAACAAAAATTAGTAGTGTCCGAATTAGTAAATGAGCCACCAGAAGCTAAAGTAGTTGATCCGCTAGTAACACTATAAGAACCATTACCATATGAACAACATATACCATCTCCATAGACATCAGTTATAACAAAGTCATAACATCCATTTGGTAAGCAATAACTTTCGTTAACTGTTGATCCATCAGCATTAGCAGAAGAGTATGCTCCAGAAGCTACAGTCGTTCCGCTAGCGTTTACTATAGTCCAAGCAGTTTCTTCAGGATAACTATCAAAAGTAATAGACACATTAATTTCATTATCATTACAAGCTGTTTGACAAGGTGCACAAGATGATCCACCACAATCTATACCTGTTTCATCTCCATTCTGTACACCATCTGTACAAGTTGGAGTGGTTCCACCACCTCCACATTTATCAGACAAAGCTAAAGAGCGTCTTACACCTCCAGCTTCTAAGACAGCACGCATACGTGCTTTTTGACCTTGAGTAAATAAGTTCATACAAGAGTCGTTAGTATAATCCATATAGTTTTGCACCATATCTGTAGACCCACAAGATACTTGTCCTATTGGACAACCTCCATTTGAAGTTTGATGTGTTGGTGTATCACTTACAAAATCATTACCACAATTAGAGTCTCCCCAAATATGTCTTAAGTTTAAATAATGTCCAACTTCATGGGTCGTTGTACGTCCTCCATCAAAAGGCGCACTAACATTACCTACACGTCCAAAATAATTGTAACCCATAACAACTCCATCAGTAGCAGCACTACCTCCAGGAAATTGAGCATAACCCAATATTGTTCCTCCTTGACTTGTCATTAAAGGTACAATCCACATATTTAAATATTCTGAAGTGTCCCAAGGGTTGACACCTCCTGTTGAAGAGCGTTTCATGTCATCAGAAGTTCCCCAATCTTGACGGGTTACTTGTTTTCTTGTAATACCTGTTGTCGCATTTCCGTTAGGATCTACAGTAGACAAACAAAACTGAATTTCGGTATCTGCTGCTTGTGACCATGCGTTATCTGCATCAGGATTAGTACGTCTAAAATCTTCGTTTAAAACATCTAATTGTGACTGAATTTGAGCCTCACTAATGTTTTCTGTACTATTTCTGTACAATACATGTATTACAACAGGTATAGTAATTATGCTTCCGTCAACTCTGGCACTTTCTGGTTGTGCCATTTTTTGCTGTGTAAAAACTTCAATTTGATTCATCCTATGTTCAAGGGTAGGATCCAATTGTTTTCGATATTCTAAGTTTTCCATAGTACTACAATTTCTGTCTTGCTGAGCAAAAACAGAACAAGCAAAAAAGAAGCTTAGAAAAGTTAATGTAATTGTTTTTTTCATGTTAAATGGTTAATTAATTAATACTTTAAATAAATATTATTCAAGAAAAGTATTAATATTTTAACATTAATGCATTTTGATTTGATTTTTTTCGATTAAAAACACCATGTTTTAAATCATTCGATAAATTGTGTGGTTTTAACCACAACAAAAAACATTAAATTAGCTATTTTTACTGTATATGAGCGACCTTTTACTTGACATAAAAAACCTATCAATTAGTTTCAAAAGCAATACTACCGAAAAGCAAATCATACATGATATTTCATACTCAGTCTACAAAAATGAAATTATCGGAATTGTTGGCGAATCTGGTTCTGGTAAATCGGTTTCGTCATTAGCTATTTTAGGATTACTTCCTAAAAATATAGCAACTATAAACTCAGGTTCAATTCAATTTGGATCTCAAGATTTAATACAAATAAGCAATAAAACTTTTCAAACGATAAGAGGACGCAAAATAGCAATGATATTTCAAGAACCTATGAGTTCTCTTAATCCATCTATGACTTGTGGAAAGCAAGTGGAGGAAATATTACTACAGCATACAAACCTTACTAAAAAAGAAATCAAAACGGAAGCCTTACTATTATTTGAAAAAGTAAAATTACCAAACCCGAAACGCGTTTATAAAACTTACCCTCATGAAATATCAGGAGGTCAAAAACAACGCGTAATGATTGCTATGGCTATTGCTTGTAAACCGGAATTACTAATAGCCGACGAACCAACTACAGCATTAGACGTTACAGTACAAAAGGATATTATTAACTTACTTAAAGACTTACAAACTGAGACAAAAATGAGTGTTATTTTTATTACTCATGATTTAAGTCTGATTTCCGAAATTGCTAATCGCGTGTTAGTTATGTACAAAGGACAAATAGTCGAGCAAAATGACGTACAATCCATATTTAATAACCCTAAACACAATTATACAAAAGCACTAATACAATCTAGACCTGCTTTAAATGTTAGACTTAAAACGCTTCCAACCATCGCTGATGTTTTAAATAATGAAGTTTCTTCAGAAATAATTACACAAAACATGCGTCAAAAAAAGCATGAAGAATTATATGCTAACCCTCCTTTACTTGAAGTTATTAATCTTGAAAAAGAATACCTTTCAAAATCAGGTTTTTTCGCTAAAGCGGAAACCTTTAAAGCTGTTAATAATGTAAGTTTTAAGTTATATAAAGGAGAAACTTTAGGACTAGTAGGCGAGTCTGGTTGCGGTAAATCTACCCTAGGTAACGCCATATTATTATTGGACAAAGCCACTAAAGGGCAAATATTATATAACGGAAAAGACATTACAGACCTTAATAAATCCGAAACTATTGCCATAAGGAAAGATATACAGATAATTTTTCAAGACCCTTATGCATCATTAAACCCAAGATTAACCATTGGTAATGCTATTATGGAACCTATGAAAGTCCATAATTTATATGAAACAGATATAAAAAGGCAACAAAAAACACTTGACATTTTAAATCGCGTTGGATTAGACTCATCAGCTTTTAATAAATATCCACATGAATTTTCTGGTGGACAAAGACAGCGCGTAGGTATTGCACGAACAATTGCTTTGCAACCTAAGTTAATAGTTTGTGATGAATCTGTATCTGCTTTAGACATCTCTGTCCAAGCACAAGTTTTAAACCTTTTAAATGAATTAAAAGAAAACTTTGGATTTACCTATATATTTATTTCTCATGATTTAGCAGTAGTTAAATACATGAGTGACCAGCTATTGGTTATGAATAAAGGACAGGTTGAAGAATTAGACGATGCAGATATTATCTACAATACGCCAAGAAAAAACTATACTAAAAAATTAATTGAAGCAATCCCAAAAGGATTATAGCATAAATACCTTTTTAGTTAAGTATAAAATATTTCCAATTAAGCTAGTAGTCATTTTAATTTTTCTTATTAAATTTTTAAAAAACATAGTAGGTTAAGTTTTTGATAAATTTGAGACAAAAAAGTATAACATTTAGGCTAAGCCATGGTAAACTTAGATTAATATTATTGGTTAGGTTTGGGATTGTAAACATACAAAGCATTTTTAAACAAAGAAGTTTAAAAGCACTATAATTCGACAAAATACATGTTTTTTTAACATTTTAAGTCTTTTTTACTCTTTCAACAGTCAAAACACCACGTGTAGGATAATAACTTCTACCATAATTAGATCGTCTATCCTCACCTAATCTAGAAGCAACTTGATTAGTCATTTTAATAACAAATACTTCTTCCGCATTAGGAAACGATAAATCATGACCATCAGCATCAATTTTTTTCCCTTAGAAGTATGGTTTCTTTTTCTTGCTAAATAATCATCAGTGTTATACAACTCGTTATAACAATGTATTAATTCATGTGATAATAAGGATACAGGAGAATTGTACCCTTTATTACTTCTAAACCATTTCTTTTTATGATTTTTCCTAAACACAACACCATGTGTATCATAAAACAAAATGGTGTTATATTTAGGACTGTAGGCATTTTTCTGACCAGAAATTATTGTAATGTTATTATCAACGTCTGCAACCAAAACATCCATAACATCTACTTTTTGCTGCATACCATCTTCTTTAAAATTAATAGTAAGTGCGCTACTTTTAACCAAAAAATCTAAAGCAATAGTTGTGTTTCTTACAAATCGATCTTGAATTAAATCGTAATCTCTATTAATAGTATAAACATATTCAACATATTGATTTGCAAGAGTTTTAATTCGCATGGACTAAATATTCATTTCAGGAATATCACCTTCAATAATTAAAGTTCCTTCTGTAGCATTTTTCACATCTTCAACAGTTACACCAGGAGCGGTTTCTAAAAGCTTAAAACCTTTATCGGTCACCTCTAAAACAGCTAGATTGGTAACAATTTTTTTTACACAACCAACACCAGTCAGAGGAAGACTACACTTACTTAGCAGTTTAGAAGCTCCTGCTCTGTTAGTATGCATCATAGCGACTATAATATTTTCGGCACTTGCAACCAAATCCATTGCTCCACCCATTCCTTTTACCATTTTACCTGGTATTTTCCAGTTGGCTATATCACCATTTTCTGCAACTTCCATTGCTCCTAAAATAGTAAGATCTACGTGTTGACCACGTATCATTGCAAAGCTTGTTGCACTATCAAAAAAACTAGCTCCTGGTAAAGTGGTAATAGTTTGTTTTCCTGCATTTATTATATCTGCATCTTCTTCCCCTTCAAAAGGAAATGGACCCATTCCTAAAACACCGTTTTCAGACTGAAATTCTACTTCTATATCTTCTCTAACGTAATTTGCTACAAGTGTCGGTATTCCTATCCCTAAATTAACATAATAGCCATCTTGGACTTCTTGTGCGATACGTTTTGCTATTCCTGTTTTGTCAAGCATGTGATTCTATTTTTTTCTGCTTAAGCAGAAATTATATTAAATTATTGTTTTGTTCGAACGGTTCTTTGTTCAATTCTCTTTTCGTAGGTTTCTCCTTGAAAAATACGTTGAACAAATATTCCTGGAATATGAATTTGATTTGGATCTAATTCTCCCACAGGAACTAAGTGTTCTACCTCAGCAACAGTAATTTTTGCTGCTCCAGCCATACATGGATTAAAATTTCTTGCTGTTCCTTTAAAAATCAAATTACCTGCAGTATCACCTTTCCAAGCTTTGACAAAAGCAAAATCGGCTTTAAAAGCATGTTCTAAAACATACATTTTACCATCAAATTCTCTAGTTTCTTTTCCTTCTGCAACTTCTGTCCCATATCCAGCAGGAGTAAAAATAGCAGGAAAACCAGCTTGAGCAGCACGACAACGCTCTGCTAAAGTTCCTTGCGGAATTAACTCGACATCTAATTCACCTGACAACATTTGTCTTTCAAACTCATCATTTTCTCCAACATAAGAAGATACCATTTTTTTGATTTGCTTTTTTTGTAACAATAAGCCCAAACCAAAATCGTCAACTCCAGCATTATTAGAAATGCAGGTTACACCTTTAACATTACGTTTTACAAGCTCTGCAATAGCACTTTCTGGAATACCACTAAGTCCAAAACCACCTAACATAAAGGTCATATTATCTTGTACACCTTGCAGTGCATCCTCTACAGATTTTACTGTTTTTAGAATCATTATTTTATGAATTTTTGTGGTTTAAATTTAAGAAATAAAAAAGCCATTCTTGACAGAATGGCTTTTTTATTTTATTGAAAATAGAGTCTATTACATTTCTAATTCTTCTGGCACATCATCTTCAGGAATATCTAATCCATCAGACCCTCCTTCATCTTGTTGGTAATTACTACAATCAACCTCAATGGTTAAACCTGAAGGTTTTTTAAAATAACCTTTAGATATATTTAATGTTTCGTCCTCATAACAACTTTTCATGTACATTCCCCAAATTGGTAAAGCCATGGCTGCACCTTGACCATAAGTAACACTTCTAAAATGTACTGATCTATCTTCTGCTCCGACCCAAACACCAGTTACTAAATTAGGTACCATACCCATAAACCAACCATCTGATTGGTTTTGTGTTGTACCTGTTTTTCCAGCTATAGGGTTTGTAAACTCATAAGGATAACCTGTAATAATTTCTCTATAATCTGCTCTCCATTTATCTCGTCCTTTACCTCTAAGTCTACCTCCAGAACCACTTTGGGTAACACCTTCCATTAGTTTTACCGTAACGTAAGCTGTTTCATCACTTAAAACATCCTTAGTTTCTGGAACAAACTGATATAACACAGTATCATTTTTATCTACAATTGTAGTAATCATTACTGGTTTAGTGTAAACCCCTTGATTTGCAAATGCAGAATAAGCACCTACCATTTCATACACACTAATATCTGGAGTCCCTAGCGCTATAGATGGCACTAACGGAATCTCTGAAGTAATTCCTAAATTTTTAGCTAATTCAGCAACAGGCTGTGGTCCAACTTTATCCATTAACCTAGCTGTAATGGTGTTAACAGAATTTGCTAGAGCATCTTTCAAAGTCTTTTCTCCATCATAATCACCTCCATCATTAGTTGGTGTCCATGGTTCTGGATTACCGTACTTATTAGCTTCAATAGTTATTGGTGCTAATGGTAGTTTATCACATGGCGACATATGTAATTGATTTATGGCTGTAGCATAAACAAACGGTTTAAAAGTAGAACCCACTTGGCGTTTACCTTGCTTAACCATATCATATTTAAAATGCCTGTAGTCCATACCTCCAACCCATGCTTTAACATGACCTGTTTGAGGATCCATACTCATCATTCCTGGATGGAAAAAAGATTTGTAATAACGCATAGAATCTATTGGCTTCATCACAGTATCTACTTGACTTGCTTTACCATCTTTCCATTTAAAAACAGACATTTTAGTAGGTTTATGAAAAGACGCTACTATTTCTTTGTCCGATTTTCCAGCTTTCTTCAAAATTCGCCATCTTTCTCCACGCTTCATATGAGAATTAAGAAGTTTATTTATTTCACTTTTGCTTAAATCTCTAAATGGAGCTGTAGGATTACGATCAGGAGTGTTTTGATTAAAAAATTCAGCTTGTAGTCTAGGCATATGCCTAGAAACTGCTAACTCAGCGTATTTTTGCATACGTGAATCTATGGTTGTATAGATTTTTAAACCATCACTGTTGATATTATATTTACTTCCGTCTGGTTTACGGTTTTTTGGATCATTCATCCAATCTTTCATCCAACTTCTTAAGTACTCTCTAAAATAAGTAGCCGATCCAGTACTATGTGTTTGAGGAGAAAAATCTAAATCTAACTCTGTTTTTTGTAACGAATCTTTTACTTTTTTAGAAATGTAGCCATAGTTTTCCATTTGATACAGCACAACATTTCTTCTGTTTTTAACACCTACAGGGTTTCTTGAAGGTATTGGGTTGTAAAATGATGAATTTTTAAACATCCCAACTAACATTGCAGACTCTTTAATACTTAAATCCTTAGGTTCTTTATTAAAATAAATATTAGATGCTGATCTAATACCATCTCCATTATTACCAAAATCGTAAATATTAAAATATTGAGCAATAATTTCTTCTTTAGTATATTGACGTTCTAAACGAATAGCAATCACCCATTCTTTAGCTTTTTGAATGACACGAGTAAAAATATTTGAAGACCCTTCACCATGTAATAATTGTTTAGCTAATTGCTGAGAAATTGTACTTGCACCACCACTTCCTGGTTTTAATATTGCACGTAATGTCCCACGACCGTCAATACCTGAATGGTCATAATATCTGGCGTCCTCTGTTGCTATTAAGGCTTCTACTAAATGTTTTGGTAGTTCGTTAAAAGGTACAGGAGTACGATTATCGTTAAAATAAAATTTAGCTAATGTTTTTCCGTCAGACGAAATAATTTCGGTAGCTAAATTAGTTTTTGGATTTTCTAATTGTGTGTGATCTGGTAACTCCCCAAAAGCTCCCCAAGACGCTAATAAGAAAAACAAGATTATTGAAAATACACCTGTTAAAAATAATATCCAGAACCAACGAATATATTTTTCAAAACCTGACACTTCTTCTTTTTTTGTATTTGCCATTCTAACTTTAATATATCTTTTTTAATATACACTTCGACTATGCGCAGTGTGACAGTATTTTATTTTGCTTTTTCTATTCTAAAACCAACATCTGTGATCCCTTCTAAATTGACAACTCCATTTACATCACCATTATTGCGCATGGCATGTTGAATTGTAACGTCGTATGTACCGCTTTCTTTAAAAATAACACCTTCTTTATACCACAACTTATTCTCTTTTACAGCAGATAAACCTTGACCTAACCATGCTCCGTTTTTTTCAGTCATTTCATACTGAAGCGTATCTGTAATTGCTTTTCCGTGAGGAAATTTCATTTGAACAATTAAATACAGGTTACTAAATTTATAATCATTTGTGTTTCTAACATTAACAAACAAATTATAAGGATTTAATGAATCTGGTGCATTGATTTTAAAATTAACAACACCCTCTTTATTCCAAGATGTAGAAACACTTTGATATTTATCAAAAACCGCATTTGAGTCACATGATAGGACTAAAAAAAACATTAAAACAATTGCAATATTACTTAGTTTCATTAGACTTATTGTTGTTGTTTTGTGGTTTTTTTCGGTTTGGCTTACGTCTTGGCTTAGGCTTAGCATTAGGGTTACCTTGCTGTGCTTTATTTGCTTGTTGCGACTTATTTTTTTGCTGAGGCTTATTGGCTTGTTTAGGTTTAGGCCTATTATTGTTGTTATTGCCTTTTGCTTCAGTTTTAGCGTGTTGTGGTTTCTTTTTATTACGGCTTCTATTGTTTCTACGTTTTTTATTCCCTTTTGGACTATCAAAACGTGTTAAACTATCTTGACCAACAACGTTTTCAAACTCTGCTTTGTCTTCAATTATAAGATCTGCTGCATACTCCTCTAAACTTGCAACCTTTTCTCTTTTTTTATTAATTGCTATAATTTCTCTAGCTTGATCTGTAGTAATTAAATGCCAATTCATCCATTCACCTTCATAGGCATACCACATGTGACCTTTAAAAATATCTGTTTTTTGACAGACAGCTGTTCCTTTTTCTGTGTATAACTTTACATCAGATTTAGGGAACGCTTTTAAGGCGTCTAAATAAGAATCAAGTTCGTAATTTAAACAACATTTAAGCTTTCCGCATTGTCCTGCTAATTTTTGAGGATTTAAGGATAATTGCTGGTAACGCGCTGCACTTGTACTAACAGACCTAAAATCTGTTAACCACGTAGAGCAACATAACTCACGTCCACAAGATCCAATACCACCAAGTCTTGAAGCTTCCTGACGAAACCCAACTTGTTTCATTTCTATTCTAATTCTAAACTCTCTAGCATATAGTTTTATAAGCTCTCTAAAATCTACACGCTCTTCAGCTGTGTAGTAAAAGGTAGCTTTACTTGCATCTCCTTGAAACTCGATATCCGAAATTTTCATAGATAGCTTCAAATCTATTGCAAACTGACGTGCTTTAACCTTCATAGGTTCTTCTTTATCACGTGCTTCACTCCAAATATCTATATCTTTTTGAGAGGCTTTACGGTATATTTTTAAGATATCTTTTTTGGTATCTATTTTTTTACGTTTGATTTGAACGCGAACCAATTCTCCCGTAAGGGTAACCATACCTATATCGTGACCAGATTGAGCTTGAGTAGCAAC
The DNA here is from genome assembly GCF_055804415.1 of Olleya sp. NP1-10. Lineage (NCBI taxonomy): Bacteria > Pseudomonadati > Bacteroidota > Flavobacteriia > Flavobacteriales > Flavobacteriaceae > Olleya > Olleya sp. NP1-10. Next base: position 968,852 of record NZ_CM147840.1, on the reverse strand, counting down.
AATGTCACCAATACTTAGTGTTAAATTTTCTGAATTATGGTAATAATGTTTTCGACCATTTTTAAATCTAACTTCTACCCAATCAAACGGTTTTTCACCATTTGGAACAGACATATTTGCTAACCAATCAAAAACGGTTAATTTATTGCAACTATCTGTACCACACGTTCCGTTATTCTTGCAACCTTTTGGTTGTCCGTCTTTTCCTGTAGCGCAACTTTGACAAGCCATACTATTTATGTGTATATATTGAATCTTAAGGCGTTACCCTAAAGATGAAGATTAATAATTAGTTGTTTTTGCGTAAGCGAATGTAACAACTGTTCTAATTTGTAAAGATAAGATTATTTAGGTGACTTTAAAATATAAAAAAAGCGTGATAAAATATATCACGCTTTTTGATTATTAATGTCTTGTTATTATTTTTTAAATGTCTCAAAAATATTACGCAAATCTTTTTTGTATGGTAAGTGATCTGCTCGACCTTTTTTAAAGATATCATTACTATTACCTTGTCCTTTACGCAACGCTTTTTGTTCTTCAAATGGTAATGCATGTATTTCTTTACAAGCTGTTGAGCAACAGTTATCCATTTCGGTTTTACAAGTTTCGCATTGTATGAATAATAAATGACAAGCATCGTTAGCACAATTAACGTGTGTATCACATGAGGTACCACATTGGTGACATTTTGCAATCACGTGATCGCTTATTTTTTCTGATCTACGCTCGTCAAAAACAAAGTTTTTTCCTATAAATTTATTTTCAATACCCTCTTCATTTACCTGTCTTGTGTATTCAATAATTCCACCTTCTAACTGGTAAACATTTTTAAAACCTTTATGCTTGTAATAAGCACTTGCTTTTTCGCAACGGATTCCTCCAGTACAATACATTAGCAGGTTTTTTTCTTCTTTATGTTCTCGTAAATCGGCTTCAATAATATCTAAAGATTCTCTAAAAGTATCAACATCTGGTGTTACTGCTCCATCAAAATGACCTATTTCACTTTCATAATGATTACGCATATCCACACATACTGTATTTGGATTGGATAGCATGTCGTTAAAATCTTTTGCTGACAAATGCACACCTTTGTTAGTAACGTCAAAAGTATCGTCATTAAGTCCATCTGCTACTATTTTTTCTCGGACTTTAACTTTAAGCTTTAAAAAAGACATGTTGTCTTGCTCAACTGCAATGTTTAGCCTTACGTCTTTTAAAAAACTGATACCATCTAAATGGTTTTTAAAAGCTTCAAATTGATCTGCAGGAAGTGATAATTGGGCATTAATCCCTTCTGTAGCGACATAAATACGACCTAAGACATCTAAACTGTCCCATTTAATAAATAATTGGTCTCTTAATTGTTGTGGATTGCTAATCTGAGCGTACTGATAAAAAGATAGTGTTAAACGATCTTTCCCAGCTTTTTCTATAAGTTCTGCTCTTTCGTTAGCGCTTAATTTGTTGTACAGTTGCATGCTATACCTAGTTTTAAGTGTTATTAAAAAGTTTGTGCAAAGGTATTATTTTAAATTAATTAACAAAGTTGAAGTAATGCAAATGTGTTTACTATTTATTAAAACAAAAAAAGTCCTTTGCGCTTTGCAAAGGACTTTTAATAGACTAACTCGTTAATATGTTTTAAACTTAATTAAAAATATTATTGAGCTAACCTCCATCGGCTTTACAGCTACTATTGAGTAAAACAGTAACTGAAACGCCTAATGATTTAATAAACACTATTTTTTTTAAATATTTCATACCCTCAATTTTAAAAGGATTAAACATTTTAAAAAGCAGATTAAATTTTCTTTTTCATAGCTTATCTTTTCCACTTCAATAAGTAGATGCAAAAACTTTAAAAAGGTTGCGTGAGAAAATTAAAATTATTTAAAAAAGTAGTATTTTAGCATAGAATTATTTTAATAAAAATTGACGTATGAGTAAAGAAAAAGACGCTAAACTTAAAGCACTGCAATTAACACTAGATAAACTTGATAAAGCTTATGGTAAAGGAACCGTAATGAAAATGAGTGATGCTGCAGTTGTTGATGTAGAAGCTATCCCTTCTGGATCTTTAGGTTTAGATATCGCTTTAGGTGTTGGTGGTTACCCTAGAGGTAGAGTCGTAGAAATTTATGGACCAGAATCTTCTGGTAAAACAACTTTAACGCTTCATGCTATTGCAGAGGCGCAAAAAGCAGGTGGTATAGCAGCTTTTATTGATGCAGAACATGCTTTTGATAGATTTTATGCTGAAAAATTAGGTGTTGACATTGATAACCTTATTATATCTCAACCTGATAATGGTGAGCAAGCTTTAGAAATTGCTGATAATTTAATTAGATCTGGTGCTATTGATATAGTGGTTGTGGATTCTGTAGCAGCATTAACTCCTAAAAGTGAAATTGAAGGAGAAATGGGAGATTCTAAAATGGGATTACACGCTAGATTAATGTCACAAGCTTTAAGAAAATTAACAGCCTCTATTAGCAAAACTAACTGTACAGTAATATTTATTAACCAATTACGTGAAAAAATTGGTGTAATGTTTGGTAATCCAGAAACAACAACTGGAGGAAATGCATTAAAATTTTACGCTTCTGTTAGATTAGATATAAGACGATCTACACAAATAAAAGACAGCAATGGATCCGTTTTAGGTAACAAAACCAGAGTAAAAGTGGTGAAAAACAAAGTTGCACCTCCTTTTAGAATGGCTGAGTTTGACATCATGTATGGTGAAGGTGTTAGTAAAGTAGGTGAAATATTAGATGTTGCAGTAGAAAAAGAAATTGTTAAGAAAAGTGGATCTTGGTTTAGTTATCAAGATACAAAATTAGGACAAGGTCGTGATGCTGTAAAACTAATTATAAAAGATAACCCAGAACTATTTGATGAGCTGGAACAAAAAATTAAAACAGCAATTAAAGAGAGTGTTTAACATTAAAATCCCGATTATATCGGGATTTTTTTGGTTTTAGACGCAACCTTTTACAAAAAATTGCATCTATTAAAAAAACTATAGTTTATTTTAAAATGAAAAAAATATTTTTTGGCCTACTTATATTGTTAAACCTATCGTGTAGTCTTGATGATAATAACCCAAATTTAACTGCTTATGTAAAAGTCTTACCTATTGAAAGCGTGACTATGCCTGAGTACTGCCAAGTTGGACACACCTATCAAATAGATTTATCTTATATTAGACCTACAAGTTGTTATTTTTTTCAAGATATATTTTATGACGTAGAGGGTAACACTAGTAAAATAGCCATTTTAAACTCGGTAATTACAACTGATAACTGTAGTATACTTGATGAAGAAATGGAAGCTTCCTTTAATTTTACCCCTACAGAGACTGGAGTACATATATTTAAATTTTTAAGAGAAGATGAAGCTGGAATAAACACAGCAAATGCGCCATATCAGACCTATGAAATTGAAGTTGTTGACTAATTATTTCATTAATTAATACCTTTATATAAATTGAGTTTAGACCAACTCATACATAAATGTAAATCTAATGATACCAAAGCCCAAAGTGAGTTATATCAGCTTTTTTCAAGCAAGTTATTCTCGATAAGCTTGAAGTATTCAAGAAGTTATGCCGAAGCTGAAGATAATTTACAAGATGCTTTTTTAACCATATTTGACAAAATAAAGCAATATAAAAACAAAGGTAGTTTTGAAGGTTGGCTAAAACGAATTACCATAAATACTGCCTTACAACGTTACAGAAATCAAAAGGTATTTGACATTGTAAATGAAGATGCTTTAGTAGATGATACAATTGAAATTGATGATGATGAAGTTGACATCGATTTTTTATTGCAATGTATACAAGAGTTACCAGACAGATACCGATTGGTATTTAACCTTTACGCATTGGATGGCTACTCACACAAAGAAATAGCCCAAGCTTTAGCTATTACAACAGGAACAACAAAATCCAATTTAGCGAGAGCAAGAAAATTGTTAAAAGAAAAAATATTAGACTATAAAAAGCGTTTAAACGCTCAATCATTATAATGAGTAACAAAAAGAACATAGACCGTCTTTTTCAAGAGAAATTTAAAGATTTTGAGGCTAAACCAGACCCTAAAAACTGGCAAAAAATTCAATCTAAGTTAAAAGAGAAAGACACCGACAAAATCGTTTTAATTTGGCCTTTATGGCTTAAATTAGCAGGTGTTGCTGCTTCATTTGCATTACTTTTATTTTTAGGGCAATCCCTTTTTAATACCAAAGATCAAAAAAACACACCAAATGTAGTTAATACAAATGGTGATAATTCGATTAAAAATAACACTACATCACAATCACCCAACTTTGATACTAAAGAAAAATCAGGCATAACACCTAATTCAAAATCTGTTGTTACAGCACCTACAACAACTCAAACACCAACGGTTACAAACACTGTCAAAAATAAAACAAACACCAATAGCAAACCCAACAATAGTACTTCCGGTGTAATTACAAATAACAACAATAATTTAGTAAATAAAAACACCTCTAAAAGCAGAATAGTTTCGGTTAGAAGTAAAGCAACAAACAAAACGAAACACCAAGCTACAAATGCTATTGCTTCAACAAAAAACAAAAAAAATGAAGTTAATACAAACAGCTCAATTTCTTCTACAAACAATAAAAACGCTGTAGCGGAAAACAATACATACAAACCATCTGATAAAGTCAATACAGTTTCAATAAACAATACTGATAAAAACAACACATCTAATAACACCGTTTTACTTGCTGAAAACAAAATAACAGAAGAAAAGTCTATTAATGATAATGAAACTATAGAAGATGCTATTGCCCAAAACGAGGAGACGGAAGAAATCATTGAAGAGACTTCTGAAAATAATACAAAATGGAAGATTAATGCCAATGTAGCTCCCGTATACTATAATACATTTGGTGAAGGATCTCACATTGCGGAAGAGTTTAATACCAATAATAAATCTGGTGAAATAAACACCAGTTATGGTGTTAAGGTTGGATATGCACTTAATAATAAACTTACACTAAGGTCTGGTATTAATCGCCTAAATCTAAGTTACGACACAGACAATGTTATAGTCTACGAAAACGTAAGTACCATACCAAATCCTAAAGAAATGCGTAATGTAGATTTTAACGCAATTAATAATCACACTATGAACATTATTAGTAGTAATAATCTTGTATTAGAAACTACAAATATTGGATTATTAAAAAATGTAGCTTTAAGTCAACGTATTTCTTATTTTGAAATTCCTTTGGAGGTGGAATATGCTGTAATTAATAAAAAAATTAATTTAAATATTATTGGTGGATTTAGCTCTTTTATACTAGATGATAACGCATTGGTGTCAGAGTATGATGGTTTTAAAACCGAAATTGGACAAGCCAACAATATTAACGACTTAAGTTTTAGTGCTAATTTTGGGTTAGGATTAAATTACAGTTTTTCTAAATCTGTAATTTTAAATATCGAACCTACTTTTAAGTATCAACTCAATGCTTTTAGTGATACTTCTGGAAACTTTAACCCTTACATTATTGGTGTGTACACTGGGTTAAATTATAAATTTTAATTTTTAAGTGACCTTTTATTAGGTGATTTTTATATCAAGCTACTCTGTGCCAAGAGTAGCTTTTTTTGTTTTCAAACTGTTGTAATTGCTGTAAAACAACTTGTCTAGATTGTTGGTTTAAAGCTTTAGTATCCTCTGTTGTAAGATGTGCTGTTGGAATAAATTGATGCATTTTAGCTCTTAAAATTCCTGGGCCACCACTAAAAAAGGTATACGAAAAACGTTTTTTATTATCTGCAAACGTAATAGGCACAATCGGTGTTTTATGGTTAATAGCTAATCTAAAAGCACCATCTTTAAATTGGTCTAAAAGCACATGTTCTTCAGGCACCAAACCTTCAGGAAAAATACAAATACTTAAGCCTTGCTTAAGTCGTCTTTGTGCTCTTAAAAAAACAGCTTGTCTACTTTTAGCGCTACTTCGATCTACTAAAATACAAGTACGTTTATAGAAAAAACCAAATAAAGGTATTTTTGATAATTCAGCTTTACCAACAAAAACAAAAGGATTTTTAACAGTAACCAACATTAACATAATATCGATCATAGACGTATGATTAGCTATAAACATGTAACTTTTATTGGCTTCAGGTTTTTGTTGGTATTCTGTTTTGGTTGGTAAACCCATACCAATTAATATAAATCTAGCCCAAATGCGTGCTAGTTTAAAAAAATAAGGATACCAAGATTCTTTAAGTATAGAAATTAAAAGAAACGGAAACATTACAAGTATTGGTAATGCAACTAGTATATAAAACCAGATACGATAGAAAATCCAGAAAATGTATTTAAAAATTTTCATAAGCTCCAAAACTACTAAAATTATTGAACTCCTCATTATAAAAAAATTATCTTTGCTTTACTAAAAAAGAATTAAGTTTAATTTAAAGAGATACCTGCTTTTGTAGGTAATACTATGGCAAGAATTTTAACAGGAGTACAAAGCACTGGAACTCCGCACTTAGGAAACATTTTAGGCGCAATTATGCCAGCAATTAAAATGGCTGAAGACGCAAAAAACGAATCGTTTTTATTTATTGCAAACTTGCACACTTTAACGCAAATTAAAGATGCAGCAGTTTTAAGAGAAAACACCTACTCTGTTGCTGCCACTTGGCTTGCTTTTGGATTAAATGTTGAAAAAACAGTGTTTTACAGACAAAGTGATGTTCCGCAAGTAACAGAGTTATCTTGGTACTTGTCTTGCTTTTTCCCTTTTCAACGCTTAACCTTAGCACATGGTTTTAAAGACAAAGCAGATCGTTTGGACGATGTAAATGCTGGTTTATTTACCTATCCAATGCTTATGGCTGCAGATATTTTAGCCTATGATGCCAATATAATTCCTGTTGGAAAAGACCAACTACAACACATAGAAATGACTCGTGATGTAGCATCTCGTTTTCACGCTAAAATGGGAGAAACTTTTGTACTACCTGAAGGAAAAATACAAGAAAACATCATGCTTGTTCCTGGAACTGATGGTGAAAAAATGAGTAAAAGTAGAAACAACTTTATTAATTTGTTTTTAAACGATAAAAAACTACGTAAACAAATTATGGGTATTGAAACAGATAGTACTGCTTTAGAAGATCCTAAAGACTGGAAAACCTGTAACTGCTTTGCCTTATATGCACTTTTAGCTTCTGAAGAAGAAATAGAAACCATGAAAGCTAATTATGAAAATGGTGGTTTTGGTTATGGTCATGCAAAACAAGCCTTATTTGAGCTAATTGTTGAAAAATTTGCACACCAAAGAGAGCGTTATAATTACTACATGAATAACACAGACGAATTAGATAAGATACTTGCTATTGGTGCAGAAAAAGCAACAGTAATTGCTAATGATGTTTTAGCTAGGGTAAGAGAAAAAGTTGGGTATTAAACACCTTTCTGAGAGAAAAATTAAAGCAGTTATGTTTCTTTAAAAGCAACATAACTGCTTTTTTTATTTATAAAGATTAAATAATTTCAAATAACTTACCAGGTAGTGGTCTAACCACTCCTTTTAATTCCATATTAAGTAATATTCCAGCTAGTTTATAAGTTGGCATATTGCAATTTATAGCAATACTATCTAATAATTGTTTGTCATTTTGCTTCAAAAAATTATAGATGGTCTTTTCAGTATCATCAAGCTGCACAAATAATTGTTTTTGCACTACTGGCTTTTTCAAATCCTCTAATTGCCAATTTAAGATATAAGGTACATCTAATGGTGTAGATAATAAATGTGCTTTTTGCTGTTTTATTAAATTATTACAACCAACACTTTGACTGTCTGTAATTCGACCAGGAACAGCGAAAACATCTCTGTTATATGAATTTGCGATATCTGCTGTAACTAGACTACCGCCTTTTTCGGCTGACTCAATAACTATAGTGGCTTGGCTAATACCAGCAATTATCCTATTTCGTTTTAAAAAATTATTACGATCAAAACTATCACTGCTCCAAAAATCCGAGAAAAAACCTCCATTATTTTCAACTTCAGCAACATATTTTTTATGGACCTTTGGATAAATCTGATTTAATCCATGTGCTAAACAACCAATAGTTTGTAGGTTGTTTTTTACTGCTGCTTTATGTGCCGTAATATCTGTACCATAAGCAAAACCAGAAACTATAATTGGTTTGTAAATAGCCAATTCTTCAACTAATTTTTCACAAAAAGCAATACCTGAAGTCGTTATTTTTCTAGCTCCTACAATACTTATAATATGTTTATTGTTTAAATTAATGTTTCCACTTTCAAATAATAAAATAGGACTATCAATACAATGTTTTAAATTTTCAGGATAAGTATCATCAGTAAAATGATGATATTTTATGTTTTCATCTTTAATAAATCTCAACTCATCTTCAGCAGCATCAAGGTGATTGGTTTGAAATAATTCGTTTAAAATAATTTGACCAATACCATCAATTTTTAATAGGTTTTCTTTTTTCTCTTTAAAAACTGCTTCCGCACTTCCACAATGTTTAATTAGCTTTTTTGCGGTTGTATCACCTATTTTTGAGACATGTTGTAAGGCTAAAGTGTATTTTAAATGGTCTTCGTTCATTTTTATTATACTGATTTTGAAACTACAAGAAAAGAAATTTAAATCTGTTAATAAATAATTAGTCCTAAATTTTATTGGTTTTCAAAAAATTCTAACTTTGTTTTATGCAATTAGAACAATATATAAGCGATTTATTATACAGATATGATTGTGTTACAGTACCTGAATTTGGTTCTTTTTTAACACAACGTCAATCTGCACAAGTACACGATAGTACTAATGCATTTTATGCACCTACAAAAAGTTTAGCTTTTAACGAGCAAATCCAAAGTAATGATGGGTTACTTGCTAGATATATAGCTGATGTAGAAAAAATATCTTTTGAAACTGCATTACAAAATTTATCAAAACATGTTAGGACTTTAAGATCTTATTTGTCTGAAGGTAAAACTTTAAATTTTGAAAATATAGGTGACCTTATTTACAACCAAGAAGGTAAAATAGAATTTAGTCCATCTTATCACATCAATTATTTGACTGATGCTTTTGGATTATCTCAATTTGTATCACCTGCTATCACAAGAGACGTTATACAACCTAAAGAAGAGATTACCACTGAAGAAACTATTGAAAAGGTTATTCCTATAACTGAAACTGCAGAAGAACGCAATAGCAAACCATATTTAAAATATGCTGCTGTCGCTGTTATTGCTTTAGGAATATCTGGTTTAGGTTTTAATAACTACCTTAACACTGTAAACCAACATAATCAAATAGCACAAGAGGAAGCTAACACAAAATTAGATAGTCAAATACAAGAAGCAACTTTTGTAATAAACAATCCTTTACCTGCTATAACTTTACAAGTTAACAAGCAATCTGGACAATATCACATTGTTGCTGGTGCTTTTAGAGAAGAAAAAAACTCTGACAAAAAAGTAGCTCAATTACAAGATGAAGGATTTAAAGCGCGTAAAATTGGTAAAAACAGACATGGTCTACACCAAGTAGCTTATGCAAGTTATACGTCAAGAGAAGACGCATTTGAAGCTTTAAACACCATTAGAGCAGAACAAAATAAAGATGCTTGGTTGCTTATTAAAGCCATAGACTAAACTAAGTACTATTATAAAACCTTAAAGTGGATAACGCTTTAAGGTTTTTTTATTCTTAATAAATTGTAAAATCTGCTTTCAAAATATTTAAATCAGCTTACCTTTGCGCTTGAAAAGAAAAAACCATGAACGCAAGAACAGCAGAAGACTCTAGAACCATATTAACAGATTTAGTTTTACCTAGTGAAACTAATCCATTAAACAATCTTTTTGGTGGCGAATTGCTAGCTAGAATGGATCGTGCTGCAAGTATTAGTGCAAGACGTCACTCTAGACGTATTGTTGTAACAGCATCTGTAAATCATGTAGCTTTTAATAAAGCAGTCCCTTTAGGAAGTGTTGTTACTGTAGAAGCTAAAGTTTCTAGAGCATTTAAATCCTCGATGGAAATTTATATTGATGTTTGGGTAGAAGACAGAGAGTCTGGAAACAAATCTAAAGCCAATGAAGCTATTTATACGTTTGTTGCAGTAGACGAAACTGGTACACCTGTAGCTGTTCCTGAATTAATTCCAGAATCAGATCTTGAAAAATCTAGATTTGACGCAGCCTTAAGACGAAAGCAACTAAGTTTAGTATTAGCAGGTAAAATGAAACCTAATGATGCTACTGAACTAAAAGCATTATTTGAATAATATAAAAACCCACTGCAAGCAGTGGGTTTTTAATTTTTATCTCTTTTTAATAAAGTTATAAATTTTACATTTTATAAATCCATTCGGCTGGATTGATTGAGCTATTGTTTTTATACAAACTAAACCATAAAAGGGTTTCGCCAGTACCATCTGTAAACACTTCGCCAATCTGTTGTTTAGTAGCTACCTTATCTCCCGTTTTGACATAAATCTTTTTAAGGTTGTGGTAAGCTGTTATATAATTACCATGCTTTATTAAAACTGTTGGGTTACCACGTTTTTGAACAATAATTTTTAAAACTTCTCCTTTAAAAACGGTTCTTACTATTGCATCTTTTTCGGTAGCAATACGCACACCTCTACTGTTTATAGATAGTGACGCATCTGTTGGATGACGTTGGATACCATACTTTACCTTAACCAAACCTTTTTCGACTGGCCAAATTAATTTCCCTTTATTGCTTAAAAAATCTGCTGCTAATAGTTTAGCTTCAGGCGTTAAAGCAAAAGTTGTAGATGATTTAGCATTAGTATTAGTTTTACCTGCTTTTTTATTAGAATTAGCAATAGCTTCCTTAATTATTCTGTCAATCTCACGATCAATTGCTTTAGCTTCTTTTTGCTTTTGTTTAACCTGAGCAGTATATTTTTTAAGGTCTTTTTTAATAGATGCCATGATTTGCTCATGCTGTTTCATATCTACCTCTAAAGCTTTTTGTACTTCTCTATTTTCTGCAATAAGCTTGTCTTTATCTGCTTTTTGTTTACTTAATTCTAAATTTAAACTTTGCAGTTTAGCAGCTTTTTGTTTAATATTTTCACCTTGTTGCTTTTGGTATTTAGAGTACTGATTCATGTACTGTAAACGCTTATAAGCTTGTCTAAAGTTATTAGAAGACAATAAAAACATTACGCGACTTTGACTACTTTTATTTTTGTAGGTATTACGTATAGTTTTAGCGTAATTATCTTTTAAAATGGCTAACTCTTCTCGAAGATTAGAAATCTTTTTTTGATTAGTATTAATAGACCTGGTTATTAAATTAGCTTGTTGATTGGTTACTTTAATTAAGTTACGTCTAACATTTAATTTATAATTTAAATCCTCAATTAAAGAAGTTTGACTTTTATGTTTAGACTGATTTTTAAATAACAAATTATTAATTTGTTTAATCTGATTTTTAATCTCTAAACGCTGAGCTTCTAATTGGTCTATTTTATTTTTTTGCGCTAAAGCGGAAGTATTGCCTAACAACACTAAAAATGTAATACTTAAAAGTAGTAAACGAAGCTTCATATATTACAACTCAATTTTTGTAAAACCAGATGGTATTTTAAATGGAAAACGAATGTTTTCATTCAACTTTACCGATTTTAATTCTAGATTAATCTCTAATTCGTCTTCGTCCTCTACAGCCAAAATTTTAGTCTGTTCTGGTATTGTTTTATTATCTACTTCTTGATAAGTTAAATAATCAATATGCAAAATACGCTTATTTGAAGGCTGAGAAATCTCTTGAGAATCCATTTTAAAATGACTAGGATTTACAAACAAAAACAACTCGAATAAATCACGTTGCTTTTTAGGTTGTAAAATATAAGATTTATCGTTTGCAGATAATTGATACTTGTCGTCGTTTAAATTAAATAACGATTGTCCCAACAACATGTTTTGAACTTTATCAAAATCTAAGTCTGTCCCTAAAAGGTTACTTAAATAATCAAAATCACCATCAAAATAGGTGTTATCCCATTTATTATAAAAAGCGACTCTAGTTGGCGTTATTAAAGCTCTAACTATTGAAACAGGAGTGGATGTAATTAGTATTTGCTTGTCTTTTTCAATTTTAAGACTAACGGTATAGTTTTGAGAACTACCTTTTTGAGTTGTTCCTATTTTAAGTCTAGCAATTAAAGTGGTAAAATCTATATTTGCATTAACACTGTTTTTAATAAGCTGTTTAACTTTTAAACCAGAATCAACTTGACCATCAGCCACTAATGTTTTGGATCCTTTACAGCCAGAAACTATTAGTATTAAAACTAATACAGTAGCTGCTATGTGTGTTTTAAATTTCATTAATTGATACCTTCTAATTTTTTAGCTTTATCTGTAAACGTCTTAGCTTTAGATAAATTGTTATTTATTGTATGTGCTTTAGCTAATTGATTATAAAAATCAATTTCCATTTTAGTGTCATCTATAATATAATCTAATCCAGTTTCTAAACTGTTTATAGCTTCTTTTGAACGGTTTAAGTAATTTAATGCTACACCATTTGCCAAATATAATACTGGTTGCGCAGGAAAAATTTCTAAACCTTCATTACTACGCGCTACAGCTAAATCAAATTGTTTTAAGTCTATATGTAATAAGATTATATTGCGTAAAATACCAAAATTTTCTTCTTCTTTTTGTAAAGCTTCCTCATAAAAACTTAATGCTTTTTGTTTTTCACCTTTAAGCAAATAATATTGTGCTAACTCTACTAGTGTTTTACCAGAAGATTCAATTTTAGTTAACATAGAGGTGACCTCTACCAAATCTTGCTCATACTGTTGATTTTTACTAACAAATTTGACAAAATCTGCTAATACTTTTATTTTGGATTCAGGGTTGATTTTAGAACTTTGTAAAGCCACTTTCATTGACTTAATCGCTTTATCATTACTACCTTCTTCTAAATAAAATTTGTACAAAGCTAAGTGTACTAACTCTGACTTTGGGTTTACTTCAAGTAATTTTTTAGCGGTTTCAAACGCTTTTTTAAGGTCTCCACTTTCACTGTAACGATAAATTAAACGTAAGTAAGTATCCTCTGATTCTGGATTTTTATTTACACGATCTTCTAAGTTGGCTATTTGGTCTTTTTTACGTCCTGTTGCGTTGTAAATTCTATTACGTAAAATGTCTCGCTCTTTGTTAATACCTAACTCGTCATCCAGTTCGTCTAAAATTTTAAGCGCTTCTTTAAAATCGCCTGTTTGCATATAGATATTGGCTAAATCTTCCTTATAATCCGGATGATATTTAACCAATTGTTTAACCGTTTTTATGGCTTTTTTGTATTCTTTTTGCTGAATGTATGTGCTATACAATTCATCTAAAAACCATTCGTTATCTGGTACTTTAGCGACTGCTTTTTTTAGTGCATCCTCTGCTGCCCCAAAGTTTTTTAAACTATTGTAGTTTTTACCTAATTCAAAATATAAAATAGCATCACTATCGTCCAAAGCAATACATTTTAAAAGGTTGTCTACTGCACGTTGGTAGTTTTCTATCCCTTTTTGTTTTAGAGCTTCAAAAAAATGCTCTTGAAAAGCATCTGAAACATCACCTAAATCATCGTTAGGTTTAGCGTCAAAATCCACTTGCGCAATATTTACCTTTGGAAACAAAAGTAAACCAAGCGTAATAAGTACTATGTAAAACTGTTTTTTCATGTTTTTGGATGCTGCGCTAAACACTAACTGATTTTATATTTATATAAATAATGAGGTTGACTATTCTAAAACCGAATAATCGCCAATACTAATTTTGGTAAATTTACCATCATATTTAACATGGTTACCAATCATAGCTTCGTCTAAATTAGCATTTTTTATAGACGTATGATTTTGTATTAAGCTATTTTTAACGGTTGAATTCTCTATAACACAATCATTTCCAACTGAAACGTAAGGTCCAATGGTCGTGTTTTTTAGCACAACGTTTTCACCAATATAACAAGGTTCTATAATTGTTGAGTTTTCATTTTTTACGGTAGATGCTACTAATTGTTCTTCTCCATCTGCTGTTAAAAAACCTAACATGCGTTGATTAGTTTGAAGTGTAATGTTTTTGTTTCCGCAGTCCATCCACTCGCTTACTTCTCCAGTTTTAAAAACTTTACCGTCTGCCATCATCCCTTTAATACCATCGTTAATTTGGTATTCTCCACCATTGATAATATTATTATCTAAAACGGTTTGAAGCTGATCTTTAAGCTGGCTAACTTCTTTAAAATAATATATTCCAATAACTGCTAAATCACTAACAAATTGTTCTGGTTTTTCAACAAGCTCAACAATTTCTTTATTGTCGTTTAATTTAACTACACCATAGGCTTCTGGTTGTTCTACTTGTTTTACCCAAATAACAGCATCTGCCTCTGGATCAAGATTAAAATCTGCACGTATTAAAGTATCTGCATAGGCAATAACTGCTGGTCCAGACAGGCTGTCTTTAGCACACATAATTGCGTGTCCTGTACCCAATGGTTTATCTTGTCTGTATATAGACGCTTTGGCACCTAAACTGGTTGCTAAATCTTTTAAACTAGCAACAACATCATCACCAAACCAAGCTGGATCACCTAATACAAAAGCAACTTCTGTAATGGGTTGGTCTAAAACTTTTGCGATATCTTTTACTAATCTGTGGACAATTGGTTGTCCTGCTACAGGAATTAATGGTTTTGGTACTGTTAAACTGTGTGGTCTTAAACGAGAACCTCGTCCTGCCATCGGTACTATTATTTTCATATTTAATTGTCTGTAATTTGAATATTATATTTTTTTGCTATTGTATTGAATACGTCTTGTTTACCTTCCTTTTCTAAATTTTCATACAAAATAGCGATAAATGTTTCGGCATCTTTTTTATAAGGGGATTCCATTTCAAGATACAACACGTAAGCATGCATCATATTATCTAAAGCATTTTCAAAATCGTTATCCAAAGCATAAATACGTCCTAAACCATAATAAGTTTCCGGATCATTTTTAAAAACTTTGCCATATTGCCTGTATGCTTTCTTAGCTTTATCAAACTGTTCTAGATAACCATAAGTAACTGCAATATTCATTAAAGGCATTCCTCCTTTTGGATCTATTTTTAGTGATTTTTTATAACACTTAATTGATTCTTTATAATCACCTAATTCTTTATAAGTACGACCTAAATTGTCCCAAGCAAATGCAAAATTTTTATCTTCTTTTATAGCTTTTTTATAAAACGAAACTGCTTTTTTAAACTCTTGATTATCATAAGCAATTAAACCTTTATTGTAGTATTCTGTAGCTTTTTCTTTATTTGAATATGAGTTTTCTAAAGCTTCGTCTTCTGTAAAATAGATGGTTTCCATGTCTCCACAGGTATCTAACAGATAGAATTCTATTTCTTGATAATCTGCATCAGATATCACGATATTTAGTTTATCTGAAGCAATAGTTAAAGTGTCTGTTTTAGTTAAAGACGCATTGACTTTGTCAGAAACAGCAAGCATAGATTTGTTAATTTGCCAAGCCATATTTGCAGAGGTTATGCAAGCTTTAATCTCTTCGCTTTTTTGAACTTTACTTAAACTTGTTTCAATTTCACCAATACAATCACATGCGTCATAAGCAACGTCAACAATTTTTTCTGAATTGTCTTGTGCAAATACAGTTGCATTACTAATTAATACTATAGTAATTATTGTGATGATTGATTTCATATTATTTTATTTAGTTCCGGTACTACCAAACCCTCCTTCTCCTCTGGAAGTTTCAGATAAAGTTTCTACTTCTATCCATTCTGCACGCTCATGTTTAGCAATTACTAACTGTGCAATACGTTCACCATTTTCAATTTTAAACTCTTGGTTAGATAAATTAACAAGAATGACACCAATTTCTCCTCTATAATCTGCATCAACAGTACCAGGTGCATTTAATACTGTAATTCCTTTTTTTGCAGCCAAACCACTTCTTGGCCTAACTTGAGCTTCAAAACCTATGGGTAACTCTATAAATAAGCCTGTTTTAACGATTGTACGCTCCAAAGGTTGAAGTACTATAGGGTTTGTTATATTAGCTCTTAAATCAAGTCCTGCTGAAGCTATCGTTTCATAATGTGGTAATGCATGACTAGATTTATTTATAATTTTAATTTTCATGTGTTTACTTGCTTCTGTTTAACCTGAATTTCAGGTTAGTTTAATTTCTATTTAATAAACGTTTTATTTCTTTCTTTTCAAAAAGAACTATTAACCCCAAAAATACTAAAACTATAATAGTATTAATATAATAGTTAGCTTCTGTACTTAATGCTACAATAGATAATACTATAGCTATAAACAAGTAACCTAAAATTTGTTTTAAATTATAAGGTACTGGATAATGTTTTTGTCCTAGTAAGTAAGACAATGTCATCATGATTCCGTAAGCTGCTAAAGTTGTCCAAGCTGCAGCAATAAAACCAAATTTTGGTATTAAAGCAAGATTTAGACCAATGGTTACAATTGCACCTACAATAGATAAGTACATTCCGTATCTGGTTTTGTCTGTAAGCTTGTACCAAATAGCCAAGTTAAAATAAATACCTAAACATAAATTAGCTAATAAAACTATTGGTACTATTTGTATGGCTTGCCAATAACTAGAATCTGTAACTAACAAGGCTTTAAAAATATCTAAATAAGCAATTATAAAGACAAGCATTAAGCTACCAGCTATTACAAAATACTTCATGATTAATGCGTAGGTCTGTTTGGCATTTTTTCTTTTGCATGAGAAAAGAAAAAAGGCTCTGCTCCTAACCTAAAAGCTTGAATAAAAATAGTCATAAACATGGCTATTTTATAACATCCACTATAAGCACCATTAATGTCTTTATCTAGTAAATTAGGAATGATCCATTTATCAAAATTCTCATTAACAACGTAGGCTAAACCAGCAACCATAATTGGCCAACCGTAATTAATTAATTGTTTAAAAATAGGCTTACTAAACTGAAGTTTGGTTTTAAAAAATAAGGTAGCAACAATATTAACGTCATTGCACTTGCTGCCAGATTCGCAATAAAAATATATTGGACTAAATCTGAAGTATCATACCAAGAAAATGACAAGTTAAATTTAGGAATAAACCAAAGGAAAAAATAATTAAGTAAAACATAAATTAATATGTTACTAATTTTTATTGCTGCAAATTTAATTGGTCGTCCTGTAGCACGTAAATACGCAAAAGGTGCAACTACTAATGTGTCCAAAACGATGACACCAATTAATAAATTAAAATATTTTTGAGAGATGCCAAACATACTAGATAGTTGTTGACTATAAAGCAACATAGCTATTAAAAACAAAAAAGTAGTAACGACTAAACTGATAAACGTAGTAGAAAATATCTTATCCTTTTCTTTAGATTTAGTAAAAAATCTAAAGAAAGCAGTTTCCATTCCATAGGTAAGTAGCACATTAAAAAATGAGGCGTAAATATAAAAGGTAGTATTATCAGAAAAGCTTGTGGTTTTTAAGTTACCAGTGTGAAGAGGTACTAAAACAAAATTCATAAGACGAGGTAATACAGTTGCTAAACCATAAATTATAGTGTCTTTGAAAAACTTTTTTAAAACGCTCAAGAGTTTATTAAAATTTGGTTGAAAATATTGGTTGACTTATTTATATATCGAAACTAAACGAATGACTAAAATTAGTCACTTATTTACCTTGTTTTGGTGGTGCACTTGGAAAATGTTCCATTTTTTTCTGGAATTGAATCAATTTTCAGGTACTTAATCCTTCCGTTATCTAAATAGCTTACTACAGCTTCATTTTGCTTTAATTCAAAAGTTGAATCATTTGTATTTTTTTCTAATGTCTCTTTTTGATTAGCTTCTGTTAAAATACGACCAATATAAAGGTTTGGCCTATTAGGCTTAGTTTGTAAAGCGACTTTTTGTCCTCTAAAATATAAACTATCTAACTTAAACTGTGTATCAACAGGTATAAAAACATTAATACCAGAGCCTCCACCTTTAACGCCTGCTACCCATTTTTGATAGTATGCTTTATCTGTTTTAAAGGCTGCATTTTGTTCTAGTTTCTGAGCTGTAGAACATTGCATAAAAAATAAACCTGATAGTATTGATAAACTGATAAATTTTATAAACTTCATAATAGTAATGTTTGTATAAAGGTAATTAATCAAAATGTATTCCATAAAAAAACCTTATTCAAATTGAATAAGGTTTTACATATATTTTGAATTGTCTATTTAATTTTTAATTCTCCTAAAGCATCTCCTTTTTTATTTCCTCCATAAATTAAAAAAGTATTTTGAGATTTTCTATAATGAGTTGATGGTCTTAAAACAATTTGTTTTTTCTCAAAATCTTCAGGATCTGTACGTTTAAGTTCACCTGTTTGTTCATTAAATGAAAAAGCAACAGGTATCATTTTATTAAAGTTTTTTACTTTTTTTACATCATCAATATCAGTTATACCTATGTTTTTAGGATCGTCATTTACAACAACAGTTAATTGTCCATTATGATAAATTGGTATGGCACTTAAATACTCAGGACCACTCCCTAATAATGCTAAAGGAAAATAAGCTGATGCTGATACAGATACTCCTCCTGAACTTCCTCCAAAACTCAATGAAAACCCAAGCTCTGAAACTGTTACCTGTTGTTCTTTAGGGATTACATTACTCCAATCTAAGGTTCCGTCTTTTTTTAATGCTGTTACTATAATTTCGTTAGTGATATAAGTAATGGGTGTAACAGACAATGGTCCAATACCACCAGATCTTCCAACTTGAACTAATTTAAATTCCGATAAAACGATTACTCCACCATTATCTCTTTCTACAAAAGCAATATTTTGATAAAAAGGTTTTAAATCTTTACCTTTTTTGGCTCTTCTTTCTCCAATTAGTTTCGTTTTAACATCAACTGTAAAATCATTAAATGTTTGTTTAATTATTTCTCCTGTATTATAATTAAGACTAATATCATATATACCTTCAACTGTATACTCTGCTTTACCACTTTTTTTAAGTGCAGAATAAAAGCCAATAGCATGTAAAGTATTATCTGTTTCAATTAGATTACAGTTTAAAGCACGTTTACCTTCTAGGGTAATATTAGTAACCTTTTTCTTATAATTATCTTTTACTAAGTATGAATGTATTGTAATATTATTGATGCTTGTTTTTTTCTTTTTGTCTCTAAAGCTTTCAGTAGTTGCTATTAAAACATCACCATGCTCATTTACTTGTACGTCAGAAAAGTCGAATAGTTGTCTGTTTTTCTCTTCAAAAACAACTTCATAACTGTCATGTAGTACTTCTGTTAAATTATCGTCCAATAGCGTTACTGTATATTTTAATTGTTCTTTTCTAGAATTAATACCAACATGTGCTATTAGATAATTAAACTCATCATAAGAGCTAGTAAACACAAAACTACCTCGTTTTTTCTTGCTTTCTACTTCAACAGATAAAACATTAGTTGTTTTCACAATTTTATTACCAACTATTTCTTTTGCTAAAAAATTATAAGTCTTTGCTTTCTTGTCATAATATGACACCATTAAGAAGATTTTTTCTCCAACAATAGCTAAATCTTCAACCAAAAGTTTACCTCCATTTTTTTTATCAAAACTTAATAAAGAACTCGTTTTAAAAGCTTTTGTTGAGGCATCAAAAGTTTGTAAAAAATACTTCTTTTTTTCTAGCTAAAGCAAAGATTGTATTGTCTTTTTCTCCTGCTATTTTTATTACGTCTCCATCACTAGAGGTAATTGTTTCACCAAAATCGAGATCGATATTACCGACTTTTAATTGTGCTGAAACTGATGAACAAATTAGTAGTAAGAGAAATGGGATAATTTTTTTCATAAGGAATATATGGTTTGTTAATTGTTAGGTGAACAAAATAACTATTTATATCTTAACAAAGATTGTTTTTGCATAAAAAAACCTTGCACAAAAAGTACAAGGTTTTTATTTAAAATTCTGTAAGTAATTACAAAATAAACTATTAGTTATTTAAAGCTTCTGCTCCACCAACAATCTCAAGGATTTCGTTTGTAATTGCTGCTTGACGTGCTTTGTTATAAGTCAATTTAAGTTGATCTCTTAACTCAGTTGCATTATCTGTTGCTTTGTGCATTGCAGTCATACGTGCTCCATGCTCGCTTGCAAAACTATCTCTAATACCCTTATATAATTGAGTTTTTAAAGATTTAGGAATTAATTGTTCAACAATTTCAATTTTTGAAGGTTCAAAAATGTAATCTGAGTTAGCTTCTTCTTCTGTTTCAACAGGTACAATTGGTAAAAATTGCTCTGTCATTACAATTTGTGTCGCTGCATTTTTAAACTTATTGTAAACGATTTCGATTTTATCAAATTCGCCTGCACTAAATTTATCCATTAGCATCTGTGCTATATCAGCAACATTATCAAACGTTAGGTTGTCAAATATTTGACTTTGATTGTCAATTACAAGTCCTGTTTTTGAAAACGCATCATTAGATTTTTTTCCTATTGCTAATACAGACACTTGTTTTCCTGCATAAACATTAGAAATCAGGTGTTGAGTTTGTTTAATAATGTTAGAATTAAAAGCACCACATAATCCTCTGTTTGAAGTTATAGATACAATTAATACATTATTAACCTCACGTTGTTCTGCAAATTTACTTCCTGCATCTTCGTTTAAAGTTGCACTTAAACTTTGTAAAAGCTCAGTTAACTTATCTGCATAAGGACGCATTGCAGTAATAGCATCTTGAGCTTTCTTCAATTTAGCAGCAGAAACCATTTTCATGGCACTAGTAATCTGCATCGTTGACGATACTGAAGATATTCTATTACGTATTTCTTTAAGATTAGCCATTCTTTATTTTTATAAAGACTCTTTGGTATTTTTCTGATTAAAGCAGAAAGTCATCCAGAGTGACATTAGTTTAAAATTTAAACTTAGAGTTGTAGCTTATACTACAACTCTAAATCTATAATATTATGCTCTATATTTAGCTGATAATTCTTTACAAACAGTAATTAAAGTGTCTGTAACTTCATCAGTTAATTTACCTGCTTTTAAAGTATCTAAAACACCTCTGTGCTTAGCGTTTAAGAATTCAAGATAATCTCTTTCAAATTCTTTAATTTTATTAACTGGTACGTCTTTTAATAGGTTTTTAGATCCAGCATATATAATTGCTACTTGATCCTCAACAGTAAATGGATCGTTTTGACCTTGCTTTAAGATCTCTACGTTACGTTTACCTTTTTCAATTACATTTAAAGTAACCGCATCTAAATCTGATCCAAACTTAGCGAAAGCTTCAAGCTCACGATACTGTGCTTGGTCTAATTTTAAAGTACCAGATACTTTTTTCATTGATTTAATCTGAGCATTACCTCCAACACGAGATACAGAAATACCTACGTTAATTGCTGGACGAACACCAGAGTTAAATAAATCTCCATCTAAGAAAATTTGCCCATCTGTAATAGAAATTACGTTTGTTGGGATATATGCTGAAACGTCTCCTGCTTGTGTTTCAATAATTGGTAATGCTGTTAAAGATCCACCACCTTTTACGATTGGTTTTAACGACTCTGGTAAGTCATTCATTTCTTTAGCAATACTATCATCATTGATGATTTTTGCAGAACGCTCTAATAATCTTGAGTGTAAATAAAATACATCTCCTGGATACGCCTCACGTCCTGGTGGACGTCTTAATAATAAAGATACTTCACGGTAAGCAACTGCTTGTTTTGATAAATCATCAAAAACAATTAAAGCTGGTCTACCAGTATCTCTAAAATATTCTCCAATAGATGCTCCTGTCATTGGTGCATAAACTTGCATTGCAGCAGGATCTGATGCGTTTGCAGCTACTATTGTAGTATATGCTAAAGCTCCTTTTTCTTCTAAAGTTTTAGCAATTAAAGCTACTGTTGAGGCTTTTTGACCTACAGCAACATATATACAGTATACAGGCTCACCTGCATCGTAAAATTCTTTTTGATTTAAGATCGCATCAATACAAACTGCAGTTTTACCTGTTTGTCTGTCACCAATTACTAGTTCACGTTGACCTCTACCAACTGGAATCATAGCATCAATTGCTTTAATTCCTGTTTGCAATGGTTCAGTTACTGGCTCTCTGTAAATAACTCCAGGAGCTTTACGCTCTAGAGGCATCTCATAAGTAGTTCCAGCAATAGGACCTTTACCGTCAATAGGATTACCAAGTGTATCTACAACACGACCAACAATACCTTCTCCAACTTTAACAGATGCAATACGGTTAGTACGTTTTACTGTAGATCCTTCTCTAACACCTCTTGCTGTTCCTAAAAGTACGATACCTACGTTATCTTCTTCAAGGTTAAGTACGATACCTTCTGCACCACCTTCAAGCTCTACTAACTCACCATACTCTGCATTAGAAAGTCCGTAAGCACGTACAATACCATCACCTACTGTTAATACTGTTCCAACTTCGTCTAATGAAGCGCTTGCTTCAAAACCTGAAAGTTGTTGTTTTAAGATTGCTGATACTTCAGCTGGTTTTACTTCTGCCATCTTATTATTTATTTAGATATAAATATACCTTAGTTTACTGTAAATTCTCTTTTTAACTTGCTTAATTGGTTAGCGATACTTGCGTTATATTGCGTATCTCCAACACGTAATATGAAACCACCTAAAATGCTTTCATCTACAATATTTTTTATTGCTGCTTCTTTACCAGTTAGCTCCTTAACTTTAGCCAAAACTTTAGTTTCTAAAGCATCTGTTAATGGAACAGCTGTTGTAACGGTTGCAATTTGATTACCTTTTTGGGCTTCTAACAAAATAATGAATTTTGAAGCAACTTGAGGTAATAAATCTGTACGTTTATTAGCAACCAAAGTATCTATTAAATTAACAGTTACTGGATTAATCCCTTTAAAGATTTCTAATAACGCAGATTTTTTTACGCTTGAACCAATTACAGGACTGTAAAGCATGTCTTTTAAATCTTTACTTTGCGCAACAGTATTGTTTATTAACTGCATATCATTATTTACAACGTCTGCTGTGTTTTGATCTGTAGCTAAGCTTAAAACTGCTTTTGCATAACGTATTGCTGCTCTTTCTCCTGTCATGATTTGACTAGTTTAATTTAGCATCACCTAACATAGACTCAACTAATTCTAATTGTTTGTCTTTATTAGCTAATTCTTGACGTACTACTTTCTCTGCAATCTCAATAGATAAACCTGCTACGTGGTTTTTTAAATCAGCCATTGCCGATTTTTTCTCACTTTCAATAGCAGCTTGTGCTTGAGCAATCATAGTGTTTGCTTGAGCTTGAGCTTCCGCTTTAGCGTCATCAATCATTTTATTTTTTAACTCTCTACCTTCTTTAAGCATAGCTTCACGTTCTGCACGTGCTTCTTTTAATAATTTTTCGTTATCTGCTTGAAGATTTTGCATTTCTAATTTAGCGTTTTCAGCTGAATCTAATGCATTTTGTATACCGTCTTCACGTGTTTGTAAAGCGTCTAATATAGGCTTCCATGCAAATTTTCTCATTAATAATATTAATATTATTAAGATAATACCTTGCATAAAAAACAAGCCTACTGAAAAGTCATTTAATAAAGTTTCCATGAAATATAGATTACTTAAATTTTGTTTTTGTTTAATTTAAAAACAGTTTCTGCAACCAACCGTTGCAGAAAGCTGTTTCTTTTTGTTTTAGGATTATGCTCCTAAGATTAATGCACCGAATGCTAAACCTTCTAATAAGGCTCCGATGATGATCATCGCAGTTTGGATTTTTCCTGCTGCTTCTGGTTGACGAGCAATAGATTCCATTGCTTTTCCTCCAATTTGACCTAATCCGATTCCTCCTCCGATTACGATTAATCCTGCTCCAATTAAATTGTACATACTAATTTGGTTTTATAAATATTAATTAAACAAATTCTTATTAATGATGGTCATGTTCTTCAACTGCCATACCTATAAATAACGATGATAACATCGTGAAAATAAACGCTTGTAAAAAGGCTACTAAAATTTCGATAACCGAAATAAATAATGCCAACACTAATGACATACCTGTTGATGTTACAGCACCAAAAGATTCTTTCATTGTAATCATTAAAGCAATTAAGCTCATGACAACAAAGTGTCCTGCAGTCATGTTTGCAAATAAACGTACTAATAAAGAGAATGGTTTAATTAACACAAAACCAACTAACTCTATCACTGCTAATATTGGACGTAAAATCATTGGCACACCAGGCATCCATAATGTGTGTTTCCAAAAGTCTTTACTTCCACTAAATAAATATATTACTGCTGTAAAAATTGCTAAACATGCTGTTACTGCAATTTGACCTGTTACGTTAAATCCTAATGGTGTTAAACCTAATAAATTTAATATCCAGATAAAGAAAAACACAGTTAATAAAAAGCCCATAAATTTACGGTACTTTTTCTCACCAATATTAGGTCTAGCAATATCGTCTCTAACATAAATTACTAAAGGTTCTAAAATACGACCAACACCTTTTGGCACTGTATGACCTTTTTTATAACCTCTTGCTAAAGCACTAAAGCCTAACAACATTAATAATCCAGTAAGTAACATTCCAAACACAGACTTAGTAATAGAAAAATCTAATACTTTGTGTGCATTTGTTGGATGGTGATGATCATCAAATGCAATAGAAGTTGCACCTTGATCTAATTGGTATATTTTACTGTGAAGTTTTACTAAACGAGCATTACCTTTTTCAACAATAACTTGACCATTATCATCATGGTGAAATGCAGAAGACATAAATGTTTTTAAACCATCTTTAGTCCAAACAATAACAGGCAACGGAAAACTCCTATGTTCACCTGTTTCATTATTTGTATAAAAATGAAAATCATGAGAGTCTTTTAAGTGATGTTTAATATACTCTTTGATTTCTTGAGCAGTATTCACTGTATTTCCTGGCTCATGTTTAGTTTCTTCTCCGTAAGCGGAAAAAGAAAATAAAGTCAGAACTAATATTGCTATAAAATTGAAATATTTTTTTGCCAACATCATACTTTTTGTAACTAATAAATTTATGGTCTGTAAATTTTGTGCAAATGTAAGTAATAATTTAAAAAGGTAAACGCTTTTTTTAATTAGATTTTTTTAACACTAAAAATAGGCTATACACCTTTATTTCATGCACTTACTCGCTTTTTAATAATTTAGCTATACAAGCTGTTTCAATAATTAGAAATAAAAAAAACGGGATTACAAGTCCTAATCGATGCTCGAGTGTCAAATTTGTAGCCGAAAAAACTGTTGCTTTAAAGATTAAGATAAACATTCCTATTTTAATTAACATCATTGTTAGATAAGCATACCCTAATTGATTTGGCATAACACTGTATATACCTTCAATACTTGAATAGACTATTAATGCTGCTATACCATGAAAGAGATATAATTTATTTAAAGAATATGGTAATACTTGGTCGTTTGTGACATATTTATGTATCCCAAAAGAGATTGCTAATACAACAAGCATTAACGATATAACAAACACAATACGTTTATTCATTTTTTGAATTTTGTTGATTGGTAATTTTAATAACTTGTTTTATTACAGAATACATGGCTAAAAACACAGCTAGTAGTGTGATTATTTTAAAATAAAGTTGATTATTATTTTCTAACTTTTTATCTAACCAGCCACCTAACAAACTACCTAACCAAATGGTAACACCCATTTGAATAGCCATAGTTGTAAATCTAATAAATGGATTAAGCTGTTTTTTGTTTTTTGGATCCACCACTAAAATCTTTTACTGTCGTTTTCATAACACATGACACATTAAAAATTGCTCCAGGCTCGACAGCTAATTTTTGTGTAATTACGTCTCCTTCAATATGTGCTGTAGATTTTAATGTTAAGGTTTCGGTTAACTCAAGATTACCGACTAATTTTCCCTCAAAATAAGCATTACTACATTTTAAAGTACCGTTAATTAGGCCATCTTTTCCTATTACAACTTTTCCTGATGTTTCAATATTACCCTCTACTGTTCCATCAACACGTAAATCTCCTTCACTAAAAAAGTCTCCAGCTATTTTTGTTCCTTTTGCTATTATGTTTTGTATTGAAAACTGTTCTTGTTGCTTATTTTTCATTGTATTTAAGAGATATTATTTTTGTATTGCTAAATACTTGTTTAAGTTTTTATGTATTAGAAGGGTTTTGTAATTATCTGTTGAAATGCCGAAGTAAGGTTTATTTACCTTGTCTTTATCTTCCTCTTTTAACAATTCAACAAACCCTTTTGCTCCTTGCACACTTTTTAGTCCATGGATGACTAAAAATGTGGTTTCTGAATTATATATATCTACTGATGTATCTAAATTATAGTATTCTATTTTTGGAGCAATCTCGTCTAAAATTTCTTTTAAATCAGCAATAGCTTGTTCTTCGTTTTGATTAAACTGAAAAACAACTTTAAAACTAGATGAAACATTATCTGGTTTAAAGGTTTTATCGCTTGCAGACTTTAAGCTGCTTACAATAGTTTTTGCTTGTATTGCTTCTGGTGTACTAGCATAATTTACTGCCACATCATTAAGTCCATCTATATAGGCCTGATAACCATTTAACCTTCCGTTTGCTGTTGCTTTTAATAAAGCAAATTTTGAAACCATAGGATCACCATCAAAAAACCTGATATATTCTGTGGTTTTATCTATGACTTGTTGGTAATCTTGATATTGTAATAGTTTATAAGTATCCTCATATAAACTTTCTGGACTACTTTGATCTCTGGTTGCTGCTAATTCAGGATTTTTTAAGATTTCAGCATATCTTGAATCAGGATAACTTGCAATAATTTCATTTTTAGCAATTAAAGCGTCTTCATTTTGACCTAAAATCTCATAAATTTTAAACAAATTATATTTTGAAGGTAAAACAAGTTTTTCTTCTGGATTACTTGATAGTAAGTTTAAAAACTTGCTTTTAGAAAGTTTATATTCTTTAAATTTTTCTTTATAAATTAAACCCAATTGGTAATAAGCATAGTTTCGGTCTTTTTTAAGACTGTCCAAGGCTTTTTTAGCTGAAGGAATTTGCTCCAAATAATATTCAGGTTTTAGCAATGGACTCTCTTCACCTTCATCTGTAATTAAAGCAACATCTGATTGGTTTGAAAATCCTCCTGATACATTTGAAGACCATCTCCAGTTGTCTTCGTTTTTACGCTCTCCCCAAACACGTGTAAATTGATTTTTACCATAAGCTACTGTACTTGGATTGTAAAAATAAAAACTTGAACCTACTCCTGGTAAACTACTACTTCCTGTTATACCATTAACTGGCGCATTGGTTGTTGCTAAACCTTGTTTGCGTGCTTCTGCTTCTAGTTTTTCTTGTTCTTTTTCTGCTTTTAATTTTAATTGATTGGTATAGTCTGTAAAAAAAGTAAGACGTTCTGCTTTTGACATATTTACCAACCTAAGAATACTATCATTGTCATTTGCAACACCTTCATAATAAATAACGTCGTCTAGATTTTCGCGTTTACGCTTAATAGTTCTGAAGGGTTTACTATTTTCGACCATACTAGTCATAGTACTGTCAAAATATGCTCCTGCAGTTTTATAATTGTTACGATCAAAATAAAAATCTCCTAAAGTCTGATAATTTTTTGCTATTAAAATTTTGTCTTTAGATTTTTCTCTTAAAGATTTATTGTAATAGACTACTGCTAATGAGTCGGATTGAGTATTAAGATGATATTCTGCAATTTGATGATAAATTTTATCAAGATACGGACGGTTTTCTCTGTTATTTTCAAGCTTAGTCAAATGCTCTAAAAATGCAAGTTTATCGCCTGAATCATAATCAAAGTTTTTAGCTTTTTCTACATGAGCAGCCATTAAATAACGACGAGGGATTTGACGATTTAGATCGATTACCTCATCAAAAGCCAAGTTAGCACTGTCTTTTTGACTTAATACGTTATATAATTGTCCTTTAATAAAATTAAAGCGCCCTTTTTCATCATTATTTTTAGTGGCTTGTGCTGCTATTTTAATTTGCGTTAAAGCACTGTCTAAAGCTTTAGTATTAATATAAGCTTGAGCTAAAATTGAAGTTGCGTCTGCTAATTCTTGTTTTTCTGGCGCTTCTTGTTTAATTAAACGCTTTAGATTTTTGATTGCCAATTCATCGTTTTCTAAACGCATGTTGGTTTTTTCTCTCCAAACTTTAGCTGTGTTAATTTTATCTGATGCTGGATATTTGTATAAAATGTAATTAAAAGCCTCTAATGCTGGAACAAAACGTTGGTCAAAATATCTGGATTGACCTAAAAGTAAATACGCTTCGTCAATTTGTGGGTTATACTCTTTACCCTGAATATTCATCCCGTGTTTCTGAATCGCTTTTACTGCTTTTTCTTCAGCTCTAGTAAAATCCTGGTTTTTAGATTGTCCAGGCATTACGATGTCTTCTGTAATTTGCATACGCTCTACTGGTAAGATATCCCAATAGTTATCGTTGTAATTATTGTTTAAGTTGTCTTGACCTTGTTTTAAAGCTTCATAACCATTAAACAATGCATTATACTCTGCAGTAACAGCATGAAAATTACGGTTTATAAAACTATCTGTTTTTCTTGAACAACTGGAAATTGTTGCCAAGATTAAGCCAGAAACTATACAGATTTTAAATGCTATTTTCAATGCGGTTGTATTTTATGTAATACATAACTAAATTACGTCGTAATTATTATTAATAACTACTGACAGGTGCGTAAAAATAAGCATCTTTTTGACTTTTTGCCAAAAAATGAACTGAAACTTGAACGAATAGTAAAATCTAGCCTCTATTACACAGGACTAACAGTTCCTGCAAAATGAGCTTCTAATTCTTTTAAAGTAGCTTCACTAGTTTGAATATCTTTAATTACTTGTCCTTTTTCTAACACTACAATACGCTCACAAACATCTGTAACATGCAATAAATCATGACTTGAAACCAAAACCGTTATTCCTTTCTTTTCGGCTAGATCTTTTATAATTTCTTTTAATCTAATTTGTGTTGTTGGGTCTAAATTTGCAAAGGGTTCGTCTAAAATAATAACCTCAGGATTACCTATAAGTGCTGCAACAATACCTGCTTTTTTCTGGTTACCTTTACTTAAATCACGAAGGTATTTTTTTTGACCTAAGATTTCGCCATGAAAAAAGTCTTCAAATTGTGATACTAAATTATCTACATCTTGCTTATTTTGACCACGTAAATCGCCAATGAAATAAAAATATTCTTCAGGTGTTAAGTAACCTATTAAAAAGCTTTCGTCTATAAAAGCCGAAGTAAAGGGTTTCCAATCTTCACTTTGACTAACTAAAACATCGTTGTTATTAATAGTTCCTGTGGTTGGTTTTATTAAGTCTAAAAGCAAACTAAAATAAGTCGTTTTACCTGCTCCATTATTACCTACAAGCCCAAAGCTTTGCCCTTTTGGTATTTCTAAATTAGAAATATTTAAGACTTCGTTTCCACTATATTTTTTTGAAAGATTTGTTGTTGTTATCATGATGTTGTTGTAAAGGTTAGTTGTATTGATTAGTTATCTTGGTTAAATGCTTTAATCATTTCGTATTTAGAGTTTAAATACTTTTGGGTTATTAATTGCATTAGTTTTTGATGAAAAACGATACCAATAACACCTAATAAGATTAATGCTGAAACACCTGAATAAAAATTTACATAATAGGTTAATGCTCCAAATATTGCTAATGGCACCAATAGCAATGGGATACCAATTAACCATTGTACTGCTCCAGTCCCTTGATAATTAAAGGCTGCACGTTGGTTTAGATCTATTTTTTTACGGTTAAAAGATCCACCAAGCATTATAACATAAGTATTGACACCTATATTATAAATAGCTGCTGCAAAATGGGCTACTAAAATTTTCCACCCAAAATAAACATAAGGTATGCTTAATACAAACATGATAATAACACTTAACATCATTAACGTGTATTTAGATTTTAAATACTGCTCGTACTTTATGTTTTGGCTCATTAACATTTTGTAATAACCACTATCCCAAGCTGGAATGAATTGTCCAAAATTGATTAAAAATATACCTGTTACAAATACACCAATAAAACCATACATGATTGGCATATCTCTATACATGGGTTGTGGATAAAAATACAATCCATACAAAAGTCCAAGTACCAAAATAAACACTGCAGATCTTGGTCTTTTATTTCGCCAAATTAATTTTAAATCTAACTGCATAAAAGGTGCAACTTCACCAAAGCGCTTTGTCCATCCTAAATCTGAAGTGGATACTTCTTTAATTTTGGTTTTAAGTGAATTGTCTAAGTATAGTTTTTTAATTAATATTTTATGATTAAAAAGATATAGACCAATTAAAATAACCAAAAGTACTAGTAAATACAATGGGTTATTGGTTATTGCTAACATTGCTGAAGACAATAATTGAGAAAAATCAACAATATTAAAATGATTTAAACCGAATAAAGTTCCTGCAAAAAGTATGATTGGAAGGAATGAAAACTCGGTTTCGGCTGAAAAACTTTCAATAATAAAATTTAAAAAATTGCTTATTAGGGTTAATATTACCATTGACACTAACCATGTTACAACTTTAGTGACTTCATAATCTTTAGTGATTAAAACAACACTAAATGGAACAATAGCAAATAATGGTAAAAAGTTAAAAAAAGATAATGCTGACTTACCTAAAACGTAGTTTACGACGCGACTTCTTTTTATTGGCAAGGTTAGTAAGGGTTTTACACTCATTACTGGTAATTTTTGCAAGAAAAAGCGCAACATTAAATCGCCTAAAAACCAGAAAAACAACAAAGTATTAACCATTACAAAAGGATCATTATCTGGAAAAGCTTTTTTAAGTGTTGGATAAATAAATACTCCTAAGGATAAAAACACCAATAAAAAATAGACCGCAAAAAAGCCCATTAATATTTTTATGGCTAAGCCTTTACCAAAATTGGAAGAACGTATAAAAGATTTCCATTCTAGGCTTAAAAATTTAGTAATCATATGCTGATGGTTTAGGATGGTTTAATAGATAAGTATACAAATGCTTGAAAATGTTACAAACAAAATTCTGGATAGGTTTCGTTTAAAAGTTTTTCTGCTTTGTTTGGTATAACCTCAAAACTTATATACATCCAAAGACAAAACAGTGTCGAAAAAATAGTCAAACCCAAAACAATGTATGGATTGCTAAAAATATTATCAGAAAAATTATACCATTGTGGTAATTGAGATAACAATATTACAGCAGAACCACCAGCTTGTTTAAATATAATTTCTTCTAACATCCATTTTTTATTGGACAGCGCTTTTCGTTGTTTAAATTGTCTATTTAGCAGAGTACTTTTATAGATTGCAAAAACACATATTAAAGCATAAAACCCTATTAAAAATGGTATTGCTAAAACAGAAGATAATGACATATAAACAATCAAAAACAAAGCAATAGTTGTTATTAGCTTAGGAAACGTAAACCATTGTTTTAGCTCTGTCCATAGGTATTTAAAGTAGCGTTTATTCATTGCTTTTTGACGACGTTCTAACACGTCCATAAAGCCAAAGACTCCAAATTTTTTAAAGGCTTGGTCTCTTGCTTCTTCAAAAGATAAGTTAGTTTCTGTTTGCCACACAGCCTCTATATCGTTTGCTAAGTGATCTACTAACTCGGTTTGTAAATCGTAATGCTCAACGTAGTGTTGTCTTGTAAAGGCGTATAGGTTTTGTATTTGTTTTTTGTTTAATTTCATTATTTACACAAAGTTTTTTGAATACTCTAAAATCTTATTCTTTTTATTACGTAACTCTATTCCTCCAGCTATGTTAAATAAAATTGCTAAAAACCAAAAGGCAATAAAAAAATATTGATTTTCTAACCATGGCTTAGCTACTCCCATGCAATATAAAAACAAGGACGGTAAAGCCATTATTGAATATAAAGGCTGTGCTATTTGTAATTTTTTAAAGGTTTTATAATGTGAAAAACCCGTTATAATTGCCCAAAAATGTATAATTGACAGACTAATTACAAGTACAATAATAGATGTCTTATTTGGATGCAACTGTTGCATCCAATAGATTAATAATCCCAACATTATTGTAAAAGGAATATATTTAGGCTTATAAAAAAACATAGCTAAACGTCGCCACATGTCTCTTTGATAACTCCAATGGATGGTTTTTTGACGTTTCTTTTCAAAATCTTGAATAAAATCTATTTTAGATTTTAAGTAGTCCTCAAATTTTACATCGTTTTTTGACTGTTCAAATCCTGATGCTAAATGATCGATAAGTTCTAACCTAACATCAGTAAATTTAACTCCTAATCTTATTAAATAATCGTCAATATATTGTATTTGCTCTTTACTTAATTTCATCTTAAGAAGATAAATTAAATTTTTGTTTATGCTTTTTCATTATTGATATGGCTGTTATTGTAAACGAATAAACTAACGAAACCGTTAACCCAAACAATATTGCAGCAAACCAATAACCTGCTTCAGATTCAAGTTGATTTTTAGTTAAAATCTGTAAAAAATTAATAATATTATATAACCAAAAAAACAAATCCAACACGCTCTACTCCAGAAAACCTATCGTAATTAAAAACTCTTAAAACCACAAGATATACAAACCCTAAAGTAAGAATAGATAAAATTGGTAAACTATAAATTGTAGACTTAAATTGTAGTAGACCATAATTTTTTATAATAAAAACAGTACTAAAAAAGATTAATACAAACAATAATACACTTGGTGGTTTAACAAATTGCAAAGCCATTTGCTTTATAATTTTTTTATCTGTGTTTTTTAAAAACACTTTATTATTCTGTATTAAGTTAGCCTTATTTTTAATCATGTACACTTTAAACGCTTCATAAAAAGACAATGTATGATCTTGCTCTAACTTTAACTCTATTGAAGACGCTATATGATCAATCATTTCCATTCTGATGTCTGCATAATGTATCTCAGAATTCTCTAAATAAGTATCAATAAATAATATATTCTCTTTACTTAACTTCATATTACTCCAAACTTAATTTAGGATTCATAAACGTTTCCATGGTTTTAATATAATCTTTAAGTTCTTCTAATTTACTAACCGTTTCTTTATTACCTTTTTCGGTAAGTTTGTAGTATTTACGCAAACGGTTATCTACTTTTTTAACCTCAACATCCAACAACCCTTCAGCCTCTAATTTATGTAATGCTGGATACAAAGCACCTTCGGTAATGTTAAGTTCACCTTTAGTTATTGCTTTCACTTTTTGTGTCATTTCGTAACCATACATTTTTTCACTTTCATTTAAAAGCTTTAAAATAATAGTGGTCAGACTCCCCTTATATAATTTTGAATTTGCCATATTACAAACATACATAATTTTCTTATGCATAAAAAACTTAGGTATTAATTTTTGCCTAAATCATATCTTAAACGGTAAAGCTTCATTATTTTTACAAAAAAATAAAACTATGGCTCAATTTCAGACGTTAACAATTTCAGACATAACACGTCAAACAGACCAATGTGTTACATTAACTTTTGACGTACCAGCAAATTTAAAAGCAGATTATACTTTTAAAGCAGGACAATATATAACGCTAAAAACAAACATAAAAGACCAAGAAGTTAGACGTGACTATTCACTTTGCTCTTCTCCGTCAAGCGGAAAACTAACCGTTGCTGTAAAAGCAGTACCAAACGGAACCTTTAGTACTTACGCTAATAGTAGTTTAAAAATTGGAGATACTTTAGAGGTTGCAAAACCACAAGGACGATTTGTTTTTGAACCTATCGTAACAGAAAAAAGAACCATTGCTGCTTTTGCTGCAGGTAGTGGTATTACACCAATATTAAGTATAGCAAAAACCGTTTTAGCTAAAGAACCAAATAGTCATTTTGTATTAGTGTATGGTAACAAAACACTAAAAGACACTATCTTTTTACAAGATTTACTGGATTTACAACATCAATACAAAGACCGTTTTGATATTCAGTTTTTATACAGTAAATCTCAAGAAAACAATGCTTTATTTGGTCGTATCGAAAAAAGCACAGTAAACTTAATTGTCAAAAACAAATACAAACATGTAACGATTGATGCTTTTTACCTTTGCGGACCAGAAGGCATGATTAATACTGTAAAAGATGTTTTAGCAGAAAATAATATAGAAGACACAAAAATTAACTTCGAGTTATTTACTGCAGCAACAGCACCAACAACAGAAAACACAGAAGTTGTAAGTGACGGAAACACTGCGATTACAGTTACTGTTGATGATGAAACCGAAACCTTTACCATGTCACAAAAACAAACCATTTTAGAGGCTGCTTTAAAAGAGGACTTAGATGCACCATATTCTTGCCAAGGAGGTGTTTGCAGTAGCTGTATTGCTAGAGTTACAGATGGTAAAGCTATGATGAGACAAAACAACATTTTAACAGATGCTGAAGTAGCCGAAGGATTAATACTAACTTGTCAAGCTCATCCTACAACACCTACAATTGTTGTAGATTATGACGACGTTTAAACCTAAAAGATACGTTTAATCGCGTTTTTTATGCAATTCACCGAAAGCAATTTTAAACTCACCTAATTAAAACAAAACTACTAAGCGTAAGAATTATCTTTATAACAGATTATAACACTAAAATTTGTTAGTTTAAGGGATAATATTAATTTTATATTAGTAGTTAAAATCATCAAGCCTCAATTAAGTTGAGGCTTTTTTATGATTAATAATTACTATAGCTAAATCATTACTCTATTTAAATATAACATATCAAGTAAAAACCGGTTAATCGGCAAAAAAAGCTTTTAATCGAATCTTTTAATTCATCAAACTAAAAAAAATAAAACTGCTAATCCAACTACTATCTTTGTAACAGATTATAACGCTAAGATTTGTTAGTTTAAGGGATAATATTAATTTTATATTTAGTCTATAATCAAAAGCCTTAATTATTTTAATTAGGGCTTTTTTTATGCATTTAATACAGCTAATACTCGGTTTACAACCTGATTAGGTTGTATCGTACCAGCCACATTTTTATAATCTTCAGGATATGTATTGCCATAAATAGATGTTGGCAATTTAGGATATAAGCTTTTATCTGGAACTAAATTATTTATTTCCGGTTGGTTAAAAGCACCAAAACCAGCATAAGGATGCGTAACACCCCAAACAGTAACCACACTAACACCAAGCATTGCTGCTATATGTGCATTACCAGAATCCATACTAACCATAACATCTAAATTAGATATTAAATCTAATTCTTGATTTAAGTTAAACTGACCTGCAATATTGATAACTTGATTATTATTTATTAATGTATCTAATTGTTTTTGATCTGATTTACCACCAAATAAAAACACAACATGATCCTGACTTAAGCCTTCAACAACTTGCTTCATTTTATCCAAAGGATAAGTCTTTGAGGCATATTGTGCAAAAGGCGCAATACCAATCCATTGTTTTGTATTTTTATTAGCAACCAAATCTAAAACTGCTTGAGGTATAGGTTGTTTTTTAGGAAATACTGGTTTATTTAAATCCAATGCAAAACCTAAATTTTCAAACACATCTGCATAACGTTGATGTGTTGTTTTTAGAGGCTTAAAATATTGTCCAGCAACTAATGCTTTTTTTGATTTCGACCTTTATCTATTTGTTTAAATGTTGTTCCAAAGAAAAAAACCTTCAAAATCTTAGTTCTTAAAACATTGTGCAAATCTGCAACGATATCTATACCAATAGCTTTTAATTGTTTAGAAAGTCTGTATAAACCTAATATACCTTTATGTTTCTTATTTAAGTCTATAGCAAATACTTCAACATTACTTAGATCTCTAAAAAAGGAGTAAAAAAAGGTCTGGTTAAAACGGTTAATTTAACGTCTGGATAACGCAAAGTAAAAGCACGTAAAACTGGAACAGTCATAGCAACGTCTCCCATTGCAGAGAGACGTATTACTAAAATATGCTTTGGTGTTTTTGACATTTAAAAGCCTTGTAACAGCACAAAAGACTGTGCTTATTTTTGGTTTCTTAACACTGGGTTAAGCTCATCGTCATTATACATTTTCATTTGCTTGTACACTTTCATGTACTTATCACCTTTTTCAATATCAGATAATAATGTATCAATTGCTGTACTTAAATCAACGCGTTGCTCAAGTAAAATATCTAATTTAGTTTGGCAAGCTGCTTTATGTGTAGCACTAGCATCAGCACGTGTTGCTTCTTCTTCCATATGATACACTTTAAGTGCTAAAATAGATAACCTGTCAATTCCCCAAGCAGGACTTTCAGTATTTATAGTTGCATCACTTTTAGGTGTAACGTCCTTATATTTTTCTAAAAAATAGCTGTCAATATATTCCACCATATCAGTTCTATCTTGGTTAGACGCATCAATTTGACGTTTTAAAGTCAATGCAGCAACAGGATCTATTTGTGGGTCACGAATAATATCCTCATAATGCCACTGTACAGTATCTATCCAACATTTGCGGTATAATAAATGCTCTAATAAATTAGTACTTTTATCATACTTATTAGTAAACGGTTGATCAACTGTATTTGTAATGTGGTACGTTGCAATAACGTCTTGAAATATTTTATTTGCTATATCTGTAAACATCTTGTAATTATTAAGTCTGTAAAATTACATAAATTAAACCGAATTTTAGTTGGTGGACGTTTTGGCTTTTTAAATAATACATTAACTTTACTATTTAAAAGCCAAAACAACTATGCAAATTCATAATTTATCTAAAGAAAACTCTGTTTTAAATCAATTTATTGCTGAAATTAGAGACGTTTCTGTCCAAACAGATAGTATGCGTTTTAGACGAAATATTGAACGTATAGGTGAAGTTTTAGGATATGAAATTAGTAAAACTTTAGATTTTGAAACTAAAACTATTACTACACCATTGGCTACTATTGAAGCTTCTGTACCTAAAAACGATGTCGTTTTATGTTCTATCCTTAGAGCTGGAGTACCTTTACATAATGGATTATTAAATTATTTTGATCAGTCTGAAAATGCCTTTATTAGTGCTTACAGACACCATAAAGACAATCCAGAATCTTTTGAAATTGTAGTAGAATATCTAGCATGCCCTGACTTAACCGGAAAAACATTAATCCTTGCAGATCCAATGCTAGCCACAGGACAATCTTTAGTCGCTACATTTAAAGCTTTAGAACCTTTTGGAACACCAAAAAGTGTACATATCGCAGCAGTTATAGGAGCTGAAGCAGGAGTAGATTTTTTAGAAAACAACCTACCTAAAGACACTACTTTGTGGATTGCTGCTTTAGACAAAAATTTAAATAGTAAAGGCTATATAGTACCTGGTTTAGGGGATGCTGGTGATTTAGCTTTTGGCGAAAAACTACAGCATTAGTAGCACAAAAGGAATGATAACTAATAAGCCTAAGTAAATTTCCTTAAACCATTTTTCTGTAATGGTCTCTATATAATTTGTTATTATCACTGCTAAAGGTGCAAATAAAAATAGTAGTTCGCTTCCATTTTTTTGAGGTGCTAAAACTGCTATTGCTGATGCAAACATACAGGTAAAAAACAAGATTTTATAGGATGGTCTGTAACTTCGTTTTTTCTTTCTAATATCATTTAAATAAAAGACAGAAGACCAAATCCCAAAAGACAATAACATGGTTATGACTACTATAAATTGTAAAGAATTATAGCTGCTAAAATCAAAATTAAATTCAGGATTAATATTTAAAGCACTAAAAAAATCGTTATTTATTACTATTGAATAACAAATAACCAAAATAACTATTGCTAACAACCCTATAAACGGAACAAAATAAGACTTAACTGCGTTTACTGAAAATAATAATAAGGCTATAAATATTAATGGAAAAAACAATATTGCCCAGAAATAAAAGAGACTAGCTAAGCCAATTAAAAAAGCAGAATCAAATATTTTTTTAACAACCTGTTTTTGTGATCCTATACTAATTAAGCGTCTTAAAGCTAAAAGTACAAAAAAATTAGAAACCACTATATTGAAGCTTATAAAAACCTGAGGTACAGCTAAAACAAACAAACCAAATAACAAAATCTCATAGTTGTTTTGCTGTGACAATAAGTTTTTTAGCACTATAAAACTAAGTATTAAAACTGACAAAAACAGTAATAAAAACTCAAGGATTTTAACCCAAATAGACAAGTCTGGATTAACTCCATTTGGGTATTTAATGTGCAAAACAACAAAAGCAATTAGTGTAATACTAAAAACAATTAAAAAATTAATTGGTTTGGATTTGCTAAAAATAGTTGTAATCATTAACTCTTTTTGTATTTTTGTACTATAAATATACTATTCTATAATTATGAAAGATTTTTTTGAAGCTATAGCAAGCCTTTTTGTTGATGTATTATTTGCTCCTTTTGATATGCTTAAAGCATTAGAATTAGAAAACTGGTGGGCAGCAAACTTTATGTCTTGGATTTTTATCATTATTGGTTTTGTAGCTTTTGTATACTGGATGATTCAGTTAAAAGGTTACGCTGCAAATAACGACGACGACAAAAGCATTAGCTCTCACTCTTACTTATAACAGTTATAGGTCAAAACCTATATCTTTTCTATAATTCATCTTATCAAAATGTAGTTTTTCTATACTTTGGTAAGATTTTTTTATGGCCTCTTGGTATGTGTCTCCATAACTAGTAATAGCCATAACACGACCTCCTGAGGTTACAATCTGATTGTCTTTTTGTTGTGCTCCTGCATGAAATACAATCGAGTCTTCAATAGCATCAACGCCTGTAATAACTTTACCCTTTTGGTAAGCTTCAGGATAACCACCAGATACCAACATAATAGTTGTCGCTGCTCTAGGATCTACCTCAATAGTTATTTGATCTAAGGTTTGATTTGCAACCGCTTCAAACACCTCTACTAAATCATTTTTAAGTCTTGGTAATACGACCTCTGTTTCAGGATCACCTAAACGTACGTTATATTCGATAACCTTTGGTTCATCTCCTACTTTAATTAAACCAATAAAGACAAACCCTTTGTAAGGTAAATTATCTTTTTGTAAACCTGCAATCGTTGGTTTAACCACTTGCTCTTCTACTTTATCTAAAAAGGCTTGATTAGCAAAAGGAACTGGAGACACTGCTCCCATTCCGCCTGTATTTAAACCTGTATCACCTTCACCAATACGTTTGTAATCTTTTGCAGTTGGTAAAATTTTATAGTTTTTACCATCCGTAAGTACAAAACAACTTAACTCGATTCCGTCTAAAAATTCTTCAATAACAACTTTAGTGCTAGCCTCTCCAAACTTAGCATCTACAAGCATACTTTTTAATTCGGCTTTAGCCTGATCTAAATCTTCTAAAATAACCACACCTTTTCCTGCTGCTAAACCATCTGCTTTAAGAACAAAAGGAGGGTTTAAGGTTTCTAAAAAGGCATAACCATCTTCAACTGTATCTGCATTAAAACTTTGGTAAGCTGCTGTTGGAATATTGTGTTTATATAAAAACTGCTTAGCAAATTCTTTACTACCTTCAAGTGTTGCTGCTGCTTTTTGAGGTCCAATAACTGCTACGTTTTTAAGCGCTTCGTCGGCTAAGAAAAAATCATGAACACCTTGCACTAAGGGATCTTCAGGACCTACCACTACCATTGTGATGTTATTATTTAAAACTACTTCTTTTATAGCATTAAAATCTGTAACACTAATTGGTACGTTTTTAGCTATTTGTGCAG
Organism: Olleya sp. NP1-10; assembly: GCF_055804415.1. Taxonomy (NCBI): domain Bacteria; kingdom Pseudomonadati; phylum Bacteroidota; class Flavobacteriia; order Flavobacteriales; family Flavobacteriaceae; genus Olleya; species Olleya sp. NP1-10. The sequence goes on along the minus strand of NZ_CM147840.1, from coordinate 928,850 downwards.
TTCCTGAGTTACCAGGTGCAACAAAAAGTGAATTACATTTTGGGCTTTGATTAAGCTTCCATGCAATTGTGTGTTCTCTTCCTCCTGATCCTAAAATTAAAATATTCATTATGTAAAAATGTTGTGTCGTTGTTGTTTTGGCAAAAATAATTATTTAAAAGAATTTGATTGACTTTAAATCCAATAGTTTTTTATTTCTTTATTTTACAAAAAATTAAATAGTATTGAAACGATTTGAATGGTCATTAAGGTTAAAGGGATTTCCTGTAAAAGAAGCTAAAAAAACTCAAGCAATAATTGATGGGTTTGATACTACAGATTATGGCAATTACTTAAGTAAACAACTACAATCCATTGTTGCGTTTCATTTAAAACACACCCCTTTTTACAGTACTTTATGTCAAGATATTGACACGTCTAATTGGGCAGAAATACCTGTAATTACTAAAGCTAATTTACAGCAACCTTTAGCAAACCGCTTGTCTGATAAATACACAACTAAAACGGTACATAAACATAAAACATCAGGCTCATCAGGTACACCTTTTGAGTTTGCTAAAGATAACTTTGCACATGCTATGACTTGGGTTACTTTTATGCAACGTTACAACTGGTTTAATATAGACTTAAACACGTCTAAACAAGCACGCTTTTACGGAATACCATTAGATACCAAAAGTTATTACAAAGAACGTTTAAAAGACTGGTTGGGTAACCGTTATCGTTTTTCTGTATTTGACTTAAGCGACATTGCTTTAAACAAAATATTACAAAAATTTAAACGTACCAAATTTGATTATATCAACGGTTATACTAGTGCAATTGTACAATTCGCTAAATTTTTAGAACGAAAAAACATTATTTTAAAAGAGGTTTGTCCAACATTAAAGGTTTGTATCGTGACTTCTGAAATGTTGTTTGATGAGGACAAAAAACTACTTGAAAAACAGTTTAATATTACTGTGGTTAACGAGTATGGTGCAGCCGAATTAGGTTTGATTGCTTTTCAAGATCAACAAGACCAATGGTTAGTTAACAGTAACCATTTATATGTCGAAATTTTAGATGACAACAATCAACCTGTACCTTATGGTACAACAGGAAAAATTGTAATTACAGATTTATATAACCGAGCACATCCTTTTATAAGATATGAAATTGGTGACTTAGGAAGTCTGTCCAAAAAAAGCACATTACAACATCCTATTTTAGAATCTTTAACTGGACGAACTAGTGATTTTATTTCGCTTCCAAGCGGAAAAATTGCAGCAGGACTAACATTTTACTATGTGACTAAAACTGTTATTGATAAAGAGGCTAATGTTAAAGAATTTATAGTTGAACAAACTGAAATTGACACCTTTAAAATAGATTATGTAGCAAACGAAGCTTTAAACACATCACAGCAAAAAGCAGTACAAACAGCTGTTGACAAATACCTAGAACCTAATTTAAACATAGTTTTTGAACATAAAGCCCTTTTAGAACGTGAAATTAGTGGTAAACTGAAGCAGTTTAGGTCTGAGTTTTAGTAATAATTAACCTTGATTTTACAAAAAACTGTTCCCAAACAAAAAGACACATATAGTAGATAGACTTTACGAATGAAAAACCTAAACCCTTCCTATAAACTAAAAAATTATATTTAAGTAATCGGGTTTTATTTGAAGATATAGAATTGGATCTTACACGATAATATGCTAATGGTTGTGAGATACCCAAAGCTGGTTTTCCTGACTTTTTAATAGCAGACAACCATAACAACCAATCTTGACGTTTACGTAAGTTAGGTGACGTTATTTTGCCTAAAGCAGCAACATTATACATTCCTGTTAAATTACCAATGTAATTGGTTTTTAAATATTTATTATAACTTAATTTTGGTAAAGCTTTTACAAGTTTGTTTAACGGGTTACCATTTTCATCAATCTGATAATAACTAGTATAACTTACGTCACAGTTATGTTGCTGCATAAAACTAACTTGAAGTTCTAGCTTATTATTTGTCCATAAATCATCTGCATCTAAAAAAGCAATAAAATCACCCTTAGCTTGAAGGATTGCTTTGTTACGAGAAATTGCTGCACCAGAATTAATCTGATTCTTTAAAAGATAAAAGTTAGAGTATTGATCTACGTAATGCTTAACTATCTGCAAAGTAGCATCTGTTGAACAGTCATCAACCAAAATTAACTCCCAATTGGTATAGGTTTGATTTAGAATACTATTTATAGTCTGTATTATAAATTTTTCTGAATTGTAAAGCGGAGTGATTATGGATATTAAAGGCTTCATCATAAGTAAGGTTTAATAGGCTTCTTTTTGACCTTTAAATACATTAATCATGGTTTGCAGTATAATTTTAAAATCTAAAACGATGGACCAGTTTTCGATATAAAAATTATCATACTTGATACGGTTAATAATGTCTTCGTCATTTTTAATTTCGCCTCTATATCCTTTAATTTGAGCTAAACCTGTTACACCAGGTTTAACATTATGCCTAAAAATAAAGTTTAGCTTATCTATTTTTTTAGAATAGTCTTCGGTATAAGATAGCATATGTGGTCTTGGTCCAACAACACTCATATCTCCTTTTAAAACGTTATAAAACTGCGGAAACTCATCCAAACTTGTTTTACGTAAAAACTTACCAATTTTTGTTACTCTATTGTCATTTTGAGTAATATATGTACCTTGTATTTCGTTATTTGTTTTTAAAGATCTAAACTTAAAACAGGTAAACTCTTTATAATTTATTCCATTACGTTTATGCTTGTAAAATAGAGGTCCTCTGGATTCTAACTTAATTAAAACAAACAACATTGGTGTTAACCAAGATAATATTAGCGCTAATATTAATAAAGAAAACACGACATCAAACATACGTTTAATAGCCTTATTGACGGCATTATTTAATGCAACTTCTGGCATTGATAATACTGGTAGGTAATTGTAATAATCTGTTTTAAGTCGTTTGGTTAACAACTTATTGGTTTTAGGAATAAACTTTATGTTACAATGGTTAATCTCGGCATATTTAACATAGTCATTAACCTGTTTTTCGGTTAACTCATCAATTGCACAGTATATCTCATCTATACCAGAACTTTGTCTTAAAAAATTAAAACTATCTTCTATTAACCCGTTAATCTTTTTATTATTACTATCTGCAAATACACCAACTATTTGATATCCTAATTCTTTACGATTACTAAATAACTGTCTAAGCTCGTGTGCTCCTGGACCATTACCAACAATTACTACACGTCTAACATTACCTTTTAATTGTAGTCTATAAGTTTTTAAGGTGTAAAAGCTAACTAATTTAAGCGTTGATATTAGCAAAAAGCTATATAGTAAAAATTGTAAGATTTTAAATACAGGAACATCTACACTTTTAAAAATACCAAAAAAAGCAAATACAATAGTACTATAAACGACAAATTGCTTGATTATGGATGATATAATATTTACTATGGATGTGTACCTATATACTCTATAAAACTTAAGAAATGATGTTGTAATTAGCCATAATACTACTGAATAGATAATAAATAGCAAATACTTGTTTTTTAAAGCAGAAGCAGAAAAAAATGAAAGATTAGACGTATTAAAATTAAAAAAATAAAAAGCAAAAACATTGATAGTTATACAGTCAAAGACAATAAGTATTGGCCTTAAAAGCCAAGAGTACCTACCACGTTTATACTCCATAATTTATTTATTATAATTTGAAAAGTCTTTATGTTCGCTTTTATGAAGCTCTGCTTGAGTTAAACTTTTAAAGTAATCAAAGGTCTTTTTCATACCTTCCGATCTATTTACTTTAGGCTCCCAATTTAATACATTTTTAGCTAATGTAATATCTGGTTGTCTCTGCATTGGATCATCTACAGGTAAATCTTTATAAATTACTTTTTGTGTTGTACCAGTAAGTTTAATAATTTCTTCTGCAAAATCCTTTATTGTTATTTCATGTGGATTACCAATATTAACAGGATTTGAATAATCGCTTAATAATAAACGATAAATACCTTCGACTTGATCGGTAACATAACAAAAGGATCTTGTTTGCATACCATCGCCAAAAATTGTTAAATCTTCTCCTCTTAAGGCTTGACCCATAAAGGCTGGAATAACACGACCATCATTGAGTCTCATCCTTGGTCCATAAGTATTAAAAATTCTAACAATACGCGTTTCAAGACCATGAAATCTATGATAAGCCATAGTTATAGATTCTTGAAAGCGTTTAGCCTCATCATACACACCTCTTGGTCCTATGGTATTAACGTTACCGTAATAATCTTCGGTTTGTGGATGCACTAAAGGGTCTCCATACACCTCTGAAGTAGAAGCAATTAACAGCCTTGCTTGTTTCGCTTTTGCTAAGCCTAATAAGTTATGCGTTCCTAAACTCCCTACTTTTAAAGTCTGAATTGGAATTTTTAAATAATCTATGGGACTTGCTGGAGAAGCAAAATGAAGGATATAATCTAACTCTCCTTCAATATTTATATAATTTGTAACATCATGCTGAATGAATAAAAAGTTTGAATTAGAGGATAAATGTGCAATGTTTTTTTGGTCTCCTGTTATAAAGTTATCCATACCTATAACAAAATAACCTTCGTTTAAAAAGCGGTCACATAAATGAGATCCTAAAAAACCTGCTGCTCCAGTAATTAAAACTCTTTTTTGATTCATTTACCTTCCTATTGATATGTAATTAAAACCTTCATTAATGACATCTTTAACGTCATATAGATTACGTCCATCAAAAATAGTTGGACTAGCCATTTCATTTTTAATTTTATTAAAATCTGGTGTTCTAAAAATACTCCATTCGGTAGATATAACTAACGCGTCAGCATTTTTTAAAGCCTCATACATACTATTTGCAAACTTAATTTTATCACCTAGTTTACGCTTTACGTTTGGCATAGCTTCTGGATCAAAAGCTGTAATATTACAACCCGCTTCTAATAAAGCATCAATCATGTATAAAGAAGGTGCTTCACGGATATCATCCGTTTCTGGTTTAAAGGCTAATCCCCAAATGGCAATGTTTTTTCCTTTAAGATCATTATTAAAATGATTTTCTATTTTAGGAATCAACACTAGTTTTTGTCTTGCATTGACACTAATTACTGCATCTAAAATTTTGAAGTTATAGTTATTGTCTAATCCAGATTTATGAAGTGCTTTTACGTCCTTTGGGAAGCAAGAACCACCATAGCCTATACCAGGAAATAAAAAACGCTTACCGATCCTTGAATCGGTTCCCATACCTATTCTAACCTTATCAACGTCTGCTCCAACTTTTTCACAAAAGTTAGCAATCTCATTCATAAATGTGATTTTGGCTGCCAAAAACGAATTGGATGCGTATTTAGTAAGTTCGGCAGATTTTTCGTCCATAATAATTATGGGATTGCCAGACCTTACATAAGGCTTATAAAGTTTTTCCATTAATTTAGTTGCACGTTCACTGCTAGAGCCTACAACTATTCTTTCTGGTTTTAAAAAATCATCAACAGCAAAACCTTCTCTTAAAAATTCAGGATTTGAGACTACATCAAAATCTACTTTAGCATGTTTAGCTATAGCTTGCTTTACTTTGTCTGAAGTACCTACTGGAACTGTACTTTTATCGACTATAACTTTATAGTCTTTAATAAGTTTTCCTATGTCATCAGCGACTCCTAAAATATATTTTAGGTCAGCTGATCCATCTTCATCTTCTGGTGTTGGTAATGCTAAGAAGATAATATCTCCATGTTCTAAACCTTCTTCTAAGCTTGTAGAAAATTTTAATCGGTTAGCTTTTATATTTCTTTCAAATAAGACATCCAAATGAGGTTCGTAAATAGGCACCTCACCTGCTTGCATTTGCTTAACTTTATTTTGATCTATATCGATACAAAGTACTTCATTACCTGTTTCGGCTAGACATGTACCTGTAACTAATCCAACGTAACCTGTACCTATTACTGCTATTTTCATTTAAATTATACTATTTTCTTGTCAAAAACCTCAAAATCAGAATTCATGCTTAAAAACTCTGGCACAATTTCTTTCATTTTTTTGACCATTATATTTTTGTCTTCTACCTTTGCTAAAAGTAATAGTTCTTGTATGTTCTTATTTATTTGGAGATGCGAACAATTTTCTACTTTAGCAATCATTATTTTATCATTGTAAGTTGGTAGTGTTGTAGATTTGTCACTTAATAATTCTTCATATAATTTTTCTCCAGGCCTTAAACCAATAACTTTTATATCTATTTCTTTATAAGGTGTGAATCCAGCGAGTCTAATAATTTTTTTGGCAAGGTCAATAATCTTAACAGCTTTACCCATATCAAAAATAAATATTTCTCCTCCATTACCCATTGCACCAGCTTCTAATACTAATTGACAAGCTTCTGGTATTGTCATAAAATACCTAATAATATCTGGATGTGTAATTGTAAGTGGACCACCTTCTTCTATTTGTCTTTTAAACAAAGGTACTACAGATCCATTACTTCCTAATACATTACCAAATCTTGTGGTAACAAATTGAGTTTTATTTTTTGTATCTAAAATTGCTTTATTTTGTAGAGCCTGTACATAGATTTCAGCGATACGTTTAGAAGCTCCCATAACGTTACTTGGATTTACAGCTTTATCTGTTGATACCATTACAAATTTTTCAGCTTTAAATTTATAAGATAAGTCAGCCACATTTTTAGACCCTAAAATATTGGCAAAAATAGCCTCTGAAGGATGTCTTTCCATTAATGGAACATGCTTATATGCTGCCGCATGATATACTACTTGCGGTTTATATTTTTTAAATATATCTTCCAATACTTCAATTTTTCTAACATCTGCAATGATGGCTTCATAATTTAAATTTGGAAAATTCTGTTTAATTTCTAACTGAATGTTATAAAGTGGAGATTCTGCCTGGTCAAGAATCAACAACTTACTAGGTTTATAACTTGCTACTTGTCTAACAATCTCGCTACCTATAGATCCTGCACCACCAGTTACTAATATACACTTATTAAAAATTTCTTTAGCAACTAATTTGTTATCTAGTTTTATAGGGTCTCTTTCTAGAATATCTTCAATCTGAATTTTTTGTATCTGATTGGAAAGGTTAGTTGATGTTTCTATATCTGATATTAAAGGTGCTCTAAAAACTTTATAATTATGCTCTAAACAGCTATCAACAATCTTAATGTTTTCGTCTTTAGTAAGCGTTCCATCAGCAATAATTAAAGCTTGAGCATTAAATATCCTTAATAGAACAGCTGTTTTACGTTTTAAAAATATTATTGGTAAACCTAATATCTCTTTACTTTTATTTTTACCTTCTTTATCAATAAAACCTAGAACTTTATACCTAGAAGGCTTTTCAGATCTTAAAGCGCTTGCTATTGCTATAGCATTTTCATCTGTTCCATAAATTAAAACATTTAAATTAGCTTCAGATTCACTGTAACGTTGATAAACCTCAAATACTTGCTTAACCAGAATTCTGAATAAAAACAGTCCACAAAATGATACAATTGAATAAATAAATAATTGAGGAATAGAAAATAATTCATCACCTATCACTAAGAAATAACCATAATAAATGCACATAGCTGCTAAAATAGTAGCTACTGTAGCTAAAAAACTTAGCTGCATCAATAAATGTGGAATGCCTTATTAAACCAGCATAAGTCCTAAACAAAATGAAAAACAAAATGTTTAATAAAACTATAATTAACTCTTCATTTGAAAAACCTAAACTAAAAAAAGCTGACTTTTGTATTTTACTAACTATGATTTTAGTAAAAAACAATGAGATAATTAAAATGATGCTATCAAAACAAAGTATTGCCCATCTAGGTAAATAATTTACGTTTTTAAAATCTATTTTTTTCTTAGTAGATTTTAATACTTGAATTAAAGCTTGTTTTAATTGTTTTAACATTTATGATTTTAATAAAAATAGACAACAAATATCCTAAATTTTAATGACAATATAATCAAAATTAAACTTAAAGCATCAAGTTGACATATAATGAAACTACTATAATAAACTATTTACTGCTCTAGAAATTCTATCTAAATCTATTTGCGTTAAATTAGAGCCACTAGGTAAACACAATCCTTTATTAAATAAGGTCTTGCTAAAATCATCTCCAAAATATAAACTGTCCTCAAATATTGGTTGCATATGCATAGGCTTCCATAAAGGTCTTGTCTCTATGTTTTCTGCGTCCATAGCTTCTTGGAATTCTACTTTTGTAAATGGCGCATCTTCATGAATTAAGATACAACTTAACCAAAAATTTGAATAAAAATCTTCATTTGGTTGTTTTTGAACTTCTACTCCTTTTACATCTTTAAAAAGATTAGTGTAAAACGCATTCATGTCACGTCTTAGTCCAATGTGCTTATCTAAAACCTCCATTTGTCCACGTCCAATACCAGCTGAAATATTACTCATTCTGTAATTGTAACCAATTATAGAATGTTCGTAATGTGGTGCATTGTCCCTTGCTTGGGTAGCATAAAAAATAGTTTGGTCCTTATCTTCACTTGTATTGCAAACCATTGCTCCTCCGCCGGAAGTTGTAATAATTTTATTACCGTTAAAGGATAAAATTGAAAAGTCCCCAAATGTTCCGCATTGTCTACCTTTATATGTGGATCCTAAAGCTTCTGCAGCATCTTCAACTACAGGTATTTGATATTTTTTAGCGACCGCTAACAATTGGTCTATTTTAGATGGCATACCATACAAATGGACTATAATTATAGCTTTTGGTTTTTTACCATTAGCTATTCTATCTTTGATTGCTTCTTCTAGATGCTTTGGACACATATTCCACGTTTCTGCTTCACTATCTACAAAAACAGGTATTGCACCTTGATAAGCTATTGGATTTGATGATCCACAAAAAGTAAAGGTTTGACAAATTACTTCATCGTTTAATACAACACCAAGTTGTACTAAAGCTAAATGGATTGCAGCTGTACCAGAAGATAAACATGCCACTTTTTTGTCTTGACCTAAATAGGATTCTAAATCTTTTTCAAAACCTGTTACATTTGGTCCTAAAGGCGCAATCCAATTAGTATCAAACGCTTCTTTTATATAATTTTGCTCAGTTCCTCCCATGTGTGGAGAGGATAGCCATATTTTTGTGTTCATTTTATATTTTATTTATCTTTATTATTCTTCCAGGATTACCAACAACTGTTGAATAATCCGGAATATCCTTCAAAATAACTGCACCAGCTCCAATGACACACCACTTTCCTATGTGAACATTTGGTATTATTATAGCTCCTGCACCAACATGAGTACCTTCTCCAATATTTACGTTACCTGTTAATGTGGCATTTGGAGATATATGTACAAAATTTCCGATAATACAGTCATGCTCAATAATAGCTCCTGTATTAACAATACAGTGTTTTCCTATCTCCACATGCGCATTTATAACCACATTCGGCATAACGACCGTTCCTTCAGAAATTACGCAGGATTTAGAAATTATAGCACTCTTATCTAAAGCAGTAAAGTAATCTGCACCTATCCCGTTTACAACCCTTTTTCTTATACTATTGTCGCCAATTGAAATAATCATTTCAGTATTACTAGTTTTATTAAACTCGCTAAATTTACCTAGGAATGGCAATTCAAAAAAAGACGTTAATGTTATATAATCATCAAAAACACCTTTTATTTTATGTTTTTTTGTAGATTTTATAACATCTAACACCACTTTTGCATGACCGCTTGCTCCAAATAAATACTTCATTAGTTATTTCCTGTATATTTTTCTGTAGTTACAGCATTTACTCCATTAATCCCTTCGGATTGGACCACTTTTAATATTGTTTTTAATAGAATCTTTATATCTAAAAAAATGCTAATATTATTTACATACCAAACATCTAATTCAAATTTCTTATTCCATGTAATTGCATTTCTACCATTAACTTGAGCCCAACCTGTTATTCCTGGTTTTACATCATGCCTCTTACTTTGTATTGAATTGTACAATGGTAAATACTCTGGCAATAATGGTCTAGGACCTATTAAGCTCATGTCTCCCTTTAAAACATTAAATAATTGTGGTAACTCATCTAGTGATGTTTTTCTTACAAATTTACCTAAATTAGTTAATCTTTTTTCATCCGACAGCAATTTTCCTTGTTCATCCCTTTTATCATTCATCGTTTTAAACTTGATGACTTTAAATATTTTTCCTTTTTTTCCAGGTCTTTTTTGAAAGAAAAAACAAGACCCTCTGTTACTTATTGATAAAATAACTATTAACACAAGAAGTATTGGACTTGCTAAAATTAAACTAACTAAAGCGGTTAAAAAATCAATAATACGTTTGAAAAATAGTTTATACATTTTCTAATTGTTTATATTCTTTTAAGATTTCTTGCCAAATAAAGTTTTGCTCATACCTATCTTGGATACTTACTCTTGAGTTTTCTTTAAGTTTTAAATATAAATCTTGATTTAAAAGCAACTCTTTCATGCTATCAGTTAAGCTTACAGCGTCTTTAACTGGTATTATAAGCCCGTTTTTTTGTCTTCAATAATTTCATTGCACCCATTAATGTTACTTACTATACTAGGCAATCCCATTGCACCTGCTTGCATAACTACATTTGGAAAACCCTCTCTGTAACTTGGAAAAACTAATGTGTTTGCTATTAAAAAATAAGGTCTAACATCATTTACATAACCTATTTCAATAATATTTTTATTGTTCTTTATTTCCTTAAAATTTTCGGGTTTAATTGGATCCAAATCTGCTTCAAAGGGTCCAACCAAGACTAGTTTTGTATTAGGATTCTCAAGATTTACTTGAACAAAACTTTCTATTACTTCATTAATTCCCTTATCTTTAACTATTCTACCAACAAAGATATATACATAGTTTTCACTTTTTATTCCTAATTGTTTTTTTAAAGCTAAAACTTCTTTAGCAGTAAAATTTTTAGGGTTAAAGTAATCTAAATTAATACCGTTTGAACTACCGTAACCAATAACTTTAAGCTTCTTTTGCTTTGCTAATTTATTATCGATAATAATATTTTTAAGTGCATTAGAATTTGGGTATACCTTAGTGGCGCACTTATAGGTAAGCTTTTCTACAAAGTCTAAAACAACTCTTTTTAGACCAATACTTTCTAGCAAAGGTAATCCTGCTACTGTATGCAGTCGGTTTGGGACTCCTGCTAGCTTTGCTGCCAACATAGACACTAATCCTGCTTTAGGTGTGTGAGAATGTATTATAAATGGCTTTTCTTTTTTAAAAAACCATACATTTTATAAACAGCTAATATGTCTTTTATTGGTGTGATTTTTCTTGTTAAATCTATCCAATAAGTTTCCACTCCTTCAGTTTCACCAACTTCTTGAAGCTTATTTTTATTTGATGAGACTGCTTTTACCTCATAAAAATCTTTCATGAAAGACATTTGACCTCCCAAAAGCTTTTCTAAAGATAAAGGTATTGTTGTTACTCTAATTATTTTTTTCTTCATGTTTTTGAATGTTTACCTCAGATAGAAACATAACAAAAATAAGATATGGTATAAACATAATTCTCATTCTTGAGGCTAATCCTAAATTATAGATATATAAGCTCAAAAATAAAATAATAAAAGTGATAGCTGCGTAAATAAAAAAGAAAGATTTCTCAAGTTCAATTTTTCCTTTAATTAATTTATATAAGAACAGAATAACTAAACCAGAAACACATAGGTTTTCTATGGAAATAACATATTGAGAAATAGAGCTTGCATCATAAAACAATGGTCTAGAGACTACTAAAAATAGCCTTTCAAAATAATTAGAGGTTTCTAAATTAATACTAGAATTACCAGAATTATTACTATATTTTGCTATTTTTTTTAGCAATTCTGTATAGGTTTGATAATTTAAAGTATCTACTTTTAAAAAAATCTTTATAACAGGTGAAGCGGAAAAGGAAATAATAATAAACGATATAATGAGTATCCCTTTTTTTATAATTGAAAGTTTATAGTTTAAGACACTATGTATGATATAACAAAATAAAAGTATTAAGAATAAATAGGGCCTAATACCTAAAATAAATAATAAAGGAATAAAGGTTAAATAATTTATGCTTTTTGCTTTTAAAATAACATTTAGAATATGTATGAGCAAAAAAATAGAATAGTCTCTTTAGTAAGTCCTGCTGTCCAAAAGTGCAAGGTTGGCATTAGTAACATTAAAGCTAAAAACAAGAGTAATTTATTATTAGTTAGCTTTTCTACGGTATTAAATAGTATGCTTATAGCCTTAGAAAAACCAGCTATACTCAAAGTTGAGAATAGAGCTGAAATAGTAAAATAAGACAACCCAATTTTAACTAATGGATAGATTAAAAAGCTTATAAATTTACTCCCGGGATATAAAAATTCTAGAATATTACTGGATTGTACAGCGCGCTTAAAAAAAATGTAACTATCAACTTCTTTCAGATTTGTGAAACTATAAAACACAAATAATGATACAACATGAATTGAGTATAGTAGTACTAATAAGATTCTTTTGGGTTTCCTTTTATGTTCCTTGTAAGCCGTATTAAAAAGATACAAATAAAAAACAATTACCAATAAAACAAATAGTATATTCATTAAAATTTTTCAAAAATATTTATATAGCTACTATAATTAGCTTGAATACTATAAAAATCTTCTATTACTTTTCTGTTATTCAAACCTATTTCCTTATATAGCTCACTGTTTGATTTAATAATATTTAAAGCCAAATACCACTCTTCATTAGTTGTGGCAAACAAATTACCATTACCTCTATCAACTTTAATATTTGCTTCTAATGGCGTCGCAATTGTAGGTAAAGCACAGGCCATATATTGTATTAATTTAAAAGCACATTTTCCTTTATTAAAAAGCTTGTTCTCTAATGGCATAATACCAACTGTAAATTTCTGTATTTCTTCAACTTCTTTTTCCTTAGTCCAGGTTACAATGGTTAACGGAAGATTGCTAAACTCTTTAGCTAAGGCTGTATCGAATCCTATAAAACGTAATTCGAAATTAAAATCTTCTTCTTGTAATTTTTTAAACACAGGTATTAGTTCGATAAGATTTTTGGATGTTGTTTTAGAACCTATCCATCCAACAATAAATTTATTCGATTTTGATTTGTTTTCTTTAAGGTTATACTTGCTAATATCTATGGAGGTAGGGATTTCTGTTACATTTTTATTATACCTAATCGCGTAGCTTGTTAAATATGGGCTACCTGTTATTACATGAGTCGCATGTTTAATTACTTTAGAAATTTTATTATTAAATAAGGTTCTAACTATTCTATTTTTACTTTGGTCATAATCGTGGAAAGCGGCATCATCAAAATCTACGATATACTTTATTTTAAAAAGTTTAAAAAAATTACATTGAACGGTAAAAATGGTGTAAACTCATACTGCACAAAAACAATATCTTTTCTTTTTAACGATAGTAATTGCTTGATTTTTATTGAATATAATTTAAATAAGTACATCAATCCATTAATATTTCGATAAGATATGGCTGGAATATAGTTTTTATCAAAAAAAGGTTGAATTTTACAATTATACTTTGAGAAGAACCTTTGATATTGATATATTCGATACCTACTACTAGCTCCCTTATCCGTGTATTTTGGAAAGAATTTGATGTTCATTTAAAAAAACGTTTTTTATAAAGTAATTTATAACTCTTTAGTATTTGAAAAAATGAAGTTATATCTAGTTTAAATAATACCATTAATAATCTTATCAAAGGCTCTATAAACATCGCAACAAAAAACAATATTAGATACTCTAATTTACCAAGATGTTTTTTACTGTAAATGAGCAAAGAATCTAAAGAATAAAATAGCCTTTCTGCTTTAACATTTTGAGAGGCTCCACCTCCTTGGTGGAAAATTTCTATTTCAGCATTGTAAAAAATTTCTCCACCTAAATTGGTTATTTTTTTAGATAAATCTAAATCCTCATAATATACAAAGTAGTCCTTAGTAAAACCACCAACTTTTAGAAAATCTACTGTAGGAATTAAATAAAATGCTCCAATTACATGATCTACGGAACGTGATGACCTATGGTCCCAATCACTCATGTGATAGGCTTTAAATAGACTAGGAAATAATCTATTAAGTCCTGATATCTTATTAAGATATCTTGGCAATGTAACATATCTAGCACAACTCCTATGGACTTTATCATTTTCATCAATCTGTTTACAACCTAATACTTTTATACTTGGATTATCTTCCATATAGTTAATTGCATCAATCAATGAGTTTTTGAACACCTTTGTATCTGGGTTTAAAAAAGTAAGTACTTTGTGTTGACCTCTTTGGCCCCTAAGTTACATGCTTTTGAGAACCCACTGTTCTTATTGTTTTTTACCAATCTAATATCGCCATTATGCTCCAAATCACTTAAAATTGAAGTATTGGATCCATTATCAACAACAACAATCTTCGTGTTTTTAACAATTAATCCAGTCTTTATAGAGTATATGCAATCCCTTACCAAATTTTCCGAAAAGAAATTTACTATTATAATAGTTAACATTTTATTTGTTTTTAATTCTTTTAAATACATTTATTACAGCGATAGGATAAAACAAAACCCACATAAAATCCAACTTAGCAATATAGGGATTGGTTGCACTAGCAATTAAAAAACATATTAAACCAACAAGTATGGACAAGACATGAAAGCCTGTTTTGTTCTGATTATATTTAAATATTTTCAACAAATTAATCATAATCCATATAAAAACTAAAATATAAAGCATAATTCCAATTAAACCCTGATGGAACAAAATTGATAGATAAAACAGTTCGTAAGACCAAGGTTGAACAACGGAACGTACAACTGAAGCTACGGCTCCTGAACCATTACCTATAATAGGACTAGATGCGAATCCGTCTAGTAAACTTATAAACTGTCTTGATCTTTCTGTGTTTGAATTAACTTTGTTTGCAATAAAAATATTTACAAACTGAGTAGAGTAATTTGTAAACACCACTAACAAAAGAATAAAACCAGTTATAATTAATAATTTCATTTTTTTAAAAACTCTAATAAAAACATCTTTTTTCAATTTTTGGATAAAAATTATTATCAAAAATAAAAAAATGGCTATCGAAGCTATAATAATTAATATCATAGCCCGCCTTCCAGTAATAATAGGGATTATTAAACCGACAATGCTTAAATAAATATATTTCTTATTTCTATTAAGTAAAGCCTGAGAAATAAAATATGGTAAAATAAATAGAATAGAATTAATAGCAGGATTACTAATAAGTATATAATGGTTCTTTAAATCTATATATTGACTAGAAACACCATTAAAAATTATAGAAATAAAATTTAATTTGCCAGTAACACCTTCAAAAATTTGCAATATACAAAGAAATATGATGATTTTAAAAACTAAAACTAATAGGTCATCTATTTTTTTAAATGCTTTTCTTCTAATAAACCCAAAAAAATACAAATAAAATTGGCCATAAAAGATATACCGTGATACTTCTTATAGCGCCTGGATTACCTAGTATTAGTCCGTAAATAGTACTAAATAAACCATAAGAAACAAAAATGATTAAAATTATAATTATTTCGACACTTAATTTTGTTCTTTTAAAAATGGCAAGCAATATTAAAATTAAAATTAACAAAACTTTTATATACTTCAAAAAAGGAATACCCGTAAAACAGGTAAACATCACAAATAAAACAGCGAAAACATAATTAATTATAGTTTCAGTTTTTATCATACTTACTAGTAAAATAAATTATTATAAAATATAAAACACTTGCTACTAAGTTTATGTAAGCTAATATAGTGAAATCATAAATTGGCAGTAACCATATTGAAAAAAACAAACTAAGTAAGACAACTACTATAATATAGAATGTTAAAACCTTTGTTTTTTCTTGTGCTTCGAGATTTTTTTGTAAAATAATAGATATTTGCCATATAATGGCACTCAACGCTAATGGCAAAATAATAGATTTTAGTAAAAAAATGTCTTCCTCATCTTTAAAACCCAAATAATTGACTAATATAAAATCTCTAAAAAAATAAAAGAACAACAAAACTGGTACACAAATTAAAGCTAAATAAAACAATGCCTTCTTTAAGGTTTTATAAAATAATGATTTATCACCCGTACTATTAATTTTCATTAACAAAGGTTGATAGACACTATTAATTGGATTAACCAATTGCGTAAACACCTTAAATACGACATCATACACTGCTGCATATTGTGCCAAAACACTTGCGCCAACATAATGATTCAAAACATATTTATCTATACCATTAGCGCTTGGAGAAAAGACCATCCATAAACTTAGCGGCAATCCATAATGCAAGAATTTTTTTACTAAGGAAAAATCTATCTTTTTATCAAATCTAAAATCTTTAAAATTAAATTTTCTATCCAGAAAAAATAAAGGTATCAAATAACTAAAAAATAATGCACTAAAAATAATTTCTAAAGAAGATAAAGCTTCTACTTTTTTAAGTACAAAAGTGAAACCCAAAAACACAAGTAGTCTTAGAATTTCAGATGTAGAATACAGCAAGGATTGCATCTCAGCTTGTTTCTCTATAAGTTTAGACGTATACCTGCAGGCTAAAATAAAGGAAAAACCAACAGCTGTAAATAATAGTAAAGAATTTGCTACGCCACTAAAATAAATAGTTACTAATAATGGAACCGTTGCAAACAGTGCTACTTTAAAATTAATATTATGAGCACTAGCGTAAAAAACATCACTATCCTCATGATCACCATGATATTTTATTATAGACTGATTTATCCATCCGATAGCTCCAGAAATAAAAATTAAAAATGTTACATAAATAATAATATATTTCCCATAATTCTCGCTTCCAAACCATTTTATAAATAAGGGGATAATAGCCAATGAAACTAATGCAGAAAGTGCTTTTCCAGAAAAATAAACAAAGACTTTAAACTCAGGCGTTCTTATCATATTTAATTTCTCTTATTATCGAAAGCACATTTAATAAACAAGCTATTCATTATTGCAAAAGTTATAACTCCCATCATTCTATCAAATAAATTTTCAAAACAAAGAGTAATCATTATAATTATTAAAAAACTAATATATGTATAATTTTTATAATCTATTGCCAACTTCGAATTATACCAAATCATATATAAAAATGAAATAAAAATGATTGGACCTCCAGTAAGTATCAAATTAAAATAATAATTATGTGTATTCAATTGGTTCTCGTAAAAATTTATGTAATTATTGGAATTATTGGAATTTATTAAATTTTGTTTTCTAAGATTATCCTTTACATCCCCAATTCCATAACCCAATACAGGTTCGTTTAGAAAAAGTTGCATTGAAGAAATATTTAAGTAAACCCTCTCAAAAACTCCATTTACCTCACTCTGATTTGCAACTACCGTAGAATACTCTGTCTCATTATTAATATTATCTATTATGCTATCTTTTTTCAAAAATAACACAAATAAAAGGACTACAAGTAAAATACCTATACACATCAATGCCTTTTTTGCATTATACTTTAGACACAAAAAATTAAATGGAATAATAGTAATGATGAAGAAAATTCCTATTAAAGATTTAAAATATATTATTACGCTAGAAAACAAGAACAAAAGAAGTAACAATAGTAACTTAAACAAAAATGAACTATTACTTTTAAAGTATAATTGAATTGCAAAAAGACTAGCTATTAACAAATTAATTGAATTATACGTTTTATGAATTAGAAAAAAAGAATCATTTCTTTGCTGTGCACACCATAAAAGATCTTTAAATGCTACTCTCCAGATATAAAATATTCTATCTACATATGGTAATTCACTAATTTCATAATAACAATATTCTACTGAGTATCTTAAAAAATAAACAGCGGTAAAAACTAAAAAAAGAAAATTTGCGAAAATAAAAACTTTAAAAATTAGAAAATACTGCTTCTCTTTATACTTTTTTTGAAAAAAAACAATTACAATCGGTAGGATAACAATAGGCAATAAAACCTTTATCCTTATAAAGCCCTCCTCTAGATTTGCCGTGTAAATTAATGATAATATTATAAAAAAAACATATAGGCAATTAACAATTAAGACTTTGACGCTAAACAGCTTAAAATGACTTAAACCTTTACTCCAATTAACAAAAATAGAACTCAAAGAGAAAAAAATTATGATAATTGAAGAAAAATTAAACGGAAGTATAGGAAAAAAAGTAATCCTAAAAGAAGCAAATAATTACTATCTATTTTTAAATTTAAAAAAAATTATTCATCACTAATTTAAGTCTGCTCCTAAAAGTTAAATTAAAACTATAATCGCACTAATTCTCTTATCAAAACTGGGGTACTGATTAAAAATGGATCATAAACTTCTTTTTCTTGTATAACGACTGGTTTTAATAAAATATTGTTATTAGAGCCTGCAAGAATAAATTGATTAGGTTCAAAATATGTCCAAAAATTAGATTTATCTATTTTAAAGACTTTATTATCATATTGAATAAGTACTTCTTCAATTATAATTTCTTCCATATCCTTATTATTTCCAATATCTAATCTTATTTTTTCAGGATAATAGTCACCTAAATCAAATATCAGTTCTTGAACCTTAGTATCTCCTTTAAACTTTAAGCTCTTTAACCTTTTTCGAGAAAAAGGCTCTGTAGCGACCTCTGAAAAAAAACATCAAAAACATCATCCTCCTGAAAGACTCCACGAACATAAACTTTACATGTTTTATTTTGTGATTTTTCAGTAGTTATTACTTCAATATTAGCTTGTTTTTTTCTTCTTTTTTTCATTGCCGCATGAAAAGGTTAATAATATTAAAATAATTGTAACTAATTTTTGCTTTAATAATGTCATAATAATTTTAATTGTTTTTTTATACCAAACCAAAGCGCTTTCTAGTCCTTCTCTAAGTTTCACTACAGGTTTGTAGTTAATTTCTTTTTTTGCTTTTTCTATATTGGCTAAAGAGTCTCTTACATCTCCTAATCTTTCTTCTCTGTATATTATATTTGTTTCAGAATGAGAAAGCTCTTTTATTGTATTCCAAAGCTTATTAACTGTTATTCTTTCTCCTACTGCTACATTATAAACTTCATGTTTTACATTATTTGATAAAACCGCCTTAATGTTAGCTTGTACTACATTTTCTATAAAAGTGAAGTCTCTAGTTTGCTCTCCATCGCCATTTATATAAACCTCTTTATTATTTAATGCGCCATCAAAAAACAAAGGAATAACCGCAGCATAAGCTCCATTAGGATCTTGTTTTGGGCCAAAAACATTAAAATACCTTAAACCAACTGTATGAAAATTGTAAGTTGTAGAGTATATTTCTGCATACAATTCATTTACATATTTCGTTATAGCATAAGGTGATAATGGTTTGCCAATGATATGTTCTACTTTAGGTAAAGAAGCACTGTCACCATAAGTGCTTGAAGAAGCAGCATAAACTAATTTTTTTACTGTTTTAGACTCTTTTGCACATTCTAAAATGTTTAAATATCCATTGACATTAACTTCGTTAGAAGTTAATGGATCGTTGATTGAGCGTGGTACAGAACCTAAAGCAGCTTGATGTAAAACATAATCAACGCCTTCTAAGGCCATTTTACAGATCTCTATATCTCTAATGTCACCTAAAATAAATTCGCAGTTATCTTTAACTAAAAAGGATTCTATGTTTTTTTTATGCCCATTAGAAAGGTTATCTAATATAACTACTTTTTTAGCATTATATTTCAATAAGTATTCAACAAGATTGGAGCCGATAAAACCTGCTCCACCTGTTACTAAGAAAGTTGAATTTGATAAATCATCTGAATGGTATTTGGTATTATATAACATTACTATAGTCTTTTGTTTACTTTATTATATGACAAATTACCTTTAACATCATAAATAACTCCATTTTTACTTTTTAAAGAATCTAAATCGATTTCTTGAAATTTATCATGAGCTACAACATGTATAATTGCATCATATTCTCGAGAAAGAGAGCTAATTATAGCCAAATCATATTCATGCTTAACTTCTTCTGCAGATGCCCATGGATCGAAAACATCGACTTTCATATTAAAATTTGTTAAACTTTTATATACATCAATAGCTTTAGTATTTCTAATGTCAGGACAATTTTCTTTAAATGTTATACCCAGCATCAACACTTTTGCATTCTTTATAGCTATATTATTGGTTACCATTAATTTTAGAACTTCGGTTGCTACATACTCTCCCATACTATCGTTTAAACGTCTTCCAGCTAAAATAATTTCTGGATGATAACCTACTTCCTGTGCCTTTTGAGCCAAATAAAATGGATCAACACCTATACAGTGACCTCCAACTAAACCTGGCTTAAAAGGTAAAAAGTTCCATTTTGTTGCTGCAGCTTCTAAAACAGCATGTGTATCTATATCTAATTTATTAAAAATTTTAGCTAGCTCATTTACAAAGGCAATATTTATATCTCTTTGAGCATTTTCAATTACTTTCGCTGCTTCTGCAACTTTAATTGTTGGTGCCAAGTGTGTTCCGGCAGTTATTATTGTAGCGTATAAATTATTTACCACTTCTCCTATTTCGGGTGTAGATCCTGAAGTTACTTTTTTAATCTTTGCAACAGTATGCTTTTTATCTCCTGGATTAATACGTTCAGGAGAATAACCACAATAAAAGTCTTGATTAAATTTTAAACCACTAATATTTTCTAAAACTGGTACACATTCATCTTCTGTTACACCCGGATAAACTGTAGATTCGTATATTACAATGTCTCCTTTCTTTAAAACAGCTCCTATTGTTTCGGATGATTTTATTAATGGTGTTAAAATTGGTCTGTTATTTTTGTCTACAGGCGTAGGAACTGTAACAATAAATATTTCGCAAGAAGAAATTGTACTTATATCACTAGATACCACTAAGCCATTGTTCTCCTTTACATTTAATACAGCATTTAAGTTTTCATCTGAAACCTCCAGAGTGATATCGTGTCCAGTATTTAATTTATTTACTCTAGACTCATTAATATCAAAACCAACAACATGATATTTTTTTGCAAATTCTACTGCTAAAGGTAATCCTACGTAGCCTAAACCAATAATAGCTATTTTTTTATTCATCGACTTTAATCTTTAAACACAAATATTTAGAGTATGCAAAAGTAGCATTTTTAAAAGTATGCCCTACTAGATTACACTAAAAAAAATATTAAGGCTTATTTTTATTTAATAGATATTAAGTTTTGTTTTTAGCTATTATAATTAGAATTCATATCGCTAATTAAATATAATATTATGGTTTTACTTCTATAAATTAGATATGAAGGTTCCTATTTTACTACAAGCTGTACCGTCTCCATAAAGGATTAGGTAACTTACTCATTTTTATGTAGGCTTCTTCCTTATTTAATAAGTTGTTCGTTTCGTCTACAATTTTTTCTTTGTCTGTTCCTACTAAAAATACAGTTCCTACTTCTACAGCTTCAGTTCTTTCGGTAGTATGACGCATTACTAAAACAAATTTTCCTAAACTTGATGCTTCTTCTTTCACTCCACAACTATTTGTAACAATTAAATGCGATTTATTCATTAACCAAACAAAAGCTGAATAGGATAATGGATCTATTAAATCTCTATATGACTAATACCTGCTAATAACTTATATATTGGTTTCTGTACATTTGGGTTTAAATGAACTGGATATATAATTTATACATCGCTATATTGTTCTGCAGTTTCTTTTAATGCACTGCAAAGATTTATAAAACCTTGACAATGGTTTTCTCTTCTATGACCGGTTACTAAAATTAATAGTTTTGAATTATCTACAATTGAAATTAACTTTTCGACTGCTTTATCTGAATATTGAGAAGATGTTACCTTACCTGAACTAAAATTTAATGCATCAACTACGGTGTTTCCAACAACAAAAATATTTTTTAAAAATGTTTTCGTTTAATAAATTTTTCTCATATGTTATTGTTGGTGCAAAGTGATAATCTGAAATGCTATCAGCGATACTTCTACTCAGTTCTTCTGGAAAAGGATAACGTTTATTAAATGTACTTAAGCCTGCTTCTACATGGCATACTTTTGCTCCATAAAAAATGCAGCAATACTTGCTGTAATTGTATCTTCATGTTCATAAACATAATCTGTCTTAAATTCTTTTAAAATTGGCTTTAAATTTGTTGTAATATCTACTGTAAAAGTATACAGATTTAGATTTGGTTTCATTAAATCTAAATCTGGTGTAAATTCTAAAAACGTTAGTACTTGGTCTAACTTTTCTCTGTGTTGTGCAGTAATACAAACACGAATATCAAATTCCTCGCTATTTTTTAAAAACTCCTTTACTAATGGCGCCATTTTAATGGTTTCTGGTCGTGTTCAAAAAATAATTAAGTTCTTTTTCATTTTGAGTTTTTGCTTGTAAAAGTAAAAAATGTATTAAACAATTTTATAATAACCTACTATAATAGAGATTATGCTAAAATAAAGCCTTTAAACAAATGTCTAAACTATCTTCCCATTTAGGAATTTCTATTTTAAAGTTATCTTCTATTTTAGTTTTATCTAAGACACTGTATTTTGGTCTTTTTGCTGCTGTTGGGTATGCTGATGTAGGAATAGCATTTAAAGTGATTTTAGTATTTGTATTATTAAAAACAGCTTTTGCAAAATCGTACCAACTGGCAACACCTTTATTGCTATAATGATAAATACCGTAATGTTTATCTTGTTTAATAAGCTCTAAAATTACTTTTGCTAAATCTATTGCGTAAGTCGGTGTGCCAATTTGGTCGCTTACAACACCAAGTGCATCTCTAGTTTTAGATAAGTTAAGCATGCTTTTAACAAAATTATTTGCAAACTGAGAATACAACCAAGAGGTTCTAATAATAAAATATTTAGTCAAGGTGTTTTCTATGGCTTTTTCTCCATCTCGCTTTGTTTGCCCATATACCGAAATTGGATTTGTAGTATCTTTTTCAGTATACATTTCGGTTTTATCTCCACTAAAAACAAAATCTGTAGAAATATGAATTAGCCTAATATTATGCGCTTTACAAGCTTCTGCTATATGTTTTACAGCAATGTTATTTATTAAATTAGCACGTCCTATATCGTCTTCAGCTTTATCTACCGCTGTGTAAGCAGCACAGTTGATGCAAAAATCAAACTCTGAAGTAAAAATGCTATTTATACTTTTTTCTGAAGTAATATCTAAATCGCTACTACTTAAAAAAATAAATTGAATATTAGATGTTGAAGCTAACAATTGTAAACATTGCCCAAGCTGACCATTTGCACCAGTGACTAAAACTTTAGTTTTCATTTGTGATTTTATATTTTAAGTGAACCTCTTAATCTTTAGCTATAAAATTTAAAAGCTTATAAAATGCCTATTTTAGGCAATAATAGCATCTTTAAATGCTGGAAGTACAATATCTTTATCTGAAACTATTAACTCCTCATTAGATAATTGCCAGTCTATATTTAAGTCTTTATCATTATAGATTATACCAGCTTCTGAAGCTTTATTATAATAATTATCGCACTTATAAGAAAAAATAGCAGTTTCACTAAGTACCACAAAGCCATGTGCAAAACCTCTAGGTACCAAAAGTTGTTTTTTATTATCTTCAGAAAGTTCTACAGCAACATGTTCTCCAAAAGTTTCGGAATTTTTTCTTAAATCTACAGCAACATCTAAAACTTCACCTTTTATAACTCGTACTAACTTAGATTGTGCATGTTTTCCAGTCTGATAGTGCAAACCTCTTAACACACCTTTTGTAGAATAAGATTCGTTATCTTGTATAAATGTATTTTTAAAGTTTGTAAGCTCTTGAAATTGCTTATAATTAAAGCTTTCGAAAAAGTAACCTCTTTTATCTTCAAAAATGTTAGGCTCTATTATATAACAGTCTTTTAATTTTGTTTCTAAAACTTTCATTCTACCTTTTTTATTAGTGTTCTATAATACTTAAAAGATGCTTACCGTAACCACTTTTAACTAATGGTTCTATAAGTTTTTTAAGTTGTGCTTTATCTATATAACCCATTCTGTAGGCTACTTCTTCAATAGCACCAATTTTTAAACCTTGCCTTTCCTCAATTACTTGAACAAATTGAGAGGCTTGCATTAAAGAATTAAACGTACCTGTATCTAACCAAGCAGTACCTTTATCCAGAACACTTACTTTTAATTTTCCTTGTTTTAAATACTCTCTATTGACATCTGTAATTTCTAATTCTCCTCTATGGCTTGGTTTAATATTTTTAGCAATATTTACCACTTCATTATCGTAAAAATAAATACCAGGCACAGCATAATTAGATTTTGGTTTTTCTGGTTTTTCTTCTATTGAAATAACGTTTCCATTATAATCAAATTCTGCAACACCATAGCGTTCTGGATCATGAACATGGTAAGCATAAATGATACCGCCTTCTGGATTATTGTTTTTTTGTAACAGTTTTTCTAAACCTGTTCCATAAAAAATATTATCACCAAGTATAAGCGCCACTTTATCATTAGCAATAAAATCGGCTCCGATAATAAATGCTTCGGCTAAACCATTTGGTGCCTCTTGTACTGCATATTCAAAATTACAACCAAACTTTTTTCCATCTCCAAGTAAAGATTCAAATAAAGGTAAATCGTGAGGTGTGGAAATAATAAGAATATCTTTTATTCCAGACCACATTAATGTAGACAAGGGATAATAAATCATTGGTTTGTCGTAAATAGGCATTAACTGTTTGCTTACCGCTAAAGTTAATGGATGTAAACGTGTTCCTGAACCTCCTGCAAGTATAATTCCCTTCATAATTTATAAGTTATATTTATTTAAGTACCAACTTATTGTTTTTTTAATTCCTGTTTCAAAATTTTCGTCAGCTCCCCAACCTAATTCATTCTCTAATTTAGAAGCATCTATGGCGTATCTAAAATCATGTCCAGGCCTGTCTGTAACAAAAGTAATTTGATTTTTGTAAGATTTAGTCGCTGGTTTAATTTCATCTAAGATTTCACAAATTGTATTAACGATATATAAATTATCTCGTTCGTTTCTTCCCCCAATATTATAGGTTTCTCCTGAGTTTCCTGTTTTAAACACTAAATCAATCCCTTTACAATGATCTAAAACATATAACCAATCTCTAATGTTTTTACCGTCACCATAAATTGGAATATTTTCTCCACTAATAGCCTTCCTAATAATAGTTGGTATTAACTTTTCATCATGCTGTTTTGGTCCATAGTTATTAGAACAATTTGTTGTTACAACGTTCATTCCATAAGTATGGAAGTAGCTACGCACAATAAAATCTGAAGATGCTTTTGAAGCACTATATGGACTATTTGGTGCATAAGGTGTCTGTTCTGTAAATAAACCTGTTTCACCTAAAGTTCCATAAACCTCATCCGTAGAAATGTGGTGAAATCTTGCGTTTTCGAATCCTTTTTTTACTTGATTAGGACCATCCATCCAATTTTGCTTTGCAACTTCTAATAAATTGAATGTTCCAGTTATATTGGTTTCTATAAATGCTCCCGGATTTTTTATGGAATTATCGACGTGAGATTCAGCCGCAAAGTGTATAACACCAATAAATTGATATTTATTAAATAATTCTTCAATTAAATCTCTATTACAAATATCACCTTTAATAAAAGTATAATTTGACTTGTCTTTTGTTTCTTTTAAATTTACTAAATCACCAGCATAAGTCAATTTATCTAAATTGACTATTTTTATATTTGGGTTTTCATCTAAGAAGTAAGGAACAAAATTTGAACCTATAAAACCCGCTCCGCCTGTTACAAGTATTGTCTTATTTTTCATTTTTCGATATGTTAAAGCTTTGTTTTTTAAGAAAACTGTTCAATCCTATTAGCATAAATATTATAAATACTATCATAAAACTGATTATAGGAAATGTAATTTTATTATAATCTGTCCACTTTGACATATCATAACCTGAGGGAGGAAAATCAGATACAACGTCTATAATATTTTTATTTAATCTAAGTTCGTTTTCTAATACTGTCTTTTCTTGTTTTAAAGTAAACAAAAGTGAGGTAATCTCAGATTCATCAACTAATAATTCGTTTGGTTGAGAATTACCCATAAAAAAATTAGTTCCATTACTTCCATTTGAACTTGCAGATTTATTAGACTCTTTGATTCTAATTGATAAATAACTATTCTTTAACGAATCTAATTTATTTATTTGACTATTTAAATCCGCTATTTGAGCTTTAATATTAGAGTAATTAATTTGCTTTAATGAATCTAAATAGGGGTTTTTCCTTAAAAAAGTGATAAAATTATTTTTTAAACTTTTATATATCTCTTTGTCAGTAGATAAAACAGCTAATTTATGAGAAGTAAAACTATAATTATTTAACCCATTAAGATATTCTTTAAAAGATGACTTTAATTCAGATACTGAGTCTAACGTTGATCTATATTCAACATACATTTCCATTTGTGTATTTTTATCAATATCTGGTACTATATAAAAGTTTTTGATATGACTAGCTTGTTCTTCTGTTATCTTAAGTTGTTTAGCTATCTCCTTATAATCACGATCTATAGCTGCTAACTGACTAAGGTTACGCATATTCTCATAAACTTGTCTAGTTGAATTAAAATTAGTTTCAATAAACATGTTTGCTCCATAATACTTCTGTTTGTAATTATCCAAAACGTAGCCTAAAATAAAGCTCAGCAATATAGCAATGGCATACCATTTAGCAAATTTAAAAAAGTGTAATAAAATTGATATAATCAATTTATAAATAGTCATTACTATCTTCTCAAAAAAAGAATACACTTTACCAAAAGCACTCCCTATTAAGTTAAAAAAGACTAATAAATCTACTTCTTCAGACTTATTATTATCATTCTTGTTAGGTAATTCTTGACTCATTTTGCTTGTAATTATTAATTAAATATTTGTTGTAAAATTTTTCTTGTAATTAGATAAGTTGGTTTGACGCCAGAGGTTCCCAATCCTCCAGATGCTAAAGTACCTCCTGTTTCTAAAGGATTATCACTAGCATAGTAAGCATATCTGACTTTAACGTCAGGGCTTATACTAGCTCGAACTTTTGATGCTGCCTGTATGGCTTTTTGGTAATGTGCTCCTTCCATTTCTAACCCAATTACATTCCATGTTGAGTTATAGAAGAATTTTAAAATATCCTTATTTTGTAAAGATGTTCCTAGCACTGTTATCATTGATCCTTCAAAAACCTCAACCCCTTGTCCTTCTAAATCTGATTTACAAAGTTCGTTTTTGAAGGGATAATTATCTGCTGTACCTTCAAAAATATGGGCTGAAGGAATCATAATATCTCCTTTTCCACCTTCTAAAATACCTGCTTTTCCCATTATAGAAATAGACTCGATATTTAAATGCGTTTTATCATTTTCATCAGTAAAGGGTTTTAAAAACTCGTCAATAGTCTCATAAGCTTGTTCACCAAAAGCATAATCCATTACAAAAAGTACAGGTGCTTCTGATTTATTATCTTGCTTAGGTAGATTTAAATCTGTTTTGGATAAATCTATTTTTGAAGTATCAAAAATCTGAACATCAATATTTGTTCCTGATGTATCTTTAATGTAAATCATCCCTTGCTTTTCAGCTTTTTGGATGACTTTATTTCGTAAAGCTTTATTATCACTTTGACTTAATGCTTCATAAACCTTAAAAATCTCTGATTTTGAGGTTTCTGCTTTTAAAGCTATTGGTGCATAAAGTGTATTCATTACACTATGTAAATTTGCACTAATAATATGGATAGGTCTTTCTAAAAGGCCTTCTTTTTTAAGTGTTTCTTTTATTGTATTTGCCCAAATTTCTCCATGAATATGGTGTCCTAAACGTTCTCTTAAAACAGGGCTAAACGTTACAGTACGTTTATTATTGCTAACGACTTCCTCAATAGCTAGTTTACCTAACCAATATACAATTTGTAATAATCGTTCTGGTTTATTTGGTAATGCAAATACATTGTATACGTTGGATAACTCTTTAAACGTACGCCCTAAAATATTAGCAGTATGTGTGATTGCTATTTCGCGTTCTTTTTGAGTTAGTTTTTTCTTATTTAAAACTGCAGCTTCTAGCTTTTGCCAATCACGAGTAGTAGAACCGTTTTCGTCTATAATAACGCGTTTACTTATTTTATGAGACTCGACAAATAAAAAGGTTAAGTGAGTTAAAATATCGTAAATTTCAGATCGTCCTCTTGTAATCTCAATATTCATTTGCTCATCATCTATTCTATAACAATTTCTTCTACGTTTAGGTGGAATTATTGATTCAAAATGAGAATCTTTATAACCTTCATCACTGGTTAAATTTATAAATCGGCATTCTTCAATACCATGAGGTAATCTGTCTACGACGTAAAGTAATCCTTCAAGTTCTGCTTTTTCGTCTGCAATAGATCCATAAATTTCTGGTCTAAGCACTAATAATGCTTCTCTTAAGGTCTCTCCAGACACACCCATTGGCTTATAAAAGCCTCTATTAAACAAGTGACGCATAGTTATATACATGCGTTCTATTGCATTTGAGCTTTCTTGAGCTCTCGTTCTTTCATGTTTCTTTATCATGCTACTCATATGTAATATTTAACGTTCAAAGATACTATTATTTAGATAATAAATGCCCTTTTAAAGCATCTGCAATTTTACGATCATTGGCAAGACGTGGTATTTTATTTTGTCCTCCTAATTTTCCTATTGACTTCATATAGTTTTGAAATCCATTTTTTTCGACTTTACTAATCTTTAAAGGTTGCAGAACTTTGCCTGATATTAAATCAAAATAATAACTGTTTTGTTGTTGTAAAGACTGGTCTATTTTTTTCGCTAAAGCGGAAAGATCCTCAGGTTGATTTTCAAATTCAATAAACCATTCATGATACGGTAAACCTGATTTTGGGTTAATTTGAGGCGCTACTGTAAACTCGTTAATTCTAATATTTGTGTTTGCTGTTGCTTCTTTTATAGCTTGTTCTACTTCTTTACCAATAACGTGTTCGCCAAAAGCAGAAATAAAATGTTTTATACGTCCTGATACAATAACTCTGTATGGTTTTGTGTCTGTAAACATAACTGTGTCACCAATATTATAAGCCCAAAGTCCTGCATTTGTTGAAATTAACATGACATAATTTACACCAACCTCAACATCTTTAATGGTGATACGTTTTGGATTGTCATCAAAAAACTGATCTGCTTTTACAAACTCATAAAACATACCAGAATCCAATTGAAGTAACATTCCTTTTTGGTTTTGTTTATCTTGATATGCAAAAAAACCTTCGCTTGCTGGATATAATTCTATACTATCAACTTTACGACCTATTAGATTTTCAAATTTAGCTCTGTAAGGTTCGTAATTAACACCTCCGAAAATAAAAAGATTGAAATTTTTAAATATATCTCCAACCTTTTTACCTGTTTTAAGCTGTAGTTTTTCAAAATACATTTGTACCCAAGATGGAATTCCTGAGATAATAGACATATCTAAATTGACTGTCTCTTCTACAATTGCATCTACTTTAGTTTCCCAATCGTCAATACAATTAGTTTCCCAAGAAGGCATTCTATTTTTTTGTAAATATTTTGGAACATAGTGCGCAACAATACCTGACAAACGCCCTAACTGAATTCCGTTTTGCTCTGTAAGAATTGGGCTTCCTTGTAAAAAAATCATTTTACCATCTACAAACTTAGCGTTACCAGTTTCATGTATATATAACAGTATTGCATTTCTAGCTGCATTAACATGGTTAGGCATACTTTGTTTGGTTAATGGTATGTATTTTGCTCCAGATGTTGTTCCTGACGTTTTAGCAAAATAAATAGGTTTCCCTTTCCAAAGGACATCTTCTTCTCCTGCAACTACACGATCTACATAAGGTTTTAAAGCTTCATAATCTCTTATTGGAACACGGTTAACAAAGTCTTGGTAGGTATTGATACTTACAAAATCGTGATCTTTACCAAAAGCGGTCTGAGTTGCTTCGCTTATTAATTTTTTAAAGACTTTATCTTGAGTTTCAATAGGGTTATCAGCCCATTTTTGAACTTTTTTATATATTCGTTTTGCAAAGGGTTTTGCTAAAGCTGCTTTTATTGATAGCATTATTTAAAATCTATAAAATTAGTTGGGTTTACTGAATAACCATCACTCCATAATTCAAAATGCAAATGAGGCCCTGTAGTTAATTCTCCTGTATTACCAGATGTTGCAATGACTTCTCCTGCTTTAACTAAATCGCCTTGTTCTTTAGTCAAGGAGGCATTATGCTTGTAAACAGATATCAACCCGTTACTATGTTCTAGTATAATTACAAATCCTGTTTGTGCTGTCCATTCTGCAAAAATTACTGTTCCGTCGGCAGTAGCTTTAATTGGTGTGTCTTCGGCTAATACAATGTCTACAGCAAAATGTTTGGTTTTACTATTATAGTTTTCGCTTATGGTACCACTTGCTGGTGGAAACAATACAAAATTAGCTCTGGATGTAGCGGTTTCGAATAAACTATATTTATCCTCTTTGTCTACTTTTTGTCTTAATAACGAATCTTCTTTAATTGGATTTAAATCTACTTGACTTGCTTCAAGTTTTGCTGCTTCGATTATTGAGTCTCTGTCAAATTTTACGGTACTTACTTCTCCTTTTAAGACTTGTTTAATTGAAGCAAAGTATTTTTCGTTTAAATCAATAACACGTTGCAAAGAGTCTGTTTTAGAGCTTAACAGTACTGCTTTCTTTTTAAGAGATGTAGAAGAATATCCTGGAATGTATTCTTTTAAAGGTGTAAATGCTATTAAAATAGTAGTAAATACAATTAATATAATTGCCGATAATGTACCTATTATAAATACATTTAAACGGTTTAAATTAAGAGATAAACGTTCTTCAAAAGTATCTTCGTTTAATATTACTAAGCGATATCTGTGAAGTAATTTCTTCTTAATTTTTTTAGATTTTTTTTCGGGTTTTGCCATATTAAAAACAAAAGTAAATAAAATTTAGTCTAACAGCTTTAGCTAAAGCTAAAGTTAATGTTTTAACGTTATTATTAAAGTTTAATTATTAACTTTGTGGTCTAAATTTAAAGTTATGATTTCAGCAAGTATATTTTTAGGTATGCCAGGACCAACATCAATGATAATTATAGTGGTAGCGATATTACTTTTATTTGGAGGAAAGAAAATCCCTGAATTAATGCGTGGTCTAGGTAGCGGAATTAAAGAATTTAAAGACGCTAGTAAAGACGAAGAAGAAATTAACGATAAAAAGTAATCTTACTTAATTATTATAAAAAAACCCAATGCTATGCGTTGGGTTTTTTTATATTTTAAATTGACGTTATAAATAGTTACTTATTTATTTTTAACGATTTAATAATAGACTCTAACTCTAATACGTAATCACGTTTGTTAACAGATGGTGCAAAAGTAAAGCCTTCAATAACGATATAACGGTTATTGATTTTATCTTCTATTACATAATTTAAAAATGGTCCTGCGTTATATGAGCCTTTAATATCCCAAGTACCTCTTACTTCAAACGTTGGTTTATTATTTATTATAGTTTTAAATAAAAATGGTGTGTAAGCTTCTTCAGTTTTCATGTAAGAGCCTTCAACAATTCCTGGAATATACTTTTTACCAATACTGTCTCTAATCTTTATTACCTGTTCTATAATATCACCTTCTTTATTGATAGCCTCTAACGGAATTGGATATACCATAAAGTTATTGGTACCTGTAGTTAAGTTTTTTCTAATCCAGAAAAAGAGCCATCTTCTCTTGCTACTCTATAAGCAGAAGGGAATTTAAGCGTTAATCCTAAGACTTTTTCGATATTATTATTAACGTGTGGTGATTTTAAAGTTAATGCTTGACGTGCCTTTATTTCTTGGTTTTTAAAGGTTTCTAATATCTTTTCTTTGTTCGTTTTTAAAACCTTGATAATATCTGCATTGTCTTTACCTTTTACCACTATTAATTTTTGAGGTTTTGCATAAGGATTATTGGCTATTTTAATATCAGACGATTCTCCTAATTCTACTTTTAAAACAATTCTGTTTTGAGTTGCAAACCCTGTAAATACTTGAGGCGGAATTTGATTAATATCAAACATTGGTTCTTGTTGTGGTAATCCTGGAACTAAAGTTGTTAAAATGTCTCTGACCACATCACCAACTTGACCTTCCCATAATTGATTATCAATAACAACATTAACATTGTATAGGTTACCTGATGATTTAGGGACTATACGTTGATTACTTTTTGATCCTTCATTGCACGATAAAAATGTTACAACTAATACTAATAATACAGCTATTTTTTTCATTTTAATATGTTGTTTAAAAAGCGATTTATCCTTTTGAGATAATTAGCTTCATTCCTGGTTTTAATCTAGTACCACTAATATCGTTCCAATCTTTAATATTTTGAATAGAAACTCCAGCAAATTTTTGAGAAATACTCCATAAACTGTCTCCTTGTTGGACAGTATAGGTTTTTCCTTTTAGTAATTTTTTCTTTTTATTATTAGATGCTGTAGCTTTGGATCTACTAACTGGCACACCATTTCTTGGATAAATTGTTAAACGTTGACCAATTTTTAGGTTATTGTTACGTAAGCCATTCCATTGTTTAATTTGACTGACTCTAACACCAAATTTTCTGGCAATTTTTCCTAAATAATCACCTTGCTTAACTCTGTATCTTGTTTTTGCATCTGCATCTTGAAATTTAGGTAGCGGTTTTTCCCTCTTATCAAGTTCTGCTTTAGCATGCGCATACAATTGGTCTTCGTTATTAACAAAAGCTCCAATAATATTACGAGGTAATCTTAAGGTATAATTTTTACCTTTAATAAAAGGAATGATATCTAGTTTGTAGGCTGGATTTAAAAACTGAAGTGTTTCAATTTTAACACCTGTGTACTCTGATACTTGATCTAGAGTAATCATTTGCTTGACATGGATTGTATCTGTTTCTATTAAATGAAACTCTGGTCTATGTTGAACAAAACCATGTTCTTTAGCATATTCAAAAATATACATTGTTGCTAAAAAAGCAGGAACATAACCTGCTGTTTCACGTGGAAGATTTGGTCTGATATTCCAATAATTTTTATATCCACCAGAACGTCTAATCGCTTTACTTACATTACCTGGTCCAGAATTATAGGCTGCTAAAGCCAAGTCCCAATCTCCAAATAATTTATAAAGTTTAGATAAGTATTTTGAAGCTGCTATAGTTGCTTTAATAGGATCACTACGCTCGTCTACATAACTACTTACATCTAGTCCATACTCTTTACCTGTAGCGAACATAAATTGCCATAAACCTGTTGCTCCTACTCTAGATCTAGCACGTGGTTTTAAGGCAGACTCTACAATTGATAGATATTTCATTTCTAGAGGAATGTCATAATTATCTAACTCGCGCTCAAACATTGGAAAGTAGTAGTTACTTAATCCCATTAAACGCTCAAAAGATTGATGACGATTTTTTAAAAATGATTTAATAACATTTTCTAAACCAGGATTATACTCGACATTAAAAGGGGTTCTAGCATTTAAGCGCTGTAATCTTGCTTTTAATGTATCTGTAGTTAACTCTGGATAATAAACTGCTTTATATTTTAAATTAGAAACGTCTCTGTATATTGTATCAAATAATGTATTGCTGTACAACTCATCCAACCATTCTTTATCAATCTTAGCAGCAAATTCGTGATCTTGTAGGCCTTTTGTTAAATCTACTGTTTGAACTGCTTTTATGGCTTTCTTAAAATACGTTTGACCATCAATAATGGTATCGATTACATAATCCTGACCTTCTTCTAATTGGTCTTGTTTAAGCCTTGTTTGTTGTTGCTGTATAGTGTCTTGAGAATACCCAATAGTAGTCACTATACAGAGTAAAAATAAAATTATATATGTTTTTATCTGCTGCATTTATGTCTTGTTTATATAAAAATAACGTGTTAAAGCGGTCTATTATTCTAAAATAGCCGCAATACCTGGTAAAATTTTACCTTCAAGGCTTTCTAACATTGCTCCTCCACCTGTACTTACGTAGCTTACTTTATGCTCAAAATCAAATTGTTTAACAGCAGCAACAGAGTCACCTCCACCGACTAACGAAAACGCTCCGTTTTTAGTAGCCTCAGCAATCGAGTTACCTAACTCAATAGTTCCGTTTGCAAATGTTTCCATTTCAAAAACACCCAAAGGTCCATTCCAAAGAATAGTTTTACACTGCATTACCACATCATGAAACATCGCTTTTGACTTTGGTCCAGCATCTAAACCTTGCCATCCATCTGGTATTTTAGTAACGTCTATAACTTGTGTATCTGCATCATTACTAAATGCATTTGCTGCAAGTACATCTACTGGTAAATGTATTTGAACGTTTTTAGCTTTGGCTTGTTTTAAAATATCTAATGCTAAGTCCATTTTATCGTCTTCACAGATAGAATCTCCAACACTACCACCTTGCGCTTTTATAAAGGTAAAAGTCATACCTCCTCCAATAATTAGGTGATCTACTTTGTCTAAAATATTTTCGATAATTGTGATTTTTGAAGACACTTTTGCTCCTCCAAGCACAGCTAATACTGGTTTTTCACCAGTTTTCATTACTTTATCAATACTTTTAATTTCTTGCTCTAAAAGGCTTCCAAAACATTTGTTTTCTGGAAAAAACTGAGCGATAATAGTTGTTGATGCATGAGCCCTATGCGCTGTACCAAAAGCATCATTTACGTAAATATCTCCAAGTTTGGCTAATTTTTCCGCGAAAGCGACATCACCTTTTGACTCCTCTTCATGAAAACGTAAGTTTTCTAAAATCAATATTTTACCTGGCTCTAATTTTGCTGCAGCTGCTTCAGCCTCTTCACCAATACAATTAGATACAAAAGTCGTTTCGACACCAATAATATCTTCTACTTTATCTACAATATGTTGTAATGAAAACTCATCTTGAACACCTTTTGGACGTCCTAAATGCGACATTAAAATACAACTTCCTCCATCTTCAAGAATCTTGATTATTGTTGGTTTTGCTGCCTGAATTCTGGTCGCATCTGTGACATTAAAATTAGCATCTAATGGTACATTAAAGTCTACACGGATTAATGCTTTTTTATTTTTAAAATTGAAGTCGTTAAGTGTTTTCATTTTTATGTGTTTATATGTTTAGTCTAGGTTTGCTTTTAATACCCAAGTGTCTCTATATCTGTAATTAGTTTTTAAATCTTCGGCTAAATTGAAGGCTTCTTCAGCAGAATCGCTACGTAATAAATACACGTAATTCCAGCTGTTTTTTGGATTTATAAAAGCATTAGCTTTAAAGCCTTTTTTTATTAAATTTGAGGTCCATTTTCCGGCTAATATAGCTTCAGAAAACACACCAGTTACGACATAATAACCACCTTCAATACCTGAAATTATTGTCGATGTTTTATTTTTTAAGTATTTAAACGCTTTGGAGTTTAGTCCACGTTTATTGTACTTATATGGTTTACGTTTCTTTTTGGTATTATAACTTGGGTTAGATTCTGGTTGTGATCTAACAATTTCTGGTGATACAGATGCATTTTTACTTGCATTTGGATTATTTTCTTGAACAATATCGTCAAAATAAATTTGAGCAATTTCTGTCTGAAAGGCTGTAAAATACAAGTAAAATCTATCGGATTGCGTTTTTAGCCTTAAGGTTGTTTGACTAGTACTATTGTTAATTATAGAGTTATTGTAATTAGGAATATCCAAAGTAGCAATATCAAACCCAAGGGTGTTTTCACTGTTTGGGTACCTGTCTCTGTTTTTAATACTGTTGTTAGTTATAGAACTATTAAAAAAGTTTTGTTGGTAACGCGCACCATTACTTAATGACTGAAAACTTCCATCCTGTTGTTTAATGATAGCAAATTGGTCTCCATCTAAAGCAGCATCACCTTCTAAAGCAGATAAAATGACTTTAGTTTTTACATCTCCTTTTTCGACAGATTTAAAATTATTAAAATTAATATCTAAAGGTTCTTCTTTATTAATTAAAGCAAAACCATGATAAGTAGAAATATATTTAGGATTATCTGTTGGTGCTTGATATACAACATATAACATCCATCCACCAGCACTTCCACCAGACAAATAACCTTCTGTTGCTTTTATATTGGCTACAATATAATCTCCAGAAACTTGATCGGATTGTTTTAATACATTAGTCACATTGGCATAACACACATAAGGTGAGTTAATAGCATGAGTCTTATTAGAAGCACCATCATAGATAACTTCTCCTTTAATATCTTGGTAAGTTTGATTGGGTAATTTAAATTTTACTTGGTTAATAATAGCAGATCGCTCACCATTACCGTTATAAATATAATTTCCTTTTTGCGCTTTACGTGACCCTTTTTCATAGGCATACGTTGCAGTCCAATATAATCCTGCGTAAGCAATTTTTTTAAAGTTATTAGGTAATTTTAATGTGGCTTGACTAGAGTTAAAAGTTTCGGTATTTCTATCTATATCCACATAACGCATTTTGATGTCATCATTATTGACTAACATATTATTAAATGCGTCTTTATCGTCATCACTTAAAATATTATTACCAATAACAGCAACATCACCAAAAATATAAAATTCGTTTTGGGCTTTAAAAGCAACTCCGTCTTTATATAAGCTATCTTTTGGAGCAGTTTGCTGTGCATTAACAGGACTTAAACCTATTACACAAAATAGTAACCCTAAAACCCTTTTCATTTTAAAATTTAAAACCGTTAATATTCTTCAAATATATACAAATAGTACGATACTATAAATTTGTAACATAAAATCAATCTTGAATAAAAATAGTTTTTCATTATCAAGAAAACTATATTTGCCTATGCTTTTTAGTAATATTTTAGGTTTAAATCACATTAAAAAACACTTGACTACAAGTGCAGATCATGGTCGCATACCTCATGCTCAACTATTTATTGGTCCTGAGGGTTCTGGTACATTACCAATGGCTATTGCCTATGCTCAATATATTTTGTGTAAAAACACGTCTGGAGAAAACACCAATGGTAACCAAGCTTGTAATGTAAAGTTTGATAATTTATCACATCCTGATTTACATTTTGCTTTTCCTGTTACGACTACAGATAAGGTTAAAAGACACCCAGTATCCTCTCAGTTTTTAGAAGAATGGAGGCAGTTGTTAAAAGAACAACCTTATGGTAATTTATTTGATTGGTATCGTTTACTTGGTGTAGACAATAAACAAGGTCAAATTGGTGTAGACGAAGCTTTGGATATTGTTAAAGCCTTAAGTCTAAAGTCTTACGAAGGTGGTTATAAAGTCATGCTGATTTGGATGGCTGAAAAAATGAATACTCAAGCTGCAAATAAGCTATTAAAACTAATTGAAGAACCACCAAATAACACTGTTTTTTTATTAGTTGCTGAAGATGAAGAGCAAATTATAAACACTATTAGATCTCGTTGCCAAATATTACATTTTCCACCTTTAGCAGAAGATGATATTAAAGCTGGTGTTATTAAACAGTTTAATTTAGACGAAACTACAGCAACTAAAATTGCGCACCAAGCGGACGGAAACTATAACAAAGCTTGTGATTTAGTGTATCATGATAGTGAAGATGATCAGTTTGAAAAATGGTTTATTTTTTGGATACGTGCTGCATTTAAAGCAAAAGGAAATAAAGGAGCCATTCATGATTTGATTGGATGGAGTGAAGATATTGCCAAAACAGGAAGAGAAACTCAAAAACAATTTTTAAACTTTTGCTTAGACTTTTTTAGACAAGCTATGTTACTAAATTATGGAGCTTCAGAATTAGTCTATTTTGAAACTAAAACAGAAAATTTTGATCTTTCAAAGTTTGCTCCTTTTGTACATAACAACAATATTATAGATATTTCTAACGAATTAAATGATGCCATTTACCATATTGAACGTAATGGAAATTCTAAAATTATTCTTACGGATCTTAGTATAAAATTGACACGATTACTTCATGCAAAAAAGGAGTAACAAAACCTCAAAACCACATTTTTTTGTCATTATAAACCCTGTTTCTGGAAATAGTCAAGGTGTAAAAGTGTGGCAAAAAATTAAGTTGAAACTAGAAGAGCAATTTACTGTTAATTATCAGTTTACAGACTATCCTAAACATGAAACACAAATCGCTAAACAAGCTATAAGTAAAGGTTTTAGACAATTTATTATTATTGGAGGAGATGGTACTTTAAGTAATCTTATTGATGGTGTATTTAGTCAAAAAAGTCGATACAAAAGATATTACTTTTGGTATAATTCCAATTGGCACTGGTAATGATTGGATTAAAACGTATTCAATTTCTAAAAACACTAATACAGCTTTACAAACCATTATAGATGGTAATACAACAACTCAAGATATTGGTTGTATTAGCTATTATAATAACAATTTACCTAACAAATATTTTATAAATGTTGCTGGTATTGGTTATGACGGATTGGTTGTGGATATTGTAAAATCAAAACGTACTTTAGGTATACTTACCTATGCTATTGGAGCATTAAAAGCTTTATTTAGATTTAAACTTTTTGAGACCTCAATCACCACAAAATCAACCACTACAACGTATAATGATTGTTTTATAATACAATTTGGTATATGTAAGTATACAGGATCTGGCATGCAATTAACCAAAGAGGCTAATCCACAGGATGGACTTTTAGATATTTCGGTTGGAGTTAATTTTTCAAAAAGAACAATACTATTTAATGCACCAAAACTATATAATGGAAAAATGCTAGATTTAGATAAAGTAACGACATATAAAACCAATAAATTAAGTGTAGAATTTAATCATAATTCACCTTATTTTCAAGCAGATGGAGAACAAATACAATCAGGAGCAATCCATGTAAATGTAATACCAAATTCTATAAATTTTTATAAATAAAACTTTATAATATGGATAACTTATTAAACAACATTACCGAAATACTTTTACTTTTATTTTTAGCTATAACCTTCATACAATCAGGAATAGACAAGGTTTTAGACTGGAAAGGAAACATAAGTTGGTTAAAAGGTCATTTTTCTGAAACTTTTATGGCTAATATGGTTCCTTTTAACCTGTCAATAATATTAATAATTGAAACTATAGCTGGTATTTTAGCACTTATCGGAATAGTAACCATACTTATAGATGGTAATACTATTTATGGCTTTTATTCGGCTATTTTAAGCGCTATAACCTTGTTATTATTGTTATTTGGTCAACGTGTTGCTAAAGACTATGATGGAGCGCGTACAATAGTTATCTATTTTATTCCGACTATCATGGCTTTATACCTTTTAAAGTAAGTTAATAAGCTTTCATATTTACTTTTTTACTTTAAAAACCGATTTTTATTGAAAGGAACTTTTGTAATTAAGGGATGTATTGCAGACAAAAAATTTTGGTAAGAAATAATAGCACTATTTAAATCTTGAAAAATTTATTAATCACGTAATACCTTTTAAACACCACTTGTTTCTGGAGTTTTTAAAAAAGTAATTTGAAAGTTTGATTTAATAATGGTTTTCTTCAAGTTCAAAAGTTTAAGAATACATATTATCTTAAATAAAAATTTCATTTTCAATTATAATTTGTCTTAATTTTTAGCTTACATACATTTATAAAGGCACTGCTGACTATTGGTCGTAAATTTCTATAATTATATAGATATTCTTTAATAAGAGGATTACTTAAATAATTGATTTTCAATAATTTAATAATATTTGTATTTAATATAACTCAATACTATTTTATACAATTATATCAATATTTTATACAGATTTTTTAACCAGTTTGTTACTGAATTTAGATCATAATTCTGATTATTTTTATTCATTTTTTGCTCTTTTTTGGATACAATTCCAACTACATTTTTTTGTAGATTTTTTTCAATTTCATCAAATAAACTCACTTATTTTTGTTTGAAAGCTGTAAAACCTATCCTGTTTAGTACTAATAATAGAATCTATAGTATTTACTAAATTAAATGAAGTAATGTCAAACCCTAAAGTATTATCACTAGCTGGAAAAGGCAGCTGATTAACTAATTTAAAAGAGGTTATTTGACTACTGAAAAAAGTAATTTTGAGGTGTTTTTCAGGACTAAATTTCCAAAATTTTTCAAGTTTAAGGTTGGAAATTCCGCACTGATCACCTTCTAAAAGCGAATTTCTCTCTAAAGTAGCTGAATTGATAGTTCTCATGTTTAGGTGTTTTAAAATTACCTAAAACTACAAGTACATTTCAACATACTTAGAATGTATTTAGGCTGTTTTGTAACGGTTTCATAAACTATATAAAGCATCAAGCAGTACTAACACCTCAAATATAACCTTGAGTAACAATAACATTAGCTACGGTAAATTTATCATTAATTATAGATGCATTTTTTAATAGTTTAGTGACATCAGCATAACAAACAGAAGAAGCATGGTTTTTTGCTCCATCAAATAATACTTTTCATGTTATATTTTGATAGTTATCATCAGGAAGTTTAAGTGTTGAGCTATTAATTGTAGATCTGTAACGTTATCACTTTCTTTGGAAATAATATTGAATATACTCCTCTCTCCTACTACCTTATATATAATATAGTCGCAGAATATTACAGTACAGCTTAAACTATTTTAGTGTTACAAATTGGTAATTTTAAGAAAGTTAAACTTGATGAAAAGGTTGAATTATCATCATTATTAACGTTAACGATACTAGTATCATCATTCGTTAATAAATGGCCAATGTAGACTTATTAAACATCTTTATTTAATATATTATTATCAATTATAAGAAAGTCACCATAGATATATAACTGTTTAATAGTTTTAAAAAGCACAGCTACTTAAGGGCAAGACATAGTAATAATATACAAAATTATAGGCTATAGCAAAAGAACAAAGCAATCATATCATAATATTTATTGAAAATAATTAATAACACAATAAGTTTAGTTATTTAAAGTAAAAAACTGATAGTAATATTATTATAAAACAAAAAAAGGCGATTAACAGAAGTTAATCGCCATTGTATTTAGAATAAATATCTTACTTTTTATACTCAGTATCTAAACCTTCAATAATAGTTTTTGATAAATCAAATTCTTCTTTACCAAATAATACAGATGGACCTGCTTCACTAGTACCTAATATGTAATCATAACCATTAGTTTTACCATAATTACTCACATACTTTTTTACTTTACTGATTAATGAATCCATATCTTTTTGGAATGGCTCAGAAATTTGCTGTTGCTCAAATTGAAGTTGTTGTTGTAATAATTGTTGTTTTTGACCTAACTCGTCATATTTAGCTTGTGCCTTTTTAGCAGACATACTTTGAGCTTCTATTTGAAACTTTTGAGCTTCCATTTGAAAAGCTTTACCTAAGCTATCTCTTTTGGTATTAAATTTATCAAGGGTAGTTTTATAACTTGCTTCTAAATCTACTTTTTCTTGAATCTTATTAATTACTTCTCCATTATCAATAAAAGCTATTTTTTGTTTTTGACACGATGTAAAAACTAAAGACACAATTACTAATCCAATTATTTTTTTCATTTTGATTATTTTTTAATTCGAGCAAATGTAAATAATAAAACAAATCAATTTTAAATAATTGGTAGATTTTAGCTCAAATAAGAAAATCTTATGGTCAAATATTACGATTATAGGAAAATCTTATCAAAATTGACCTCAAATAAAGCTATTTAAGCGACTTTTAAAAAAGCTAATGTGATTATG
Organism: Olleya sp. NP1-10; assembly: GCF_055804415.1. Classification (NCBI taxonomy): domain Bacteria; kingdom Pseudomonadati; phylum Bacteroidota; class Flavobacteriia; order Flavobacteriales; family Flavobacteriaceae; genus Olleya; species Olleya sp. NP1-10. The sequence continues at coordinate 886,840 of NZ_CM147840.1, read as the reverse complement.
CGTTTACATACAAAATCAAGTAACAACAGTTCTTATATTAATTATTTACTGTTTTTTAGGACATAAATGAGTGAAGAATACTCTCCGGAACGCTTTGCTTTAGCATTTGACCTAAAACCAGTCCAAAAAGCACTAAACAAATTCATACGTCCATTTTTATATTTTTCTGATAAAAGGCTAACATAATACGAATCAAAAACCATTGGTTTTATATTCTGAACAGTCATATTTATAGATAAAAACAATTTAGAAATGGATTCTTTATTAAAATGCCACAAATGTCTTGGTACATCATAGGCTGCCCAAAACTGTTTATAATGGTTTGCATCGTAACTTTTGTAGTTAGGAACTGCAATAATTAATACACCATTTGGCTTAAGTAGATCTTTTAAAATACTAATTTGAATCTCTAAATTAGGAATATGTTCTAAAACATGCCATAAAGTAATGACATCAAGACTATGTTTTTTATGCATTTTAATGCCTTCAGAATCCAAAACAGACTGTTTAGTTTTACTATTTGCTATACTCCTAGCCTCTAAATTTGGCTCTATTCCTGACACATTCCAACCATTATTTAACGCAGTTTTTAAAAAATCTCCAGTACCACAACCAAAATCTAAAAGGTTTTTTTCATCGGTTTTAAACGAATTTATTAGATTTAGTTTACGCTTTAAAGACACTTCTCTGATACTATGATATACTTTTTCAAACAAATTACGCTTAGCATCAGTATGAGAAATATAGTCTTCTGTTTGATAATATTCAGGTAATTTATCAATAGAAGGCTTAGGAATTGTTTCTAAAAACCCATAAGATTTATTCTCAATCAACTGAAAAACTTCTCCAGAAACAGAATAATCTTTAACTTCAATGAACATATTTTGATTAATTTTATTACTCATTTTTAATATTTTCTATTAGAATACTTTACTAAAAGCATCTTTCTAAACCTGTTTATATTACTTTTTTTAAGACTATTTACTACTTAATTAGATTCTAGTTTATCAAATAAAAGACTTTATTTACTTAATTTATATTCTTAAATCAATAGAGTTAATGTGTATTTCAAAACAAAAATCAGCATCTATTTTATAATTAATAAGTTTAAAACACTAGTTATTATGTTGCAAATATCATCTAAAAACAGAATTACAATTAAGATAAAAAGGCTTTTTTTTTACATTTTTTGTACTGAAACACTTCTAAATTCATTTTGCTATTTCTTTAAAACCGTATAAAAACAACCTATATTTCTCTCTTTTTTCACTTATTTTAATACTAATAAATAAAGTATACCATCTATTTATGTTGACTAAAACATTAAATATATAATTAAAAAAGAACGCCAAATTAACTTTTAAAAGCCTTTTTTAATTCTAAAATTTATGATATTTCAATCTTTTTTATGCTCAAAAACCAATTAAAAAAACTTCAAGGAACACTATTTTTATCAATATTAAGTCTTCGTTTCGTTATAAAAAAACATCTAAATTAGACTTAAAAAACTTAAAATACTGACCACTTTTACACTCCATTTAAACACAAAAATCATTATAATTAAGATGTGTTTTATACTTATCTCAATAAAACAAAGGGTAAAATCAGATACAAATAAAAGGTGTTTTAAAGTTTAATTTAACTATAAAAACAAAAAAAGGGCTAACGTTCCACGTGGAACGTTAGCCCTTTTTTATAAAATTATCGTCCCATATAGACTAGCAAAACAGAAATATCTGATGGAGAAACTCCACTAATTCTTGATGCTTGAGATATGGTAACAGGTTGTATTTTGTTTAACTTTTCTCTTGCCTCAAGACTCATAGATTGAAGTTTTGAGTAGTCAAAATTAGCTGGAATTTTTATATTTTCTAGCCTAGATAACTTATCAGCATTACTCTTTTCTTTAGCAATATAGCCGGAATATTTAACCTGAATTTCTGTCTGTTCTATAACTTCTCGGTCCAAATTATTATCATTAATATACTCAGATACCGATGCTATTTGCTTCATATCTTCGATACTAATATTAGGTCTTGCGAACATTTTAAACATCTTATCCTGCTGTCTAATAGCAGCTGAATTCTTTGCTTCTAAGACTGGATTAATCTCTTTTGGTGTAACACTAGTATCTCTGAAAAACTGTACAAACTGCTCAGCAGACTGATGCTTCTCCTCCATTCTTTTAAGACGTTTCTCAGAAGCTAATCCTAAATCATAACCTTTTGGAGTTAATCTAATATCAGCATTATCTTGACGTAAAAGAGTCCTATACTCTGCTCTAGAGGTAAACATTCGATAAGGTTCTTCTGTACCTTTAGTAATTAAATCATCCACTAAAACACCTATATAAGCTTCATCTCTTTTTAAGATAAACGGATCACGTTCTTGCACTTTTAAAGTTGCATTTATACCAGCCATCAAACCTTGAGATGCTGCTTCTTCATATCCTGTTGTTCCATTTATTTGACCAGCAAAATATAACCCATCAACTAATTTAGTTTCTAGTGTATGCTTTAATTGTGTAGGTGGAAAATAATCATATTCTATTGCATAACCAGGTCTAAAAAATTTCACGTTTTCAAAACCAGCAACAGAACTTAAAGCTTTAAATTGAACATCTTCAGGAAGCGAAGTTGAGAAACCATTAATATAATATTCAACAGTATTCCAACCTTCAGGTTCAACAAATAATTGATGCCTGTCTTTATCTGCGAAACGATTTATTTTATCTTCAATAGAGGGACAATATCTTGGACCCAAACTTTTAATTCGACCATTAAACATTGGCGAACGATCAAAACCTTCTCTCAACAAATCATGCACTATATTGCTAGTGTAAGACATATGACAAGAACGTTGTTGCGTTAACGGTTTTGTAGTATCTAAATAAGAAAATTTTTCAGGATTAACATCTCCTGGTTGTTCTACCATTTTTGAAAAATCTAAAGATCGTCCATCAACTCTAGGAGGTGTTCCTGTTTTCATTCTACCAGATTCAAAACCTAAATTTACAAGCTGTTCTGTAATTCCGGTTGCAGCTCTTTCTCCTGCTCTACCTCCACCAAAATTTTTATCTCCAATATGAATTAATCCATTTAAAAAAGTTCCGTTAGTTAAGACAACAGTTTTAGATTTTATCTTCACACCAAGCGATGTTGTAATACCACAAACTTTTCCATTTTCAACAATTAGACCAGAAACCATTTCTTGATAGAAATCTAAATTTTTAGTTTGCTCTAATAACAACCTCCAATCTTCAGCAAAACGCATTCTGTCACTTTGGACTCTTGGACTCCACATTGCAGGTCCTTTAGATTTGTTCAGCATTTTAAATTGAATAGCTGACGTGTCACTCACAATTCCCGAGTAACCTCCAAGCGCATCAATCTCTCTTACAATTTGTCCTTTTGCAATTCCACCCATTGCAGGATTACAAGACATCTGTGCAATGTTTTGCAAATTCATGGTAATAAGCAAAGTCTTGCTTCCCATATTAGCTGCAGATGCTGCTGCTTCACTTCCTGCGTGTCCAGCTCCAACAACTATTACATCGTAAACTTCGTTAAACATAATTTTAATTTATTTAAATAATGGATAGCTTATATTTTTAAAAAAACTAAACACTATTTAATTTTTATTTATTTGATTGTTCCACGTGGAACGTTTTGTATCTTAAAAAATTTAAGCGTGCAAATATACAACAAACAATTACATTGTTTGAAGCAAGGCTAAAGCTTCATTTTCTTTAAGTCTCATTTCAGAAGCATCAGCTTCGGTTTTATCTTTATAACCACAGTAGTGTAAAATTCCATGAATGATAACGCGATGTAATTCTGATTCAAATTCAACATTAAAATCTTTAGCATTATCCTTAACTCTTTCAACAGAAATAAAAATATCACCTTGTAGCTTTTTACCTACACTATAATCAAAGCTAATAACATCTGTTAAAGTATCGTGATCTAAGAACTGTACATTTAACTTATGCAAATAATCATCGTCACAAAACACATAGTTTATCTCATCTTCTTTACATTTTTCTTTAATTATGATACTTGATATCCAATTAGAAATTTTAGCGTCATCTAGAAGCTTAAAATCTGTTTCGTAGTTAAAATTAATCATTTTGTTGTTTAAAGTACTCTTGTGCTTTCTGTTTATAAATTTGTTGCAAAGGTAAGGTTTGCTTATTCAATATTTCTGTGGTGTTAAAATATTGTTTAGCTCTGTCCTCTGGATTAGTGGTTGTATTTTTAAATTGCTTGGTATTTGTTTTAGATTGACGCTTTTGTTCTTCACCTTGTTGCAAGACTGCATTTTCTACTTTTAAAAGCTGATGTTGAATATTCATCATTTTAGAAAGCGTTTGGTTAGTGAAGCCTTTATTAATTAAATCCATTTCGATTTGCTCCATATCTTTTAATAATTGTCTAGCATCACTATTTTGACCTAAACCTTCTTTATCTAGACGTTGCTCTAGGGCTTGACGTAACATTTGTTGTTCTTGATAGATTTTAAATAATTGACCATTTATATCTTCATTAAATCCGTCTTGCCCATTTTGAAAACCTCCTTGACCTTCTCCTTTATTTTGACCTTGGCCATTTTTACCTTGCTTACCTTCTTTACCTGACTTCCCTCCTTCTCCATTCTCTCCTTGCTCTCCATTTTGACCTTTCTCACCCTTTTCACCTTTTTCACCAGATTCGCCTTTCTCACCATCTTCGCCTTTATTTCCATCTTTACCTTTTTTCATAGCTTGTTCCATTTGTTTAGCTAAAGCCTCTTGACTAATAATAATATCAGGCATTGGCATACCTCCTTCTCCTTGTCCAGGCATTGGCATACCCATTTGGTTTTGCATATTGTCAAGAGCACTACTTAAAAAATCGGCTAAATTATTAGCAGAGGTTAATACGTATTGTTGTGACGATACACCTTGATAAATTCTGTTTTCAGAAAAATCGGCCAAAGCTTCATCTACATTATAATAAACTTCATTAATCTCACGATTAATATCTTCTGAAAATTTAGGTTGACGTAATGATATTGCAAATAAACTGTCGTCTACATGCTCAAAATGAGTACGTAATTCTTTTTGTTTTTTTAGATAATTAGCATATTCATTATGGTTTATTTCAATTGCTTTAAAACGATTCATTAATGCTTCTTCATCCATTGAAAATATAACTAAGTTATCTAATATTTGACGCAACATAGCGATATCTTCTTCTAACTGTTCTTGAGCAGCACCAGACATTTGCATTTGCATACTCATGCTCATTTGCTTCATTTTTTGAGCCGCACTTTTTTGTTTTTGTTTAGCAGATTTTTGTTTTGATTTTTGTTGTTCTGAATCTTGAGACTCTTGCTTATCTTGAAGATCTTTAGATGCGTCTTGTTGGTCTTGTTTAATGTTATCTTCTGTATTTTTATTTCTAGGAAAATCCATTGGATTTTTTAAATCCTGATTATCTTTTTCTAAGTCATTCATTTGCTTTTGCAAATCTTCAAACTTTTTATTTAGCTCGTCTTGCTTATCTTTAGAGTTCTCTTTAGTATCAGAATTAGCTAGTTTGTCTTGTTCTTTAGCAAGTGTATCAAGGTCCTCACTAATTTTTTCCATTTTTTTAGTGACATAATAACGTTTGGTAAGTTCTACTAATTGCTCTAAACTTCGTTTGTGGCTTTTTGCTTTTTTTGCTAGATTATCTAATCTTTTAGAAAATTCTTCTTTACTAATTTTATCTTTAATTTTTTGTAATTCTTCAAGTAATTTTTCGTCTTGCTTAAGTTGATCTTCATTATCTTTAAGACGTTCTTTTAAATCTTCTTTAAATTGATCTTTTTCTTTATTATCATTCTGAAACTGCTCTAAGTTGTCTTTCAACTTTTTATTAAACTGTTTCATCATTTGTTCTTGCTCCTTTTGTCTTTTTAGGAAGTTTTCAAATTTCTTTTTATCGTTAAAATTTAATTCTGATTTTTCTTTTTGAGTTTTTGACAATTCCTGAAGCTCTTGTTGTTGCTTGTCAAATTTTTCTAATGATTTATTTAAATCTTGAATTGTTTTATTTTGTTCTTGAAGTTGTTTTTGCTCTTCTTCATCTTTGGTACGTTTGCGGTAGCTAAAAACATTACTTTTTGTGCTTTTATTTTTATTTACTGCATCATTATCAAAGACTTCAAAATACAAATCGTAGGCAACCCCTTCTTCAATAGGAAGTGTATTTGGAAAAGTGCTTAAAAACTGATCAAAATTAGATTTTGAAACAGGAATATTAACTGTCTTCTTTTCGGTTTCATTACCACTAGGATAATACACTAATTGTAATTTATTTAAACCATAATCATCACTTACTTGTCCTTTAAAATAAAGGGTTTGCAAATCTAAACTATCCGTTTTAGATTGGATTGTAAGCTCTGGATATTGATCTTTAATTACCTGTATACTATAGGCTAAGTTTTCGTAATTTTTAAGGTTACTATTACTAGTACTTATATTATAATCAAAACTATTATACAATTGTTTAGACGCTTCAAAAACTCCAGGTTTTTCGCTTTTAAAAGCTATACTATCACGTCCAATTAAAGTTACTGCTGTTGTTGCTTTAGTATTAAGTTGCCATGTTATTTTAGTCCCTTGTGGTACAATTGCATTACCTATTCCTTTTACGGTTTGATTGCGTTTATTAGTATAATTTGGATAATCTAAAACCATATTAAAACCTAATAATGTTGGGACTTGTAATACTTTTAAAGTATAAGGTTTAGAGGTAATACCATTAGCTGTTAAATTAAAAGTAATATCTTGTTTAGGTTGTTCAAAAACATACTCAAAAGTACCAGCTTGATGTTGTTGTAAATAATATGTTTGGTTATTGTAGGTAATTTGGGCGTCTTGAGGTAAAACTTGACCTTCAGTAGTAGCAATTAACCTAAACGTTTGGTTTTGGTTAGTCTGTAGGTTTACGTTTAAAACAAAAAACTGAAAAGGTGCAGGAGGCTCATAAGCGGTTTGATAATTAATCACACGATTGTAGCTATCACTAAACCAATTTAACTTTCCTGAAACAGTAAAAATCAACACAATTAAGATTGGTATTGCTGCATATTTTAAATACTTGACATTCTGTTTAAAATTAACCGCTAGTTTAAACGGAATAGGATTAAGTTCTTCCACCTTTTGATCAATACTAGCAAGTAGTAACTCTGAGGCATTACTATCTTCTTTTAATTGTAAAACATTAAGTAATTTATCATTAACCTCAGTAAAATGATTACCAATAATTACAGAAGCTTTTTTATAGTCAATACCCTTTTGAAGCTTAAATAGCTTAGCTAATGGTAATATTATAAACTTAGCAAACAAGGTTACCTCAACAACTATAAATAACCAAAATAAGACCGTTCTAGCAAAACTATTAAGCCATAAAAAATGCTCGATTAAAAGAGTAAAAATAAAATATAGCAATCCAATACTAAAAAATAAAATGGCACCTTTTATTAACTCATTGGTGTAATATTTTCTAATAAATTGCTCTAATTTATGCTGTATGTTATTAAAATTATCCAAGTAAAACGTTATTTAACAGACTAAAATACAGTTTTATTTTTACACTTAAATACATTGCGTTATAAGTTAATGTTAAAGGATATCGCTTTCGCGGAAAAAAAGCCAGCCAAATTAATTGTTATTGGCTATTTCTTTGTTGTTTGTCTTAGTCATTCTATCTTTGCTAAAAAGATTTTAAAACACGTTTAAAACGAAGCTTTATTTAAGATTTAAATACATCATTATTAAGTTATTATATATTTAAAATACCATGTCAAAACAAGTTAGAGTGCGTTTTGCACCAAGTCCAACAGGACCTTTACATATAGGAGGCGTTAGAACAGCCCTTTTTAACTATTTATTTGCTAAAAAGCATAACGGAACATTTGTGTTACGTATTGAAGATACAGACCAAAATCGTTATATTGAAGGTGCAGAAGACTATATAATTAATTCACTTAATTGGTGTAACATCCCTTTTGATGAAGGACCAGGTAAAAACGAAAAATTTGGACCTTACAGACAATCAGAACGTAAAGCACTTTATAAAGAATATGCTGATCAATTAGTTGCTAGCGGAAATGCTTATTATGCTTTTGATACCTCTGAAGAGTTAAATTATCACAGAACAGATCACGAGTCTAAAGGAAAAACATTTATCTATAATTGGCATAACCGCTTAAAATTAAGTAACTCGTTATCCTTAACAGAAGCTGAAGTAAAAGCTAAGTTAGACGCTGGAGATGATTATGTCATTAGATTTAAAAGTCCTCAAGACCAAACATTACATCTAAAAGATATCATACGTGGAGATATAAAAATAGATACTAACATTTTAGATGATAAAGTATTATTTAAGTCAGATGGTATGCCAACGTATCACTTAGCTAATATTGTAGATGACCATTTAATGGAAATCTCTCATGTAATACGTGGTGAAGAGTGGTTGCCAAGCTTAGCGTTACACTACCAATTATACACAGCATTTGGTTGGGAAGCACCACAATTTGCACACTTACCATTAATTTTAAAACCTACAGGAAAAGGTAAATTAAGTAAACGTGATGGAGACAAATTAGGGTTTCCTGTATTTCCGTTAGAATGGAATCCAGAATTTGGTGATATAGCTAAAGGATACAAAGAAGAGGGTTATTTTGCAGAAGCAGTTGTAAATTTTTTAGCCTTTTTAGGTTGGAATCCTGGTACAGAACAAGAAATGTTTACTTTAGAAGAACTAGTTGCTGCTTTTGATTTAGATCGTGTTAATAAAGCAGGAGCACGTTTTGATCCAGACAAAATTAAATGGTTTAATCACCATTATATGCAAGAACAGTCTAATGAAGATTTAGCTGAAGCATTTCAGAAAAACCATGAACAATTAGCCTCTATAGATGTTAATTATATAGCATTAGTAGTAGGTTTAGTTAAAGAACGTGCCACCTTTGTTAATGACTTTTGGAATTTAAGTAGCTACTTTTTTGTAGCACCAGAAAGTTACGATGAAAAAGCCTCTAAAAAAGCTTTTAAAGACGATACTAAAACAATAATGACAGACGTATTAGGTATTGTATCAAATATTACAGATTTTGAAGTAGAAACGCTTCAAAAAGAGGTTAAAGGTTGGATTACATCAAACGAAATTGGCTTTGGTAAAGTCATGATGCCACTGCGTTTAGCATTAGTTGGTGCATTACAAGGACCAGATGTTTTTGATATTATGTTTTTGATAGGTAAAAACGAAAGTATTAAACGTATTGAAAAACTAATAGACACCTTATAATTATAAAAAAAGCCATCTAAATTAGATGGCTTTTTTTATTGTATTATATTTTTATGATTTAAAAGGTTATCATACCAGTAAAAGCAAACATACTTTGGTTTCCTTTAAAATCTCTACCTAAAACTTGATTAAATTCTGAGTCATTTAAAGCACCTAAAATATTTGTAAAACCATAAATATACTGTGCTCTTACTTTAAAAAAACCTATACCTAAAGTAGCTCCAATGCTACCATTAACATTAAAATTAGTTAAATCTTTAACAGCCTTAGCTTGAACAGTATTAAAATCTGCTAGAATAAAATTTTCTTGTTCATCATCACTTAATTCTAAATCACTATTATATTGTAACATTGGACCAAAATCTATGGTAAAATGAGACGTCTTAAATGGTTTTGCATGCCATAAAAATTGTAATTGAGCTGTAAATATTTTATACTCTATATCTTCGGCAATACTTGACAATGGTACATCAAAACCAGTAGTGCTTATCGTGTTTTCTGATAATTGCATACCATAACTTAAATTATACCATTTGTGAGGTATCTCAACAGTAGCAGTCATATTACCAATCCAACCATCACCTTTTTTAGTTTCAAAATTGTCTGTAATAATATCAAACTGGGTAATTCCGCCACCAATAGAAAATCCATTTTTTATGACATATTTACTACGTTGTGCAAAGTTTTTTGTAACAAAACCTATAGTTAGAGCTACTAATAAAGTGTATTGAAGTTTTTTCATAATAAATTAAGTCGTTTGTGGACAAATATAACTTAATTTAGTAACCATAGTATAACCATTAAATCCATTATTTATGAGTAATTATTCTTTTATCCCTTTTATAGTCATTGGCTTAGTGATTCTAATTTCAGCCTTTTTTGTTGTTAAACAACAAACAGCTGTAATTATAGAACGTTTTGGTAAATTCCATAGTATACGTCAATCTGGACTTCATTTAAAAATCCCTATTGTTGATAAAATAGCAGGTAGACTAAGTCTTAAAATTCAACAATTAGACGTTATTATAGAAACAAAAACTTTAGATGATGTATTTGTTAGACTAAAAGTATCAGTACAATATCGTGTGATTAGTCAAAAAGTTTACGATGCTTTTTATAAATTAGATTATCCACATGAGCAAATTACAAGTTACGTATTTGATGTTGTACGTGCAGAGGTACCAAAAATGAAATTAGACGATGTATTTGTTAAAAAGGATGATATTGCAATTGCAGTAAAAACCGAATTAAATGATGCTATGTCAGAATATGGTTTTGATATTATTAAAACATTAGTAACAGATATAGATCCAGATGCTCAAGTAAAAGCAGCCATGAACCGTATTAATGCTGCAGATAGAGAAAAAACTGCTGCACAATTTGAAGGAGATGCTGCACGTATTTTAATTGTTGAAAAAGCAAAAGCAGAAGCAGAAAGTAAGCGTTTACAAGGTCAAGGTATTGCTGACCAAAGACGTGAGATTGCAAGAGGTTTAGAAGAGTCTGTAGATGTTTTAAATCGTGTTGGAATTAACAGTCAAGAAGCCTCAGCATTAATAGTAGTAACACAACATTATGATACCTTACAAGCTATTGGAGGAGAAACAAACAGTAACTTAATATTATTACCAAACTCACCTCAAGCAGGAAGTAACATGTTAAACGATATGGTTGCTAGTTTTTCTGCAAGTAATGAGATTGGTGAAGCCATGAAACAAGCTAAATTAAATAAAGCTAAAGAAAGAAGAAACGAAGATGAATAAGCTAATAATAGTATTATTACTAACGGTTTCCGTAACCTTTGGTCAAACAAAAAAAGAAGCTTTACGTGATGCTACAATCACCAGTAAAGCTACTTTAAGTGAAGATTATAAAACAGTTTTTAAACATACTCTACCAAAAGTAATAGAATTAATGGGTGGAGAAGAAGCTGGTATTAAATTAATAGAACAAACTTTTGATCAAATGAAGTCTGAAGGATTTGTATTTGAAAAAGCTGATGTAATTGATGTCTCAGAAGTAGTCTTTGAACAAGATCAATACAGATGTGTTGTTGAAAATTTTAATCAAATGAAAATGAGTAACATGCGTATTAAATCTAAAAGTTATTTATTAGGAATTTATAACAATGAAGCTAAATTTTGGTACTTTATTGAAGCTAAACAAATCAAAAACAAAGCATTATTAAATATGGTTCTACCAGATTTTGAAACCAGTTTAGTAATACCAGAAGATGATACAAAAACGGAAACGTTAAGTGAATAACATCTTAATATCTTTAAACATTAAAAGTCTCAAATTAAATTTTGAGACTTTTTTATTTAGACTTATACTTTGTAACCATTTCATCCAAAGTATTTAAATAGTTTTGTAAGGCTTCTTGGTCTACTTTAGCAGAAGAGTTATCACCTTGTGGTAAGGTAATTCTAGTCTCATCAAGATACTTTTGTAGTTCTGGATAATCCCTTTTTATTTGAATTGTTTTTTGTGATATCTTAGTTAGTAAATCTTGTGTATTACTCATGTTAATTGTGTTTTTAAGTTATTGATTTAAAATAAATTAAAAACAAACCAATACAAAATTAATACTGCTAAAGGTTTATTAAAATACTATTTAAAAGGATGTCTTTGTTCCCACTTTTTAACTGGATTTAAAGTTTTTACAATGTATCTTAAAGCAGGATTTATAAATAGAGTATTAGTATGTTTCATATAAATATACATCACTTCAGGCTTTGCTCCTATTGAGCTTTTTATTTCAAGTGCTGTTCTAGCATAGACGACTTGCTTTAAGTTATTATCAATTCCAAAAGCTAGCATATCATACAACATATTTAAATACAATTGATACTTATGTTGATGCTTAGGATCGTATCCCAAAAAATAGGTTTCTAAATCAGAATTATTAATAATTAAGGTATAAAATCCAATAAGTTTACCATTTAAATAGTAACCAAACACCTTAAAATCTTGTTTTAAATATTTTTTTAAATTGAAAAAATGCTGTTGGTCTAATACAAATGAATTGACTTTAGCATTATCTGAAACGTATTTATATAAAGTAAATAACTGTTCAGATTCCATAACAATAGCATTTAAATCTAATTCCTTTTTTACAATGCTATTAGCTTTTTTAAGCGCTGTTCTATATCTGCTTCTGTATTTCTTTTTAAGACTGATAACATAGTTATCAATACTACTCCACTCCTGTTTTAAACGCAAAACCATACTTGGTTGGACTTGTACTTTGTATAATTGATTTTTAGTAAATAAAGAGGTATTTAAATGGATACTATCTGTCGTAAAATAATCTTTAAAACCTATAATACGTATAGTTTTACCTTCCTTATTTTTGATAGTTAATGCTAACGTATTTAAAGCATTAAAAACAGTATCTAAAAAATCGGTTTGGCTAATGTGCTTTTGATCAAAAAATAAACCATGCTGCCCTGTATGCATTAAATTACCAACAATTAAAGCATTACCTTTAACAACTTGAGCTATAACAGCTTTTGCAAAGCGTTTTAATGCATTATCTGTTGGGTTTCTAAATACGTCATCAATATATATTTTAACACGCTGTACGACTGCTAAACCAACTTGTTGTTGGTTATCATAAATTGAAATGTAATGCGTTTTTATATTTTTAGGACAAGAGGCTTCTAAGCCTTTTAAAAAACGGGTTTGTAAAAAAATATCGTGTGTTGCTAGAGTATTCCAAGTATCTGGAAGATCTAAAACAGAATCATGTATTTTAAAGTCTATCAAGTTTATAAAGTAAAGCTTAAAAGCTAGTTATTGGTATCAAAAAACAAAAAAATGTTACAATACTAATTACCAACTACCACTAGCGCCTCCACCAGATGAGCGTCCTCCTCCACCTGAATAACTACTGCTTCGTGATGAGGATGAGTAACTTCTAGAACCAGAAGACGAGTAATCTCTAGAAGAACCACTACCATTACTTCTTTTAGCTGATAAACCAACTCCCATTTTAAAAATAGAAAAACCAAAAGTTTCTTTATAACTACTTTTAATTTTTTTGATTGCCCTAACAATAGCTATTACAAACAATGAAATAAAAATAAGTGCGATAGCAATAACATAAAATTCCCATGAGAAATTTGATATCATCTCATTAACATCTTTGTTAAATACAATAGTAATTAACATAAAAAAGCCCATCATAATTGGAGTAAATCCAAATGCAAAAGCTGCAAAAAATAATAAAAAAGTTAAAGGAAAATACCACCAGAAATTAATAAAACCTAGTTTACCAGTTAAAAGACTTTTAAAAATAGTTATGGCTCTTTTAAAAGCTAATTTTAAAATTATACCAAATCCAACAAACACAAATATTGATAAAAAACTTGATACAAACAGAATCATAAAAAGTATCCATGACAGGGTATAAAAATTATAAACAACACAAAAAAGTGCAATAACAAATAACCAAAACTTTAGTTTATATTTATTATATAATGGTTTAATTTTAGTTTTCCACATGCTTGCTTTTAGTACAAATTTGCAATAGCAATAGTATAAAACTATAGTAAATACTAGAGTTAAAAATAGGGATGCAAAAACTTTAGTAACTGGACTTATCTCAGATTCTTCAGCTTTTTTTCTGTAAATATCACCAAATTCTTGAGCATAAATAGGATCTTGAATTAGCTGAATTATTTCATAAATTGCATGATTTACACCTTCAAAATATTGTTCTTTTTTAAAATAAGGTGTTAAGATATAATCAATAATATGAGATGAAAAAACATCAGTTATAATGGGCTCAAATCCATTACCAACTTCAATTCTAACTTGTCTTTGGTTAGGTGCAATTAAAAGTAAAAGACCATTATCTACATTGTCTTTACCAAATTTATTTTTTTCTTGATTAAATATACCATTAGCATATTGTTCTATAGTATTATTTCCTAATTCTTTTATTGTTAAAACTACAATTTCATGAGAGGTATCAAGCTCATATTGTATTAACTTTTCACGTAAATTTTGAGCTTCGTAGTCACTAAAAATACCTGCATTATCTGTTACCATATCCTGGATAACAGGATACTCTTGTGCATTTGTATATTGTATACAAATAAGAATAAATATAAAAAGTATGTTAAACTGTTTCAACTGAAAAAAAAGAACCTACCTAATAAATGACATTAGGTAGGCTTATAATTATTTGTTTATTGCTTTAGCTTCGTTAACCAATAATTCACTTTTATCTTCAAGTGCTTTATTTATAAAGTCATCTATAGCTTCGGTTTTATCTAAACCATTATCTATTAAAACACCTAAAGTTATCATAGTAATAACACGTGTTCCTGTTTTTTTAACCGATGTCCCAAATAGTGGTTCTAGATCTTGATAGGCAACATCCTTAGCAAGTGCTTGGATTTCGGCTTTAGCCTTATCTTGTTGCTCAGGCTTCATCCTATCATACTTTTTACCGTAAGATTTAATTTGTTCTATAGCAGGTCTGTTGTTTTGTTGTGGCTGCTTTTGTTGATTATTTTGAGTACTATTTTTAGGCTTTTGTTTTGCCCAACTATCACGTAAACCAACCGTTTTATTAAATACTAAAGCCTCTGATGTAGAATCATTATCTACATTAAAATAGCCTAAACGTTGAAACTGGAACTGCTCTCCTACTTTTGCTTCTTTTAAACTAGGTTCTACAAAAGCTGTGATGTTTTTTAAACTGTTTGGATTGATAAAATCCATAAAAGATTTGTCTTCATGACTATCTGGAGCTTCGTCTGAGAATAATCTGTCATATTCTCTAACTTCAGCTTTTACAGCATGTTTAATACTTACCCAATGTAAAGTTCCTTTTATACGACGTTCTGTATCCTCTGAGTAAGTACAGTGTACTTCTGTTACATTACCAGCTTGGTCTTTAACAACACTATCTGCTTTTATAATGTAAGCATTTTTAAGTCGCACTTCTCCACCTAGTTTTAATCTAAAAAACTTGTTACCAGCTTCTTCTTTAAAATCTGCTTTTTCAATATAAATCTCTTTAGAAAAAGGAACTTTTCTAAATCCTGCACTTGCATCTTCTTGATTGTTTTCGGCTTCAAACCATTCTTCTTTATCATCAGGATAGTTAGTAATCACCACTTTTAAAGGATCTAAAACAGCCATTACACGTGGTGCTTTTTTGTTTAAATCCTCACGAATACAAAACTCTAAAAGTGCATAATCTATAATATTTTCGCGTTTAGCAACACCAACGGTTTCAACAAATTTTCTGATTGAATTTGGTGTAAATCCACGACGACGTAAACCAGATATTGTAGGCATACGTGGATCGTCCCAACCATTAACAATACCATCTTCAACCAATTGTAACAACTTACGTTTACTCATGATAGTATAACTAAGGTTTAAACGTGCAAACTCGCGTTGCTTAGGTTGCATTGGATATTCTGATTTAGCATAATCATAAACCTGCTCTTTAAACCAATCATACAACTCTCTGTGAGGTTTAAACTCTAACGAGCATAAACTATGCGAAATTTGCTCTATATAATCACTCTCACCATGTGTCCAGTCATACATTGGGTAAATACACCAAGTATCACCTGTCCTGTGGTGTGCTTTCTTTAAAATACGATACATTAAAGGATCACGCATTAACATATTAGTATGTTGCATGTTTATTTTAGCACGTAAAATATGCTCACCTTCATCAAATTCGCCATTTTTCATGCGCATGAAAAGGTCAAGATTTTCTTCAACAGAACGGTTTCTAAAAGGTCCATCTACACCTGGTTGCGTTGGTGAACCTTTTTGTTGTGCCATAGCTTCAGAAGACTGAGAGTCTACATAAGCTTTACCATCTTTAATTAGCTGAACTGCCCAATCAAATAATATTTGAAAGTAGTCTGAAGAGTATAACTCGTTTGCCCATTGGTAACCCAACCAAGAAATATCTTCTTTTATAGCATCAACATACTCTTGCTCTTCTTTAGCAGGATTTGTATCGTCAAAACGTAAATTAACAGGTGCATTATATCTTTCTCCTAAACCAAAACTAATACCAATAGCTTTAGTATGACCAATGTGTAAATACCCATTAGGCTCTGGCGGAAATCTAAAACGAAGTTTACTTTGATCTAAACCATTGTTTAAATCTTCTTCTATAATTTGCTCTAAAAAATTGAGTGACTTTTTATCTTCAGACATATATTTTTATTCTTTACATTAAAAGTTTATTGGCATACTACCAAATTAACAATGCGCTGTAAAATTAGTTATTTTTTAGTTGAAATGAATTTAACCACACTTTAAAAATTTAGTAAACTACTATTTTAGGTACTTTTGCTGAAAATTTATAGAAAATGGGAATAATTAAGTTAGAAAATATACGCGTAACAGCTTATCATGGTTGTTTAAAAGAAGAAACTGCTATAGGAAGTGATTACCGAGTAGATTTAAAAGTAAAGGCAGATTTACAAAAAAGTACAGCAACAGACGCATTAGAAGATACTGTTGATTATGTTTTTTTAAATAAAGTTGTAGTTGAAGAAATGGCTACACCAAGTGCACTTTTAGAGCATGTTGCTAAGCGTATTTTAGACCGTATTTTTAAAGAAGACAAATTAATTACTGTTGCAACAGTGGCTGTAAGTAAAATAAATCCTCCGATTGGTGGTGATGTACAGATGGTTACGGTAGAATTAACAGAAAAAGAAAAAACTAACAGAAATAGGGTAAAACAGTAATTATTTTTATATTTGCTGTCCTATTAAGGGTGTCGTGGCCGAGTGGCTAGGCAGTGGTCTGCAACACCATCTACAGCGGTTCGAATCCGCTCGACACCTCAAGAAAGCGTTACTATATAAGTAGCGCTTTTTTTTATGTCTATATTTTTATACTATTTTTTGAGATTATGAGATTGCTTCGTACCTCTCAATGACCACTAAAATTTTAATTAAACCAGACTGCATATTTCTTTCGACGTAAGTCTAAAGCTAATGCTTCTTCCATTTTTAAAGCTTCTGCTCTAGTTGCAATTGGACCAATGTGATTATATAAACTTGGTCTTAAGTAAGATCCATATTTTTGGACAATATTAGAAGATAATTTGTGACCCTTTTTATTAACATAACCAGTTTTATGTTGTAAAAACCGTTCTTTAGGAGTTTTACTAGTCATACCAACATATAAACATTCTAAAACACCATTAAATTGTGGATTAGCTGCTCTAAATTTGGTATTTTGGGTAAATACTTTTTTAGATAACTCCACAACATAAATATGATATTGGGTTTTAGCCATATATGTTTTATTTTCTTAAAAAATGATCTACAATAATAAATATAGAAGCCAATAATATACCTACAGTAAATAGTAAATTACCATAAGGCCAATGTTGTATTTTAAATAAACAGCCAAACAAAATACAACCAAAAATAATTGCAGTAATAGTAATGTAAATGGCTTTATAAATACCATTTAACTTAAGGTTTTGGTTACTAAAATAGGCTGTTCCCTCGTTAATAAACCACCAACCAAACAATAATAACAAAGCAATATTAAATAGTATAGGAAATTGATACACATGTATTACCCTAGTAAAATTGCTTAAACACCACAACAGAATTATACCAAGCTTAACATAATCCATGGTTTCTTTGTCTTTTTTAAGAAAAAACCGAATAGGATATAATACCATAATACTACAAATAGCAATTAATAATAAATCACTAGAATTTGGCCAATGCATTATTTTAAATAATCCACCTAAAAGTAAAATTGAAACACAAAAACGAAGCGGTAAATTAAGTTTTTTATATCGAATCGTACTCATGCTATGAGGAGTTATAATGGGTTAATTTGCTCTAGCTTTTCTTTAAGTTTTTCTTTTTCTTCAGGGAAAAAACCTTGAGCTAATAGTAAAATACCAAAGCCTAAAATAACTAAAGCTATTATTTTTTTAGTTTTAAAAATAAGTCTTGGCGTTAGTTTATTTTTAAGACGTTTAGCTGCTACAATTTTTACTAAATCCGTTACAAAATAAGCCACTATCATTGTAGTAATAAAAACAATAACTCCGTTTTGAGACGTTGTAATTTTACTAGCCAAAACTATAAAACCTAACCAACCTAATAATACACCTATATTAATAAAGTTAAGTAAAAAACCCTTTATAAAAAGTTTACCATAACCTTTTTTAAATTCTACTTTATGGTATTCTTTAACAATAGATCTAAATGATCTGGACGTTTTAACAAATGAAATAATACCATAAAAAACCAGTAATACACCACCAAAAATTACAAAATTAGGATCGTTTTCAATTTTACCTAAAAGTTTTTCGGTACTAAAAAAAGCAACCACTATAAATAAAATGTCTGCTAAAATGACTCCAGAATCAAAGATTAAAGCACTTCTAACACCTTTGGTTGCACTAGTTTCTAACAATACAAAAAATACAGGACCTACGGTAAAAGAAAGAATTATACCAAAGGGAATTGCTGTAAGAATATCGTCTAACATGGGATGTTTAAATGCGTTAAATACAAAGTAAAGAAATAATTTAGTTAAGACATAATACAATAGCTACAAAATAAAAAAGCTTCAATTTAAATTGAAGCTTTTATTATCTATTTTAAGTATATTTTTATTCTTGATCTTTAACAACAATACGTCCACCAAAGGTTTGTTTTTTAGTAACTGTTTTTGGATTACCATAAATATCAATATTTCCACCAGCTGTAATACGTGCATCTACTACACCACTTGCTTTGACTTCTGCTTCACCAGCAGCTCTTACTTTTACATTAGTATTTTTGGTTTCAAAATCACGACCTTCGTAAATACCTCCTGTATTAAGCGTTATATTTTGAGTGTAGGCTTTACCTCTAGTTTCTATAATTCCGCCAGAAACAGCTCTTACATTAACTGTATCGACGTCTAAACCAGCAATAATAGATGCGCCTTCTTGTGCACGTAACTCGATAGTATCTTGTTCTATCAGCTCGTTACCGACAATTTTAGCACCTTCATTGGCAT
This sequence comes from Olleya sp. NP1-10, assembly GCF_055804415.1. Classification (NCBI taxonomy): domain Bacteria; kingdom Pseudomonadati; phylum Bacteroidota; class Flavobacteriia; order Flavobacteriales; family Flavobacteriaceae; genus Olleya; species Olleya sp. NP1-10. Next base: position 867,470 of record NZ_CM147840.1, on the reverse strand, counting down.
CAATAACTTTTAAATCTGTATAATGTACAGCTACAAAAGTTTTGGTTCCATCAAAACTACGGTCAATTTTCATGCGTACTTTAAGTGTATTATTTTTGATTATAATCTCAACGTCATCAACATCTTCACCAGTAATCATAACTTTATTTTCGTTTGATTTAACTAAGCTTACTTTGATTAAATCAAAAACTTTAACTTCATTAAAATCTCCAACATTTTTATCTATTGGACTTTGTGCTACTAAAATTGTAGATGTTAAAAAGACTATTGCAAGTAATAAATTTTTCATTTTAAAAGGATTTGTTTTAATAAAGAGCATTCTTTTTGCAGAATGTTACAGTTATTAACAATTATTTATTTGCAGCAACACTAACTGCTGTACCAGTAACAGATACAAAAAAATAGGAACCGTTAACGGTTTCCATATCTACACTAATACCAACAACTGCATTTGCATTTAAATTACTAGCATTGGTTTGTAACTCTTGAAAAGCGTGTTCTTTAGCTTCATTAATAACATCTTTTGTTATGTCTTTGTTTTTTTCTGTTTTAAAAGAAAATTTAGTTTTCATCTCAAAAGAGGTACCTGTAATGATGCCTTTATATTCTATTATTTTAAAACCTTCTATAGTATTTGTTGTAGTTAAAATCATGTTTTGATGTTTATTTATTAGTAGTTAAATGTAATAAAAAGTTACTGTTAATAACTTAATTTAACGTTTTGTAAAATAAAAAATGTACCAGTTACCAAAAGGTTAGTGATACATTTAATTTGTACTTATTAACAATAAAATATGTTATTCTTGGTACTTACCAATTAATTCAAAATCTAGATGACGCTTTTCTAAATCTGCATTTTTAACTTTTACAACAACTTCATCTCCAAGTTGATACATAACTTTAGTTTCGCGTCCAATAATAGCATATTGGTCTTGGTCAAACTCAAAATAATCGCCTTTTACGTCTCTTATTCTAACCATACCTTCACACTTATTAGAGATAATTTCTATATAAATTCCCCAATCTGTAGCTCCAGAAATAACGCCAACAAACTCTTCGTCTTGATGGTCTTGCATAAATCTAATTTGCATGTATTTAGTCGAGTCACGTTCAGCTTTTGTTGCTAAATATTCCATGTTACTACAATGTTTACACATTTCTTCATAACTCTCTGCATTGACAGATTTTTCGCCATCTAAATAACGTTGTAATAATCTATGCGCAATAACGTCTGGATAACGTCTAATAGGTGACGTAAAATGAGAATAGTCTCCAAATGCTAAACCGTAATGACCAATATTACTGGTAGTATACTCAGCTTTAGACATGGTTCTGATTGCTAAGGTATCGACTAAGTTTTGTTCTTTTTTACCTTGTACATCTGTTAATAACTTGTTTAAAGCACCAGCTATATCACCTCCACTTTTAAAGTCCAATTTGTGACCAAATCTAGATACAACGCTTTGTAAAGACGCTAGTTTACTTTCGTCTGGCTCATCGTGTACACGATAAATAAACGTTTTTGGTGCTTTCATTTTAGACACAAACTCTGATACTTTTTTGTTAGCAAGTAACATAAACTCTTCGATAAGTTTATTGGCATCTTGACTAGTTTTAAAATGTACTCCTATTGGATTAGCTTCTTCATCTAAAGAAAATTTAACCTCAACTTTATCAAAACTAATGGCACCAGATCGCATACGTTGACTACGCATTTTTTTGGCTAATTGATCTAATTTTAAAACTGCTTGTGCAATTTCTAGTGTGGTTTTATAAGCTGTACCATCCAATGCAACTTCTGTTGGAATATTGGTATCTATTTTTTCTGGATTAGAAATAATTTCAGCTTTGTTAAATGCGATGTTATTTTCAATAATTGCCTGAGCCTCTTCATAAGCAAAACGCGCATCACTGTAAGTTACAGTACGACCAAACCATTGGTCTTTAATTTCGGCTTTATCATTAATTTTAAAAACTGCTGAAAAAGTATATTTTTCTTCGTTTGGACGTAATGAACATGCACCATTTGATAAAATTTCTGGTAACATTGGCACTACTCTATCTACTAAATACACAGAAGTTGCACGTTCATAAGCCTCGTCATCAAGGACAGTACCTTCTTTTAAATAGTGAGATACATCTGCAATATGAATACCTATTTCATACAAACCATTATCTAAAACTGTAAAAGATAAAGCATCATCAAAATCTTTAGCATCTTTAGGATCGATGGTAAAAGTTAAGTCTTGACGCATATCGCGACGTTTAGCAATTTCTTCTGGTAAAATATTTAAATTAATATTATTAGCATACTCTTCTACCTCTGGAGGAAACTCATATGGTAAACCATACTCAGCTAAAATAGAGTGTATTTCAGTATTATGTTCTCCAGCTTTACCTAAAACTTTAATTACTTTTCCGTTTGGTGAATCTGATTTATCTGGCCAATCTAACATTGTAACAACCACTTTATCACCATCTTGTGCTTTTAGTGTTTTGTTAATAGGTACAAAAATGTCAGTTTTCATTTTATTACCATCAACAACTACAAAAGCAAAATTCTTTTTATCATGTATTTGTATTGTCCCAACGTACTCTGTTTTAGCACGTTTTATAATATTGGTAATTTCGCCTTCAAGTTTACCTTGTTTTCTGCGTTTATAAACGTATAATTCTACTTCGTCTCCATCTAATGCTTTATTAACATTGTTAGAAGCTATATAAATATCAGTATCAAAAGCATCACAAATAACGTAACCGTTGCCACGTTGTGCAGCATCAAAGATACCTGTATGATACTCAGTGTTAACAACTGCTTTAAACTTACCACGATCTACTTCTTCTATCTCGTCTTTAGCTTTAAGCTGTGCTAATTTTTTAATTATTTGATTGCGACTACTAGCATCGTTAACTCCTAATTTAGAAGCTATTTGCTTGTAGTTAAATGTTTTAGTTCTTTCTTTTTTAAAATACTAAGAATTGTATTTGTAAGGTTGGAAATCTTGTTATGTGACGGTTTCCTTTTTTCTTTTTTGTCATTTAAATTTTAATCTAATTGAATTTCATAAAGTTAATCGAAATTCTGTTATTATTAACTTAATAGAGAAGAAGTGAAGATATTAAGTTTATACAAAGCTACGTTTTTAATATTAAATGAAAATTAAACTAATATTAAATTTTAATTTTAGACTTATTCACATATATACTATATATCATTTATTTCTTTTAAAATTTTAAAAAAAATAGTGATTATTATTGCTTGTTAATAGCGGTATAACTTTTTAAGCTTTTGATTTGTTTGTGTAGTTACAGCATTATATTAACAACTTATTAAATATTTAAATCCTTAATTTTAAAGGTAGTTAAGTATGTTATTAACAATTGTTAGTAACAAGTATTAACGGTTAATTATTAATAACTATAAAAAAAATAACAGTTAAAAATTGACAATTAAGTGCTAATAACTTTACAAAAAATTAAGGTTAACTTATTTGCATGTTAATTAAATGTTAGGGATTGTAAAATTTTATGACTTATCCTAATAAAAGTTTTCAAAAACAATCAAGAGATATTAACAAGTAATCAAGATATAAACACATAGTAGTTAACAATTATAAAAAAACTGCTGATTTTATGATGTTTACACAAAACTACGTTTTATCAATAAGTTAATACCTATTACTTATTATTACTTGTAATCAATTATTAACTTTGAAAACTTAAACAACAACACAACTACTATGACAATAGCAATAGGTAATGATCACGCAGGAACAGATTATAAATTTGAAATCCTTAAACATTTAAAATCAAAAGGTTACATTGTTAATAACTATGGGACAGATGCAAACGATAGTGTTGACTATCCAGATTTTGTACATCCTGTTGCAGATGATGTAGCAAATAATAAAGCTGAATTTGGAATTTTAATTTGCGGTAGTGCAAATGGTGTAGCTATGACAGCTAATAAACATCAAAAAATACGAGCAGGAATTTGCTGGACTAAAGAGATTACAGAGTTGACAAGACAACATAATAATGCTAACATTATATGTATTCCAGCACGATATACAGCTGTACAACAAGCTATTGCAATGGTAGATACATTTTTAGAAACTAAATTTGAAGGAGGACGTCACCAAAATCGTGTCGATAAAATACCAGTAAATTGTTAATAAATGAGTACTAGTAACTCACATAACCACACACACAGTACTAAAGATTTAAAAGGACGTAATTTAATTATATCCATATTTTTAAACATACTTATAACTGTATCACAGGTTATTGGAGGACTAATTTCTGGTAGTTTAGCCTTGTTAAGTGATGCTTTACATAATTTTAGTGATGTTGTCTCTTTAATTGTTAGTTACATTGCTAACAGGTTATCTAAAAAAGAAGCCTCTTTACAACGTACTTTTGGATTTAAACGTGCCGAAATTCTGGCAGCATTCATAAATTCTGCAACCCTAATAATAGTTGCTATTTTATTAATAATAGAAGCTGTAAAACGTATACAACATCCAGAACCAATACAAAGTAACTTAGTTATTTGGTTAGCTTTATTAGGTATTTTAGCTAATGGTTTTAGTGTATTATTATTAAAACAAGATAGCCAAACTAACATGAATATGCGAAGTGCTTATTTACACTTATTAACAGACATGTTAGCAAGTGTCGCTGTGCTTATTGGAGGTGTATTAATGCAATTTTATCAAATATATTGGGTAGATAGTTTACTAACCTTAGCTATAGCTATCTACCTAATTTGGATGGGATTTGATTTATTAAAAGAATCTACAAAAGTCCTAATGTTATTTACACCAGACACAATACCTGTAGATCAAATTGTAGAACAAATTAACGCTTTCGCGGAAATTAAAAGCGTACATCATATACATGTCTGGCAATTAAATGAAAACGAAATCCATTTAGAAGCACACATTGATTTTAATAAAAACATTACTTTAACCCAATTTGATGCTATACTTCAAGAGGTTGAAGCTTTGTTACTAAAAAAATTTCAAATCAATCATGTTAATATCCAGCCAGAATTTGGTAAAGATGATCCTAAGGATATTATTGTACAAGATTAAAAATACTATACATAATTATTAATGATACATATTACTACTAAAACCTTTGATCAATTAACAACTACAGAACTCTATAATGTATTACAATTGCGTAGTCAAGTTTTTGTTGTAGAGCAAGACTGTGTCTATCAAGATATTGATGGAAAAGATCAAAACGCATTACATGTTTTAGGTTATAAAAACAATGCTATTGTAGCTTACACACGTATTTTTAAACCAGGTGATTATTTTGAGTTTTCAAGTATAGGACGTGTTGTTGTTGATAACTCTCAAAGACAGCATAAATATGGCTATGATATCATGACTGCATCTATTAATGCTATTCAAGAACATTATAATACCACGAAAATAAAAATATCTGCACAGTGTTATTTAAAACGCTTTTATAATAATTTACAGTTTTTTGAAATAGGTGAAGAATACCTAGAAGATGGCATACCACACATAGCCATGGTATATAATAAAAAATAAAAACCGCTTCGGCACGAAGCGGTTTTATATAAGAAGGTTAAACAACTAAAATAACCTTACTTAGAAATATATTTTTAAAATACTAATTTGTAAATTTTGGTGATTTTTAAAATCAAGCGCAAACATACGATGTACTTAATATTTTATATAAATTATTAGTCCAAAATCACTAATAATAGGTTTAATGGTTTTAAATTGATTAATATGTAATTTTGTATATTATAATTAAGACTAAACAAGTAGTATTTCATGTTTTAAAATAACTATATAAGTATAAAAAAAGTGACTTATTAAAGTCACTTTTTAGTTTGTAAGTTTTACTATTTTTTAGTCAGCTTGGCCAACATAAGTAATTAAAATTTCTACACGTCTATCCAGTTCTGGAGCTCCTCCTAACGGAAATTTACGACGCATACCAACGTATTTCATTCTTTTTTTATCGACACCTTTTCTAGCTAAATAGTCATAGATATATTTTGCTCTAGCTACAGATAAGTTTCTTTTTTTGTCTTTTTATCAATAGCATCACGACTCATTTGTGTACAACAAACATGACCTTGAATGGTAAAGTAAATGTTCTTTTTTTCTAGCATTATTTTAGCTAGTTTTTCTAAAGTTTTTTTAGATTCTGATGTTACATAACTATAACTTGTTTTAAAGTATATTTTATCTAAAGTAATCTTGTCTCCTTTTTTTATAGTGCCTTCAGCTATATCTTTGGTTGTTTTAGGGCCATTATTTGTTGCTTTATCTTTAACAACTTCTTCTTCGGTAATTACCGGAGTTTCTTTAATAACTTCAGGTTGTAATGGTGTGACAATGATTTCAACCTTACGATTTAATCCTCTTATTTTATGGACCTCATTTTCATTTAAAACTTTTAATAAAATTTCACCTTTACCATTGACATTAGTAATAAGATTTTCGTCTATACCGTAACCAGAAAATAATTGTTTTATGGTGTTTGCTCTATTTTGAGACAGCTCTAAATTATAGTCATTACTTCCTCTATCATCTGTAAAACCATAGATAGATATTTTTTGAATAGGAATACTATCTAGGTTAGAAATAAATAATAAAATACGGTTTTCTTCTGTTAATGGTACATCGTATTCGTCTGTATTAAAATACACATCATGAGTTAATTCGCTTTGCGAAAAACCAAACGTTGTACTTAATAATAAAAATAATAAAAAGTGCTTCATAACTTTAATCTAGCATTAAATATACCAAAGCTTTATTTATAGCTATTTAATTTAAATATCTGTTGTATTTAGATAGGTTTGATAAAATCTCAGTAGCTGTTTTAATCTCTTCGTTGTGTATTTTATAATACTCGTAAAGACCCTCTCTGTAAACGTAACGTTTAACAATTTCATCAGTTAATAAATTAATTAATTGTGATTTATTATCCTGAACAGCTTTGGCTTTGGAGTTGTCTAAATTTGTAATTAAAGTTTGGTAGTCTTTATTAATATCGTCGTCTAAATTTTCGGTTTTAGAGACTTCTAAAGCCTTTTTAAGTGCTTTCTCAGTTTCTGTTTCAAACTTAAAACCAGAAGTGTTTAAATAGCTTTTAAAGGCGTTAAAATCTGAGTCTGTAAGCTTAAATGTATTAATATCTGAAATTTTATGAGTGTAGTAATATTTTGTTGCAAAATCAAATATGCTTTGGCTACCTAAAATAGCATCTGTTATTGCAGTATTTTTAGTGACTTCTATTGCTTCATCAGGAAATACACCACCTCCATCAAAAACTTTACGACCATTTTTAGTTTTAAATACGTTATAATTTTCTTGTTTGACACGTACTGCATTTCCGTTATCATCTCTATTCCAGTAATCTAATGCTTGAATACAACGACCAGAAGGTGTGTAATATCTAGATATAGTTACTTTTAATTGTGTACCATAGGTTAGTTTTTTTGGACGCTGTACTAAACCTTTACCAAAGCTTCTAGAACCTACTATGACTGCACGATCTAAATCTTGTAATGTACCAGAGACAATCTCTGACGCTGATGCACTACGACCATTAATTAATACAACAACAGGTATATCTGTATCTATTGGCTCTTTTTTGGTATAGTAAGTTTGATTGTACTTTTTAACTTTAGATTTTGTGGTTACTACCAGTTGACCTTTTGGTACAAATAGATTAACAACATTTACAGCTTCGTTAAGTAGTCCACCAGGATTACCTCTTAAATCTAAAATAATTTGCTTTGCACCTTGAGCTTTTAAATCTTTTAAAGCATAAGCTGTTTGAGACGATGCTTTTGCATTAAACTTTTGTAAAACTATATATCCAGTTTGCTCATTAACCATGGAAAAATGAGGTACTGCATTTATCTCTATTTCTGATCGTGTAAGGGTTGTATTTTTAGTGTCTCCTTGGCGTGTGTAAGTAACTTCTAATTTAGAGTTTGAAGCTCCTTTTAATAAGTTTGAAGCATCACCATCATAACCAGCTACATTTACACCATCAACAGCAATAATTTGGTCTCCTGCTTTTAAACCAGCTTTGTCTGCAGGATAATCTTTATAAGGCTCTATAACAATAAGTTTATCTTTTAAAGTTCTGATACGTGCACCAACACCAGTGTAATCTCCAGTACGTCTAATACGCTCTGCTTCTACATCTTGCTCGTTATAAAATTTGGTATATGGATCTAAATCGTTTAGCATATTTTTAATAGCATTATCCATTAAATCTGCTGGATTTGTCTCATCTACATAATTCATATTCAACTCTTTAAAAAGGGTTGTAAATATTTCTATTTGTTTAGCAATTTCAAAAAAATTGTTATTAAAAGCCGATCCTGTAAATAGTATTACTGCAGCAAAAATTGGAATTAAAATACGTTTTTTAAATAGGTTTTTCATTATAATATTTTTGCTTTACTAATTAGATAATTGGTCTTTTAGTTTAGATAATAATTTTTTCATTTTAGTATCAACCAGTTTAAAATCAGGTATTTCTTTACTAATATATAAAATCATTAACGTGTAATTGTCAATTTTATGGTCTATTAACATACTTTTATTAAGTCTGTAAGCTTCTCTTAATAGTCGTTTTACACGAATTCTGTCCACAGCTTTTTTAAAGTTTCGTTTACTAGCCGACACACCAACCTTTAAACCATGTTCATTTTTCTTATACACTAATCGCAAAGGATATGCCGAAACCGATCGACCTTCGGCAAATAATTGCTCGATTGCCTTTTGGCTTTTAAGTTTTTCGTGTTTATTAAATGTTAAACGCATTTAATTAAAATTTAATTTTTTAAAGTTTTGGTTTTAACAGCTTCTTGAAGTTCTACTAATTTACTTTCTAATTCATGTAATCTGTCATAAACATCAACCGGTTCAGGCATTTGTTTGGAGGCAAACATAGTGACATACCAAACTTCCATAATATCTTCTGCATCTATGGTATACATTGGATAATTTCCGTCCTTATTGTCACTTTTTAAAATTAGTTTTCCACGTGATTCAATACGGTTAATTACACGTTTTAAAACAATTCCATCATTTTTACTTACAATAACGTAAACGCGACCATCTTTTATATCGTTTAAATGCTCTATATATTTACCAAATACTAGATCGCCATCAAAAAATGTACGTACCATAGAGTTACCTTTAACTTCAAAACATCTAAAAGTACCATTATTTAATTGAGGCATGTTAAACGAGGGTAAAGTCTCAATAAATTCGCTATCTCCATAACCATTTAAATAACCTGCTCTTGCTTTTACAGGTACATAAATTACATTTTCTTCATTTTCTTGATTAACCGAAATAACTTGAGGAACTCCAGAATATGTTTGAATTTGTGTAACATCCTGTTTTAGCATCACGTCACTTTTTCCAAATAAATAGTCTGGATTTATATTAAACTCATCTATAATAGCACTTAATACATCATAACCAGGTTTTGTTTTTTTCGTGATCCATCATCTTGTGGACGTCCATTGACAATACTATCTATAGTAGTTCCTGTAACACCAATACGTTTTGAAAACGCATAATTGTTAAGTTTAAAATGGTTGATAATTTCGGTAATCTTTTCATCTATCTGTTTCATAGCCCAAAAAATATAATATTATAACTTTTTACAAAATATATTGTAAAATGTTTGTATTGATTTGTAAAATGTTGTATTTTTGTCTCGTTAATGAATTGCTAATATACAAAATTATATAAAAATCAAACATTTGTATGAATTTTAATTAACAAATACTAGATTTTTAAAAGTTAATTTCTTTAAAAATTAAAAATTAGCGATAATATTTAATAAAATGTTAGAATGACTCAAATTTTTATGTCTTAAGTAATTAAGGCTTGATTAAGGTAAACCTGTTAGAAAAGCGAAACGACAACAGTGTTCTTAATTGAACCATTATTAATTAAATAAACATTAAAAAATGAGTACAGAAATTAAAAATACGCTTTTCAGATTTGTATCTATGAGAGCTCCAGAATTAACTGATGAGAGCAAACAAACAGAGCGTTTTATTTTAAGAGGAGAAAATATCGTTAAAGGCGATTTTGATGCGGTTATCTCTAGTCTTTATAAAAGCGCTTCTAAATGGCAAGCTTTAAATGCAGTAGCTCAAACTTTTATACCATTACCTCTAGATAAAATTAAATCTATTGACAGTAAATTATATGAGTTTTCAGTTTGGATTGCAAAAAACAAACAATTTTTATCAGAAAAAGATCTTGAATTAAAAATTGAAGATGTTTCGGCTATTAGTGATAATAAAATTTTAGGTCAATTATGGGATAATCTATTTTACCAGATTTTAACCCAAAAAGAATTTTATGTAAAAGAAGTAATTATACAGCTTTTAACAGCTAACCACTTTTTAACAAACTATAAAACACCTGATTTTGAATTTGCTAAAACATTATTAACAGCTAAAGTAGTACTTCCTAAATCACTTTTTGTTGATGATATAGTTGATCAAACAGCTACAGTAGCAAAAACTATAGCAGCATCAAAAGCTGTAATAACGACGCCTACAGAGCAAATGGTAAAGCAACAAGTTGTAGCACAAGCCGAACTTGAAAATCAAAAACTGACTGAGCTTTCTAAACAATTAAAGCGTGTTGAAAAAGCATACCAAAAAGAGTATAATATTGCTTTAGAATCTGCAGAAAAAGACCATCAGAAAAAAATTAAGCCGATTTTAGATCAGTATACTAAAGACGTTGACGAAGCAAAACAAAAGTGGTGTAGTATTAAAGATCCAAATGTAGATTATGACCCAAACGATCCATGTAATCAGCCAAATACTGTAGCTCAACCAGAATTACCAGAATTTGAGTTTAGTTTTAGAAACCAATTAGATTATAAATATTTAGAAACTAAATTAAGTGCTTCTAATTTTGAAACATTAACAGAATTAATGGCTGTTAAATCTGATGCTTTAGATGACATTAATTTTGAAACATTACCAGAATTGGCGGTTCTTAAAACATCAGTTTTAAGTAATTCAACAGTGCGTATTGATGAAGAATCGTATAATTATTTTGTAGAAGATTATGAAGGTTTTGTAGATATTGATAGCCATATTGTAGATGTTATCTCAGAGAATAACGAGGTAATAGTAGATAATACTGCAGAAGATCAAGCAACATTAGTTAGTATTGGTGGAGTAGTTGTTCCGGTTAACACGACAAGTCAATCACCTATTTTTACTTATCAATTATGTACTAAACCAGCAAAGAAAAGACTATTTTTTGCGTCTAAGTTTAACTCAGATTTATCTATTGTTGTTCCTGATAATTCCTGGAATGTATCAAGCTTTGATTACAAAGTTGAAAGAACTGATGTTAATTTTACTAATAACGGACAAGCGTCTTATGTTTTATCAAAGATTGGTAATACAGTATTTATTAAAAATATCAATATTGGATTGCCTGTATTAGAAGAGCAATCAAAAATTGTCTCGTTTTCTGGTACAATTACGTTTACTAATGGAGTTGTAAAATCGTTTACAGTCCCAGAATTTAGTTTAACACAATGTACTTCTGGTGTGTTAGATGGTCAGATAGCTACAGGTAATGATGATGATATTGTAAATCCAGCAATGTCTAATCAAACCCCTTTTGTCCCAACAGGTTTTGGTGTTAAACAATTAGGTATTGCAGATTATAATAAAGTTGAACAAACAACTCAAGGGTATATTGAAGGAGATGTAGCGCACATTGAAAACATTATGGCACGCGAGTTTAAAGAGCGAAGCACAAGACGTTTACGTCGTAAAGAAGATACGTTTACAACTTCTTCTGAGTCTGAAAAAGAACAATTAACAGATACAACCTCAACAACTCGTTTTGAAATGCAAAGCGAAGTAGCTAATGTTATTGCTAGCAGTACAGATTTTGGAGCTCATGCAAATTTTGGAGGTAAATTCGGAGCTTTTGGAGGAGAAGTTAATTATTCTACAGGAGCGAGCTTTGCAACTCACAATTCAAAAGAGCAAAGTACCCTTCAAGCGGTTACCAATTCTAAAGACATTACAGAACGTGCATTAGACAGAATAGTCTCTAAAGTTAAAGAAGAACGTATTGAAAAAATTGTGGAAGAATTTGAAGAAAACAACTCGCATGGTTTTGATAATCGTAAAGGAGATAAACATGTAGTTGGGGTTTTTAGATGGATAGATAAATTATATAAAAATCAAGTAGTTAACTATGGTAAACGTTTGATGTTTGAGTTTATGGTGCCACAACCAGGAAAACTTCATTTGTTAGGTATGGCAGAAAACGCTATTCAGGAAGAAAGTACTTTAATTGAGCCTATTGACCCAAGAAAAGCAACAGTTAACACATTAAATAATTACTCTAAGGTTAATGATACAACATTAAAATATTGGGCAAGTAAGTATAATGTTGAGATCTTACAAAAACCAATGAAAAACACAGAGATTTCAAAAGCATTTGATGGAAGAGATTCTGCTTTTGGAGGGAAAGATGATGGTAAAATTCAAATTGTTTCTGGTAATGGAGAATTAGATATACCTGAAAACTACGTGGTTAAAAGTGTTGATTATGTTTTTGGGACTTATCCACATAATTTTGGTGGTGCACATCAGGCTTATCTTACTGTAGCAGGAAAAAGTTCGACTTGGATTATAAATAGATATAGTACAATGAAACAGGGTTCAATAACTGGTTTAAATATTGAAAGAAAATTATCATATTCTTTTGCAACAGGAGAAAGCCCTATTGTTTCAGGGAGTATAAATGCAAAATGCGAATTAACAACAGAAGCAGAAATAAAATGGCAACAAGAAACCTTTAAAGCTATTATTGATGCTTACCAAGATGCTTTAGCAGATTATAACGACAAACTAGCTGAAGAAAAAGCTACAGGTATCCAAATTAAAGGAACAAATCCAGGATTTTATCGTGAGTTTGAAAACAAGATTTTACGTAAAAATTGTATGTCTTATTTAATAGATCAAAATCCAGGCGCTAAAAACACCTATGGTAAATCTGATTTATTCAGAACCAACAATGGTGGTGATGAAACATTTGCAAATACAGAAGTAAAAGTTAATGCAGTTTTAGATAATTACGCAGCATTTGTAAAGTTTATGGAACAAGCGTTTGAGTGGGATATCATGTCTTACAACCTGTATCCTTACTATTGGGGAAATCGTCAAGATTGGTCAACCTTGTATCAGTATGACGAGTCTAACGACCCATTATTCCGCAATTTCATGCAAGCTGGTATGGCAAGAGTGGTTGTAACCGTAAAGCCAGGATTTGAAGAAGCAGTACGTTATTATATGCAAACAGGACAGATCTGGAATGGTGGAGAAGTACCAGTAATCGAGGACGAGTTGTATCTGTCTATAGTAGACGAGTTACGTCAACCAGAAGGCGAAAAACTAGGAAAAGCTTGGCCAACACGCGTGCCAATAGCATTAACCATTTTGCAAGCACAAAGTATAGGTTTAAAAGTTAATAAAGCGTTACCATTTAATGACGATTTATCTGACTTTGAAAACCCAGACGAGGTGCCACAATCTGACCAGTTTGAGCTTAATGATGCAGAAATTGGTATTGCAGAAAACGATGGAGAAAGACATATCGAAAACATCGATATTGTAGATGGTAAGCTTCAGTTAAATACTGACGATAGTCCAAGACAAGTTGTTGCACAAATCTCTATAGAAGCGCTTAAAAACGCAATAGAACAGGTGTAACACAATAACAACCTTATCCTTTTATTACATGCATCAAGCCAGACTTGAAGCAATAAAAAATCCTTCCGCTCTCTAATTAAAGAAGAGCGGAATAGGGTAAGTTTTGTTTAAAAACAACTTATTGTTTAATAATTAAAAACAAGAAAATATGTTCGCATACCAATATGCAGAAAACAACTTTAACTATGCGTATAAAGGCAATTACAATAATATTTTCCTTTATAACGATAATAAACCCAAGGGGTTTGAAGTTATAAAAAATGATAATGAATCTTCAGAGATAGTTTATATACCAGTAGAAATTGATACTGACAATCCAGAATATGTTAAAGTTTTAGAGTACGAGTGGCTCAATCAAGCAGAAGATTTTTTTAAGCCTTCTTTTGAGTCTAATAAACCAAAAGTGTTTACTACTTTAATGTTTGATTATTTATTAAAACAAGGATATATACAAGAAACAGGTTTAGAAAAAATATACCAACCTGTTGGTTATATCGATGTGTTACCACAAGAGCTATTTATTTATAACGGTACGCATTACATTTCTACGTTTATATCTACAATTAATGATGTTGCTATAGATGAAGTGATAGTTTCAGCAAGTGCTTATCCAAAACCTGTAAAACCGTTTTTAGATTTTGACGACGCTTTAGATAAAACAGACAACCAACTTATAGTTATTGTATCTAGTAATGGTGCAAAAATAGACCATGCCTATATAGAAACTACAGAAGTAAACCCAAACGAGTTGGTTTTGTATATAGAAGACAAACAAGACTCAAACCTATTTGGAAGCTCTGTAAGAGTTAGGTCTGGATCAAATTTTAGCAATCTAGAAGGTACTCAAAAAAACACTATTAGCAGGCTATTAAAAGCTATGGATTTAGATATTAACAGACAGGATATTATAGACGTTATTAAAAAGCACCTTCAAGATAAAAAAATAAAAGCGACGTGGTTTATTATCTTAAAAGAGGTTTCTTTTTTGGGTATAAAATAGTTTCTGTAGCTGTAAATGTACCAAGTAAAATTATTAGCGAAGCAGTAGGGCTTTTAATTAAAGGTGTAGAGTATTTAAAAATTGAAGACAACCACTGGAAGTATTATAATACAGATGGCACAAAAAACAATAACTACGATAGTTTTTTACCGTTTGATACTGCTATAAACAAGCTTGATAAAAATAACGATTTTATTAATGCAGCATCCAATAAAATAGATAATTATTTAGATACTATTAAGACTAAATTAGAGGTTACACTACAAAGTATAGATAATCGTGTTAATAGCTATTTAAAAAACTTTACCAAATACATTTTTAAAGCACTTAAAACGCTTAAAAAAGCCATAGCAGAGGTTTTAAAAAAAGTAACAGAAAACGCCAAAGACTTTTTAATCTTTATAAATGCGTTAGTCGTTGGGCTTATTAATAGCCTGTTAGATACAGTGTTATTTATTTTAGGTGTCGCAAAAGCCTTGTTTAACCCAGATTTACAAGATGAGGCAGTAGAGAACCTTACTTTTAACACCAAAGCCACATTATCTATGTTTTTAGAGGTGTTAGAAAATGGAGTAGATATTATTGTAAGCTTTATATCTCAAAACGTATTAGGTGGTATTATTAAGTTTGTAATAGAGGTTTATGGGCTAATAACCAATCCAAGTAAAGCAAGTTTAGATTTTACCTTACCAAAAGCAGACCAAGTAGGCTATTTTATAGGTGCTATTGTAGGTTTTATAGTAGAAGAGGTTATTGGTGCTATGCTAACATTGGGTACATATAACGCTTTCAAAGCGTCGCAATTAGTGTACACTAGCATGAAAAACGCGTTTAAAAGCGTAGCAAAAACAACCCAAAAAGCAGTAAGTACAATAGGCGATTTAGCAGTAACAGGTGTTGTAAAAATTATAAACCTAATGGATGTTATAAAAGATTTTATTACTAAATTACCTAAGTATTTAGACGACCTAGTAGAGTGGTTAAAATCTAAATTACTAACTGCCAAAGCATTTTTAGATGATGCTTACCGTAAGCATTTTAAAGAAAGCATACGCAAACGTTTAGAAAAACTAGGCATACGTCCCACCAAGTTTGATGAGGCAACAGATACGTTCACTTTTTGTCCAATTAAAAGTGTATAGTTATGTGTTATCAATATAAACCAGAAGGTGTAAGAAAAACTGGAGACATCATGGTAGGTGATGTTGCAGTAGCTAAAAACTTAATAGATAAAGAGCATGTTAAGTTTATAGATGACGCAACAGAGGAAGCCACTAAAAAAGGCATGACTCTTGAGAAGTATTTGGATGAGTTGGCTCAAATAATCAAAGCAGGATTTAGAAAAGCCACAAAAGCAGATATTGATGAGTTAGCAAAAGTCAGGAAGTTTTTTGGAGCAGGAAAGAAAAAAACGTAGCTTTTACCAAAGGAGAAATAGGAGGTAAGAAATTTGATCTTAAATCTAGAAGTGGTGGAGAAAAAGGACAAAAATTTGACAATTTTAATCCCGTATCTTCTGAAAGGTATCATTATAAAAACGGACCTCTTTCAGATTATAAACATCATACCGAGCAAAAACAGATAGAATATTTATATCAACTTTTTAAACACAATAAAAAAATAAGTGGTAAAATAGAAGTTATTTCTGATTTGAAAATATGTGATAATTGTAATGATATAATTACAAAGTTTCAAAAAGATTTTCCTAATATTGATGTAACAAGAGTATGGGTAAGAACAAAATTAAAGTAATATTATAATGAAATATTTAAATAAAATAATATCAGAATTAAATAAATTTGAGGCAGTATATGAAGGGTGTTCTAAAGAGCAAATAAAACAAATTGAAAAACTAGCAGAAAATGATCTACCTATTTGCTATTTAGAATTTTTAGAAGAAATGGGTCTTGATATGGATAGAAAAGCGATAAACATGAGAGGAGGTTTTGTGGGAGAATCTATGTTTTATGAAGATTTATTTGATAATAAAGAAGCTTTAGAGGAGCAATTAGAAGAAGATGGAAGAACTGACTTAGAATTAACAGAAAATGATTTTGTTTTTTTCTGTTCACAAGGCTATATTTTTGCCTTTTTCAAACTAGACGAAGGAGATAATCCTCCTGTTTATGGTTATAAAGAAGGTTATAAAGATGAAAATTTCCCAAAATTAACAGACACATTAGTTGAGTTTTATGAAAAGTATTTGGACGCTGAACAATCTCCATTTTCAAATTTAAATAAATAGACTTATAAATTTTTTCTTAAATAAAAAAGCTACAGCATAAACCTGATCGCGCGGATTTGCAATCCGTGTCCACAACAGTAAGTAATAAAAGAGCCTCCTAAGCTAGCGCTCGTCTGTGACGAGTGACGTTAAAGATTAGTAAACAAAAAAAGCTACAGTTTAATTACTGTAGCTTTTGTACTTTATAAAAGTATTTGGTTAAATAGTTACTGTTGTGTGTACTCGTTACAAACGAGCGCCAACGAGGGAAACAAGTTCTGGATTTAAAATATTAATTGAAATCGATAAACATGGTAGCATAATGAATGCTTACCCTAAAATTTAAAAATAAAAATGAATTACAGTTTCAAAAGTAAAGAGGATTGGTTTTATATTAATTTACAAGAAGATAAATATAAAACCCTTGAAAGTTTCACCTACTATGGGTGGACAACTCATAAAGTACAAGAAATAATAGATGGAGTTGATTCAAGTAGAACAAACAGTTTTAATAATGCCTATAAATGGGCAAATGAAGATGTTTATGTTTTAAGTTTTGAGCATGGTGTTTTCTTTACAGATTTATTAGCAGAAAGAGCTGGACAGAAAAGCGAAAAGCAAGATTTAGATCTAACCCATGATGAGTTTATAAATTTTTTAAAAGACTTTAAAAAGTTTGTAGAACAAAATAGTTAATTAAAACTACTTAACAATAACAAAAGCTACAGAGAAATCTGTAGCTTTTATATTTTAAACTAGGCATACGACCCTCAAAGTTTGATGAGGCAACAGATACGTTCACTTTTTGTCCAATTAAAAGTGTATAGTTATGTGTTATCAATATAAACCAGAAGGTGTAAGAAAAACTGGAGACATCATGGTAGGTGATGTTGCAGTAGCCAAAAACTTAATAGATAAAGAGCATGTTAAGTTTATAGATGACGCAACAGAGGAAGCCACTAAAAAAGGCATGACTCTTGAGAAGTATTTGGAGGATATAGCTGAGGATATAAAAGGTCTAAAAATAATTACATTAACAAAATATAAAGCTTTAGTTGATTCAAATGGTTTTATTAGGGCTTATGGTGATGATTTTATATTTAGCTATAAAAAGTTAATTACTCATTCTAAAAAAACCGAGATTATAGAAAAAGGAAAAAAGGTTTTAAAGAATGATCCTAAGAAGAAACATTTAAAATATGACAAATCTAAAACACCAAATATTCCTAAAAGTAAAGAGGGCTTATCTCCAACTTTTAAAGGTTTGAAAGCCTATATACAAAAAGGGAAATTTGGTAATGGTATAGTACCAAAAGGAGCAGAAAAGCATGTTAGAGAAATGAGGCGATTAATTGAAAGACATCAAGGAGAAATTAAAACATATGTAACAGGTAATAGACCCTCAGATTTTAAAAACTGTTGGAGAGCAATGGGAGTAACAGATGAAAAGTTAATTAATAAATATCAAGAGTTGTGTAGAAAATTAAAATTAACATGGCATCATTTAGATGATTTAGATAATAATTTAAAAAGCACATTTCAGTTAATTTCTACTCCTTTACATATATCAACTTATAAACACATGGGAAGTGCAGCTCAGTTGGAAGAAATTTATAAACAATTAAAAAAATATTAATTATGAAAGATTTTGATAAAGATTACAATTCAATCACAGAAGAGGATTTGTCAAATTTAGAAAGTTTGATTAACGCAGAATTACCACAAGATTATAAACGCCATATGCTTGAATATAACGGAGGAAGTGTTCCTTTAGGTAAAGAATATATTTTTAGTATTAAAGATGAAGAAATAATTTTAGGGTCATTTCACCAAATGAAGTATGAATCAGGAAGCGTTGAAGACTATTTTTCACATAAACATGATTTTTTGTTTCCAAAGTTATTGTCCATAGGAACTATTGAAGGAGGTTATCTAGCAATGGGTTATTTAGAAGGTAATTTTGGAGAAATACATGTTGGTTACTCTGATAAAGGCCCTTATAAAATAGCTAATTCATTTACAGAGTTTTTACAATCTTTAAAGGTTGTAAATGAAGAATAATTTTTTTACTAAAACCTTAAAAAGAGCTACATTTTTATGTGGCTCTTTTTCATTTTAAACAAAGCATACGCAAACGTTTAGAAAAGCTTGGCATACGACCCTCAAAGTTTGATGAGGCAACAGACACCTTCACTTTTTGTCCAATTAAAAGTGTATAGGTATGTGTTTTAAAAATCAATTACAAGGGAAACGAAAAACAGGAGACGTCATAGTAAGTGACGTTACAGTAGCTAAAAACTTAACAGAAAAACAGTATGCTGAGTTTATAGATAACGCAAAAGAGCAAGCCACAAAAAAAGGCATGACTCTTGAGAAGTATTTGGATGATATTGCCAAATTGCTAACAAAATTAAGAAAGTACAAACCAATTAGGAATAAATTTCCTGATGAAGCATTACCAAAAGATGGATATATTTTAGATTATGTTTTAGATGCTAAAGGATTATTTAGGCAACTAAATGGAAATATTGTAACAAGTAGAGATTTAAATTTCGTTATAACAAAAGCAGGTAAATTAAAAATTGGCATAAGTCATCATTTATTAGGTAATGCTGAAGATGTTTTAATGGCTGGCGGAATTCGTTTCAAAAAAGGAAAAATAGCTGAATTAAACAATTTGTCAGGTCATTATAAACCCACATTTAAGGAAGCAAGTGTTTTGGAAAATCTTTTAAAAGATATTGGGTTGCCTGTAAAAAGAGCTAAATACGAAATATCTACTATATCATCTAATAGTCAAGGTTTTGTAACGGGAACTAAAAAAGTAAAAACAATATTTATAGACAACATAAATTTATAATAATGAAACAGTTAACAAAAGAAATATTAAAAGCAACATCAGGTCCAGAAGGAGATTGGGAGAACTTCAAATCTTTAAAAAGCGAAGTGCTTTTAGAGGAAAACAAAAAAGAATTAATTGTGGATATACTTAACACTAAACAATTTATTTATACAGACGTAAGAGGCTTATTTTTAACCATTCCTGAATTATGGAAAGATTTTAATTTAGACGATTGGTTGTATATAATTCGTAAAGTTAGTCGTCCTTCAAAATATCGATTATATATGGATTACGAACCTAACTTCGAAGACATTCGGTTTTTATATAATTGGATAGGAATTGATAGTGTTAGTTTATATAAAGAGGACTCAGAAATATCCAAAGAAAACAAGGAGAATTTAAATAAGGTTTTCCCTCAGTTTTTAAATGATACTATGAGAAATGGTGGTACCTATAAAGAAGATTTTAAAGATGGTACATTTGGCGATATATCATTTTTCAGAATTATGAAGGAAAGATTAATATCACAAGGAGCTATAGAAAGTTTTAATGGAAATCTTTAATTATTTAGAATTAAATGAACTAACAAAAGCTACAGTTTAATTACTGTAGCTTTTGTACTTTATAAAAGTATTTGGTTAAAATAGTTACTGTTGTGTGCACTCGTTACAAACGAGCGCCAACGAGGGTTTGACTGTTATGCTCCATTTGAGAGGAATAAGAAAGCAAGATGTATATGGTCAGAAGTAGAAGATAAAATCCTTAAAGAACAAACTAAAAGAGTAATAATAAACCTTAAAAACTGGAAAGGAGATGTTTCTATATTAAAAAAGCAATTTACTGATTGGAATATTAAAGGTTTAGAAGAGGTAATATATATTACAAAAGAAGGATAAATAAATTATTTAACATTAAAATAAATAAGACTATGGCATTAACATATAGATTAAAATTTACTAGAAAATTAGATGAAAAACTAGAACTCAAAGAACTAATAGAGAAAAATGATAATAAATTTTTTTTAATTTCTAAATTATATTCATCAACTCGAGGGTATATTGAGAGTCATTTTGATAAAACATTAATTATTAAAGAACTCGGTAGCTCCTCTATCATTTCATTTGATGTAATAGATAAAGAAGTGGATCCAATAGCGTTTCGTAAATCTTTAATAGATGCGGTTCATAAAATTACCACTGAAATATATCCAGAAGAAGATTATTTCTTTGAATTTAATGGAGATATTATTCACGAAATTAGAGAGAATGGAGAAGTTAAGCTAAATGGACATTCTAGTTTTTACAATGATTTAGCTTCTCTAAGTTAGCGAATACCTGTGACGAGTGATGATAAAGATTAGTAAACAAAAAAAAGCTGCAATTTAATTATTGTAGCTTTTTGTGTTTTAGACTTATGGCTAGAAAAAAACAAGCTTAGTAATAAAAATTGACAATTTTGGTTCTATGGTTAGAATCTAATTCCTGGATTTGTAATTAGTGACCGCAAGAGTAATAAGTAATAAAAAAAGCATCATAAACGATGCTTTTTTTAATAAAACAAATTACAAAATTTAACATATTTATTCTGTAAAATGTTTTTGTATATTTTGTAAAATGATTATATTTGTATTCGCTTTTCTAACAACGTTTACCGTTTGTTACATTCAATTCGTGTTAAGTAGAAACCCATAAACCTAGATTAATCCTATTCAGGTTAAGAATTTATAAACTAAAGTAATCTTTGGTAAGGGGTTTGGTCTGCTTAAAATAATAATTCACACATATGTGTGGTTTTTATCAAATACAAGCTTTGTATTAATTTTAAAAGCTTCTGTTTGATATTACAATTTTCATTATTAACTTTTTTAAATTTTATAGTTATGAGCTTAATAAATAAAGCACTGTCAGAGTATGGTGTAAAAGAAGTGATAGGTGCAAAAGACAACCAACGTATTATAAAATACTTTGATCAAATAGGTTTTAATGGCTCAAAACTTAAAGACGAAACTGCTTGGTGTAGTGCGTTTGCAAATTGGGTAGCTAAAACATCAGGTTTTGAGTTTTCTGGCAAATTAAATGCTAGAAGCTGGTTAACTGTTGGGACCTCAACCAATCAACCAAATGTTGGAGATATTGTGGTATTGTGGAGAGAAAATCCAAAAAGCTGGAAAGGTCACGTTGGATTTTTTATTAAACAAACCAAGTCTTATGTATATATCCTAGGAGGTAATCAAAGCAATTCGGTTTGTATAAAAGCCTACCCTAAAAGTCGTGTGTTAGACTATAAAAAACTCAAACAAATTAGTAATTAAACACATAAAAACATGGACAAAATTGTCAAATATACATTTTGGTTATTGACGTTATTGTCTCCTGTAAATGGTGTCATGGTAACCATGGTATTTTTAATTGTGGTCGATTTTATTACAGGATCTTACGCCTCAATAAAAAATCATATACCTATTAGAAGTTCTAGAGTTGGTCATACAGTTTCAAAGTTTTTTATTTACAACTTGGTGATATTAGCAGCATTCTTTTTAGAAAAACACATCGTAAACGAAGTACCTTTTTTAAAAATTATTGCAGGTTTTATAGCCATAGCCGAAATAAAATCCATTTTAGAAAACTTTAATAAAATCTACGGTGTTAACCCTTTTAAAGCACTTATTAACTTGATTAAGCTTACTGCCTTAAAAGAAACTATAGAGACTCTTACAGAGGACAAAAACGCTTCTAAAGAAGCAAATAAATAACCTTAATTAGTTCCTTTTAAAAAAGGAATCACACATTTATTTAAAAGCCTAAATCCTTCCTGTGTAATAACAGGAAGCAGGCTTTTATATTCTAAAATTAAAAAAATAAAAACATGTCACTTCGAGTGATTTTGAGATTATCGAAATCAAAATATATTTTGATTGAAGATACCTAGCGAAGCTAAGAAATCGTATCGAGAAGCCGCAAAAGTTGACCATAAAACACACAACACAATGATAAATTTTTCAATAAAGACAGAACGCTTGTTATTGCTAATCATACTAGCATTAGTCGTTAGTAATTTATTTTTAAAACAATGCAGTAGTTTTAAAACACCAGGTCAGCCAACAGTAACCATTACAAAAGATACGATTTGGCAAACTAAAGTCGATACATTTAAAGTCCAAACTGTAAAGTATAAAACCGTTTATGTTAACAAAGAAGACAGTTCTCAAATTCTAGAAAACTTAACAGAAACAGAGGACGCGTCGCTTTTTAACCAAGCCAAAATCTATCAAGACACACTAAGTAATGACGATATTGATATATACAGTTACAACCTTTTGGATGGTAATTTGTTGGATAGTCAATTATCCTACAAGCTAAAAGTGCCACGTCAAGTAACAGTTACAAAAACTATCGAGCATCCAAAAACATATAGAAGTGGTTTGTATGCTTTTACAGAAGTTGGCGGAAACACACAGCAATTAAGCAACCTAAGTTTAGGCTTACAATACAACCGCAAAGGCAACTGGTTTGCTAGCTACAGATTAAACCTAAACCAATTACAAAGCCCAACGCATAATGTTGGTGTTGGTGTTAGGGTTTTTAAATGAATTTAATAAAACAAGATAATTATGAATACAACAATATTAGAAAATCATAGAGGAATGACCAATGTGCATCCTTTAGCATCGCTTCCTTTTAGAAGTAGGCCTCAACAAGATTTAAAACCCATATATTTTCCTGGAGGCGAAACTAAAAAAATAGAAGATGTTATTGTAACAACAGATGTTGGTACAGACCCAAATAGAATCCAGCATATAGCTTCTGTCAAAGCTTTTTTTGACAAAAACAAAGATGATAAATTTAGCCCTTTTGATGACGTATTTGGATATAATATAGAATTATACTTTAGTAAAGATGCTATAAAATTAGACAAAGCATTTAAAGAAGTTGAAGCAGATGAAAAAGGAATGATCTTTTTTATCGAAGATAATACAGACGATATAAGTGCTCAATTTTGTAAAATTAAAATAGGAAGAAGAGTCAAGGATAATCTTACAGATATCTCACAGCTTTATAATAGTAAATCGGTGTATGAGTATATAAATTCCTTTGTAGCTATTGATAGAGAGCTTTTCCAAGAGTTAATTATACACGGTAAATTAGAAAATGTCGCATTAGAAGCGGTTGAGTTTTTATTTACCGCAGGAAACTATCTTAATCCATTAGCTATTAGTAAGCCTATAGTTGAAGGATTAGGTACTATTTGTCATCATATAAGCAGTTTTATTGACAAAGGAAGATTAGACGATTATAGATGGAATCCAAATGCAAAAAAATAAAAGAAGACGGTACAGAAGATACAGAGCATAAATTTGAACCCTTTCTATTTCCTTTTATTGAAGGTTATTTAGACCAGATGGATGATTCTAAAATTAATGAATACGCTATACAATCCTTTAAAGAGTTTAAAAGCGGATTTTTAGAGTATGATACATCCATACGTAGTTATATTAAAAAAACAGACTTTGGAAAACTTTTAGAAACAAACATTCCTATACCAATAGGTGTTTTTAGTTCTGTAACAGTACCTGTAGAGATTGATATTATTCCAGACAGTGCAGAAGCTTTTTTATATAGTAAATACATTCAAGTTAGTGATGCCATAATAAATAAGCTAAACGATTTAGAAACGTTTGATTTTACAGACTTAATTAAAAAAGGAATCCGTGTGGCAAATGCCTTTTTATGTGGTATTTGGAATGGTTTGATAGATGCAGTTTCAGGTATTTTTCAACTATTTGAGATGGTCTTTAAAGGTGTTGTTGCTATGGTAGATTTTACAGACAATTTTAGCACACAATTCCCAATACTAATGGAGTATATAGATAATGCAATAGACGCTATTAAAAACATAGACTTTAACCTGCTCTATAGCCATTTTAGAACTAAAATTAAAGACGCTACACAATCCTTTGAAACTATTGCGTATTTTAGTGGAGCGTTCATTGGTTTTATGGTTGGATTTGTTGTAGAGATTGTAGGTGGTCTATTAATTTCTGGAGGTACTTTAAGTGTTGCTGCGGTTTTAGAAAAATTAGCAAGCCTATTTACTAGTGTTTTAAAAGGCATTGCCAAAGCAGGTAAAAAAGTATTTGATTTTAGCAAAAAATTAGTTATAAATACCTTTAAAGGGTTTAGAAAATTATTAGATCAACTTATCGAGTTTTTGCGTAAAGGGACAAAAGGCTTTAAGGACATGATTGATGATTTGTTTGATAAAGTAAAAAAAACTATAAAACCTAAGAAGTATGGTAAAGTTACTAGAGCCATAATAAAAAAAGAAATGCCAAAAGATTTTTTAAAGGCAATTAAAAAACTTGGGTTTAAAGAAAACGATATTTTAGATTATTTTATGAGATATCATAATGAAAATGAATTTAAGTTTTTAAATGAGATAGATGGGTTAATTACAAAATATCCAGAACTTTCTAAAACAGATATATATGCGCTTTGGAGTTATACAACTAATTTATATTATGGAAATCTAAATCGTTGGTTAAGAACAGGAAAGAATAGATTTAAAACTAAAGAAATTTCAAAAATCATAACATCAGCATTAGAAAAAATGCCCAAATATAACGGTAACGCCTTTAGAGCTTTAGAGTTTTCGGAACAATCCTTGCTATTAGATTTTTTAAAAAAGCATAAAAAAGGAAAAACAGTCAATTACAAAGAATTTGTTTCCTGTGGAAGTAACACTAAAGCGGCTTTTTTTGATAAATCAAAAAAGAATGTATTTTTAAAATTGGAAGTAAAAGGTGCTCCTATTATTTCAGATTTTGCAGATGGTATAAAAATAAGAGGATATGCAAAAGAAGAATTACTTCTTTTACAGAACAGAAAATTTAAAGTTACAAATTATAAAGAGGTTAATGGAGATCACTTTTTTGAATTAATAGAAAAATAAAAATATTATGAAATCAGATTTTGAAAAATTTACAGAAGAAAGACAAATAAGATTTAATGCTTTTTGGACAGAAGAATATCCAAAATTAAGTCGAGAAGAAAAAGTAAAATATTGGTTAGCTAGTACTCATAAAGGTATGCGTACACAAGGAGAAGCCTTTAATGACGAATATTCTGAGTTCTCAAAAGGATGGTACGAGCATGCTATTAGTGTAGAACCAGATTTTGATGAGATATTTAAAGAAGTTGTTAGCAATATTGGCTTTGAGTTTGATTGGAAAGAGTATAGTAAACGAATCCAAAGCTAGCAATTGTCTGTGACGAGTGACATTAAAGATTGGAAAACAACAAAAGCTACAATTTAATAATTGTAGCTTTTGTATTTTAGAGCAATTGGTTTTACTCTTGTGTGCACTCGTCACAGACTAGCGCCAGCAAGGGAATACCGATAGATGATGTTAGAATTCAAGGGTCGGCTTTAAGAAAAAAACATCCTAAACCGAAAGATGTTGATTTAGCAGTTTTTGTTGATGATACTGTTTTTAATAACTATCTTAAAAAAGCTTTTAAAGGAAAAATAAAGTTAGATGGCAAAGTTGTTGATATATCAAATATGTCAGATAATAATTTATTAAAATTAGCTGAGGATATTGTAAACAATAGAAAATCATATAATGGGAAAGCAGATACTTTTAGAAAAATGTTTATTGACAAAAAAATTAGTTCAAAAAAAACAAATAATATAAATGTTGTAAATAATTTTAGAGAAATAAGAATTAATATAGCAAATAAATATAAACACTTAAACATAGAAGACATCTCAATTCAAACAAAACAAGGAAAATTAAATTTAAAACCAGACTTAAAACTTAACAGCTATGAATAGTATATTTATTAACGGAAGTATAGAAATAACAAATAAAGAATTTTATAAAATACTTTTAAGTATTGATGAATTAGATAATTCAAAATTAGAATTAAAAGAACGTGATTTTGGTTATGAAATAGGATATGAAGATGAACATATTTATATATATATTCATGGTAATGAACTCGAAAAAAAGGAGAAACCCTGATTTTTGATTGTGAATATAAAAAAGAAATAGATAATGCCCATCTTTTTATAAACTCTATTAAAGACCTGTTACAAAATCAAGGGATACCTTATTATTCTTTTGAATATGCAGAAGGAGACGGAAAAGGCAACGATATTGGAGAGGAGTTTGAAATTAAATTTCCAGAAGATTAATTTTAAAATAGAAAATACCAAAAGCTACAATTTAATTATTGTAGCTTTTGTGTTTTATAGAAGTGTTTTTCAAGTCGCCACACTTGTGTAGCATCATCATTAAAAATGATATTACAAGACAAGGGTATTATAAGAACAGAGTAATATTTAGCAACTGCTTTAAAAACAAACATAAAAGTTGCCTCTATCTTAGATATTCCAGAAGCATTATATAATAGTCGTTTAGATGATATAACTACTATTACAGAGA
Organism: Olleya sp. NP1-10; assembly: GCF_055804415.1. NCBI lineage: Bacteria > Pseudomonadati > Bacteroidota > Flavobacteriia > Flavobacteriales > Flavobacteriaceae > Olleya > Olleya sp. NP1-10. The sequence continues at coordinate 840,162 of NZ_CM147840.1, read as the reverse complement.
ATAAAATTAACTATAAAAAATTAGAAGAAGGAGATAAAGCTATTGTTAGTATAGCAACGGATGAATTTAAAGGGCATGCAGTACTTTTGGAAAAAATAGAGAATGGAAATGTCTTTTTAAGAGATCCATTACCTATAAATCAAGGTTCTTCTTATTCTATTAGCATAGAAGATTTCAACAAAATATTTAATGATAAAGCAGTAATAATAAAAAATTAAGATTATGACAGAACAAGGAAATATAAAACACAATACAAAAGGAGAAAAACCTTCAAGAGATTACAAAATTATTAGAGTACGTAATACGCCAAATGCTAAAGAAGTATTGGATAATTTTAAAAATGCAATAATAATTTTTTTAAAGAACAAAAATTTAAGTGATGAAGACCCTAAATGGGAAAAACTATTACCAGAAGGCATAATTAATAAACTAAAACAATTAGATGATAATGATTATAAGTATGATGAACTTTTAGCATATTTAGATATATATATATACAGGCTTCAGACTAAAAAGGACTGGAAATGGTATAGCTCTTTAGAGGTTGAAGACGGTTTTGATATTGTTATAAAGGGTAATGTCAATGCAAGTCAATTTATAAGCTTTATACATTGCCAAAATGTACCATTAGACAATATTAAAATAATTAATGAAGCTAAAGGAGAAATCTATGATTTAGAGACTCTTAAGGATTATACATCTTATAAAACTTTAAAATAAGTGTTTTACAGAAGTATTTAACTAAATTACGTATTGTTGTGTGCACTCGGAAAAAATAATCATGAAAGATAAAGAATTTTTACAAAAAATTATTGATGATCAAAGTCGATTTTGGACAGAAGAGTATCCAAAATTAAGTCGAGATGAAAAAGTAAAATATTGGTTAGATAGCACTCATAAAGGTATGCGTACACAAGGAGAAGCCTTTAATGACGAATATTCTGAGTTCTCAAAAGGATGGTATGAGCACGCTAATAGTGTAGAATCAGATTTTGAGGAGATATTTAAAGAGGCAATTAGTAATATTGGCTTTGAGTTTGATTGGGAAGAGTACAATAAACGAATTCAAGCATAAAAACAAAAAAGCTACAATTTAATTATTGTAGCTTTTGGTTTTTAAAGTAATAATTTAAGTAGTTCAAAACCTCTAAAACAAGTACAAAGTACGATTTTGACTATCAGGTAAACCAATAATATTATTGGCATAATCGTTTTGATACACTAATTCTCCCTTTTTAATATAACCTTCGGCTTTAGGCATACAAGTAGCCCAAGCACCTGATGGTTTACAGTCTTCTAAATTTAGTTTTACAATCGTATGATTTTCAACTGTTATTACCGCTGAAGTATAACTTTTAGCTTTTTCTAAAGCTGTTTTAATAGTGTCTTTGTTTAAGTTTATTATCGCTTTCGCAGAATTTTTTGCAGTCTTTTGAAATGTTTCAATTGGGTTAGCAGAGTTATCGTTTTCTAAACTTTTTACATCAGAAAGAAATGCAATTGATGAGTCGTTAGTGACAGTTTTTGATTTAACTTTTGTGTTTGTTATTTCTGTTTTTGTATCGGTTTCAACCGAAGTTTCGGTAGTTTTATTTTCGTCTTTACAACTGAATGTAATTAGTAGTAATAAAAGTAAAGCAAATGGTTTCATGTATTTAGTTTTTTTGTTGATATAATTCAAATATAAAGTTTTTATAAAACAAAAAAAGCTACAACTTAAGTTGTAGCTTTTTTATTTCAATTTAAAATAATACTAGTTTAAAGTATTATTAGTTTTATCTATATCTGCCATTAATTGATTTGGATCTATAGTAATAGACTTAATCATGTTTTTTGCTTTACTAATACTAAAACTGTAGGTTGGCATTGCCCAAGCCCAATCGTTTAATATTTTAGTGGTTGTTGCCACTGGTTTTTCGCCACGCATCATTTGTAACGGAATATAAAATTGCTGTTTTGTTCCGTCCGTATATTCTACTTCAATATCTAAAGGCATTGGCATTAAACCTTTACGCTCTAAATTAACAGTTGTAATGCTGTTGTTCTCTTCAGTTGAAGCTACAGCATAGTCAATGGTGTTTGTAGTCTGTGTCCAGTCTGTTAAGTACCAATTTAGCTCTAATCCAGAAACTTTTTCGGCAGTACGAATAATATCAATTGGTCTTGGGTGTTTAAACGCAAAGTCATTAAAGTATTTTTTAAGTGTTTGCTTTAAATTTTCTTTACCAATAACATACCCTAATTGAGATAAAAATACAGATCCTTTATTGTAAGCTGTAATCCCATAAGCCATGTTAGTATCGTAACGATCTGCATGTGTTGTTTGTGGTTTCTCTTTACCAGACTTTACTAAATAATAATACCCATTATAAGCTCCAGCTGCTGGATTTTTTAAGTTAGTATTATTAATAGCATCTACTGCATAGTCACTAATGTAGCTAGTAAAACCTTCGTCCATCCACTCATGTTTAGCCTCATTAGTAGCTAATAAAAACTGAAACCAAGTATGTGCAAGCTCATGTGCAGTAACTCCAACTAAGCTTCCAAATTTACGTTTTCCTGTAATTAAAGTACACATTGCGTACTCCATACCACCATCACCACCTTGTATTACCGAATATTGATCATATGGATATTTACCAACGTTTTCACTAAAATACTGCATTAATTGCACAGTTTTTGGTTGTAAGTCTTTCCAAAATTGTAAGTTTTCTGCAGGTAAATCTTTTTTGTAATAAAAGTTAAGCATTGGTCCATTTGGTACTTGCATAGTATCATGAATATAGTCAGGATCTGCAGCCCAAGTAAAGTCATGTACTTTAGGAGCTTTAAAACGTAATGTTTTTTTGTTTCCTTTTACTTCTGCTTCACCTTGTTGGTATCCAGTACCACCAACTACATAATTTTTGTCTATGGTTAAGTTAACCTCAAAATCTCCCCAAACACCATGAAACTCACGTCCAATGTATGGATGAGCATGCCATCCTTCAAAATCATATTCTGCTAATTTAGGATACCATTGCGTCATAGATAATGCAACACCTTCTGCATTATCGCGTCCAGAACGTCTTATTTGTTTTGGTACTTGTGCATCAAAATCCATTGTAAAAGTTACACTTTGACCTGGTTGGATCGGTTTAGCTAAAGCGACCTCTAAAACGGTACCAACAGTTTCATGATTTATAGTTTTACCATCCTGTTTTAAACTATTTACTTTAATATATCCAATCTCGTTTGGAGCTAGTTTACTAATACGATCTCCAACACGTCTATCAGGATCTTCTATGGTGCGAGAACGCACATCCATTTCACTACCTGGTTGAAAGGCATTAAAATATAAATGGTAGTATACACGATCCAGAACATCAGGCGAGTTGTTTGTATAAACCAAAGTTTGTTTTCCTTTGTATTGATAGGTGTTAACATCCATATCAATATCCATTTTGTAATCTACATGTTGCTGCCAATATGTAGATTGTGTTTTGGTTTGAGTAGCTGTAGTTGCAGTCATTGTTTTGGTAGACTTACAGCCAGTAAGTAGACCAAATGCTGTAACTAAAAGAAATAGTTTTTTCATTATTGTTTAAATTGAAATAAAAAAGCCTCAAGAGGTCTTGAGGCTTTTTAAAATTAATAGTGTGTTATTTAGATATTTGTGAAGCCATAACTAAAGCGTTATAAGCATTTACAATTTTTTCTGATTTACTTAAGTTTCCAAACGGTTGCACGTTTTTAGCATCACCACCAACAATTACTTGTGAGTGTACTGCTAATCCAGAGTCTAAAATAATTTGTTTTACCTGTGAGGCTTTAAGTTTTGGGTACTGAGACCAAACTAATGCAGCAACACCAGCTACAGCAGGAGAGGCCATACTAGTTCCTCCCATTGCTTTGTATTCATTTTCTGGAGTGGTAGAGTATACTTCAGATCCAGGAGCAAATACATCTACATTTTTCTTTCCGTAGTTAGAAAAACCAGAGACTAATTTAGTACCATAACTTGGTGCTAAAGATCCAACTCTAATATAAGTGTTTGATACTTCAACAAAGTTGACGTTATCATCAGGGAAATTAGCTTCAACATCTACATTCTCGCTAGAGTTACCAGCTGCATGTACAAATATTACACCTTTATCACTTGCATATTTAATAGCGTCTCTTACCCATTCTGGATGCATAGAAAAGCTTTTACCAAAACTACCATTAATAACTTTAGCTCCATTGTCTACAGCATATCTAATTGCTTTAGCAACATCTTTATCATACTCGTCACCATTTGGTACAGCACGAATAGCCATAATTTTTACATTGTTAGCAACACCATTAGCACCTAAACCGTTGTTACGTTCTGCAGCAATAATACCAGCTACGTGTGTCCCATGACTTTCAGATTTTTTTGTTGGCATAACATTGTTATTTCCATAACCTGGTTTGTCATTAAAGTCATCTGGATTATCTCCTGTTGTACGACCTTTAAACTCTTTATTAAGATTAGCGTTTAATTGGTCTGTAAAGTACTCGACAACTCCTTTAACTTGCTCTTCTGCTTTAGCTATAGATGTCATTCCGTTACCATACATAAATTTTGCAGTAGCTACAGCAGTTGCTAATTCTGAACCTTCAGTAGGTGTTAAAGCATTAACTTCTTCTGGAGTATAATCAGCTTTATTAAAGTGAGCAGTTAGTACTTTATTTGCACTACTAACTTGAGCATATATTTGGTCGTAACGTTGCTTACCACTTAAGGCTTGTTGGTAGTCTTCTTCTAATTTAGCATTAGCTTCAGCATATCTTGGGATACTAGTATCTAAAGTTGCTGCAATACGTGTCATTTCTAATTGCTCGTCATAAGCATCACCTAAAAAGTTCCAACCATGAATATCATCTATATATCCATTTTTATCATCATCTATTCCGTTTCCAGCAATTTCTTTAGGGTTGGTCCAAATCACACCATCTAAATCTTCGTGTGTGATGTCTATTCCAGAATCTATGACTGCAACAATAATTTGCTGTCCTTTTTTACCTTTAATAATTTCGGCGTAAGCCTTATCAACACTCATACCAGGAATAGTATCTTTAACTAGGTCTAAGTGTCCCCAATTATGTGCTTCAGCTTCGGTTAATGGTGATTCTTTAATTGGTGTGTTGTCTATATTTTCAATAGGTGTTGATAATATTGGTGCACCACCACCACAGCTAGATAGTACTATACTAGCAAAAGCTGATAATAAAATTGGCTTATACGTAATCTTCATTTTTATAGTTTGTTTGAGTTGTTAATTAAAAATATCATTACAGGTATAGGTGTCTTTAAGTCTAACGCCTTTTTCTGTATGTTGCACAGTGATAATTTCATGGTGTGCGTCGTGTTCCAAAAATAAGTAATAATTGTTGTCTGCTGCTAGGTTCAAGAATTTTTCTTTTTCGTCTAACGTTAGTAATGGTCTTGTGTCATAACCCATTACAAAAGGTAAAGGTAAATGCCCAACGGTTGGTAATAAATCTGCCATAAAGCAAATGGTTTTACCTTTATAATTTATCATAGGTATCATTTGCTTATCTGTATGTCCATTGGCATAAAAGATGTCGAAACCTAATGCTGATTTTTTTAATATATCATTTTCAGGAATATCTGTAAACTTTAATCGTCCACTTTGTTCCATTGGAAGTATGTTTTCTTCTAAAAACGAAGCGACTTCACGTCTATTAGGTTCTGTTGCCCATTTCCAATGGTCTTTATTGCTCCAAAAATGTGCGTTTTTAAAAGCGGATTCTAATTTTGTACGATCTTTATTGTAATTAAAAGCACCACCACTGTGGTCAAAATGAAGATGAGTCATAAAAACATCTGTGACATCATTAGTTGAAAATCCAGCTGTGTTTAGTGATTTTTCAAGTGTATCGTCTCCATATAAATTATAATAACCGTAAAATTTTTCGCTTTGTTTGGTACCCATTCCTGTATCAATCAATGTCAGACGGTTGCCATCTTCTATTAGTAAACAGCGTGCTGCAATATCTATCATATTATTAGCATCTGCAGGATTAGTTCTGGTCCATAAAGATTTTGGCACAACACCAAACATGGCACCACCATCTAGTTTAAAATGTCCTGCTTGTATTGGATATAATTTCATAGTTACGCAAATTACTAAACTTTTGCACTATCTTAAAAGAAACGCTCATTTATTAGCGTATTTTATAATAAAATTAACGCTATTTTTTTATTATTAATTTTCAGTTTTTTATGAGCTTTTATTTAGCTATTTTTGAAAACTAAAGCAAAGGGTTACTTTTTTATAATTGACTTTTGAAAAATATTATTTCTTATATATTTCTTTTTATTATAATTATAAAACCTATTTATAATATTTCTTGTATTGCTTATTATGAGTTAAATATTGATTACATAATAGAAACTTATTGTATCAATAAAGAAAAACCAAAATTACAATGTAATGGTAAGTGTCATTTAGCAGCCCAATTATCTAGTTTAGATATTGATGATTCAAATGATAATACCTACGTAAACTCATTAATAGAAAGTTTTATTCCTCTTTATTTTAAAGCTTACACTTATGATTTTAGTTTAATTGCGACTAGTAAAGTTGAAAAAAATAACTGGAATTATAATACAACAATAACTTCTAGAAATCAAGATTTACTTGATAGACCACCACAGTTTAGCTAATTTTTTATCGTTTAAAGTATAATGTGTTTAGATAATCCTAAACTACATAACTATACACTAAATTTAGTATAAACACATGTAAATTAATTGCACGTGTTTAAAAAATAAGATAGAACAATCAAATGAAAAAATTATTGATACTTGCTATTAGTTTAGTAGGTCTGTGCTCTTATGCACAAAAAACATATACAGGAAAAATTGTTGACCAACACAATACTCCTTTAACTGGAGCAACAATTCAATCCAAATCAAATACAAATAATGCTGTTATTTCTAATAATAACGGTAGTTTTTCAATTCAACTTAATAACGATGCAACAGTAATAGTTAAATACATGGGATTTACTACTGTTGAACAAGAATTATCTACTACAGATAATATTATTTATCTTCAAGAAAATGATGAACTTTTAGAAGAAGTTGTTGTATCTGCCAGTAGAGAAAAACAAAAGCGAAAAGAAGTACCAGCCTCTATTTCTGTAATTTCATCTAAAGATATAAAAGCAACTAAAGCATTTGGTATAGACCAATTAGTTAACAATGTACCTGGTGTTGTTATGACAATGTCTAGAGCAGCTGGAAATGAACAGCACATGATGGCTGTAAGGTCTCCTATAAGTACAAAATCGTTGTTTTTATATGTAGAAGACGGTTTACCAATACGACCAACTTCTGTATTTAACCATAATGCTTTACTAGAAATGAATGATGTTTCTTTTGAAAGAATTGAGGTTTTAAAAGGTCCAGCATCAAGTATATATGGTAGTGAAGCTATAGGAGGAAGTTTTAATTTTATCACCAAAAATCCAACTAAAGACTTATCAGGAGGCATTGGTTTTCAGGCTAACGATATGGGTTTAACTCGTTATGATTTAGAATTCTCACAATATGCAAATGAAAAGGTTGGGTTTTATTTAGGCGCGCAATATGTACAACGTAAAGATGGACCTGTATCTCATAGTGATTATGAAAAATTTGCATTAACATTTAAAAATGTAAACCACTTATCTACTAGTTTAGATTGGACAAATGTTTTTGATATTATAGATTATAGAAGTGATATGTCTGGATCTTTAAGTGAAGAAGATTATATAGCAGGTAACTATGAAAGTGATCAAACATTTACAGAGCGTGATGCTTTAGCTTTTAGATTTAGAAGTACTTTAGATAAACAATGGAATGCTAATAATAAGACAGCATTTAATTTTATTTTCAGAAAAAATCAACTAGATCAAATACCATCTTATAGAATAAGTCAATGGAGTGCCAGTGGAGAAATAAATAGCAATAAATTTAATAGCTATGTTGGATTATTACAACATAAATTAGACTTAAATTTTGCTAATTCTTCTTTAATAGTTGGAGGTAGTATAGATTATTCACCTCAAGATTATGAAGCCGAAAGTATATCTGTTACTATAGATCCAGACACAAATATAAATACCGATTATACTGTTAATACAGGCGATTTTATTTTAAATTATGATGCAAATATTTTAAACTATGCAGCTTATTTACAATATGAAATTAATCCAATAGAAGCATTAAAAATTACAGCAGCTTTACGTTTTGACAAGTTTAAATATGATTATGATAATCTAGCCGAAGGTGTTGCAGGACCACAAGATTCTAAAAATAATTACGATAATTTCTCACCAAAACTTGGAGCTAATTATAATTTATCAAAAAACTTAGGGCTTTACGCAAACTACTCTAATGGTTTTACACCACCACAAACCTCTAGTTTGTACCGTAATAGTGATACACAAGAAGGAGCACAGGTTTTTGATTTAAAACCAAGTAACTATGATAATTACGAAATAGGGACTTATTTTAATATCAATAAAACATTTAAAGCAGATATAGCAATTTACTTACTTGATGGTAAAAATACCTTGGTAACATTGCGCGACGAAAATGATATTTTTTTAGTGTTAATGCAGGAAAAACAAGATCTTATGGTATTGAGTATGGTTTAGAATATACACCAATTACAGGTTTAAGTATTAGTCATAACGGAAGTTTTTCTAAACATAAATATATCGAATTTTTTGATGACGGTGAAGATTATTCAGATACCGATAGAGAAACAGCTCCTTCACTTATTGGAACAACAAAAGTTACATTTGTACCTCAAAGTTTTAAGGATTTAAGTTTAAGTGTTACACACGAAATGATTGGTGCATACAATACTAGTTACGAAGGTGTTGCTGAAAATTTAGATGGTAGTTTTGGAACAGCAACTTATGAAGGTCACAATATTTTTAATGCTTTAGTTGCTTACAAATTTCAAAAATTTGAAATTTGGGTACATGCCTTAAATCTTTTTGACGATTTATACTCTCCAAGAGCATCATATAGTCCATGGACAAAAGCTAATACTTACACAGTAGGTAATCCAAGAGCTTTTCATTTAGGTCTAAAATATAACTTTTAATTTAATATGCAGGTAACTTACTAAGTTACCTGCTTTTTTATATTATGAAAAACAGAAAATTAAACCAATGGGCTTGGAAATGGCATTTTATTGCAGGTATTATTTCATTACCATTTGTTGTATTATTAGCTATAACGGGAGGAATATATTTGTTTAAAGATTATTATGAAGCACCTAAGCAAGAACATATAAAATTTGTTAAAGCTAATGGAGACGCTATATCATTTCAAAAACAATGGCAATTAGCAAAACCAGAATTACAGAAACCACCATTTTCAATGGTAATACCAACAGACACTAATCAAGCAACAGCTTTTACTACAGGTATGTTTAGCCATAAAAACAGTATCTATATTGACCCTTATCAGGCTAAAATAGTAGGTGCTATTAAGCCTAAAGACTCTAAGATGCATACTGTTAGAAAATTACATGGCGAGTTACTTTTAGGTAAATTTGGAACCAAAATAGTAGAACTAGTAGCTAGTTGGATGTTTGTATTAATTTTTACAGGTATATATGTGTTTTGGCCAAGTAAAAAAGAAGGTATAAAAGGCTTTTTAAAATTAGATTTAACCAAGGTAAACGTATTTTATTTAGAGATTTACATGCTGTATTAGGTTTTTGGATCTCTATTTTATTACTAATGACTTTAGCTGGTGGAATGCCTTGGACGGATGTTTTTGGTAGCAATTTTAAATGGGTTCAAAATGTAACTAATACTGGTTTCCCTAAAACATGGGATTCTAGAGGCTTAAAATCTGATATAAAAGGAGAGGCAATTACTTTAGATACTATGGTTAAGTTAGCCCAATCTATGAATCTTAAAGGAGAAGTTTCTATTGGATTACCTTCTAATCCTAAAGGTGTGTATTCAATTTATAATTCTACTTTTGATTTAGAAGCTCAAAAACGTTTTCATTTTGATCAATATTCAGGAAAACAGTTAGTCAATCACAATTGGGAGGATATTGGTATATTAATGCGTGGTCGTTTATGGTTTATGGCATTTCATCAAGGACAATTTGGTTTATGGAATTGGTTAATAATGCTAAGTGTAGCTTTATTATTTGCTTTTATGGCAATAGCAGGATTAGTATCTTACTTAAAACGAAAACCAAGTAATAAATTAGGTGTTCCTAAAGTGCCTGCTTCCTTTAAAGTTGGGTATGGTATACTATGTATAGTCGTAGTGTTAGGTCTTATTTTTCCTTTATTTGGACTAAGTATTATATTAATTACTTTAATAGAATTTCTTATAAAAAAATTAAACACGTTTGAAATTAAATTAAAAAGCCTCTTATTAGCTAAATAAGAGGCTTTTTTTAATTGTTATTTATTGTTTTATGTAAACGTTTTCCAAAATCATAAAGTGCTTTTAACTCCTTGATACTTGCTAATCTTTGACGACCAAAAATTAATAAATCATGACCATTAGACTCAATGTGATAATAGGGATTACTTTCAAAAAAGTGAGTAATATCATCTGTAAAAAAGTGTTGAATGGCTTCTGTATCTTCTCCTAAAAGATAAAAACGATTAGAAAAGTCGGAATGGTTTTTAATAGGAATATCTTTAAAACCTGCAAAAGCATATACTTTTTCTAAAAAACCCTCTCTGTCTAGAGTAAATTCTGGAATATTTTTATTTAATTTAATATGAAGCATAGTACTACGTACGACTTCTTTGGCAATAAACTCGCCTTCAGAAAACTCGATATCAAATACGTTTAAAGAGTGCTCTTGATTACTAAGTTGGTTGTAAATATGATTGATTTGTTTGGTTCTAAAAAACAGAAAATTATCTAAAAAAGACGTTTGCTTTTCTTTTTGAGATTTGTAGTTTAAGTTAAAACTTATAGATAATTCTTTAATGGTTTTTTGACGTCTAGTCAAGCTATTTTTAATAACATTTGGTACAGGAAGTAAACGACGTAATGCAAATGGATGTTTGGAGTCTGTATCGTGTAAATCTAAGCCTAAGACTTCAAAATGACCACCACGTTTACTAAATAATTCTTGATAATTATTTAGGTTTTCCATAACGGTATGATCTACAAATTGGCATAACGAAAAATCTACAATAACATCTTCGTTTTCTGGAATGGCATTTAGCTTATCTTTTAATTTATAGTAGTTTAAAAAGCTACAAAAATGTTTTACACTAATGTAATAATGACCATCTTCTTGAAACATTAAAACATTTGGTTTTAACCAATTTCTTGCAAATAAAGACACACTTTTATTTAATACAATATGAATAATAAAAGTGACTAATACACCAGATAAAATTCCTGAAATTAATCCTATTTTTAAGGTAACTAAAAGGGTTACAAAAAATATGATAAGCTGCTCTTTACCTATTCTAAATATTTTTCTGATATTTTCTGGTGATGCTAATTTATATCCAGTAAATACTAAAATAGCCATTAAAGCTGGTAATGGAATACGGGTTAATTGTGTGCTAAACAGGACTATAAAAATGACTAAAAATAAGGCATGAAAAAAGTTTGAAGACCTATTTGTACCACCATTATTAACGTTTACAGAGCTTCGTGCAATTACAGTAACAACATTAAGACCTCCTAAAAAACCGCTTCCTACAGTGGCTAAACCTAAAGCTTTTAAGTCTCGGTTTACATTACTTCTTCTTTTTCTGGATCTAATTTATCTACTGCTTTAATACTCAGTAAAGACTCTATACTAGCTATTAATGTTAATGCTAAAACACTTGACCAAAACGAGAAGGTACCAATTTTACCAAAGTTAACCGTTGGTATTTGTGAGATGATTTCTGAAAACTGAGGGATACCAGAAATCATATAATTACTAGCTATTGGATTAGCTTCGTGTGCAACAAGCTCAAAATAATAACTAAATGTAATAGATAAAATTACAATCCACATTGGAGCAGGTATAAGCTGTAGATATTTGTTTCTTATTTTGGAGTAAAATATCATTATCAAAAAACTAATCAAACCTGCTAAGGCAGCAAAAATTAGTCCTGTGTTTTCATAATGAATAGCATCGTTAACCGTAAATGGGATTTCAAAAAGATAATCCATAGTATCCTCACGTTTTATCCTATGTGCTAACATAATATGAAACTGCTTTCCTAAAATTATCAATCCAATGGCTGCTAACATACCTTGTATGGCTGAAGATGGAAAGAAATCTGCTAGTTTTCCTAATCTTAAAAAACCTAAGATAGATAATAATATACCTGAGCATATTATTGCTGCATACGCACTTTCTAATCCTAAAGTTGCGATGGTGACTAATAAAACGCCAACTAATCCATTACCTGGTCCAGCAATAGTAACATGACTACCACCTAAAATAGAAACCGTAACACCACCAATGACAGCAGCAATAACACCAGCAATTGGAGGTGCATCACTAGCCATAGCTAATCCTAATCCTAAAGGTAAAGCAATAAGACTAACCACAAAACCAGAAAAAATATTTTTTGGTAATGCATTTAAAAAAGTCTTTATGTTATTCTGTTTTGGGCTCATTGAATAATTAGGACGTCTGTTGGTAGTTCGGTTAAAATATGTTCTATATCATGCGGAAATAATCGATCCCAAAAGGTCATTTTTGTTGGTGCATTCATGACTAATAAATCTGCTCTAGAGATTTGTGCATAATGACCAATAGAGTAGCCTTGAGTCCCGAATATTGGCTGAGATTTTACAGTAATATTTGAGGTGTATTCTTGAGGTACATCTTCAATAATATGATTAACCCTTGAGTTTTCACGCTGTCTAAGACGTTGTTTGATGATATTAGCATGTCTTAAAGATTTATCATCGTCTACATTTACAGTAATTTCGTTTTGTTTAATTTCTTCAACAATAGTTAATTTTTCTGCATTAAGTTTTGCCCCAACATAAAAAGCAGTCTCAATGGTTTGTTGTGTTTTAGGATCTTCAATACCATTAACCACAATATGTCTACAGGACAATCTTTCAATTGATGGATTAATTAACAGTAGTAAGCTACATTTTGCTTGTCTTGTGATTTTTCTAGCAATAGACCCAACGTAATATTTTACTAGCTTTTCGCGTTTTGCAGCGCCAATAATTAGCAGGTCTATATTTTTTTCTGCGGAAGCATTTAAAATAACATCTACAGGATTACCAGATTTAAATATGACTTGATAGTCTAAATTTTCGGGCTTAAAAAAATCAAGAATAGCATTGATTTTTTTAGCTTATCGTCCGATTTTGAGCCTACATGTATTAAAACTAGTTTAGCATTAAAAAACAAAGACAGTCGTGCTGCTTCATATAAATTTGCTTTTAAGTTTGGCGAAAAAGCAATACCAAGACCAATAGTTTTAAAGGGTTTAAATGACACGTGTGTAATTAAAGTTTTTTTGGTAAAGCGGTAAGATACTATTTTTTTAGGTTAAAAAAATAAGCTTACACGTGCTGTGGTACGTAAAAAACTAACTTTTTACTCTAAATTTGGGTTAAATTATAGAGGAAGAATTAAAGAATTAGTATTTTCACAAAAAACGAAACTGAATGATAGAGTTAGGAGGAATAATTATTTTAGGGATTTTAGCCCAGTGGGTTGCTTGGAAGTTTAAGATTCCTGCAATTTTACCTTTAATTTTAATTGGTTTATTAGTTGGTCCAATTGCTGCCGAATTTTTAAGCGAAGATGGTACTAAATGGATTGAGCCCATTTGGAATGGAGAAGAAGGTCTGTTTCCTGGTGAAAGTTTATTTTATTTTGTCTCCTTAGCCATTAGTATTATTTTATTTGAAGGTGGATTGACACTTAAAATGAGCGAAATTAAAAATGTTGGACCAGTAATTACTAAGCTAATATCTTTAGGCTCATTGGTTACCTTTTTTGGCGCTGGAGCTGCTGCACATTATATTTTTGGGCTATCTTGGGAGATTTCGTATTTGTTTTCTGGACTTATTATTGTTACAGGTCCAACGGTAATTACTCCTATTTTAAGAAACATTCCGTTGAAAAAAGATATCTCTGCTGTACTAAAGTGGGAAGGTATTTTAATAGATCCTATTGGTGCTTTAGTAGCGGTTTTAGTTTTTGAATTTATTAGTGTTGACGCAGGAGGAGAGTTTACTAAAACGGCTTTAATCGAGTTTGGTAAAATCGTGCTTTTTGGCGCTACTTTTGGATTTACATTTGCACACGCTTTAAATTTTATAATTAATAAAAAATGGGTACCACATTACCTATTAAATGTGTTTGCTTTAGCTGCTGTTTTAGGTGTTTTTGTATTGTCTGATGTTTTTGCACATGAGTCTGGATTACTTGCTGTTGTGGTTATGGGAATGGTTTTAGGTAACTCAAACTCTCCTTACTTAAAAGACCTTTTATACTTTAAAGAGTCCTTAAGTGTTTTATTAATTTCGATCTTATTTATTTTACTAGCAGCTAATATTAATTATAGTGAGTTACTTTTAATTTATAATTGGAAAACCGCAGCTTTATTTGCTGTTATTGTTTTTATAGTTAGACCTTTAGGTGTGTTTTTAAGTACGCAAGGCTCCAAATTAAAATTAAACGAAAAACTTTTTATTAGTTGGGTTGGTCCACGTGGTATTGTAGCTGCTGGTATTGCATCTTTATTTGGTTTAAAATTGGCAAGTAAAGGGGTTTATGGTGCAGAATATATTACACCTTTAGTATTTGTAATTGTACTTGGTACTGTACTTTTAAACGCAACAACAGCAAGACTTTTTGCTAAATTAGTAGGTGTGTTTTTAACACAGTCTAATGGAATATTAATTGTTGGAGCTTCAAAAGTATCACGATTGATTGGTCATTATTTAGAGTCTCATGGTAGGCATGTAGTATTGATAGATAGTAATCAAAATAATATTAATAAAGCGAAGGAGCTTGGTTTAGAGGCTATTAATACTAATATCTACTCAGAGACATTAACAGATAATATAGAGCTTAATGATGTTGGTTATTTAATGGCTTTAACAGGAAATAACGATATTAATAAATATGCAATTAACAAGTTTAGCAAACAATTTGGAGAAAATGGTGCTTTTAGATTAGTATCTACCGAAGAAATGTTAGACGACAATAATAATCCACATGAAGGTTTATTTTCTCATACAGATGACTTTAGTACATTAACCGAAGTGACTAGAAATTTTCCTAGTATACAAGAAATTGAAATTATTGATAAGGCCCATTTAAAAGACCTTATTGGTACCACTCAAAAAGATAAAGATATTATTCCGTTATTTATTAAAGATGATGAAGGAGAGCTGCACATAATATCTTCTTACAATACAGAGATTGAAGAAGCTAAAGAAGGTTACTATCTAGTCTATCTAGGTAAACCTTTAGACGTAGAAAAAGTAGATACAGTATAAAACTAAAAAACCTTCATTTTAAAATGAAGGTTTTTTTATATGTAGTAATTATTAATTTAATCGTTTAATTTTAAAACAGCCATAAATGCTTGCTGAGGTATCTCTACGTTACCAACTTGACGCATTCGTTTTTTACCTTTTTTCTGCTTTTCTAATAATTTACGCTTACGCGAAATATCTCCACCATAACATTTTGCAGTTACATCTTTACGTAATGCTTTTACGGTTTCTCTAGCTATAATTTTGGCTCCAATTGCAGCTTGAATTGGAATGTCAAATTGTTGTCTTGGTATTAATTCTTTTAACTTTTCACACATTTTTTTACCAATATTGTGCGCATTATCTGCGTGAATTAATGCAGATAAGGCATCTACTGGTTGTGCGTTTAATAAGACGTCTAAACGTACTAATTTTGACACCTTCATACCTATTGGATGGTAGTCAAAAGAAGCATACCCTTTAGATACGGTTTTTAAGCGGTCGTAAAAATCAAAAACTATTTCTGCTAAAGGCATTTCGAAGGTTAATTCTACACGCTCTGTAGTTAAATAAGTTTGATTCATGATCATACCACGTTTTTCTATACATAAGCTCATAACATTACCAACAAAGTCTGCTTTAGTAATAATGGTTGCTTTAATAAAAGGTTCTTCAACACGGTTTACGGTTGAAGGATCTGGTAAATCACTTGGGTTGTTAACAATAAAAGCATCGTCAGGATTTTTATTGGTAAATGCGTGATACGATACGTTAGGTACAGTAGTAATTACAGTCATATCAAACTCACGTTCTAGACGTTCTTGAATGATTTCCATGTGTAGCATTCCTAAAAATCCACATCTAAAACCAAAACCTAATGCAGCAGAACTTTCTGGTTGAAAGACTAAAGAGGCATCATTAAGTTGCAGTTTTTCCATACTGTTTCTTAACTCTTCGTAATCTTCAGTATCAACTGGATAAATACCAGCAAATACCATTGGTTTTACGTCCTCAAAACCTTCAACAATATTAGTCGTTGGGTTTTCAAAGTCAGTAATAGTATCTCCAACTTTAACTTCTTTTGCAGTTTTAATACCTGTAATTAAGTATCCTACATCACCAGTTTTAACGGTTTGTTTTGCTATTTGTGTCAGTTTAAGTGTACCAACTTCGTCTGCATTATAATCTCTTCCTGTGGCAACAAATTTAATTTTTTGTCCTTTTTTAATTTCACCATTAAAGACTCTAAAATACGTTTCAATACCTCTAAAAGTATTGTAAACCGAATCAAATATTAAAGCTTGTAATGGTGCTTCAGGATCTCCTTTTGGTGCAGGAATACGCTCAATAATAGCTTGTAATATATCTTCTGCCCCAAAACCGGTTTTACCACTTGCATGAATGACTTCAGAGGGATCACAACCTAATAAATCTACGATATCATCTGTAACTTCTTCAGGATTTGCACTAGGTAAATCTACTTTGTTAAGAACAGGAATGATTTCTAAATCATTTTCTAAAGCTAAGTATAGGTTAGAAATAGTTTGTGCTTGTATACTTTGTGCAGCATCAACAATTAGTAATGCACCTTCACAGGCAGCAATAGATCTTGATACTTCATAAGAAAAATCTACGTGACCAGGTGTGTCAATTAGGTTTAACACATACTCTTCACCTTCGTATATATAATCCATTTGAATAGCGTGCGATTTAATGGTTATACCACGTTCGCGCTCTAAATCCATATTATCTAAAAGCTGGTTTTGTTTTTCTCTGGCAGTCACTGATCCTGTGGTGTCCAATAAACGGTCAGCTAATGTGCTTTTTCCGTGATCAATGTGCGCAATAATGCAAAAATTTCTGATGTTCTTCATAGTCAAATCTCCTTATAAATTAAGGATGTTGCAAATATAAAGTAATTATTGAGCTTTTTTTGATTTTTCTTATTAATACAAAGAGACTTAAATTTATGGTTTTTACCACAGTTATATAAGTTTCACTATTATTATCTTGCGCTTTTAACTTATTTATAATGAATCGCTTTAATTTTTTGCTTTTTTTATGCATTTCTGTAACTAGCTTTGCACAGGATTTAACCATTTCTGGACAAGTTGTAGATCATAATAACGCACCAATAGCTTACGCAAATGCTATACTTTATAATGCAGATGCTTCTGAAATTATTTCAGGTTCAAGTACTGATGATGCAGGACAATATAATATTACTTCATTACATTCAGGAAGCTATACTTTAAAGGTGTCTTATGTAGGATGTGATAGTAAAAGTCAGAATATAACATTGGATTCTAGCCAATCTGTTGCTACAATAATATTAAGTCCATCAACTGAAACTTTAGGAGAAGTAACAGTTAACGCTAAAAAACCAACTTTTACAAAACAAGTTGATCGTTTGGTGTTTAATGTGGAAAATACAGCACTGATTGAAGGTACAGTACTTGATGTACTAAAAAGTACACCAGGAGTTTTAGTTATGAATGGTGATATAATGGTTAAAAACACCAATCCAACAATTTATATTAATGACCGAAAGGTAAATTTATCGGCAGATGAGTTGTCAATGTTATTAGATAACTCATCTGCAAATTCTATTCAAAAAGTTGAAGTCATTACAAATCCACCAGCAAAATATGATGCTTCAAGTGGTGTAGTTTTAAAAATTATAATGGGTAAAAACCTAATTATGGGTTATAGAGGTGTAGTAAATACAAGTTATACCCAAGGTGTTTTTCCTAGATATACTGGTGGTTTAAGTCAGTTTTATAAAACTAATAAATTAAATATTAATTTAAATTATAATTATAAACACAGTAAAGTTAATAGAAATAATATCGAAGAAATTACTTATCAAAATAACGATATTCTTTCTCAGTTTTGGAAAACAGATTTAAACAGAAATACAACTTCAAAAACTCACAATGCAAATTTAAATTTCGATTATTTTATCAATGATAATAATACACTAAGCTTGACTTCAAATGTCTTGTATTTACCGTATTTTGATTATAATACAAAAGGTAACACTACTGTAAACGATTTACAGGGTACAGATAACTATAGCTTTAGATCCCATAATTCATCTCAAGATGATAAGTATAATATAGGTACAGATTTAGATTATAAGCTAAAGTTTACAGACCAATCAAACCTTTTGATTAATGCACATTATACAACGTATGATTATCAAAGAAATCAGCATGTAAATTCAGATTACTACTTTCAAGATCCAACATCAGATTTTAGTACAGGATTTAAAACATTAAATAATCAAACTACCGAAATTTTATCATCTAAACTAGATTATGATTTAGCATTAGGTGATAGTTCTAATTTAGCAATGGGTATTAAAGTGTCTAATATTAAAACCAATAGTGACATTACTCAGTTTGATATAGATCAAACCACAGGAAACCAAACCTTAAATACTGATAATACAGATGCTTTTGATTATGACGAATCCGTTTTTTCAGGTTATATTAGTTATGACAAAAGTTGGGATAAATGGAGTATTTCTGCTGGATTAAGGTTAGAGCAAACCAATGTTGAAGGGTTTTCTCCGGAAACAAATACCACAAATACCCAAGATTATTTAGAATGGTTTCCTAAATTTAATATTAGTTGGGAAGCTTTTGATAAAGCGAGTTTACATGCTAGTTTTAGTAGGTTTATTGAAAGACCTAAATACACTAATCTTAACCCATTTAATTTCTTTTTAAACGATAATACTATAGTAACAGGTAATCCTAATTTACAACCCTCTTTTACAACATATTCAACGATTGGTACAACTATAAATAACAGTTTTACAATCGAAGCATATTACAAAACCATTTCAAATCAAATTGTAGAGTTGCCTATCCAAGATAATGGAGCTAATTTGTTTGTGTTTTCTCCAACCAACATTAAAAGTGTTAACGAGTATGGTCTTGATTTTTTAGCAGATTTATACATATCTAATAAATATTCAGTTTATTTTTTAAATAGTATTTATAATCACGATTTGGATGTGAATTATAATAATCAAACCTATAATTTTAATCAATGGATTAATTACTCAGAGCTAAGCAGTAGTTTTAGCATGCTAAAAGATAATAGTTTATCAGTTAATTTGTCTCTTGCATATTCTACTAAATTTTTACAAGGAACAGTTTTTGGTGACTCGTTTTTATTTTCAAACTTATCTTTAAGTAAAAAGGTTTTAAGCAATAAGGGATCGGTAAGCTTAATGTTTTCGGATATACCAAATCTACAAGATATTGGGTCAAGAAGTAGGTTTGCAAATCAAAACAACTACGTATTTCATGATTTAGATACAAGATACGTAAAACTAGGATTTAGCTATAAGTTTGGTAACACTACGTTACAAACAAATCAAAATACTAAAAGTCATACAGAGCGTAACCGCTTGAAATAACAAAAGCTTAGCTTAACATACTTCCACAAAGACCTAAGCTGATAATTAAATAAACAGCAGCTAGTATAAATAATACTTTAGCTGCTTTTTTATTTTTTTGAGTAAATAAAATCCTATTAGACACAGTAAAATGGGAGGGATTAACATTAAAGCTAAAAAAACACAACAATACCTCCATAGCCACCACCACCTCCTGTAGCTTCAATTAAAAAAAATGTAGTCATAGTATTATTTATTAAAAGATTTATTTGTCTTTAGTTATATAAAAATATTTTCACAGTTACTTTAGACTATTATTAAATAATAATAAATGCGGTACAAACATGATCTTTATTTATATTTCATTTCTAAGTTGTTCTAAACGTGCTTTTTTATCATCACGATAAAACAAATTCATGGTTTCAAACGGGATAATTTTATTGTCTTTATCTACAATGTGCACACACGATTTTTTAATAGCTCTAACATCAAAGTTATAAGCATCTATAAATTGCATTATTATAACTCTAAATAAATTATCATAGCCTAGTTCTGGAGCATCAATATTTGGTAAACAACACATAATGGATTTTAGGTTTTCTTCTGCTACTTCAACCGAGTTTCCTGTGCTAAATAATTCTACCATTTTACCTTGCAACGCTTCATCTTGCTCATAAATAATAGTGTTTTTACTATTATCTAACAAATCGTTTGGATTAATATAGCGCGTTAACGGAAATACTTCATCCTCCAATTTAAGCGCATAACCCATAACTAAAGCATCAGGATTACAAGGTACAGGAAGCAAATCGTTAGCATTAAAAATATTGGTTTGTTCCATTATTTTTCGACGTACCTCAGTAATGGTCATTCGATCTGTTTCCGGATTAAAATTATCTAATCGACCAGCAATTTGTGTTGGTTGCAATGTCACACCTCTAACACACTTTTGTTTCAAAGCATAGTCAATAATTTTACCAATTTCGCTATCATTTAGCCCTTTTTGTAGAGTAACCACTAAAGTTGTTGACAGGTTTAGTTTATTAAGATTTTCAATAGCTTGTTTACGGATGTCATTTAAATCTGCACCACGAAGCTCGCGCAACACACTATTTTCAAAAGAATCAAATTGTAAATAAATTTCAAAATCTGGTGCATAAGTTTTAAGTCTTTCAGCGAAAGCAAAATCCTTAGCAATTTTAATCCCATTAGTATTCAACATTAAATGTCTAATAGGTAAAGATTTTGCATAGTCCATAATGTCCCAAAACTGAGGATGTATGGTTGGTTCTCCACCAGATATTTGTACTACATCAGGTTCCTTTTCATTTCTAACAATAGTATCTAGCATGGCTTTAACCTCGTCTAAAGTACGATGTCTACCATACGTCGGAGACGATCCTGCATAACATGTTGGACACGTTAAATTACAACGATCCGTTACCTCGACAACCGTCAAACAACTGTGTTGCTCGTGGTCAGGACATAAACCACAATCATAAGGGCAACCATAATCGGTTTTTGTATTAAATGTGTAAGGCGTTTCGCTAGGTTTATTGTAGTTACGTATGTTTTTATAATACTCAATATCATCCGCAATTAGCACTTTACTATTACCATGTTCTTTACAACGTTTAAGCATGTAAACATTACCATCTTCAAAAACAATTTTAGCATCCACACGCTTTAAACACTCAGGACATAAGCTTAAAGTAAAATCGTAATAGGTATATTTTCTAACAGGCATTTTTTATTTTTTTAATCATTATTTGGGCGTTACCACAAGGGTCGCGCTATCCACTAAATCTTTTTTACTTGTTCTCGATACATTTTGTTCATGCTTCACAAAACACTCGAACTGACGTAAAAAAGGATACCGTTTCTATCGCTAACGCAGGTGTTTGCCAATTAATGGACTAACAATAAACTTGCTGTAATACAACCAACAAATTACACATAATATTTGGATACTACTTAAGCCAAAAGTATAAAATACATTAGGTTTTAAAAATTCGATACAAAATCTAAAACCAAAATAACTAAGCATGAAAAGCTTGAATAAATCACCATTTTTCAATCGGAAATTAGGGTTTACATTTTTTAAAGTTATAAATAAAAAGATTAAAAAAACAAGCTCATATAAAGAGGTAGGATGACGTAGTAAGCCATCACCTAAATCTATTCCAAAAACAGATGTAGTCACTTTACCATAAGTAAACTCGTTAATACCAGATAAAAAACAACCAATACGACCAATAAAGATACCTAAGATAATAGGAAACACAAATAAATCTCCAGACGAGTGCTTTTCGTTAATTATTTTCTTTGCCAATTCCACACCAAGTAAACCACCAAATAATCCACCCATTATGGTTTTAGTATTTAATAATGTAAAAAGGTTGTTAACACTAAAGGCAATTGTTGGGTTTTCTAAAAAACCAACCAATCTCGATCCTATTAAAGCACCTAAAGCAGCGCCTAAAATTATTGATAATCTATTGTTACTAGTAATAATATCTGTGTGTCTTTTTCTCAAAAACACATAGTATCTAAAGGCTATAAAAAAGGCGAGATATTCTAAAACTAGATGGACGTTTATAGCAATATCAAAAAGTTTAAGGTGTAAAGGTAGGTCCAAATAAAGATAGATTATTAGTTAAATATACACAATTACCTAAAAACACTAATTTTGCACCAAAATTGTATTGTGGTAAAAATAGGTAATATAGAGCTTTCAGATTTTCCGTTGTTGTTAGCACCAATGGAAGATGTCTCAGATCCACCATTTAGAGCGTTGTGTAAAGAGCAAGGTGCAGATGTGGTATACACAGAGTTTGTAAGTAGTGAAGGTTTAATACGTAACGCAGCAAAAAGCGTTATGAAACTGGATATTTACGAAAAAGAACGTCCTGTAGGTATTCAAATCTTTGGAGCTAACCTAGACAGTATGTTACAAACCATTGATATTGTAGCAGAGTCTAAACCAGATATTATTGATATAAATTTTGGTTGTCCTGTTAAAAAAGTAGTTAGTAAAGGTGCAGGAGCAGGAATCTTAAAAGACATCTGTTTAATGGAGCAACTAACTGCTGAAATGGTTAAACGAACAGACATACCTGTTACTGTTAAAACCAGACTAGGTTGGGATCACGATTCTATTAAAATAGTTGAGGTTGCAGAACGCCTTCAAGATGTTGGTATAAAATCTATAGCAATACATGGTCGTACCAGAGCACAAATGTATAAAGGTGAAGCCGACTGGAAACCTATTGCTGCTGTAAAAAATAATCCACGTATGCATATTCCTGTATTTGGAAATGGTGATGTGGACAGTCCAGAAAAAGCAATGTTGATGCGTGATCAATATGGTTTAGATGGTTGTATGATTGGTCGTGCAACAATTGGTAATCCTTGGTTTTTCAAACAAGTAAAGCACTTTTTGAAACCGGTGAACATTACAGACCAATTACTATGCAAGAACGTGTAGAAGCTGCTAGAAGACACTTACAAATGTCTATTGACTGGAAAGGAGAAATCCTTGGTGTATTTGAAACCAGACGCCATTATACAAATTACTTTAAAGGTATTCCGCATTTTAAAGAACATCGCATGAAAATGGTAACTAGTGATGCTTCAGCAGATGTTTTTGCTGCTTTTGATGAGGTTTTAGAAAAGTTTGGAGATTTTGAGTTTACAAATTAATTAATCGTACTTATAATTTGAAAATTAAACACGTATTATTTAGTTTAACTTTACTAGTGATACTAGGTTTAATTTTATTTGTGTCAATAAAGAAAATTAATTTAAATCCAACCAAAACTATTGGTCAAAAAGTTGATAGTCTTAATGGAGTTTACGTGTTTTATAATGGAGGTACTGATACTAATTTAGGACGTAATTTATCTAAAAGTGGATATAATTATGGATTAAAATATCAATGTGTCGAGTTTGTCAAGCGTTATTATTACGATGCTTTAAAACATAAAATGCCTGATACTTATGGGCATGCTAAAGATTTTTTTGATTTAAGACTAAGGGATGGTCAATTAAATACAAGACGAAATTTAACTCAGTTTAAAAACTATAGTAAAAGTAAACCTAAAGTTAATGATTTGCTTGTGTTTTCAAGCTCATTATTTAACCGTTATGGACATGTCGCAATTGTTTCAAAAGTTTACAAAGACTCAATTCAAATAATTCAACAAAATCCTGGACCATTTGGTAAGTCTCGTGAGTTTTTTCAACTAAAAAAAACAGACAATTATTTCAATATTGAAAATAATAAAATTTTAGGATGGCTTAGGTTAGTTAAACTTAATTAGTTTTTACTAAGTCTCGTGTAATACGTGAGGCTGCAATTTTTGAAGCAATAACACCTAAAACAGAAATTGTAAGCATGACTATTATAAAGTTTTTAAAATGAATTGCT
This sequence comes from Olleya sp. NP1-10, assembly GCF_055804415.1. Classification (NCBI taxonomy): domain Bacteria; kingdom Pseudomonadati; phylum Bacteroidota; class Flavobacteriia; order Flavobacteriales; family Flavobacteriaceae; genus Olleya; species Olleya sp. NP1-10. The sequence continues at coordinate 815,839 of NZ_CM147840.1, read as the reverse complement.
ACAGGATAAGGTAGGCTAGGAGTAATCATAATTAAATCATAGCTTGCTTGTAATTGTATTACAATATAACCTATTAATAGTCCAATAAATCCACCAATAAACGTCATTAAAATACCTTGGTAAAAAAAGATGTTTCGTATGTTTTTAACTGATGCTCCAAGGTTAAAAAGGGTGTTTAAAGTTTTCTTTTTATCTAATATCATCATAACAATAGAGCCTATCACATTAAATAATGCAATAATTAATACTAAAGTAAAGATTAAATAAACTGCTAAATTTTCGGTATTTAACATTTTATAGATTGCATCGTTTAGTTGGTCTTTGTTTTTTAAGATAATGTTTTGACCTAAAATGGTTTTAATTTTAGTTTTTACAGCGTATTCATCTGCGTCTTCTGTTAACTTAAATTCTAGACTAGTTACTTGGTTTGGTTGGTAGTTTAATAGACGACGTGCAGTCTCTATGGACGCAAAGATGTATTTGTTATTTAGTTCTTCGTTTATATCATAAATACCTACGTTAACGGTATTAACTTGACTTAAGGCTTGACTTTGTGAACTGATTTGTCCTTTACCTGGTTTTGGTACAGATAAGGTTATGGTTTTGTCATAATCGTTTATAAACATAGATAGACGATTAGAAATAGCCCAACCAGAAACAATTTGTGGTGTATCTGGATATAACCAATTACCATATGGTATTACAGAGTCAATAGCTGTTATTTTTTGATAATTCTCGTCTACTCCTTTGATGTAAGCAGGATGATTAGTACCATCAGAAGAGGCAATAATACGTTCTTCAACTATTTTAGAAAAATTAGCCACACCATCAATAGCTCGCAATTGTTTGTCTTGATCAGTATTTATAGTAAAGGATTTACCTATGGTTGTTTCTGCTTTTAAATCAGGATCTATAATACTAGAAAACTCCAAAGTAAAATCACGTAATCCTGCAAAACCAGATAAAACTATAAATAAAGAAGCAGCACCTAAAACGATACCTACAATAGCAATTATTGTAATAAAGTTTATGGCGTTGTTACTACTTTTACTACGTATGTAGCGTTTAGCTATGTATAACGAAAAATTCAATTATCCCTTTTTACGGTTATCTAGTAAATCAGGATTTTGAATCGGATTATCTTCACCTTTAAGCGATTTTTCAATTTTATCGATGTGTTCTAAACTGTCATCTACATAAAATTCTAACACAGGCATTCTACGTAATTGGTTTTTTGTACGTTGTGCCAACTCATGTCTAATCATGGGTTTGTTAGCTCTAATTCCTTCTAAAAGCTCTTTAGCCTTATTGTTAGGGAAAATACTTAAATATACTTTAGCGTCTGTTAAATCGGCAGTTACTCTAACTTTAGATACAGATATAATTACACCTCGCATTCCACCTTGTGTAGCAGCACCTTGAAGGATGTCTACTAAATCACGTTGTAAAACCGAAGCTATTTTTTTGTCTTTGACTTTCTTCCATGTTGCAAAAATAGTTGTTATTACAAGAATATATTACTTTTAAGGCATAATTAAGCAATTATTATACCTTAAATTATATAATAAATGGAAAAAATAGAACATATTGGTATAGCAGTCAAAAATTTAGAGCAATCTAATGCGCTTTTTGCTAAACTTTTTGGCAAGCCACACTATAAAATTGAAACTGTAGAAAGTGAAGGTGTTAATACCTCTTTTTTTGAAGTTGGACCAAATAAGATAGAATTATTAGAGGCTACTAAGCCAGAAAGCCCAATTGCAAAGTTTTTAGAGAAAAAAGGAGAAGGAATTCATCACATTGCTTTTGCTGTAGATGATATAAATGCAGAAATTTTAAGATTAAAATCTGAAGGATTTATTGTTTTAAATGAAACCCCTAAAAAGGGAGCAGACAATAAGTTAGTGGCATTTTTACATCCAAAATCGTCTAACGGAGTACTGATAGAACTTTGTCAAGAGATTAAATAATTTAAAAAAGACTTGTAAGACTTTAAAATAAATAGTAATATTGCACTCCAATTTCGGGTCCTATAACTCAGTTGGTTAGAGTATCTGACTCATAATCAGAAAGTCCATGGTTCGAGCCCATGTGGGACCACCATTAAAACCGATTCATTAATTTGAATCGGTTTTTTTGTTTTATATATGTTAAAGGTTTTCTTCCATTCATTTTTAATGTTTTGTTTTATATATCAAATAATTATTCTAACTAATTAAGCGTCAGTTAATATTATTAATATTCAATTAGAATTAAACACTATTTAGCATATGTATTTTACAAGAATCAAGTCCGTCTTTGTTTTATTATTAGTACTTCTATCTTCTTTTTTATGTACTTCTCAGAATATTAAAAAACTACTAAAAAAGGGTATTATTGAAGATAAAGTGTTTAAATCAACATTTAAATATGAACCTTATGGTAATTCTATTTTTGTTAAAGTGAGGATTAAAGATAAGTCGTACCGTTTATTGTTTGATACAGGTGCAGTTACTGCAATTTCACCAAGAATGGTAGAAGAATTAGACTTAGAGGTTGTAGGTAAAGAGGAGGTTTTTGATTTAGGGAATACCTCTAAAAATTTAAATTTTGTTAAAATAGATACTATAAATTTAAATGGAATTAATTTCTTTGATACTGGAGCTGCTGTGCTTGATATTGAAGCTGTAAAAGATTTTAAGTGTACAGGAATAGATGGTTTTTTAGGAGCTAATTTTATGCGAAATGCTGTTTGGGAAATAGATATGGTAAAGCACGAGATTACATTTACTAATACAATTGACGCGATTAGTATTCCGGAGGATGCACCTTACACTAAAATTTTTATTGGTTACGATGGGACACCTGCAATCACAGCTTATTTGGGTAATGAAAAATTATATAACACTATGATAGATTATGGTTATGGTGGTGGTATTACTCTTTTTGCATTCGATTTTAAAAAATTAAGAGATGAAAATCCTAAGATTAAATATGTTAAATCTAATGGAGGAAGTACTATTGCAGGAATCTATGGTGATCTTAAAATGTCTACGTCTTATAAAGCAATCGTTAATAATTTTAAAACAGGTGACTTCAAAGCACCAAGTAACTTGATGTCTTTTGGGCAATTAGGCTCAAGGACGATTGGTGCTGGATTTTTAAAAAATTATAGAGTAGTTTTAAGTTGGAAAGATCGTAAAACATGGTTTATTGAAAATAACGTATCAGATGATAAAGTTATATTTAGCGGTCATGGTTACGGAATAAGACTTGAAAATGAATCCATTTATATTAGTTCAATTTCTGAAAATTCAGAAGCAGAAAAAAAGGCCTTAAAATTAATGATAAAATTTTAAGTGTAAACGATATAGATTATACAAAAGTTACGGATAAAAAATGGTGCGAGATTTTAAGCGCTAATCGTCCTGAAAAGTTAATAGTTGTTATCGAAAGAGATGGGAAGCAATTAATTGTAGATATTGAAAAAAAGGTGTTATTAACTAATTAAGTCCTTTTATTTTTTTAAGAGAAGTTTCAGTATAAACTTAAAATGTCAACATTTAAACTAATAGCATTAATAATGTTAAATGATTAAATTATCTTTAAGACTTCATTTAATTATTTAAAAAATTAGGTTTTAAAAAATATAATTCCAATATTTGGATTAACAATGAAAAAACAAGTCATTAATATTATTTCTATTATTAGCATCGTGATTATTTCACGACGCCAAGGAATGCTATGATGAATCAAAATATAGATTAAATTTAAGCCTTCCTTTTTCGGAAGGCTTTTTTTTATAAAAAATAAAATAATTGAACGTCATAGAGTTTGATTATTAAAACCCTGTAAATCAATTATTTAAATATTGGTTTATTATATTGGGTTTAGCGTTAAACACTAAAAGATTATAATAAAAAAGAAACATTAAAGTACTTTAGATTTAGTAAATAAAAATATGAGTCAATTAAATAAATACAGTAAAACAGTTACGCAAGACCCAACACAACCAGCTGCACAAGCCATGTTGCATGCTATTGGTTTAACTAAAGAAGATTTTTTTAAGCCTATTATTGGTATTGCAAGTACAGGATACGAAGGTAATCCTTGTAACATGCACCTTAATGATTTAGCTAAATTGGCTAAAAAAGGTACTAAAAACGAAGATATTGTTGGGCTTATTTTCAATACAATAGGTGTTAGTGATGGTATTTCTATGGGTACTCCAGGTATGCGCTATTCATTACCATCTAGAGATATTATTGCAGACTCTATGGAAACTGTAGTACAAGCCATGAGTTATGATGGTTTAATAACAGTTGTTGGTTGTGACAAAAATATGCCAGGAGCTTTAATTGCTATGATTAGGCTAAACCGTCCATCCATTTTGGTTTATGGTGGTACCATTGATTCTGGTTGCCATAACGGAAAAAAATTAGATGTCGTTTCTGCTTTTGAAGCTTGGGGAAGCAAAGTCGCTGGAACCATGGAAGAAACTGAATATCAAAATATAGTCGAAAAAGCATGTCCAGGAGCAGGAGCTTGTGGTGGTATGTATACTGCAAATACTATGGCCTCAGCTATTGAAGCTTTAGGGATGACTTTACCCTTTAACTCTTCAAACCCAGCATTAAGTGATGCTAAAAAAGAAGAGTCTGTTAAAGCAGGTGAAGCCATACGTGTGTTATTAGAAAAGGATATTAAGCCTTCAGATATTATTACGCGTAAATCTCTAGAAAACGCAGTGCGATTAGTTACTATTTTAGGTGGTTCTACAAATGCTGTACTTCACTTTTTAGCAATTGCAAGAGCAGCAGATATCGATTTCACATTAAAAGATTTTCAAGATATTAGTGATAACACACCATTTTTAGCCGACTTAAAACCTAGTGGAAAATACCTAATGGAAGATGTTCACGCTGTTGGCGGAATTCCTGCGGTTCTAAAATATCTATTAAAAAAAGGATTAATTCATGGAGATTGTTTAACCGTTACAGGAAAAACAATTGCAGAGAATTTATTAGATGTTAAAGATCTAAAAGAAGGTCAAGATGTTATTAAGCCAATTGAAGAACCAATAAAAATATCAGGGCATTTAAGAATGCTTTATGGTAATCTTGCTACGGAAGGTTCTGTTGCTAAAATTACAGGAAAAGAAGGTTTAAGTTTTATTGGTAAAGCTAAAGTTTTTGAGGGCGAATATGCTGCTAATGATGGTATTCGTGATGGTTTAGTAGAAAAAGGAGATGTTGTCGTAATTCGTTACGAAGGACCAAAAGGAGGACCAGGAATGCCAGAAATGTTAAAGCCAACTGCTGCAATTATGGGAGCAGGTTTAGGTAAAGATGTGGCTTTAATTACAGATGGTCGTTTCTCTGGTGGTACGCATGGTTTTGTTGTTGGACATATTACTCCAGAAGCTCAAGAAGGTGGTAACATAGCCTTAGTAAAAGATGGTGATATGATTACCATTGATGCCGAAACAAACTCAATTGTTCTAGAGGTTACAGAAGAAGATTTACAAAAAAGAAGACAAGAATGGAAAGCACCAGATTTAAAGTTCAAACGTGGTGTATTGTATAAATATGCTAAAACCGTATCATCTGCCTCAAAGGGTTGTGTAACTGACGAGTTTTAAACAAAAACTAATTATCCAAAATAGAATAATATGGATACAAAAACTATAAAAAAAGAAACAAACACAACGCAAACTACAGAGCGTATTTCTGGTAGCGAAGCAGTTATCAAATGTTTGTTAGCTGAAGGTGTGGATATCCTTTACGGTTATCCTGGAGGAGCAATCATGCCTGTCTATGACGAGCTTTATAAGTACCAAGATAAAATTCATCATGTACTAACACGTCATGAACAAGGAGCAACACATTCTGCTCAAGGTTACGCGCGTATTTCTGGTAAAGTAGGTGTAGCATTAGCAACATCAGGTCCAGGTGCTACAAACTTAATTACAGGTATCGCAGACGCACAAATTGATAGTACACCTATGGTTTGTATTACAGGTCAAGTAGCTTCGCATTTGTTAGGTAGTGATGCATTTCAAGAAACGGATATCGTTGGTATTTCTACTCCAGTTACAAAATGGAATTGTCAGGTTACAAAAGCATCTCAGATTCCAGAAGCAATAGCAAAAGCTTTTTATATAGCTAGAAGTGGACGTCCAGGTCCTGTTTTAGTAGATATTACAAAAGATGCTCAATTCGAAGAGTTCGATTTTAAATACAACAAATGTAAAGGTGTCAGGAGTTATATCCCAATTCCAAAATTAGATCAAAATTCGTTGCAAGCAGCCGCAAAATTAATCAATGCAGCAAAAAAACCAATGATTGTTTGGGGTCAAGGTGTGTCTTTAGGTCAGGCTGAAGCCGAATTTAAAACAGTTGTTGAAAAAGCAGGAATCCCATCTGCTTGGACTATTTTAGGTGCAGGAGCAATTCCAACATCTCATCCTTTAAATATTGGTATGGTTGGTATGCATGGTAATTATGCACCAAATGTATTGACTAATGAGTGCGATGTTTTAATTGCAATTGGTATGCGTTTTGACGATCGTGTAACCGGAAGTTTGTCTACATATGCTAAACAGGCAAAAGTGATTCATTTTGAAATTGATCCAGCCGAAATTGATAAAAATGTTAAAACAGATGTGGCAGTTTTAGGTGATGCAAAAGAAAGTTTAGCTGCCTTACTTCCGCTTTTAGAAGAACAAACACATCCAGAATGGCATCAAAAATTTAAGGATTTATATGCTATTGAATATGAAAAAGTAATAAAAAACGACATCCATCCTACAAAAGAAGGTTTAACAATGGGTGAAGTTTTAAAAGAAATTAATTCGCAAACTAAAGGTGATGCAGCAATAGTAACAGACGTTGGCCAACATCAAATGATAGCCTGTCGTTATGCCAATTTTAATAAAACAAGAAGCAATATCACTTCTGGTGGATTAGGTACTATGGGCTTTGGTTTGCCTGCTGCAATTGGAGCAAAAATGGCTGCTCCAGATCGAGAAGTTATTTCAATTTCTGGTGATGGTGGTTATCAAATGACTATTCAAGAATTAGGGACTATTTTTCAGCAAAAAGTACCAGTGAAAATTGTGGTTTTAAACAATGAGTTTTTAGGTATGGTTCGCCAATGGCAACAGTTGTTTTTTGATAAACGTTATGCGTCTACAGAAATGACCAATCCAGATTTTGTGGCTATTGCTAAAGGGTATTTTATTGAAGCCGAAAAAGTAACAAAACGTGAAGATTTAAAAGACGCAGTTGCTAAAATGATTAATACAGATGGACCCTATTTTTTAGAGGTTTGCGTAGAAAAAGAAGGGAATGTGTTTCCAATGATACCAACAGGAGCGTCAGTTTCAGATATAAGATTAGAATAATATGAATGAAAATAATTTATATACAGTTTCCATTTATACCGAAAATAATATCGGGTTACTAAATAGGATTTCAGCGATTTTTCAAAGAAGACATATTAATGTTGAAAGTATAAATTCATCTGTTTCAGAAATTGAAAATGTTACTAAATGGATTATGGTGGTTGAACTTTCTGAAGGTCAAATGAAAAAAATTATTGGTCAAATAGAAAAACAAGTTGAAGTTATAAAAGCGTATTATCATACAGAAGATGAAACGATTTATCAAGAATCTTGCATTTTTAAGATGAAATCAGATTTGCTGTTTGATGAACGTCAAATTCAGAATATAATTAAAGAGAGTAATTCCAGAATTGTAACTGTTAACAAAGAGTTTTTTGTTATTGAAAAGTCTGGACGCAAAGAAGAAATAGAATTATTATATAGAGAATTAAGTGCTTTTGGAATCATGCAATTTACGCGCTCAGGACGTATTGCTGTTACAAAAGACGAAATGAAAATATCAACAATGCTAGAAGCTTTTCAAGCGTAACCAACAATTAAAATAAAAAGACAATGTCAAATTATTTCAACACATTATCATTAAGAAACCAATTAGATCAATTAGGTAAATGTAGATTCATGGATGCTTCAGAGTTTGAAGATGGTGTGAATGCATTAAAAGGAAAAAAATTGTAATTATTGGTTGTGGCGCACAAGGTTTAAATCAAGGATTAAATATGCGTGATTCAGGTTTAGATATTTCGTATGCATTAAGACAAGTTGCAATTGATCAAGAACGCGAATCGTACAAAAACGCAACGTCTAACGACTTTAAAGTTGGAACTTACAACGATTTAATACCTACTGCTGACTTGGTACTAAATTTAACACCAGACAAGCAGCATACAAATGTTGTAGAAGCAGTAATGCCTTTAATGAAAAAAGGTGCTACGCTAAGTTATTCTCACGGATTTAATATTGTAGAAGAAGGCACTAAAGTAAGAGAAGATATTACCGTAATTATGGTCGCTCCAAAATGTCCAGGAACCGAAGTTCGTGAAGAATATAAACGTGGTTTTGGTGTGCCAACACTTATTGCTGTACATCCAGAAAATGATCCAGAAAATAAAGGCTGGGCTCAAGCCAAAGCTTATGCAGCTGCAACTGGAGGTCATCGTGCTGGTGTTTTAGAATCGTCTTTTGTTGCTGAGGTAAAAAGTGATTTAATGGGTGAGCAAACTATTTTATGTGGTTTGTTACAAACAGGAGCAATTTTATCTTTCGATAAAATGGTTGCAGAAGGCATTGAAGCTGGTTATGCAGCAAAATTAATTCAGTTTGGTTGGGAAACGATTACTGAAGCTTTAAAACATGGAGGAATTACTAACATGATGGACAGATTGTCTAATCCAGCAAAAATAAAAGCATACCAATTGTCAGAAGAATTAAAAGACATCATGCGTCCTTTATTCGAGAAGCATATGGATGATATTATTTCGGGTCATTTCTCTAAAACCATGATGGAAGATTGGGCAAATGATGATGTAAATCTTTTAAAATGGAGAGCAGAAACTGGTGAAACTGCTTTTGAAAAAACAACGTTAACAACAGACCATATTTCTGAACAAGAATATTTTGATCACGGAACGTTATTAGTAGCATTTGTAAAATCTGGTGTAGAACTAGCTTACGAAACTATGGTAAGTGCAGGAATTATTGAAGATTCTGCGTATTACGAATCACTTCACGAATTACCATTAATTGCTAATACAATTGCTAGAAAGAAATTATTTGAAATGAACAGAGTCATTTCTGATACTGCAGAATATGGTTGTTACTTATTTGACCATGCTTGCAAACCGTTATTAACCGATTTTATGAAAACGGTTGAAACAGATATCATTGGTAAATCATTTTCTGCAACAACAGGAGTTGATAATATCGAATTAATAGCAGTAAACGATGCCATTAGAAATCATCCAATCGAAGCAGTTGGTAAACGATTAAGAGCAGCAATGACTGCAATGAAAATTATAAAATCTGATGTTAAAACTGAAGATTCAGTATTAGCTTAAATCAATTGTCATCCCGAATTATTTCAGGATCTCATAAAGCATGGAAAACACTACAACAATATACAAGCCAACTTTAACATCTGTTGAAGCTGCTGCAGAAAAATTAAAAGGAGTTGCATCTGTAACTCCTTTAATTTCTAACAGAAATTATTCTAAGCAATTCGATGCTAATATCATGTTTAAACGTGAAGATTTACAGCAAGTTCGTTCCTATAAAATTAGAGGAGCTTACAACAAAATGTCGTCTTTAAGTCAAGCAGAAATCGAAAACGGAATTGTATGCGCAAGTGCAGGAAATCATGCGCAAGGTGTAGCTATTTCATGTAAATTATTAAAAATAAAAGGCACAATTTTTATGCCTTCTCCAACACCAAACCAGAAGGTGGAACAGGTAAAAATGTTTGGAGAAGAGTATATTGAAGTTGTATTAATTGGCGACACCTTTGATGATGCTTATCATGCAGCAATGCAGCAAAGTGAAGCACTAAACAAAACATTTATTCATCCTTTTAATGACGAAAAAGTTATTGAAGGTCAAGCAACCGTTGGATTAGAAATTATAGATCAAGCGCAACATCCAATCCATTATGTATTTGTTCCTGTTGGTGGTGGAGGTTTGTCTGCAGGATTGTCTTCCGTATTCAAATTATTATCTCCAAACACAAAAATAATTGGCGTGGAGCCTACAGGAGCACCTTCAATGTCTACGTCTTTAAGACGAAAACAAAACACCGAATTAAAAAATATCGAAAACTTTGTTGATGGAGCAGCAGTAAAACGTGTTGGTGATTTAAACTTTGCAATTTGTCAGCAAAATTTAAGTGATATGATTACTGTAGACGAAGGTAAAGTTTGTCAAACTATATTAGAATTATACAACAAGGATGCTGTTGTTGTAGAACCAGCTGGAGCATTAAGTATCGCAGCTTTAGAACAATATAAAGAAGACATAAAAGGTAAAAATGTAGTGTGTGTTGTTAGCGGAAGCAATAACGATATTACACGTACTCCAGAGATTAAAGAACGTGCTTTATTACATGCTAATTTAAAGCATTATTTTATAATTAAATTTCCGCAACGTGCAGGTGCTTTACGCGAATTTGTTGTAGATATTTTAGGTCCAACAGATGATATTACCCACTTTGAATACACCAAAAAAGTAAACCGAGAAAATGATGTTGCAGTGGTTGGTTTAGAGTTAAAATCACCTCAAGATTTAGAACCTTTAATTACAAAAATGAAGTTACATAACTTTTTTGGAGACTATTTAAATGATAAACCTGATTTATTTCAGTTTTTAGTCTAATTGAAAATAAAGTATTTATAAAGCTGATTTTCATATGATTATTAAATAATTTTAAAGTGCTTTTTTTAATGAATTCACAAAAATTGATTAAAAAAGAAATAAAAAATAGTTCCGTATTAATTTAATGTCTAGTTTTACACCATGTTAAAAACACAAAATAAAAACGAAAGACCCACAAGTTTGCTATTACGCAGACGACGTCGCTAATGCTCCTACTTTAAAAGCACTTTAGTTAACCGTTTTTTATTTTTTAACATTGAATCACACATCACAAATATTTACTTTTCCAAATACAGTTATTAGAAATAATAACAGGATTGTTGTGCGTCCAATTTTGCGTCGACGCCCTTAAGGGTGTACTTCTATTTTAGAACTTAGGTGAGTCCGGTTCTCCATTCAAAACAAAATTCCTGTACAGACAGGAATCTCAAAATCAAAATATTACATTTTTAATTAATAAAATCAATTACAATGGAAATTGTTATTGCTGATAAATCGCATAGTATTTACGCAGATATTATTTGCCAAACCATTGCAGATGCTGCTCAAGTTAGAGGTACTGGTATTGCAAAACGTAAACCAGAATACATCATTACCAAAATGGAAAATGGTAATGCTGTTATCGCTTTAGAAGGCGATAAATTTGCAGGTTTTTGCTATATCGAACAATGGAGTCATGGTAAGTTTGTTGCCAACTCTGGTTTAATTGTGCATCCAGATTTTAGAAACTTAGGACTTGCTAAAAAGATTAAGAAAGTCATCTTCGACCATTCTAGAACCAAGTTCCCAAATGCAAAAGTATTTAGTATTACTACAGGATTGGCTGTTATGAAAATGAATAGCGAATTAGGTTATAAACCAGTAACGTTTTCAGAGTTAACCAAAGATCAAACGTTTTGGAACGGTTGTCAAACGTGTAAAAATTACGATGTTTTGCAACGTACAGAGCAAGTTATGTGTTTATGTACAGGCATGTTATACGATCCTGACAAAGAGGTTAAACCTGTTGAAGAACACAAATACGATAAAAAAGTTTGGACCAGATTAAAAAGCATTAAGCAAACAAGATTCCTAAAAAAGAAAATAAAAAATGAGCAAAAAATTAGTCATAGCATATAGTGGAGGTTTAGATACGTCGTATTGCGCAGTAAGTTTATCTAAAGAGTATGATGTACACGCTGTAAGTGTAAATACAGGTGGTTTTACAACAGACGAGATTAAACAAATAGAAAGTAATGCCTATAAAATGGGTGTTTCTACTTATAAAAACATTGATGCAGTTGCTACTTTTTATAATAAAGTAGTTAAGTATTTAATCTTCGGGAATGTATTAAAAAATAGTACGTATCCTTTGTCAGTTAGCGCAGAACGTATTATTCAAGCCATAGAGATTATAGAATATGCTAAAAGTATTGATGCAGAATATATCGCTCATGGAAGCACAGGAGCAGGAAATGATCAAGTGCGTTTTGATATGATTTTTCAAACCTTGGCTCCTAGTATTAAAATTAAAACACCTATTAGAGATCAAAAACTGACTAGAGAAGAAGAAATAGCATATTTAAAGTCTGAAGGTGTAGATATGTCTTGGGAAAAATCCAAATATTCGGTTAACAAAGGGCTTTGGGGAACAAGTGTTGGTGGTGTAGAAACTTTAAAATCTGAAAAACCTTTACCAAGTGAAGCATATCCTTCTCAACTAGAAAAAGAAGGAGAAGAAAAAGTAACATTAACTTTTAAAAATGGAGAGTTTGTTGCTTTAAACGGACAAGAAAATGCGCCAGAAGTAAACATTGAAAATTTAAATAACATTGCTTCTGGGTATGCTATTGGTAGAGATATTCATGTTGGAGATACTATTGTTGGTACTAAAGGAAGAGTAGGTTTTGAAGCTGCAGCTGCTTTAATTACTATAAAAGCACATCATTTACTAGAAAAACATACGCTTACAAAATGGCAGTTACAGCACAAAGAATATTTATCTAGTTTTTATGGCATGCATTTGCATGAAGGACAATATTTAGATTCAGTAATGAGAGATACGGAAGCATTTTTGCAAAGTTCACAAAAGATGGTGTCTGGTAATGTTGTGGTGACTTTAAAACCATATCATTTTTCTTTAGATGGAATAGTTTCAGATCACGATTTAATGTCTAGTGCATTTAGTACTTATGGTGAAGAAAATAAAGCATGGACAGCAGATGATGCTAAAGGATTTATCAAAATTATAGGTAATCAGAATAAAATTTATAGACAAGTAAATAATTAGCGATGTTAGAAATAGGAATCATTGGAGGTGCTGGTTATACAGCAGGAGAGTTAATTAGACTGTTGTTAAATCATTCTAAAGTAAATCTCAATTTTGTGTACAGTACCTCTAACGCTGGAAACAAAGTATATAAAGTACATCAAGATTTAATAGGTGTTACAGAACTAGAGTTTTCAGGTAAAATAAACCCAAAAGTAGATGTCTTATTCTTGTGTTTAGGTCATGGAAATTCTAAAGCCTTTTTAGAAAAAAACACCTTTTCAGAACATACTAAAATTATAGATTTAAGTAATGATTTTAGATTACTTGCAGATAAAAATTTTCAAGATAAAGAATTTGTATATGGTTTAGCAGAATTAAATAAAGAAGCAATTAAAGCAGCAAATTATATTGCTAATCCTGGTTGTTTTGCTACAGCATTACAATTAGCTATTTTGCCTTTAGCTGCAAAAGGATTACTAACTAATGATGTACATATAAATGCAGTAACAGGAGCTACAGGAGCAGGAACATCCTTATCTGCTACTACACATTTTACGTGGAGAGATAATAATTTTTCGCATTACAAGGCATTTAATCATCAACATTTAGGGGAAATTAATCAATCGGTAAAATTATTGCAATCTAATTTTGATTCCGAAATTAACTTTATGCCTAATAGAGGTGATTTTTCTAGGGGAATTTTTGCTACAACATACACAAAGTATAAAGGTTCTCTTGAAGAAGCAAAAGCAATGTACAAAGCGTATTATAAAGATGCTGCATTTACAGTAGTTTCAGACGAAAGTATCTTTTTAAAACAAGTGGTAAACACCAATAAGTGTATTATAAGTCTTGAAAAACATGGCGACAAATTACTAATAACAAGTACTATAGATAATTTATTAAAAGGCGCTTCTGGAGCAGCTGTGCAGAACATGAACTTAATGCATGGTTTTGAAGAAACGGAAGGATTACAATTAAAAGCAAATTATTTTTAAAAGTACTGAAGCTGCGTTAGCGGTTGAAGTGGCATCCTTTTTATTTGTCTCTTCGAGCGCAGTCGAGAAGTTGTCAAATAAAAAGATATAACGGAAAACGTGACCCTTGTGGTAACGCCCCAATAACTAAATGGAACAAATGAAAATAGCAATTATAGGAACAGGAAACTTAGGGAAGTCCATAGCAAAAGGATTAATTACTAATAATGCGATAACTAGTTTATACCTAACCAAAAGAGACTTAAACGGTATTCAGGAATTTGAAGGCTATAAAAATGTGCAATTAACAACAGATAATGTAGAAGCAGTTAAACAGTCGGACATCATCATTTTTGCAATACAACCTAGACATTTTGAAGGTGTTTTAGAAGCTGTAAAACCACATTTAACAGAAAAACATGTGCTAATTTCTACCATTACAGGGTATTTGATTCCTAAGATTGAGGCACAGGTTGGAGCAGATAAATTTATTATTCGTGCCATGCCAAATACTGCTATTGCAGTTGGTAAATCTATGACATGCTTATGTAGTAATGTGCAAGGTGAAAAACGCATTAAAATTGCAGAAGCTATTTTTAACCGCTTAGGACATTCATTAAGTATTCCAGAAAACCAAATGCAAGCCGCAACAGTGATTTGTGCAAGTGGTGTTGCGTTTTGGATGCGTTTAATTAGAGCGACTACGCAAGCTGCAATTCAGTTAGGGTTTGATGCCAAAGAAGCACAAGAATTAGCTATGTATACTAGTGAAGGAGCAGCTAGTTTATTAATTACCAATGGAAACCATCCAGAAGAAGAAATTGACAGAGTTACCACACCAAAAGGATGTACTATCGAAGGATTAAATGAAATGGAACATAAAGGGTTGAGCTCATCTTTAATTCAAGGTATGATTGCTTCGTTCAATAAAATTAATAACATTAAAAAAGAACAAATATGAGTTTGTTTAACGTCTATCCATTGTTTGATATCACTCCTGTAAAGGCAGAAAATATCTATGTTTTTGATGAAAATAATACCAAATATTTAGATTTATATGGTGGACATGCTGTAATTTCTATTGGGCATTCGCACCCAAAATATGTGTCTGCTATTTCAGAGCAAGTTTCTAAATTAGGGTTTTATAGTAACTCGATTCAGAATCCGTTGCAGGTTAAGTTGGCAGATAAATTAGAGGAGTTATCTGGTTGTAAAGACTACCAGCTTTTTTTATGTAATTCTGGAGCAGAAGCGAATGAAAATGCTTTAAAATTAGCCTCTTTTCATAACGGAAAGAAAAAGGTGGTTGCTTTTAAAAACGGATTTCATGGTCGTACGTCTGCAGCAGTTGCAGCAACAGATAATGCAAAAATTATTGCACCAATTAATGCGCAGCAAGAAGTAGCGATTTTAGAATTAGGTGATTTGGAAACCTTAGAAAAAGTATTGGCTAAAAAAGATGTTTGTGCAGTAATTATTGAGTGTATTCAAGGTGTTGGTGGTTTAGATGAAAGTACTGCAACGTTTTACGAAGGTGTAGATGCTTTATGTAAAAAATATAATACCTGTTTTATTGCAGACGAAGTGCAATCTGGTTTTGGTAGAACTGGAGATTTTTTCGCTTTTCAAAAATATAAGGTTACACCAGATATTATTTCCATAGCGAAAGGTATGGGAAACGGTTTCCCAATTGGAGGTATTTTAATTCATCCCAATATTAAAGCATCTTTTGGATTATTAGGAACCACTTTTGGAGGAAATCATTTAGCTTGTATTGCATCTGCAACGGTTTTAGAAGTGATTGAAGAAGAGAATTTAATGCAAAATGCTAAAGAGATCTCGGCTTATTTCATAGAAAAGGCTAAAGAAATTTCAGCGATAAAAAATATAAAAGGGAGAGGTTTAATGCTTGGTTTAGAGTTCGGTTTTCCTATTGCAGACCTTCGTAAAAAGCTAATTTTTAATCAAAAGATATTTACAGGAAGTGCAAAGAATCCTAATTTATTACGAATTCTTCCACCTTTAACCATAAAAAAAGAACATGTGGATATGTTTTTTGAAGCTTTAAAAAACGAATTAAAATAATGACGCAAGTAACGTCATTCTGAACTTGTTTCAGAATCACATAATAATGAGAAGCTGAAATAGATTCAGCTTGACGAGAGCAGTGAATATTTTATGATGGTTGTTTCAAAACATGAGTTTTATTAATGATTAAAAGGTTTAAAAAAGAGAATTAAAAACGCAACGTCATTCTGAACTCGTTTCAGAATCGCATAAGA
The DNA here is from genome assembly GCF_055804415.1 of Olleya sp. NP1-10. NCBI lineage: Bacteria > Pseudomonadati > Bacteroidota > Flavobacteriia > Flavobacteriales > Flavobacteriaceae > Olleya > Olleya sp. NP1-10. Next base: position 799,585 of record NZ_CM147840.1, on the reverse strand, counting down.
GTCAGAAGTTGAAATGAATTCAGTAAGATTAAAGTAATAAATAGATGAAAAAATACACCGAAATAAAAGACATATCAAATCTTCAGGAAACGATAAAGGAAGCTATTTTGTTAAAAATGAATCCTTTTGAAAATCAAGAGTTAGGAAAAAATAAAACACTAGTTCTATTGTTTTTTAATGCGAGTTTAAGAACAAGATTAAGTACAGAAAAAGCTGCAAAAAACTTAGGTATGAATGTTATGATTTTAAACGTAAATGACGCTTGGAATCTAGAGTTTGAAGATGGGACAATCATGAATGCAAATACTTCAGAACATATAAAAGAAGCTGCAGCTGTTATTTCGCAGTATGCGGATGTGATTGCAGTTAGAGCGTTTCCTAGTTTAACCAATAAGCAAAAAGACGAGTCTGAATTTGTAATGAATAGTTTCATAAAATACGCAACAGTGCCAATTGTGAATATGGAAAGTGCTACAGCGCATCCTTTACAAGCATTGGCAGATGCAATTACCATTACCGAATTAACAGAAATAGCAAAACCTAAAGTCGTATTATCTTGGGCACCTCATCCTAAAGCATTGCCACAGGCGGTTGCAAATTCATTTGTAGAAATGATGCAAAATATGGATGTCGACTTAACTATTACGCATCCCGAAGGCTATGAGTTAAGTAAAGAAATAACAAAAGATACACCTGTAAATTACAACCAAAAAGAAGCTTTAGAAAGCGCAGATTTTGTGTATGTAAAAAATTGGAGTAGTTATAACGATTATGGTAAAATCTTGAGTCAAGATACAGATTGGATGCTAACAAAAGAAAAATTAGGAAAAGCAAAATTCATGCATTGTTTACCTGTCAGAAGAAATGTGGTTGTAGAAGATGCGGTTTTAGATAGCGACAATTCCGTAGTTATAAAACAAGCGAATAACAGAACGTTTTCAGCGCAAATTGTGTTGAAACAGATTTTAGAAAATCTTTAAGATGAAAACACTAAAAATCATAAAAATTGGAGGAAACATTATTGATAATGATGATGCTTTAAAACAGTTTTTAAAAGAGTTTGCTACGATTGCTGGACCAAAAATATTAGTACATGGAGGCGGAAAATTAGCAACCAAACTTGCAAAGCAAATGCAAGTAGAAGTTAAAATGGTGGATGGAAGACGTATTACAGATGCAGATACTTTAGGTATTATTACTATGGTCTATGCTGGAAAAATAAACAAAAATGTAGTTGCTCAATTACAAGCAAGTAGTTGTAATGCCATTGGGTTTTCTGGAGCAGATGGTAATACAATAGTATCCGATAAAAGACTTGTAAAAACAATAGATTACGGCTTTGTTGGTGATGTGAAAAAAGTAAATACAGAAACGTTAGAAATTCTTTTAAATAACCAAATCACTCCTGTGTTTTGTGCTATTACACATGACAAAAACGGACAATTATTAAACACCAATGCAGACACGATAGCTTCAGAAATAGCGATTGGTTTTGCATCTATTTTTAAAACAGAACTATATTATTGTTTCGAAAAAAATGGTGTATTAGAACATGTAGAAGACGACAATTCTGTAATAGAAAACATCAACACAGCTACGTATAAAGAATTAGTGGAAAATAAAGTGATTTTTGAAGGCATGCTACCAAAATTAAATAACTGTTTTCATGCTATACATCACAAGGTTCAAAAAGTTTGTATTGGTAAGTCTAGTATGCTTTTTAACGCAAATAATAAACACACAACCATTACAAAATGATACAAAAATTAACAACAAGAGCAATTGCATTGTTAAAGCAATTAATAGAAACGCAGTCGTTTTCTTCTGAAGAAGGTCCAACTGCAGCACATATCGAGCAATGGTTTGTGCAGCAAGATATTCCGTTTCATCGCACGCAACATAATGTTTGGTCTACCAATAAATACTTTGATGAAAGTAAACCAACCTTGTTGTTAAACTCGCATCATGACACGGTAAAACCTAATAATGGCTACACAAAAGATCCTTTTAAAGCTATTGTAGAAGATGGAAAATTATACGGTTTAGGGAGTAATGATGCTGGAGGATGTTTGGTGAGTTTGTTGGCAACCTATGCGTATTTTTATAACAGAGAAGATTTAAATTTTAATCTGGTTATTGTAGCTTCTGCGGAAGAAGAGAGTAGTGGTCCAAACGGTTTAAATAGTATGTTAAGTGTTATTCCAAAAGTAGATGTCGCTATTGTTGGAGAGCCTACGTTAATGAATTTAGCAGTTGCCGAAAAAGGATTAGTTGTTTTTGATGCAGTAGTAAAAGGAACACCAAGTCATGCAGCGCATCCAAATAATGATAATGCGATTTATAATACTATTCCTGTTTTAGAATGGTTTAAAAATTATACATTCGATAAAACTTCAGACGCTTTAGGAAAAGTAAAAATGACGGTTACACAAATTAATGCAGGTAAGCAGCATAATGCAGTGCCAGCAGATGTAAAATTGGTAGTAGATGTTCGTGTAAACGATAAATATTCTAACCAAGATATTGTCGATATTTTACAAAAGGAAGCACCTTGTAATAGTATTATTCCAAGGAGTATAAAGTTAAATTCGTCGTCCATTCCTATCGATCATCCATTGGTAATTGCAGGAGTAGAGATTGGAAGAAGTACTTATGGTTCTCCAACTTTGTCCGATCAAGCAGTGTTGAGTTGTCCATCCTTAAAATTAGGTCCAGGAGATAGCACACGATCGCATTCTGCAGATGAGTTTATTTATGTAAATGAAATTGAAGAAGGTATTAAAATATATATTGAATTATTAGAAAAAGTACTGTAAAAAGATAAAAGAGTCAAGAACCAAGACACTTATTCAAACGCAAGAGTGAGCAGTCTTAATTCTAACAGCAAAGCGGTCTTGATTCTTGATTCTAAATTTTAAGAATTAAAATTTATAAAATGAAACTCTGGGATAAAGGAATAAGTATCGATAAAAAAATAGAACAGTTTACCGTTGGAAATGATAGAGAAATAGATTTACATATTGCAAAGTACGATGTGCAAGCATCGTTAGCTCATGCAATAATGTTGGAGTCTATTGGTATTATTTCTTCGGAAGAATTAAAACAATTAAAAAGTGGGTTGCAAGCTATTGCCAAAACCATAGAAAACGGAACGTTTGTTATTGAAGCTTCTTTTGAAGATGTACATTCTAAAATTGAATACGAACTCACAAAAAAATTAGGAGATGTTGGTAAAAAAATCCACACTGCACGTTCTAGAAACGATCAAGTTTTAGTTGCACTTCAGTTATATTACAAGGAAAATTTAAAAGAAATTAATAAAAAAACAAATACGTTTTTTGAGACGCTTTTAGGTTTAGCTGAAACGCATAAAGACGCTTTAATTCCTGGTTATACCCATTTACAAGTTGCAATGCCTTCTTCGTTTGGATTATGGTTTTCTGCTTATGCTGAGGTTTTAATTGATGATGTATATTTATTAAACGCAGCATTAAAAACAGTAGACCAAAATCCTTTAGGTTCTGCAGCAGGTTATGGAAGTTCATTTCCTATTGATAGAGATTTAACCACGAAAGAGTTAAATTTCTCTACGTTAAAATACAATGTCGTTGCTGCACAAATGAGTAGAGGAAAAAGTGAGCGTACTATTGCTTTAGCTTTAGGAAGTGTGTGTAATACCTTAGCGCGTTTTGCAATGGATATTTGTGTTTATAATAGTCAGAATTTTGGTTTTATCGCTTTTCCAGACGAGCTAACCACAGGAAGTAGTATTATGCCTCATAAAAAGAATCCTGATGTGTTTGAATTGATTAGAGGAAAAGCAAATAAAATTCAAGCGTTACATCATGAAATGGTTTTAATTACCAATAATTTACCAAGTGGTTATCATAGAGATTTTCAGTTGTTAAAGGAAAATATAATTGCAGCTATTGAAGATGTCAAAGATTTGTTAGATATTTTTAATTATGCTATTCAGCAAGTTATTGTAAAAGAAATAGACTTAAACGATGCGAAATATCAATACCTATTCACAGTAGATAACATTAATACTTTAGTAGTAGAAGGTATGCCTTTTAGAGAAGCATATCAAAAAATAGGAGGTGAAGTTGAAAATGGAACGTATACACCAGATACTTCTAAGAAGCATTCGCATGTTGGTAGTATAGGTAATTTATGTTTAAAGGAAATACGAGGAAAGTTCCCGAAATAAGTATTTAATTTAGAACTAAAAAAGCACCTTGATAAAGGTGCTTTTTTGCTTTATAAGATTCCTGTTTACACAGGTGTTAATTAAACTCTTGGTAAATCACTATTGTCTTTTAATGGTAAACAAGATTCTCCCATTAAATACGTGTCAATGTGATAGGCTGCTTGTCTTCCTTCAGAAATTGCCCACACTATTAAAGATTGTCCGCGTCGCATATCTCCAGCAGCAAAAACACCAGGTATGTTCGTTTTGTAATCTTTGGTAGAGGCTTCAATATTGGTTCTAAAATCCATGTTTAGCTCAAATTGTTCTGCTAATGTTTTTTCAGCGCCTGTAAAACCAAGTGCTAATAATGCTAAATTACATTTCCATTCTTTTTCAGTGCCTTCCACTTCTTTAAGTTGCGGTCTTTCACCTGGAGTGAAAATCCATTCTACTTCAACGGTTTTTAATCCTGTTAAATTTCCGTCTTTGTCTCCTAAAAATTCTTTAGTAGAAATACTAAAAAAACGTTCTACACCTTCTTGATGTGATGAGGTTGTTTTTAGTTTCATGGGCCAATATGGCCAAGGTTGATGCGCAGGACGACCTTCGGTAGGTTTACTTAATATTTCGAAATTAGTAACCGAAGTTGCTCCGTGACGATTAGAGGTTCCTATACAATCACTTCCTGTATCTCCACCACCAATTACAATGACGTCTTTTCCTTCTGCAGAAATAATATCTTTAAATGCTACTAAGCCATCAACATATTGATTGTTTAACTTTAAGAAATCCATTGCTTGTGTTACCCCTTTTAAGTCTGCTCCAGGAATAGGAATGTTCCTTCTTACCGTTGCTCCACCACACAATACAACTGCATCAAAATCGTCTTTAAGTTGATTGGCGTCTAAATTAACACCAACATGTGCATTGGTTTTAAAGACTATTCCTTCTTCTTCTAAAACAGCAACACGTCTATCTATTACGTTTTTCTCCATCTTAAAATCTGGAATTCCGTAACGTAGTAAACCACCAACTTTCGCATCGCGTTCAAAAACGGTAACGATATGTCCTGCACGATTTAATTGTTGAGCAGCAGCTAAACCAGCAGGTCCAGAACCTATAACTGCAACTGTTTTTTCGGTTCTTACTTTTGGTGGTTGTGCAGTAATCCAACCTTCATTGAAAGCTGTTTCTACTATATTTTTTTCAATATTCTCAATAGTTACTGGATCTTCGTTAATACCTAAAACACAGGCTTCTTCGCAAGGAGCAGGACATAAACGTCCTGTAAACTCTGGAAAATTGTTGGTTTTGTGTAATATTTCGGCAGCTTCTTTCCATTTGCCTTTATAGACTTTGTCATTAAAATCTGGAATTAAATTACCTAGTGGACAACCGCTATGGCAAAACGGAATTCCGCAATCCATACAACGAGCACCTTGATCTTTTAACTTGTCTTCTTTTAGAGGAATCGTAAATTCGTTATAGTTTTCAATTCGTTTTTCTGGCTCAATATAACTTTCGTTTTGGCGCTTAAACTCTAAAAATCCTGTTGTCTTTCCCATAATTTACGCTAATTCTAATTCTTCTTGTTCTAATCTTAATAATGCTTGTCTGTATTCTTCTGGTAATACTTTTTTGAATTTTGGAAGGTAGTTTTTCCAATCATCTAAAATACGTCTTGCTAAAGGACTTCCTGTTGCAAGAAAATGATTTTCAATAAGCTGCTCTAGTTGTAGTTGGTCTTCAACATTTTCAATAGGATCGATATTTAAATCGTCTGAATTACAGTTTTGCTTAAACGTTCCGTCTGCATCTAAAACATAAGCAACACCACCACTCATTCCTGCTCCAAAATTTCTGCCTACAGTGCCAAGAATTACAGCAACACCACCTGTCATGTATTCACAACCATGATCTCCAATACCTTCTACAACTGCTTTTGCACCAGAGTTTCTAACACAAAAACGTTCTCCAGCTTTTCCGTTAATATATACTTCACCAGAGGTTGCTCCGTAAAGTGTTACGTTTCCTGTAATGATATTGTCTTCTGGAGTGATCGTGCATTTTTCAGGAACTTTAATAATTAATTTTCCTCCAGATAAACCTTTTCCTAAGTAGTCATTAGTGTTTCCATGTACTGTAAATTTCAATCCTTTGGTAGCAAATGCTCCAAAACTTTGTCCTGCAGAACCATGAAAATCAATATCAATAGTGTCTTCTGGTAAACCATCTGCACCATAAATTTTTGAAATTTCATTACTAACAATGGCTCCAACTGCACGGTCTATATTGGTAATAGGTAATTCAAAGTGTGTTTTTTGTCTTCTAAACAATGCTTGGTGTGCTTGTTTAACAATTTTGAAGTCTAAATGCACATTTAAATTGTGGTCTTGACAATAGGTATTGAATAGTTTTACATCTCCGTCTACTTTTACTTTGTGAAGAATTGGTGTTAAGTCAATTCCTGAAGATTTATAATGATCTATGGCTTTATTTCTATTTAGTTTTTGAGATTGACCAACCATTTCATTTATGGTTCTGAATCCTAATTTCGCCATGATTTCACGTAATTCTTGTGCTACAAAATACATGTAGTTTACTACGTGTTCTGGTTTTCCTTTAAATTTTTTACGTAGTTCTGGATTTTGAGTTGCAATTCCAACAGGACAAGTGTTTAAGTGGCAAACACGCATCATGATACAGCCAGAAGCTACTAAAGGCGCAGTAGCAAAACCAAATTCTTCGGCTCCTAATAAACAAGCAATAGCTACATCACGACCCGTTTTAAGTTGTCCGTCACATTCTAAAACCACACGATTTCTAAGGTCGTTCATTACTAAGGTTTGCTGTGCTTCAGCAATACCAAGTTCCCAAGGGAGTCCTGCGTGACGTAATGATGTTAAAGGAGAAGCTCCTGTGCCACCATCAAAACCAGACACTAAAATAACGTCTGCTTTAGCTTTAGCTACACCAGCAGCTACAGTTCCTACTCCAACCTCAGATACTAGTTTTACGTTAATTCTAGCTTCGCGATTTGCACATTTTACATCGTAGATTAATTGCGATAAATCTTCAATGGAATAAATGTCGTGATGTGGTGGTGGTGAAATTAAACCTACATAAGGAGTGGAGTTTCTTGTTTTTGCAATCTCACGATTTACTTTAGGTCCAGGTAATTGTCCGCCTTCACCAGGTTTTGCGCCTTGTGCTATTTTTATTTGAATTTCGTTAGCGCTAGTTAGGTAATTTGAAGTCACACCAAAACGACCAGAAGCAACCTGCTTAATTGCAGAGTTTTTCCAGTCTCCTTGTGATGTTTTGTAAAAGCGTTCTTGATCTTCACCTCCTTCACCAGAATTAGATTTTCCTCCAATTCTATTCATAGCTACTGCTAAATTTTCATGTGCTTCTTTACTAATAGAACCATAAGACATGGCTCCAGTTTTAAAACGCTTTACAATTTCTGTCCAAGGTTCTACTTCTTCTAAAGGAATTGGGTCAAATTGATCAAATTCAAACAAACCTCTAATAGTCATTAAACTTTTAGATTGGTTGTTTACTAATTTTGAATACTCTTTAAAAGTAGACGCTTTATTGGTTCTTACCGATTCTTGAAGTTTAGCAACTGTTAATGGGTTGAACATGTGTTTTTCTTGTCCACGTCTCCATCTATAATCTCCACCAATTTCAATATTAGGTTCTATGTTTTTATGGAATGCTTTTTTGTGTCTTTTTACAATTTCTTGTTCAATTTCTCTTAAGCCAATTCCTTGAATACGTGTGGTTGTATTTGGAAAATATTTTTCGACTGTAGAAGATTTAATTCCAATACATTCAAATAATTGAGAACCTCTATAAGAGTTTAATGTGGAGATTCCTATTTTGTTCATAACCTTTAGGATACCTTTTCCAACAGCTTTGTTGTAGTTTTTAATAGCTGTTAAATATTCTAAATCTGTAACATCTTGAGTTTCTATTTGTTTTTGAACAATTTCATTTACAATATAAGGATTAACAGCACTTGCTCCATAACCAAAAAGTAAAGCAAAATGATGTACTTCACGAGGTTCTGCAGATTCAATAATTAAGCTGATTTTTGAACGTTTTTTTAATTTATGAAGTGCGTGATTTACATAAGAACAAGCTAATAGTGCAGGAATTGGCGCATGGTTTTCGTCTACAAATCTATCTGAAAGAATAATGATATTTGCTCCATTATCTATTGCTTTTGAGGCTTTGTTTACTAAGTTTTCAAGCGCAACTTCTAATTCGTTTAAGCCTCTATTTACTTCATATAGCATCGAAATAGATTCTACTTTAAAATCTGGATTGGTATCATAATCTCTAATTTTATCTAAATCGTGTTTTGAAATTACTGGATTCTGAATTTTTAGCTTTTTACAATGGTCTGCATTGATGTTGAAAATATTAACATCGCTTCCTAAGGTTAAGCTAATATCTGTAATTAATTCTTCACGAATACCATCTAAAGGTGGGTTGGTAACTTGGGCAAAAATTTGTTTAAAGTAATTGTATATTAATTGTGGTTTTTCTGATAAAATAGCAATAGGAGTGTCGCTTCCCATAGATCCAATTGGCTCTTTGGCTAATTGAGCCATAGGACGAATAATTGTGTTGAAATCTTCTTGTGTGTATCCAAAAATAACTTCACGTTTTTTAAGCTCTATTTCGTCGTATTGAATAGGTCCTTGTTTAGCTTCAATATCTCTTAAATGAACTAGGTTTTCGTTTAACCATTTTCTGTAAGGGTGTTTTGCAGCAATTTCTTCTTTTATTTCTTCATCGTTTACAATTCGACCTTCGTTCATGTTTACTAAAAACATTTTTCCAGGTTCTAATCGACCATGATACTCTACATTTTCAGGTTTAATGTCTACAACTCCAGTTTCAGAAGACATGATAACATTACCTAATTTAGTCACTGTGTAACGTGAAGGACGCAATCCGTTTCGGTCTAAAACTGCACCAATAAAATTACCATCAGTAAAAGGTATGGAAGCTGGTCCATCCCATGGTTCCATTAAGCAAGAATTGTATTCGTAAAATGCTTTTTTAGCGTCAGACATGTTTGGGTTTTTCTCCCAAGCTTCTGGTACTAACATCATCATGGCTTCTGGTAACGAGCGACCAGTCATTAAAAGTAATTCAACAACCATGTCTAATGTTGCAGAATCTGATTTTCCTTTTAATACTGTTGGTATTATCTTTTTGATATCATCTCCAAATAATGGGCTTTCCATGATTTCTTCACGAGAAAACATTCTAGACACATTACCTCTAACAGTGTTTATTTCTCCATTATGACAAATGTATCTAAAGGGTTGGGCTAAATCCCAAGTTGGGAATGTGTTGGTTGAAAAACGTTGGTGGACTAATGCTAAACGCGTGTCAAGAGCTGAATTGAAAAGATCCAGATAATACTCATTAATATGTTCAGGCATTAATAAGCCTTTAAAAATAATGATTTTTGTAGATAAACTAGGAAGGTAAAAATATTTGGATTCTGATAGTTTAGAGTCGTATATAGTGTGTTCAGCAATTTTACGAGCAGCATACAATTTGATGTTAAACTCTCTTTCTGTTTGTTTATTATTGGATTTACCTATAAATATTTGCTTAACAAAAGGTTCGGTTTCTTTAGCTACTTTTCCTAAAACTTCACTATTTACGGGTACGTCTCTCCAGCCTATTAATTTAAGGTCTTGATTTTGGATTTCTTTCTCAAAAATGTCTATGCAAAATTGACGTTGATTTTCTTTTCTTGGTAAGAAAACATTACTTACTGCGTATTCTCCAGATTCTGGTAGTTCAAACTCGCAAAAAATCTTAAAAAATTTGTGTGGAATATCAATTAAAATACCTGCTCCATCGCCAGTTACTCCATCGGAGCTTACTGCTCCACGATGCTCTAATTTTACTAGTATTTCAAGTGCTTTATGAATGATATCGTTAGATCGTTTTCCTGTTAAGCTACATATAAATCCTGCACCACAATTATCGTGTTCAAATTCTGGTAAATAAAGTCCTTGTTTTTTAAGCATAATAAGTAAAATTTAAAGGCGTTTTATGCCTTATTATTTACCTAAGATACATGGTATCAATCAAATTTTAAAAAACAGAAAACACTTTTAGTGTATTCTGATTTTGTAGCATATATATTAATGTATATAAAATATAATTACTTTTTTTGAGAATAGCACAATATAAATAATTGCGTTTTTTAACTAATTTATCATTAAATCGACTGAGTTAGTATTAAAATATTGAATATAATTTATTTAAAAGTCTTTTTTTAAATAAACGTGAATGTTGTTTACTGTTGATTTAATAAAAAACAATTATAATTTTTACTCAACCCTATTTAAAACAGGGTTTAATTTGATAAAATGATAAAAATTAAACAATTAACCCTTTTAATTTAGGGGTTAATATTATTTTAATATAGTTTTGGAGGGTATGTTAACTAAAAAATAATAATTATGAAACGATTATCTTCTTTGGCTATTTTGCTTTTGCCTATTACGCTATTTGCTCAGGACGATTCTGATGGTCTTGAAAAAAAGTTTTCTTTTGAGGGAAGCGTGGATGCTTATTATAGAACAAATTTAACAGCTCCAAATGATGAAAATCAAATTGCTCCTGAAACATCTTTTGCAGATACAGCTGGTTTTTCTTTAGGTATGGGCAATATTATTGCATCCTACGAGAAAGGTAGAGTTGGTGCTGTTGCTGATTTAGTATTTGGACCAAGAGGTGAAGCTGCAAGTGCAACGGTTTTAAATCAATTATTCGCTTTTTATAATATAAGTGAAAATACTAAGCTTACGCTAGGTAAGTTTAATACGTTTTTGGGTTATGAGGTTATTGCTCCTGCAGGTAACTTTAACTATAGTACTTCTTATTTATTTTCTAATGGTCCTTTTTCTCATACTGGTATTAAGGCAGATTTTGCATTATCTGATGATTTTAGTTTAATGCTTGGTGTGTTTAATCAGACCGATGTTACCGAGTTTAATCCTGATGGAAGTTATGCTGTTGGAGCTCAGTTAGGCTATAGTGGGCAGTTTTTAAATGTATTATATGATGATGCTGGATTAGGTTTTGAAGTAGATTATACTGGAGGTTTTGATGCTTCAGACGAATTTTTTATAGGTGTTAATGCGGCTTATGCCGATAATGAAGGGGAAGGTTTTTACGGTGTTGATTTGTATCCGCAGTTTAGTTTAAGTGATGATTTTACTGTTGGATTAAGAGGTGAATATTTTCAAACTCAAAGCGAGTCCATTGATGATGATCCAAGTGTGTTTTCTGTAACACTTACTGGTAGTTATGTGATTGATGAAGATTTAATTGTAAAACCAGAATTTAGATTAGATAGTGGATCTGAAGATATTTTTATAGATACAGATTTAATGGCAACAAAAAGCTTGGGTTCTTTTGTGGTGGCAGCTATTTACAAATTTTAGTATAACAATAACTAACTATAAAACAACAAACTATTATTATGGATAATTTATTATCATTTTTACCAAATTTAATGGCCACTCAAGATGTTGTGGCAGCAACAACAAAAGATGTAGAGGATGCAGTAACTGCAATTAACGGAGATTTAGGAATGCTATGGATGCTTATATCAGGTATTTTGGTGTTTTTTATGCAAGCAGGTTTTACCCTTGTGGAAACAGGTATGACTAGGTCTAAAAATGCTGCAAATATTGCAATGAAAAATTTGCTTGATATTTGTGTAGGATCTTTAACATATTGGCTTGTGGGATACTCGCTTATGTATGGAGACACTTCTAATGGATGGTTTTTCTGGAGTGGACTAATGCAGGGAGAAGGAGCAGATTTGTTTTTTCAAACGATGTTTGCTGCAACAGCAGCAACGATAGTGTCTGGTGCGATAGCAGGAAGAACAAAGTATTCTACATATGCAATATTTTCAATAATGATGACAGCATTAATTTACCCGATAGCAGGTGGATGGCAATGGAAAGGTACTACGGAAGGTGGTGTTGTAGGAGGATGGTTAGCTGATATTGGTTTTATCGACTTTGCAGGTTCATCAATTGTTCATTCTGTTGGTGGTTGGGCTGCATTGGTAGCTGCTTTTATGGTAGGACCAAGAATAGGGAAATTTGTTGACGGAAAAGTTATGCCAATACCAGGTCATAATCAAATATTGGCAACTTTAGGGGTTTTTGTATTGTGGTTAGGATGGTTTGGATTTAATGGAGGTTCTCAGTTAGCTTGGGGTGGAGCAGATGCGATAGGAGCTTCTAATGTTGTTTTAATTACAAATTTAGCAGCAGCAGCAGGTGGTCTTGGTGCGTTAGTAACAACTTGGATTTGGTATGGTAAGCCAAATTTACCACAAACGTTAAATGGTGCTTTGGCAGGTTTGGTAAGTATTACTGCTGGATGTGGAAATATGTCTGCAATAGGAGCAATATTTGCTGGATTAATAGGCGGAATTATAGTTGTTTTTTCAATAGAATTTATAGAGAAAAAATTAAAAATAGATGATGCTATTGGTGCAGTATCTGTGCATGGTGTAGCAGGAGCTTGGGGAACATTAGTAATTGGGCTTTGGGGAATTGACGGAGATAAAGGAATTGGTTTGTTTAACGGTGGAGGAGCTGGTCAATTAGGATCTCAGGCTACTGGTGTTTTAGCTTATGCAGTATGGTCTATAGTGTTATCATTTATAATATTTAAAATATTAAAATCTACAATGGGACTTCGTGTTACGGAAGAAGAAGAATTAGTAGGTTTAGATTTATCAGAGCATGGTGAAATCGCTTATCCTGGTAAACGCGACAGAGGATAAAATAATAGTTTGTTTTAAGTGTGATAATATAGTCCTTATTAATTTTAAGGACTATGTATCTTAAGTTTAAAAGATAAATATGAAAAAAGTAGAAGCTATTATAAGGCAATCAAAGTTTGAAGAAGTTAAAGCTGCATTACATGAAGTTGGAGTAACTTTTTTTACGCATTGGGATGTTACAGGAGTTGGTCAAGAAAACGCTGACTATTTAGATTTGAAGTCTTCTGAAAAAGCTAAAATGATCTCTGTGAAAAGTTATTTGTCAATCATAGTTAATGATGATTTTAAAGAAGTGACAATAAAAGCTATAATGGAAGCTGCCTGTACAGAGCAAATTGGTGATGGTAGAATTTTTGTATCAACTATTGATGAAGCATGTAAAATAAGAACTAAAGAAAAAGGAAATAAAACATTAAGATAATTAAAACATCAAAGACGCTTAATATTCTAAAATAAACAATATAAGGTCCCATCCAGATCTGCTGTTTATCGTGAATATTAATCTTTAGTTAGTTTGTTAAAAAAGCCTCGAATCGTCTAGTTTTGGGGCTTTTTTAAGTGTTATTTTTCTGTGTAAAGTAAAAAAAGCCTGATATTGTTGTATCAGGCTTTTTTTATAAACTATAAGTGATTATATAATAGTAGATTGTCCTAAGTGGATATTGTTGAAATTTATATTTGAATCATTTGGATTACTAATAAAATCAGCTATAAAATCACCAACTTTAGTTGTTGTAATGTTATCATAAGATGAATTTAGGTCTGGTGTAGTAATTTCTAACTTTAATGATTTTTCCACACCTTTCTTAATTAAATTTGCTTCGTCGTGTAAGTCAAAATGTTCTAACAACATGGCAGCGCTTAGTATTGATGCTACAGGATTAGCTATGCCTTTACCGGTAGCTTGTGGGTAAGAGCCATGAATTGGTTCAAACATAGCGTGTTTGTCTCCAATAGATGCAGATGCTAATAATCCAATAGAGCCACCAATCACACTAGCTTCGTCGCTAATGACGTCTCCAAAAAGGTTTTCGGTTAAAATAACATCAAATTGATTAGGGTTGAGTATCATTTGCATTGCAGCATTGTCTACAAATAAAAAGTCCAAAGTGACATCTGGATAACTTTTGGATAAATCAGTTACAACTTTACGCCATAAACGTGATGTTTCTAACACATTGGCTTTATCTACTAAGGTGACTTTTTGTTTTCTGTTTCTAGCAGCCTTAAAAGCTAAATGTGCGATGCGCTCTATTTCGTATTTAGAATATTCGCATAAATCAGACGCAGTGTTTCCATCTTCGCTAATCTGTTTTTTTCCAAAATAGATGCCTCCTGTTAGCTCTCGATAAATGCTAATATCTGTACCTTCAATAATTTCTCTTTTTAATGGAGATTTATCTAATAGCATATCGTAAGCTTTTACTGGTCTTACGTTTGCGTATAGTCCTAATTCTTTTCTAAGTTTTAATAAGCCTTGTTCTGGTCTTATTTTAGCGGTAGGATCGTTATCATATTTTGGATCTCCAATAGCTCCAAATAATATAGCGTCACTAGATTTACATAAATCTAATGTTTGGTCTGGTAAAGGGTTGTTTTGTTGGTCTATTGCAATAGCACCAACAGGTGCTTCTTTAAATAAAAAGGTGTGGTCAAATTCTAAAGCAATAGCTTTTAAGACTTTAATGGCTTGGTTTGTAACTTCTGGACCAATGCCATCTCCTGGTAAAACAGCTATATTTATTTTCATATCGTATATAGTTAGTAGTTTTTTGTAGCTTCAAAAGCTTCAATAGTTTCTTTTTTACTTAGTAGGTAGTCAATATCATCGTAGCCATTAATTAGGCATGTTTTTTTATAAGCGTCAATTTCAAAGGATTCTTTAAATGAAGTTCCTTCAATAGATATAGATTGTTGTTCTAAATCAACCGTTAGTTGTGTTTCTGGATTCTCAGTGACTACGTCAAGAAGTACTTTTAAAAAGTCTTTTGAAACTTGAACAGGTAATAGCCCGTTATTTAATGCGTTGCCTTTAAAGATGTCAGCAAAAAAACTAGATACTATTACTTTAAAGCCATAATCGCTTAAAGCCCAAGCAGCATGTTCTCGGCTTGATCCACAACCAAAATTGTCTCCTGCTACTAAAATCTGACCATTATATTTTGTGTTGTTTAAAATAAAACTACTGTTTATAGTTTCATCTTTATTAAATCTCCAATCTCTAAATACATTATCACCAAAACCTTTCCTGTCTGTGGCTTTTAAAAACCTAGCAGGAATAATTTGGTCTGTATCAATGTTTTCTATGGCTAATGGAATAGCGGTCGATTGTAATGTTTTAAACTTTTCCATAATTAATTTAATTGTTTAGTTACGTCTACAATTTTACCTTCTATAGCAGTAGCTGCTGCAACAAGTGGGCTGGCTAAAATAGTTCTTGAACCTTGTCCTTGGCGACCTTCAAAATTTCTGTTTGATGTTGAAACACAATACTCTCCTTGTGGGATTTTGTCGTCATTCATTGCCAGGCAAGCGCTACAACCTGGTTGTCTTAGTTCAAAACCAGCATCGTCAAAAATTGTTTTTAAACCCTCTTCTATTATTTGAGTTTCTACTTGTTTGCTTCCTGGAACTAGCCAAGCGGTCACGTTATTGGCTTTTTTCTTCCCTTTTATAAAGCTAGCAGCAACTCTAAAGTCTTCAATTCTAGAATTTGTACAACTTCCAATGAACACAAAATTAATAGGTTTATTGATTAGGGATTCACCTTGTTTGAAATCCATATATTTTAAAGATTTTTCAAACGAAGCGTCTTTTAGTGTAGGGATGTTTTCTGTGACTTTAATTCCCATTCCTGGATTTGTCCCATAGGTTACCATTGGTTCAATATCTGAAGCTTCAAATGTGTATTCTTTATCAAAAGTTGCGTTTGCTTCAGTTGGTAGTGTTTTCCAATAGTTGACTTTCTTTTCAAACGCCTCTCCTTTAGGTGAGAATTCTTTTCCTTTCACATAGTCAAAAGTGGTTTGATCAGGAGCAATCATTCCTCCTCGTGCTCCCATTTCGATACTCATGTTACAGACGGTCATTCTTCCTTCCATAGACATATTTTCAAAAACGTCTCCTGCGTATTCGCAGAAGTATCCTGTTCCAGCATTTGTGCCTAATTTTGAAATAATATATAATATAACATCCTTGGGAAGTACTCCTTTTTTAAGTGTACCGTTTACTGTTACTCTTAAGCTTTTAGGTTTGGTTAATAATAAGCATTGACTAGCAAAAACTTGTGCTACTTGACTGGTACCAATACCAAAAGCGATTGATCCAAAGGCGCCATGTGTTGACGTGTGTGAGTCACCACAAACGATAGTCATACCAGGTTGGGTAATACCTAATTCTGGAGCCATAACATGTACAATTCCATTGTATTTATGACCTAATTCGTATAGGGTTATATTATTTTTTTTGCAGTTTTCAGATAGTTGTTTTAGTTGTTTTCTTGATAGTTCATCTTTTACTGGTAGATGTTGATCTTGAGTTGGTGTATTGTGGTCTGCTGTAGCGACAATTTGTTGTGGTCTAAAAACAGGAATGTTTCTGTTTTCTAGTTCGTTAAAAGCTTGTGGGCTGGTAACTTCATGTATCAAGTGTTTGTCAATATATAGTATTTGTGGTCCATTTTTAATTGTATCAACCACGTGTGCATCCCAAACTTTATCAAATAACGTTTGTCCCATTTTAAGCTGATTTAATTTGTTGGTAAACATTGCTTGTTTCGATAATTTGATGAATATCATTATCGTTTACTTCTTTTTCTGTCGGCAAAAGATAAAAAGTTTGCATAAACATCATCTAATTGTAGCTTGGTAAGCTCATAACCTACATTTTTTGCTCTGTATGCTAAAGCAGCTCTTCCGCTTCTTGCTGTTAATACAATAGCAGACTCTGTAACACCAACATCTTTTGGGTCGATAATCTCATAGGTAGCTCTGTTTTTTATAACACCATCTTGATGGATTCCAGAACTATGTGCAAAAGCATTTGCCCCAACAATTGCTTTATTTGGCTGTGTGTAAATTCCCATACTGTCTGATACTAATTGGCTTAGTCCATAAAGCATTTGGGTGTTAATATTGGTGTCAAGATCTAGATTTGGATGCTGTTTTAATATCATAACAATTTCTTCTAAAGCGGTGTTACCAGCACGTTCACCAATTCCGTTTATGGTACATTCTATTTGTCTTGCTCCATTAATGACACCTTCAATAGAATTTGCTGTTGCCAGACCTAAATCGTTGTGGCAATGACAAGATAAAATGGCTTTCTCAATACCTTTTACGTTTTCCTTTAAATATTTAATTTTTGCACCATACTCACTTGGTAGGCAGTAACCTGTTGTGTCTGGTATATTAAGTACGGTTGCTCCTGCTTTAATGGCCGCTTCACAGACTTTTGCTAAATACTCGTTATCTGTTCTTCCTGCGTCTTCAGCATAAAACTCGACATCTTCCACAAAAGATTTAGCGTATTTAACAGCAGTAAAAGCACGTTGTATAATGTCTTCTTTGTTACTTTTAAATTTATGAATGATATGAGAGTCAGAAGTCCCTATTCCGGTATGTATTCTTGGCTTTTTAGCATGTTTTAATGCTTCACCAGCGACTTTGATGTCATTTTCAACAGATCGTGTTAATCCACAGACAGTCGCGTTTTTTACTATTTTTGATATGGCTTCGACCGATTTAAAATCACCAGGACTAGATACCGGAAAGCCTGCTTCTATGACATCTACACCTAATTTGTCAAGCTGTTTGGCGATGATAACTTTTTGTTCTGTATTAAGTTTACATCCAGGGACTTGCTCACCATCTCTTAGTGTAGTATCAAATATTTGTATTTTATTTTTCGACATTTTCGAGAGAATTATTTTTCTATTGAATTACTAATTTATACTTTGGATAAACATTAGTATGCTTGTTAAATACATAACTACGATGTTCAAGTTTGAAATAATAACATAAAACACTGGTAATCAGTTTTTTAAACCAAAAACAGATTGATGACTAAAGATCAAAAAGATAATTTATTTTTATTAGTTAAGTCTTTAACTAAGTCAGAAAAGCGACAATTTAAGTTGTACGTAGGAAGGCTTGGTGTTAATCAAGACTCTAAATTTCTGAACTTATTTAACCTTTTAGATAAAGCGCAATCTTATAGTGAAACAGCTATATTAAAAAGTGGAGTTGTTAAAAAACAGCAATTAGCTAATGTTAAAGCACATTTGTATAAGCAGATACTAATTAGTTTAAAGTTAAACCCGTCTCATCAAAACATACGTTCTCAGATTAGAGAGCAATTAGATTTTGCTTCTATTTTATATCACAAAGGACTGTATAAACAAAGTCTTAAGATTTTAGATAAGGCAAAAGAACTTGCAATAGTTAATGAAGAAAAAAATTTAGCTTACGAAATTGTGGAGCTTGAAAAAGTTATTGAGTCACAATACATAACGAGAAGTATTGGTAGTCGTGCTGACGAATTAACTATACAGGCTAAGTCACTAAGTGAAGCTAATGTAATAACTAGTAAACTGTCTAATTTATCATTACAATTATATAGTATAATTTTAAAAACAGGTTATGTTAAAAACGAAGAAGAAAGTCAAGCAGTAACGACTTATTTTGAAGACAGGTTGCCTAAGGTAAAGCGTACAAACTTAGGTTTTAGAGAAAAATTATGGCTGTACAAAGCCTATTTGTGGTACAGTTTTTTGATGCAAGATTTTTTAAACTGTTATAAGTATGCTTTAAAATGGGTGGATTTGTTTTATCAAAGCCCAAACATGATTAGTTTAAATCCTGTGTTTTTTTTAAAAGGAAACAACTATTTATTAGAGTCCTTGTATTTTATAAAGAATAAGCCAAAATTTATAAAAAAGCTAGACGAATTTTATGAGGTTGTTAATCAGAAAAATTTTCCAAAAGATGAAAATGTTTCTTCTTTAGTGTTTTTGTATGGTAATTTTCATAAAATCAATCAATTTTTTATAGATGGAAGCTTTGAAGAAGGTTTAGCGCTAATACCTCAAATTGAAACAGAGTTAATTAAATTTAGTAGTAAGATTGACGAGCATCATAAAATGGTCTTTTATTATAAGTTTGCTAGTTTACATTTTGGAGCAGGTAATAATAAAGAGTGTATATTTTATTTAGATAAAATTATTTCTAACAAATCATTATCTATGCGTGAAGACTTATTGTGCTTTTCAAGAGTATTAAATCTTGTAGCGCATTATGAAGCTGGTTTGGATTATCATTTAGAAACCTTACTTCGTAGTACCTATAAGTTTTTAATTAAAATGAATGATTTACATGAAGTGCAAAAAGAAATGATTAAATTTATTAGAGGGTTGCAAGATGTTTATCCTCAAGACATTAAAAAAGAATTTATTAAATTATTGGAAGTTTTAAAACAGTATGAAGATCATCCATTTGAGCGTCGTGCATTTTTATATTTAGATGTTATATCTTGGTTAGAAAGTAAAATTGAAAATAAACCAGTAGGTCAGGTTGTAAAAGATAAATATTTAAATTTACCTAAATAGTTTTAAGGTTTTGGTAATGTGTTAATTATGCAGCTGAGTAAATTATTTAAATGTAAATTAAATATTATTAATAGTTAAAACCCCTTTGAAATAGCATTTCAGCGAAATAAAAAGCGTTTTAAAGATGTTTTTGAATAAAAAAGAGAACTAAATGTTTTGTTAGAGGCGTTTTTTTATACATTTACAGCCTCAAATTAGCAATGAAAAAAATAAAAACATTAATCGTACCTGTCTTATTTTTGTTAATAAGTTCAGTGGTAGTGTCGCAAAATATTGCTACACCTCCAATGCCAGCTGCTCCTGGTGGCGCAGCTAGTACACCACCTCCTGGTCTTCCTATAGATGGTGGTTTAGTTATTTTAATTGCTTTAGGTGTGGTTTATGGAGTTTATAAGCTGATAATGAAACAAAAAACTTTAAACGTTTAGTTCGTTTAAGCGTTTAACATACTTACCTATTACATCAAATTCTAAGTTTATTTTAGTACCAATTTTAAATTGTTTAAAATTAGTATGCTCATGTGTATAAGGTATAATAGCGACACTAAAGCTGTTTTTTTGCGAGTTTACAACCGTTAAGCTTACTCCATTAACTGTAATAGATCCTTTTTCAATAGTAATATTGTTTAATTTTGGATTATATTCAAAAGTATATAGCCAACTTCCGTTAGTTTCTGTCGCTTCAACACAAGTTGCTATTTGATCTACGTGTCCTTGTACAATATGGCCATCAAGTCTGTCGCCAAGTTTCATTGCGCGCTCTATGTTCACAATATCATTTAGTTGCAAGTCACCAATATTGGTCTTGTCTAATGTTTCTTTTATGGCAGTTACTTTATATTGGTTTTCATTTATTTCGACAACAGTCAAACAAACACCATTATGTGCTACACTTTGATCAATTTTAAGTTCGTTTGTAATTGTACTTTCAATAGTGATATCTAAATTATCTTTCAGTTTGGTTAGTTGCTTGACTGTACCAAGGGTTTCAATTATTCCTGTAAACATCTACTTAATCGTATTATTTGGTTAAATTTGCTTTGGTAAATTTACAAACAATAGTTAGTAGTATTAATGAAGAAAGAAGAAAATATTAAATTAGGAATCTCGATCGGAGATTTAAACGGTATTGGAGCAGAAATTGTCTTAAGGATTTTTGAAGATAATAGAATGTTAGATTTTTGTACACCTATTATTTTTGCTTCTATTAAAACTATGAGTTTTGTTAAAAACCATTTTAAATTAAATATTAATTTAAATGGTATACATAACATCAGTCAGGCTGTTCCTGGTCGAGTTAATGTTTTAAATTGTTGGAAAGAAAATGTGATTATTAAATTTGGTCAAGAGGATAAAAAAATAGGAGCTTATTCTATTAAATCTCTTGAAGAAGCAACAAAAGCATTAAAAGAAAATACAATTGATGTGTTGGTGACAGCGCCAATAAACAAACATAATATTCAATCCGAATCTTTTAAATTTCCGGGGCATACAGATTATTTAAATCAAGAATTAGAAGGAGATAGTCTTATGTTTATGGTGTCAGAAGACCTAAGGGTTGGACTATTAACAGATCATGTGCCTGTTAAAGATGTTGCAACACATATTACACCAGAACTTATTGAAAAAAAGGTAAATACCGTATACACATCATTAATACAAGATTTTAAAATTAATAAGCCTAAAATTGCAGTGTTAGGTATTAATCCACATACTGGAGATAATGGCGTTATTGGAGAAGAAGACGATACTGTTTTAAGACCAACTCTACAAAAAATTAAGGCTTCAGGTAAGTTGGTTTTTGGTCCATTTGCAGCAGATAGTTTTTTTGGATCCGATAATTATAAAAACTTTGACGCTATTATAGCCTCTTATCACGATCAAGGATTAATACCATTTAAAACATTGTCTTTTGGTCAAGGCGTAAATTATACAGCAGGTTTAAATCGCGTGCGAACTAGTCCAGATCATGGTACAGCCTATGAAATAGCAGGTAAAGGTACTGCAGATGTAAATTCTTTTAAAGAAGCAATCTTTACAGGAATACATATATTTAATAATAGAAAAGAATATGAAGAGCTTAGTAAGAACCCGTTAAAATTCTCTAAAAGAAAGATATAAACAAAAAAATGTTTATAAGTCTTAGAAGTAAAGAAAATTTTATATATTTGCAGGCTCAAAACAGATGTGGTAATGAAGCAATTAAAAGAATTTACAATACCATTTGTAGGTTTAAAAGTAGGGAAACATCATTTTGACTATAAAATTGAACAAGCGTTCTTTGATCATTTTGAATATGAGGATTTTAACTCCTGTGATATTAAAGTAGATTTGCTTTTAGAAAAAAACAACTTTACTAGAGTTAAATTTTCAAGTTTCAGGAACAGTTAACGTCAATTGTGATGTGACTAATGAGCCTTTTGACCTACCAATATCAAATCAGTTTGATTTGGTAATAAAATTTGGGGAAGAATATAACGATGATCACATTGATATATTAATTATTCCTCATGGTGAATATGAAATAAATGTACAACAGTATATTTATGAATTAGTAGTGTTAGCATTACCTAGTAAGCGTATTCATCCAGGTGTTGAAGATGGAACATTAGATTCTGAAATATTAGATAAATTAGAAGAACTTAGCCCAAAGCTAAAAGATAAAAAAGAAGACAAAGAGGAAACAGATCCTCGTTGGAATACATTAAAAAAACTATTAACGGATAAATAATTATATAAAATGGCACATCCTAAAAGAAAAATCTCGAAAACAAGAAGAGATAAGAGAAGAACACATTATAAAGCAACTGCGCCACAAATTGCAACTTGCCCAACAACTGGTGAAGCTCATTTATACCATAGAGCTCACTGGAGTGAAGGAAAACTTTATTACAGAGGTCAGGTTTTAATTGACAATTCAGTAGAAGAAAACGTAGCATAATTACTATGCATGCATATAATAAAACGCTCACTTGTGGGCGTTTTTTTTATGATTTGTTTTTCTTTACGTTAAAAAGCATTTACTTTGCACAAAGTAGTCGGTAAATGACTAGTTTTAATAAAATTCAGTCAAATTGGGTCGTTTTTGACCTTTTTTTGACTAAAATAGCTAAAATATGAGCAAGATCTCTGCTGCAATTACTGCTGTTGGTGCCTATGTACCAGACTATGTGCTATCTAATAAGGTGTTAGAAACCCTTGTGGATACAAACGATGAATGGATTACTTCCAGAACAGGAATTAAGGAGCGTAGACTTCTTAAAGAAGAAGGCCAAGGAACCTCTTTCTTAGCTATAAACGCAGCTAAGGACCTGATAAAAAAACAAAATCTAGACCCTAAAGAAATAGATTTAGTTATTGTAGCAACAGCTACACCTGATATGCCTGTAGCTTCAACTGCAGTGTATACTGCTACACAAATTGGAGCAACCAATGCGTTTGCTTATGACTTACAAGCAGCTTGTTCTAGTTTTTTATACGGATTATCTACAGCAACAAGTTATATAGAATCTGGTCGCTATAAAAAAGTACTATTAATAGGAGCAGATAAAATGTCATCTATTATAGATTACACTGATCGTGCTACTTGTATTATATTTGGCGATGGTGCAGGAGCTGTATTGTTAGAGCCAAATACCGAAGGTTTAGGATTTCAAGATGAATATCTAAGAAGTGACGGTTCAGGACGTGAATTTTTAAAAATAGAAGCAGGAGGATCAATATTACCTCCATCTCAAGAAACCCTTGATAACAAACAACATTTTGTACACCAAGATGGACGTACGGTATTTAAGTTTGCGGTTTCAAATATGGCAGACGTTTGCGAAAAAATAATGCAGCGTAATAATTTATCTCATGATGATGTATCATGGTTAGTGCCACACCAAGCTAACATGCGTATTATTGACGCTACAGCTAACAGAATGAACTTACAAGACGATAAAGTCTTAAAAAACATACACAGATACGGTAATACAACATCCGCAACATTACCATTATTACTTAACGATTTTGAATCTAAACTTAAAAAAGGAGACAACCTTGTGTTTGCTGCTTTTGGAGGTGGATTTACTTGGGGCTCAATATATCTAAAATGGGCTTACAACTCTTAAACTAACTAAAAAACTTAATTAATAACTTATAATTATGGATTTAAAAGACATTCAAAACTTAATTAAATTTGTTGCAAAATCAGGAGCAAGTGAGGTTAAATTAGAAACTGACGATGTAAAAATCACTATCAGAACTGGTTCTGAGACAGAAACAACGTATGTCCAACAAGTGCCAATGCAGGCGCAAATGCCAATGCAGCAAGCAATGCAACCAGCACCAACTGCAGCACCTGTAGCACAAGAAACAGCAGCACCTAAAGCAGAAGAAAATTCAAAATATATAACTGTTAAATCTCCAATAATTGGAACTTTTTACAGAAAACCATCTCCTGATAAACCATTATTTGTTGAAGTTGGACAAACTATTGGAGAAGGTGATGTGCTTTGTATTATTGAAGCTATGAAATTATTTAACGAAATAGAATCTGAAGTATCAGGTAAAATCGTTAAAATATTAGTTGATGATTCTTCTCCTGTTGAATTTGATCAACCATTATTTTTAGTAGACCCATCTTAATTTTAGATTATTAGAATTAAAGCTGTTTAAACAGTTTTAATTATCAAATAATCCATTTGTCTAATTATCTAATTTAAAAAAGATGTTTAAAAAAGTATTAATAGCCAATAGAGGTGAAATAGCATTACGTGTTATCAGAACCTGTAAAGAAATGGGCATTAAAACAGTAGCAGTATATAGTACTGCTGATGCAGAAAGCCTACATGTCAAATTTGCAGATGAAGCAGTTTGTATAGGACCAGCAGCTAGTAGCGAGTCTTATTTGAAAATGTCAAACATTATTGCTGCAGCAGAAATTACAAACGCAGATGCCATACATCCAGGTTATGGTTTTTTATCTGAAAATGCAAAATTTTCTAAAATTTGTGAAGAACACCAAATTAAATTTATTGGTGCTTCTGAAGAAATGATTGATAGAATGGGAGATAAAGCTAATGCAAAAGCAACAATGATTGCTGCAGGAGTACCTGTCGTCCCAGGAAGTGAAGGAGTTATAGAAAACTTTGAAGACTGTTTAAAAGTAGCTAAAGAAACTGGTTACCCAGTCATGCTAAAAGCGTCTGCTGGTGGTGGAGGTAAAGGTATGCGCGCTGTTTGGAAAGAAGAAGATTTACAAAACGCTTGGGAGTCTGCTAGAACAGAGTCAAAAGCTGCATTCGGAAACGATGACATGTACATGGAAAAACTTATCGAAGAACCACGTCATATTGAAATCCAGATTGTAGGTGATAGTACAGGTAAAGCCTGTCACTTATCAGAAAGAGATTGTTCTGTACAACGTCGTCACCAAAAGTTAACAGAAGAAGTTCCTTCTCCGTTTATGACAACTGCGTTACGTAAAAAAATGGGTGAAGCAGCTGTTAAAGCAGCTGAATACATAAAATACGAAGGTGCAGGTACCGTTGAGTTTTTAGTGGATAAACACAGAAACTTCTACTTTATGGAAATGAATACGCGTATTCAAGTAGAGCATCCAATTACTGAACAAGTAATTGATTTTGATCTAATCCGTGAGCAAATATTAGTAGCAGCAGGTGTGCCAATTTCTGGTAAAAATTATACTCCAAATTTACATTCAATCGAGTGTCGTATTAATGCTGAAGATCCTTTTAACGACTTCCGTCCTTCACCAGGAAAAATTACAACATTACATGCTCCAGGTGGTCATGGTGTACGTTTAGATACGCATGTTTACGCAGGATATAGTATTCCGCCAAACTATGACTCGATGATTGCTAAGTTAATTACTACTGCGCAAACACGTGAAGAAGCCATTAATAAAATGAAACGTGCTTTAGATGAGTTTGTAATAGAAGGAATTAATACAACAATACCTTTTCATAGACAGTTAATGGATCACCCAGATTATATTGCTGGTAATTATACCACAAAATTCATGGAAGATTTTGTCATGCAAAAGCAAGAAGAAAATTAATATAAAAAGTGACTTTAATTATTAAAGTCGCTTTTTTTTATAGCTTAAAGGTTTCGTTAATTTGTTTTATAACCTGTGGCACTTGTTTAGTTGAGAAATCTAAATTTAATTGATAATTATTTTCAGACGTATTAAAAATGTTAAGATTACCATTTTCAATTTTATAATAACCAGTTTGTCCTCTACAAAAACAGATTCTTCCAAAAATCACATTATCTGTTATTTTGGTAATATTTTTAAAGTTTTCATCTAGATTAATGTAAATAATTTCTTTATAATTAGAGTCCTGAGTGCCTTCTAAAGGATTTCTTATATACTCAAATTTTAGAAGTGTATTATTGTTTTTTATTTCTTCTATATAAGTAGCTCCAAAAGCATCTTCTTTTAATACTACGGATTTATTTTTAATGACATTAAAAGTGCATTTCCCATCTTCTGGACACATACTATTTAATTCCATTTTTGAAGAATTATTTACTGGATTCAAGGGTTTTCTTACATTACAGCAAAAAAACATGTTAAAAATAAGTAATAAGTATAAAATTCGCATATAGATTCGTGTTACTTTAACAATAATTCATTGTAAATTTCCTTTTATGAAATTATATTTACAAAATACAACAAAGTAATAAATTATATGAAACAAATTTACCTTAAACAACTAATTTTATTAGTTTTTACAATTTCATTTGTAACGACTACTTATGCGCAAAAAGACAATAATTTTTGGCAATCTATAACTAAGGACAAATTGGTTGATTCTGAATTAAATATTAGAAAGTCAGAACCAATAAAATCTCAGTTTTTTAGTCTTAATATTAGTGCGCTTAAAACATATTTAACAGGTGCTCCAAAAAGATTTGAAACTTCTATTTCAGAATCTAAATTTGTAAGTTTTCCAACATCTAACGGTGGATTTGAAACCTATAACATAATGGAAGCTTCAATTATGGAACCAGCTTTACAAAACAAATATGATGATATTAAAACTTATGTAGGACAAAGTATTTCAAACTCGGTTAATACAATAAGATTTAGTATTACTCCTCAAGGATTACATACTATATCTTTTAATGAACGTGTTGGTATGGAGTATATAGATCCTTATACAAAAGATGGAGCAAATTATATCGTGTATGCTAAAAAAGATTTACCAGTTTTAAATCAAAATTGGACATGTGATTTTGAAGATGAGTCTATCGAAACAGAAAGAAGTTTTAATGACAATACAGTTTTTAATGCTAATGATGGTATTATGAGAGAGTTTAGGTTGGGGTTAGCTTGTACTATTGAGTATTCTGAATTTCATTGGACGGCAGCAGGTATTCCTGCAACCGCTACTGAAGCTACTAAAAAAGCAGCTGTTTTAGCAGCAATGGTAGTAACAATGAATAGAAATAATTTTGTTTATGAAAGAGATTTGTCTGTGACAATGACGTTAGTAGCAAACAATGAAAGTTTAATTTTTATTGATTCTGATAACTTTTCAAATGATAATGCTAACCTTTTAATAGTTGAAAGTCATAACCAAATTACATCAATTATTGGTTCTTCTAATTTCGATATAGGTCATACTTTTTCTACTGGAGGAGGTGGTTTAGCTTCTCTAAATTCTCCATGTAATACAAACAGTAAAGGAAGAGGTATAACAGGATTACCAACACCAGTTGGAGATGCTTATGATATCGATTTTGTTGCACATGAATTAGGACATCAATTTGGAGCACCTCATACTTTTAATGGTGACGAAGGTAATTGTGCAGGAAATAACCGATCAGCTAGTAATGCTTATGAACCAGGAAGTGGATCTACAATAATGGCTTATGCTGGTATTTGTGCTCCTCAAAATGTACAATCAAATAGTGATGCTTACTTTCATCAAAAAAGTTTACAAATGATTTGGGATAATATTACAGCAGGTGCTAGTCAATGTGCAAGTCAAACTAATACAGGTAATAGCGCTCCTGTTGCAGAGGCAGGATTAAATTATGTTATACCAAAATCAACACCTTTTAAATTAACTGGATCGTCAACAGATGCAGATGGAGTTGCATCACATACTTATACTTGGGAGCAATACGATTTAGGAAGTGCTGGTTTACCTGTTGAAACTAATACCACAGGACCTTTAGTTAGATCTTTTGAAGGGACTTCAAATCCAACACGATACATACCAAGATTAGAAGATATTGTTACTAATGGAGGTGTGTCTACTACTTGGGAAAAATTAGCCTCAGTAGGAAGAAACGAAAATTTTAGATTAACAGTAAGAGATAATGATCCAAATGGAGGTCAAACAGCAGTCGATAATATGACGGCTACTGTTGATGCGACTGATGGGCCATTTTTAGTTACGTCTCAAAATACAGACCAAATTGTTTGGACAGCAGGAAATACAGAAACTATAACATGGGATGTTGCTGGTACAAATGTAGCTCCTGGTGTTGCTACACCAAATGTAAATATATTATTATCTACAGATAATGGTCAGACATTTGATACTGTATTAGCGTCAAATGTGCCAAATAATGGAAATTATGACATCACTGTTCCTAATGTCTCAGCTCCTTTTTGTAGAGTTATGGTAGAAGGTGCAGGAAACATATTTTTTAATCTTAATGAAAAGTTTTTTGCAATAGGTAATTATACATATGTTCAAGGAGATCAAACTTGTGAAGACTATACGTTTAATGCAGGTGTAGCAATACCAGAAAGTTCAACTAGTTATACAGGTTATGCGTTAAATATTCCAGATAATGTTGTAATTGAAGATTTAGATGTCAATGTTAATTTTACTACAGCAGATAACTCAGATTTGTTTTATGCAATTAGAGCACCTTGGCAAGCAGATGACATACAGGCATTAGCTTCTGGTATTTGTAGCTTAGCAGTTAATACAGATTTAACTTTTGATGATGAAGGTGTAGCTGTAGACTGTAGTAGTACAGATAATGGAGATAATGTTTTACCACAAACACCACTTTCTTTTGCGGATGGTCAGAATTCTTCTGGAGATTGGGTTTTCTTTGTTACAGATGTAACTGAAGACGGTACAACTTCTACTTGGAATTCTGTAACAATTACTATTTGTTCCGGAGGAGATTTAACACCTGTTTTAAGTGTTGAAAATTTTGATTTAGAAGATCAATTTTCACTATATCCAAATCCTAATAATGGAGACTTCAATATTAAATTTAATGATGTGTCGGGAGATGTTAATGTAGAAGTATTTGATATGAGAGGTAGAAGTATTTTACAAAACACATATGATAATGTTTCTAGTCAGTTTGACAAGTCTTTAAGTCTTGGAGACGTACAGTCAGGAATATATTTACTTAATATTAAAAATAATGGAAGAACAATTACAAAGAAAATTGTAGTCGAGTAAATCCATTTATTTTTACCAATTATTAAAAACTCCGAAATCTCTTTCGGAGTTTTTTTATTTATAAACTAAAACCTCTGTATATTTGATTTTTGAATAAATCGCTTTTATGAAAACTTATAACCTATTTAAATTCTGCCTTTTACTAGTAACACTAATAACAATAACTTCTTGTTTTGAAGTTATAGAGGAAATAGATCTCAAAAGTGATGGTTCTGGTACTATGACTTACACGCTAAACTTAAGTAAAAGTAAGTCTAAGATAGCTTCCATAATGTTACTTGATTCAATAAATGGATATAAAGTACCATCAAGGCAAGATATTCAAAAAGGGTTAAACGATATTGTTGCCGAGCTTAATAAAGCAGATGGTATTACAAATGTTACTAAAACAGCCGATTATGATAATTTTATATTTTCGGTGAAATGTAATTTCAATAACATTGATAATATCAATAAGATTACTAATAACGTTTCTAATAAGCAGAAAAATAAAATGGTGATTTCATCTTATTTCTTTGATAAAAACAATAGTCAGTTTAAAAGAAAATATACTTATTCGGATCAAATTAAAAGACAGTACAATAAATTAAAAAGTGAGAATAAAAAAGTGTTTAATGACGCTTCATATACTGTAATTTATAGGTTTGATAAAACTGTTCAATCACAAAACAACCCAAAAGCTAAAGTTTCTAAATCTAAAAAAGCAGTTATGCAACGTCTAAATGCTATGGAAATTATTGACGGAAGCGGAAACTTAAGTACTCAAATAAAATTATCAAAATAAAACAACCAACACTTAAACTTAATATTCGAAATTAAATGAAAAAATTATTTTCAGCAGTAATGCTGTTTGCGGTATCAATTGTATTTGGACAAAATACTATAACAAAAGTCCCAAAAGAGGCTTCAATTGTAGCTTCTATAAAAGGAGAGAACTTAACGCAGTTAATGTCTGTTGAAGAATTGAATAACTCTTTTCTAATGCAAGAAATGCTTAATGAGCTTTCTAGAAAAGAAGTTAATTATAGTAGTATCGAGGATTTCGGAATAAATATAAAGGCTTCATCTCATTACTTTTTTCAGGTAAATGATAGTATTATGTATAATACTTTTATTATTCCTATTAGTAATGGTGATAAATTTGATGCCTTTGTTAAAAATGCAAATAGTAATGACGAGTTTATAAATAGTAACGGAGTCCGATCTTTTAAAGATAGCAACGTAGGAAGTATTGTTTGGAATGATAATGCATTAGTAATTGTTGAAGGCTCACTTGTTGATTCTTACTTTAACGACAAAACAGTAATGAAACGTTATGGTCTTAAGCCCGAAGATGCTTACGGTTATGAAGAAGAAACTGTCTATGAAGGAGCAGTAGTAGAAGAAGCTCAAGAAGCAACTGAAGAAGTGTATGAAGAGGAAGAAGTAGAAGAAACAGTGATAGAGACTGTTGAAGAGGATGAAATTGAAGAAACAGTGATACAGTCAACAGAAGATTATAATGACAATACTACTACTACTTACAATTATTATGACAACTACAATGCTAATTATAAGATTAAAAGAGCATTGTCTAAACAGTGGGCTTTTACAAAAGCAAAAGAAGTTTTATTACAAAGTGAAGCTAATTCTATACTAAAAAATAAATCTTATTTAAGTAGCATCGATGATACAGCAGAAGCTACTTTATGGGTAAACGATTTTGGTAAAATATATTCTCAAATGTTAGGCTCAGCTTATTTTAGAGATTTAGCAGGATTTAATTTAGGAGCAATGTATGCAGATAATAATTTAACTGCAAAGTTGTTTTTAGAGGATGACAAAATGATGCTTAATACAAAGTACACGATGTCAGATATGATGGCTAAAAGCTACAAAAAAATGAGTTCTAGAAAACTTAATAAAAAGTTTTTTGATTATGTTAATGAAGATAAAATGATTGCATACATGAGTTATGCTATGGATACTAAAGCAATGCTAGAAGAGTATCCTAAATTAATGAAATCTATTTATCAAAATATGCCATATTATGGTGAAGAGGCTGTATTGGCAATTGATTTATTTTCATTGTTATTAGACGAAGAAGCAGTTGCAGAGGTACTTAAAGGCGATATGTTGTTTTTATTATCTGGTATTTCTAAACAAGAAGTAACATATACAACTTACGAGTATAATGATGATTATGAATATATTGAAGTTGAAAAAAAGAAAACAGAAACATTACCAGATTTTTTATTAATGGCTTCAAGTGAAGATTCTGAAATAATCACTAAACTAATTAAATACTCAAAAAATAAAGAGTTTGTAACATTTAATGATGGCTTTTATACTTTTAAAGAAAAAAGCAGTCCAATATCATTACATTTTTTAATCAAAGACGATATTATTTTTGTTGGTACTTCAGCTGTAGAGATGAAAAAAATAGTAACAGGTACTTTTAATGCTAAAGTGTCAAGTAAACATAAAAATATTATGTCGAAAAACAACTATTCAATGTATGTTAGTGCACAACAATTAGCAGATCAATTACCAATTGATGAAATGGGAATTGATAGATCAGGTAAATTAGAGTGGTTTTTAAATACCTCTGAAGATGCATACATAACAGCTTCAAAAATTAAAGGAAATACTGTAGATACAAATATGGTAATAGGTGTACCACCAACCCAAGAAAATGCACTAAAGTATATCTTTGATATTATAGAAAATATTGCAAAGTAAAACTCAATGAATTTTAAAAAAGTTATAAAAAGAGCAGCCATTATTATAATTGTGCTGCTCTTGGTTTTTAAAGGATTTTTAATGTATCGTGATTATAAATCCTATAAAAATGTAATACATGAAAACGCAGACCAGATCATAAAAATTAATGTTGATGGTATTGGGCAATCAATGCTTGTTAATGCTATAACTAATAGTGATTTTTACCTTCAAAATAAAACCGAAAAGGATACGATTGAAGAAGATAGTCCAGATCAAGGTAAAGGGTTTGATATTCCTGCTAATGTGTTTATATACACTATAAAAAATCAGCCTAAAACATCTGTGTTTTCATCTTTAAAAATTTCAGATTCATCTGACTTTAAAAAGTTTATTACACAAAATTTTAAAATTGAAAACTTTAGTTCTCAAACTGGTTATGTCGTGTCACGTAATATAAGTAATACCTTGCAAATTGCTTATAATAATAAGCGTTGTGTATTAGCTTATAGTCAACAACCAACAGATGTTAATCAAGTCTTTCAAGAGCTTTTGGTCGAAGGTAAATCATTAGATAGTAATGGCGAGTTGTTGTCTAAAATTAAAGATGCAGATTCACATATCAGTTATTTGACAAAGGATAATAATTTAGATATAAATTTTAAATCAGGTCAAGCGCAGTTAAATGGTAATTTGGTGTTGCCTCAATTTTTTGATGTTCCAAAAAAATGTCTGGAACAACATTTTCAGAAGATGCTAGCATAACCTTAGATCTTAATTTGGTATCCACTATTAATTATGTGTCATTTAAATATAATAATCAAGATGTTGTCACAGATAGTCTAAACACGTATTACAATGGGCATTTAGCGTTAGAAGTCGCTAAGGCAACCTATCAAACAGATTCCGTTGTGTCTTACGAGTATAATGATGATTTTGAAAAAGTCGAAACTGTATCAGCTGTACAAAAGCAAGTGCCAGAAATTAATGTTCAGTTGTCATCACAGGGACAAAAATTATATAATTATTTAGAGAAATTAACAATAATTAGACAAGGTAAATTAAGTAAAAGAGTATTTCCTTTATATCAATTAAAAGTCAATGCTACAAATAATGGATTGTATGCTAGTACAGACTTAAATACAAGTTTTACGCCACAAAACATTAAAAGCTCTAAGGTTTTAGATTTTAATATAGATTTTGAAAAATTGCAGCAACAAAATTATTTTCCGTTATTAAACACCTATTTTGATAGGCTTGAAAATTTAACTATTAAAGGCGTTAGTAATCCAGATGAAACTATCGCTGTCGAGGGTCAAATAAATTTAAAAGATAAAAATATTAATGCCTTAGCTCAGTTTATTTTCAGTTTAAAACAATAAACAATTTTACTACCTTGCTACAATGACATTAAGTTACTGGGAGATTAAATCGTGGTTAGCCAACGTAGATTATACTATTGTTGGTAGTGGTATTGTAGGCTTAAATTGTGCATTACAACTTAAAAAACGTTTTCCGAAAGCTAATATTTTAATTCTTGAAAAAGGAACCTTACCACAAGGTGCAAGTACCAAGAATGCTGGTTTTGCTTGTTTTGGAAGCTTAAGCGAAATTATTGACGATCTTAAAACTCATACAGAGCAAGAAGTTATAGATTTGGTTAATAACCGAAAAAAGGGGTTGCAAAAATTAAGAGATAATTTAGGTGACAAAACTATAAACTATCAAGAATTAGGAGGTTATGAGTTGTTTGCAGAAAACACTAATTTATTTGAAGCTTGTATAGATAAACAAAAGGATATTAATCAATTATTGAAACCAATTTTTAAAAAAGAGGTCTTTAGTTTAAAACCAAACACCTTTGGCTTTAAAAACATCAAATCTCAATATAGTTTTAATCAATTTGAGGGACAAATAGACACAGGGTTAATGATGGAAGCTTTGCTGCGTAAAGTACGCTTAAATGACATTAAAATCTTAAATAATGTTTTGGTAACTAATTTTTCAGAGGATACAAATGCTGTAAAAATAGAAACTAATCAATTTAGTTTTTCAACTTCAAAATTACTAATTGCAACAAATGGTTTTGCTTCGGTTTTAAATATACCAGAAGTTAAACCAGCTAGAGCTCAGGTTTTAATAACTAAACCTATTAAAAATCTTCATGTAAAAGGAACTTTTCATTTGGATGAAGGGTATTATTATTTCAGAAATATTGACAATCGGATTCTTTTTGGAGGTGGTCGAAATTTAGATTTTAAAACTGAAGAAACAACGGATTTAAATCAAACAGATTTAATACAAAATAAACTTGAATCGCTTTTAAAGTCTACTATTTTACCTACCACTAATTTTGAAATTGATTATCGCTGGAGCGGAATTATGGGAGTTGGACATCACAAAAAGCCAATTGTAAAACAGCTTAGTAATCACGTCTATTGTGGTGTACGTTTAGGCGGAATGGGAGTTGCTATTGGTAGCTTAATTGGTGAAGATTTAGCAAACCTTATTAATTAAATTAATGAATAGATTTTTTAGATTTTTGGCTAAAATAGCAGTATGGTTTGTTATAATAACTTTTGGATTAGTATTAGTTTTTAAGTGGTTTCCAGTACCAATAACACCTTTAATGGTTATAAGATATTTTGAAAAAGATAGCCCTAAAGTTTTAAAACATGATTGGCAACCTATTGAAAATATATCTAAAAACTTACAGTTAGCAGTTATTTGTAGCGAAGATCAAACGTTTGTAACACATAATGGGTTTAATTTAAAGGCTATTGAAAAAGCTTACCAAGACAACAAAAAAGGGAAACGTATAAAAGGCGGAAGTACAATAAGTCAGCAAACAGCTAAAAATGTGTTTTTATGGCCAGAAAGAAGCTGGTTGCGTAAAGGTTTAGAAACCTATTTTACGTTTTTAATAGAGTTGACTTGGTCTAAACAACGTATCATGGAAGTTTATTTAAATAGCATCGAAATGGGAAATGGTATTTATGGTGCAGAAGCTGCTGCGTATTATTGGTTTAAAAAACCAGCTTCTAAATTATCAAAATTAGAAGCTTCTGCAATTGCTGCTATATTACCAAGTCCTAGAAAATATAAGGCTAATCCTGTGACCAAATACATAGCATCAAGAAAAACATGGATTACAACACAGATGAATTTTTATGGTGCTTTAAATTATAAAATTGAAGATGAAAACAACTCAAAAGATTAAATCTAGTTTACATAATCAATGTGTGCAGTTTACACAAAACAGATTAGATACAATTAGTAACACAATTGAAGAGTTACAAGAATCGTTAACATCTGAAACTAAAAGTAGTGCAGGAGATAAACATGAAACGGGTCGTGCAATGGTCCAATTAGAACGTGAAAAGGCTGGTAAACAGTTAGCGCAAATCCAAAAAGTAAATCAATTATTAGCTAAGATAAGTACCGAAAAGCAATCTAAAATTATAGGTTTAGGTAGTGTTGTGTTTACAACAAAAGCTAATTATTATATTGCTATTAGTGCTGGAGAATTACAAGTAGATAGCAGTAAATTTTACGCTATTGCAGCTAACACGCCAATTGCACAATTATTATTAGGTAAAACTATTGGAGATAATATTGTGTTTAGAGAGCAAGAGTTTACTATTACAGAGGTGCTGTAAATAACATAGCAGAATAACCATTAATTACTCTGCTTTGTTATTATAAAAAGTGTTTCTTATTTGGAATGCTAGTGAATTAATCAAATCTAAATCTGGTTTTTTCATTAAGTTGGATTTTTCATAAATTAAATCTAAGTTCTCTCTAATGGATTCTGCATTTTCAACCAATTCATCATATTCAAATTCAGCATTCTTAATTGATAAAAGAAAATCTCTGTCATTTCTTCTAACATTTATTTCGTTTTCTAAACCAATTTCTTTAGCCATTCGCAATAATCTGAAGGTGTGCATCATGTTTTTTGCATCATAATTTTTGCTGTGCGAAATATTACTTTTATAACGGTCTTCATTTCTTTTTTCTACCCAATCCCAATACTCTTTATATTTTTTGCAATAGGTAGAATAACCATCCACGTTAAAATATAAAACAGCAATAGGTTCTTCTAATTTTGGAACAGAACTTAGACAAACTTCATTTGAATTTTTTCTTGTAATACCATTATAGTTTAAGTCTTTATTATAAAATAAATTATAACAATCTTTCATGTGTGGAAGCTTTACTAATCCACAATTTTTAGGATTCATATTATTTTTTAAAATAAAATCTTTAAACAATACAGATTGTTTTTCAGCTCGTACATAACAAAAATCTTCAACAGATTTTCTTTGTTTTTCAACAGGATTTACAATTTTTTTATTGAGACCTCTTGCTTTTTTTATTTGTGTAAAGGCGTAATTAGCAAAGGTGTTTTTACAGCGTTTAGATACAAAATCTTCTTTTTTTATCTTATCAAAAACAGGATGTTTATACAAAATGCAATTTTCTGGAACATTTAAAAGCTCCATAATATTAGGGTTGTTTTTAGATAATAACTCTATAAATTTATTAAGCTCGTAATAAGCGATATCATTAGTATCGTTATTAATTTGTCCAATATAATCTAACGAGTAGAATTTTTCTTTGGGTAAAATAAAAACACCTCTAATATCAGTATCAGAAGTCGCAGTGTCTAAGCCATAAGCTCTACTACCACTGATACTTTTAAAAATTATTGAACCTGATTTTTTTAGTTCTTCTATTGTCATTTTGTTGTTTTTTAACTTTCATCTCCAAACCAAATAATTCCCACTTGAGTTTTTGAAGTAACTATTAAACCATAGTCATATCTATAATTCCAACTTATATTATTCCAACCTGTCATGGAAAGTTCTTTGTCATATTTAGAGTTGGTATTGTCTTTTTCCCAATAAGAATTGATGTAAATTTTATCAATTTTATTAAATTCATTTAAAAAAATATTAGCAATTTGCTCTCCTTCATTCCAGGTCATAAAATGTTCATCATATTTAGATTCTTTAATAATTGAAGAAATTAATATGTTGCGTGTCTTTTTAAGGTCAATTTCTTCAAAATCTATTTTTTTAATTTTCTGGTTATCGATTAGTTCATTTTTAAATAATTTTTTAATTAAAAATTTAAAATCATCAATATCTTCATCTTTTTCAAAAACCTCACAAAAAACCTCACCTAATTGTGCGCCATAATTAGTAATATATTTTGATTCTATAACTAAAGCTAAGTTTTCTGATTTTATATCTAAGCTTAAGATGCTTAATTCCTTTTTAAAAAAACTGTTAAATTCTTCAGGATTAGATTTCTTATTAATCAAGTCATTTTTTATGGACTCATTTTCTATAACAATATCACGAACTAGATTTATTAATCTTGCTTCAACT
Organism: Olleya sp. NP1-10; assembly: GCF_055804415.1. Taxonomy (NCBI): domain Bacteria; kingdom Pseudomonadati; phylum Bacteroidota; class Flavobacteriia; order Flavobacteriales; family Flavobacteriaceae; genus Olleya; species Olleya sp. NP1-10. Next base: position 762,388 of record NZ_CM147840.1, on the reverse strand, counting down.
GGCTCAGTACTTTTTTCGATTTCTTTATTTTTTAAAGCAATTAGGTTGTTGAATTTTGAATGATATTTATCCTCAATTAATGAGAATAACTCAGTAAATAATACTGGTGGAATAGTGCCTTTTTTATAAATCCAATTTGCACACAATGCAGTTCTTATAGCATAAAAATAACTTTTAAGCGTCATTTTATCTGTGTCTAAAGTTTCTTCAAAACCTTTTGACATGCTGTGATAATGATAAAAACCAGCTACAGGATTAAAATTATTAGCAGCTATAGTTTTAACATCATTTAAAAAGCCAGTTTTCTCTCTATAAACAATTGGAGAAAATAACCAACCTAAAAACGAAGCATTGGATTTTGCTAATAGTTTTAATGCTTTTTTAAGTTCCCATCCAGAACCATCTAAATCATCTTCAGTCATAAATTGAATAGAATCTTTTTGTTCCCAAAGGTTTAAATACCATTCTTTTTTGTGCTTATAAACAAAACGTATATCATAGTCCGAGTCTGGAGATTCAAATCCCCAAGCACGACTTCCAGACTCTACTGCAAACAGTATTTCTATGTTGTTTTCTTTCTCTATTTCAGAGAGTTTATTTAGTATTTTAGTTTTCATTTTTATATGCTTTTTTAAGACTTAATAGTATGGCTTCTCTATTATTTCCATCTAATTGTTTATCGTAACATGTTTCTAAAATAGCTTTAAATTTTTTAGAAGGTTGTATTCCTAAAGCAATTAAGTCTCTTCCTAAAATGATAGGTTTTATTTTTTCTTCTCCAAATTTATTAAACAATTCAAAGCATTTTTCTGAGGCTTCATGATTATCTAAAATAACATCTCGACCTGTTCTTCCTGCAGAATCTGCTTTACTTTGCCAACCTAAAATATCTAGTCTACATTTATTATGTAGACGTTTCCATGCAGCTTCTTTAGCATTAGAATTAATTAGTTGGCCTGGACGCATGTGTAAACCAACAATTGTTGTTACTTTATTGATTAGGTCTTTGTCATTTGTTAAACGCATTAAAAATGTTTCAGATATTTTAATACCAGCAACGTCATGTCCGTTAGCTTTTAAATCTGGTGTTGTTGTTGAAGGTTTTCCAACATCATGTAATAATGCTCCAAACATATAAGCAAGTTTCCAATCATTAGGCACTAAATGTCTTAATTTAGAAGCGTTATCAACTACCATTTTTGTATGAATCCATACATCTCCTTCAGGATGCCAAATTGGGTTTTGAGGACAGTTTATTAAATCTTTTAATTCTGGAAAATGAACTAACCATCCTGAATTTTTTAAAAACTCCAACCCTATTGATGGTTTTTCTGTCTTTAATAAAAGTTTTTCCCACTCTACAAAGACACGTTCTTTAGGTAATTCAGAAAATGTATTTACCATGGATTGACATAGTTGCATTGTTTGCTTTTCTACCAGTTTTCCTTTTCTGGGTAATAATTGCATAATGCGTAAAACACGTAAAGGATCCTCAATAAATGTTTTTTTATCTGTTGCTTTTATCGTACCACTTTCTAAATCTTTTAAGCCATTAAAAGGATCAATAATTTTGCCATTATGTAAGTTTAAATACATACTGTTAATTGTTAAATCTCTTCTTCTTCCAGCTTCTTTGGGTGTCATTTTTTGGTCTAATTCAACCTGAAACCCTTTGTGTCCAACACCTATTTTGTTTTCTCGTCTTGGAATAGAAATGTCTATTTCGGTATTGTTTATTACTGTTTTAATTACTCCAAAAGATTTTCCTACTAAATTGCAAGACAAGTTTAACTCTTCAATTAGAACAACTAATTGAGTATAAGATAATCCGTAAACCTCTATGTCAACATCTTTTAAAGGGCGTTTTTTGATACTATCTATAACTGCTCCACCAATTAACATTGCTATCCCGTTTTGTTCTTTTATTTTGTTTAATAAAGTTTTAAAGATTTGTTCTTTAAAAACTTCATTTTTTAGATTTTCAATGTTTTTCATGATTAATTATATTAATTAAGAAGCGTTTTAGAATAGAATTAGTTGCTAAGCTTACTCTTTTCTTAGATTTTTAATTGACTTATCGATTAAATTAAGAAAAGTGTTAATATCATTTCTCCTCTTGTAAAAAGTTTTAAATGAGTTAAAGTGTTCTTTGTGTATTAGTTTATCGTTTTTGATCTTCACTAATCTAGGGTAGCTTTTACCAGCACAATCCTTAATTAGGTGTTTAGTTAACAGATTAGGTGTATCTATTTTGATACAAATAACATCTTTATGTTTTTGCTTTTGAAAAAGCAGACCAACCTAAATCAGTCCACTTTTCCCTTCTGAAATTTACTTTCTATTTCTTTGTTTTTTCTTGTCTCTTTTAACTCTCCAAGGTGCGTTTTTCTGCCAATCTCCAGCCATAATACAACCGTAAGGCATAACTTGGTCAATAACTTTACCTAAACCGTATTCTTCCATTTGGTTTCTTACAGTTTGTGCGTTTTTGTAAGCACTTGGTAATTCGGTAATATCAATTTCTTTAGAGAAAAATCTAATATCTAAACCTTTAGTTTCTTCTTTAAAAATTTGCATAATTGTACCAGTTTTACTTTTTCTGTGCTGTGTTCTGCTAATATTTCTACCAGCTCCATGAGGTGCAAAACCTAGATTAGATTTAGTGGTGTCTCCTTCCACAATTAAAACAGGTTCACTCATGTTTAAAGGTATTAACCTTGGACCAGTAATGTCAGGCATAAACTTAGCATCTAATGGTGTTGCACCTTTTGCGTGGTAAAACAAATCACCATCTTTAAACACAAAGTTGTGTTCGTTCCAGTATCTATTTTCAATTTTAATATCTAAAGTTTCAGCTACAGCATTATGTAATACTTCGTGGTTTGTTTTTGTCCATTGTCTAATCACTTGTAAAGCATTCCAATACGTTTGTCCTTCTTCAGTTTTAAACGGAATCCACGCATTTTGCTTTTTTGTTTCTGGCGATAACTCTTTTCTAAAACGTTCTGCAATTTTCATTCCTTTGGTATATAATCTTGCTCCAGGACCTCTAGATCCATGATGCGTAATCATCATGGTGTTTCCTGTTTTTTTAGATTGACCAACAAACAAAAAGTGGTTACCATCTCCTTGAGTTCCTAAATGTGCTCTTGCCATTTTAATCATGTCTTTATCACCAATTAATCTATTAGACTCAAAAGCTTCTAATAACTCATCAGGGAATCTAAACTGATTCTCTCTATCTCTTCCTCCAGGACCAAAATGTGTGCTTGCATGTGCAGCATCTAAAATAGTTTTTGGATCTGCTTTACCAAAATCGGTTAACATGACAGAGCAACAAATATCTGCACTATGCATTCCTGGATGTATTGCGTTTTTAGCAACTGCAACTCCGCCAACAGGAATGGTTCCGTCTGGACCTGTAGGACAAGCATCAGGCATAATGGCTCCATCAACTAATGTTGGTGTTTTCATTAAGGTTTGCATAGAGTTTACTACTTTAAAAACATTGTCTTTTTCTAAGTCATTTTCTGCTTTAATGTTAATAGAAAAATCTACTGGCTTTGCATGTAATGCAATAGGATCTGGGGATTTAAATTGCTCTAAATACGTTTCCATTTGCTTTTGGTCTAATTCGTTTTTATTTATGTGTGTAATGGCGTCTTTCATCCATTTTCCTTGTCTAAATCCTAATTGGATTAAATCGTTTCCTGTTATTTTTGTGTTAGTTTCCATTGTTTCTTTTTAATTACACTACAAATATTATAGTATGATGCGCAATGTTTTTGCGTAGTAAAATAAATTTGAAAGAATTTATATTTGATAAGTTAAAATGTGGAGCTTTGACGCTAAAAAAACTGGAAAGTAAACCTTGACACGCCATAAATTTTTTTATGATATGTTTTGTAGATATAAGTTAGTCAACTAAAAAGAATTTATCTTTTTTGTGCTTATTGTATTGAGTCTACAATGAGCTGTATATTTATAGGTTTACGAGTTGTTAAACGTTTAAGATTAAAATGAGTTACTCTAATTTAGGTAAGACTATTTTCTTTTCTTCTTTTTTGAAGGTCTTGGTAGCAGTTATCACAGACTGCGTCTGTTGGACAAAACTTGAGTGATAATTTGTCATTCCCAAATTTAGTTACTTGATTTGGAAGTATTTTTTTTAATTTTTTTCTTGTTTTTTTTGAAAATGTATTTTTATATTGTTTTTTCAACGTCTTCTTTTCTTTCTCTGTCAATAATTCAGAATATTTTAATTCAATTTTTAATTGTGAACCATCTTCAGATATACCTAGTTCTTTTAATTTGTTTTGAATTTCTAAATTATTATCAATCAAATCAGATAATGTCTCGTCTGTTATTGTTCCGCATTTCATACTCATTTTGTGAATCTTTTTAGTGTTATTAGTAAATATACTTAATTAATGTGAATTTATTTAAGTCAAAATAATTAGCATAGTATCGTCTGTTTTGGCCTTAAATCAGCTTTTGGTTTAGTCTGCGTAAGCGATTGATGCGGTATCCTTTTGCTTTTTTTGCAAAAGATTTAGCGGAAAGCGCGACCCAAACTCTTTTTAGTTTGGGTTACGCCATAACCTTACTTATTCACAGAAAAAATATCTTTTAATTGTTCGATTACATTACCGTTTCCAGCGACTGTAATTTCGCCAATTTTATCAGCAATTTTTTCTACATATTCCATTTCTTTTAACTTAAACAACATGCTGTTGTCTTCCATTAATTTAGCTGTATTTAATAAGCTTCTGGTTGAAGCTGTTTCTTCACGTCTTGTTACGACATTAGCTTGTGCTTTTTTCTGAGCTATTAATACTTGGTTCATAATATCTTTCATGTCACCTGGTAAAATTACATCTCTTATACCTGTGTGTAACACAGTAACACCTAATTTAGTAGCTTGTGTTTTTACATCTTCTAATACTGCTTTTGCAATATTATCTTTTTGGTCTAACAACTCGTCTAAAGTATAAGTACCAACAAAAGATCTTAACGCTAATTGTAAATTAGTGTACAATTGTTTTTCGTAATCTTTATTATGCATTAACGCAGTTTCAATATCTATAACTTTGTATTGCGCATAAAAATTAATACGTACAGTTGCTTTGTCTTTGGTTAACAACTCTTGACCAGCAATTTCTAATTGTAATTGACGTAAATCTGCTTTAGCAATTTTAATGGTTTGATTATTTCTCCAGAAATGGTATGTACCATGATCTAAAATTTTATCAAACGTGTCATCTACAATCATAACAGCTTTTTCATGTGCTGCAACTTCAAAGCTTCTGATGTATTGGCGCAATGCATTATTGGTGTATAATGCTTTGTCAATTGTATTTGGAATGATAATATCGTTAAAATCTACTGTAATAAATTTGTAGTCAATTACTCCTTTCCAATACGCATGACGACCAGCTGTTAATACATGTTTAAAGTTATTATTGCTATATACCAATACTATTTGATTATCTTCAATATCTATAACATGTAACTTGTTTGCCAAAGCATCATCTTTAAGTAAGATATCCAATGCTTTTGGTGTATTAAAAGCAGATGTTAAGCTATATGTTATAACGCTTTCGTTAAACATTAACCAATGTGCACCTTGTGTAATGACACGTTTGTAATCTCCATTTTTAAATACTAAACCTACGTTGCCTGCATGAATTCTTACTCTCTTCATGATTTCTAATTTTTTATTCTGCGTTTTATTTTTACAGAATGATTAAACATTTATAATAGAATTTCAGTCCAACTGAAATGACTATTCTTAATTAAAACAAAGCAATAGGACAACCATCTTTCTAACTACGGAAATACAAGCGATTAAAAGTAATTTAAGTAACGTTTTGCGGATGATTTATCATTTTTAGTTGAATAATTTTCAAACTATTTAATGAAAAGTTAATCTTTAAAAGGAAACCTAAATTGTCTTAAAATATAATTGTATTTCAAGGTGTTTTCTGGACTGCTTTAACAACAAGTGTTGAAGCTAGTCGTCCTTTACTTTGTTTTTTGTCGTTTTATGTGAGACACACAATGGTGGTCTATTTTTTAAAGTGACCTTCTTTGTTGAATTATGGATTTTTAGTCCACCCTAATTGCTGTAACCTAAATACAGTGCGTTTACCGTTTCGCCACAAAACCATTTGGTTTTGGTAGGATTCGAACCTACAAAATTATCTACTGCTTAACCTGACTTAGCTACTTCCTGTTACGGAAGACAGGATTCGAACCTGTGTACATAGAAGAGATTATTTATTTGGCCAAATAACCCTTAAAGCCTTCAAGTCAAGTTGGATATAAATACCTGATGCGAAACCGCAAGGATTTATACAATAGTGCTATATCGAAACACGTAACAAGACTTGCTTGATGTGGAAGTAGTAGGACTCGAACCTACATGCTAATAAAAGACCTGATTTACAGTCAGGCGAGCCAGCCAATTGCTCAATACTTCCAGTTTTAATATTTTAAAGAACTTTTATTAAGCTCTGCTAGCTTCATTATCTAGCAGAGCGTTACTTTTAAAGTCAGATTCCAAAAGACTTCCTTATTAATAACACTGCAAATATTACAGTGTATTGCGCAATGTTTTTGCGTAGTTAAAATTACTTTTGTTTTTTCTTTTTATTACAGTACTTTTTTTCTTTGCTTTGCTTTTTGAGGATTTCTTATTAGATTTTATTTTGCTTTTATTTCTTGATATCTCTGTATCTATATAGCTTATAAAATCGTTATTAAACCCAAATTGTTTTGCTGTTTTAAGTGCTTTAATAGCTTTTTTATGCTTTAACTTTATTTCATAAAGCTGACCTTGTTTGCACCAAATACTTCCTTTGTCAATTCCTTTAACTGTTAAGGCAAAATCAATTAGTTTTTGGGCTTCATCAAAATCTTCATTATCCAAAAGGACTTGTATGTATCTTGGATAGACTTTCTGAAAATCCATTTTACTTGCTAAAGCTTCAGCATAATATTGCTTAGCCATTGTGTAGTCTCCAAATTGTTCTGCTTGCAAACGTGCCATTAAGTACAACGCATAAGCATTATTGCTTTGGTAAGACAAGGCGTAATTTAGATTCTCTACGGTTTCTTCTAGCTCATATGGATAAGCGTCTATCGCTTTAAGCACGTAGTTGTTTAACAAATTAGTGTCCATTGTTTTAGTTGTTTAATTGGTTTCGCAATTCTTTTTTTAAGGTATTGCGTTGTTTTTTAAATGTTTTTACAATTGTATTTTTTTAAAATCAGAACCTTTAAAAATTTGTATTGGGTTTCCTCTTTCTATATTTAAGTGGTTTTCCCATTGGTTTTTAGTGTTAGATTTTAATTGGTCTAATTGTATTTGATTTACTTTTTCGTGTAAACGTATTTTTGCAATTTTTTTATTTTGATGCTGAGAGCGACTATCCATAACCAACACTTGTGTTTTTGTTGGTATATGAGTAGCTCTTATTGCAGAGCTGACTTTGTTTACATGTTGTCCTCCAGGTCCAGAGCTTTTTGTGGCTTGGTAAATAATGTCGTAGTCATTAATTTTAAACTCTTGATCCTGATTTATTAGATACATTGCTATAAACCAGTTTTTACGTTTGTTTTGAGGTCTAAAAGTCGACTTGCCAATCCATTGTATTGTTCCAATCCATTGACTTAAAAACCGATCTAAGGATTTTGCTTGTAATTGAATTGTTGCGGATTGAAGTGTCAAGTTTTCAATACCTTTTTCTCTTTGTATTATTTTATAATTAATGTTATTGTGTTTTAAGTCAGCTATAAAGTGTTTTAATACTTGTGCTACAACCCAACAACACTCAGCTGGTCCACGACCAGAGGTGATCTGTATTATTTTAGTTTTCATTGTAATATTATTTTCTGAGATGGATATAAGCGTGCGCTATTTGCATGCTAAATACAGTTCAGTTTGTATGTTACTATTTTGGAAATATGTTTAGCAGGTTTGCTAATACTGGAAAACAAAACATCCGAAACAGTTTTTAAGTTGCTTCGGATGTTTCATTTATAAAATTGAAAAGTTTATCTAACGATAATCACGAAGCGTCACAAAAGGAAGAATTCCTTTTGGATCGTTTTGATATGTTATAAATAAACTCATAGTTTCTAATTTTTAATTCAACTTAGTTTTGGTTGAAATGCGTTGCAAATATCTACATTTATTTTCGAATTTTCCAAATTTATTTTTCTAAGTGGTTAAAATTTAGCCTCATAATACGAAGTATTATATTTTTTTGAAAAAAGCAAGAAGTTTTTGTTTAAAATTAGATATTGAAGGTGTTTCTTGTTTGCGCAATAACTTTGCGCACTAAATATTTTGTCATAAATTAGAGCAAATATTTTTTAAAATGGCAGTTAATAAAAATGCTTTAATTAGGTATAAAACCATTGATAAATGTCTTCAAAATACATTTAAACAATGGACGCTTAATGATTTGATTGAAGCGGTTTCTGATGCGTTATATGACTATGAAGGCAAAGATGTAGATGTTAGTAAACGTACAGTGCAATTGGATTTGCAAATGATGCGTAGTGATAAATTAGGTTACAATGCACCAATTGTGGTTTATAACAGAAAATATTATAAGTATGAAGATGTTAATTATAGTATTACAAACAGTCCAATTTCTAACCATGATTTAGAAAAATTATCTGAAGCAGTTTCATTTTTAAAACAATTTCAAGGGTTTTCTCATTTTAATGAATTGGGTAGTATGGTTCAAAAGTTAGAAGATCATGTTTATACACAAAAAACACATGAAAAATCATTAATCGATTTTGAGAAAAATGAGGAGTTAAAAGGCCTAGAGTTTTTGGATACATTGTATCAATTCATTCAAAACAAACAAACGATAAATATTACTTATCAATCTTTTAAAGCAAGAAGTAAGAGCACGTTTATTTTTTATCCTTACTTATTAAAAGAATTTAGAAATAGATGGTTTGTTATTGGTAGACGAAATAAAAATGAAGGTATTATGAATTTGGCTTTAGACCGCATTTTGTCTGTTGATAAAAGTGATGTTAAATTTGTTTTAGATGCTAGTTTTAACTCTGAAACATATTATAATCATGCAATAGGAGTGTCGGTTAGTCCAAATTTAAAACCTGAAAACGTATTACTTTATGTCACCCATAGACAAGCACCTTACGTGTTGACAAAACCATTACATCACTCGCAAAAAGTAGTTAGTCGTGATAATTATGGCGTCACAATATCATTAATGGTTCAGTTAAATTTTGAGTTAGAAAAAGATATTTTAGGCCTAGGTGAAGGAATAAAAGTTTTGGCTCCAGAGCGTTTAAAACGAAATATTAAAGAACGATTATATGATGCTGTAGATGCTTATGAAACTGAAATTAGCGACAAAAATTTACGCACTATTGCAAGACGATTAGAGTATAAAGGTTTTGGGATTTTGAATCATGTATATACAAAAAGAGACATCAGAAAATTAAAGGCAAAATTTGATGCTTATTTTAAGGCTAATGATGAAGCCTCTTTTGGAATGCGAGAGGTTTTAAAAAAGATGCCAGATATTAAAGTGATTTTATTTAATAAAAATTTTAAAAAAGTAATTAAATCCATTGATAAAGAGGCGTTTTTAACAAAAGCAATTTATTTTGATAAATCCACAAATGACAATTGGTATGTAACCTGGCATCAGGATGTTCCAATAAATGTTTTAGAAAAAAAGAGGTAGATGGTTTTAAGTCTTGGACTAATAAACAAGGTGTTGTTAGTGTGTGTCCTCCTGAAAAAATATCTAAAAACACGTTTACAATACGTATACATTTAGATGATGTTACTGTGAAAAATGGTGCTTTAAAAGTGATTCCTGGATCGCATAATAAACGATTGACTGATGAAGAAATCAAATTGATTTCTAATCATTCGATTCCTTTTGTAAGTGAAGTTAATTCAGGAGGTATTCAATTAATGAAACCTTTTTTATTACACGCTTCATCAAAAACAACCTCTAAGAAATCAAGACGAGTTTTACATTTAGAATTTTCTTCAATTGAATTGCCTGAAGGGCTGCAATATGCTGAACGTGAAGATTTTTAATCATCTTTTGTTCTAAGGTTTCTCTTGTTAAGATTTAACTGTGTTACACGTCTGTTTTTAAGGTGATTGACCTTATTTGCAAACCTCAAGATGAATGATTTTGTTTATAGCTTGTTTGTGTTTTGATTCAAAAAACACAATATCGTCGTTTAAGTAGGCTTCGACTAAGTAATAACTGCCTTTAAAATAGTTTTCAATAACTGTTGCTTTTAAATTTGATTGCTCAACAATTTTTAATTGGTGTGAATATATGATAGTATTCTCAATTATATTAAATTCTCCAAAAAAGGAAGCAACTAAAGGCGTTTCGGGATTTAAAAATAATTGTTCAGGACTGTTATTAACAGCTATTTTGTGATTGTTTAAAACAATCATTCTATCCGCATAACCTAAAACGTCTTCTTTGTCATGTGTGGCGACTAGACAAGTAATATTTTTATCTTTAAGATATTTAAACACATTTCTGCGTAAAGATTGTTTCTGGAAATTATCAATATGGCTAAAGGGTTCGTCTAGTAAGATAATTTCAGGTTGTTTTGCTAAAGCACGAGCTAAAGCAACACGTTGTTTTTGTCCTCCACTAAGGGTTTTTACTTTGGTTTTTGCTAGCTCAGTAAGTTCTACAACTTCTAATAATTCTGCTGTACGAGCCTGTTTTTCTTTAGGAAAAAAGTTAGAAAGATGTTTGCCTATGTTCTCTTCTACAGTAATAAAAGGCATTAAGTCAAATTCTTGCGAGACGTATTTCATAAATTCGTAACCAACAACTAAATTGTATTTTGGTCCCAAAATTTGATGATTATTCCAGAATATTTCACCTTGTTCTAAGTCAAATTCGCCATAAATAAGATTTAGTAAAGTACTTTTTCCTGAGCCACTTTCGCCAATTATAGCGACGTTTTCACCTTGTTTTACAGTAAAATCAATACCTATTAAAACAGGAGTTTTTTTAAATGAAAATGAAAGATTTTTTACTTGAAGCATATAACAAAAATAACATAAAAAAACCGCTCATTAACTTGAGCGGTTTTTAATTTTTTAAAAAGTAATTGGTTTAATTCCAGCCACCACCTAAAGCTTGATACAGTTTTACATTGGCGAGTAATTGATTGCGTTTAGTTTCTATAATTTCTATTTTAGAATCTAATGCTTCTCTTTGTGTTAAAAGGACCTCTGTATATTCTGCTCTTGCAGATCTAAAAAGTTTTAGGGATAACTCTATAGATTCTGTAAGTGCTTGTACCTGTTCTTCTTTAAGTCTGTAGCTTTTTCTAAGATTATCTATATTAGATAATTGATTTTTTACTTCTATAAAAGCATTTAAAATGGTTTTTTCATATTCAAAAACAGCTTGTAATTGTCTAGTGTTTGCATTTTTATATTCAGCTTTAATGGCATTTCTATTAATTAAAGGAGAAACAATATCTCCAACTAAATTGTATAATAATGACTCTGGTGTATTGGTTAAGTATTTAGGCTTAAAAGCTTCTAACCCAACACTAGCTTTAATACCTATTGAAGGATAAAAATTTGCTTTTGCAACACTTACATTTAATTTTGAAGCTGCTAACTCATATTCTGCTTTTTTAATATCTGGACGATTAGCCAATAATTGAGCGGGAATACCAGCAGACATTTTGTTAAGTTCTTTGTCAATAAAATGATCAGAACTTCGAGTTATAGTTTGTGGATATCTACCAACTAAAAAATTAATTGAATTTTCGGTTTCTATTATTTTTTGTTGAATTTGAAATTTGTTGCTTTGGTTTTTATATACTTCGGCTTCAAAACGTCTTACAGCTAAAAGTGTTGCTCTAGCAGCTTCCTTTTGAAGCTTTACCATTTTTAAAGCTTGTTGCTGAATGCTTAAATTTTGCTCTATAATTGCTAATTGATTATCTAAAGCCATAAGCTCGTAATAAGCACTTGCTATTTCTGAAATTAATTGAGTTACCATAAAGTTTTTACCTTCTACCGAAGCTAAATACTCTAAAACAGCTGCTTTTTTTCCGTTTCTAAGTTTTTTCCAAACATCAAGTTCCCAAGATGCTGTAAGTCCAGCAGTAAAATTAGTTAATGGTTCTGGAAATTCTTCATCTTCTTTAATATCTAGATGTTTCTCTACAGCACCATTTCTTGTATATTCACCTACTTTTTCTACTTCAGCTCCAGCAAATGCATTAACAAACGGAAGGTATTCCCCTTTTTTTACTTGTATCTCGTTTTTAGTTATTTCTATTTTTTGTAACATGATGTTTAACTCCTGATTGTTAACTAAAGCAGTGTCTATTAGACTAACTAAATTAGGATCTGTGAAAAAGTCTTTCCATTGTATGTTAGCGGTATTTGTGCTATCTTTTATATTGTTTTTATACTGTTTTGGAACTGTTTTATTTTCTTCTCTAACATTTCTTGTTGGTACACAGGACACTATTGAAACCATTGTAAGAATGACAATAACATATAGTTTCCTGATATTTATGGATGTGTTAAAATTATTCATTGTTATTTTTTTTACTTAATTTTTTAAGTAGACTTTTAAGCTTACTTATTTGTTTTGTATTCTCATTTGTTTGATTATTGGAAGATTCACTTGTTCTAATAAACTCTTCCGAAAGTGGCTCATGAGATTCGTCTTTTATAAGGCTTTTTCCATCTGCCATTTTTGCAAATATGTAATATAAACCTGGTATAATAAATACACCACCAAGTGTTCCAATTAACATACCACCTAAAGATGATCCACCAATGGTTTTATTTCCAATAGCACCAGCACCATGTGCAATAATTAAAGGAATTAGTCCAGCAATAAAAGCAAAGGAGGTCATTAAAATTGGTCTAAATCTAGCTTTTGCACCAGCAATAGCAGATTCTAAAATTGTTGCACCTTGCCTGTTTTTTTGCACTGCATATTCTACAATTAAAACCGCATTTTTACCTAATAAACCAACGAGCATTATTATGCCTATTTGCGCGTATACATCGTTAGCTAAGCCCATTGCTTTAAGTAAAACAAAGGATCCAAAAACACCTATAGGTAAAGAGCATATTACGGTTAATGGTAGTAAGAAGCTTTCGTATTGAGCAGCTAAAACAAAATACATGAAAGCTAAAACAATTATAAAGATATAAATAGACTCGTTACCTCTTCTTGCTTCGTCGTACGATAAGCCTTCCCAAGCAATATCGTATCCTCTTGGCAATTGTTGTGTAGCAACTTCTTTAATAGCATTTATAGCATCTCCACTGGTATAACCTTTTGCAGGAAGACCTCTAATGGAAGCCGAATTGTAGAGATTATATCTTGTAATTTCGTTAGGTCCTAATTTTTTGTTTATACTCATAAAAGCAGAATAAGGTACCATTTCACCTTCCTCATTTTTTACAAAAAGCTTTTCTAAATCTGATGGCAATCGTCTATATTCTGGACCAGCTTGTGTGTAGACTTTAAAAAACCTACCAAACCTAATAAAACCTTGCTCGTAAGTACTACCAATTAAAATATTTAGGTTTTCCATTGCTTTACTAATGGTTACCCCTTTTTGCATCGCAATTTTATTATTTATTTTTAATTGGTACTGTGGGTAATTGGCCGAAAAGAAAGTAAATAAACCAGATAACTCTTTACGTTTTGATAAAGCGTCCATAAACTCATTGTTAATACTCTCAAAATGATGGTAATCTGTAGAGTTGGTTTTGTCTAATAAACGTAAAGCAAAACCACCAGAAGATCCAAATCCTGGTACTGCTGGAGGTTCAAAATATTCTATTACAGCACCTAAGTCTTTAGTTTCTTCTTCCAGCTCTTCCATGATTTCATGTACAGAGTGATGACGGTCTGACCAAGGTTTTAGGTTAATTAAGCATGTACCAGCGTTAGAGCCTCGTCCTTCGGTCATAATCTCATAACCAGCTAAAGACGATACCGATTCTACGCCTTCTGTTTCTTCACATATTTTTTGAAGTTTTTTGGCAACTTCATTAGTACGTTCTAAAGTTGCTCCTGGAGGTGTTTGTATAATGGCATAAATCATTCCTTGGTCTTCATTAGGTATAAAACCAGCCGGTAATACTTTATTAGTGAAAAATATACCAATACAAAATGCAGCTAAAATTCCGAAAGTAACAATACGTCTTGCTACTATTTTATTTAGAATTGTAATGTATCTTCCTGTTAATTTTTCGAAGCCTCGATTAAACCAATCAATAAATTTATCTACTATAGATTTACGTTTTTTATTGTGATTGTTTTTTAATAACATTGCACACAAAACTGGAGTTAATGTCAAGGCTACAATTGCAGATATAATAATGGAGCCAGCCATGGTTATAGAAAACTGTCTATAAAATACACCAACAGGACCAGACATAAACGCAATAGGTATAAATACGGATACCATTACTAATGTTATTGCTATAATTGCGCCTCCAATTTCTTCTAAAACAGCAGAAGCAGCTTTGTATGGAGACAGATGATCTTCTTCCATTTTTATATGTACAGCTTCTACTACAACTATAGCATCATCAACGACAATACCAATGGCTAATACTAAAGCAAATAATGTGATTAAATTTATTGATAATCCAAATAATTGCATCACGAAAAAAGCACCAATTAAAGATACAGGAACTGCTATAATTGGAATTAAAGTAGAACGCCAATCTCCTAGAAATAAGAATACAACAATTGCTACAAGTATAAAGGCATCTCTAAGCGTATGTAAAACTTGCTCTATTGAAGCATCTAAAAAATTAGAAACGTCATAACTTATTTGAAAATCTACGTCTGGAGGTAAGTCTACTTCTAATTCTTCTAGCTTTTCCTTTACAGCATCAATAACATCACTACCATTACTTCCAAAAGTTTGTTTTAATACTATGGATGCTGATGGTTTACCATCTAAATTAGAATAAATATCAAAAAATTCGCTTCCAAGATTAACTTCTGCAATGTCCTTTAACTTAATAATTTCTCCTTCACTATTGGCTCGAATAATAATGTCTTTGTACTGTTCAGGCTCGTTATATCTGTTTTCATAAGTTAATACATATTCTAAAGATTGAGAGGTCATACCAGAGCTTCTACCTAAACGTCCAGGTCTAGCAAGTATGCTTTGTTCTTCCATAGCTTCTAAAACTTCTTCTGCAGAAATATTGTAAGCTCTCATACGATCTGGTTTTAACCAAACACGCATCGCATATTTTCTACTTCCTAAAATTTTAGCACTTGCAATACCTTTAATACGTTGTATTTCAGGAATAATTTTTGTGTAAGCATAGTTGTATAAAAACTTTTCGTCGTTATTTTTATCGCTACTAGAAAGGTTAACATACATTAGCATACTAGGTTGTACAGGTGTTATTATAACACCTTCACGTTGGACCAATTCTGGTAATAATGGCATTACTTGATCTACTCGTGTTTTTACCCTGACGACTGCTTCGTTGGGATCTGTACCTGGTTCAAAAATAACACGAACAGTTGCTTCTCCAGCACTTGTTGCATCAGAGGCAATATAACGCATGTCTTGAACACCATTTATTGCTGTTTCAAGAGGGATTAATGTGGAGTTAACTAATACTTCGGAGCTAGAACCAGGGTACGCTATAAAAATATTTACCGTTGTAGGTGCTATTTGTGGGAACTGAGATATAGGTAGTTGTTTGATGGCCAATCCACCTATAAATAATATGATTACCGAAATGACAATTGCCAAAACGGGTCTTTTTATAAATTGTTTAAACATGTCTTTTGTAGATTAAATTCTAAAATTATTCAGCATATAAGTCTAACTCAGACATTACTTTGTTTGGTTCTAAAAACTTGGTTTTTATTTCCTCGTTATTTTTAACCATTCTAATTCCTTCTAGTAAAATAGTGTCGTTTTGATTAAGACCTTTGTCTACAATAAACAAGTGTGGCAACTCTGCACCCACATTAATTTTTTTTGTTTTACGATGTTGTTTTTATCAACAATAAAGACATAGGTTTTATCTAAAATTTGAAAAGTTGCTTTTTGCGGTATGATAATGACATCCTTAAAAGGAACACGCATTAAAACACTACCTGTTTCACCATGTCTTAAAATACCATCTGGATTAGGGAAAGTGGCTCTAAAAGCAATATTTCCTGTTTCGCTATTAAATTCACCTTCTATTGTTTCAACAATTCCTTTTTGATTGAAAAGTTTGTTATTAGCCATTAATAATTGCACTTCTTTTTTTGTGTCTTTATCTACGCTAGTTATGTAATCCAAATACTCGGCTTCCGGAACATTAAAATACACCCACATTTTACTGTTGTCTGATAATGTAGTTAATAATTCTCCTTCGTCAAGAAGACTACCTTCTCTAGCTTCTAGATGATCCATAGTACCATTAAAAGGAGCGTGTATTCTAGTAAAACCTAAATGGGTTTGTGCTAAAGCGACTTCTGCTTTAGCTTTGTCTAGATTTGCATTAGCCATAGCTAATTCGTTTTTTGAGACCACATTACCATCAGCTAAAAGTTTTGTGTTTTTTAATTCTATCTCTGCTGCATTTGATTCTGCTTTAGCCTTTTGTAATTCAGCTTGATATATATTAGGCATTATTTGAAACATTACTTGCCCTTTTTTTACTTGTTGCCCTTCGTCCACATAAATGTTTTTTAAGTACCCTTTTTCTAAAGCTCTTAGTTCTATGTGTTTTATCGAATGTATTTGGCTTACGTAATCTTTTAGTATAATAGTGTCTTTTTTAATAGGGTTTGTAACAAGAAAAGCTACTTGTTCTTTTTTTCTTCTTTTTTAGTTTCGCAACTTGTATGAATTAGACATGCGAATACACCCATGAAAATGAAGATTTTTTTCATATTTTTTTAATTTGAAATAAATTGTTGAAATAAAATGTCTTTGCAGTCAATACTTGCTAATACAGCATAATAAAGACTAGTTGTAATAAGTTTTTTATCGAAAAAATGAGGGAAAACCAATACGATTTTGGTTTAAAAAGGAAGAGGAATCAGATTATAAATACTTGTAATCTTACATGAGTTTTTGTCGAAGTTTGACAAGGTTGAGGTTTGTGTTTTTTTGTTTCTTTATCAAGACGATAAGACAAACCTGTTAGAGATTGTGTAGTTAAATATGTTTTTAAATAGTTATATGAAGACTTTATAACTATGGTAGAAGTGGACTCTTCATTTTCAGACTCTTCAGTTTCTGTATAATCAAAAAATAGCTCGGCATCTTTATTTTGATGAACTATAAAATGAAAAGTAAATACTGAGTTTTTTACAAATGTTGTCTGATTTGTAGTCTGAGGTGTGTTGACATTTATTAAATACGGATTATTATTTACAAACGAATTTGCAAAAACATTAGTAACACTTATTAGTAATAAGAGTACAGATATAAGTAAGTATTTAGTTAGAGTCTTGTTCATTTAGAAGCGTAAAACTATATTAATTGCTTAATACGACCAAAAGATAGATTGTTTTTTAAGGCTTATTTAAGAAAAACATTAAATAATAAAAAAAGGCATTCAAATATCGAATGCCTTTTTTTAATATAGTTTTATTTATTTGATAATGGTATTACTGTTGTATATTTTGTATGTACCATCGTCTTGTTTTGTGCAAGCTTTATATTCTCCTTTATGTACTTTAAAAACAATTTCTTCGCCTTGATCTGTAATTATTTTGGTATTATCACTACCAAAATAACGAAGTGTTTTTTTATCGTTTTCATAAAGATAAATTTCTGGTTTCACTTTTGAGTCTAAAGAGGCAATTCCTGATTTAGTGTTTGGTACAAAATTTTGAATTTCAATTTTAGAGCAAACAATTGGATCTTTATCTTTATTATAATACTTTCCTGAAGGAAGTGTTATTAAATAAGAAGATGTTGGTGTAAGATTAATAGTTGTAAGTTTTTTAGGGTCACCTAGTTCCTTAAAGCTTTCAAAGCGATTAAAAATAGTTTTGTAGCTAGAGGTCCAAGTATCAAAAAAACCTGTATTTTCTTTAACAAGATCAAAATTAGTGTTTGCAGATTCAAGATCTTTTTTAAGTAAGTTAGCAGATGTCAAATTAGCATATATTACTCGGTTTTTAATTTTGTCTTTTACTTTTTTTCCAAAATCTACTTCTAATTGCTCTGTCCAAAAAGTAATAGCTTTATCAATATTTTCAATGTTATTACTGTTTGAAATTATTGAGTCTATTAATGGTTTTGAAGTTTCATTAAAACTTTCTGCTACACCACCTTTTGTTTTTTTGAATAAGCCAAAAGGTACTTTTAAGTCTGCTGTACCAGAAAATAAATGTTCGTATTCCTTTAAAAGCTTTTCTACATGCTCAGTCACAATAAGTGCTTTGGTTATGTTTCTAGAGTCTCTGTTTGTTATGCTGTATCTATTGTCTCCTGCATTAACATTTTTTTCAACAGATTTTTCTATGGTTAACAATAGCTTGTTGTCTTTGTTTAGTACCATAATATGGTAAGTACCTTGTAAAACGTATAAACCAGGACTGGTTTTTAATTGGTTTCCAGAAAAACCAACAACAATTTGTAAGTCAGCACTATCTTTTACACGTTCTAACCCACTAAGGTTTATACCTTCTGTATTTGATGCTAATGTTGGGTTTTGAGCTGTAGGAGTGTAATTCCAGTAGGTACCATCATCTTGTATTGTATAACTATAAGTTTTAATGTTTTTAAGAAATTCTGGCTGTTCAAAAGTAGCTTTAATTTCTTTTGTTTTTACATCTGCTTTTTGTGCATTGATGCTTAAACAAGTGATTGCGAAACAGACCAGTAGGATGGTTTTTTTCATCAGTGTCTAAATTTGGGTTAGTTAAGATTTTAACAAATATAAAAAAAGGAGGCCAATAGAAAATATTAGTCCCCTTTTTTTATTAACGTATTGTTTTTTAGTCTTTAAAATCTTCTATTTCTGTTGGAAGAACGTCAAATCCCATGTTGTATAAAGTAAAACCATAAATATCTGCATACTGTTCTATGGTTTTGCTAACTGGTGTTCCTGCACCATGACCAGCATCAGTTTCAATTCTAATCAAGGTTGGGTTTGTTCCTGTTTGTTTGGCTTGTAATTCTGCTGCGAATTTAAAACTATGCGCAGGTACTACTCTGTCATCATGGTCACCAGTAGTTACCATAGTGGCAGGATATTGCACGCCTTCTTTTACGTTATGTACAGGAGAGTAACCTTTTAAATAATCAAACATTTCTTTATTATCTTCTGCTGTACCGTAGTCATAAGCCCAGCCTGCTCCAGCAGTAAATGTGTGGTAACGTAGCATGTCTAAAACACCAACAGCAGGTATTGCGACCTTCATTAAATCTGGACGTTGTGTCATTGTTGCACCAACTAATAAACCACCATTTGATCCTCCTCTAATAGCTAAAAAGTCTGAAGAAGTATATTTGTTATCAATAAGAAATTCTGCAGCAGCAATAAAATCGTCAAAAACATTTTGTTTTTTTAATTGAGTTCCTGCATCATGCCAAGCTTTTCCATATTCTCCACCACCACGAAGATTTGGCACTGCGTATATACCACCTTGTTCCATCCAAACAGCATTAGCAATACTGAAACTTGGTGTTAGACTAACATTAAATCCACCATATCCATAAAGAATAGTTGGGTTTTTTCCGTCAAGTTCTAAGCCTTTTTTATGAGTAATAATCATTGGTACTTTTGTCCCATCTTTGGAAGCGTAAAAAACTTGTTTACTTTCAAAATTTTCTGGATTAAAATCTATGTCTGGTTTACGATATAATTCTGATATGCCTTCTTCAATATTATATTTATAAATGCTTCCAGGAGTAACGTAATTGGTAAACGAATAATATAAACTTGTGTCTTCTTTTTTAGCACTAAAACCTCCAGCACTACCAATACCTGGTAATTTGACTTCTCTTATTAATTTTCCTGTCATATCGTACTGCATTATTTTTGATACAGCATCAACCATATATTCTGTAAAAAAGTATCCACCAGCAGTAGAAGGACTTAAAACGTTTTTGGTTTCTGGTATAAAGTCAACCCAATGTTCTGGAGTTGGATTTGCAGCGTCAACAGTTACTATTTTCTGGTTTGGAGCCTTAAGATTTGTTACTATAAATAATTTGCTACCTTCATTTTCAATAATATAAGTATCGCTATCTGTGTGGTTAAGTATAGTTTTAAAGTTACTATTAGGTTGTGTTAAATCTTTAATTAGTAATTTGTTTCCAGAGGTTGAAACTCTTGGTGAAATAATTAAATATTTGTCATCCTCTGTAACGGTTCCGTAAATGTATCTATGTTTTTGGACTTCTGTACCACCATAAATTAATTGATCTTCTTTTTGAGGTGTCCCTAGTTTATGGTAGTATACTTTATGTTGATCTGTTTTTGCAGATAATTCACTTCCTTTAGGTTTGTCATAGCTTGAGTAGTAAAAACCTTCGTTTTTGTACCAAGACATTCCGCTAAATTTAATGTCTACTAAAGTGTCTTCAATAATTTGTTTTGACTCTACATCCATTACTAAAATTTTGCGCCAATCACTTCCTCCTTCAGAGATGGAATACGCTAAAATTTTTCCGTTTTTAGAAAAACTTGTACCTCCTAAAGATATGGTTCCGTCTTCTTTAAATGTGTTTGGATCTAAAAATACTGTTGCTGTATTTGGGTCTTCACCTGTTTTGTATCTATAAATTACATACTGGTTTTGTAGTCCATTGTTTTTATAAAAGTAAGTGTAATCTCCTTCTTTAAAAGGAGCTCCTATTTTTTCGTAATTCCATAGCTTTTCAAGGCGTTGTTTTAATTCTTTTCTATACGGAATGTTTTTTAGGTAGTCTTGTGTTACTTTGTTTTCGGCTTTTACCCAAGCTTCAGTTTCTGGACTTCTGTCGTCCTCTAGCCACCTGTAAGGATCTTTTACGTCTGTACCAAAATAATTAGTAACAGTATCTACTTTGTTTGTAGTAGGGTAGTTTACAACTATATCTCTTTTGGTTTGTTTTTGTGGTTTTTGTTCTTCTTTACAGGACATAATTATGGACAATGTTAATAAGCCAAGTGCTATTTTTTTCATTTTAAAATACGTTTTGGTTGTGATTATAAATTTAAACAAAAAAGCGTTTGTTAGCTAAAACAAACGCTTTTTAATAAATTACAGAAAATAAATGTAGTGTTAAACTAATTTGTTTTTAACTAAATATTCGGCTATTTGTACTGTGTTTGTAGCAGCACCTTTACGTAAATTGTCACTAACAATCCACATATTAATTGAATTTTCTTGAGATAAATCACGTCTAATACGACCTACAAAAACCTCGTCTTTACCATTAGCGTAAAGTGGCATTGGATAGGTGTTTACGTCTACATTATCTTGTACTACAACACCATCTGTTTGGCTTAGTAATTCTCTTACTTCGGTTAAATCATAATCGTTTTCAAAAGCAATATTTACAGACTCACTATGACCTCCAGCTGTAGGTATTCTAACAGCTGTTGCTGTAACAGCAATAGTATTATCGTTTAATATTTTTCTGGTTTCATTGACCAGTTTTAGTTCTTCTTTAGTGTAGCCATTGTCTTCAAAAACATCACAATGTGGAATTGCATTTTTAAAGATTGGATAATGGTAAGCCATTTCTCCATCAACACCTGCTAATTCGTTTTCTAATTGCTGAACAGCTTTAACACCTGTACCAGAAATAGATTGGTAAGTAGAAACTACAATACGTTTAATTTTATATTTTTCATGAAGAGGAGCCAAACACATTACCATTTGAATGGTAGAGCAGTTTGGGTTAGCTATAATCTTATCGTCTTTAGTTAATTGATTTGCATTAATTTCTGGAACGACTAATTTTTTATTTTCGTCCATTCTCCAAGCTGAAGAATTGTCAATTACAGTGGTTCCAACTTCTGCAAATTTTGGAGCCCATTCTAAAGATGTACTTCCACCTGCTGAAAATAAAGCAATATCAGGTTTGGCATTTACCGCATCTTGTAAGCTTACTATGGTGTAATCTTTACCGTTAAACGCAATGGATTTTCCTACTGAGCGTTCTGACGCTACAGGAATAAATTCTGTTATAGGAAACTGTCTTTCTTCTAATACTTTACGCATTACTTCTCCAACCATTCCGGTTGCTCCAACTACTGCTACTCTCATTTTAAATACTAATTAAATTAAAGGTTAAAATTAGCGTATTTAGAGTATTTAAGAATATAAAAAGTCTTAATTTTTTTGTAAAAAGAAGACATAAAAAAACCGATTTTGAATTAAAAACCGGTTTTTAGTGATAATAATAAAATTTAGATTACTTTTTTAAAGCATCTCTAATTTCCATTAATAATTGGTTGTCAGTTGGTCCTGCTGGTGCAGCTGGTTCAACTGGTTTTTTAGTTTTATTGTAAGCTTTAACAATTATAAACATTATAAATCCTACAATTAATAAGTTAATAATTGTGTTAATCCAAGTACCATACATGATTGCATTTTCTGGTTTTGTAACTACACCAGCAGCATCTACTACAGCTTCATCAAGTACAAGCTTTTTGGCTGCAAAGTCAATTCCTCCTGCAAAGTGACCTACAAATGGCATTGCAATGTTATTTACAAATCCATTAATTACTTGTCCTAAGGCTCCAGCCATAATTACAGCAACCGCAAATTCAATTACGTTTCCTGTCATGATAAAATTCTTAAACTCTTTAAGCATAATTTTAAAATTTAAATTGTTAGTTAATATTAATTACTCCGAATTTAGTTAAAATTTTAACAAAACAAGATAAATCATTGGTCGACTAACAAATTGTTATCGACGTATGACACGTTTTATTCGTTGAGATACAGCTGTAAGTAATTCGTATGAAATGGAGTCGACTTGTCCTGCTAAATCCTCAGCAGTATGTTTGTCGTCAAAAATAATTGCTTGATCTCCTTCTTTACATTTAATATTAGTAACATCAACCATTATCATGTCCATACAAACGTTTCCTAGTATATAAGCCTTTTGATTATTTATAGTGACAAAGCCCTTTTTGTTTCCATATTGTCTTTTAATTCCGTCTGCGTGACCCAATGGTAAGGTTGCTGTTATGGTGTCTTCTTGAGCAATAAAGCCTCTGTTATAACCTAAACTTTCACCTTTTTTTATATGATGAATTTGAGAAATGTTTGTTTTTAATGCAGCTATAGGTTTTAGGTATTTGTTAACTTCAGGGTCGTTTCCAAAACCATTTAAACCAATCCCACTTCTTACCATGTCAAAGTGTGCTTCTGGATAATTTATAATTCCGGAAGTATTACAAATGTGTAAAAAAGGTTTATAGTTTAAAGTTGCATAAACGTCTTTATGAATTTTAGTGAAGCTTTCAATTTGTGATTTTGTAAAATCTGTGTCATCTAATACTTCACTTTCGGCTAAATGAGAAAATAAGCTAGTGACTTTAATAGCTTCGGTTTTAGACAAAGTTTCTGCTATTTTAGGTATGTCTTGTTGATTAAACCCTAGTCTGTTTAAACCTGTGTTAAATTTTAAATGAACAGGGTAATTATGTTGTTTATGGGTTTCTGCGGAAGCGATAAATAGATCTAAAACACGTTGAGAATATATGCTTGGTTCTAAGCAGCGTTTGATAATATCATCAAAACTTACAGGTTGAGGATGTAACACTAAAATTGGAGTGGTGATACCTGCATCACGCAAAGCAACACCTTCATAGGTATAGGCTACAGCAAAATAGTCTATATTTAATTGTTCAAGATATTTGGCTACTTCAGCAGCATCACTACCATAAGCAAAGGCTTTGACTACTGCTAAAAACTTGGTGTTATTATGTAGTCTAGATTTTAGATACTTAAAATTGTGTTGTAGTGCTTTTAAATCTATTTCTAGAATAGTTTCTTGGACGTTATCCATTAGATGCTTCTGGATTTGTATCTATTTGTTGAGGATCTTCAACATTAATATTTTTAACTTTTTCTCGCATTGTTGCTTTGTAATATGCAGCTCTGCTTAAAGGTTCGTACTCATCAGTTTCACCTAATAATACTAGGCTGTCATTAGCAGATTTTCTGAAGCTATATTGTGCAAGATTACCAGTTCTGGTGCATACAGCGTGTACTTTTGTAACATATTCTGCAGTTGCCATTAGGTTTGGCATTGGCCCAAATGGATTACCTTTAAAGTCCATATCTAATCCAGCAACAATAACTCTTATCCCTTTATTGGCAAGGTCATTACATATTCTAACAATCCCATCGTCAAAAAATTGCGCTTCGTCTATACCAACAACATCGCAACCATCGGCTAATATTGGTATGTTGGCAGCAGCAGGTACAGGTGTGGATCTAATTTCGTTAGAGTCGTGTGATACGACCATCTCTTCATCATAACGCACATCAATTGCAGGTTTAAAGATTTCTACTTTTTGTTTTGCAAATTGGGCTCGCTTAAGCCTACGGATTAACTCTTCAGTTTTACCAGAAAACATTGATCCACAGATGACTTCAATCCATCCAAATTGTTCTTTTTGATTTACTGTATTTTCAAGAAACATTTTGTAAATTTAGCACTAAAACGTAAAGCATTCACGTTTTATATAAAGGTGGGTCAAATTTATTAAAAATCAAAAGGCCAACTTGCAATAAATTGAAAAAAATATAAAAAAAATAAAACCATGAAGAAGAAATTGGAAGCAGAGCTAATGAGTATTGCTCATAGAATTCTAAAACTAGGTGGTAAAGATGATGTTAACAAAATGCATGCTGAGGTTGCTGCTTTGTATGAAAAACTTACTGTTTTAAAATTTGCTAGCGAAAATCTAGACGATACCTTACCAACAATTGGTAATGACTCTTCGTTTTTTGATATGTTAGATTCTGCATTTAATAATAAAATTAGCGATAATATTGAAGTGGATAATAAAACGTATGTCCATTTAGATGAAGACGAAGGCGAAGAAATCACAGAGCCATTAATGGAAAAAATTAAAGATATAGTTGCGCAAATGCCTGAGGAGACCCATCAAGTAGATTCATTAATTGAGTCGGTTATCCCTAAAAAAGAATTTGAAAAAAATGATTTTGAAGACATTACTTCAAACTTTGGAGATACTCCTGTATTTGAACCAGTTATAAAATCTTTGGCAGACGAAAAAAAGAGTTTAAACGATAAACTTAAGTCAGGATTAAATATTGGACTAAATGATAAATTAGCGTTTATCAAGCATTTGTTTGATGGTGAACCAGATGATTATAACCGAGTATTATCACAATTAAATACATCTACCTCTTTAGATGAAGCTAATAATTTAATAAATAACGTTGTTAAACCAGAATACAATAATTGGATAGGAAAAGAGGATTATGAAGTCCGTTTTATGTCTATTATTGCCTCTAAGTTTGAATAAATATTTAACATTATAAATACCACTACTACATGAAACAAACCTCTATAAAATCCATTATATATTGGATATCTACAATTTTAGTTTGTGGAATATTTATATACTCTGCACAAATGTATTTTTTTAATACTAAAATGGTAGAGGGCTTTTTTGAAAGTTTAAACTACCCAACTTACATTGTAATACCACTAGCTATTATTAAAGTTTTAGGCGTTGTAATAATTTTATTGCGTAAAAATACATGGCTTACAGAATGGGCTTATGCAGGTTTTTTCTTTGATGTTGTATTAGCTACAGTAGCACATTATATAGCACAACATGGCTTGTTTGGTATGTCGTTTTTTACAATATTTTTGGTGTTGATATCTTATTTTTTAGGTAAAGAAGTGCGTGATAAAAAATTAGTAGTTTAAATACACATATCCTACAAAGGGTTTGGTTATTGCTTTTATGGTAAAAATATAATAATAGGTACCTATGGGTAGTTTTCTATTTTGGTTTAAAGGACCAGAATTTGGCATTCCGTTCCAGGTGTTGTTGTAGTTGTTATTTTGGTATACTAATGTTCCGTATCTATTATAAATATTTAGACTGCTATAAGGATAGTCTTCAATACAAGGGATTTTAAAGGTGTCATTTGTTGCATCGTTACCTGGTGAAAAACCGCTTGGTATATTTAAACAGTTGTTAACATTAACTTCGGCTTGGTCTTCATTATTACTATCGTCTCTATCTACTTCTGAGAGACTAACTAGACTAGCATGATTTAATAAGTTGTCTGATGACACAACTTGAGCGTTTAAGGTTAAAGTTTCTGATTGATTAGGAAGTAAGTTGGTTAGACTCCATACATAATTAGTAGTGTTATAATTACCCATACTTGTCTGAGCAGATATAAACGTGTAGCCTAAAGGAAGCATCTCTAAAATTTGAATATTTGTTGCTTCGGTAGTTCCTAAATTGGTAGCGGTAATAGTAAACTGTACTGTATTTCCTATAGAAGCTTCAGTTGGTGATACAGATTTTAATATCTGTATGTCAACATCATTATTGTCCTCTAATACAGTTAATGTTGCATTAGCTAAAGCGCTATCTATATTATTTAAATCACTAAAATTAGTACTGTTGTTTATAAATTCGCCTTCAGAAGTTGTTGTAACAATAACCTCAAAAGAGCAACTTTCAACTCCATCTGGAAATGTTAAATCAGTAACATTAAAATTTGTGTCACCAATAGTGTTATTAAAGTTTGCAGAACAACCATTTTGTTCTGACCAATTAACTGGTCCTGCAATTGACATACCTGTAGGTAGATTATCTGTAAAAGCTATATTGGATTGTGATGCATTACCGGAAACATTAAAAACGGTAAATGTTAAAGCGCTTTCTTGTCCTACAATAATTTGGCTAGGAATAAATGATTTAAGTACTGTGGGAGCTATAACTTGCATATTACTAATAGACAAATTGGTTTCTGGCGTTAGCTCGTTATTTTCATTACTATTACCTATAGCTTGAGCAGTATTGGTAAAAGCACCACCAAAACTTGGAGCTAAAACAGGTATGATTATTTGTATTGTAGATCCTGCTTCCATAATAGGTATAATTCCATTTACAGTATTACCAGAAATGGTTAACGTTGGTGTGCAACTTGCTGTACCTACTGTAACATTGCAACTTGGTGATCCATTTATGGTAAATTGTGGGCCTAAAACATCTTCAAAATCTATATTAGTAGCACTTGAGCCAGAATTACTGTTGGTAATGTCGATAATCCAATTAAATGCAGTATCCACATCAACCGAAGTAAACTCAGGATATGTCTGTACTAAAATATCTATACATGGAGCCATGTAGGTAACAACCATAACAGTATTATCACTTGTATCAATTTCATTTGGTTTATCAACACTTGCTATTGTAGCGTTGTTTCTGACAGTAACATCATTTGTTGTGCATTCTGGAGCCCAATCTATAACCACTTGATAAGTTATAGAGCTTTGTGCAGGTAGTGTTACATTTTCATCAGCAGTAATTTGCCAAAATACATCATTAACTCCATCTTCAGGAATACCATCCATAAAAACACCAACATTCTCATTGACTATAGTATAGCAAGAAGCAGTTCCTGTTGTTTCTAAACAAGTAACAGACACTAATGTTCCTGGTGATCCATCATTTAAAAAATCAGACAACTCTATTATTGTGTCCTCATTACTATTATTTGTTGCAACAACATCGTATGTGACTTCTCCCCATTCAATAGTGTTATTATTGTTTGAGCCAGTAGGTAATTGTGGGTTAACTTGTGTTTTAGTAATTGATAAATCTGCAAATTCTTCTACATCACATAAAGGTAAAGCAGTAAGCAAAACAAAATCACTATCATAATCGTTAGTGATATTAGGATCGATAATACTGTTGTCTAATAAATTTACACCACTTCTAATATGCACATTGGTGTACTCTTCTGTTGTAGGAATACAAGAGTCTGGTTCAAAAAATATTGCAACTGTAGTAACTGTTATTGTAGAGTTAGCAGGTAGTACAAACTCGCTACTCTCCCAGAAAGAATTTTGATCACTAAGTGTAAAGTCATTACAAGATATCATTCCAGTAGTGCTGTTACAAGTAATAGATTGGATTTGCCAATTGACATCTGACGTTAAATTTTGTAAAAAGAAACGCATATACGCATCCTCTGGACCCATATTACAAACATCAGTAACAAAAATAACTTCATCATTCCAGCTAACTTCTTGAGTAGCGTCCGGATTAGTTTGAACTGTAGAAATACATAAATCTGCCTCAGGACATATAAAAGATTCTAGTAAAATATTATTTATAATGTTTGATTGATCAGGTGATTGATTGATGTCAGAGGGACTTAAAGTTAATTCGATAAAACTTGACAGATCTAAATCAGACAATATGGTAGCACAATAAGGGTTCAGAAACAAAACTTCCATTTCAAAAACCATAGATCCTCCAGGTAAAAACTCTATTGCTGAGGTGTAATTAAATAATTCTAAAGATGAAGATAGATAAGTTGGATTACCATTTAGGTTTGAGGTATCAATACAATTCATTCCGTTAGAAGCAGAAGTACAATCAACACTTAAAAGTTGTAAATATGGATAACCATAAAATGTACTCAGATTATTGGTAAATATATTTTTAAAACCCATTAAAGGGTAGCTTACACTGCTATTATTAGTGATAGTAAATTGGTAGGTTATAGATTCGTTCCAATTATTAATACTGTTTCCAGCAGTTGGATTAATTTGGTTGTAAGTAACTGTAAAATCTATAGGGATTTCAACAATATCAATAGATATAATAGAAGTATTATTTGACGTATCACTGTCTGTTGTTCCGTCAGGCGGAAAAACATTAGCATTAGTAGCAATACCACCAGAGCCTAAAGGTGCTTTCACAATTACTTTTAAAGCGACACTGCTATTAGACGGTAAACTAGCAATAGTTGCATTAATAGTATTTCCAGTTAAAGTTATAGGATTTATAGGACTTGCTCCACCAGTCTGATTTAGGCTAGTATAACTTTGTATGGCAACGCTATTATCAATTATTTGATTAAACGTAGCATTGCTAACATTGCTACCAGAATTAAAAACAGTAATTATATATTGAAACTCTTGATAGATATTAGCCTGAGACAGAGCATTACCTGATAAATCTTGAGCCTCAACCACAATAGACAAATCTGAGCTTTGTGCTTGAGAGAAAAAATTAGATATTAATATAAAGATGAAGAATAGCGAGTTTTTCATTTTTGTGTGGTTAATTAATAGATGTCTAATTTAGCAAAAGGTTGCTTCTTATATATCAAAAAGATTGTAAATTTGAATCTGATTTAATTGAAAATGAGTAAATTATACATAGTTCCAACACCTATTGGTAATCTTAAAGACATGACTTTTAGAGCAATAGAAGTTTTAAATGCTGCCGATTTAATTTTAGCTGAAGATACACGCACCTCAGGAAAATTATTAAAGCACTACCAAATCACAACACAAATGCAAAGTCACCATATGTATAATGAGCATAAAACGGTAGATAGCTTAATACAAAAATTAAAAGCAGGTACAACCATTGCAATAATTAGTGATGCAGGCACACCAGCAATATCAGATCCAGGATTTTTATTAACTAGAGCTTGCGTAGAGCATGATATTGAAGTAGACTGTTTACCAGGTGCAACAGCATTTGTACCAGCATTGGTTAACAGTGGTTTTCCTAACGATAAGTTTGTTTTTGAAGGGTTTTTACCAGTTAAAAAAGGACGTCAAACCAGACTAAAACTTTTAGCCGAAGAAACCAGAACCATCATTTTTTACGAAAGTCCACATAAATTAAATAAAACATTAGGACATTTTTGCGAGTATTTTGGAGAAGACAGACCAGTATCAGTCTCTAGAGAATTAACCAAATTATATGAAGAAACCATTCGTGGTTCAGCAAAACAAGTACTAGAGCATTATACCAACAAACCACCAAAAGGTGAAATTGTTATAGTTGTAGCAGGAAAATCTAAATAAATTATATTAAACAATGACCATTCAAGAGTTTAAAACAAAATTAAAAACCGCTCCTAATACTATCGCTTTCGCGGAAACAATGGACGTAGTGGACACTTACTTTAATTTTACACCAACAGCATTTACTAACGGTACGTTACAAAATGCCGAAGGGCAAAATTCAGGTTCATGTAAAGTGTTTGCATTTGCAAAAGCAGAAGACTTATCTAAAACCGAAACTTTAGCCTGTTTTGGTCAATATTATTTTGATGAGGTATTAAAAAACCCAAACGGATCAGGACATCAAAACATAAGAAATTTTATAAAAACAGGTTTTGAAGGTTTAGTTTTTGAAAACTATCCATTAACTAAAAAATAGATATTAAGAAACATTAAAAAGCCTTGTTACTACTAACAAGGCTTTTTTTAAAAGTAAATCTGTATTATTAAACATGTTTTCCAACCTCAAAACCATGTTTTCCTAAATATTGGTTTCCGCTATCAATAGCATCATTCTCTAAAGTTGTTCCCATACTATCGTTCCATCTATTAAGGTATCCAAATAACGAAATCACACCTAGCATTTCTACTATTTCTCCTTCATCCCAATGGTCATGTAAACGTTTTTGTATCTCACTGTCTACTGCATTTGGTACCTGACTTGCAGCCAAACTAAAATCTAAAGCAGCACGTTCTGCATCATTAAAAGCAGGATGTGTACGATATTCCCAAATGTTGTCTAACTGTTCTTGCTCTGCTCCATAGCGTTCTGCAGCTCTAATAGCATGAGCTTGACAATATCTACATCCTGTGGCATTACTACTTACCCATGCAATCATTCGTTTTAAAGCAGAGGTTACTCGACCTTCATTAGCCATTACAGCTTTGTTTAAATTGATAAAGGCTTTACTAATAGCAGGTCTACGTTGCATGGTTAAGACAGAATTTGGACAAAACCCAAGGGTTTCATTAAAGAATGTAGCCAATTCTTTAGTTTCTAAATCGTGATCAGCTGTTAAAGGTGTTACTAATGGCATCGTTTTTTCGTTTTTAAATAGTATTTTTGATTGATATCAATAAACGAAAAATAATTTAATTATGTCGCATAAAATTACAACCAATTGGAAAGGGAATATGTTATTTGATTCGGATAACCCAAGTGGTCATCATGTAATGATGGATACAGATGTAGAAGGACAAGAACGTGAAGGATTATCTCCAAAAGCCTTAATGTTATCATCATTAGCAGGTTGTTCTGGTTTAGATGTAGTCTCTGTTTTAGAAAAAATGAAAGTTGAGGTTGATGATTATAAAATGGTTGTTGAGGGACAATTAACAGATGAGCATCCAAAAACATATCATACAGTAACAATCGATTATCACTTTACAGGTAAGGATTTAAACGAATCTAAAATCAAAAAAGCAGTGGATTTGTCTGCTGAAAAATATTGTGGAGTCATGGAAATGTTTAGACAATTTGCAGACGTGAAGATTAATATAATATTTCATAACAATTAAATTTGCTAAAGCAACGACTCTTTTTTTACTTTAATTTGACTACATGCGCTGGACTTTAAAACCAAAACCTAATCCTGAAACTGTCAAGCAATTACAAGAGGCTTTAAATGTAGATCAAGCCATAGCTAAACTTTTGGTGCAACGTGGTATTACTAACTTTGAAGACGCAAAAACCTTTTTAGACCTAATTTAAACCAACTTCATGATCCTTATTTAATGAAGGATATGGATAAGGCTGTAGCAAGAATTGAAGCAGCTATTAAAGCAGGTGAAAATATAATGGTTTATGGCGATTATGACGTGGATGGTACAACTTCGGTAGCATTAATGTCTTCATATTTAAAGACCAAAACACCTAACATAGCAACTTATATTCCTGATAGATATGATGAAGGTTATGGAATTTCATATAAAGGAATTGATTTTGCAGAAGACAATGGTTTTACACTAATTGTGGCATTAGATTGTGGTATCAAAGCAATAGATAAAATCGCTTACGCGGAAAAAAAGGTATTGATTTTATAATTTGTGATCATCACAGACCAGGAAGTCAAGTGCCAAATGCAGTTGCTGTTTTGGATCCAAAACAAAGCGATTGTAGTTATCCTTACAAAGAGTTATGTGGTTGTGGTGTTGGCTTTAAATTAATTCAAGCCTTAGCTGAAACTTCAGATGAAACCATACAAGATTTAATACCATATTTAGATTTAGTAGCTACAGCAATTGGTGCAGATATTGTACCAATAACCGGAGAAAATCGTGTGTTAGCTTATTTTGGTTTACAAGTGGTTAATCAAAATCCAAGAGCAGGTTTTAAAGCAATTATCAATCAATTAAAAAAAGAGACTTTAACCATTACAGATGTCGTGTTTACAATAGCACCACGTATTAATGCTGCAGGACGCATGAAACATGGTCAATATGCTGTAGACTTATTAACACAAATGGATTTGGCAACAGCCATAACTTATGCAGCAGAAATTGAAGAATTTAATTCCGATAGACGAGAAACCGATAAGATTATAACTGTTGAAGCTTTAGAGCAAATTAAACAAAATAAAGAAGAAGGTAGATTGACTTCTGTTGTCTATCAAGAAGATTGGCATAAAGGCGTGATTGGTATTGTTGCTTCAAGATTAATTGAAACGTATTACAGACCAACCTTAGTATTTACTAAAAGTGGAGATAAACTTGCAGCTTCTGCACGATCTGTAACAGGTTTTGATGTTTATAATGCTTTAGAAGCATGCTCTGAACATATCGAGCAATTTGGAGGACACATGTATGCAGCTGGTTTAACCCTTAAAGAAGAAAATTACGAAGCCTTTAAACAGGCGTTTGAAGAGGAGGTTAGCAAGACTATTGATAGACAATTATTAACTCCAGAAATAAAAATAGATAGTCAATTAGAATTAGGAGATATTACAGATAAATTTTGGCGAATTATTAGTCAATTTGCACCATTTGGTCCAGGAAATATGTCACCAGTTTTTATGACCGAAAATTTAAAAGATACAGGTTATGGTAAGTGTGTTGGAGAAGACGATAAGCACATTAGGTTTACAGCAACACAATCTGGACCTGAAAAATTTGTTTGTATTGGTTTTAATCTAGGTGATAGATTACCCATAATTAAGAATAGACAGTTGTTTAAGGCGGTATATTCTGTAGATGAAAACCATTGGAATGGAAACGTATCATTACAATTAAAAATTAGAGATATAAAAGAATAATATGGCTAAAAATGATCCTTACGCAGCATTAAGAATAAGAGAGTTTAATATCTTTTTATTAGTAAGATTTGCCTTAGTTTTTGGTTGGTCTATGCAATTTGTGGTAATAGAATGGCAAGTTTACTCTATGACTAATAATAAATTAAGCCTTGCTATAATTGGTTTGTGCGAGTTTTTGCCAGCTTTTTTTCTTGCTCCTTTTGCAGGACATATTGTAGATAAAAAAGAAAAACGAAATCTATTTGCACTTTGTATTACACTATTTTCTTTAATTAGCTTTGGACTGTTTTGGTTGACCTCCAATACCATTGAAGCTACTTGGCAAATGCCTTCTATTTTATA
The DNA here is from genome assembly GCF_055804415.1 of Olleya sp. NP1-10. Lineage (NCBI taxonomy): Bacteria > Pseudomonadati > Bacteroidota > Flavobacteriia > Flavobacteriales > Flavobacteriaceae > Olleya > Olleya sp. NP1-10. The sequence goes on along the minus strand of NZ_CM147840.1, from coordinate 728,732 downwards.
TAGTATTTATGCATTAGTATTTTTTGGAGGTGTTTTAAGAGCCTTTTTTGGTCCAACTATATTCTCTTTAATAGCCTTACTTGTGCCAAAAAAGATTTATCCAAATGCGGCTACATGGAGTAGTAGTACATGGAAAGGAGCAAGTGTTTTTGGTGCTTTATTTGCTGGATTTTTAATCGCTTGGATTGGTGTACATCATACACTTGGTATTATATTCTTTTTAGTAATGTTGTCCTTAGTATTGGTGTTTTTAATTAATAAAAAGCCAATTTTAAATAGCGGAAATAAAGAAACAGTAAAAGAAAGCTTACAAGCAGGACTTAGTTTTGTGTTTACAGATAAGGTTGTTTTAGGTGCATTAACATTAGATATGATTGCTGTTTTATTTGGAGGAGCTGTCGCTATTTTTACAGTTTTTGCAAAAGATATTTTAGATGCTGGACCAAAAGGTTTAGGGATTTTAAATGCTGCATTATCCTCAGGAAGTATTTTGACAATGTTAGCGACAACTTACATTCCTATAACAAAAAACACAGGTAAAAAGTTACTGGTTTCTATTTTTGGTTTCGGAGTATGTATGATAGTTTTTGGTGCTTCAAAGTTAATGTGGCTTAGTGTTTTAATGCTGTTTTTAGCAGGTGTTTTTGACGGAATCTCAATGGTTGTAAGACAAACTATTCTGCAATTAAAGACGCCAGATCATATGAGAGGTCGTGTAGGTGCAGTTAACTCTATGTTTGTTGGGTCGTCTAATGAGCTAGGTGCTGTTGAGAGTGGTATTGCTGCCAAACTTTTAGGTGCTCCATTAGCAGTAATATTTGGAGGAACAGCTACACTTATAATTGTTGCTATAATTGGTGTTAAAAATCAGCCACTTCGGGATCTTGATTTAACAAAAGATGTTGAAGAGCATGAAAAGGAAGAGCATTAATATTCTTTTAACTCCATGTTTTTTCCATCAAAAACTCCGTAGGTAAAATACTGTATCCAATCTCCTAAATTTACATATTTTGATTGGTTACCTAAGTCTATATTTAAAGGTAAATGTCTGTGTCCAAAGACAAAAAAATCACGATGTTTAGTTTCTAGTTTGCGTTTGCAGTATTGGACTAACCATTCTTTATCGTTTCCTAAAAATTTAGCATCGTCGTCTCCAGAAATCATTTTATTTTTTACAGACATATACTGTCCTAATCGTAATGCAAAATCTGGATGTAATAAGCGTTGAAATAACCATTTTGCTACTGGATTGGTAAACACTTTTTTCATGCGTTTATAACCTTTGTCGTCGGGTCCTAAACCGTCACCATGTCCTATAAAAAATGTTTTGTTATTAAAGGTGTACTCTTGTGGTTTATGGTATACTGGTATGTTTAATTCTTCTTCAAAATAACCATTCATCCAAAGGTCATGGTTACCTACAAAATAATAAATAGGGATTCCAGAATCACTAATTTCGGCTAGTTTACCTAAGGTTCTTGTAAATCCTTTTGGGACTACACGTTTATATTCCATCCAAAAATCAAACATGTCTCCTAATAAAAATATTGCTGCTGCATCTTTTTTTACCATATCTAGCCATGCTACAAACTTTTTTTCACGTGGTAAGGATTGCGCTTGTGTTGGTGCTCCTAAATGATTGTCTGAGGCAAAATATATTTTTTTCCTTTTGGAATCTGCATATGGCAAAGATACTTATTTAGTGTTTTAGGTTTGTTTTTGGCTGGTGTGTGCGTTAGCGATAGAACGGTCTGTTTGAGCTCCTCGCAGAGAGCGAGTAGTGATAGCGCGACCCTTGTGGTAACGCCAAAATTATTTATTGGTTATCACTGGCATACCACTGCGCGTAACTGGTTGCGGTTTCGGATAGTTTTAGTGAGTGTAGTTTGATGTCGTTTGGTAATCTGTTTTGGATTTTTTTGCAAAATCTATAACCATCATTTCGCTAGTTGGTTGATAGTCTACTAATAATACATTGTGTCCTCTGTCTTGAAGCTCTTTGCCTAACTCAAGGTGTGGTGTGTTTTTATTAAATACGGTGGCGTGATCAAAAACATCTACAATGTCTTCTTTTACTATTTTTTTTAAATCTGTAAAGTCTATTACCATTCCAAATTTGACGTTGTTTTTGTCAGATATTGGCGTACCTATTACTGTAACCTCTAGTTTGTAGCTGTGTCCATGGACGTTTTTACACTTTCCGTCATAACCATATAATGCGTGTCCTGTCTCGAAAGTAAATTGTTTTGTTATGCGAATATTGCTCATTGACTTAATTATTTATTGTGCAAAGATATTGATTTTGTAAAAGCGAAGTGATAATAGATTACATTTGCGCACTTTTTTAAATTTTAGATCATTATAAGTCAGTTTTTTGAGGTTTTAGATTATGTTTAAAACTTACTGTATGACAATGTTATTAGTGATATTGCTAGTCAATAATACGTAGTTATTGATGATTTTTTAGTCCTGAGTGTGTGACTTTTTTGCGTGAGTCTATTACTGAAAAATATCAAGTAGATGCTTTAAAAAAGGCTGGAATTGGTAATTTATGAAAGCCAAATTTTAGAACACGAAGTCAAACCAGTACATACTAAAAGATTAAGTATTACTGGTTGGCTTAAAATGCGTTAATTATCTACGATTACGAAACTTGTTATAAAAATAGGCTATGATAACAAATAGTGCTAGTAGTGGAAAAAGTAAATCGCTCATGTTTTATTGTGTTTTGTTTCGGTTTTTGTTATATCTATATAACAAATAAGCTATTATTACTAACGCAATTAATGGTAAATAGGATCCAATTAAAACACCAATTTGATAGTTGTCATTTGGTGCGTTTTTAATTTTTTCTTCAATATTTACTTGCAGTAGTGCTAATAACATTTTGTTAGATTTATGTTGTAAAGTTACACGTTTTAAGTAAGTGGTAAAAATTGTTTTCTAAAATAGATAATTAATGGGATACCACGAACTATAATCCAAATGGTAAAGGCTATGAAAATTCCTGTTAGTTTTAAATTATAATAATCTGTTATTAATAATACAGGTATAAAAACTAATATTGTGGATAGTAATAATAGGTTGCGTAAGACTTTCATTTGACCCAAACCTTTATACATTCCGTCAAAAATAAAGGCTAATGCACATAATGGTTGCATGGTTAATACGATCCAGAATATGTTGTAAAATTGATTTAAAACTTCGGGTTCTTTAGTAAAAATCTGTCCTATTGGATAATAAAATATGGCACCTAAAACAGCTATAATAATCCCTTGTAATATTCCTATTTTTATTAAAGTGTTGCTAAGTTGTATTAATAAATTATAATTTTTTTCGCCCAACAATTTACCAGATAAAATATTGCCAGCACTAGCATAACCGTCTATTATAAAAGCGCCTAAAAACCATAAATTAATAGCAATTGTATAGGCTGCAATATAGTTTTTACCATAACTTGTAGCGTATTTTGTCGCAAAATATAAGGTTATGTTTAGTGCTAATGTGCGTACAAATAAGTTTAATATCATTAAAGCAAAATTGTTGATTTGCTTATTAAACGGAAATGTTACTTGTAGTGGAATAGAAGTTTTTGTTAATAGTAAATATCCTGACATTATAGCCATTATAATTTGTGCTATAACACTTGCATAAGCAGCACCTTTAATATGCATTGGTTGTAATATATCTGTAATACCATAAACCAATACAAAGTCTAGAATTACATTTAAACTAGCTCCAATTACAGCTATTATCATTGGGTAAAATGTGTTTTGTAAACCTCTAAAAGTACCAAAGACTGCAATAACAAATAATGTAAACGGGAACCCAAAAACCCGAATTTTGTAATAGTCTACACTATAGTCTAAAATTAAACCTGAAGCATTATATAATTTAAATATTTGTGAGGCAAAAGGGTAGGTGGTTGCAATTATAATAAAACTTAAAGCGGTAATTATTAAAATTGCTTGAGCTGGCAAGTCTTTGACTTGTTCTAATTTATTAGCTCCAACATGTTGTGATATTATTGATGAAATAGCACTACGCGTTTGTCCCAAAACCCAAATTAGCATCGATAAAAACGTGGTAACAATACCAATAGCAGCCAAAGATACGGTTGCATTTGTTGGGGTGTTTCCAACAACAGCAGCATCTGTTAATGATAAAATGGGCTCTGATATACCAGCAATTAAAGCTGGAATAGCCAATTTATTAATGTTTTTTATACTTATTGAAAGGTTCAAAATGTAAACTAAATGTTAAGATGTAAAGGTCGTAAAACTTTGGTTTAAATTAACTTAATTAATTTCTCTATTTTTGTAACCTAAATATATTTTCATGAACTCTATATTAGTTGCAGTAGGATCTTCTCAAAACGCTCAAAGTCATTTACAATATGCAGTTGATTTTGCAGAACAGTTTAAGGCTAAATTATATATTGTACAAATTTATAATGTATACACCATGTCAGGATCAATGACTAAGGTAGATGAGATTCTAGAACGTGATAGTTTAGATTTTTTAAATGAATTAGTTTCTAAATTGGATACTAAAAAAGTTGACATAGAAGTTAAGGCTTTAAAAGGAAAGTTAATTAAAACACTAAATGATGTCTGCTCTAGTTTAAATATTGACTTGCTCCTGGTTGAGCCAAGAACAAACTCTGATAAAGACGATGTCTATTTGGGTAAAACTTCTGGTAAAATTATTAAGCAAACCAATATTCCTGCCATTATTGTTCCTGAAAACTATGTGTTTGAGCCTATACATTCTATTTTATTTGCGCTTAAATCTACAGTAATACAAAAGGTTGATGCTTTAAAACCTTTAATTAATATAAAAGAACATTTTAATGCTTCTTTAAATTTGTTATTAGTAAAAACATCTTTTAATAAAACCGAAGATTTTGTAATAAATAATCAGCTAGATACTTTAGTAGATCATAAAGTTGAAACAGAAAATGCAACGACATACCAAGGTGTTTTAGAACATCATCAAGCTGTAAATCCAGATTTACTTTGTGTAGTAAGACGAAAACGTGGTTTTTTTAATAAAATGTGGGAAAAAAACAGCATTTTAAAGCGCGATTTTTATATCACTAGTTTTCCTGTTTTAGTATTAAGTGGTTTAAAGTAAAAGTCCTTTGTTTTGATCATTATTATTGATTCTACATTATAAGGATTATGATGTTTTAGTAATAAACTTTAAACTTTGTTTTGTTATTACTTCTAAAGCTTTAGGAAGTTCTTTTTGTTCCCATGGATGTTTACCATCAAACACATGATTACTGTTTTCTAATTTAAATAATTTACTATTTGGGTTCCATTTATGAAGCTTTTTAGCTTCTTCAAATTTAACAGATGGATCATCAATAGCATGAATTATTAAATGCGGAATCTTTATTCTTTTACAACATTCTTCTATGTTTAATCGTTCTTCATTGGCTTTGTAGTCTAAATAGAATTGATAATTATGTGGCATTTGCTGTTTTGTTCTTCCGTTTAAAATATATTTTACTCCATCAATTTTCCATTGTTCTAAATCTCCTGTAGTTGATGTACGTTTTCCAAATGCACAAACACTAGCCCATGTTATTAACTTGGTTATTCTAGAATCTTCAGATGCTTTAATAGTTGCTATTCCTCCACCTCTTGAATGTCCAATTAGTGTGATGTTATTAATGTCTATTTCTGATAAATAATCATTATTTTGACTCAGTAAATGGTTAATTAAATCATCAAGGTCTTGTAGTTCTTTACTATAATTGTTTTCTGCAAAAGCATCTAAATCAGGAAAGTCTATTGGTTGTTTGACTGTGCCTCCATTATGAGAAAAATTAAATTTCACGAAAAATAAATCGTTATTTTTAAAATGTTGTGCAACTGTATCCCATGGTCCCCAATCTTTAAAACCTTTGTATCCATGACAAAAAATAACCAATGCCTTAGGTTTGTTAGTTTGATTAAAAAACAAATCAAAAACAATTGGCTTTTGTGCTTTTCTATTTAAAACAGTATTCTTAATTTCCATTATATTTCCTTTTCTATAAAATCTATTTCTGGATTAAAAATCTCTAGAATTAATTTATGTAGTTGAATTTCAAATTCTTCTAAAATTTCAGCTGTAATTAGTGTTGTTTTATTACCACCTCTAACTTGTTCTTTTTTAGTAAAAGGAATAAAACCAGCACTTAAGTTTTTAAATGAAATTATACCTGCTTCCAGAGGTAAGCTAATAAGATTCATTTTTTTAGCATATAAGCATACATTAATACCTGAAATGATTTGCTATATTTTGTATAATCTGTCAATACATCATCCCATTCAATAACCGAAACCTTGCTTTGGTCTACCTTACCTGTTTTGTAATCTATAATTCTTGTAACACCATTAAATTCATCTATTCTATCAACAGTTCCTCTTAATTTAATAGGGAAATCTAAACCCTTAATTGTAGTAAAGACTTGGTTACTTTGTGCTTCTAAATCTATTATCTTAATAGTATTTCCTGCTTTTAAAGATTCAATCTCAAGGTTTAAAAAGTTTAAAACATAACGTTTAGCAATTTCAAAAACAATTAAGTTTTTTCCTTTAGTCATATCACCATCCTTATATTCTTCTTTAAAATACAGTGTAATTAATTCATCAATTTTAGGTTTGAGCGATTTTATTATTTCTACCGTTAAAAACTGTTGTTTTAGAGGTATGTATAAAGCTTCTAAAGTATTATGTACAACAGTACCCAATGTGTTTGCAGCAATGGTTTCTTCCACTTCTTCTAAATCAGATATTCCTAATAATTTTTGATAGTAAAAATCAATAGGGTTACGCACATAGCTTGTTAATGATGAAGGCGAAAAACCTTTTTGTGCAATTGTTTTTAGTTGACTAATTATAGATTCTGTTTTAGTTATTACAGCTAATTCTTTTTTATAATTAGGAATTTTTGGTGTTAATATCTGATGATTAATTTTATGTATACCTTCTAATTCTAGCTGATTGATAAACCTGCTTTTTTCTCCACCTAATAATGTGTCTATTTCTGTGTTATATAAAATGTATACATTTTTAGCACGTTGTAATAAATGGTAAAAATGATAGGTATAAACTGCATCTTTTTCTTTGTAAGTTGGTAACTTGTTTTCTAGTTTAACATCAAAAGGAATAAAAGAATTGTTTGTTTTTCCTGACGGTAAAATACCCTCATTTACATTAGTTATTATAACCGTTTCAAAGTCTAGTACACGTGACTCTAACATTCCCATTACTTGAAGTCCCTGTAATGGCTCTCCTTGAAAATCTAAAGTTTCAGAACTTAATAATTCTTTGTAGATGCTGTATAATCCCTTAATATCTTTAATGTGATTATAAGTGTCGTTTAAACGTTTTACTTCGTTAAATAGCGTGTTAAATCTAAATAAATATTCTAATCCTAATTGATTTGTCTTTTTGTCTTCAGAAAGTTGCTCTTTAATAGTTTTTATTAATTCGAAACAATTATCCAAACCAGTATTTGGATCATTTTTCCAATTTCCAAATAGTAATTTTATTAATGGTGTTTCTTCTTTAGTTATTTCTAATAAAGAAGCTTCATTCAAATACACTAAATTGTTTTTATTTATTGTATCAATAAGTGCAATTGCACTTCCGTTTTCAAATAATGGTTGAATATATTGGTGAGATAAGAGGCTAATAACTTCTTTGTAATAAAGTTTGTTATTATGTTTTTTTTGTAAGCTAAATAAATGTTCAAATAATGATGCTAATGGAATTGTTTTTAAAGGGAATCCCATAGTTACGTTTAAAACATCCACAGATTCTGGTACCGAATTAAGTATTGGTATTAACAGGTTTTCATCCCCTAAAACTACAGCTGTATTTTTTAGATTTGGGTCAGTGTTTGATAGGTCATCTAATATATTTCCAATAGCTTTAGCTTGCCCTATATTTTTAGGGACACCATATATGTTGATTTTTTTATCAGTTTTGTAATAGTTGTTTATCCAATTAAAGGGGTGTTTTTCAAAAACACTCCAATTAGTTTTATGCTGTCTAATAAATAGACCAGCATCATGTATTTTATTTTCAACAAAAGTCAGATCTGTATCCCAATAAATGGATGCTAAATCATTTTTAATTAATTTTTGTATAATGTGTTCTTCAGCCTCATTAAGCGCATTAAAACCAAGGAATACGTGTTTTGAATCACTTTCTTTAATATAAGAGTCTATATTGTTGTAAGCTTCACGATATAACAAACCTTGATAGCCTTGACGATTATCAATTAGTTTTTTTGTAAAGTGTGTGTAATAATCATTAAGTTTATTCCAAAAATTTAAATAATTAGTTACTAAGTCCGTTTGGTTTGCTTGAAGTGACCAATGTTCTAAATCTTTGATAGCTTTTAGGTAATCGAATATTTTTTTGCGGAATCAAATAACGATCTATTTCATTAAAATCTTGAAGAATAATTTGTGACCATTTTGTAAAAGCATCAAAAGGTTCTCTTTGGTTTTCTGGTGTTAATTCTAAATAAGTATTATAAAATTGAAACAGCAATTCTGTATTGCTTACAGATTTTAAATTTGATAATTCTTCGACAAACGTTTCGATACTAAGGATTTTAGGAGCAAATATCGTTTGATTTAAAACTAAGCTTAACTCACTTCTCAAAAATACACCAGCTCTTCTACTAGGAAGTATAAATATTAGATCACTAAAACTAGAATCTTGATTTTTTAAATCTAGGATTACATCTTGAATAAAGTTTGTCATTATATAAAAATAAAAAACGCCTCGGTTTCCCGAAGCGTTTTTCTATAAAATTTAGTGTTTAACTAAAACTTATTTTTTAAGTTTTACTTCAACACGTCTGTTGTTAACTCTTCCAGCTTTAGTTTTGTTGCTGTCGATTGGGTAATCTTCACCAAAACCGTAAGCATTTAATCTAGCAGAATCAATTCCGTTTTCGATTAAGTAAGCCATTACAGCATTAGCTCTAGAGTCAGATAACGCTTGGTTAGTAGTTTTACTTCCAACGCTATCAGTGTGACCTTCGATTGTAAAGTTAGCTTCTGGGTATTCTTTTAATATTGCAGTAATAGACTGTAATACAGAGTAAGTTTCTTTTTTAAAGCTTGATTTTCCAGTATCAAATAAGATAGTTTTAGCATAGCTATTTAATTTATCTAATACAACTTGGTCTGGTACAGCTGGAGCCTCTGGGCAACCATTGTTTGCTACAGTACCAACTTCTTTAGGACAGTTATCATCTTTGTCTAATACACCATCACCATCAGTATCTGGCCAAGGACATCCTCCATTTGCAGCAGGACCAGCTTCACTTGGACATTTATCTTTAGCATCAGCTACACCATCACCATCAGCATCTGGGCAACCTTTTAATGTTTTTAAACCTTTAACTGTTGGACAGTCATCATTGTTATCTGGTACACCGTCTCCGTCAGTATCAGGACATCCGTTAAACTCAGCTAAACCAGCTTCGTTTGGACAAGAGTCTTTTGAATCTTCGATTCCGTCACCATCAGTATCAGGACAACCGTTGAAAGCTTCTAAACCAGGTACATCTGGACAAGCATCGTTTTTGTCATATATTCCGTCACCATCAGTATCAGTTCCTCCAAATCTAACAGATAACCCTGCAGAATGTTGGAAATGTTTAGTTAAGTAATCCTCGAAAGAATGTTTATATTTTGATTCTACATAAAAACCAATGTTATCAGTAAACCAGTATGTTAATCCTAATGACGCATTTAAAGTTCCTGCACCAACAGTGTTGTTAGATCCAGCTTCAGTAGAAAAAGTATTGTATGCTCCTTCTTCAATCCAAGTGTAACCACCTCCTACACCAACAGCAGGGTCTAATTTTTTAGATCCAATTATATTTGCAAAATGGTATCTTACATTACCATCTACAGCATAATATGCTAAATCATTAACTCTTAAACTAGGGTTTGTAAAGTTGTCTTCAGTTTGTCCCCATTTGTTAATTCTGTTGATAGAACCTCCTGCTTGTACAGAGAAGTTGTTTCCAACATATTTAGAAACTGAGATTGTCGATAATGAAGGTAAAATACTCCAGTGATCTTCAGCGTTGAAGAATTCTTCAAAGTATCCTCCTTGAGGAGCATCTTCTCCTACAGGATATACATCTACTGCGTTGATACCGAAGTTAATAGCCCACGGGTTGCTTTCGTCTTGAGCCATAACGTTACCCATACTTGTTAGAAGTAACATTGTGAACAATAATCTGCTAAGATTTTTCATATTCAAAAATTTAATTTTTAAGTGTTAATTAGAAGCAAAAATAAGTTGTTAAATAATATTAACAAAGACAAATATATAAAAATATTGATTATATCCTCTTTTTGCGACCCAATTATGATTGGTTCTAAATAATTTTCAGTGCTTTACCTACTTTAATAAAGGCTTTGATGGCTTTTTCTAAATGTGCTTTTGTGTGAGCAGCAGATAGCTGTACTCGTATTCTTGCTTTTTCTTTAGGTACTACAGGAAAAAAGAATCCAATAACATAAATGCCCTCATCTAAAAGCATGTTTGCCATAGTTTGAGATAATTTTGCATCATATAACATTACAGGTACAATCGCTGAGTCACCATCTATAATGTCAAAACCTGCATCTTTCATTCCTTTTTTGAAAAAATTTGTATTTTCCTCAAGAGTATCCCTAAGTGAGTTGTCTTTGTCTAGCATTTCAAACACTTTAATTGAAGCTCCAACAATAGCAGGTGCTAATGAGTTTGAAAACAAATATGGTCTAGAACGTTGACGTAGCAATTCAATAATTTCCTTTTTTCCTGTAGTATATCCTCCCATTGCTCCTCCTAAAGCTTTTCCTAAAGTTCCGGTAATGATATCTATTCGGTCCATAACACCTTTTTCTTCTAATGTACCTCGACCTGTTTCTCCTATAAAGCCAGCAGAATGACATTCATCAATCATAACCATAGCATCATATTTATCTGCCAAGTCACAAATTTTGTCTAATGGAGCTACTAATCCATCCATAGAAAATACACCATCGGTAACAATAATTTTAAATCTTGCTCCATTTTTGTTAGCGTCAATTAATTGTTTTTCTAAGTCTGCCATATCATTGTTTTGATATCTATATCTTGCAGCTTTACATAATCTAACGCCATCGATTATTGAAGCATGATTTAAAGAGTCTGATATAATGGCATCCTCTTTACCTAATAATGGTTCAAAAACACCTCCATTGGCATCAAAAGCTGCTGCGTAAAGTATGGTGTCTTCAGTGCCATAAAAGTTAGCTATTTTTTCTTCTAAGGTTTTATGAATGTCTTGTGTACCACAAATAAATCTAACTGATGACATTCCAAATCCGTGAGTGTCCATAGTGTCTTGTGCAGCTTTTATCACTTCAGGATGAGATGATAATCCTAAATAATTATTTGCGCAAAAGTTTAAGACTGTTTCTCCTGTGTTTAAAGTTATTTCGGCACCTTGTGCAGAGGTGATAATACGCTCTTCTTTAAATAGACCGTTATCTTTTATATCTTGTATTTCTTGTTGTAAATGTTGTTTTATACTGCTATACATGTTTGTTGTTTTGGTAGTGCAAATTTAATTAATGTTTGCTTTATAGTTATGTGTTGTTAAAATTCTTTTGATTTAATAGGTTACTAATTTTACGGTTTCGTTTATATAAATCAATATTTTTTGATCAACTGTATAATTCATTTCTTTTAAAATATCAGAGTAGTTTTCTAGCTGCTCGCGGTATTTAGGGTCTGGAAGTCCGGTTTTGTAATCAATAATAGTAACGGTATTGTTTTTAATGACTAAACGATCTGGTCTTATAATTGCTCCTGATTTGGATATAATATCACGCTCGTTATAAATTTGATAATCGTTTGTATAGTATAGCGCTATTTCTTGGTGATTTATTATTTGCTTTATAGTTTGAGTTAAAAGAGAGGCTTGATTGTTATTTATTAAACCATCATTTAAATAGTTTGTTATAGCCTTGTCGATATCATCTTTTGTATTAATATCAGCCATGATATCATGTATTAAGTTACCCTTTTCTATGGCATCTTGTTGATCTGTATCCCATAAAAATCCAGATTTAGTAATTATTTTAATATTGTGATCTAATTTATCAACACTTATAAATTGTTCAACCTCTTTGGTGTTTTCTGTGTTTTCTTTAGGTTTTATTTCTCTTTTTGGATTACCAAAAGTATATTCTAATTGGTTTTCATTCCATAATCCCTTATGCATTAAGTAATTTATTAATAAGCCAGAATAAGTTTTAAAAGTTACGCCTGTTTTAGTTTCTTTTTCTTTTTTAGAAATAATATAAAGTTGTTCTACAGGTCTCGTTAAAGCAACATATAAAAGATTTAAATTATCTAATTCTTGTTCCGATCTATGTTTTGTAAATATTGCTTCTCCAATAGGACCAAAGGATTCAAAATCTTTATTGTAATTAAGTAATATTTTAGAAAACCCACTGTAATTAGTTTCTTCCAATGGGAACCACTCCTTTGGTTCTATTTCTCTGTAAATATCCAGTTGAGCATATGGAAAAATAACAACCGGAAACTCTAAACCTTTTGATTTATGGATGGTCATGATTTGAACTGCATTTTGGTTATTTGGAGAGACTATTGCAAGGCTATCTTTTTTAGAATCATAATACTCTAAAAAACCAGAAATATCAGAGATTTGTTTTTGAGAATAATCTAAAACAACATCTAAAAAATATTGGATATACGCATTGGATGTTTGTGCTAAATTAAAGCTCCTAACAATAGTTTCGGTTAAGTCGTATAAAGATAATTGGACAAGATAATCTGGGTTACAATCAACATTATATTGCTTTAAATTGTTAAAAAAGTCTTGAAGATTTAAATCTAAATTTGATTTAAAATATAGGTGTTTGTCTTCAATAATATTTTGATCGCCAATGTAGTCTAAAATATTAACTCTAACTTCTAAATTGCTAGGGTTTACCAAAAGTTTAAAAACGTTAACAATTAACCTTACATGCTCAGAATTGTTTATTAGCATGGTTTCAGATGAAGTAATTCGTATGCCTTTTTCGCTTAAAAATTCTGCTATAGCAACACTTTGTTTTTTCTTACGTACTAAAACACAAATGTCTTTTAATTGGTAGTTATTATTCAGACAATTAGTAATGGTGTCTAAAACGGTTTCTGGAAATAATTGATCTTGATCGTCCTCTTTCTGAATATCTAAAAAATTAAGATTTACATAACCTTCATGTTTTATAACAGGTTTTTGTGGTGCGTTTTTGTATAATGTCGCATATTCTGGATTGCTAAAACTGTTAGTAGACAAAAAGTCAAAAAACTGATTATTAAATTCAATAACATTTTTAAAACTTCGGTAATTGTGTTCTAGTCGTACGACATTTTTTTCAATAGGAAACGGGTTGTCCGTTTGTGTTAATCCAATAAATTGCTCTGCTTTTCCACCTCTCCATCTGTAAATTGCCTGTTTAGCATCTCCAACTAACATAGCTGTGCCTTGTTGCCCTTTCAGGTTTTGACCAGTTAATGTGTTTTCTACCAAAGGAATTAAATTAGTCCATTGCATTTCTGACGTATCCTGAAATTCGTCAATAAAATAATGTCTAAATTTTTCGCCTAAACGTTCATAAATAAAAGGAGTTGGTTGATTTTTAATTTCTTTACTAATCAGTGTGTTAAACTCAGATATCAACAACTTGTTTTCGTCTTCTTTTATAGTGTTTAGTTCTTGATTTATAGCATTTAAAACAGATAAAGGTGTACTGCTTTTATAAACTGCTTTTTTAAATTTTAAATCAAAAACTGCGGTTTTAATCTTATGGTAAGTACGATCTATTTCTGGTAATAATTGGTCTATTATTGACGCTTTCGCGGAATCTAATTTAGTCGTGTAAATTTTTCCTTCAGCTATATTTTGGGATAATAAATTGTCATAAAGCTTATAAAAGTCTAAAACGGAAGCTTTTATAAAGTGATTAAATAATGTGCCTCTTGTAAAGCTTGCTTTATCTAATCCATTAGCTGCAAAAATGTCCAAAATAGCCTTAGCGGATTCAGATATTAGGGTTTCACCAGCTTTAATTTGTTGGATTAAATTTGATTTTAATGCATTAAAATCTTCGATGGTTTTATGTTTAATACTTTCAAAATGCGGAATATCATTATCATTTATAAGTACTTTGGCTGTGCTGTTAAAATCTCTTGAAACATCCCAGCTTTTATCATCATCAGCTTTTTCTAAAGCAAAATCAATTAAAACTTTAGTTAGTTTTTTGTCTGTACCAGCTTTTGCAATTAAACTGTCCACAGCTTGATTAAGTAAAGTAGGTGTGTCAAGCTCGACTTCAAAATTAATAGGTATTTTTAAATCATGAGCAAAAGTTCTGATTAGTTTATGGTTAAAACCATCTATGGTAGAAATGTCAAAAGCTGCGTAATTATGCATGATTGTATTTAACAATGCAATTGCTTTACTGTGTGCTGTTTTAGGCTCTAAATGTAACTCACTACAAATAGCCAAAAACATACTATCATTACCTTCTAAAATGTTAGGATTTGCAAATTGGTGTAAGGTTTCTAAAATTCTAGATTTCATTTCGCCAACCGCCTTATTGGTAAATGTTATGGCTAAAATTTGTTTAAAACCATCATTAAATTTATTGGCAAATAATAGTTTTAAATACTCCTTAACTAACGTGTAGGTTTTTCCACTTCCAGCAGAAGCATCATAAACTTTAAAAGGTGTAGTTGTTAACATTTACTATAAATTTTAGACAAGATAATAACAAAATTATGGTTGCTAAATATATTTAGAGACTATCTTTAATAATTAAATACGCTTGTTAAAATATTACTAAATAGAAATAATAGATTCAATAAATATTTTCAATTGAAAGCTTTAATGTTTAATTTTGAAATAATTGAATATTAACACTAAAAACATACACTTATGGCTTTTGAATTACCAAAACTAAAATATGCGTATGATGCATTAGAACCAAACATTGATGCACGTACAATGGAAATACATCACTCTAAACACCACAACGGTTATACAACCAAGTTAAATGGTGCAATAGAAGGTACTGATTTAGAAGGAAAATCTATTGAAGATATTCTTGCTAATTTAGATATGAATAATATGGCTGTTAGAAATAATGGAGGAGGTTTTTATAACCACTCATTATTCTGGGAAGTTATGAATCCGGAAGATAAAGGACGTTTATCTGGAGACTTAAAAGATGCTATTGAAGCTGCTTACGGAAGTTTTGATGCTTTTAAAGATGCGTTTAGTAAAGCTGCAGCAACACAATTTGGTTCAGGTTGGGCTTGGTTATGTGTGCATAAAGGAGGTAAGGTTGAAGTGTGTTCTACACCAAACCAAGATAATCCATTAATGCCAGGAGTAAGTTGCGAAGGAACACCAATTTTAGGATTAGATGTTTGGGAACATGCTTATTACTTAAACTACCAAAACAGAAGACCAGATTATATTGAAGCTTTTTTTAATGTAATTAACTGGAACGAAGTAGAAAAACGTTACGCTGAGGCTAAATAATAAGTTTAGTTATCATTATAAAAAAAGCAGGTTCTAAATCTTAGAATCTGCTTTTTTTATGTTTTTATTTAAAATTTAGACAAATAAAAAAGGTGAACATGTGTTCACCTTTTTTGCCCCAAATCTACCATGAACTTAACCTACTTATGTTATGGTATCCTCAAATATAATCACAATATTATTGAATAGTCGCAAATTATGGTTGAAACGTAAATATATTCGGTTAAAGGATTTCATGTATTAAACCCTATTTAATTGCTATTAATAAGCACGTTCTTTGTTGCCTTCATAAAAATTAATAAAAGCTCTGTTAACGACTCTGTTACCTCCTGCTGTTGGATAGTTACCTGTAAAATACCAGTCTCCAGAATGGTCAGGACAGGCTTTATGTAAATTTTCTACTGGTTGAAAAATAATGTCTACTTCAGCATTTACAGATTTGTCTGTTAGTAATTCAGATATTTTAGCCGAAATCTGTTCTGTTGTAAATTGATCGTATATTTCGTTTACAAAGTTTTTGACATCTTTGTCTTCTAAGTTTTCTTGTGCTTTACATTTTTTGTAAACGTCTTCTACTAATTCATATTTATTATTTTCTTTAAGTAAAGCTAATGCAGCATTAAAAGCGACTAATGTTTCTAGATTAGCCATGTCAATACCATAGCAATCAGGAAAACGTATTTGTGGTGCAGAAGACACAATGACAATCTTTTTAGGATGTAATCTGTCTACCATTTTAATGATACTTTTCTTTAAAGTAGTACCACGTACAATACTATCATCAATTATAACAAGATTATCTGTAGGTTTAATAACACCATAAGTTACATCATAAACGTGTGCAACTAAATCGTCACGACTACTGTCTTCTGTTATAAAAGTTCTTAGTTTAACATCTTTAATGGCTATTTTTTCAATTCTTGGACGCTCTTTTAAAATAGAAGTAACACGCTCTGCAGATAATTTACCATTACCATCTAAAATGGCTTGAGTTTTTTTCTGGTTTAAATGCTCTTCAACAGTTTCAATCATACCGTAAAATGAAGTTTCTGCTGTGTTAGGAATGTATGAAAATACAGAATTTTCAGTATCGTTGTTTATAGATTTTAATACTTTTGGCATTAATAAACGACCAAGCATTTTACGTTCTTGATATATTTCGGCATCACTTCCTCTGGAAAAATAGATGCGCTCAAAGCTGCAAGATTTTCTTTCTAAAGGTTCTAGAATTTGTTTGATAGACGTTTGCCCTGATTTTTTTACAATTATAGCTTTACCAGGTTCTAACTCTTTTACGTCTTTAAATTCTACATTAAATACAGTCTGTATTACTGGACGTTCAGAAGCTACAACAACTATTTCGTCATCTTTATAGTAATATGCAGGACGGATTCCTGCTGGATCACGTAATACAAAAGCATCTCCATGACCAATTAAACCAGCCATAGCATATCCACCATCCCAGTTTTTTGCAGCACGTCTTAATATTTTTGCAATTTTTAGACGTTCTGCGATTAATGGTGAGCATTCGTGTTTACCATAGCCTTCTTTTTTAAGTTCTTTATAAATTTTGCTTACAGCATCGTCTAAAAAGTGACCGATTTTTTCCATTATGGTAATGGTATCGGTATATTCTTTTGGATGTTGTCCAAGGTCTACTAAATTTTGAAAAAGCTCTTTAACGTTAGTCATGTTAAAGTTACCAGCCATAATAAGGTTACGATGCATCCAGTTATTTTGTCTTAAAAAAGGATGAACACTTTCTACGCTATTTTTACCAAAAGTACCATAACGTACATGACCTAATAGAAGCTCACCTATATATGGAATATGCTTTTTTTGTAAGTCAACACTATCTTGGTATTCTGGGTGCTCTGCTAATTCTTTATTGATACGCTCGTTAATTTGAGCAAAAATATCTTGTATTGGTTGTTGCTGTATAGATCTAACGCGACTTATATAACGTTCTCCTGGTTTGGTATCCATTTTAATACTAGCAAAACCTGCACCATCTTGACCACGATTGTGCTGCTTTTCCATCATTAAATACATTTTATTGACTCCATAAAATGCACTACCATATTTTTCTTTATAAAATTCTAAAGGTTTAAGTAATCTAATTAGTGCAATTCCGCACTCGTGTTTTAAAGCATCACTCATTGTTGTTGTGTTGTGAGTTGTGTTATTTTAAATAATATACTAAAAAACGCGCTCAAAATTTGAGCGCGTTAGTGACTTATAGTTTTATATCAAACTGTGTTAGTTTCTTAAATTCCTGCAAGCGGTTATTGACTTCTTCCTTTGTCAAATTAACCATGCGCTCTGTTCCAAATTTCTCTACACAGAAGGATGCTAATGTAGATCCATAGATTACTGCGTTTTTCATGTTTTCAAAACTAATATCTCCAGTGCTTGCTAAGTAACCAGCAAAACCACCAGCAAAAGTATCTCCAGCACCTGTTGGATCAAAAACTTCTTCTAACGGTAAGGCAGGAGCGTAAAACATATGGTCATCATGAAATAATAATGCACCATGCTCTCCTTTTTTAATAACCACGTATTTTGGTCCCATTTCATGAATTTTTCTAGCAGCAACAACTAAACTGTATTCTCCAGTTAATTGTCTTGCTTCTTCATCATTAATGGTAATAACATCTACATTTTTGATCACTGCAAGCAAATCGTCTAATGCGATGTCCATCCAGAAATTCATAGTATCTAAAATAGCTAATTTTGGCTTTTTAGTCATTTGGTCCAATACACCTTGTTGTACTAAAGGGTGTAAATTACCTAGCATTACAATCTCTGCATCACGATAATTTTCTGGCACGACAGGATTAAAATGTTCTAAAACATTAAGTTCTGTAGCTAACGTATCACGAGAGTTCATGTCGTTATGGTATTTACCACTCCAAAAGAAAGTTTTACCATCTTTTACAATCTCGATACCTTCAATATCTACATTTCTATCTTTTAAAAGATCTAAATATTCCTGAGGAAAATCTCCTCCAACAACAGATACTGCTGCTTGATCTACATTAAAGTTTGCTGCAGATAACCCAATATAGGTTGCTGCTCCACCAAGAATTTTGTCTGTTTTTCCGAAAGGTGTTTCAATAGCATCAAAAGCTACTGTACCTACAATTACTAATTTGCTCATAAAAGCGTTTTAAATTAAGGCGCAAATATACGCTTTTTATGGAGTATTTTGGTATAGTCTTATGATCTTATTTTCTCCCAAAATCTGCAGGTATTTCTCCCCAGGCTTTTGTCTCCCATTTAACAATGGTTGTTTTGTAGTCGTTTGCTTTTAACCATTTAACAGCACGATCTACCAAATCATATACAGGTTTGTTTTTAGCATTACGTTGTAGTTTACTATTGCATGTTTTTTTGCGTACCCAACTCATAGCAGTTCTAGAGTCTGTATATATAATACGATCGCTATCATGTTTTTTTAAAAAACTTAATCCATGTACAAGAGCTAAAAATTCTCCAATATTATTGGTGCCTTGTGCAAAGGGTCCTTGTATAAATAATTGTTTTTTAGATTTTGTGTCTACACCACGATATTCCATGATTCCAGGATTTCCTGATGATGCTGCATCTACAGCAATGGAGTTGTAGTTGGGTTGACCTATTTTTTTTAGTTGCTCAGCGCTAAGTTGGCTTTTGAAACTTTCTTTTTTCCCAATGTAGTCAAAGTAGTTTCCTTTTAATGCTTCTTTGGCTGCAGCAAATGTAGCAAAGGATTTATATTGCGCACCAGGATAATCTTTGATTTGAGCTTTGCAATCGTTCCAGGTTTCAAAAACACCTTTATGGTGTCCTTGCCAAACCGTATAGTATTTTTTCTTTTTTTACCCATTGTAATATTTCCGCTTAAGCGAAAATCTTATTTGTTTAATAGTTGGTTAACTACCTCAGGAAAATGTTTCATCTCCAATTCATGAATCTTTCCAGCCACATCTTGAGCTGTATCTGATGCTAAAACCTTACATTTTGCTTGAAAAATAATAGCACCTTCATCATAATGTTCATTAACATAATGAATAGTTATGCCTGTTTCGGTTTCTTTATTTTTAACAATAGCATCGTGTACGTGCATACCATACATGCCTTTTCCTCCAAATTTTGGCAATAAAGCTGGATGTACATTTATGACTTTGTTTGGAAAGTATTTTAAGATGTTTTCTGGAAACTTCCATAAAAAACCAGCTAATACAATTAAATCAGGTTGGGCAGATTTTAGAAGGTTTAAAACATCATCTGTTGCTGTAAAGGCTATTTTGTTAAACGATAATGCGCTAACTTTTAGTTTTTTACACCTATCTAATACTTTGGCATGAGGATTGTTAGTTAATACCTGAATAACAGACGCATTGTCTCTATTTTGGAAAAACCTTATTAAATTTTCAGCATTACTTCCGCTTCCGGACGCAAAAATTACTACACGTTTCATTTTCTAGTTTCAATGTTAAAATCTTCAAACAAAAAAAGCAATAATTATTAACAATTACGGGCTAAAACAGAAATTCTTCAATTTAAATATTTAAATTAGTAGCACATTTTTTAAGTAAACGTGTGTTTTAAATTAAAGTTTTTTATTTTTGCCACTTAATTAAAACTAAAAAATTAAAATTATGTCAGACATTGCATCAAGAGTAAAAGCGATCATCGTAGACAAATTAGGTGTTGATGAAAACGAAGTTGTAACAGAAGCTAGCTTCACAAACGACTTAGGAGCAGATTCATTAGACACTGTAGAATTAATCATGGAATTTGAAAAAGAATTCGATATCCAGATTCCAGATGACCAAGCAGAGAACATTGCGACAGTAGGTCAAGCTGTATCTTATATTGAAGCTGCAAAATAAGCACAATATTTATGGAACTTAAGCGAGTAGTAGTTACAGGGTTAGGAGCGTTAACGCCAATTGGAAATACTAAGGACGAGTATTGGTCTGGTCTTATTAGTGGTAAAAGTGGTGCTGCACCTATAACATATTTTGATTCTGAAAAATTCAAAACAAAATTTGCTTGCGAGTTAAAAAACTTCGTGGCTACAGATTTTCTAGATAGAAAAGAAGCCCGAAAAATGGATAGGTTTACACAGTACGCAATGGTCGCATCAGATGAGGCTATTGCGGACTCAAACCTTGATTTGAATACCGTTAACAAACTTAGAGTTGGCGTTATTTGGGGAGCTGGAATTGGTGGTTTAGAAACTTTTCAAAATGAAGTTTTAAATTTTGCTGCTGGTGATGGTACTCCTAGATTTAATCCTTTTTTCATCCCAAAGATGATAGCAGATATTGCTCCAGGAAACATTTCTATAAAAAATGGTTTCATGGGTCCTAATTATACAACTGTATCTGCATGTGCCTCTTCGGCTAACGCAATGATTGATGCTTTAAACTATATACGTTTAGGACATTGTGATGTTATTGTAACTGGAGGTAGTGAAGCTGCAGTAACTATTGCAGGAATGGGAGGATTTAATGCTATGCACGCTTTATCAACTAGAAATGAAAGTCCAGAAACTGCATCAAGACCTTTTGATGCTACACGTGATGGATTTGTTTTAGGAGAAGGAGCAGGAGCAATTATTCTTGAAGAATATGAGCATGCAAAAGCAAGAGGAGCAAAAATATATGCTGAAGTTTTAGGAGGCGGAATGTCTTCTGATGCTCACCATATGACTGCACCACATCCAGACGGAATTGGTGTTATAGCAGTTATGAAAAATTGCTTAGAAAATGCTGGTTTAAAACCAGAAGATGTTGATCATATTAACACTCACGGTACATCTACGCCTTTAGGTGATGTTGCCGAGTTGAAAGCTATTAAAGAAGTTTTTGGTGATCATGCTAAAACAATTAACATAAACTCTACAAAGTCTATGACTGGTCACTTGTTAGGTGCAGCAGGAGCTATCGAGTCTATTGCAGCTATTCTTGCAATGGAAAACGGTATCGTGCCACCAACAATTAATCATACTACAGTTGACGAGAATATAGACCAAGATTTAAATTTAACACTTAACAAGCCTCAAAAAAGAGACATCAAAGTCGCAATGAGCAATACTTTTGGTTTTGGAGGACATAATGCTTGTGTGTTATTTAAAAAATTAGACTAGTTTTACTGAATGAAAGGCATTCGCAACATATTTAAATCCCAATCAAAAAATGATAAGGGTGAATTTTTTGTGGCTATTTCAGAAATTTTAAAATTTAAACCCAAAACTTTAAACTATTATAAGACTGCCTTTACCCATCGATCGATGAATATAAAGGATGAAAAGGGTCACATTATAAATTACGAAAGACTTGAGTTTTTAGGAGATGCTATGCTAAGTGCAGTCATTGCACACCATTTATACACTGAAGTTCCTGGAGGTGATGAAGGTTATCTAACCAAAATGAGATCTAAAGTTGTTAGTCGTGAGCATTTAAACGAACTTGGTAAAGATTTAAAGCTAATTGATATTGTAAAAAGTAAAATACCAAAAGGTCAATTTGGAGACAACATACATGGTAATTTATTTGAAGCTTTAATTGGTGCTATTTATTTGGATAAAGGTTATGCAAACTGTGAAAAGTTTATTCAGAAACGTGTAATAGATCCTTATGTTGATATAGAAAAATTAGAAGGTAAAGTCATAAGCTACAAAAGTCTGCTTATTGAGTGGTGTCAAAAAGAAAAAAGGTTTTTGATTACAACGTATATGAGGACACAGGTAATGATGACGTTAAGCATTTTTCTGTAAAATTATCTATAGACAAAAAAGTTGTGGCTAAAGCTAGAGCGACTTCAAAAAAGAAAGCAGAAGAGAAAGCATCCAAACGCGCTTTTTTTGCACTTCAATCTCAAATATCAAAAGGCGGTTTCATTTAAGTCTCTTAAATTACATAACTGATAAAATAAAGCGGTTTACTCAAACGTTTTCGTAATAAATTGTTGTTAAGTTTAGGTAAAATTCATAATAATTCATTCTTTTAGTACTATATTTACATTTAATTTAATAATTAAAATGGCTGTTCGAAAACTTTCTTTAGACGAATTTTTAGAAGAAGAGCATTACGCTTTAATTGGTATTCATTGCGTAATAGAAGATTACAGATTGGCTTATTTAATTAATAAATCACTAGACATTAAGCTTAAAAGAAAAACACTAGATGTTACTAATCCAAGTTTAAATACTAATTATGCAATTTTTGAATGGTTTGATGATAAACAGCTAACCACTTATCATTTAGTTGCAAATAACTGTAAAATACAAAACAGCAATTCTGTTGAGCAATCCAATTCATTATTTGGAGAAGATCATTTAGGTAGTACAAATCACTATTTATTGCCAGAATATAAAAAGGTAAATTTTCTTCTTAAAATAGAAACAGAATTTAATAATAAAGAAAAAATTATTTTAAATAATCTTCTTAAGATTCCACAAGTAGTGACAGCTTATAGTATAGATGCTGATACTTTAAAATCTAAAGACAATTTAATATTTAACTAATGCCACACAGAAAAAAGACCAAAATCGTTGCGACTTTAGGGCCAGCAACAAGTAGTAAAGAGGTTTTAAAAGGTATGTTAGACGAAGGTGCTAATGTATTTAGAATCAACTTTTCTCACGCAGATTATAAAGACGTTGAAGAACGTGTAAAAATGATAAGAGAACTAAACGAGGAGTTTGGTTACAATGCATCAATATTAGGAGACCTTCAAGGTCCTAAGCTACGTGTTGGTGTAATGAAAGGTGAAGTTATTGTAAACCCAGGAGACGAAATTATTTTTGCTACTGGAGAACGTTTTGAAGGAACTAAAGAGCGTGTTTACATGACCTACGATAGTTTTCCTCAAGATGCTAAACCAGGTGAACGTATACTTTTAGATGATGGAAAATTAATTTTTGAAGTTGTATCTACAGATAAAAAATCTGAAGTAAAAGCTAAGGTTATTCAAGGTGGACCTTTAAAATCTAAAAAAGGGGTCAATCTTCCAAATACTAATATTTCTCAACCTGCTTTAACAGAAAAGGATGTTGATGATGCAATATTTGCTTGTAAAATTGGTGTAGATTGGATGGCATTATCTTTTGTGCGTCATGCTGAAGATTTAATGCAATTAGAAGAGTTAATTAAAAAGCATAGCGATCATAAAATCCCGATTATAGCAAAAATTGAAAAACCAGAAGCAGTAGAAAATATTGATAAAATTGTGGCTCATTGCGATGGGTTAATGGTAGCTCGTGGAGATTTAGGGGTAGAAATTCCTGCTGAAGAAGTGCCATTAGTACAAAAACAATTAGTTCTACGTGCTAAACGTGCTAGAATACCAGTAATTATAGCAACACAAATGATGGAAACTATGATTACTAGTTTAACTCCAACTAGAGCAGAAGTTAATGATGTAGCTAATAGTGTTATGGATGGTGCAGATGCTGTAATGTTGTCTGGAGAGACTAGTGTAGGTCAGTATCCTGTACAAGTTATCCGTCAAATGTCTAACATAATAAAAAGTGTAGAAAATTCTGACCTAATTCAAGTACCACAATCTCCACCTCACATTCGTACAAAGCGTTATATAACAAAATCTATCTGTTATCACGCAGCACATATGGCTAATGATATTAATGCAAAAGCAATTTCTACGCTAACGAATAGTGGTTATACAGCTTTTCAAATTTCTGCATGGAGACCTAGTACACATATACTTGTGTTTACATCAAATAAGCGCATATTAACGCAATTAAGTTTACTTTGGGGTGTGACTGCTTTTTATTACGATAAGTTTGTTAGTACTGACGAAACAATAGAAGATGTTAATGCAATCGCATGTAAAAAAGGATTTTTAGAAGTAGGAGATATGCTTATTAGTTTAGCAGCTATGCCTATTCAAGAAAAAGGAATGGTAAATACTTTAAGGGTTACAGAAATTGAAAGCTGTAATTTTTAAATTATAAACTCAACAAAATAACAAAGGTCAGCTATATATTGTAGTTGACCTTTTTTTTGTTTTAAATTACTTACAGGTAATGTTAAAATAATGACAATATCAGGTTTTAATTGGGTTGTTTAGTATGGATTTATTAATTTAAAGTACTAAACTAAAACAGTAATCATGAAAAATGTTAATATCCCAACAATTGAAAAAGAACAAATTAAATATCTAACCTTTCCAAAAGAAGAATTATTAGTCTCCAAAAAAGAAAAAGCTGAACGTTGTTTAACTTTAAAAAGAGCTATGGTTTTAGGTAATTTAGAACATCAAAAAGTAAGAATTTTATTTGCAGATAACGAAGGTGTTAAAAGAGTGAATACTACTATTTGGGGAGTTACAGATGAGTATGTAATTTTAAAAACGTCAACAATTATACCTTTAGAGCGTATTTTAGAAGTTGCTTAAAAGCCAAAACGCAACTGTACGCTAATTGCTTTTTTGTTTTCAATAATTTTAGTTTTTTTAGTTGTGTTTAAATTAGATAGAGAAATCCCTAATAATCTTACCGAATTATTCAATTTATCCTGATACAGCAAATCTTTTGCTGTATCTAAAATTATAGCTGCATCTGCCACAAAATAAGGAAGTGTCTTGCTGCGTGTTTGTAATGTAAAATCGCTATATTTTATTTTTAGTGTTATTGTTTTTCCTGCGACTTTACTTTTATTTAAGCGTTTAGCGACCTCGTCTGCAATATGTTTTAATTTTTCAAGCATAAATACTTCTGAAGATAAATTTTCATTAAAAGTACGCTCAGCAGCCAAACTTTTTCTAATTCTATTAGGTTTGACTTCGCTATTGTGGATGCCTCTAACAATGTAGTAGTATGATTTTCCCGATTTTCCAAAATTAGATTCTAAGAATTCTATAGATTTAGATTTTAAATCCAAACCGTTGTATATTCCTTTTTGGTACATTTTTTCAGCTGTGACCTTACCAATACCATAAAATTTTCTGATATCTAAAGCTTCTAAAAACTCCAAAACTTCTTCTGGATTCACTACTTTTTGACCATTTGGCTTATTATAATCACTAGCAATTTTTGCTACAAATTTATTTATGCTAATACCAGCAGATGCAGTAAGACCTACTTCGTTAAAAATTCTGTTTCTTATTTCTTCCGCAAGCATAGAGGCGCTTGGGTGGCCTTTTTTATTTTCGGTTACATCAAGATAAGCTTCGTCTAAAGATAAAGGTTCAACCAAATCAGTATAATCATAAAAGATATTTCTAATTTGATTGGATATGGCTTTATAACGCTCAAAATCCGTTTTAACAAAAATTAAATGAGGACACAATTTTATAGCTAATCTACCAGACATTGCGCTTTTAACCCCAAATTTTCTCGCTTCGTAACTTGCAGCACTAATTACACCTCGTGGTCCACCACCTCCAACTGCAATAGCCTTACCTTTTAAATCAGGATTATCCATTTGTGCAACTGAAGCATAAAATGCATCCATATCCACATGAATAATTTTTCTTATTGGTAAATCGTTTTGCATCTTGTAAATTTAGACATTAAATGTCTTTTTTTGTATTTGAATTTAGAGGAAGATGTTTTTTTAACATAACATAATTATGATTGAAATAGAACGTAAATTTTTAGTTAATTCTGATGCTTTTAAAGCTCAAGCGTTTAAACACACAAGAATTAAACAAGGATTTTTAAATACAGATAAAAAACGTACTGTAAGAGTACGATTAAAAGGTGGTGTTGGTTTTTTAACTATAAAAGGTGTGTCTTCTAAAAACGGATTATCACGATTTGAATGGGAAAAAGAAATCGCTAAAGCGGAAGCTGAGCAGTTGTTGGAATTATGTTTGGAAGAAGTGATTGATAAGGTTAGGTATGAAGTTAAGATTGGGAGGCATATTTTTGAAATAGATGAATTTTTTGGTTCAAATGAAGGTTTAGTTGTTGCAGAAGTAGAATTAAATTCTGAAACAGAGCATTTTATTAAACCTGATTGGTTAGCCAATGAGGTGACTGGTGATATAAAATATTATAACTCACAATTAAGTCAAGTTCCCTTCAGTAAATGGTAACTATCGTTAGATTTAACGTCTAATTTTAGATAATATAAAAATAGCCTTACAATTTGTAAGGCTATTTTTTTTGGTTTTTTGGTTTGGTTGTTAAGCGTGTTGTTTCTTATTGTGGTCCGCCACTAGCAATAATAAACTGACTCCTTCTGTTTAAATCGTGATCTTCTTCTGTACATGGACTACAGTTTATAGCAGGTTCAGTTTCTCCTAAACCAGAAGCCATGATTCTTCCAGAATCAATTCCTTTTGAGATAATATACTGTCTTGTAGTTTGTGCTCGTCTTTGTGACAAGTTTAGGTTGTATTCTGCTGGACCTCTTAGATCTGTGTGTGATGTAGCTTGAATAACCATATCTGGATATTTATTCATCACCTGTACTAAATTATCCAATTCAAAAGCAGCTCGTGCTGTAATGTTTGACTTGTCAAAATCAAAATAGATTGGATTTAATACCACTTCTACTTTTGGTATTACAATCTTTTCAATTGGTTGTAGTTTAACTGTAGTTTCAACTTCTTCTTCGTTTGACCCCTTTATAGCAACTTTATTACTTTCATAACCTTCCATTGTGACTTGAAGTTCTGCGTCTGTTTCGCACTCTATAATGTATTCTACTTTACCTTCTGAATTAGCTGGTTTTGATGCTAAAATATTACCCTGTGCGTCTACTAAACTCGTTAATGCTCCTGGTAATATTTTTCCTGTTTTTTCATCTAGAATAGTACCTGTTATTAACACATCACATAATGGTTGTATTTTTTTAATAGCATAAATATCATCACTTCCTTTTCCGCCTTCACGATTGGAAGATACAAAGCCTTCGCCTGAAACTTCATTCATTCTAAATGCAAAATCATCTCCATTACTATTAACAGGAATTCCTACATTACGGATAGGGCCAATTTTTCCGTCTATTTCTTTAGTGTAAAAGATATCCATTCCTCCTAGACCTAAATGTCCTGTTGAAGAAAAATATAAGGTGTTATTATCACTTATATAAGGGAACATTTCTTGTCCTTCAGTATTTACTTTTTGTCCCATGTTTACTGGTGTGCCAACTTCTCCGTTACTGTCTAATGATGCTTTGTAAATATCAAATTTACCAAAGCCTCCAGGCATATCACTTGCAAAATATATGGTGCTTCCATCTGCGCTAATGGTTGGGTTTTTTATAGAGTAATTAGGACTGTTTATTGATAACGCTTCTACTTGAGAGAAATCATCAGTTTCTTTTTTTGCTTTAAATAAATGTAAAACACTGTATTTGGTATTAGATACATTGTCCTTTTCATAGATGTTTTCAAAAAAACTTTCTCTAGAGAAAAACATTAATTTACCATCTGGTGTAAAGCTTGTAATACCTTCATGGTATTTAGTGTTTATGTCGCTAGGTAATAATGTTTCTCCTTGAAAAGATCCATCTTCAGCGACTGTATATTGGTAGACATCTAAAAATGGTTCTTCATTCCAACCGTATTTTTTTCGACTATCATTTCGTGAAGAAGTAATATATAATTTACCATCTTGAAGCGTACCTCCAAAGTCTGCATTTTTACTATTTAAATCTAAGTTTTGTGCATTAAATTTTTTGCCTTTATCTAATATTTTTGCTAAATAATCAGGGTTAGATTTATACATTATTGCACGATCATCTCCTGGTCGCATAGTTGCAAATTTGTTCATTTGCACATTAGACGCTTCATATTTTCCATTTGCTTTTAGCATTTCAGAGTACTTGTAAAGTATTTCTGGTTCTGAAGCTCCTGCCTCCAATGCTTTTGCATACCATTTTTCTGCATCAATAGTACTGTAAATATTGTAGTTGGATTCGGCTAATTTAGTGTATATATAAGGGTCGCCTTCTCCTTTTTCTACTAGTTTTGTATAGGCTTCTATAGCATCTACAAATTTATATTTAGCAAATAATTTATCGGCTTTTTTGGTGGTATCACTTTGAGCAAACACACAAGTGCTGCTTAATAAGATAGCGCATATAAATAGTTGTATTTTTTTCATTGTCTTGGTTAACTTAATGGATTAGAAATAACGTGGTGAACGTGATACTTTTCTTGGTAAATTAATATCAAAATTGATAAAAATCTCATGCGAAGCATTGGTTACTACATCTAATTGCGATTGGATACTGTCATAAGCATAGCCTATTCTTAAGTTTGGTGCGACTAAAAAATTAACCATACCACTAAAAGAATCGTCTAAACGGTAACCTGCTCCTACTTCTACAACGTCATACATAAACAAGTTTAGATTGACATCAAAACTTACTGGTGCATCAAAAGCAACTTTAGCTAAAGCGTGTGGCTTTAGCTTAAAGTTTTCTGATAAATCAAATACGTATCCTGCTGCTCCAAAAAAGTGTTGTGTTTCTGACCCTATTTTGTAGCCATTAGCATCTAAATGTACCGAACTTAATATGTTTGGCATAGAGGCTGAAATGTAATACTTACTTGGCTTATAAAAATATAATCCTGCTCCAATATTTGGTGTTGTCTCATTAATGTTCTCTGAGAAAAATGGATCGTCTGGATCTGTAAGCTCTAATACTGTTAATCCAATATCATGAAAGGTTGCTCCTGCTTTTAATCCAAAAGCTAATTTAGTTGTGTTTCCTACTGGTATGGTATAAGAAAAATCTACGTAAGCATTGGTTTCTTGTACTGGTCCAATTTCGTCACTAATTAAAGAGAAACCTAAACCTACATTTTTTCCTACTGGAGAATGTATCGCTAGTGTACCTGTTGTTGGTGCGCCTTCTAATCCAACCCATTGACTTCTGTAAAGTGCACCTATTGATACACTTTCTGTTGAGCCTGCGTAGGCTGGGTTTACCACATTCATGTTATACATATACTGTGTATATTGTGGGTCTTGTTGGGCTTGTACACCTATAAACACTAGGAATACAATATATACTATTTTTTTCATCTGTTGTTTTTTGGTTTTCTAGTTAGTTTATCTGTTTAAATATACCCAAGAGGCTTTTGTTTTGGTTCCTTGGTACTTCATAACATAGTAATATGTTCCTACTGGTAGCATATCTCCGTTGTCTGATTGTCCTTCCCATTGGTTTGTATAATTCGTTTTAGAATATACTTTACGTCCATTACGATTAAAAATCTCTAGACTTTGAACATCAAAACTACTTAAATCAAAATTATCATTGTAACCATCATTATTTGGAGAAATACCTTGAGGTATGATACAAGTTTCTAACTCGGTTACTTCTACAAAAGCTGACTGTGAACAGCCTGTGTCGTTAAAAGTTACTTCTATTTCGTATTCTCCTGCTGTTAATACAGTGTTTAGTGCTAAATCATTAGCTCCTGGTATGATAACACCTTCATTATACCAAACAATACTTACCTCTGAGGCTGTATAATTTACAGCTTCTGCTACAATTGTTATTGGAGATGTTGCGCTTGGACAAACCTCATAAGTTATAGTGCTATCAAAAGTCGTTTCTGGTGTAATACCAAATACTAAATCAAAAGTTGTAGTTTCAAAACATCCAGTCATAGCGTTTTCAGCTCTAACATAAATGGTTTCAGCTCCAGGAGATTCATAATTTGTTATGGTAATAATTGGGTTGTTACTCATATTAGCATCGTCCAAAGCAGTGTAGTAAGAAAATAATAAATCAGTTTGTCCTCCAGAGATAGCAGATTCGTTAGTGGTTAAATCAAATTCTGAAATACCGTCTTCATCATTATCACATTCTATAATATCTTCAGATTGAACCAATACTGGTTTTGCTGCTAGTTCTAGTTCAAAAGTATTAGTAGCATGACATCCAGTTGTTGTGCTTTCTACTCTAAAATATATTATAGTATTAGCTGTTGCACTATAGGTGGTAGCAGTTGTAATTGGATCTGTTCCATCTAATGCATCTTGTTCTGTTTCAAAATAACTAACAACTACATCTGTTTGTGTACCAATAATATTGGCTTCATTTTCTGTAATATCAAAAATAGCTGTTGATGTGTTGTCGATATCACAGGCAAATATAGCTGTTTGTGCTTCTGCTTCTGGGTTTTCAAAGAATTCAACAACAATAACATCAGAGTAGAAACATGCAGATGAAGTACCTGTGAATACAATGTCAACTTGATAGGTGCCAGTATCGTTTACGGTTAATGTAGGACCGTTTTCACCTGCTATTGGTTCTGTAATTCCGTTACCTACAGTATACCAAGTAATGACTGTTCCAGCAGGTTGAGCTACACCAATGTCTAGTGTTACAGAATCACCTTCACAACTTGCTGAACCACTATCTAATAAAATATCTTCACCTAAATCTATTTCACCAATATCAAAACTACTAGCTTCTAAGAATACAGCAGAATTATATGAAGAATCAGTTTCATCGGCAATTACTAATTTTATATGATAAGGATTGTTAGGAATTACAACCGATGATGCATTAATTGGGATTGTACTTCCAATAAAGTTAGTTGGGTTTGTAATTGCAGGTAAACCAGTATCTCCATAATAATCTCCAAAATATTCTTCATTATTACCAGGGCAATTAATTTCAATATAATCATCTGTATTAATGGTTAATGTGGAAATTGGATCTGTGGTTCCAGGGACTAAAGCAATATTTATTGTTGTTCCTGTTGTTAAATCAGTTAAAAGGAATGCAAAAGAATCTGTAAAAGAGCATTGAGGATACCCATATTCTTCTGAAGCAAATATGAAGTTAAATGACAATTGGTCTATCGTTGGTGTAAAATCAAATTCAATTACAGTAGCGTCATTGGTAAGTCCAGTTCCTACTGCATTTTCTAGATCTGCATCACCTGCCCAGTTACCAGTATTTTGGATAGTAGTCTCTGGTCCAGTAGTTTCATAAATATCTCCTGTAGTCATAACAATACCACTTTGGAAAGGGAAATTTGATCCATTGGCCTCAAAATAACCAATCCCATTTTCTTGTCCAAAATCAGTACCTGTTGATGATGTAATATTACTTACAGTTGCACAAGGAGAATTTACTAATACATCTGTTACAAGTTCGTCTATAGTATATTGTGTGTCGTTTACAATAATTGGTGGCGGAATAGTGAAAACGCATAAATCAAAATTGACATCTTGAAAAGCAACATCACCAGCTGTAAATACTCTTATAAAGTAAGTGTTACCCACAATTAATCCGTTAGCCGTACTGTTATTAGCTGTTTCGCAATATATATTAATAAGGTTGTTACAGTCTGTACCTTCATATAAAGCATGATCTAAATTAGTAGTGTCACCTAATATATTGTTAATTGATATTCCGTGGTCAGTTGCTATAGCGGTAAACTGAAACCAGACATCATCATTAGTTTCTCCAGTACAGGTGCTTGGTTGTGAAGACGAAGTTGCTCCATAAAGAGTAGCGTTAGTCGTGTTAGTGCAATTTTCGTCAGCATTTGGTGTGATAGTTATAGCTCCTGAACATTCATCATTTGAAGGAGGACAAACAGGAACATTAATAGTGTCACTAGTAACAATGCAGTTTGCATCGTCAGCATTTTCAACTGTAATAATAACATCTGTATTTAATGGGTATGGACCCATTGTGATAATACCTGTTGTTGTAGTATTTTGAAGAGTAGAACCTTGATTATCTGAAATGTTTAGGCTAATAGCATCACCAATACTAGAAATATCTGTATCGATGTAAAATTCATTATTTCCGTTAGTACAGTCTGTAACAGGGTTAAAATCAACAACTTGATTGATGCACGTTGCGCAATTTACTGTTAAGTTAACAGATGTATATCCACTACTCTGACAACTAATACTTCCATCAGATTCTATTGCAAATGAAATAGTATCACCTGTAGATTGAAAGGTTAGACCTCCGATTTGGCCAGCATTACCATAAGGTGTGGCTGCATTTAAATTAGTAATTCCATCTGAGTCTAATACAATAACTTCATCAAAATTATTTTCAACTTGACCTGCATTAATAGTTAAGTTTAATGGTGTACCGTCGGTTGATGAAAATGTAAATACATTAGTGTCATTACTATCGTAACAATAATCAATTGTTTGTGGTCCATCTGTTGTGCAATCTAATGTAAAATTGAACTGAGCTAAAGTAGAAAAATTAAATGGTCCAGCCCATGTACTAGTATCTGCTCCACAAACAGCCTGAACATAAACCTCATAGTCAGTTAAAGGGGTTAGTGTTGTTTCTGAAATTGTTGTAGTTGTAACTGTCGTTCCTGAGGTTGGAACACCAGTTCCAGCAGGTTGTATTACATAATTCCATTCTGTTTCGGTACCATTTGGTGTCCAAGAAATATCTGCAGCTGTTTCTGTTATACTAGTTGCTGTAATCGCTGTTGGAGCAACACAAAATGTACCACAAGCTTCTACTCGTACTTGATCTATGGCTATGTCACTTTCCCAAGTATCACCTGTTCCAACATAGCTAATTTCAATATATATAACTTGTCCTATATAGGCATCTAAATTTACACCAATTGGTACCCAAGCTTCATCTGCTGCTGACTGATAGTCTCCAATCCAAGTATATTCTGATGTAAAAGGACCAGTTTGTGAGGTGCTTACACCAATATTTAATGTACCCATATCACCACCAAAAGCATGCATGTAAAAAGATAATTCTACCCCATCGACTGCTGTTGATAAATCAATAGCTGGTGTAATTGCGGAGGCTACATTTGTTGTATTACCAGAACCTTCATATTCTAAATGGGTCCCTGAATTACCATCCCAAGTAACATCTGGTCCTGTCGATGTTGAGTTAGCACTTTCTGTTGTTATGTCCCAATCACCATTAGTATCTGTAAAAGCAGTACCTGTCCATCCTGACGGTACATAATTAGTGTCATTGCCGAAATCTTCAGTAAATATAAATGTAGAACCTCCTGAAGCACAGACTACTCCTGTTGGAGGTGGAGGTGGAGTATTTAGTGTTGTAAAGTTTACTGGTCCAGCCCAAATACTAGTTTCTGATCCACAATCTGATAAAATGTAAACTTCGTAAGCTGTACTAGCTGTTAATCCTGTTACTGTATAAGGATTTGTTGTTACAACTGTTCCTGCAGTTGTTGGTATACCAGTTCCTGCAGCTTGCACAACAACTTCCCATGATGTTTCTGAGTTGTTTGCTATCCAAGATAAATCTACTGTAGTGTCTGTAATAAGATTTGCTGTTATGTTTGTTGGAGCGATGCAAAAATTACCGCAAGTCTCAACGCGTACTTGGTCTATAGCTATGTCACTTTCCCAAGTATCACCTGTTCCAACATAGCTAATTTCAATATATATAACTTGTCCTATATAGGCATCTAAATTGACACCAATTGGTACCCAGTCTTCATCTGCTGCTGACTGATAGTCTCCAATCCAAGTATATTCTGATGTAAAAGGTCCAGTTTGTGAGGTGCTTACACCAATATTTAATGTTCCCATATCACCACCAAAAGCATGCATGTAAAATGATAACTCTGCTCCATCCACTGCTGTTGATAAATCAATAGCTGGTGTAATTGCTGATGCTACATTTGTTGTATTACCAGATCCTTCATATTCTAAATGTGTTCCTGGATTACCATCCCAAGTAATATCTGGTCCTGTTGATGATGAGTTTGCGCTTTCTGTTGTTATGTCCCAATCTCCATTAGTATCTGTAAAAGCAGTTCCTGTCCATCCTGATGGTACATAATTGGTGTCGTTACCAAAATCTTCAGTAAATATAAATGTAGAAGTTCCTGAAGCACAAGCTACTCCAATTGGTGCTGGAGGAGGTGTGTTTGTAGTTGTAAAGTTTATAGGTCCTGTCCAAATACTATAATCTCCAGAGCAGTCCGATCTAACATATACTTCATAGCTTGTTGAAGGCGACAGTGTGTTAGCTGTATATGACGCGTTTGTCATAGTTGCTGTCCCAGTTGTTGGGATACCTGTTCCTGAAGGTTGTACTACAATTTCCCATGTTGTTTCTGTGCCACCTGTTATCCAAGAAATATCTGCAGATGTTGTTGTTATATTGTCAACTGTTAAAGAGGTTGGGTTTGGACAAGTTGAATTGTATATTGAGATATTATCAATTAACCAATACCACGCCCAGCTATTTGCATCATCATAAATAAATCTTACTTGCATTGCTGTATTAGCATATGGTGTAATGTCAATGTGTTGTTGGTCAGGAGTATTAAAACCACCAGCATCAGTTGTTTGAGTTAATATAGCAACCCAATTGGTTCCGTCCCAGACTTCTACTATTGCAGTGTCACTACCTATATTATTATAGTATTGGTCAAAATCTAGAAATAATGCTGTAGCTGTTGAAGTATCAAATACTGGTGATGTTAACGTTTCAACTAATAGTGTTCCGCTACCTACTGCGTCACTATCTACGATAGCTGCATTAGTACCATCTAGACTATTTGTAGAACCTTGTTGTCCTGAGTACCATGAGTCACCCGTACCATCTCCTGCATCTGTTATTGTCCATGATGTAGGTATTGAGGAGTCAAAATTTTCTTGTAAATAAATTTGTGAGTTAGCTTGCCATCCAACTAATAGGAATAGCAAAGCTAAAATGAATGTAGTTTTTTTCATTTTTATGGGATTGGTTGTTTAGTTATTATGTCCTAAAATTTTTGTATTAAAACACAGGTTGTTGTTTTAAAGGTATACTATTAAAAAGATTAATTTAAGACAGATAGATGAAATGCATTTTTTTCGATAAAACAATAGTATTCTGTTAAAAAAATAAGAATGTTCGGTGTGTTTTGGTTGTTTTATTTAGAAATTATGATGTTTTGACTCATTTCATTGCCGTTTTCATCAATAATAAAAACCTTGTGATTGCCTGTTTTAGGTGATATTGCGATATTATGAATATCATTAGTTTGACCAATATAAGTTTTGTTCAAATACCAAAAAAGAGTGCTATTTTTTTGAGAATGTGCAACTTTTAAGACGACTTCATTTACGTTTTCGTCAAAATCTTTAGGTAGAAAAATGATAGAAGATTTTTTAGGATAGATGAACTCCATTTTCACTTCGTTTTTATTAAAACAATCTGATCTGGTCGGAGGAAGAACTTTGTAAAATGGATTATTACTTTTATAGTAGTATTCCATTAAAGGTGGAAGTACAAACCAAGGTGTTGTATTAATAGCGTTGACATCCTCACATGAGGAGTTAACTTGGTAGGTGTTGCTTTTGTCTAAATGAATTAATTTGTGATAAGGACATGGTTCAGTCTTTGTTCCGCTTAATTGAATATATTGTTTTTTTATTTGATTACAATTTACTGATGCTCTATATCCACTTATAGCACATAATTCAACTTTTTTCATTTCGTCATAAGGTGTTGTAAACCATTGGCTATTGGGTAGAAGATCAAAAATGTCAAATAGGATTGGTGCAGCAGCTTGTACACCAACTAAGCCAGGTCTTCCTTCTCCATCCGCATTACCAACCCAAACACCTACAACATAATTTTTAGTAGTGCCAATTGCCCAAGCATCTCTAAATCCAAAACTAGTTCCTGTTTTCCAAGCAATTTGTTTAGAATCATCAAAAAACTGCCAATTGTCATCACCTTCAGGTCTATTGACTTCTTTCATGCTTTCATAGGTCAAGTAAATTGAAGCAGCATCAAAAAGTGTTTTTTCAGTGGATTTTGTTCCAAAATCAATGGTTTTATTTTTGTAGAAAGTAGGTTCGCAAAATTCGTTTGAAAAATATTGAGAAGAGTTATCGTTAAAATGATTAATTGTACCAGAAAATGCTGCATAACTTTTACATAAATCCCATAAGTTGCTTTCTGCTCCTCCTAGTATTAAAGATAATCCATAATGGTTTGCATTGTAGGTTATGTCTTTAAGTTGTAACGCTTTTAAGTAATGGTAAAAACGGTCTAGTCCAAATTCTTGAAGCATTCTAACAGCAGGAACATTTAATGAGCGTGATAATGCACGTTTTGCTGGTACAGCTCCATCAAAGGTTTTATCATAATTTTGAGGAGAATAACTTCCGAATTGTGAAGGGATATCTGCAACTAATGTATTTGGTAAAATGTCTCCTGCGTCTAGCATTGCTGCATATAAAAAAGGTTTTAAAATGCTACCTGTACTTCTTGGTTTATTTATAATATCTACGCTATTTTGATGTTTTTTATCTGTTGGTGCATTACCAATATAGGTTAATACTTTACGTGTATTGACATCTAAAATTAGTACAGAGATATTATGTATTTCATTTTGTTTTAAAATATTATAGTGGTTTAAAACGACTGTGTTGGATTGCTCTTGCAGTCGTTTATCAATTGTGGTGGTAACGCGTTGACCTCTGTTGGTTTTAGATATGTTTTGAAGTAAGTGTGGAGCAATTTGTGGTAATGCATAAGGTTTGTGTGGCAAAGCTTCAGCAATAGACAGGTTATAGGTTAGGCTGTCTATGGTTTCATTTTTTAATAATTTTTTGAGTAACCTATTTCTTTTGTTTAATAATAATTTTTGATTTTTCCCAGGATATATTAAACTTGGTGCATTTGGTAAAACCGCTAGTGTAGCGCTCTCTGCCCATGATAAGTTATGAGCACTTCGATTAAAGTAGCGCCAAGCTGCAGCATCAATACCAACAACATTTCCGCCGAAAGGTGCATGACTAGCATATAGATTTAAAATCTTTTTTTACTATGTTTAAGCTCTAAACGTGTTGCTAAAATTATTTCTTTAATTTTTTCAAAATAGGTTCTAGATTGTCCTTTTCTAGAAAGCCTGATTACTTGTTGTGTAATAGTACTTCCGCCACGTTTAATTTTTCCTTGACTTAGGTTTTCTTTTAAAGCTTTTACTATTGAAATTGGATTAAAACCAGGATGACTAAAAAAATATTCGTCTTCAAAAGCTATTATGCAGTCTTTAAATTTTTTAGGAATACTATCGCTTTCTGGAAATCTCCATTGACCATCCTTAGCAATTTGAGCTCCTAATAACTGATTGTTATCACTAGTAATAACTGTTGCTGTTGGGTCTTTGAATAATTTTGAAGGTAAACAGAAATAAAACAAAATCACTAATATAAATGTGATTAGTGATTTTGTTTTGTTCTTCTTTATGAAGATTAACATCTTTTGTAGGATGTTAATCATTGTATTATTGGGTGTTATCAATGATATTAAATGTCTTTATTTTTCTACCTCAATCCATTGTCCTTTATTACGAACTAAAAATTTGTTATCATACATAGCCTCAGCTTGAACACCTGGTAAATAATACTGTCCTAAGTAAGATGCGTTAAGCATTACATTAAACGTATTAGTCTTTTTAGGGCCTAAATCAAAGTAGAAATTAACACGATCGTCTCTAATGTCTGTAAATCTAGCTTGACTAGAGGTGGAGCTTCCAAAAGCTGTAAAGCGTGTGTTTACAATTTCCCAACCTGATGGAAATATTTGTGTTAATGCTACGTCATTTACGCTATAGTCTTTTGTGTTTGTAACTTGCACAGTTGCTACAAAATCTTGACCTTGTTGTAATTTGCTAATATCAATATTGTTGCCTTTTAAGTCTTTGTATTTAACATTAGCGGTTAAGCCTCGTTGTTCTGTAAGCTCTTGTCCTAATGGTAATTTACCCGAATTTAAGACACGAACATACACTACGTTGTTTTTGTTGTTTTTAACTGTTAGTGTATTATTGCCTTCATTAACAGGTAAATCACGATTTGCAATTGCGTTTTTAGTATCAATAGTTTTGGTTTTACCATTAATAGTGTAATTTAATTTAATTGCTTTACCTCCATTGGCATTTACCATTTTAGCCATAGATAATAAACTGTATGCTGTTGTTTGTGTACTCATCCAGCGTTGGCTAGAAAGGTCTTTTGCAATAGTTTCGGCTAAATTTTTAACACGTTTGTCTTTGGTTAAAATCATGGTTTCTAAAGCCATAGCTCTGTTTCTGTCTACAGACCCATAAGTGTAATAATTATATTTTTTAGGTTTAAAATTTATGTTTGCAGTACTTGATACTTGATTACTTGCTTCGGCTTGGCCAGCTAAAGCATAAGCAGCAGCTAAACGCCATTTTGCTTCGTTAGAAATTTCAGAAAATTCGCGCAACCTATTCATTGCTCCTAAATCTGGACTACCAGCTAAAGCTAAAGTATATAACCTGTAGGCTTGTGCTAAATCAGAATTATAAGATTTATAGCTAGGTCTCCAATTTTGTGCAGCTTGCTTTTGATATTTTAACCAGTTGCTTTTAAAGGTTAACGGTAAAACAAAACCTTTTTTCTCTGCTTCTAATAAAAAGTGTCCAGAATAACTGGTTCCCCAATCATTAGCGCTATTTTCTCCCATCCAATAGCTCATGCCACCATTTGGTCTTTGAAAGTGACCTAAACGCTTAATTCCGTTTTCTATATTGGTTTGTATTTTTTGTTTTTGATCAAATGGTAAGTCAAAAATATCTTGTAAAAATAATTGCGGAAATACACTAGATGTTGTTTGTTCTAGGCAGCCATGAGGATAACGGACTAAATATTCTAGGCGTCTTGTAAAGTCCATTGGAGGTAATGTTGAAAACTCAACACTTGCACTGTTTGTTCCTGTAACACCAAATGTTGAGAAATCTATAGTTTGAGTAGTGTTAGCCTCTAATGTAGTATCTAAACTTTTTGATGACATTGGATTAACGTTTTCTACATCTATTTCAACTTTGTATGAAGACGATTCACCATTTCCGTTAGCTATAACTTCTACTGTGTTGATCCCTTTAGCCTTGCTAACATCTAATTCAAAATATGCCATTTGTTCATCCGGACGTGCAAATGATAATGTTTTTTTCTGTCTCCAACTATAGTAATTCCGTCACTTAATTTCAGTTTAACTGAAACTTTCTTAACATTTGGTTCCATAG
The DNA here is from genome assembly GCF_055804415.1 of Olleya sp. NP1-10. NCBI lineage: Bacteria > Pseudomonadati > Bacteroidota > Flavobacteriia > Flavobacteriales > Flavobacteriaceae > Olleya > Olleya sp. NP1-10. The sequence goes on along the minus strand of NZ_CM147840.1, from coordinate 689,141 downwards.
CAAAAACTGTAACTGGTAGCGTTACTTTTTCTCCAGGACTTAGTTTTCTAGGTAGTGTTGCTAATACCATTAGTGGTTTTTTAACTTGCACGGACTTGTCTGTACTACCATATGCTTCGGTTTTATTATTACCAGCTACAACCATAGTTCTGACTGAACCAACGTAATTTGGTAATTTTATTTTATGTGTTTTTCGTTGTCCAGCGTCTAGTTTAAAAGGACCTAAAAATTTAACAACAGGTTTAAATCTGTTTGCTTTTTTATTTTTTCCGTCTGCTGCACTTCCGTCTCCACCAATAGCAAATACTTGCTCAATGCTTCCGCTATAAGCGCCAACAACATCGTCAAACATATCCCAAGTTTTTATACCTAAAGCTTCTCTTGCGTAAAAGGATTGCCATGCGTTAGGTGTTTTAAATCTTGTAAGGTCTAGCAAACCTTCTTCTACCATAGCAATTGTATAAGTCATTGCTTTATTGTTTTTTTCGGAAACAAAAACTTCAAATTCTTGCTCAGGTTGAAGTACGCTAGGCATTTTTAGTTCTGGTTCTAATTTTGTGTTTGGATCTTCGACTAAAATAGGGATAATACCAAATAATCGTAATGGTAAATCGTTAGCTGTTGAAGCGTGAGGTTGTAATAATGAAATATTTACAAACACATTTGGAGCCATCTCTTTGGTGATTGGCACATCTACAGTCGTTTCTCCTTTTTGTGTTTTTACCCATTTAGTTTGAAGGACTTCAGATCCGTTTTCTATACTAATTAAAGCACGACCTTCGGTACCAGAAGGGAATGTGATTTTTGCAGTTTCGCCAACATTGTAATTGTCTTTATCAGCAAAGAAGACTAGCATTTGTGCTGCTTCTTTGTCTCCAGAAGGTTGACGTTGCCACCAGTTTTTATAGAAATACGCAGTACGTCCTGTCATGTGTCCAGAAACAGGGTCTTTAACAGTAATGTAATAACGTCCACCTTGATTGTCTGGCACATTTATATTAAAAGAAGCTTTACCACTGTTACTTGTAGTTACTTTGCTGTTTAAAAAGGGTTTATGGTAGCTGCTTGAGGTGTATTTTGATAAATTATCTCGAGACGAGTTCCACCACCAACGCCACTCTATTTTATAAACTTTGACTTCAAGATCTTTACGCTTAATAGCATTACCTTGATTGTCTACAGTTGCAATATTAAACGTGTGGTTTTGATCTGTGTAATATGAACCATAGGCTTTTCCTTTTGGTGATTTTAGTCCAACAAAAGATTTGTAAGGTGCGTATGGCATTGTAAAAGCGTCCATGGAGAAGTCTCCTCCGTTTTCAAAAGCACGAACTAAAAATTGTGCATTTAACATGCCTGGTGCGTCATGTCCAATGTTGATGTTTTTAGTTACATCTGCTAAACCGTCTGCATCTACATTACCTTCAAAAACGGTGATTTCTTCTGGGTTAAATGTTTTTGATGGATCCCTAAACACGTAATCTGGAAAGTTTTTAAATCCTGAATATGATGTGCTAAATTTTGCTTTTATTTCGGTTTTTACATTTTTTGCTGGAGCACCATGTAGCCAATTTACTGCCAGTTTTCCGTTTAACGGTGTATTGGATTGAAGTACTTTGTCTTCAAAATCTATTTTAATTTTAAGTCTATTTGGTTTTACAGTTTCGACTTTAAGTCCTTTGTAAAATTTAGCTCCACCAACACTGATTTTAGCATTCCAATTTCCTGTTTTGTCTTCGACTGCAGTCGGAATTGTAAACTGAAAAAAGTTATTAAGACCATTAGTGGTTACGTTTTTGTAAGCCAATTTACCATTAGCATCTGTGACTTCTAGTTTTACGGGATGTCCTTTTGGTAGTTTATTAGCAATGTCATTTAACATAAATGTTAAATGTATAGAGTCGCCTGGTCGCCATACACCTCTTTCGGTATAAATATAACCTTTAAGTCCACGTTGTAACGTTGCTCCTGAAACGTCAAATTTACTAAGTGATAACGAGTTTCCGTCACGCAACTTAACATACGTAGTATTATTGTCTTTAGTTATAATTGCAAATGCAGCTAAGTTATTGGTTGTAAGTTTTGCTAAACCTTCGCTATCAGAATTTGTAGTAGCTAATTCTTGTTGCTGGAAATTATATAACGTAATTTTTGCGCTAGCCTCAGGATTTGTGTTTAAGATATTAGTGACTGCAAAATGGTAGGTGTTGTTAGTACCTTTTTTTACAATAGCACCTAAATTAGAACCTATTAAATTTTGAGATATGACTTTGTTAGAATTGTAGTAAGAATCATGACAAGGGTTTTTGCGTTCTCTCCAGTTGTAGTTGTCATTACGATAACTATAAGTGATGTTATCCCAATATTCTTCTTCTTTTAGGTCTTCGTCTTCTGTGTTTGTATTACTATAATCGCCATCGTAATAATACTCATCTTCATAATAATATTCATCATCGTAATAGTCGTCTTCGTCATCATCATTATTACTTGTGTTTGCATTAGCTTCGCAATCATACAAACTGTATTCTTTTTTGTAGTCTAACTCAACACGATAGATGGCTCCTGGATCTGCTTTTATGTATTTAGAAAGATCTATGCTATAGGTTTTCCATTTACCATCGTTATGTAATGGGTTTTCAATTAATTTAATGGTGTGTTTTGCTATGCGACGACCAACACGTCTTATTTGGTGTTCGTTATTACTTTGTATATTATTGTCTTGTAAAAACTGAAGGACATTGTCTTGAAATATCTTAATAATTCTAACATCTACAGCGCTTAAATTAACCGCTTCAAAATTAAATTTTAATTCTTGAGAGTTTGGTAAAATCACACCACTATTAACAAGTTTAACTTCTGGTTTAATGTCTTCAAAAGCAATAGTTTCGCTAAAAGAATTTTTAAGTTTGTAGCCTTCAGTGTTTTTTATCCCTTGAAACACATCTACCTGAAGATTACCAGTTATTTTTGAGTTTGGATAGGCTTTTAAAACATTGCCATTAACAATAAATTTTGGATTTTTAGTATTTTGAATAGTCACTAAACCATCAAAATTTTGTTGTTTTTTAATTGGATCAGAAAAATTTATTGATAAATATTGTTCAGGAGATTGAACCACATTTACAGACATAATCTTAAAATTGTTTTTACCAGGAATTGGTAATGTATTTTCGCCAGAGTGATTTGCGCTTATGGCTTTTCCGTCCCATTTTACTAGTATTTCAGTGTCTTCAATTTTACGGTTAATACTATCTATTTTAAATTCAAAATATTTTGAAGGCATGCTTTTTTCATTCCATACAATAGTTAGTTGTTTTCCGTTTTGAGACGCTTTTATTAGCTGTTTTGCTTGCTTAAGCGTAATAATATCAGAAGATTTTGCAACACCTAAAATATATTGCCACTCTTTAGAGTAAGATTGTAAATCATTGGTTTCAATATTAAAGTTTGGTGTTATAGTTTTAAAATTGAAGGTGTACTTGTTGAAATTTGAAGGTAAATCTTTATATAACTCACCAAGATCTATAGTAACTGTATATTCTGTGTCTGGAGATAAGTTTTCGTCTGGAATAAATCGTAGAGCATGATCATTAATTACAATTGCTTTTCCTTCTACATAAGGACTGATTTTAAAAACGTCACTATCTAAAACTTGATCGGCTTCCCAACCTTCCACTATTTTAGCTAAATTGACGTTAATGTTTTCGGCTACAGATATACGACCAGATGTGGTGTAACTGATGTAGTCTCTAAATTTAAAAAGGTTGTCGGTTTCGCTTTCTTTTTGTTTACAAGAAACAATAAAAAAAATAACAAGTACTAGGGATAATAGCGACTTTGACTTCATGAAGGTAAAAATTATTAAGTAAAATAGATCTGTAATCTATATTAAAATGGTTGTTGGTTTATTGAAAAAAAGAGAAGTCATAAAGTTATAGCAAAATTTAAAATTAACACGTTAAAAGAAGATTATTTTTAAAATTAAAAAGGCCTTCAAACGTGTCAGAATAATACTGTTTATTAAATCGTTAACTCATAATTTAAACCAAACAAATATTAGTATATTAGCTAAAAATTAAATAATTCGTAAAAATCATTAAAATATGGAAGCAGTTGCTACCGATTTCGGAATAAAAGAAGCCTTAAACCAATTAGGGTTAAAAGATATAAATCAAGGAACATCTACTGGATCTGATAATTTTGGAAGTGGAGATTTAATCGCATCCTACTCTCCAACCGATGGACAGCTAATAGGTAAGGTATCTACAACGACAAGAGAAGATTATGATAAAGTAATTGCTAAAGCGTCTGAGGCATTTTTAAGTTTTAGAGCTATGCCTGCACCACAGCGAGGTGAAATTGTTAGGCAGTTTGGTAATAAATTAAGAGAGCTAAAAGAACCTTTAGGTAAATTAGTGTCTTATGAAATGGGTAAATCTTTACAAGAAGGTTATGGTGAGGTTCAAGAAATGATTGACATATGTGATTTTGCTGTAGGTTTATCAAGACAATTAAACGGTCAAACTATTCCGTCAGAAAGACCAGGTCACGTTATGCGTGAGCAGTGGCACTCTCTAGGTATTGTTGGGATTATTTCTGCCTTTAATTTTCCTGTTGCAGTTTGGGCTTGGAACACTGCTTTAGCTTGGGTTTGTGGTGATGTTTGTGTCTGGAAAGGGTCAGAAAAAGCACCACTTTGTGCAGTTGCTTGTCAAAATATTATAGCAGATGTATTAAAAGAAAACAACTTGCCAGAAGGTATATCTTCAATAATAAATGGAGATTATAAAGTTGGAGAATTCATGACTACAGATCATAGGATTCCGTTAATATCAGCAACAGGATCTACTAGAATGGGACGTATTGTTGGAGCAACAGTAGCAGAGCGTTTTGGAAAATCTTTATTAGAATTAGGAGGTAATAATGCTATTATTATCACACCAACAGCAGATTTAAAAGTTGTTGTTCCAGGAGCTGTTTTTGGAGCAGTAGGGACTTGTGGACAACGTTGTACATCGACACGTCGTTTAATTATTCATGAAACGGTTTATGATAAAGTAAGAGATGCAATTGTAGGTGCCTATAAGCAGCTAACTATTGGAAATCCTTTAGATGAAAAAAATCACATAGGTCCATTAATAGACAAGGATGCGGTAAACACGTATTTAGCAGCTATAGAAAAAGCTAAAGCTGAAGGTGGAACTGTTTTAGTAGAAGGTGGTGTTTTAGAAGGTCAAGGTTACGAGTCTGGTTGCTATGTTAAGCCAGCTATAATTGAAGCTAAAAATGATTTTGAAATTGTACAATCTGAAACATTTGCACCAATTTTATATTTAATGAAATATTCTGGAGATGTTGAAAACGCTATAGGTATGCAAAATGGAGTAGCTCAAGGATTATCTTCTGCAATTATGACTAACGAAATGAAAGAAGCTGAAAAATTCTTATCATTTGCAGGTTCTGATTGTGGTATAGCAAACGTTAATATTGGTACTTCAGGAGCTGAAATTGGAGGTGCTTTTGGTGGTGAAAAAGAAACAGGTGGAGGACGTGAGTCTGGATCTGATGCTTGGAAGGTGTATATGAGACGTCAAACCAATACAGTCAATTATTCAGACGAGTTGCCTTTAGCTCAAGGTATTAAGTTTGATTTATAAAAAATAAACGCTTTCGCGGAAATAAAAGCCACATCTAAATGATGTGGCTTTTGTGTTTTTAACCATTTTTCATTGGATTTAATCGATTATTTACAATTAATTAAGTTTTTATTAATTGTAAATGTTAAAAAATTACAAAATTTTTAATAACTTGATAATCATTAACTTAAAACCAATTATTATAATGAGTAAAAAAACCGGTTATCTTTTAGGTATTTTACTGACCATTATTCTGGGTACAATTTTGTACTGGTTTTTCTGTTGTAAACCTTGCCTTGAAGCAAATAATAGTGCTTCAAAAATAGTAACAGAAACAGATGACACGTCAGTAGAAGCAGACCTTAAAACTGCAACCATGAACGCATTTACGATTAAAGATGCTAATGGTAGTTTAGATTTTAAGATTAACGACAATTTAAATTTTAACACCTCTGGAGCTTCTATTTTAGAGCCAGTGTCTGCAAAAGTCGATACTACAGCAACAGATGTGGTTAAATATTTTAATGACAATCCAACAAAAACATTAAGCATTACAGGTCATTACAGAAGTGAGGAAACAAATAACTCGGCATTTCCTAACTTAGGATTAGCTAGGGCTAATGCTGCTAAAAATTATTATGTAGCAAAAGGCATGTCTTCAAAATCAATAAATACTTATGGTCAATTAGATGATACTTTTTATCCTGACGTAAATGGTGTTTTAAATGGACCGTTAATGTATGATGTTGTAACTACAAATGCTGAAGACCACACTGCAGAAGATGCAATAGTAAAATTAGGAGAAAGCATCAAGGCTAATCCTTTGGTGTTATATTTTGATACAGCTCAAGCATCTATTAGTTTAACACCTGCTCAACGACAAAAAGTAGCAGATATGGTGCGTTATACAGATAAAATTGATGGTGCTCAAATTAACACTATTGGTCATACAGATAATACAGGTAGCCGAACGGCTAATATTAATTTGGCTCAAAATAGAGCTGAGTTTGCTAAAGACTATTTGGTAAATAACGGTATATCAGCAAATAAAATTAGTGCTTCTTCTCAAGGTCCAGATCAGCCTATTGCAGATAATAATACAGCGGAAGGAAGAGCAAAAAACAGACGTGTAGTCGTAACTATTAACTAACAAAAATTAAAATCATGAATTTATCATTAAATATATTTAGTAGTATCCCTTGTTGGCTAATCCCTTTATTAGTAGGTGTAATATGTGCAATCTTGGGTTATCTTTTAGGTCGATTATTTGGAGGAGGAAATAGTAATGAAGACGTTGATCTTAATGTATACAAAAACAGGATAAGTAAATTAGAAACGGATTTAGCAGCTTGTAAGGCAAGTAAAGATAAAGTTTCTAGGTCATCAGGAGCGGGAAACACAGTATCTTCATTTGCTGCAAATGCAGTTGTTGCAGGTGCAGTTTCATCTCAAAAAGAAGAAGTTAAAATAGAAACAGGAGTAGTTTTTGATGCAGCAGCAGCAAAAGCAGTTTTTGGTAAAACTATTAAACAGGACGATTTAACTGTTGTTGAAGGTATAGGTCCAAAAATAAAAGAATTATTTCATAATCATGACGTAAAAACTTGGGCTGCATTAGCTGCTTGTTCAGTTGAGAAATGTCAAGAGGTTTTAAATAGTGGAGGTAAGCGTTTTGAAATCCATAAACCAGGGACTTGGCCAAGGCAAGCAGATCTTGCGGCTAAAGGATTATGGAAAGAATTAAATGATTGGCAAGACCAATTGGATGGTGGAAAATAACAATACATTTTACTAAATAAAAAAAGCCAATATTTATAAGTGTAAATATTGGCTTTTAAGTTATTAGACCTTACTCAATGCCGAAACTTTATCGGGAGAATAAAGGTTAATTGTATTTTACCTTCCTTAAAATACGAATAACTTCTTTGTATTTATGGTAGATTTCTGGATAAGCTTTCAAAAAGGGTTTCGCCTGGTTCAAATAGTTTAAAGCTTCATGAAATAAATTTAAATAACATATTAGATACGTATCAGGTAGGTTGTTTAGATCTTTTATTTCAATATTATTTAAAATTTCTTTTCTTTTTAACTTTTCTAATATTGCATTATTAGCGTTAAAAATGTGATGAAGTATTTTTTTATCAAATTGTGGAGGGTTAAAAATTAGGGTAGAATCTATGTTGTAGCTAGCATTGTCATTAAAACTTATAGTGGTTTCTTCAAGAGGGTAATATTTATAAGAATTTTGAAGCCCAAGTTTTAAATATTCAATTATTGTAAATGAATCTTCAGTGAAATTTATAGCGACTTCATCCAATGTTGAAAAAAATAATCGCACTTGTTCGTTAACTAACTCAATATCTACTCTAGAGTAAAATATTTCGTTTTTAACAACTTTTTTTATGCCTGACCAACATAGCACAAAATACTCTTTAAATACAATGTATTTAGGATTGTAATCTTGGCGTTTATTCATAAAATCAAAAACACCATCTAAAGTGTATTGTATGTTGTTTTGTGCATGATTTTCAATAGATTCAACTATTTTTGAGTTGACATCTTTTATTTCGCTTTTAAAAATTTTAGGCATGCTTATGCTGCCATCTCTAAAAAAGATTGAGCCACCATAATATTTCCAAATGTTTTTTCTTAATGAGGTTAAACCATCATTGGCTCTGATGGTAACTAAGCCTACAACCTTATGGTCAGGTAAATGTGGAAAAGGTATATTCTCATACTGTACAATGGGTGGATTGGTTAAGTAGGCGTTAATAAGGTTTTGTATTTTTGAATCGTCAAAAAAATCAACACCAATGATTTTGTTGTCTTCATCTTCAACTCCAATAACTATAAACGAATTGTTTTTTGGGTTGGAGTTTGATAGCGCACAAACATGTTTTAAAAATTTTGCTTTACCTTCCTTCTGACCAATATCAATCTTTCGTTTTTTGTCATAAAAACTATTCTCGTCGTTATGAGCAAGTAAGTTTTTAATTAAAAGACGTTTGTTAATCATGGTCAATTATGCTTAGGTTTTGTTCATAGTAAATCTAATTCTTGTTTCAAGTTTTGTCTAGCTTGATTTTCATGTTGGTCAATATAGTTTTTTGTAAAGTAAATTGTGTCTTTTTTTAAAAAGTGAGTTAGTGCTTTTTTTCTTCCTGAATTATACATAAAATCTGGGTAGATTTTATACTCTTTTCTAATATTAGATACATATTTACTGTAGGTGTCCCAATCTGAACTTAATATTTGTAAATCCAAATCTAAAATAATTGCATTATCCTGATTTTGAGTTAAAATTATATTATGTTTTTTGGTTGAAAGAATTAATTCTTGAACCGTTTTAATCCTTTTTTGTTCTACATTGATTTGTTTTAGCCTTTTTTTAGCAAAAAGTGCGCTTTTTTCTTCATTGTCATTTCTTGTTGGTTTGTAGATAATATCATGGTACCAAATTGCAAACTTAAGACTGTCTAAATCTTTATTTTCTGATTTAGACAGTTGTAAATTTTTAAGCATATCAAACAGGTGGTTTAGATTGTGATAGTGTTTGCTTTTTAGTGTATAATGTGTTTCAATTTCTTTCCATAGTACATTGGATAAGTTTTGATCACAATATTGTATTGCAAGGTTGTGCCATTCTGTTTTTAGCCAATCTATCATCTATTCCTTTTTTACTATTGTAGAGCTTGCTTGAGCAGTACAAAACATTAATAAATCTGCAATATTAACGTGTGGTGGACGTGATACCGCAAAGTGGATTGCATCAGCAACATCCTCAGGTTGTAAAGCTTTATAGCCTTTATATACGTTATCTGCTTTAGCATCACCTTTAAATCTAACTTTAGAAAATTCGGTTTCCACTAAACCTGGATTAATTGCGGTTACTTTTATTCCAAAAGGATTAAGATCGATGCGCATACCTTCTGTAATTGCAACAACAGCATGCTTACTTGCGCAATAGACATTGCCTTTTGGGTAAACTTCTTTTCCTGCAGATGATCCTATATTAATAATATGACCAGATTCACGTTTGGTCATTTGTGGTATAATGGCTTTGCTGACGTATAATAATCCTTTTACGTTAATATCCATCATGGCATCCCAATCATCTATATTTCCATCTTGGATAGCATCTAATCCATGTGCGTTTCCTGCATTGTTAATTAAAATGTCAATCTGTTTAAAGTCTTCAGGAAGAGTATTTATAGCATTAGCAACTGCTTTTTTGTCGCTAACATCAAAATTTAAGCTATGTACGTTGGTTTGTTTTGATAGCGCTTTTTGTATGGTGTCCAAGCGTTCTTGTCTACGACCACAAAGTATAAGGTTAATACCATGTTTGGCAAATACATGTGCTGTTGCACGACCAATTCCGCTAGTTGCTCCTGTAATTAAGGCTGTTTTTGTAGTATTCATATATTTTAATTTTTATGGCACTTTATGTCCTTGACTTGCTACTAAAATTAAAAACCAATCTTCTAATTCTAGGTTTATACTTGAAGCAGTATGAGCATCTGACAAGCGTTGCGTATTTGTGGTTCCTACAACGGGTAAAATATTAGCAGGATGTTTTAGTAGCCAAGCTAATAATAATTGATCTTCAGTTGCATTGTATTTTTGCAATAAAGAGCCTAATTGTTTATGTATACGTCTGGTTTGTTCGTTATCTTCTTTAAAGACAGATCCTAAAGGAGACCAAGACATTGGTTGAATATTGTTAGTTTGCATATAGTCTAAGCTGCCATCATGCATTGCAGTATGTTCTGTTAGTGAAAACTGAATTTGATTGACATCAATAGTCACATGTTTAGAAATTAAATCTGTTTGTGTGTTGGTAAAGTTTGATACACCAAAATTTTTAATTTTACCTTGTTGTTTTAAGGCTGAAATAGCTTCAGCAATAACCTCGCCTTCCATTAAAGGACTAGGTCTATGTAATAAAAGTAAGTCCAGATAGTCCGTTTTTAAATTGCTTAAAGACTGTTCGACTGACCAAATAATATAATCTTTACTGTAATTGTAATGCTTTACTTTATTTTCTGATCTTATATTTCCTAAATATTGAATTCCGCATTTAGATATTAGTTCAATTTTATTTCGGTCAATACCACTTTCTGCAAAAGCGTTTCCAAATTCTTTTTCGGTAGTATAATCACCATAAATATCTGCGTGGTCAAATGTAGTTATATGATTATCAATGCAATGATGCATTAGTTTAACCATGCCTTTAGTGTCTAATTGTTTTCCCCATTGTCCCCAAGTCATCGTTCCTGCAATCACTTTAGAGTACTTGTTTTGTGTCATAGTAAAATTTATTCAATAAAAGTAAAACATAAATTACTCTTAAAAGTCCAACAAACACCCTATTTTTAACCAATTATTAACACGTTTGCAATAAAAAAATTAACAATTTGCACCACTTGAATTTAAATAATAGTTTTTTTCTTAAAAAATAACAGATAATGGAACAAACAGGTACTATTGATATTAAATCAATTAACGAAAAAATTGAAAAAGAAAGTGCATTTGTAGATCTACTAATGCTAGAGATGAATAAAGTTATCGTTGGACAAAAACACATGGTCGAACGTTTGTTGATTGGTTTATTAGGACAAGGTCATATCTTGTTAGAAGGTGTACCTGGTCTTGCAAAGACCTTAGCAATTAATACTTTGTCACAAGCTATAGATGCTAGTTTTAGTCGTATACAATTTACACCTGACTTATTACCAGCAGATGTTGTAGGTACTTTGATTTTTAATATGAAAGAAAATGATTTTTCAATTAAAAAAGGTCCAATTTTCGCCAATTTTGTATTAGCCGATGAGATTAACAGAGCACCAGCAAAAGTACAATCTGCTTTATTAGAAGCTATGCAAGAAAAGCAAGTAACTATTGGAGACGAAACTTTTAAATTAGATAAGCCATTTTTAGTAATGGCAACTCAAAACCCAGTTGAGCAAGAAGGAACCTATCCTTTACCAGAAGCTCAAGTGGATAGATTTATGCTTAAAACAGTAATAGATTATCCTAAGCAAGACGAAGAACAATTAATTATGCGTGCTAACTTAAAAGGAAGTTGGGATAAGGTTAATCCTGTTGTGTCTGTTGCACAAATACTAAAAGCACAAGATGCTGTTAGGGAAGTGTACATGGATGAAAAAATTGAAAAATATATATTAGATATCATATTTGCGACACGTTATCCAGAGCGATTTAAATTAGATGAACTTAAACCTTTAATTTCTTTTGGAGCGTCACCACGTGGAAGTATTAACTTAGCAACAGCAGCAAAATGTTATGCATTTATTAAACGTCGTGGTTATGTTATACCAGAAGATGTTAGAGCTGTAGTTTACGATGTATTACGTCATAGAATAGGGATTACTTATGAGGCTGAAGCCGAAAATGTAACCTCTGAAGACATCATCAGTAAAATTGTTAATGTTGTTGAAGTACCATAAATAGTTTCAGTCTATACAAAGCGATTGCCCAATAGACTTACTTAAATTAATGTGTCGTTAAATTGTTAACAACGACAGAAAACTATTTACTGAATAAATGGATACTAAAGAATTACTAAAAAAAGTACGTAAAATCGAGATTAAGACACGTCGTTTGTCTGATCATATTTTTGGAGGAGAATACCATTCTACCTTTAAAGGTCGTGGTATGACTTTTTCTGAAGTAAGACAATACCATTTTGGAGATGATGTTAGAAATATTGATTGGAACGTAACAGCGCGTACTAATCAACCACACGTTAAGGTTTTTGAAGAAGAACGTGAGTTAACCATGATGATAATGGCTGACGTATCAGGATCTGAATTATTTGGTACACAAAATCAATTTAAAAATGAAATTGTTACCGAAATAGCAGCAACTTTAGCTTTTTCTGCAACACAAAATAATGATAAGATAGGATTGATTTTATTTTCTGATGATATCGAGTTGTTTATTCCTCCTAAAAAAGGACGTTCTCATGTGCTTAGAATTATTAGAGAGTTAATCGAGTTTCAACCAAAAAGCAAGCAAACCAATATTGCACAAGCTTTGAAGTTTTTAAGAAACGTCATGAAAAAGAAAGCTATTGTGTTTATCATGAGCGATTTTATCGCAGATGATTATAAGCAAACTTTAAAAATAGCAGCAGGTAAACATGATATAACTGGTATCAGGATTTTTGACAAACATGAAGAAACTATTCCAAATCTAGGAATGGTACAAATGGAAGACGAAGAGTCAGGAGAGTTGATGTTGGTTAACACCAATTCTAAAACCGTCCGAAAAAATTACGCTAAATTTTACAGCCAAAAAGTAGACTATTTTAAAGATAGTTTTGCTAAATCAGGTGCAGGAAGCGTAGCTTGCAGAACAGACGAAAGTTACGTTAAAAAATTACTAGGTTATTTTAAAACAAGAGGTTAATTAATTAGTAAAAAGTGAAAAAAGAAATACATTACAAAACAGTAACATCAATCAAAACTATAGGGTTTTGTCTTATAGCGATTGCAGTTCTGTTTTTACCTACAAGTTCTTTTGGTCAAGTTAAAACTTCAATAGACTCTACTTCAATAAAAATTGGTGCACAAGTTACTTATAAAATAGAGGTAGAAACAGACACAGCAAATAGTGTCGTATTTCCGGTAGGTCAAAGTTTTATGCCTTTAGAGATGATCGAGGCTTATAAAACTGACACTACTAAGCAAGATGCTAAATATAAGTTGATTAAAAAATATGGTTTAACACAGTTTGATTCTGGACAATATACTATACCTAAGCAAAAGGTGATTATTGCAGGAAAGCAATACATGACAGATTCACTTTTGGTCACTGTAAATGAAATTCAAGTAGATACTACAAAACAAAATCTGTATGATATTAAACCAATGATTGCAGTAGAGAAGCCAGCAAGTAATTGGTGGATTTATGTTTTGGTAGGTTTAGCCATAGCAGCATTAGTTGGGTTTTTAATATACTGGTTTGTTTGGCGAAAAAAACCATTAACAGAAGAAGAACAAATTGCGTTATTACCACCTTATGACAGAGCAAAATTAGCACTTCAAAAATTAGACGAAAGTAATTACTTAATTCAAAATAACTACAAAGATTATTATTCAGAGTTAACCTTTGCAATACGTAGGTATTTAGACGAAAAAGTATACGACAAAGCGTTGGAAAGTACAACCGATCAACTTATCACTAGATTGGAAGTGCTTAGTGATGGAAGTCAAATAGAATTATCTAAGGATGATATTAAAAAGCTTGAAACTGTTTTAAAACGTGCCGATTTAGTAAAATTCGCTAAGTCTGCTCCAGATGTAGAGTTGGCAAAAATAGATAGAACAGTTATAGATCAAGAAATAGATCAAGTTAAAGAAGCTTTACCAGAACCAACTGAAGAAGAAAAACTTTTAGATTTAGAATACAAAAAGCAACAAGAACGTAAAGACTTTAGACAAAAAGTTTGGGTAACCATTGCAGCTATTGTTTTTATGTTAGGACTAACTTTTGCAGCCTTTAGTTACAGATATGGATTTACTTATGTAGTAGATACCATACTTCAAAAAGATACTAAACAACTGTTAGAAGGTAGTTGGGTAGATAGTGATTATGGTTTTCCTCCAATAACATTATCAACTCCAGAGGTTTTAAAAAGAGAAGAAACACCTGTTCCTGATGAGCTTAAAGACAAAGTTAAAGTGTCTTCATTCGGGTTTGAGTTAGAAGATAAATTTACAATAGAAACCGTAACAACCACTTTTATTAAGTCTCCAACTGAAGAAAACGCTCCATCTGCTGAAGATAATTTATTGCAAGCAATTGAAGCTAATCTTAAGGCAATTGAAGCTCAAGGAGGAAGAAACATTATATCTAATAAAGATAAATTTAAGACGCCAAATGAAGCTGAAGGTGTTAAAACCTCAGGTACTTTACAGTATCCAATTGATGACGATAAAGAAGACTATGTAGATGGTCAGTTTGTAATATTAAGTTTTGCTAATAAGCAAGTCATGCAGCAAATTGTGATCACCTATTTAAAAGACGATATTTATTTAGATCAGGTGGTTGAGCGTATTTTGGATTCTGTAGAACTTATTCAAAAAGAAAAATAATGCTAGATACTATAACATTTGAAAATAAGATATTTTTCTGGTTGCTATTAGCGTTACCATTAGCTATTGTTTGGTATGTTTTAAAACATAAACAACAGACGGCTCAATTAAAAATATCAAGCTTAAAAGGGTTTAAAATTACCAACTCAATATTGCCAAAACTTAAGCATGTATTATTTGCTTTAAGACTATTAGCTTTAGGTTTTTTAATTACTGCTTTAGCAAGACCACGTACATCAGAGACTAACACAAAAACAAAAACAACTAGAGGTATTGATATTGTTATGGCAATCGACGTTTCTGCAAGTATGTTAGCAAAAGACTTAAAGCCAAACCGTTTAGAGGCTTTAAAAAATGTCGCTGGTAAATTTATAAAAGGACGTCCAAATGACAGGATTGGACTTGTGGAGTACGCAGGAGAAAGCTATACAAAAACACCAATAACAAGCGATAAATCTATTGTATTAAGATCTTTAGACGATATAAAATATAATACAATTATAGAAGGAGGTACAGCAATTGGTATGGGATTAGCAACATCTGTTAACCGCTTAAAAGATAGCAAAGCAAAAAGTAAAGTTATTATTTTATTAACGGATGGTGTCAATAATTCTGGTGTATTAAATCCTAAAATTGCTAGTGAGTTGGCAGTTGAGTTTGATATAAAAGTATACACCATTGGATTAGGTACAAATGGTATGGCAATGTCGCCAATTGCAATTTTACCAAACGGAAGATTTCAATATGACAGAGTACAAGTAGAAATTGATGAAGATCTGCTTAAAGATATAGCAAATGTTACTGGAGGAAAATATTTTAGAGCGACCAATAACCAAAAGCTAGAGCAAATTTATGCTGAAATTAATAAGCTTGAAAAAACAGAAATTGACGAAATTAAATTTACAACCTATGAAGAGCATTTTAGACCATTTGTCTGGATAGCTGCAGCATTATTGTTGTTAGAGTTTATTGTTAGAGTAACACTATTTAAAAGTTTTGTGTAACTGGCTTAATTTCCGCGAAAGCGAAAAAAATAAAATTAAAAAATAAATGTTTCAAATAGAAGAAAAAATATGGTTTTGGACGCTACTGGTAGTACCAGTTTTAGTTGTCTTCTTTTTGTTGCTTCAGTTTTGGAAAAAACGCACACAAAAAAAGTTTGCTAATAAAGATTTATTAAAACGTTTAAGCCCAGAGCAATCTTTATTTAAATCAATATTAAAGTTAGTCGTAATCTGTTTGGCTTTTGCTAGTTTAAGCATCGCTTTGGTTAATCCAAAAGTAGGGACTAAATTAGAAACTATTAAACGCGAAGGTGTTGATATTGTATTTGCTGTGGACGTTTCTAAAAGTATGTTGGCAGAAGATATTAAGCCTAGCAGACTTGAAAAAGCAAAGCAATTGGTGTCTAAAATAATGGATAACTTAGGGAGTGATCGTGTTGGTATTATTGCTTACGCAGGAAAAGCATTTCCGCAGTTACCAATTACAACGGACTATGCAGCTGGAAAAATGTTTTTACAAAACATGAATACAGATATGCTATCCTCTCAAGGGACTGCTATTAATGAAGCTATAAATTTAGCTAAAACGTATTATGATGATGACCAACAGACTAATCGTGTTTTAATGATTATTTCTGATGGTGAAGACCATAGTGAAGATGCTATAACAGTTGCAGAAGAAGCAAGTAAAGAAGGAATTAAGATTTTTACAATTGGTGTAGGAAATGTCAAAGGAGGTCCAATTCCATTAAGACGTAAAGGCGCATTATTAGGTTATAAAAAAGACAAACAAGGCGAAACTGTTATTACTAAATTAAACGAGCAAACGCTTAAAGATATTGCTGGTCAAGCTAACGGAACTTACATCAATGGAGCTATAACAGATAAGGTTGTAAAACAAGTTAAGGACCTTTTAAATAAAATGGATAAAAAAGAATTTGAAGCACAACAAATTGCAGACTATAAAGATCAATTTCAATGGTTTTTAGGTTTAGCAATACTGTTACTTTTAATTGATGTTTTGTTATTAGAAAGAAAAACAGCTTGGCTGAAAAAACTAAATCTATTTAACGAGAATTTATAAAACCCTTAACAGCAACATTTTTAAGTCTTTAGTATATTTACGAGTTAATAAATTTAAATGAAACACATTTTTACCTTTATAATATTACTGTTATCTATTACTGCAATAGCTCAAGATGCTGATGCGATAACAGCAGAACAAAAAGAAGCTTTAAAGCAGGAATTAAAAGCGCAAAGTTATGTAGCAGATGCTAATGACTTGGCTAATAATGATGCTTTTGTTGAAGCCGAAATGGAATACCGTAAGGCATTGTCTGTACAACCAAAACAAGCAGCAGGTGCTTATAATTTGGGACATCAATATTTTAAAAAAGGAAATTTTGAAGAAGCTTTATATAGACACCAACAAGCAGCTAAAAATGCAGTGACTAAACAAGAAAAGCACAAAGCCTTCCATAATATAGGTAATATTTTAATGGAAGAAAAAAATGTAAAGAAGCTGTAGAAGCTTATAAAAATGCATTAAGAAACATGCCTACTGATGATGAGACTAGATACAACTTTGCAATAGCAAAAGAGTGTGCAAAGCAACAAGAAGATGATAAGCCACAGGAGGACGATAAGGACGGAGAAAATAATAAAGACAAGGACGAGAATAAGGACAAGGATCAAAAAGAAAATAACGAAAAGGAACAGGAAGATAAAGATCAAAAAGATCAAAAAGATCAAGGTGATCAAGATAAAAAGGAAGGTGATAAAGATGAAGATAAAGAAGGAGAGCCTAAAGATGATAAGAAACAAGATCCAAAAGAAGGTGATCAGAAAGATCAACAAAAACAACCACAACCAGGACAAATGTCGCCTCAACAAATTAAAAATTTGTTAGAAGCTATGAATAATCAAGAACAAAAGGTTCAAGAAAAAATTAACGCGCAAAAAGTTAAAGGTGCAAAGCAAGAGACTGATAAGGATTGGTAAGTAAATCCCTATATTTGCAAAATTATATGAAATTATTACAATACATATTAGTTGTTTTTTTAACCTGCTCGACAACATTTGTAGTTGCTCAGGATAGTGATACGGTTTCGTTTCAAGCTAAAGTTAGTAAAAAACGTTTAGCATTAAACGAGCGTTTACGTGTCGATTTTCAAATGAATAGAGATGGAGACAATTTTGTACCTCCAAGTTTTTCAGATTTTGTTGTTGTAGGTGGACCAAACCAATCCGTAAGTAATTATTGGGATGGTAAACAACGTAGATTTACTAAAATCTATAGTTATTTTTTAGCACCAAAAAAAATGGGAACTTTCACCATTAATACTGCTAAAATAGAAGTTGATGGTGTGGCTTACACCACAAAACCAATAACAGTAAAAGTAACAAAAGCACAAGAAAAACCTGAAGATCCAAATGATCCTGATTATATACTTCAAGAAAGTATTCATCTTGTAACAGAGGTGTCAAAAAGTAGTCCTTATCTAAACGAACCTATTACAGTAGTTTACAAACTGTACGTTGCACCAAGAACAGGTATTAGCAATTATCGCGAAATTGAGAGTCCTAAATTTGATGGGTTTTGGAGCCAAAATCTAAACGATAAAGGTATTAAAATTCAAAACGGAACTTATAAAGGTGAAGATTATAGATTTGTAACTTTAAGAAAAGCTGTTTTATATCCTCAAAAAACTGGTAAGCTAACAATAGAGCCTATTAGCCTTGATATTACTCTTGAAGTACCAACCAATAGACGTGATATTTTTGGAAACCGAATTACAACTCAAGCACACAGGACTATAAGTGCTAGTACCAGAACAGTAGATGTAAAAGCATTACCAGAAGATGGTAAACCGGATAACTTTACTGGAGCAGTAGGAGATTTTAAGTTTAACGTTACTGCCTCAAAAAACAGTTTAAACGCAACCGAGTCTTTGCAAGCTAAGATATTAGTTTCAGGTAAAGGTAATTTAAAGTTATTTGAGTTGCCTGAATTAAAAACACCAAGCACTTTGGAGGTTTACGAGCCAGAACACCAAGAAAATGTAAGAACTTATTCTGGAGGTATGCAAGGTTCAATATCAGATAGCTATACAATTATACCTCAATACAAAGGTAAATTTCCAATACCATCTGTAAGTTTTTCATATTTTGATTTAAAAACTGAAACCTATAAACAAATAACCTCAGAAGATATTGTAATAAATGTTATTGAAGGTCCTGTCTATGCGGAAGACGATAATAACTTACCAATTTCTAGTACAGGAAAACAAGCTGTTACTTTAAACGAAGATCAGTTTGCTTTTATTAAAACTAAGGCTAATTTTCAAAATAAAGAACATCAAACTTTTTTAAATTCACCTATATTTTGGACCAGTTTGTTAGGTCCATTATTAGCCATTCCGTTAGCACTAGTTTATAGAAGAAAGCGTGAAGAACGATTGGCAGATGTATCTGGTAACCGCAAACGTAAAGCAGATAGATTAGCTAAAAAGTATTTAACAGAAGCTAAAAAAGCATTAGGCCAAAAAGAAGCCTTTTACATTGCGCTTGAAAAAGCATTACATAATTACTTAAAAGGAAGGTTGTCTATACAGACTTCGGATTTAAGTACAGAAAAAATCACAGGTTTATTAACAGAAAAAGGAGTAGAAGACCATGTTATCAAAGATTTTGAAGCGATTTTAGAAAACTGTAATCTTGCGCGTTATACACCCATAACAACAGTAACAATGCAGCAGGATTATCAAAAATCTGCCACGACAATAAACTTAATAGACAAGCAAATTAAATAACCTGTTTTATTTCCGCTAAAGCGGAAACCCTTACAAATGAAACATATAATTTACATATTTCTTTTTTCTTCGGAAGCTTAGCTGCTCAAAATCAATCTGTTTTTGAACAAGCCAATGCATTATATACCGACGGAAATTACAAAGAAGCTATAGCTAAATATGAATCTATATTAGATAGTAAACAACATGCAGCTGAGGTCTATTATAACCTAGCCAATGCACACTATAAGCTTAATAACATTGCTCCAAGTATTTATTATTATGAAAAAGCTTTACAGCTAAACCCTAATGATCAAGAGGTTTTAAACAACATGGTTTATGCTAAAAAAATGACTGTCGATGCTATACAACCAGTGCCTAAAATTGGTTTGTCAAGATTTTTTAATAAAATAACAAATCTATTGACTTTTGATAGTTGGGCAAGATTAGCAGTAGCGTTAATGGTAGCTTTTGTAATTTTATTTTTAGTATACTATTTTACATTTAGTACTGGTTTTAAAAGGCTGTCTTTTACTTTAAGTGTTATCTTTTTATTTTTATCATTAATAAGTTTAGGTTTAGCATTTCAAAAACAAACTTTAGATAAAAAAAATAATCCAGCAATTGTTTTTGCTCAAGAAAGTGAAGTAAAGTCAGAGCCAAACCTAGGTAGTGACAAAGCTTTTGTGTTACATGAAGGTACTAAAGTACAAGTTTTAGATACTATTAATGACTGGAAAAAAATTCAAATTGCAGACGGTAAAGAAGGATGGATTATAGCAACAGATATTAAATTGTTGAATAATTTTTAAATAATCCTTAACGTTTAAGTGAAGCTTTAGCATTATATTTGTTTTTATCAACAAGAAAAATGCATAAAAAGCTAATTTCCATATTTTTTATATTATTGTTTGTGGGCTTAATTACAGCTCCATCAATAATTGTTGTTATAGATGATTCTGTAGACATGTCCGAGTTTTATAGCTTGTCAGAAGAAGAGGAAGAAAACAAAAATGTTAGCTTGATTTTTATAGTACAAGATTTAGAAGACAGTTTATCAGAACATTCAGATGATGATAATATACTAGAGTACTTTTCTAAGAGTTATCCAAAACCTCACCTAAACTTAATATCTCCACCTCCCGAATTCATTTAGTAATTACAGACCAACTAGACTTTTTTTTGGAGTCTATTTAATTAATTATTAAAATATCCGTTAAGCAAGTTCTTAATGGTAAAAATGAATTTAAATATGTTTAAAACATTAAAAAATGACTTACCTGCAAGTATTGTCGTATTTTTTGTAGCATTACCATTATGTTTAGGTATTGCTTTAGCCAGTGGTGCGCCACTTTTTTCAGGGTTAATAGCTGGAATAATTGGAGGTATAGTCGTCGGAGCTTTAAGTGGCTCTAAAATTGGTGTTAGTGGTCCAGCAGCTGGATTGGCAGCAATTGTTTTAACTGCAATCGGTAGTTTAGGTGGTTACCAAAACTTTTTAGTTGCAGTTGTTCTAGGAGGAGTTATTCAAATTGTATTTGGAGTCCTAAAAGCTGGTATTATTGGATATTACTTCCCTTCATCTGTTATTAAAGGGATGCTTACAGGTATTGGTATTATAATTATATTAAAACAAATTCCTCACTTTTTTGGGTACGATGCAGAGCCAGAAGGAGCAGATAGTTTTTTAGAAACTTCTGGAGAAAATACATTCTCGGCAATATTAAATATCACAGATAATATCACAATTGGATCCATGGTCATTGGTCTTATTGGTTTAGCTATTTTGTTATTATGGGACAAAGTATTATCTAAAAAAGGTAAAATTTTTCAAATAGTACAAGGTCCTTTAGTTGCGGTTGTTTTAGGTATCGTATTTTATGTAGTAACTCAAGGTTCAAGTTTAGCTATAAATCCTTCTCACTTAGTAAGCGTACCAGTGCCAGAGGATGCAGCTTCATTTATAGGACAATTTAGTTTTCCTAATTTTTCTGCTATTACAAATCCACAAGTATGGTTAGTAGCTTTTACTATAGCATTAGTAGCAAGTTTAGAAACGTTATTGTGTGTAGAGGCAACAGATAAGATAGATCCACATAAAAATGTAACACCTACTAATCGCGAATTATTAGCCCAAGGGACAGGTAATATTATTTCTGGTTTAATCGGAGGTTTACCTATTACTCAAGTAATTGTGCGTAGTTCGGCAAATATACAATCTGGAGGTCGCAGTAAATTGTCTGCTATTATACATGGTTTTTTATTATTAATTTCGGTAATATTAATTCCAAGATTACTTAATATGATACCGTTATCAGTTTTGGCAGCTATATTATTAATAGTCGGTTACAAATTAGCAAAACCAGGCTTGTTTAAAAAGATGTATGATATGGGATGGAAACAGTTTATTCCATTTGTTGTCACAGTATTAGGTATTGTTTTTATTGATTTATTATGGGGAATCGGTTTAGGATTATTAGTTGGTATTGCAGTTATTTTAATTAAAAGCTATCAAAACTCACATTTTTTAAATATCGAAGATAAAAGCGATGGTAGACATACTATTAAGATGACATTAGCTGAAGAAGTTACTTTTTTTAATAAAGGAGCTATTTTAAAAGAATTGGAAGCGTTACCAATAGATACATATCTTGAAATTGATGTTAGAAAAACCAGATATTTAGATAATGATATTATTGAAATCTTAGAAGATTTTGCGTTTAAAGCAAAAGAAAGAAATATTGATATTCAAATCATTTCAGAACGTGGTGTTGTTGAAAACCCAGATAGTTTTATAGAGTTTTTTAAACTTAGACCATTGACAACATAACAAAATAAACAAAAGACAAATTGATGAAAGCACATACAAAAGAAACACAATCAACAATGACTCCAGAAAAGTCATTACAATTTTTAAAAGAAGGAAATCAAAGATTTCAAAGTAACTTAAAAGCTAATCGTAATTTACTAGAACAAGTAAATGATACTAGTGAAGGACAATTCCCTTTTGCAACTATTTTAAGTTGTATAGACTCACGTGTGTCTGCCGAGTTAGTGTTTGATCAAGGATTAGGAGATATTTTTAGTGTACGTATAGCAGGTAACTTTGTAAACGAAGACATTTTAGGTAGTATGGAGTTTGGTTGTAAATTAGCAGGAACAAAGCTGGTTGTTGTATTAGGACATACTAGCTGTGGTGCAATAAAAGGTGCTTGTGACCATGCAGAAATGGGTAACTTAACTAAGTTAATCGAGAAGATTAATCCAGCAGTAAATGCTGTTACAGAGCCAAAAGACGAAGGTCAACGTAATTCTAAAAATTTAGCATTTGTTGATGAAGTGTCTAAAAAAAATGTAGAATTAACAATTGAAAGAATTCACGCTGAAAGTCCAATTTTAAGTGAAATGGAAAAAAACGGTGAAATTAAGATAGTTGGAGCAATGTATGATATTAATACAGGAGCTGTTGAGTTTTATTAATAGTAGATACTAATGCATACATTTAAATCGAAAACAAAAATTATTTTAGCAACACTAACATTTATGTTAGTGTTGCCTTTTTATGGTGTAAGTCAAGAAAGTAATTTAGGAAACTGGTTAATATATATAGGTAGTAAGCAGTTAAATAACGGATGGAATATTCACAATGAAGTCCAACACCGAAACTATGATGCTGTAGGAGATCTAGAGCAATTGTTGTTAAGAACAGGTTTAGGATATAATTTAACCGAAAACAATAATAACATATTATTAGGTTATGGTTACATTCTATCAGAGAACTATGTTGGAGATACAAATGTGAAGGTATCAGTAAACGAGCATCGTATTTATCAGCAATTTACTACAAAACAAAAAATAGGTAGCATAGGTTTAAGTCATCGTTATCGTTTCGAGCAACGTTTTGTAGAAGATGATTTTAAAATGCGTTTCAGGTATTTTTAGGATTAAAAGTTCCGCTTCAAAATAAACCAGATGGTAATAATTCATTATACCTTTCAGCTTATAACGAGATTTTTTTAAACACAAAAACTTCTATATTTGATCGTAACAGGTTATATGGTGGTTTAGGATATCAGTTTAATAAACAACTTCGTTTAGAATTAGGTTACATGAATCAGTTTTTTGAAACCTCAAGCCGAGACCAAATAAATATAATAGCCTTCGTAAATTTTTAAAAGGCTATATTATTGTAGTGTAAATTAAAGCCGATAGCTTACTGTCGGCTTTTTTTATGCTAAAAAGTAGTACATTGTAATAACCAATCTAATAATATAAATTAATGAAACGTTTGTTTAGTAATATAAAAGGTGATGCTTTTGGAGGTATAACAGCTGGTATTGTGGCACTACCATTAGCTTTAGCATTTGGTGTGTCTTCAGGTTTAGGGCCAAGTGCAGGTTTATATGGAGCCATTTTTATAAGTTTTTTTGCTGCACTTTTTGGTGGTACAGCAACACAAATTTCTGGTCCAACTGCACCTATGACAGCTGTAAGTATGGTTGTTATTGCAGGTATAATAGCAACTAATGATGGTGATGTCACTAAAGCATTACCTTATATTTTATCCGTTTTCTTATTAGCAGGTTTAGTGCAAGTAGGATTAGGTGTTTTAGGTTTTGGTAAATACATAAAGTATATACCATATCCAGTAGTTTCAGGGTTTATGACAGCAATAGGTGTCATTATTTTAGTAACTCAAATTTTACCATCAATTGGTTATTATCCAAAAGAAGATACAGCATATGTAAGTCAATTTAATGCAGAAGCAGAAGAGGTTATACTTCAAAATTATTTAAATGAAGATGCTAGTAAAAGAGCTTTAGTAATAGATGACTTTAAACAAACCATAGTTAAGGCAGAAGCAATTACAGCTGCAAGTATTGATAAAGAGGCTAAAACTATTGCCAAAGCCAAATCGTCTGGAGTTTTGGGTACTTTAAAAGTCTTACCAAGAGCACTTCAAAATATAAATTGGTTAGAGTTAGCATTAGCATTATCAACAATATTTATCGTGTATGGTTTTAAAAAAATCACTACTAAAATACCAAGTGCATTAGTGGCATTAGTAGTCGTGTCAGGAGTTGCTTATGGCTTCGGTTTAGGTTATAAACCAATAGAAGAAATCCCTTCAGGTTTACCAATTCCAAATTTTGAGATAATAACAGGGTTTAGCTTTAGTAGTATTTCACCATACATATTTACAGCTTTAACATTAGCAATGTTAGGTGCAATAGATTCCTTATTAACAAGTGTTGTAGCAGACAATATGACTAAAACAAACCATAATCCTAATAAAGAATTAATAGGTCAAGGTATTGGTAATAGTATAGCGTCAATTTTTGGAGGTATTCCAGGAGCAGGAGCAACCATTAGAACCGTTGTTAATATTAATGCAGGAGGACGTACTAAATTATCAGGTATGATAGCTGGTGTAATGTTGTTATTTGTATTATTAGCTTTAGGACCGATAGCTTCAAAAATACCAGCTGCAGTATTAGCCGGAATATTAATTACCGTTGGTATTGGTGTAATGGACTATAAAGGTCTAAAAGCAATAGCAGCTATGCCTAAAGACATGAAAATTGGTCCTGTTAAACTTAGCTCAGAAGTATTAATCATGTTTATTGTTTTAGTACTGGCTAGTGTATGGGATTTAATTTTTGCAGTAGGTATTGGTTTAGTTATAGCATCATTGTTTTTTATGAAAAAAATTGGTGATTTAACAGCTCAACATTCAGATGTAAAACCATTAAAAGAAGAAGCTTGGGATGATGAAGGTGACTTTCCATCAGATTTAAAAGAAGAAGTTTTTATAAAACACATCAAAGGACCACTATTTTTGGATCAACCTCAGACTTCCAACAGTTAGCAAAGCAAATACCACCAACAGCTAAAAAAGTTGTGATTAGATTAGGACGTATGCCATATATAGACCAATCTGGTTTATACGCAATGGAAGATGTTTTACTAGACTTAAAAAGACGAAATATTGACGTTTTATTTGTCAACCTATTAAAACAACCCAAATACATGATGCAACGTATAGATATTGTTCCAGATTTAATCCCAAGTCAGCACATGTTTAAAGACTTCAATACGTGTTTAAATTGGATAAAGTCAAATGTAAAAGACGCAGTTTAACTAAGCGTCATTTTCGTTAGTAGTTTCAACAGGATCAATAATAGGATTATTATCCTCTTCGTCAGATTTAATTATTGTCGGAAAAACCATTGGAGCTAAAGACTTAACAGGAGCATATAATATAGAATCTTCAATATCGTCATCCTCAACAAAGGGGATGGCGTTATTCATTTTGTCAAAAACAATAAGAAGAACACTTAAAATCAAACCCACTTTTAAAACACCAAAAGCAGCACCTAAAAGCTTATTTAAAATTCCTAAAGACGCAAAGTCTGCTAATTTAGTCAAGGCTTTTCCTGCCAAACTAATTACCAAAATTATAATCACAAAGGTAATTGCAAAAGCAACAGTGTTAATTGTTTTCTCGTTCCATGATGTTTTATCCATTAAAAATTCAGCAACAAAATAACTAAAATGGATAGCACCATAAACACCAGCAATTAAGGCAACAATAGAGGCAAGCTCAACAAAAAGTCCCTTAAATAAACCACGTACTAAACCAAATAAAAGTAAAGCACCTAAAACAATATCAATTAAAGCCATAAAGTTAGATTTTAGACAAATATAAATTAACTTTGCGACTTTAAAATTATTATGGCAAGAGACGAAGAACTAAAACAACGTTGGGACGAAGTAGTAACCAAGCTATCAGCCCAATTTGCAGATGGAGATACCTTAGACTTGGACGCAATTATATATCTAATTGGCGTGCAAGAATTAGGACAATTAGAGCGTAAATTTAAAAAAGACCACAAATTAGACCTAATGCATATAGCAATTTGCAAACTACTAACACCATATGGTTACTACGAGTTTGATTTTGTCGATAAAGACGGTTGGCCACACTACAAAGCAAAAGAAACATTACCACACTTAAAAGCAGGAGAACAAAGCATTTTAATGAAAGAAGCCATTGTAAATTACTTTATAGAAACCCAGTATATAAAATAATTTTGGGCGTTACCCAAGGGTCGCGCTCTCGGCAGTCGCTTTTAATTTGCTTTAAGGCAAATAAAAGAGCTTCAACAAATGCCTCCATCGCTAACGCAAATCACGATAAAATTCATAAATTTGCCAACTATTTAGAAGATTATGATAGACAAGATTAAAGAACTAATTGCAGAAGCAGAAGCATTTAAAGCAGAAACTAAAGAAGACATAGAAGCCTTTAGAATAAAGCTTTTAGGACAAAAAGGTGTTGTTAAGCAATATTTTGCCGAATTTAAAAATGTTGCAAACGATCAGAGAAAAGAATTTGGTCAAGTAATTAACACCCTTAAAAATACAGCTCAAAATAAAGTTAATGCTTTAAAGGAAGAGTTAGAAAACAATACACAAGACGCTGGAATTAGTGGCGATTTATCACGTCCAGGAGAGCCAATACAAATAGGATCACGTCATCCAATATCTATAGTTAAAAATCAAATTATAGATATATTTTCTAACATTGGATTTAATGTAAGTGAAGGCCCAGAAATTGAAGATGATTGGCACAATTTTACAGCATTAAACTTACCAGAATACCATCCAGCAAGAGATATGCAGGACACGTTTTTTGTACAAACTAATCCAGATATTTTATTACGTACGCATACCAGTTCTGTACAAGTAAGATACATGGAAGATAACAAGCCACCAATACGTACAATTTCTCCTGGTAGAGTCTATCGTAATGAAGCAATATCTGCACGTTCGCACTGTTTTTTCCATCAAGTAGAAGGTTTGTACATTGATAAAGACGTTAGTTTTGCAGACCTTAAACAAACCTTACAATATTTTACAACCGAGTTGTTTGGTAAATCTAAAATTAGATTACGTCCTTCATACTTTCCGTTTACAGAGCCAAGTGCAGAAATTGATGTGTATTGGGGACTTGAAACAGAAACAGATCACAAAATTACAAAAGGAACAGGATGGTTAGAAATTGGTGGTTGTGGTATGGTAGATCCTAATGTATTAACCAATTGCGGTATTGATGCAGAAGAATATTCTGGATTTGCATTTGGAGTTGGTATAGATCGTATAGCCATGTTATTACATCAAATTAGCGATATAAGATTGTTAAGTGAAAATGATGTAAGATTTTTAGAGCAATTTAAATCTGCTTTATAGAGTATTGATATTCAGATATATAATATTAAAAGCCAACTGTTAACAGTTGGCTTTTTTATTTAACAACACTTTAACTTCGTTTAGTTCGGTTTGTTACGAACTAAAATATATTTTTGTAACTTATTTATTATAAGTCAACGTATGCTGTCTAATAATTTCAAAACATTTAATTAATGAAACAAGATATTTGCAAAGAAAAAATGGGACTAGTTGAAAAGCTTGGTGTCCATTTAGAAAACCGAGAGCAATTAGCTCCTGTTGCTGCACGTATATTATCCTATGTTATTTTAACAGGAAAAAAAGGAACCACATTTGAAGATATGGTAACTGTGTTGTGTGCTAGCAAAAGCACTATATCCACACATCTTAACCATTTACAGGATTTAAATAAAATACAATATTTCACAAAAACAGGAGATCGTAAAAAGTATTTTATAATCAAAAAAGATATCATCATACAACATATAGATAAGATGGTAGATCATTGGAGGGACGAAAAAAATATTCATCAAGAAATTAAAGAATATAAAGAGACTATCAATATTCAAAAGATAGAAAATGAAGAAGAAAAATTTGATTTAAATTTTCATGATGACTACATAAAATTTATAGACGAAGCTTCTGCTTCCATAGGTGCATTAAGAGAAAAAATAATAGACAATCAATTCGATATTTAAACTAAGCAAAAAGAAAATGAAACATAATAAAATACTAACGTTTATAGCACTAAGTGTGTTTTTAGTCATTATAAGTTGTGGCAAAAAAGATCAAAATGCGACTCCAGCAGCAACACCTCCTGCACCTTATCCAGTAGTACAACTGCAACCTAAAACAGTTACAGGTTTTACAGAGTATCCAACAACTATTGAGGGTAAAGTAAATAGTGATGTAAGAGCAAAAACCTCTGGTTATGTAGAAAAAGTTTATGTTGACGAAGGTCAAAAAGTACGCAAAGGACAGGTGTTATTTAAACTAGAAACACAATCATTAAGTCAAGATGCAGGAGCAGCAAAAGCACGTGTAAACGTTGCTCAAGTAGAAGTTAATAAACTTGTTCCTTTAGTAGAAAAAAATATTATTAGTCCTGTGCAGTTAGAAACAGCTAAGGCTAATTTAAAACAAGCACAAGCTAATTATAGTAGTGTGTCAGCTAATATTGGTTATGCAACTATTAAAAGTCCTATTGATGGTTATGTTGGTGCGATTAATTTTAGAGAAGGTGCTTTAATTAGTCCAAGTGATGCAACACCATTAACAACAGTAAGTCAGATAGATCAAGTCTATGCCTTTTTTAGTTTTAATGAAGCGCAATATATAGATCATCTGCAACGCTCAGAAGGTCAAAATAAAGCAGAACGTATTAAAAATTCGCCAGACCTAACTTTAGTTTTAGCTAACGGAAAAGAATATTCAGAAAAAGGACGTATTCAAACCAGTACAGGTCAAATTAACCAAAGCACAGGTACCATTCAAATAAGAGCAGCTTTTAATAATCCAAACGAAATTTTAACTAACGGAAACAGTGGAAAAATTAAATTTCCAGTAGAGTATAAAGACGCTATAGTTGTACCACAAGCATCAACTTTTGAGCAACAAGGTAATGTTATGGTTTTCAAACTTGGAGCAGAAAATAAAGTGCAAACGTCTATTATACAAGTAGAAGGGACAGTTGATAACCTTTATGTGGTAAAATCAGGATTAAAAACAGATGATAAAATAGTAGTTTCTGGAGTTAGTAAACTAAGAAACGGAATGGCTATTTCTCCTCAAGAAACCGCTTTTGATGAAGTAATCAAGCCAATTGAAACCTTATTTAGAAATTAGATAAACACTAAACATTTTAATTATGTTAAAAACATTTATTGAAAGACCAGTGCTTTCAACAGTAATTTCTATTATTATAGTTTTACTAGGAGCCATAAGTATTGGGACTTTACCTATTGAAGAATATCCAGATATTGCACCACCAACCATTAAGGTAACAGCAAGTTATACTGGTGCAAATGCCGAAACTGTCTTAGAGAGTGTTATTATACCTATCGAAGAGCAAATTAATGGTGTAGAAGGGATGACTTACATTACTTCTACTGCATCAAATACCGGAACTGCAGAAATTACAGTGTATTTTGATCAAGAAATGGATGCAGATATTGCTGCGGTAAACGTACAAAACCGTGTAGCTAGAGCTGCTCCTTTACTACCGTCTGAAGTAACACAAACAGGAGTTATTACGCAAAAGGTAGAAACTAGTGCGTTAATGTTTATTTCTATGTATTCTGAAAGCGATAACTATGATGCTACTTTTATTCAGAATTACTTAAAAATAAACGTTATTCCAGCCATGCAACGTATTAGTGGTGTTGGAGATGTTAGCGTGTTTTCTCAACAGGATTATGCCATGCGTATTTGGTTAAAACCAGAAAAATTAGCTGCTTATAATTTAATACCGTCTGATATTTCTGCAGCTTTAGCCGAACAAAATTTAGAGGCAGCAGCAGGATCATTAGGTCAAAATAATGGTGAGTCTTTCTCATATACACTAACCTACAGTGGTCGTTTTAAAGATGAATCACAGTACAGCGATATTGTTATTAAAGCCTTAGGTAATGGTGAGTTTTTACGTTTAAAAGATGTGGCGACTATCGAGTTGGATGCACAATCATATGCTGCAAATGCAATGAGTTTAGGTAATCCAGCTGTGTTTATGGGGATTTTTCAAACCAAAGGATCTAATGCACAAGAAATTATTGAAAATATTAAAACAACATTAAAAACCGTAGAAAGCGAGCTGCCTGAAGGTTTGGGCGTTTTTGTACCATATGATACTAGTTTATTTTTAAATGCCTCTATAGAGAAGGTTATACATACTTTATTAGAAGCTTTCCTTTTAGTATTTTTAGTGGTATTTATCTTTTTACAAGATTTCCGTTCTACATTAATTCCAGCAATTGCAGTACCAGTTTCAATTATAGGTACTTTCTTTTTCTTGAGTGTTTTTGGCTATTCCATTAACTTACTAACGTTATTTGCATTAGTTCTGGCTATTGGTATTGTGGTTGATGATGCTATTGTAGTTGTAGAGGCTGTACATGCTAAAATGGATGAAGGAGAACATAATCCTAAAAAAGCCACATTAACAGCCATGAATGAGATTTCTGGTGCTATTATCTCAATTACCTTAGTAATGGCAGCAGTATTTATTCCGGTAACCTTTGTTACTGGACCAACAGGAGTGTTTTACGAGCAGTTTGGTGTAACCTTAATTATAGCTATTTTGATTTCGGCAGTAAATGCCTTAACCTTAAGTCCAGCATTATGTGCTTTACTATTAAAATCTCATGATAATGATGAGGAAATTAAAGGTAAAGGTCCTTTAAAACGCTTTTATACCTTATTTAATCGTGGTTTTAATGCTACTATACAACGTTATGGTAACTCATTACAATTCTTATATAAAAACAAATTTGTATCAGTATTATTATTAATTATAGCAATTGTAGGTATCTATTGGGCAGCAAACACAACACCTACAGGTTTTGTACCTAATGAAGATAGAGGAATTATTTTTGCTAACATCGAGTTGCCAGCAGGTGCATCTTTAGATAGAACAGATGCTGTTTCTAGAAAATTATATTCCAAAATAGAAGGTATGGATGGTATCGTTGGTGTTAACTTTATTAAAGGTAGAAGTTTAATAAACGGTACTGGTTCCAACTACGCAATGGGTATTATTAAATTAAAAGATTGGAGCGAGCGTGAAGATGCTAGCTTATCTGCACAAGCTATTACCGGAAAATTATTTGGTGTTGCAGCAGGAGTTCCTGAAGCTAAAATTATTTTCTTCTCACCACCAAGTATACGTGGTTTTGGTAACTCAGCTGGTTTTGAGGTAAATTTATTAGATAAATTTGGGGGAGAATTTAAAGACTTAGATAAAGCAAATCAAGAATTTGCAGCTGCATTAATGAGTCATCCAGAAGTTAAATATGCACAGTCCTCTTTTAGTACAAACTATCCACAATACGAAATGGAAGTCAATGTACCGTTAGCTAAAGAAAAAGGAGTTTCTGTAAACAGTATTTTCTCTACTTTACAAGGTTATATTGGAGGTGTTTATGCATCCGATTTTTCTAAATATGGTAAACAATTTAGAGTTTACATTCAAGCCTTACCAGAAGATAGAGCAGACAAAAGCGCTTTAAATAGCATGTATGTAAGAACCGATACAGGCCAAATGACACCAATAACTCAGTTTGTAAATTTAAAACGTGTGTATGGACCACAATCGGTAACGCGTTTTAACTTATTAAACTCTACAGGAATTACAGGTGCAACAAACGATGGATTTAGTACAGGTGATGCCATTAGAGTTATAGAAGAAGAAGTAGCAAAACTACCAAGTAACTATACTGTTGCGTATTCTGGATTAACTAGAGAAGAGGTAAGTGCTGGTAACCAAACTATATTTATATTTATATTAAGTATTGTATTTGTTTACTTTTTATTAAGTGCGCAGTATGAAAGTTACTTATTACCATTTGCAGTAGTATTATCTCTACCATTTGGTGTATTTGGAGCCTATATTTCTACTAAGTTTTTAGGGTTAGAAAACAATATTTATTTTCAGATATCCTTAATCATGCTTATTGGTTTATTAGCTAAAAATGCTATTCTTATTGTTGAAATTGCATTACAAAAAAGGCGAAATGGAGAAAGTATTATTGAAGCTGCTATAGATGGAGCAAAATCACGTTTACGACCAATTTTAATGACCTCTTTTGCTTTTATACTAGGTTTAATGCCATTAGTTTTAGCTAAAGGTGTAGGGTCTGAAGGGAATAAATCTATTGGTACAGGTGCAGTTGGAGGATTACTTATTGGTACCATTTTAGGAGTATTTGTAATTCCTATCTTATTTATATTATTCCAATGGTTACAAGAAAAAATTTCGGGTAAACCAACAGTACAAACTATTGAAGACTAAAACAATGAAATCAATATTAAAACATAGAAACTTTAGTAAAGGCGCATTAATACTAGTTGTTGTATTAACACTACAAAGTTGTTTTGTAGCTCAAGATTATGTGAGACCAGATTTAGATGCTGAAACGCAAGCACTTTACAGAACCGATAATTTACCAACAGATAGCGTCTCTATTGCAGATGTATCTTGGAAAAATTTGTTTACAGATCAATACCTTCAACAATACATAACAGAAGGTTTGCAAAATAATATGGATGTACGTATCGCTTTGCAGCAAATTTTAGCAGCACAAGCTTATGCAAAACAAGGAAAAGCAGGTTACTTGCCTTCTGCAAATGTAGGAGCTAATTATACACGTCAAGAGTTTTCAGAAAATAGCCAATTTGGTTCAATTTTTAGCGGTGGATTAGATACGTATGATATTACAGCTAATTTATCTTGGGAAGCAGATATTTGGGGAAAAATTAGAAGCAATAAGCGTGCAACACAAGCTGCTTACTTACAAAGTGTCGCAGGACATCAAGCGGTAAAAACACAATTAATTTCTAGTATTGCGAATACATACTATAATTTATTGGCTTTAGATGCACAATTAGAAGTGACTAAACAGACTATTTTAACTAGAGAAAGTGGAGTAAAAACCATTAAAGCTTTAAAAGATGCTGGACAAGTAACTCAAGTTGCAGTAGACCAAAATATCGCACAGTACAATAGTGCTAAAGCTTTACAAGTAGATATTGAAGTCGCTATTTTTAAAACTGAAAATACGCTAAGTATTTTATTAGGTAAAACACCTCAAACATTTGAAAGAAGTAGTCTAGATATTCAAAATATAGATCAAGATATAGTATTAGGTGTTCCTGCAACGTTATTAAGCAACAGACCTGATGTTATGGCTGCAGAATATGGTTTAATAAATTCGTTTGAGTTAACTAATGTTGCTAAAAGTAATTTATATCCTTCATTAACATTAACCGCTTCTGGAGGATTAGAAAGCTTGGATGTAGATAATTTAATTAATGTTAATTCAATTTTCGCAAATATTATAGGCGGAATTACACAACCTATCTTTAATCAACGTAAGTTAAAAACTCAAAGAGAAGTTGCTTTTGCACAACAAGAACAAGCTTTACTTCAGTTTAAACAAACCTTGTTAGTAGCAGGAAGTGAAGTATCTAATGCATTATATACATACAAAGCCGAAACTAAAAAGTTTGAGTTTAGAAAAAATGAGGTGGAAGCGTTACGTACAGCCGAAGCCAATTCTAACGAGTTACTTAAAAATGGTTATGCTAACTATTTAGACTTATTAACAGCAAGAGAAAGTGCTTTAAATGCCGAACTTAATATTATTGACAGCCAATTACAACAACTAGTGTCTGTTGTAGATTTATATGAAGCGCTTGGTGGTGGATGGAAATAATAATGTAATAAAAAAGAAATGATAACAAAAACTCAATTGTTACAATGTGCTATAACTAAGTTTACAAGATTTGGTAGTAAACACGTTACTTTAGACGATTTAGCAACTGAGCTTGGGATATCTAAAAA
The DNA here is from genome assembly GCF_055804415.1 of Olleya sp. NP1-10. Lineage (NCBI taxonomy): Bacteria > Pseudomonadati > Bacteroidota > Flavobacteriia > Flavobacteriales > Flavobacteriaceae > Olleya > Olleya sp. NP1-10. Next base: position 654,800 of record NZ_CM147840.1, on the reverse strand, counting down.
AACAATTTATTCTTTTTTTAAAAACAAAGAAGACTTGGTAAAATCAAGTTTAGAAAGTTTATTAAACGAGTATAAAACCGATATAAATAGGATTGTTAATAGCAATGGTAAAGATCCTGTTTTGTGTGTTATTTTAATTTACCGTAGAGGGTTTGAGTATTTAAAGTACTTTAAACCCTCTTTTATTTTTGGATTACAAAAATATTATCCTAAAGCAAGTTTGTTGTTCGATAATTTTTCTGAAGAATTAGCGCATAAAACCATACAAGATTTACTTATTGAAGCACAAGTAAAAGGAGATATAAGACCCGAAATTGATATTGAATTAATAGTGAGAATCTATTTTTTTAGAATCGATAACCTTGTTTTTAAAGAGAATAACTTGTTTGAAATTTATACAAAAGAAGCATTGTTTAAACACTTAGTGCTTTATAATTTAAAAGGTATTACAAGTGATAATTACACTAATAAATATTTAGAACTTGAATTTTAAGCATAAAAAAGCCTTAACAGAACTGTTAAGGCTTTTTTGAGATAAACTTACAGTCACATCAAGATTGTAAGTTTAAATAAATAAAAAAATTATAATTTAAATTTCTTTAGATAGATGTCATTTATATGAATTATGTAAACTCCTTGCAATAAATTAGGTGTATCAATTATTTGATTATTAATCACATTATCATTTATAATAGGAAACGAAGGGTTAATAATATTATAAACTTTCAAATTGTAAGTGCCTTCTTTAAGCTCTTTTGTTAAATTTACATTTTGGCTTTCTAATGGTATCTCTATTAAATTATTGTTATTATTTAAGTAAGCTTGTTTACTACTAGCTCCTGAATAATATTTAAATTGTACAGCTTTATACCCCGTTTCACTATCGCCACTAGTACTATCTGGATCCAGTTTTATTAATAAATAATAAGTACTTCCATTTGTTAGTGTTTCTCCGTTTAATGTTGTGGTATATGTAATATGAATAGAGCCTGAAACAACTTGTAGTCCATCTCCACTAATTGAAGGAACATCAATATCATAATCTAAAGCAGTATCCGAAGAGTCTAATGTAGAGTTACTTGAAATGTAACATCTTATCTTTGTTGGATTTGAGCTTCCTAGACCGTCATTATCCACTATAATCTGATTTAAACTAAACACTCCATTTCCATATTCAATTTTATGTACATCTCCTTCCGAAATATCAAGAGCGCAATCAAAGCAATCACTAACCATTAATATTGTTGATAACGAAATGTCAGGGAAACCTATTTCATTATCACAAGAATCATCTATACCATCATTATCAGCGTCTACACCTGAATTAGGTGTTAAAGGACAATTATCTTGTGAATCTGGAATTCCATCATTGTCATCATCTGAGTCACAATCATTCCCTAATCCATCTCCATCGGTATCTATTTGATTTGAGTTTGAGTTGTTTGGGCAATTATCACAATCATCTCCAACGCTATCATTATCAGAATCTATTTGATTTGGATTAGATATACTTGAACAATTATCACAAGTATTTCCAACGCCATCATTATCCGAGTCATCTTGACTTGAGTTAGAAGTGCTAGGGCAATTGTCATTTATATCTAAAACACCATCATTATCATCGTCGTCACAAGCATCACCAATTCCATCATTGTCGGTATCTGTTTGGTTTGGATTAGCAGTGTTCGGACAGTTATCAATTAAATTATCAACTCCATCTTCGTCAGGGTCATAAAATGGACCAGTCCAATTTGAGTAGGATGTTTGACCTCCAGAAGTCACTTTTCTCCTATAATAAATTATAAAAGCGTTACTTGCACCAATTTGCTGTTGATTTAATGTAATACTTTGCGTTGTACCATTAAAATACATAGGCCCTTCAGATAAAGTATAAACAAAAGAATCCCATGAATAAGTGTAATATCCACTTCCACCACTTGGTGTACTTCCAATAATATCCGTACCATTCCAAGTAATAGTATTATTTGTAATTGTTTGTACTTCATTTATATAAGCCCAATTAGAGTATGATACCTGTCCATTAGAAGATACTTTTCGCCTAATGGAAAAATTAAACAACATAAAGAATTCAATTTGATTTGGTGTAAGGTTCAAATTTTGATTTGAACCAGAAATGGTATCTCTAAATCCGCTTTCAAAACTTATCCATTCCCAAGAATAAGTATATGTACCATTCCCTGTACTGGGTGTACTACCAATAAAGGTAGTAGCACCATCCCAAGTAATAGTATTATTCGTAATTTGACCTAGCATTTTTACGGAAAGCATCAATGCTATTGTAATAAAAATAATTTTTTTCATATTAATTTTCATTAGTTTATTAATAATGCTTTATTCAACTAAAAGGTCATATTGAAATTGAGGATTCCCTCTTTCTCCAGTTTCGCTTATAACAGCTGTAAATCTTAATTTATAGTAGTTACTATCAGTATCTTTTATTATGTAATATCTGTTTGCAATAACAGAGGTTTCAGCTGTTAAATAATTAACACTTCTCCAACCACTTCCTATATGTGCACGATTATTAAATACTAAATTACCTTCGTTAATATCACTAAATGAAAAATTAGTATAGGTTGGTGTTGTGTCATCTTCTACATCTATTTGGTATACGCCTACACCACTTAATGTATTATGTAAAGTATAATCTGAATAAGTTAATCCTGCGTCAAATCCTTGTGACCCATAATAAGAAAACACACCTCCTAAATCTAAATCCCAGTTAGAAGATATTGGTTCTGTTTCTATTATTAGACCATTAGTTAAACTTACACCAGTTAAATTGTAACTACTATCTTTAGTTACGGTAATTTCAGAAAAATCTGTTGTATTACTTAATGCTGCGTATTGAATAGTATAAGTGTTTCCGTCGCTTAGGATTCTAACTTTCATAAAACCTCTAGCCTCTCCAACATGATTTAATCCTCCATTCTCTTCAGTAGGTATTTGGTTACCTAAGTTTACAATATAAACATTGTTTTCACTATCAGTTGTCGAAATTTCTCCAAATGCAGTTCCTGTCAATTCTCCTTCTTTACTATCTGTAAAAGAAATACCTTCATCAAGATTACCATATTGAGAATAACTAATTGGTAGACCTTGCATTAATTCTGAGACCGTGTTTACAGTTACTGTTATATTATCTTGTTGATTTTGAGTTGCATCATATGTGTTTAAAGTCATAGGAGTGCTTAATTCTGTAGTTTCTGTAACAGATGTAATATCTGTAATACCACTTAACTCAGCAGCAGACACTAATAATGAATTATTAAGATACACTCTGTTTTCTGATCCATTATAAACAGCCAGTTCCCAAGTATCACGTTGTACTGCTACTTCTTCACCTGTACTTAAATCAAAATAGACACGATTTGATTGGTTAAATCCACCAATTGTAGGATCAATTATTCCACCTGTAGAAGCAGGAGTTGGAGTTATTGTAGGGTTTGTGCTATCATCATCACTACTACAGTTTGTAAAAGTTAATGCAGTTAAGCAGACTATTAAAGTTAAAAATTTGTTTTTCATTTTTGATTTGTATTAAAGTTTAAATTATAGGCTAGTTTTAAAAAAATGATCGACCGTTACCAATCAATCTAGAAGTTGAGGTAGACGCAGAATGAGCACCTGCGGAAATACCTGTATTAATATCGACAACATCTAAAAGATTTCTTACACCTAATGTTGTAGATAATTTAGGCGTTATATTTGTTTTTATAGATAAGTTTAACCAGGTGTATGCATCAGTTTCACCAATAAATAATTCTCCGTTAGTATCATTAAATACACCTTGTGTTTTACCGTTGTATTTAAGTTGGCTAGAAATGTTAGTGTTCCACTTTTCAATCTGATAATTAATTGAGGTTTGAAGATTTAAAGCCCATAAATAATCAGATGTGTTATTAAGTGATTTGTTTATTGCGTTAGTTGTCCCTAAGTATGTAGCTCCTAGTCCAATATTCCAGTTTTTATAGATAAAATTATTGTCTAAAGTAAATCCTAAACGCTTACTGTAATCTATGTTATCTTGTGTAAATAAAACACGACCATCATCATCCTCTGAAGTTACACTGGCAATAGCATCATTTAAGTCAATATAAAACGTATTAAACCCTGTTTTTAAATAAGCATTTTTATTAATTTTATAGCTATCCTTTAGGTTAACAAAAATGGATAGTCCATCTTCAGGTTGTAGATTAGGATTTCCTCTTACATTATGGTTAGAGTCTACAAAATAGAAGAAAAGTTCTTCAAAATTAGGTGCTCTGTAAGCAGACCCAACAACAGCTTTTAATTTTAGTTTTTCTGTAAAATCATAGGTTGAAGATAATGACCAAATAAGATGATTATTAAATTGCGAACTATGCGTAAATCTAGCTCCAGGATTTAAAGATAATTTTTTGTTTACATTAAACTCTGTGATGCTAAATAACTCATAATTTGTTATTGTATTTTTTACGACATCATTAGAGTAGTTTCCTGTAGCTATGGCATCAAAACCTGTTTGATTAGTAAATTCATAACCTAATTGGAAATTAAAGATTTCAGAATTTGGTATAATATTATTTACAAAAGCTTTGGAGTACCAAATGTTACTTGATTGGCTAACAGCATCGGTTTGTACAGATTCTGTTTTTTGGTCTAAAATATTATAGACATATTCTTTATAATTTCGTTCTTGATTTTGATAGGATAGTGATACGTTATATTTAGTATCACCAATTAAGCTACCAGATGCGTTTAAATTGCTTACCCATCTATTAGTGTTGTAATTTTTATCTAAAGCGGTTGGATTAAGTCTTCCGTCTTCATAACGTCCATTAACAGACCTATTATAGATTTCTAGGTCTTCATTAAAATACTGTAATTTGTAAAATAAGTTATGTTTACCTAGATCTAAATCAACATTTAAAGAGGTTGTAATTTGCTCTTTAGGATTCCATTCTGTACCACGCAAACCATCATTAACAACAGCTCCATCTTGTATGTTTACATAATTTGGACCTTTATAAGTATTATAAAAACCAGCGAAATCGTTTCTAGAAGCACCAACTGAATAGGATAATTTATCATTAACTTGATTAGTTACTTTAAAATTTTGAATATGTTTCCCTTTGTCAAAAAACTCAAATTCGTTACCTACAGATTCTTCTTGTAATGCTAGTTGAAGCTGCCAACCATTATCTTTTAACCCTCTTTTTGTAATAATATTAATAACTCCAGCAACTGCATTATCACCATATAAAACTCCCATTGAGCCTTCAACAATTTCAACACGTTCCACATCATCTAAATTTATTTGTGTGATATCTATGTTATTACCAACACCATTATCACTTACAATAGGTATTCCGTCAATTAATATTTTTACATACTGACCATCTAATCCAAATAAACTTACTGTAGACTTACCGTTGGAAGCGTCAGGATTAATAGAAATGTTTAAGTTATTAAATAATACATCTGCTAACGTATTTCCAGCTACATTCTCAATATCTTTTCTCTTTATGGTGTTAACTGTAAAAAGCTTTTTACTTAAAGACATAACATTGCTTTCTCCAGTAATAACTACTTCTTCTAAAACCTCAATATTAGTAGAGTCTTTTATTTTTTCTTGTGCAGAAAGTATTACCACATAAAAAAATATAAAATAAACCGTTAAATTGTTTTTATTTAGAATCATTCTTGATTAAATTTGTTACAAATATATGTCTTATTTTAATTCAGTCTAAATAAGAACTGATTTTTTTAATATAAAATTACAAACTCACTAAAAATGAAACGATTAACAATTCTACCATTACTTTTAATAGTATTTTCATTATCTGCAACTGCTCAAAACAAGAAAAAACAAGATCAAAATGCTATTAAAAGCATGTGTGGTTGCTATGAAGTAACTTTTAACTTTACCGAAACATTTAATTACAGTCAAGATTCGTTATACAAACCTTCTGATACAAAGATCGCTTCAGGATTAGAATGGGCTCAATTAGTAGAGGATAGTGATGATAAAATTTCAATCCAACACTTGTTACAAGTAGGTAGTCCTACTGCTCCACATATTGTTAAACATTGGAGACAAGATTGGTTGTTTGAAAACACCGATTTTTACATGTTTAATGGAGACAATAAATGGACGTACCAATCTAAACCTAAAAAAGAAGTTAAAAATCAATGGACTCAAAAAGTTTATCAAGTAGACGACAGCCCACGTTATGAAGGATCTGCAACTTGGGTACACGTAGATGGTAAAAGTTTTTGGGAAAACACAACAACTGCACCTTTACCAAGACGTGAATATACTAAAAGAAGTGATTATAATGTAACCTTAAGAGGTAACAGACATGAGATTACCAAATATGGATGGTTACACGATCAAGATAACGAAAAACTAATTAGAGAAACAGGAAAAGATGATGTAGTTTTAGCAAAAGAAAAAGGATATAATACTTATGTTAAAGTAGATGATAGTCGTTGTCAAGCTGCACAAGATTGGTGGAAAAATAGCCAAGAAAAATGGGCTAAAGTAAGAACAAAGTGGGATGAGGTTTTTGCAAGACACCAAAATTTAGCTTTACACGCTAAAGTTGATAATAAAGTATTGTTTAAATATTTGTTTGATGATGAAAACTACTCTACATCAGCGCAAATAAATCCATTAATAGAAAGCTTTATAATTAAATAAATGAAAAAATTAATTACAGTAGTTATACTTTTATTAAGTATACAAATCACAGCACAAGACAATATATTATTAAACCGAAAATTTTGGAATCCAACGGTTTCTGTTGCAACGGTACAATCTGAGATTGCAAAAGGTAATGACCCAACACAGTTAAATAATAATAATTTTGACCCAATGGTGTATGCTATTTTGCAATCTGCACCTAATGATGTTTTAAAGTTTATGTTGTCTCAAGAAGGAAATGATGTAAATAAGTTAACACACGACGGTCGTACTTATATTTTTTGGGCAGCTTACGCTGGTAATGATACAATAATGGAATACCTAATTAGTAAAGGTGCTAAAACAGATATTTTAGATGACCATGGATATACTGTATTAAATTTTGCTGCAAATGCAGGACAAACCAACACTAAAGTGTATGAGTTATGTATAGATAATGGTGCAGATTTAAAAAAAGATGTAAACCATGATGGTGCAAATGCTATGTTGTTAGCTGCGCCAAGTAATATCAAGTTGTCAAATTATTTTATTCATAAAGGAATTAGCGTAAAAAGTGTGGATAATAATGGAAACGGAATTTTTAATTACGCTGCTAAAACAGGTAATATCGAAGTTTTAGAAGGCTTAATTAAAGAAGGTTTAAAAGGTAATGATCAAGCATTTATTTTTGCAAGTCAAGGGACTCGTGGTAAAACTAACGGTCTTGAAGTCTATAAATACCTAGAAAGTATTGGTTTAAAACCTAATGTTAAAACAATTGAAGGCATAACTCCATTGCATAATACAGCTGCTAGAAGTAAAGATGTAGAGGTTAGTAACTACTTTATAGAAAATGGTGTAAGTGTAAATGCGGCAGATAAAAACGGTAACACTCCGTTTTTAAATGCAGTTAAAAACAATTCTGTTGAGGTTGTCACTTCACTTTTAAGTAAAGCTGATAACATTGAGTATGCTAACAAAAAAGGACAGACAGCATTAATGTTAGCAGTGCAAAACAATAATACTGCTGTTGTTAAATTATTACTATCTAAAAATGCCAATATTGATGTTACAGATGCTAAAGGTAATAATTTAGCTTACTATTTAATAGAGTCCTACAGTCCAAGAAACGCTAAAGATTTTGAGACTAAATTACAGCTTTTAGAAAGTAGTGGTTTAGACTTTACTGCGCCTCAAAAAAATGGAAACACGTTATTACATTTAGCTTTAGATAAAAATGATACTAACTTTTTAAAGCAAATCGCTCAGTTTGATGTAGACGTTAATGCTGTAAATAGTGAAGGTTACACTGCGTTACATTTAGCAGCAATGAAAGCACAAGACACTACAGTAATTAGATACTTATTATCTTTAGGAGCTGATAAAAAGATAAAAACATCTTTTGACGAAACCGTTTTTGACTTAGCTTCAGAAAACGAATTATTATCTAAAAAAGGAGTATCATTAAACTTTTTAAAATAAATAATTATCAATGAAAAATTATAAACTAATTTTTAGTCTAGCGTTACTTTGCGTCGCATTATTTTCTTTTTCAACTGTTGCAACTTCTACCAAATACAAGTGTATGGTTCAAATGACTAACTATACAGGTGAAGGTGCATATATTGCGATTTCATTAATTAATCCAGAAGGGGAATATGAAAAAACACTTTACGTACAAGGTGATGATGAAGAGTGGTACCATGATATTACACAATGGTGGAAATTTCAAGGTAAAGTGCGCACAGATATTGATGCCTTAACAGGAGCAACAATTTCTGGAGGTGAGCGTGCTATTAGCGTTATAGAAATTGAAGATTCTAAAATAGATTCTGGTTACAGCATACGATTTGAAACTGCTGTCGAGGATCAAGAATATTACACAAAAGACGTTCAGTTTTTACTAACATCGGACAGTGTAAAAAGTAAAAAAGAAGGTACAGGATTTATACGTTACATACGTTTAATGCCTAACTAAACTCATCTCTATGATCATTTCTATTTGGAGGTATAGTCATTTAGCATTAGCTATAACTTCTTTTGTATTTGTTTTTTTAGCGACAGTAACAGGAATAGTGTTGTCATTTCAACCTATTTCAGAACAGATACAACCTTTTAAAATAGATGGTATAGAGCAACTAAATGTTGCGCAAACAATTGCCACATTTAAAAAACAATATCCAGAAATTATTACTATAGAAGTAGATGCAAATCAATTTGTGTCTGCTTCTGTAATAACAGAAGAGGGTAACTCTTTAAATGGATATTTTAACCCTAAAACCGCTACGTTTTTAGGCCAAAAACCTGAGGTCTCAAACCTATTTAAGTTTACCACAAGTTTACATCGCTCGTTATTTTTAAAAGGTATTGGACGCTTTTTTGTCGGTTTGGGTTCTTTTTTATTATTTCTAATTGCATTTACTGGAGCTATATTAATTATTAAGCGTCAAAGCGGAATTAAAAAGTTTTTTGCCAAAGTTATAAATGAAGATTTTGCCCAATATTGGCATGTTATTTTAGGACGATTATCTTTATTACCAATTATAATAATAACACTTACAGGTGTATATTTATCGTTGTTAAAGTTTGATTTAATCGAAGAAAAAAAGGCAAACACAATGTTAATTTTGAAACTACTGCTGTAGCAGAAATCAAGCCTGAAACTTCAGTTTTTGAAGCTATTAGTTTAGATGATGTTGAAACTTTAGAGTTTCCATTTTCTGAAGATGAAGAAGATTATTTTATCTTAAAACTAAAAAACAAAGAACTTCTTGTACACCAATATTCTGGTCAAGTTTTAAGCGAAGTTAAAGACCCAATGGTTACTTTTTTATCTAACTGGAGTTTAGTTTTACACACAGGAAAAGGAAGTATATTATGGTCTATTGTATTATTTATAGCTTGTATCAATATCTTATTTTTTATCTATTCTGGATTTAAAATGACTATTGATAGACGTAAAAACACAGTAATACCAAAAAATAAATTTACCAAGGATAATGCAGATATTATAATACTTGTCGGATCTGAAACAGGTAGTACATACCATTTAGCAACAGCCTTTTTTAAAGGGTTATTAGATAAAGGTAATCGTGTTTTTATTTCAGATTTAAACAGTTATACTAATTATAAAAGTGCTTCACAATTAATTGTGTTAACATCCACTTATGGCGAAGGTGAAGCACCAATAAATGCTAAAAAGTTTTTAACGTTATTAAACACTATAAAACAAGAGCGTTTAATGTATTATGCTGTTGTCGGCTTTGGCTCTTTACAGTATCCTGAGTACTGTAAGTTTGCTCAAATAGTTGATGCTAATTTGCAATTGCATCCTCAATTTCAGCCTAATGTTGAACTGTTTAAAATTCATAATCAATCCGAATCCGATTTTAAAAATTGGGCTCAAAACTGGTGTCAATCGGTTAACTTAGATTTTGATGTTTCGACTATAAAAGTTTCTAATAAAGTAAGAAAAGACCAACTGTTTACTGTCGTAGATAAAACCGATATTAATATAGATAACACGTTTATTATTACATTAAAACCTAATAAAAAACTTAAGTTTAAGTCGGGAGATTTACTCTCTGTTATTCCAGAACAGGATAAGGTAGAGCGACTATACTCTATTGGTAAAGTAAATAATAACATTGTCATAAGTGTTAAAAAACATGAGTTTGGAGTGTGCTCTAATTACTTTTATAATTTAAAAGTCAACACCCAAATTAAAGCTATTGTTAAAAACAACACAAGCTTTAATATACCTAAAGCTAAAACAGTACAAGAAGTTGTTTTTATAGCAAACGGAACAGGAATTGGACCGTTTTTAGGTATGATACAACAGTCTAAACCTATCACTAAGCATTTGTTTTGGGGAGGACGTACTAAGCAGTCGTTACAGTTGTATAAAAATACAATAGATGGTAGTTTAAATAATAAATCTTTAGCTAGTTTTAATATGGCTTTATCTAAAGAAACCAATGATAAAGTTTATGTGCAAGATGTAGTAGCAAAACAGCAAGACCTTATTGCTAAGGTATTAAGCAATAATGGTGTTATAATGATTTGTGGATCTATTGCTATGCAAAATCAAGTGTTAGATGTTTTAAATAAAATAACAACTAATACATTGCAACAACCATTAAGTGTTTTTGAGCAAAATAATCAACTATTAACTGACTGTTATTAATCTTTAAAACAATAGTATGTGTAAAGGAATAGAAGCGATTAATAAAACCTCTAAAGGCGAATTAAATTTTTGTAAAAACTGTCAGCAATTTCATTTAGAATTTAATAATATTTATTTTGAATTTACACCTGTTGAGTATAATCAGTTTAGAAAATATGTAATGTTTATTGAAACGGAATACTGGGAACATAAGTATGCAAATGCTAATGTCAAACGTAAAATTCCGATACCAACGTTACAAGAAAATTTAGTTTTAATGTTTAATAGGCAAGAAATAAAAGAGCTTAAAGCTTTAGTGACTAATAAACATCAAGATATCTTTAATACCTATTTAAATGTGGATGATATAGATTATACCTTGATAGTTAATTAAACCTGAGTTTAACTAATATAAAAGCCCAACGTTAGATTAAAGTTGGGCTTTTTATTTGAAGTGATTTTAAAATTTTATTTTAAAATTATTTCATAAGGCACATCGTTGTTTAACGAGTAGTTACCTGAAATTTCTTCTACAACCTTATCGTCATTACTATTAAAGTAAGTGATTCTAAATTGTTTTATTTGATCTTGTGGATACGAGTTTATTGTTAATTCTATTAAACCACTAGCATCACTTGTTTTACTTTCTTTAAACTTGTATTCTGTTAATACATCAATTGTGACTTGTACAGCATGACCATTAACATTTAAAAATTTAGCTTTAAAAAATTGTTGCTCAATTTCTGGCTCATTAACATAGTTTAAATGCTGTTGATTAGTGTTTTGGTGTTTGTTTCGATAAAACCCTAAATGCAAGTTATTACTAACGTCATCTAAAAATGTATTGTATCCCTTTTTTTCTGCATTGTCAAAGTATTTACAAGATTCGCTAGTGTGCTGTCTTGCTACTTCTACTTCTTTGCTATATTTTTTTCTGTTGCTATAGTTTTTATATGCGACTACAGATCTTTTAAATAAGTAAAAAACAAACAGACCAGCTAAGACTTCTAAAACGTAAAATAATACAGGTAGGATATCTTGAATCCCAAAAGCCGATTCTCTTATTCCTGCAGCAATTTCTCTAGCCACACGTTCTTTTGAAAAATAAAATATGGCTCCTCCAATAGCTATAAACAAAATAACTCCAAAAATAAATTGTCCTCTGGCGTGTTTGTAAACACCCTTAACAATATCTGAGTCTGGTGTCGACGCATTGGCTAATATTTTTTTGTCTTCAAAAAAACGTCTATTTCTAGTGTGAGAACTTAACATTCCTACCAATAACTCGGCAATAACTATAGAAATAAAAATAATACCAATACCAATAACCCAAGGTGCTTGAGGTAAAATATCACGATAAATCTCGCGACTAAAATAGTATTCTAATATACAAATAACTATAAAGGATATTGTAAAAGGGACTACGTAAGCATTGGACATTATTTTGTCCCATTGGTTAAGCTTTGCTTCTTCAGGTTTTAGTACTTCAAATGTGTCTCTAGCACGTTTTGATGCCGAATTAGCTCTTGCTGCGACTTCATCAGAGATTGAGTATAAGTTTTCTGACTCGTCTGTTGATGGTTGATTCCAGTTAACAATCATAAGTTGGTTATGTGTGATTTATTATAAGCATTCAAAATCTTCTAGGTAGCTAAAAAAGCCTTCTTTCCCTTCAAATTCATTAATTTCAATTCCTCCAAAAATAGAAGTATCTTTCCATCCGACAAGGTATAATTCTGCATTATCAGTTAGTTCTAAATTATTTTTGATGTCTACAATTTTTCCAGATCTAACAGGCTCGTTAACACCATCTGTAAATAAAGCAACTATCACTTTATCATAGTCTTCAATATTTGGTTCTTTTAAAAGTTTATTGATATGACCAAACGCTAGGTCTATATTTGTAATGTCATTACCCTTATGCGGTTTGTATCCTAATATAGAAGACTCTAATGTTTTGGATAAAAAGCTTTTTAAACGAGATTGGTTTTTCTTTTTAATTTTTTCGTTTTTAGCTTTAATTTTTTCGTTGTGCTTTTTTTGTTTGGCTTGCTCTGTTAATGTTGGGTTTTCAGAGGTTAAAATATCTTCGTAAGGTTTTAATGCGCTTACTTTTAGTCTAAAAATTTCTTTAGAGTTTGGTGCAGGATTACCAATTATGGTTGAAGCAAAGTAGCCATGTCCGTTTTGGTTGATAATGTCTATTACAGCTTCATAGTCTGTTTTGTCTAATTTTTGAATACTTTGTGACGAGCCACTTCGGTCATCACCTAAAATAATCATTATTTTACAATCAGGTATGTCTTCTTCTTGCATTGCAGAGTGTGCTTTTGATGCTCCATCTACACAGGAAGTTAAGGTGATTGCTAAAAATGTTAATAGTAAAATTGGTTTAAAATTGGTCATTGTTTATTAATTTATGCTAATATATGTAATAAAAACTTACCGAATGTTACATAATCTATACTACTAATCTATATTTTTGCAGTAAATTTTTGATAATTAGTATTGTATATTTATGAAAAAAGATATTGTTATTCCTGAGGTTAAAGATGTACATGTTGCTGTTGTACAAGAACAGCATTTAGAGTATAAAACCCTAGATTGGAATGCTTATATTATTAATAATAGTGATGTAGATTTGGATACTGTTTTAATTGTGTCACAAGGCTATAATGATACTAAAATGACGCCTCCAATGCGTCATACTATTGCAAAATTACCTGCCAGAAGTTATGCTAAAATAGAATTTTTGCAAGAGAAGGTTTTAGCGTTAAATAACCAGTTTAAGGTGACTTTTTTTGAAGGTAACCAGATGTATGATAAAACGTATTTGTTTAGAAAAAACACGATTAATATTAAGGCTTTACAACCTTTACCTTTAATGCAATTAAAAGGTGTTTTGGTTAAGTAACTAATTGGGCTGTGATTGCGTTAGCGATTGCAGTGTAAATCCTTTTTATGAGGCACGATTAAAAAGATTGCAACGTAAAGCGCGACCTTTAGGTAATGCCCAAATTATAATTTAAAGTTTATAAAAAAATCCCTTTTTGCAAAGGGATTTTTTTAATCTAATTTATCGGTTAATTTTTTAAATACCTTTTTAGCATCTTTACCTTCATACAATACATCATATACTGCGTTTACTATTGGTAAACGTGTCTTTTTCTTGTTTTTTGCGTTTAATAGGTGTGCGCTTTTTGTAGCATAATACCCTTCAGCCACCATGCTCATTTCCATTTGGGCAGATTTTACGGTGTAGCCTTTACCTATCATGTTTCCAAACATGCGATTACGTGAAAATGTTGAGTAGCCTGTAACTAATAGGTCACCTAGATAGGCTGAGTTGTTTATGTTGCGTTTCATTTTATGCATTTTTTTAATAAAACGTTTCATTTCGCGTATGGCATTACTCATTAATACACTCTGGAAATTGTCTCCATATCCTAAACCATGTGCTATTCCTGCTGCTATTGCATAAATGTTTTTAAGCATTACAGCGTATTCTGTACCAATAATATCATCGCTGATTTTGGTTTTTATATAGTCGCTAGATAATGCATCTGCAATGTGCTGTGCTTTTTGTTGGTCTGCACAAGATATGGTTAGGTAAGATAATCGCTCAAGTGCAACCTCTTCTGCATGGCATGGTCCAGCAATCACACCAATATTATCAAATGGTATGTTATAATTATCATGAAAATGCTCGCCTAACAGTTTTCCTGTTTCTGGCAAAATCCCTTTTACTGCAGAAACTACTGTTTTGTTGGTAATGTCTACGGTTAGTTTTTGTAGCTCAGAATGTATAAAAGCAGATGGTACTACAAAAATTAGTACGTCTGCATAATTAGCCATTTCGTTAATATCATTACTTAGTTTTAGTTGTTCTAAATGAAACTCGACTGAGCTTAAGTAACTTGGGTTGTGTTGCTCTTTTAATAAATGCTCTTTGGTGTAAACGCTACGCATGTACCATCCTACTTCATCCAAGTTTTCGCACAGCATTTTTACAATTGCAGTAGCCCAACTTCCGGATCCAAAAACAGCGTATTTTAATTGTTGACTCATTATTTAATTTTAATAACTAATTCAAAAATACATAAAATTTAAGTCATAAATGTTAATGGATTATCAATGTTGTGTGCTTTTTGGCACAGCTTTTGAAAAGGACTATATATCAATCCTTAAAATAACAAATTATGAAAACCTTAAAACTACTTTCCGGTTTTGCTTTAATAGCAACTTTGTTTACTTCGTGTTATACAGAAGTAGCTGTAGATAATTATAACGATCCTATACCTGTTAATATAAACCAATTGCTTAATTCTCATGAGTTATGGTATGTTGCTGTTGAAGAAACTATAGGTTATGGAGAGTCTCCATTTTTGCAAATAGCCTTTACCGTATCTTTTAGAAACGGAACCCTTTACGCCAATAATAATTTAGTTGGTATTGGAAGTCAAGGTAATGGTTATGGGATACCAATTGGTTATTACAATGCTTATGATAATATCTTAGACATAGATCATGATATTGATGGATATGATAGTTTTGATGTTTATCAAATAGATAATAATACTATCGAGTTATATAATCCGTTTAGTGATACATCGTATTTTTTACATGGTTACCAACGTAATAATTTTGATTATGACTATGTGTTTTATGATAACATCCAATATTTTTTACAAGAATATGAAGCATGGGAAAAAACATATACCAGCAATTATGGTGCTTTAAATGAATTTGATAACGAAAATTATTTACAGTTTTTAACTGGAGGAAACGATGATACTTTTAGAAGTAGTCAAGATCCAAACGGAATTAATCCAAACAATTTATATTGGGATTATTCAGGGTTTTACAACGTTGGAAACGTTAGTGGTAACATGTACTTAAAAACTTTAGTTTTAGATTATGATTATTTTGATAACGAGCAGTTTGAGTTAAGTATTATAAATGATCAACGTATAAAATTATTTCATCCTTCTTCAGGAACGTTATACGAGTTTACAGGACGTGGTTATATACAATATTTAAAAGAAGGTAAGTCAATTGATACATCAAAAAGTTCAGGTCTTAAAAAACGTGTTCAGCACACCAAAAAACAAGATAATGCTAGAGAAAACTCTAGAGCATAATATTTTTATTAGTTAGTTTGTAAAAACCGTTTAAAACATTTGTTTTAAGCGGTTTTTTAATTTTTTAAGACCTTAGTGGTATAAGTATTAAAAACGCAGGAGCAAAAGTTGTGGGAATAAGAAAAATAGCTAATGAGGAGGTTGTAGAAGTTTAACAGCCTCGAACACAATTTTATACTGTTGTTAATGGTGTTGCTTTAAGTAAAATTGCAAAGCATTATTGTAATGGTGAGATCTAATACCTCAATATATTTGAAGTTAATAAGCTTATGTTAACCGATTCTGATAAAATTTATCCAGGTCAAGTATTACGTATTCCTGCTTTAGATTAATTAATACATTAGTTTATATAAAAAAAGCAATGCTTATCGGATCCCTTTTTATTTGTCTAGCATGTTATAGCTAAACTATCCATTTCTGTAGTGTGTTAAATAATTCGTCTTTTACTACGGGTTTAGTTAAAAAATCAACACAGCCTTTGTCATAACATTTTTGTTTTTCGTCTGGCATTGCATATGCTGATTGCATTATAATTTTGGCATCAGGATTTATTTTTATAACTTCTTCAATTACTTGTATACCATTCATTTCTGGCATTCTAATATCTAGTAGTATTAGATCAATGTGTTTCGTTTTTTTGTAAAGATCCACAGCGATTTTTCCGTTTTCAGCAAATATTATTTTAGCTCCTGTATCTTTCAATACTATTTTAAATAATAATCTAATTAAAGCATCATCTTCTGCTATTAAAACAGTTTTATTTTCTAAGAAACTTTTTTTACTAGTATGATGTTTTTGTATTTTTTTTGTAGGAGTATTAGTTTTGTTTAAAGGTATTGTAAATTCAAACAATGTCCCTTTATTAAATTCTGATTTTACGTTAATTTCTCCACCTAATAAAGTGACTATTCCTTTGCAAATACTTAAACCTAATCCTGTACCACCATATTGTGCATTACTTTCGTAATTTAATTGTTTAAAACGTTCAAAAATTTCAATTTGTTTGCTTTTTTTAATACCAATACCATTGTCTTTTACAAAGAATTTTACAAATTCACCTTCTACGTTAAAGCCAAAAGCAATTTCTCCTTTTTCAGAAAATTTTAAAGCATTGTTTAGTAAGTTTGATATAACTTGTTGTAAACGTTGTTGGTCCGTAATTATTTGTAAATTTTGATGCTTTTTTGGTATGTGTGTTGTAAAAACAATATCGTCTTTAAGTTTAATTAATTTTAATTGGTTATAAGTAATCTCTAGGTTTTTTACCATTTTAGAGATCTCACATTCATTTAATGATATTTTTAATTCGTTAGACTCTATTTTAGCGATATCTATTATGTCATCAATTAAATTTAATAGTTGTTTGGAGTTGCTATCTATAATTTCTAGATATTTTAATCGTTCTTTTTTTGTTAAACTATCTTTTTTTAGTAGTTCAGAAAAACCTAAAACACCATTCATTGGTGTTCTAATTTCATGACTCATATTCGCTAAAAAATAATTTTTATGCAGGTTTGCCGATTCGGCTATTCTTTTAGCATTTATTAATTCAAACTCTATTAGTTTTTGTTTTGTAATATCTTGTGCTGCACCTCTTAATCCAATAATTTTACCGTGTTTGTTTTTTACAGCTTCCCCTTGTGCTCTTAACCATCCTTCGTCTCCGTTTGTTTTAATAAGATGTAGCTCTATCACATAAGGAATGCCTGTTTCTTGCGTTTTTTTAACTGCCGTATTTAATTTTAACCAACTATCTTCTGTAAATAGTTGTTCTTGTTTTTTATAGGTTGGAGGTTCTGAATTTGGATCTAAACCATACATTTTAAAGAGTTGTTCTGTCCAATAAACTTTGTCAGATTTTAGATCTAGATACCAACCACCAACTAATGTTAGTTCTTGTATTCTGTTTAATTCGGCTTCACTTTTTTTAAGTGCTTTTTCTTTGTTTTTTAATTCTGTGAAATCTGCTATAGTTCCAGCAAATTCTCCTTTTTTTGGAGAGAAAACGTTGACTACGAAATGTTTTTTATGTTGTTTAACATAACCTTCAATAGTTTGATCCTGTCCTGTTAAAGCGGTTTGGCCATATTTTTCTAACCATATTGTGTCTATGTTATTTAAATCAGGAATAATGTCAGACACTTTTTTTCCAATGATATCTTTGGCTTTTAGATTAAATAGTTTTTCATAAGATGGATTAACATCAATATACTGCCAATCTATTGGTTTGTTGTTTTTATCTGTTATTATTTTTGCATGGACAAAGGCTTCGTTTAAATTTTTAAATAGTTTATGGTATTTTAAATCTGTATGAGCTAATTCGTCTTCGGTTTCTTTTAATTTATTAATATTATTTAAGGTGATTACTACTCCATTTATCATATTATCTGATGTAATAAAAGGACTAATGCGTTGTAAATAATAATTGTTGTCTTTGTCTTTTACTTGTTTTTCTATAACTGATAGTTGTTGTAATACAACTTTAGAGTCTTGAAGAATAGAGTGTCTTGTGTTTTCATCAAAATTAGATGTGAAACTTGACAATGGTCTGCCTAAATCAATTTCGTGTAAGTTAAATACTGTTTTTAACGCTGGTGTAAATTTTCTTATTCTTAAATCCGTGTCCAAAAATAATGTAGCAATATTTGTGTTGTCTAATAGGTTTGTTACATCATTATTAAGGTTTGTAAGTTCTTTGTTTTTTTCCTGCATTTCTGTGTTTACAGTATACAGTTCTTCGTTTACAGATTGTAGTTCTTCATTGGTGCTTTGTAGCTCTTCATTGGATGCCATTAACTCTTCATTAGAGGATTGCAACTCTTCGTTACTTGTTTCTAATTCTTCAATAACATTTTGTAATTCGGTTTTAGCTATTTTTAAGTCATTTTCTAAATCTTCTAATCTTTGATTTGAAACTTCATCAATATCAATATTATTAATAACTAAAGGTTGATTATAGTTAATAATTGTATCATTGCTAAACTCTATTAAGTAGCAATTATTTAGATTTTTATAATCTTTAGGTTGGTGAAAATTTAAGTCAAATGTAAAATTTTGATTATCAGTTTTATTTTGTACTCCTTTAATTATTACGTCTTGTTTAGTCGCTTCTAATCTTCTTATTCCGCTTCTAATAACTACAGCAACATCAGCGCTAACCATTTGTAATAAGTTGGTCTGGAATAGACCTGAGTTGTGTGATAAGCGTTTACCAGCGTCACCATTTATAAATAAAATATTAAAATCTTTATCTATAAATATTGATGCAGGACTAAATTTTTTACTTAAATATTTATGAAATACTAATTCTGGACTTTCTTTAATTTTAAGTGATTTTGTAATAGGTGTTTCTTGTGGGTACTTATAAGCTAGTGATGATATTTTTTCTGTGTTGGTTACCTTATAAGGCACTTGTTTTGATGATGAAATATTTTGAAAAATTTTCCATTTAACATCAATGGTTTTAAAATGTTTAGAGACTTCTCCTAAAGACTCACTGTTTCCTAGAAATAAATAGGCATATTGATTTAATGCAAATTGAAAATTATGCATTACCTTTTTTTGAATTTTAGAATCAAAATATATTAAAAGGTTTCTACAAGAAATTAGATCCATTCTTATAAAAGGAGGATCGTTAATCAGGTTATGATGAGAGAAAACAATCTTTTCTCTAATACGTTTTATAATTTGTATTTTATCTCCGGATCTAATAAAATACTGATCTAAATAATGTTTTTCAATTTCGTTGATAATATTTATATGGTAACGACCTAATCCTGCAATGGATAAAGCATTTGGGTCTATGTCTGTTGCAAATATTTTGAAGTCAAGGTTTAGTTGGTGAGTTCTAATATAGTCGTCTATTAAAATTGCTATAGTATAGACTTCTTCTCCTGTTGAACAGCCTGCAATCCATATCCTTATGGTTTCAGAGCTTTTTTGTTTTTACAAAGTTCTGGAATCACTTTGTTTTTTAACTGTTTAAAAGCTTCTGTATCTCTGAAAAACCTGGTAACTCCAATTAAGAAGTCTTCTTGAAGTATTTGTTGCTCTTGGGTATTACTTGAAACGTAAGTTGCGTAATCATATAAATGTTGTATGTTATTTATATTCATACGTTTTTCAATACGTCTTAATAGTGTGTTTTTTTTGTATTCTCTAAAATCTATTCCAGAGTGTTTATAAACATTGGTTAATATATTTTTAATTAAGCTTTCATTAGATGGGTTGTTTTTAAAATCATTGAGTAATAGCGGTCTGCTTACGGGATTTTTATGCAAAATTTCTGCTATTTTTTTTGGGTTTAAAATATAGTCTGCTGTATTGGTGGATATTGCAGAGTTTGGCATTCCATCAAATTGTGCAGATGTTGGTTCTTGAACAATTATGGTTCCTCCACCTTCTTTTATTGTTTTTATACCTCTAGATCCATCAGACCCTGTTCCAGATAAAATAACACCTATAGATCTGTCTTTAAATTCTTCTCCTAGAGTATGAAAAAAAATATCAATAGGTAAGTTTAAATTGTGTTTTGGACCTTTATCTAAAAGGTATAATTCTTGTCCTTTTACATGTAGATTTTTACTTCGTTGGTTAAGGTATATACAATTTGGCTTTATAGTTTGTTTGTCCTCTGCTGTATAAATAGGCATTTTAGTATGCTTACTTAATAACTCAGGCATTAAACTTTTGAAATCTGGTGATAAATGTTGTATGATTATAAATGCCATCCCTGTATTTTCAGGAATATGATCAAACAGAGTTTGAATTGCATCTAATCCACCTGCTGAAGCACCAATACCAACAACATAAAATTGAGAAGATTTTTTCTTCATTTAAATGAATTATTTCGAATAAGGGATTTCTTAAAAGAAATAAATATATTAAACAAAGTTATTATATAGTAAACTTTTATAATTTATTTATAAAATCCCATTTGGTCTAAATAGGTCCAAACGTCTTCACTTAATAACGGTTTGACATTTTTATCAGCTTTGATACTGTTACGTATTAAGGTAGAAGAAATTTCAATTATTGGTGCTTCGACAGGATGAATTTTAGGGTGATTATCAAATTGTGTTTCAGTAATGCCTTCACTTATTCTTGGATAAACATAAATGTGGTGGTTGTCTAAAATAACTTGATAGTTTTTCCATTTATGGAAGCTTTTTAAGTTGTCTTCACCCATTATTAATGAAAAATCTTTTATAGGGCAATGTATAACTCAATAGTTTTATTATTGTGTTGCCAAAATTGATTATTGTTGTACGTTTTTTACTTTTCTAATTCTAATTTTTCAAGTCTTGATTGCAAGTCAATAAGTTTTTTATTCTGTGTTTTTAATTCTTCTATTTCCTTTTGTTGTTGAATTATATAAAGAGTCAATTCTTCAATTTTGAGAAGTAATTTTGAGTCCATTTCCCCTAAAAAGATCCCGTTTTCTTCTACTTCTTTTGCGCTCGGAATATCTTTTAAATGTTTATTTTCTTTAATATGGTTTTCTACTTCTTGAAGCGATGGTAATTTGTAGTCTTCATTAAAGACAAAATCAGCCCATTCAGTTTCTACTTTTATTTCTTTAGCTCTTATGTTACCATTTACAGCTAATTTCCATTCTTCATTATTTATTGTACCTATTCCTACGTTCCCGTTATCAACGATAAGGTCTCCAGAAGGAAAATACCATTCCCCTGTAATAGGGACATCCTCGTATAAACTGGTATCGGAAATTAGGATAGGACTTTCAGGAATATCTATAATTAAAGTTTGTTCCTTTGTGATAGAACACTCAAATGAAAAATGTCCCCAACCCCCATCTGAATAGCCCCATAATTCATAAACCTTAGAGCTGATTTTTTTAAATTTCAAAACAGATTGTTTTGTTCCACTAACATTACTTTGCCAGTTAGAAATAGATACATTAGGATTTTCTCTTAATCTTATTATGGCAGATGAGTTATATTTAGTTGCAGTGCTTACATAGTTGTAATCTACGGAAATATTAACAGAATTAAAACCACCGTTGTCGTTTAAATCAATCTGAAATAGTTTATACCATTTATTTGTTGAATTTATACCTAGTGAGTATTTAGCGTTATAGTGGTCTTGTGCATTAACTTTAAAGAAAACTAATAACAATACGATTGATAAAAATAAATTTTTCATTATGTTTAGTATTTAAGAGGTTGTTTTAATTAGTGTTAAGTTGGATTTAATCGAATTTACTTAAAATTATTATAATAGGAAATATAGTAGTCTCAATACCTATAAAATCCCATTTGATCTAAATAAGTCCAAACGTCTTCAGTTAACAAAGGTTTAACGTTTTTATCAGCTTTAATACTGTTACGTATTAAGGTAGAAGAAATTTCAATTATTGGTGCTTCGACATGATGAATTTTAGGGTGATTATCAAATTGTGTTTCAGTAACGCCTTCACTTATTCTTGGATAAACATAAATGTGGTGGTTGTCTAAAATAACTTGATAATTTTTCCATTTATGAAAGCTTTTTAAGTTGTCTTCACCCATTATTAAAGAAAAATCTTTTGTAGGATGTTTTTCAGTTAAATAAGCTAGCGTGTTTACAGTGTAGTTGGGTTGCGGTAAATTAAACTCGATATCACTTTCTTTTAGTGTGTCATAGTCTTTGGTCGCTAAATAAACCATTTCTAATCTTTGATGATTATCCAACAGTGTGCTTTTCTTTTTAAATGGATTGTGTGGTGTTACAACAAACCAAATTTGGTCCAAATCACTATTTTCTACTAATTGATTAGCGATAATTAAGTGTCCAATATGTATTGGGTTAAACGATCCAAAGTATAAGCCTATTTTCATGTTTTACGTCTATGCTTAGGTGTTTTCTAATTAGCTTTTAATAAAACTTTCAACTAAATGTTCCGCTTCATTTAAAGCTTTTTCAAGGTTGTCATTTTCTATAATAACATCAAATAAAGGTGCTGTAGCTAATTCTGCACTAGCTTTAGAGATGCGCATATTTATTTTGTCTTCACTTTCTGTTTTACGCTTTTTAAGTCTGATTTTAAGCTCGTCAATACTTGGTGGTTTAACAAAAATGGCTACAGTTTGCTCCGGAAATTTTCTTTTAATACGTAATCCTCCAGAGACATCAATATCAAAAATCACATTTTTACCTAAAGCCCAAATACGTTCGACTTCTGTTTTTAAAGTTCCGTAAAAATTGTCTCGATACACTTCTTCCCACTCTAAAAAGTCATCATCTTTTATGTGCTGTTTAAAATCTTTAGCAGATAAAAAATAGTAGTCTTTACCATCTACTTCTGTTCCGCGTTTTTCTCTTGAAGTTGCAGAAATTGAAAATGCTAAATTTAATTGTTCCTGTTTAAGCAAATGTCTTACAATGGTCGTTTTTCCTGAACCTGAAGGTGCAGAAAATACAATTAATTTGCCTTGTTTTGTTGGTTGTTTAGTCAATGTAGTAGTGTTTAAAGCGCGTTTAATAATTGTTCTTTAATTTTTTCTAGTTCGTCTTTCATTTGTACCACCAATTGTTGCATTGGTGCATAATTACTTTTAGAACCTATTGTGTTGATTTCTCTACCAATTTCTTGCGCGATAAATCCTAGTTTTTTTCCGTTTGAATCCGGACTGTTTATGCTTTCGTTAAAATAGTTAAGGTGGTTATTTAGTCTTACTTTTTCTTCGGTAATATCAAACTTTTCAATATAGTAGACTAACTCCTGCTCAAAACGATTGTCATCGTATTTTTCTCTTAGTTCTTCAACGCCTTTTCTTAAACGATCTCTAACACCATCTATACGTTCTGGATCCATAACAATGACTTGTTCAAGTAAGTCTGCAATGTTTTTAATACGATCTTTAAAATCTTGTTCTAAAACCTTACCTTCATTTAGTCTATAATCTGATAAATGGTTTAAAGCAGTTTTTATTTCGGCTTCAATTTGTGTCCATTCACTGTTATCTATTTCTTCTCTAACAGTATTTAATGCATCAGGAAAACGAACAGCCATTTTGAGTAATTCCATTTCGTTACCATCATTATAAACTGCTTTTAATTGTTCCATGTACTGTTTTACAACAGGAGCATTAATTTGTGTTGAGGTATCATCAGCTGTGGTTTCTACATAAATAGAAAAATCTACCTTACCACGTACCAATTGTTTAGCAATTAGTTTACGTAAATCTAGTTCTTTCTCTCTGTAAATTGAAGGCATTCTAGCATTCAAATCTAGGTTTTTGCTATTAAGAGATTTTAACTCTATAGTTATTTTTTTTGTTGGCAATTGTAATACAGATTTGCCATAACCTGTCATCGAATAAATCATATAAACACTAATTAATTGCTACAAAGGTAAGTAAAATGTCAACGCTTAAGAAATAGAAGTTTTATTATGCGTGCGCAGCAAATTATTGTAAATTTGAGTGACCAAAAAACACTATAATTATGTACAAAAAAGATTTTGAAATAAGATGGAGTGATATTGATGCTAATAGACATTTAGCTAACTCTGCATATATAAATTACATGTCACACACACGTACTGCTTTTTTACAAGATCATGGGTTTTCTTTAATGACGTTAAGTAAAGCTGGTTTAGGTCCTGTGGTGTTCCATGAGCATGTGCATTATTTTAAAGAAGCCTTTTTAGGGCAGCCAATTACAGTAAGTCTTGAGGTATCTGGTTTAAGTGAAGACGGTATGTTTTTTAAATTTGACCATAATTTTTACAATAGTAAAGGCGAAAACTTAGCTTTTTGTGAAATTGTAGGTGCATGGATAGATTTAAATACAAGAAAACTTACAGATTTACCTGAAGATTTATTACAAATGGCTAATAAGTTTCCGCAAACGGAAGATTATAAGATATTAACCAAAGACGACATGCGTAGTCATGGTCGTGTCCCTAAGAATTTAACGGTATAACTTTAGGCTTTTTAGTTACTAAATACACACCAAAAAATATTAGTGATGATGCTATTAGCTTAACAGAGGTAATAGCATCACTACCTACTATAATAGCGTAAATACCTGCTATTAGTGGTTGTAGGTATATAAAAACAGTCACTGTTGATGCTTTTAAATGTCTTAATGCTAAAGGATTTAGTAAATAAGTTCCAAAAGTAGCGCCAACAATTACAAATGCTATTGAAAACCATATGTAAGGTGTGAAATTGGTTATGTCAATAGCTACTACATCATTAAATCCAAAAGGTAAAACCATAAAAAAGCCAATTAAAAATAACCATCTTATAAATGTAAAAGGATGGTATTTATAGGTGAGTTTTTTTATAATTATAATGTAAATACTGTAAGAGATTGCATTAAGTAAAATCATTATGTTACCTAAAAACACATTGTCTCCTGGGCTTTTAGAACCACCATAAATAGTTAAAACTGCTGCTCCTGTAAATCCAAAAACAACACCTAAAACTTTTAGTTTAGTAACTTTTTCTTTTAAATAATAAGAAGATAGTAATAATACGATAATAGGACTAGTTATCATTATTACAGAGGCATGTATTGGTGTGGTTAATTCTAACCCTTTAAAAAATAAGAGCATGTTTGTAGCCACACCAAAAAAGGCAGCATAAACCAGTGTTAAAAAGTCTTTTTGGTCTATTTTTTCTTTTGGACCTAAAAAACTGAATAACCAAAACAATATTGCTGTTCCACCAACACGAAGCACAATAAAACCAAAAGGCTTTACAAATCCACCAACCATCACATCTTTAGCAAATGTGTAGTTTAATCCATAAAGGACTTGAACGGTTAAGGCTGCTAATAATGCCCAATATCTAGCTTTCATCCAATGCTTGTTTTGTAAGTAGAGTTGTTTTTTTAGAATTACCAATAAATATCTGATTATCTATAACAATGACTGGACGACTTAAAAAGGTATAATGTTCTAGTAGATAATGTTTGTAATCTTTTTCGGTTAGGGTTTGGTCTTTTAAGCCCATTTCTTTGTATAGTTTAGCTCGTCTGCTAAATAATGCTTCATAACTACCTGCTAATGCTGCTAACTCATCTACTTGTTGAGCTGTTAATGGATTTGCTTTTATGTCTTGTAACTGAAAAGTTTCAGGAAGATTTAATTCGTTTAAAATTCTTAAACAAGTGTTACAGGTTTTAAGGTAGTATACTTTTTTCATTTGTACCGATTTTTAAACAAAGGTCGTTTTTTTTAGTAAAAAATAACTTGTTTTTGTTTTAAAAACTATGTTTGGCTTGGCGAAGCTTCCGCGAAAGCGTTATGTGTTACTGGAAAATTGCATGATCTAGCTATAAAACACATTTGATTTGCTTGATGATGTAGTTGATTGGCTTTATCTACCATGTTTTGATCTTTGACTTGTACTTTTGGGTTTAATGTAACTTTGGTAAATTGTCCACTTCCGTTGGTGTTTTCTTGCATTATGCCTTCTGGTTGGTCTTGATAATTGGTAACAACAATATGGTTGGTTGCACATAGGTGTAAATACCATAACATATGACAGGAGGCAATGGATGCTAGTAAAAGTTCTTCTGGGTTATATCTTGAGGGATCACCCAAAAACGTTGGATCTGCACTAGCCAATATAGTTTGACTTTTTTGGTCGTGATTAATGGTGTGGTTACGATTATATGCTTTGTAGTTGGTGGTGCCTTGACCTAGATTACCTGTCCAGTTTAGGGTTGTTTTATAGTGGTGTGTTTTCATGTTAATTATATTTGGTTACAAGTTAATTATTGAAAACTTATTTTTTTGAAGATTTTTAATTTACTTACTTTTGACAAAAACAGAATATTATGGACTTTACTTTTGATGTTGCAATTAAAAACAGAATGTTATTTAAGCATTTTTTAGAAAACTTTACTTTAGATCAGTTAAATAAAGTGCCTGAAGGATTTAGTAATAATATGTTTTGGAATATTGCACATACAATTGTAACACAACAGTTATTGGTTTATAAATTATCTGATGTGCCAATGCTTGTAAGTGATGCTTTGGTTGAAACTTACAGAAAAGGAACTAAAACAGAAAGACCAGTAACACAAGCTGAAGTGGATGAGGTTAAAGGGTTATTGTTTTCTACTATCGAAACCACAAAAGTGGATTATAATAATAACGTGTTTAAAACTTACACGGAATATACAGTGTCTACAAAAAGTACGTTAACTTGTGTAGATGATGCGTTGGTTTTTAATAATTTTCATGAAGGTATACATTTAGGGTATATCCTTGCGCTTAAAAAGTATGTTTAATAATTTAAATACTGATTGACAACAGTATAAGGTATAGTAAATTCTACTAGTTGCTTGGTAAAGTTACCAAGTTCAAAATTATCATATACTATAATGACTCCGTCTTCATTAAAACCAATAGTTTCGGGTAGTTTAAAATTATCTGTAGTATTGTTAACACTGGTGTAAGTGGTAAGTAGCTCTTTATCGTAATATTTTTTTACTAAAGCCTTAAACGCTTTCATGTTATTGACCATATCTTTGGTTGTCAGTGATTTTCCGTTGGATACATCAAAGTTAAAAAACTTAAATTTTAAACTGCTATTTGCTGCTCCTGTAGTAATACTACCATTCATGGAAATAGAAACTAATGCTTCGTTTTGGTAAGATACTTCACCATCTATCAAAGCTTCCCATTTTGGAAACTTAGTATCAAAATCGGCTAATAATGTTTCATTAAAATTAACATAGGCAGCATTAAAAGCGTCAATACTTTCATTGATTGTAGTCGATTTATTTTTGGCACTATCAATATTTAAAACATCACATGCAAAATTAGTTAATGTGATGTTTATATTTTTTGCAGTTTTTGATTTTCCGTTTGCTTTTGGAATAATAACCTCGACAAAAGTTTCTTTTTCTTTTGTGATTTCGGTTTCAGAGAAACTCAATTTTTCATCTTTATCACAAGATAAAGTGATTAATAAACAAGTGATTACAGTAAATACTGTTATTTTAGATGTAGTGTTAAACATAGACTAAAGGTTGGGTTCTAGTTTGAATACAACGAAGTAAAAACTATTTTTGTTGTTAACAAAAGTTTTGAACATGAAATTTAACACAAAAACGATTCATGGTGGTCAAAAACCAGATCCTGCTTATGGAGCTGTCATGCCACCAATTTACCAGACATCCACTTATGCGCAGACGACTCCAGGAGGACATAAAGGTTTTGAATACTCTAGATCTCATAATCCTACACGTCAAGCTTTAGAAAATGCTTTTGCGAGTTTAGAAAATGGATCTTATGGTTTAGCTTTTGGTTCTGGATTGGCAGCTATTGATGCTGTTTTAAAATTATTAAAATCTGGAGATGAGGTTATTTCTACCAATGATTTGTATGGTGGAACTTACAGATTGTTTACAAAAATATTTGAAAATTTCGGTATCAAATTTCATTTTGTAGGTATGAATCAAGCTAGTAATATAGAGCAATACATTAATAAAAATACAAAGTTGATATGGGTAGAAACACCAACTAACCCGATGATGAATATTATTGATATCTCTGCAACTGCTAAAATTGCCAAAAAGCATGATGTGCTTTTGGCTGTAGATAATACTTTTGCAACACCTTATTTACAGCAACCTTTAGATTTGGGTGCAGATATAATCATGCATTCAGCTACAAAATATCTAGGTGGTCATAGTGATTTAGTTATGGGAGCTCTAGTTGTAAAAGACAAAGCATTAGCAGATAGGCTGTATTTTATACAAAATGCAAGTGGCGCAATTTGTGGACCACAAGATGCTTTTTTAGCGTTAAGAGGTATAAAAACTTTACATGTAAGAATGCAACGTCATTGTGAAAATGCTAAGGCTGTAGCCGAATTTTTAAACACTCATCCTAAAATTGAAACTGTTTATTGGCCAGGTTTTGATCATCATCCAAATCATGATATAGCTAAGACACAAATGAAAGGTTTTGGAGGTATGTTAAGTTTTGTTACTAAAGGAAACGATTATAAAGAGGCTATTAATATAATTGAGAAGCTTAAGGTGTTTACTCTTGCAGAGTCCTTAGGTGGAATAGAATCTTTATGTGGTCATCCAGCCAGTATGACTCATGCTAGTATACCTAAATCAGAGAGAGAGAAAGTTGGTGTTGTTGATAGCTTAATTAGATTAAGTGTAGGTATTGAAGATGAAGCTGATTTAATAAATGATCTTAAGCAAGCTTTAGCCTAAGCATTATGTTATAAAAATAAAAAAGCTCAAGTTATTAACTTGAGCTTTTTTATGGGTTTAATTATATTTTAATCTAAGTAGTAAATATAACCAACGTTTAGCCAAACTAACCAATCATTATTTTTGTTACTGCTAAGTTGGTGGTCTAAGCCATCAATTAAATCGTTAAAATAATATTGACCACGTAAATCTAACATTAAATCAGATATAGCATTTAATTTATATCTAACACCAACACTAGAAACTATAGACCATGTAGAGCCAGATTCTGGGTTTACAGATCCAGGTTGCCAAGGAGAATAAAAATTATTGCTATCTAAAACATTTCCAACATCATTTGTTCCGTTATCATAATTAGTGTAAACTTTTGGATTATATGAAACGTAATGTGCACCTAAACTCACAAAAGGAGCAAGCTTATATCCATAAGCTTGAAAAGATCTAATACTTAAAGGGTAAAACTCTAACTGCATACCAATGTCAAAATTATTAGCTTCACCAGTATGACTTCTTAGTTTTTCAGATTCTTCACTAGTTTTTGAGTCCTCAACCCATTCACCAAAATGACTTAATTTTGTTTTATTAAATGAAATTTCTGTACGTAATTTAAAATGATCATTAAAATAATTATCAGTAGTATAGCAATTACAATTTGCTTGATATGAAAAATTAATGTAGTGTACTAAACCAATTCCAAAACCAGTATTTCCTGAGTTTGTTTCGAAATCAGTACGTACTCCAAAATCAGATTTAAATGCCACAGGACCAGTAATAACACCTATCTCATGAGAGAACCCTAACTGAGAAAATGCATTGCTTGTACATAATAAAATAATTACAGCTAGAATTAATTGTTTATAGTTAAACATAATTAGGCATATTTTTAAGAGCTATTTATTCAACAAATATATGAAATCACGACTAACATACAAATTTTACAGATAAAACGCAGTAATTAATTTTTAATTTTTTATTTATTTCGGTATCAACTATATCGATTGCGAAAATCAAAAAAATAGGTGTAATATTAAAGATAATGTATCTTTGTATTACTTTTTTACAAATAGTATAACAACATTGTAATTATTTACATAATGAAAAATAAAATTGAAGCATTTTTAGACTTAGTAAAGGAAAAAAATAGTCACGAACCAGAGTTTTTACAAGCAGTTCATGAGGTTGCAGAAACTGTAATTCCTTTTATAGAAGACAATCCTAAATATCAAGGTAAGATGTTATTAGAGCGTATGGTGGAGCCAGAGCGCACTATAATTTTTAGAGTGCCTTGGATTGATGATGAAGGTAATACTCAGGTTAATAGAGCCTTTAGAGTTGAGTTTAACTCGGCAATTGGACCATATAAAGGTGGATTACGTTTTCATCCATCTGTAAATCTTAGTATTTTAAAATTCTTAGGGTTTGAGCAGGTGTTTAAAAACTCTTTAACAACTTTACCAATGGGTGGAGGAAAAGGAGGAAGTGATTTTAATCCAAAAGGAAAAAGTGATAACGAAGTTATGCGTTTTTGCCAATCTTTTATGAGTGAATTATTTCGTCATATTGGAGCAAATACTGATGTGCCAGCTGGTGATATTGGTGTTGGAGGAAGAGAAATTGGTTACATGTTTGGTCAATATAAACGATTAAGAAACGAGTTTACTGGTGTATTAACTGGTAAAGGAGCTTCTTATGGTGGATCATTAATAAGACCAGAAGCGACAGGTTACGGTACTGTGTATTTTGCTAAAAATATGTTAGCAACAAAAGGAGATTCTTTTTCTGGTAAAACAGTTGTGATTTCTGGATCAGGAAATGTAGCACAATATGCTTGTGAAAAAGCAACACAATTAGGTGCTAAAGTTTTAACAATGTCAGATTCTTCAGGATACATACATGATGCTGATGGTATTGATGCTGATAAGTTAGCTCACGTAATGGAACTTAAAAATGTACAACGTGCTAGAATTAGTGAATACGTTACTAAGTATCCAAATGCAACTTTTCATAAAGGTGAAAGACCTTGGAGTGTTAATTGTGATATTGCATTACCATGTGCTACACAAAATGAATTAGATAAATCTGAAGCAGAAGCTTTAGTGAAAAATAATGTAATTGCTGTAGCAGAAGGCGCTAACATGCCAACAACTCCTGAAGCTATTGAAGTTTTACAACAAGCTAAAGTATTATTCTCTCCTGGTAAAGCATCTAATGCTGGAGGAGTAGCAACTTCTGGTTTAGAAATGAGTCAAAACTCGTTGCGTTACAATTGGACTAGAGAAGAAGTTGATGCTAAGCTTAATCAGATTATGGATGATATTCATGCGTCTTGTGTACAATACGGAACACAAAAAGATGGATATGTAGATTACGTAAAAGGGGCTAACGTTGCAGGATTTGTTAAAGTTGCAGATGCTATGCTTGCACAAGGTGTTGTGTAATTTTAAAATATAAATAATTTAAAAACACCCTTAATCTTTTAAAAGATTAAGGGTGTTTTATTAATAAAGGTTTTGTTATGTAGGGAAGGTTACGTTCTACAATTTCATAAATAACAATATCAGGTTTGTAATCTTTGATAAGTGTAGTGGATATTTGGTTGTAATTTTTTATATATTTAGTTTGATTAAAACTAGTGTTAAAAAACGGAATCCATGCATCACTAAAAGAATCTCTACTCATAAGTAACTTTAATTTTTTATTAGGATTACAATACGTTAAATCATCATATTTTGATGATATAGTATCGACTTTACTTGAGTTTTTTTCATTTAAATCAAAAACCTTTTCTTTTCTATTGATATTAATCATTTTTGATAAATGATTAACAGGTTTAATTGAGCTACCTACAGTGAAGTCTTTTATAAACACTTGATCTATAATATTAGTTTTATTAATGGTTTTTATAACTTCTTGATACGCATAAAACGCTCCTAAATTATTCCAATGAGAGTCAGTTTTATGATATAGTTTCTGTTCTTTTTTATGACTTAATAGTGTTTGGTGTAAATCAATATAATTAATGTTATTAACTTCAAATTCTTTTTTAATTTGATTATAAAACGTGTTGCTGTTAGATAGTTTATAAGGCAGATGCTCTTTGTAAATACTATGTTTATTTGGTGCTACAGTTACATAAAACTCGATGTTGTTTTCTTTTAAATATTCAGAAAGAGTTTTAATGTTTTTTATAACTTGTAGGATTTGTTTTTTTATATTGGGATTCGAAGGTGTTAGTTAAGACTTGTTTGTATGAATCTCCTAAATAGTACCAATTATCATGTCCAATTATCACTTTGTTAGGTAATGGGTTTTCGTTTAAAATATCAGATTTAAAGTTGAGGTATTGATTAACAAATGTTCTTTTTAATCCATAATTGCCTAAATAATAACTTTTGTAATTTTTTAATGTTAACCCAATGTTTTTTAAATTGATTTTTGGAGGTGTTTCAAATTGAGTGTTTTCATTATTAGTGATGCTTTTTTCTATTCCCAAAAACATAACAATATTAGGTGCTGTAAGCATTATTAAAAATGTGGCGATAAATAATTTATATTTTAATTTTTTCAACTGTATCATATCTAAAATTTAAAATATATAAATGGGTTGTATGCATTAGTTGCTATATAATAGTAACATAACCAAAGCATAGCTAATAACATTAATGATTTTGTTATGACATAGGATTGGTAAATAACACTGCTTTTATTTTGTTTATTAAAAAAGCAAACTATTTTCTTGTCTATGGACGTTGATAAAATCAAACCAATAATTAAGGCCAATACTACTTCTGTTGTAAAATAAAAATTAAAATAGTCGTAGTTGGTTTCGCTGTTAAAGCTAAAAGTTTTTCTAAAAAGTAAGTTGCTTGTTCAAGTGTTTCACTTCTAAAAAACACCCAACCAAAAAGAATAACCAATAATGTGTAACAATGCGCAATAGCTGAATGAGTTTGTTTTAATAAGTTAGTAAAACCAAGTCTTTCGATAATTAAAAATAAACCATGCCATAATCCCCAAATTAGAAAGGTCCAATTGGCTCCATGCCATAATCCTGTTAATGTAAATACAATTAATAAATTAATATAAGTTCTAGTCTTGGTTTTTCTATTTCCGCCTAACGGTATGTACAAATAATCTTTAAACCATCTAGATAAAGTCATATGCCAACGTCTCCAAAATGATTTTATAGATTTAGAAATATATGGATAGTTAAAATTTTCTGGAAAAGCAAAGCCAAACATTAGTCCTAAGCCAATTGCCATATCAGAATATCCAGAAAAATCAAAATAAATTTGTAGTGCATAGCAAATTAAACCTAACCAAGCAACAAGCATAGACAACTCTGCATTAGGTAAATTAAAAGCTGCATCTGCAAAAAAGGCACAATTGTTTGCTATTAGCATTTTTTTTGATAGTCCGATTATAAAGCGTTTGCACCCTTTATAAAATTGATGTGTGCCTAAATTTTTATTTTTAAGATTGTCTTTAATATCTGTATACCTAACTATAGGTCCTGCAATTAATTGTGGAAACATCGTTATATAGCAAGCAAAATCTATAAAGTTATTATTAGCTTTAATTTTTCCTTGGTACACATCTAAAGTGTAGGACATTGTTTGAAAAGTAAAAAAACTTATTCCAATTGGTAATATAACTTCAATTGTTGAAAACGAAATATTAAACGTACTATTTAATAATAATGAAGCATTATAAGTTATAAAGTAAGCGTATTTAAAATATAAAAGAATTCCTAAATTAAAAAATAAAGAGGTATAAAGGCCTGTTTTTTTATACCCATTTTTAATTAATAAGCCTGCAGAATAATCTACAGAAGCTGAAATTAAAAGCAGTAAAACTAAGTTTTTTTCTCCCCAAGTATAAAAAGCTAAGCTAAATATTAGGAGGACTAAATTCTTAAGATTTTTAGGTGCTAGATAATAGAAGCATAATGCAATTGGCAGAAATAAAAATAAAAAAATAGGGTCTGTAAATAGCATATTGTTTACTAAAAAGCTAACTTAAAATACAATAATAATCAGTAATTTTGGTTTTTGATTAATATAGCTTAAAAAATATAATAATGCGCATTTTAAAGATAGTCTTATGTTTGTTGGTATTTGCTAATACTACAGCTAATTTTGCGCAAGATTTTACAGCTGATTGGACTGGTCATTACAGTTATCTAGATATAAAGGATGTCACTAAATCACAAGAAAAATTATATGTAGCAGCAACAAATGCAGTGTTTACATATGATTTCAATTCTAGAGAAATACATACAATATCCACTATTAATGGTTTGTCAGGAGATGATATTACAAGCGTTTTATATATTGAGGATAAATCAATTTTATTAATTGGTTATGACAACGGTTTGATTCAGGTTTATGATGAAATTGATAATTCTGTTTTTAGTGTTGTTGATATATTAGAAAAACAAACCATACCTGCTGCTAGTAAAGTAATTAATCAATTTTCTAGATTTGAAGATGTTGTTTATATATCAACAGGTTTTGGTATTTCAGTCTATGACATTAATCAATTAGAATTTGGTGACACCTATTACATTGGTACTAATAATACTCAGATTAATGTCAATCAAACAACTGTTTTTAATGGATTTATTCATGCAGCTTCTTCACAAGGTATGTATAAAGGAGAGTTAACAAATCCTAATTTGATTGATGCTGTAGAGTGGCAAAATATTAACGCAAATAATTGGGTTGGTATACAAAAAGTACAAGATTATTTATATGCAGCTTCAAGTAATAATAAAATATATGAAGTTGTAAATAATAACTTTATAGAAAAAACAACTATCCAAGGTGCTATGTCAGATTTTAAATCTGTTGATAATCATTTAGTAATTACTGCTACAAATCTTGTGAAAGTATATAGTAATGATTTTAATGAAGTGTATAGTACATTAGTTGATGCTTCAGAATTCTCTAATTTAAATACAGCATTAATTGCTAATCAAAATGAAGTTTTTATTGGTACCAAAGCTATTGTAAATTCTGGTAATGCTGGATTAGGTATTTTAAAAACATCTTATTTTGATCAAGATATTTATGAAGAAATTCATCCTAGTGGTCCATTAAAAAACAGATTTTTTCAGATTAATATTAACGGTAATCATCTTTGGGGAACGCATGGAGGTCACAATGCTATTTTAAACTTTGAAATTGAAGACTATAGACGTATAGGACTTAGTTATTTTAATTCTGAAGAATGGAATAATATTCCTTACAAAACCTTTAATGAGTCAGTTGCTAATCCATTTTTTTTAACAGGAATTGAAATTAATCCATTTAATATAAATCAAGTCTATGTGACTTCTTATAATTCAGGATTAATAGAATTAACTAACAGAGAAATAACTAATTATTTTAATCAAGATAACAGTACTTTATCCCCATTTTACGCAAATTTTTATTTGACCTCTAAAGCTATTTTTAATGAAGATGGTGAACTTTGGGTTGTGAATGGAAGAGTAGATAAGCCTCTAAACATTTACTCAAATAATCAATGGTCTTCTTTTAGTTTTGAGGATGTAATTCCTGATCCTTTTGATGAAAATGGTTTTTTTGACACTGTGTTTGATGACTCAGATAACCTTTTTTTAGGAACCCATCGTTTTGGAGTCATAGGGTTAAATAAAAATGGTAATAACATTACCTTTAATCACCTTTCGGAAGAGGAAGAAGGTATGCCTTCTCCATCCGTAAAAACTCTTACAATAGACAATAATGGACAACTTTGGCTTGGTACAGATAAAGGGTTGAGAATTGTCTACAATACTGACCAATTTGTAAATGGAGACGCAGAGGTGGATAACATTGTAGTTTTGGATGATGGTGTAGCTAGAGAGCTTTTGTTTCAGCAATACATAACAGATATAGAAGTTGATGGATCTAATAATAAATGGATTGCAACATTAGATACAGGTTTGTACTATTTTTCGTCAGATGGACAAGAGACTATTTTTCATTTTACAAAAGATAACTCTCCTTTGCCAACTAATGATATTCTGGACGTAGATATTGATGATGTCAATGGTATTGTGTATATAGCAACAGACAAAGGTATGGTATCTTACAAATCGGAAGCTTCAAAACCTCAAACAACCCTAGAAAACGCTTATGTTTACCCAAACCCTGTAAGGCCAAATTTTAATATTATAAATGATAAAGTTAAAATTAGAGACTTGTCGGAAAATGTAAATATTAAAATATTAGATATTGAAGGTAATCTAGTGGCTGAAGCCGAAACAAATACAAACTCAAGATTTAAAGGGTATAATTTAGAAATTGATGGAGGAACAGCACTATGGAATGGTAAAAACCTTGGCGGAAACATTGTCGCTTCAGGAGTATACTTAATAATGCTAAACGATTTAGATACTTTTGAAACTAAAGTGCTAAAAGTAATGGTTGTTAGATAATGTTAACACCAACAAATGCAATTGTACTCTCAAAGTTAAGGTTTAAAGATAACGACCTGATAGTAAAATGCTATACCCAAAAGCAAGGTGTGGTTAGCTATTTATTAAAAGGAGTTTTAGCCTCTAAAAAAAGTAATAAAAAGGTGGCGTATTTTCAGCCATTATCTCAATTACAATTAATTACAGACTATAAGCCTAACCGTTCTTTACAATATATAAAAGATATAAAAACAGATTTTTTATATAGTTCATTACATACAAATATTTTAAAAAGTGCTATAGTTATGTTTCTTGCCGAAGTATTGTCAAATGCACTTCAAGAAGAAGAGCAAAATGATCCTTTATATAGCTACTTGCAAGCCACTTTGCAATGGTTAGATGCCAATGATGATTATGCCAATTTTCATTTATTATTTCTATTAGAACTTACTAAATATTTGGGATTTTACCCAGATCAAACAAACATAGAAATTGCAACGTCGTTTAATTTACAAGACGGAGATTTTCAAGAGATAAGTATTTCAAAATATAATGTAACTGGTCAAAATTTAACACTCTTAAAACAATTGTTAGGTACAACATTTGATGAGTTACATACTATAAAAGTTAATGCTAAGCAAAGACAATCTTTTTTAACACTTGTATTAGTCTATTTTGAGTTACATTTAGGCAATTTTAAAAAGCCAAAATCTTTACAAATCCTTAATGACGTATTTAATTAAAAATATGAAATTTACAATAAGCACGTTTATCCTTTTATTTTTCACTATATCCATGTCTTCTCAGACTATTAAAGTGCTTAATAAAACTACTAAACAACCCATTTTTGGTGTTGCTATTTATAATAAAGAACAAACCAAAAGCGAAATCTCTAATCTAAATGGGGAAGCTACTTTAGATAAGTTTTTACCCAATGAAACCATTTATTTTAAGCATATAACTCATCAATTAAAACAGGTCAATAAGGAAGCTGTAAATGGTGTCGTTTATTTGGTAGACAGTCAGCAAGGGTTGGACGAGATTATTATCTCTGCATCTAATTTTGGACAAACAAAAAAAGATATTCCAAAAACAATAAAAACCGTCACTGCTAAAAATATAAGTTTTAACAATCCACAAACAAGTGCAGATTTACTAGAAGCTACAGGACAGGTTTATATGCAAAAAAGTCAATTAGGAGGAGGAAGTCCAATGATTAGAGGGTTTTCGACTAATCGTTTATTAATTACTGTTGATGGAGTGCGTATGAATAACGCTATTTTTAGAGGCGGAAACCTGCAAAATGTTATATCAATAGACCCATTATCTATTCAAAATACCGAAGTTACTTTAGGTGCAGGATCTATTATTTACGGTAGCGATGCTATAGGTGGAGTTATGAGTTTTTATACCAAAAAACCAGAGTTTTCTTTATCTGATACTTTAGATCTTAAAAGTAATGTAATGTTGAGGTATGCGACTGCAAGTCAAGAAAAAACTGCACATTTTGATCTTAATTTAGGCTATAAAAAATGGGCTTTCTTAACTAATGTGAGTTATACAGATTTTGATGATTTAAAAATGGGAAGTCATGGTCCTGATGATTATTTAAGACCAGAATATGTAGTAACCCAAAATAATCAAGATGTCATTATCCAAAACAATGACAGTCGTATTCAAAAATTTACTGGTTATAATCAAATTAATCTAATGCAAAAGGTAAGCTATAAAGCTGCTGATGATTTAGATTTTGGATTGGGTGTTTTCTATACTACAACCTCTGATTATTCAAGGTATGATAGACTTATAAGGTATAGAGGTGAAAATCTGAGGTCAGCCGAGTGGAATTATGGTCCTCAAAAATGGTTTATGACCAATCTTAATGTTGTTAAAAGAAGTAGTCAAGCGACTTTTTATGATAATATAAAAACAACATTTGCTTATCAAAATTTTCAAGAAAGTAGAATGGATAGAGATTTTCAGGATAATGAAAGAAGTGTTAGAGAAGAGTCTGTAGATGCATTGTCTTTTAATATAGATTTTGAAAAAGCTTTAAGTGAAACATCATTTTTATTTTATGGTCTAGAGTATGTTTATAATACAGTTGGATCTACTGGCTTTACAGAATATATCGATAACAATACAGCACAGCCAACAGTGTCAAGGTATCCTGATGGAGCAACTTGGAGTAGTGCAGCTCTTTATGCAAGTTATAAGTATAAACCAAATCAAAAGTTTGTATTTCAATCAGGTTTGCGCTACAATACTGTGACTCAGAAGGCGGATTTTACAGCTAATAATGTGTATTTAAACTTACCGTTTTCAGAATCTGATAATACGTCTAATGCATTAACAGGTACTGCAGGTGTGACATGGTCACCAAACCAATTATTGCAATGGAAATTTAACCTATCGTCAGCCTTTAGAGCGCCTAATATAGACGATATTGGTAAGGTCTTTGACTCTGAACCTGGATCTGTAGTTGTGCCAAATAATAACCTAGATCCAGAGTATGCTTACAGTGGTGAATTGGGCTTGAAATTAGACTTTGATAAGATTTTTATTTTAGATATGGCAACGTATTATACGTATTTGGATAATGCTTTAGTAAGGCGTGATGGTACATTAAATGGGCAATCGCAAATTATATATGATGGCGAGTTAAGTAATGTGCAATCCTTACAAAATGCTTCTAAATCATGGATTTATGGTTTCGAAATTGGTGCTCAGATTAACTTTTCTAAAGCTTTAAGATTAACTTCTCAGTATAACGTCATTGGAGGAACAGAAGAGACTGATGGGATTGAGTTACCTGTTAGGCATGTCGCTCCAAATTTTGGAAATACGCATTTAATTTGGCAAAAAAATAAGTTTAAAATTGATGGTTTTATTAACTATAATAATGCCTTATCGTTTGAACAGTTAGCTCCTTCTGAGTATGAAAAGGATTATATTTATGCTCTAGATAAAAACGGTAATCCATATGCACCAGCTTGGTATACTTTAAACTTAAGAACGCAATATCAATTAGGTGAAGATGTTACCTTAACAACAGCTCTAGAGAACATTACAGACCAACGATATAAGACGTATTCATCAGGTATTGCTGCACCAGGCAGAAACTTAATAGTATCATTGAAGTATAGTTTATAAATACTAGTTGTTTATTTTTATAACATGAAATCAACCCAATCGTTTTCAGTAGAAGAAGCAAAAAAAGCTTGAGCATTATTGTGCTTATCAAGAGCGTTGTCATCAAGAAGTCAAGCAAAAATTGAAAAATATGAATATGATACCTGAAGCTTCAGATGTCATAATTGTACATCTTTTAGAGCATAAATTTTTAAATGAGACACGTTTTGCTAAATCCTTTGCTAGTGGTAAATTCAGAATTAAAAAATGGGGTAAACGTCGTATTGCACTTGAGTTGAAACGAAAAGAAATTACTAAGTATAATATAGATCAAGCGCTTAACGATATTGATGAGGAGGAATACCTAGAGGTTTTTAATGCTTTAGCAGAAAAAGAAGCTTCGTTAAAAGAAACTGATAATTATAAGAAAAAG
This sequence comes from Olleya sp. NP1-10, assembly GCF_055804415.1. Taxonomy (NCBI): domain Bacteria; kingdom Pseudomonadati; phylum Bacteroidota; class Flavobacteriia; order Flavobacteriales; family Flavobacteriaceae; genus Olleya; species Olleya sp. NP1-10. Next base: position 614,621 of record NZ_CM147840.1, on the reverse strand, counting down.
AAAAAACTAATAGACTACCTATTGTATAGAGGGTGGGAGAATTATTTAGTTTACGATAAAGCTAATGAGCTTATTTTTTAGACATAAAAAAAGCCTTTCATAACTAAAAAAAGGCTTTTGTTTTATGATGTTTATATCTAATTATAGATTAAATACAGCTCCAATATTTACAGTAAACTGATTGTGTATTTTTTCTGCAGGTGTTAATGCATCAGAATTAAATTTTGCAAACGTTGTCCCAAACTCAGAGAATATACCAAATCCATCAGAGAAAAAGTAACGCATTCCAAAGTGTCCACCAAAGTTTTTAAGGCTTAAGCTAATTCCTGGGTAGAAATCAAAATTATCGCTAACATTAACAACATTACCTAAATTAGCATTAAAACGACCTTCTAACTCAAAACGATCAGTAAAATCTGCATCTAAACCATTATTTAAGTTTAAAGCATATCCTGTAACCACTCCAACAGATATGTTTTCACCAAGACCATAGTCGTAAGCTAATGTAATACCATTAACGTTATTTTGTAAATTTGCTCCAATTGACAGTTTTTGATCTCCTGTACCATCAAAAGCTTGTGCATTAACTAATCCTGTTGTTAGTATTAATGCTACTAAAAGTAATCCTTTTTTCATCTTTTTTATATACTTAATTTAAATTCTTATTGGTGTTAATTATGGCTTTCTTGTTTTTCCAATCAATCCATTTTTGACCTTTAATGCGACGCATTAAGTTGTCAAAATTACGCATTATAAAAACATTGTATATAGCTTTTGTTAAATTTTTTGGATTTCGTGCTATTGCACGTAAGCTCATTGAAAATCCGGGAGTTATATATCGCATATAATGCCAATAACCTTCTGGCATGTATAAAACCTCACCATGATTTAACTGACACTGCCATCCTTTAGCATTCTTTAAAGCAGGCCATTTGTTAAAATCAGGATTTGAAAAATTTATGTCTTCTCGAGTAATTAAGGCATGTGGTACTTTGTAAAGATGTTTGTTTTGTTTTTGATCAAACAAAATTATTTGTTTTTCACCTTCAAAATGAAAATGAAAAATATTAGCCAAGTCTATGTCATAATGCATAAAGGTATAACTATCACGACCGCCAAAAAACAACATTGGTAATCCCTTCATTAGACGTAATCCAAAGTCAGGAAACTTAAAATCTTTTTGAAGCTGAGGGACTTCTTTTAAAACATTCCACAGAAAAATTCTAAATTTTGTTGGCTCACGCTTAAGTAAATCTACGTAGTCCCTCATTTTCATTGTTGCATGAGGCTGGTTAAACCCATCTTTATAATCTACAGGCCTATCGTCGTATAATGGCACAGTTTTATCACCTGCAACAGCTTTTATATACTCTAAATTCCATTTAGTATATGCTGGCCAATCGGTAATAAATTGTTCTATAACTACAGGTTTTTGTGGCTTAAAATAATTTTTAATAAAATCCTGTTTAGTTATACTTTTTACTCTTGGTATATCTTGTAAGTCTAAACTCAAATTTAAAATTTAAGCTTCAAAGTTAATAAAACGTTATTAAAAGTAAAGTATTTGTGTGTGTTACACTTTAGTTAAAGTTATAGCGCAGTCCAAATAACACGTTGCTTGGTGGCATTGGTACAAAGCCAGCTTCAATATATTCTGCATTAAAAATATTACTAGCTGTAGCTGTTAATGTAAATTGTTTTAGGCTAATATCTATAGATGCATCCCATACATTATAACTGTCACCTGTAGTACGCTCTGCATGTTTGTAAACAATATTTTGACTTACGTTTTTAAATAGTTTTGTGCTTAAACGCGATGTAAAATGATGTTTTAACGTGTTTAAAGAGTATCTAGATAAATCTTTGTTTTGGTCTAAGATGTCATCTTCTAAAAAATTATAAGCTACTGTAAATGTTTGTTTGTAGTTGTTTATTTTGAAATTATATTTAGCATCTATTTCAAACCCTTTAGTTTTGACTTCTGCAATATTGTTAGCTGTAAAGACTTCTGTAGTATTATCAGGTCTAATAAAATCTATTAAATCTTTAGCATCACGATTAAATACTGCTGCAGAAATAGAAAGTTTTTCAGTATTGTATTTTAATCCAACTTCTTGAGCAAATGCTTTTTCTGGTTCTAAGTTTTCGTTTCCAGAGGTAAAAGAATCATTGTAATACAAGTCTGTATAAGTCGGTACGCGATAGGTATAACCAATATTACCATAAGCTTTTAGGTTGTCATTAATTTTAACTCCAACATCTAATCCAGGAAAGGCGTAAAACTTAAAGTCTGAAAAATAGGTTACAGCTATACCAGGTGTAACATCTACTGTTTCATCAAATAATTTAAATTGATGTTCAAGAAACAGATTAGACATAAAACGTTGTCTGTTACCTAGATTATTACTACTTATATAAATTTTAGATAAGTCTACACCAAAACCAGTCGTTCCTAATTCAGATTTGTAAGAGGCATTTGCTTCTGCACCTATTTTATTAGTAATATGTAAGTTTCTGTATACTGTAGGATCTTCTCTTAAATAAACATATTCATCTTGATTACGTTTCCAATATAAACGAGGTTTAATAGTTAAATTATCGGTTTTAAATTTAGTTGAAAACGCTATTAAGCTATTTTGTGTTTCTTCATACTGATCTACAGCACTTGCACGAGCATAAAACCCGTTTGCTCCAAATTTACGTTCTTGAAAAGTTGTAATCATTTCAACCGCTTTTCTCTTTTTATTAAAAACGCTTTTTACAAAGTAGTTGCTATTATCATAATCTGTATTATATCTGTAGCCTTCAGAAGTCATTTTGTCTATATGTACAATGTGTGACGAGTTTTCTAAGTTGCTACCAACAGTAACTCCAGCATTAAATTGTCCAAAAGATCCAGTTTCTAATTTTGCAGAAACGGTATTGGTCAAACTGTTTTTAGTTACAATATTAATGGCTCCAGTAAATGCATTTTGACCAAATACTCTAGCAGCAGGACCTTTAATAACCTCGATACGTTCAATAACTTCAAGTGGTAAAGCAGCATTCATGGTATGATGACCTGTTTGTGCATCGTCCATTTTTATACCATCAATTAATAATAATGTTTGGTCAAAACCACCACCTCTAATATATAAATCAGCTTGACTTCCTGCAGTACCACGTCTTCTAATGTCTACTCCAGCAACTTGTTGCAGTAAATCGGCAACATTAGTTGCGGCACTGTTTTTAATATCTGAAGCAGAAATTACAGTAATGGTTCTAGAATTTTCCTTAAATGGTAAATCTATACGTGAAGAGGTTATTATTACCGAGTCTAGTTGCTGCTCTTGTTCTAGATCCTGAGCTTGTGTTGTAAGGGAAAACAAAGCTGTTAAGATGAATAAATATTTGAATGTCATAATTAATTAATTTGGTGTTTTTTTCAGGCTGCAAATTTCGTAACTTTCCGGATCACTAAAGTAGTCCAGTTTTAAAACAATGCATAGTCCGGTTGATGGTATCTTAAAATCTTTAATTCATTTTGAAAAATCGCCTAATACAGCTATTTATATTCAGATTGCACAACAAATTATTAATGCTGTTCAACGTGGGTATTTACTAGAAGGAACTGCTCTGCCAGGAACAAGAAAGTTTAGTATCTTACTTGGTATAAATCGTAATACAGCAGTTGCTGTTTATGATGAGTTGGCTTCGCAAGGTTGGGTGGATATAGTTGCTAATAAAGGTACATTTGTTTTAATGCCAGAAAAAAAGACAGCTGCAATAAAAGGTGCTTTACAGGGTTTAGAACAATTAAAAACGTATCCTAAAGTTGCAGGTTTCAAGTTTCAATCGTCTTTTAATTTAGCATCTACTGAAGAGTTTTCGGTTAGTAAATATGTTATAAACGATGGACAACCAGATTTACGCTTACATCCAACACATCAGTTTTCAAAATGGTATAGTGCTTCCATGAAGCGTTCATCTTTAATCTCTAAATGGAATCAAACCCAAGAACAGTCTTACACTAATTTTAGCAAACAATTGGGTAATTACTTAAATGCTACCAGAGGCTTTTATATAAAACCTAATAATATAGTAAGTACACGAAGTACAGAAATGAGCCTGTACATAGTGTCACAGCTTTTAATTAAACAAGGCGATGTTGTACTTGTTGGTCATTTAAGTCATTATAAATCTAATATGATTTTTCAACAAGCAGGAGCAAATATTATTACTATTCCTGTAGATGCTAACGGAATAGATGTAGATTTTATAGAGAAGAACTTTACCAAAAACAGTATTAGATGTGTGTATGTCTGTGCTCATAGACAATATCCAACAACTGTAACTTTAACAGCAGAGCGACGATTAAAGTTGTTGCAATTAGCCAAAGCTTATAATTTTGCTATTATTGAAGATGATTTTGATTATGATTTTCAATTTGATGGCTCAGCGATGCTTCCTATGGCTAGTTCTGATGGCGCAGGAGTCGTTATTTATTTAGGACGTTTAGGACAATCTTTTTTTCCTAGTTTTCAAATTGGGTTTGTTGTAGCTCCCGAAAATATTATAAATGAAGCCAAAAATTACTTGCAAATTTTAGATAAACAAGGAGATTTAATTCAGAAACAAATCTTAACCGAATTAATTTCTGAGGGTGAAATACATCGTTTAATCAAAAAAAACATCACTATTTATAAGCAACGACGTGATTATTTATGTGCATGTTTAACGACTCATTTTAAAGATGATGCTACTTGGCAAGTTCCTACAGGTGGTTTAGCGGTTTGGATAAATTTTAAGCCTAGTATATCACTTGTGAAATTAGCAGAAAAAGCAAAAATGTACGATTTATTTCTGCCAAAAACCATCTTGTATCAAAGTAAAGCTGTTTGTGCAATACGTTTAGGTTTTGGACATTTAAATGAGGGTGAAATAGAAATTGTTATTAAAACGTTGAGACTTGGTTTTGATGCTTTGTGATTATTTTACATCAAATTCAGTGTCACAATTTGCACATCTATATTTATCTTTTGAATAGAAGGGAAGCGTACCAGAAAGAAACCCAAAGACAAAAGCAAAAAAAGATTTAAGATCTTTAATGGTAGAAAACATAGCGACCTCAGTACTATTGCAATTGGGACAATGTATAGCATTACCATCATCATCAATAGAGTATTTATTAACACTTTCTAAAATATGTTGTGCTTGCATGGCATCTGTAGATAAAACCTTTAGCTTAACGCCTCCAATAGCATTACTGACCAAAGGATCTGTATCTATAGTTATATTGTCACTTAAAAATACTTGAATACCTTCAGATTCTAGTCTTCCTTTTATAATTTGTGCTTCAGCTGTATACTGAAATTTAGCTATGGTTTTAAAAGTTTGACTCATATAACAAATGATATTATGCTTGGTTAAATATACGACGTCTGGTTTCATTTTTAAAATGAAAAGTAAAGATTTAGCTGAAATTATAGGTATAACAACTGCTAATTTATCTATCCTAAAATCAGGAAAAGCTAAAGCAGTGCGGTTTTCTACTCTGGAAGCTATTTGTAAAGCATTAGACTGTCAGCCTGCAGATATTTTAGAATATATTGAAGATTAAAAAAACCTCACTGATATAAAATCGGTGAGGTTTTTTTATTTATAATTTAATAGTAAAGTTATTCGGTCTTACTATCCTCTATTATAGCTTCTTCAATACTTGATTTATCTTTTCCTTTTAAATACTCAGGTAGATCCATTCCAGCCATATTAAACATGTCTTGTAATGGTGGTACTGATTTGTACATTCCGGATAAGAAATTAGCTGTAGATGACTTTCCGTCTTCTCCTTTTCCTCCATTTTCCCAAACGGTAACTTTATCTATTTTGATATTTTTAATAGCTTCAGCTTGTGTTTTTACTAATTCAGGAAGTTTATCGGCAATTAACAATAATACAGCGTCTTTAGAGCTGTTCCCTGCAGCTTTAACGATTTGGTCTAAACCAGCAGCTTGTTTGGTTAATACTTCGTAAAGACCTTGTGCTTCGGCTTGTGCTTTAAATAAAATGGCATCAGCTTCACCCTTTGCAATTCTTCTTATGTTTTCGGCTCTTGCTTCAGCATCAATTTCTACCTTTCGTTTATCAATTTCAGCAGGTACAATTACATCAGCCATTTGAGAGGAACGTTCACGTTCTGCTCTTGCTGCTTCGGCATCTTGTTCCGCTGCATAAGATTCTTCTAAGGCTTTTGCAGTTTGTACTTTTTCTGATGCTACTGCTACACGACCAGCTTCGGCTTCACGTTGACGACGTAATGAATCTGAATTGGCAACAGCAATTTTTGCGGTATTTTCTCCTTCTACTGCTTGTGCATTTGCAGCAGCAACTTGAGATCTTTCATCTTGTAAAGCATTAGCTTCACCAATAGATCCATCTCTATTTTTTTCTGCTACAGATTTACGAGCTGCGTTAATTGCATGTGCTGCAGCTTCTTTACCTAAAGCTTCAATATAACCAGATTCGTCTACAATATCTGTAATGTTTACGTTAATTAGTTTAAGTCCAACCTTTTTTAGTTCAGATTCAACACTTTGTGATATGTTGGTTAAAAATTTGTCTCTGTCGCTATTAATTTCTTCTATATCCATTGATGCTACTACTAAACGTAATTGACCAAAGATAATCTCTTGTGCTAGCTCCTGAATGTTGTCTTGGTTTAAACCTAATAAACGTTCGGCAGCATTTTGCATAATTCCAGGTTCTGTAGATACACCAATGGTGAATCTAGAAGGGACGTTTACACGAATATTTTGTTTTGATAATGCATTAACTAAATTAACTTCTATAGATATTGGTGTTAAATCTAAGAATTGATAATCTTGTATAACTGGTAAAATAAAGGCAGCTCCACCATGAATACATTTAGCAGATTGTCCACCACCTACTTTTCCGTATACTACTAGTATGCGGTCAGAAGGACAGCGTTTATAACGTCTTATTAGCACTATTAAAAATAGGAAAATAAATAATGCAGCTGCTATAATGGTTATAGGGAAGCCTAAATTAAAAGTGTCTTGTGTGGTTTGTAAAAACATAGGTTTAATTAGTTGTTAAGTTTTTCAATGATTAATATTCCGTTTGATGTTACAGATTTTACTTTTATTACTGTACCAGTTTTTAAATCTGTTGTACTGTCTGTTAATGCTTCTAACTCTCTTAAAGCACCTTGAATCCTGACGTGGGCTTTTCCTATATTGGATCGTTTAGCGCCAACGGTTAGGTAAACTTCTCCTATTTGGTTTATAGCATTACTGTAATTAAGTGTGCCACTATCGCTTAGTTTGCGCATGTAGTAAAACATGGCAGCCATAATAGCCATCATAATAAGTCCACAAATACTAGCAATAATTATGGTTAATGGTTTGGACAATCCAGCATCTATACACGCGATACCTGACCATCCAAAAATGGTGAAAAAACCAACTAGATTTTTAAAGGTTATGAATTGAAATCCAATTCCTGTATCTGCATCAATATCTGCGTCTACATCGCCAAAATCACCTGTGTCTCCACCAATAAAAGACAGCGCTATAGTAATTATAAAAATTAATGACGCTATTAAGGCAAGGCTCCAAAATACTTTTGAAAACATCTCTAAACTAGAAAACCAATCTAACATAAGTATAAATTTTAGTGATTAAATATAGGACGTTTAAAATTGTTACACAATTAAATATGTTTTACATTTTGTTGTCTTATTTTATTGGTAGTTGATTTATTAATTTTGTTACAATTTTTTAGTTATTAATTTTTATCAGTTTTTTAAATTTAACATTTTACAAAATATTTTTTTCAAAAAATTCAAATAGTTTATGTATTTTCGCACATATGTTTGCACTTGTGGATTGTAATAATTTCTATGCTTCTTGCGAACGTGTTTTTAACCCTAATTTACAAGGAAAACCAGTCGCTATTTTAAGTAATAACGATGGTTGTGTTATCTCACGTAGTGACGAAGCTAAAGCGTTGGGTTTACCAATGGGAGCTCCTATTTTTAAATGGGAATCCTTTTGTAAAGCTAATAACGTTACTATTTTGTCATCTAATTACCCATTGTATGGTGATATGAGTAATCGTGTTATGTCCATACTTAAACAGTTTTCACCAGATATTGAAGTGTATAGTATTGACGAATCTTTTTTAGAATTTAAAGGTTTTGATAATTACGATTTAGAGGTTTATGGACAACAAATAAAAAAACGGATTTTAAAATGGACAGGAATACCAACATGTGTTGGTATTGCTCCAACTAAAGCATTAAGTAAAGTTGCAAATAAAATTGCTCGTAAATTTCCTGTTCAGACTAAAGGGGTTTATGTTATTGATTCAGAAGAAAAAAGGGTAAAAGCTTTAAAATGGTTGAAAATTGAAGATGTTTGGGGAGTTGGAAGACAGCTGTCAAAACGTTTAAAGACTAAAGGATGTCAAACTGCTTATGATTTTACAAAACTTGACGATGATTGGGTGAAACGTAATTTTTCGGTAGTAGAAGCAAGATTAAAAAGAGATTTAGAAGGGGTAACAACATTAAAACTAGATGAAGCTGTAGATCAGAAAAAAATGATTGCCACTACTAGAAGTTTTGATTTTAGTTACTCTGATAGTAGTTATATTAAAGAACGTATAGCTACATTTGCTGTTGTTTGTGCAGAAAAGTTACGTAAACAAGGGTCAAGTTGCCATGTTATTATAGTTATGTTAAAAAGTGATAAACATAAAACCGAATTAAGCCAACATCGTGCAAGTACTAGCGTAAATTTATCTTATCCAACAGATTCTTCTTTAGTAATTAGTAATTGCGCTGTTAGTGCTGTGATGTCCATTTTTAAAAAAGGTATAAAGTATAAAAAAGCAGGTGTCATTGTTACAGGGTTAGTGCCTACAGATAATCATCAGTTACATTTATTTGATACCGAAAACCCCAAACACAAACCATTAATGCAATCCATAGATGCTATTAATGCTAAATATAAAGGTGCAGCCATTAAAATAGCTAATCAAGATTTAAAACAAACCTGGAAAATGCGTCAAGACCGACTGTCACCAAGGTACACCACAAATATTAATGACATTATAGTCGTGAAATAAAATGACTTTTATAATAAACTAATCTCACTAATAATAAGTAAATTTATAAACAGAATAATTTAGATAATACAGTATGGGTTTGCTTATAGCTTATTGTAATATCAATATATAAATAGAGATAACTATGATTGCACATAAATCTGGAAGTTTAACCTTCTATACGCCAGAAACTATTGACGGAGTTGCAGGTCAATTTTTTGATACAGGAATTTCGGCAGGATTTCCTTCGCCTGCAGAAGATTTTAAAGAACATCGTTTATCTTTAGATGAAGAATTAGTGAAAAATAAAGAAGCCACTTTTTATGCAAAAGTTAGTGGGCAATCTATGATTGGAGCTGGGTTAGATGATAACGATTTATTAGTTATAGATAGAAGTCTTGAGCCAGCAAATAATAAAATTGCAGTTTGTTTTCTTGATGGAGAGTTTACGGTAAAACGATTACGTGTGTCTAAAGACGAAGTTTGGTTACAACCAGAAAACCCTAACTATCCAATTATTAAAATAACAGAGGATAATAACTTTTTAATTTGGGGAATTGTTACTAATGTAATTAAGAAGGTTTAATTTTTAAAAAATAGAGCATAAAAAAGGCGAAACATATGTTTCGCCTTTTTTATTGTGATCTAGTAAAAGTATTAGTCTGCTAATACAATTAACTTATTGTCATTCATTTCTAGCGTACCAGAATTTATTTTTAATAGTGTCGTATTATTGTTTCCTTTTGTAAATTGGTCTTCAACCTCTTTATCTAAAGTGATATTTCCCACAATTTTAACCGTACCTTCTTTTAATATAGATACAATTGGTGCGTGATTATTTAACATTTCAAACTCACCATTAATACCAGGAACAGTAACACTTGTTACTTCTCCTTTAAATAATGTCGCTTCTGGTGATACAATTTCTAAATACATAGTCTTTTAGTTTGCAGTTTGCAGCTGTAGTTTATAGTTAACTAAATACTGCTAACTAATTTATGCCTCAGCTAACATTTTTTCTCCAGCTTCAATAGCTTCTTCAATAGACCCTTTAAGGTTAAATGCTGCTTCTGGTAAATGATCTAATTTACCATCCATTATCATATTAAAACCTTTAATAGTTTCTTTAATATCTACTAAAACACCTTTAAGTCCTGTAAATTGTTCTGCTACGTGGAAAGGTTGAGATAAGAAACGTTGTACACGTCTAGCTCTACCTACAGCCATTTTATCTTCTTCAGATAATTCTTCCATACCAAGAATAGCAATTATATCTTGTAATTCTTTGTAACGTTGTAATAACTCTTTTACTCTTTGTGCACAGTCATAGTGCTCATCACCTAAAATATCAGCAGTTAAAATTCTTGAAGTAGAATCTAATGGATCTACTGCAGGATAAATACCTAGCTCAGCAATTTTACGAGATAATACTGTCGTTGCATCTAAGTGAGCAAACGTTGTTGCTGGTGCAGGATCCGTTAAATCATCCGCAGGTACGTAAACCGCTTGTACAGATGTAATTGATCCTTTTTTAGTTGAAGTAATACGCTCTTGCATAGCTCCCATTTCAGTTGCTAATGTAGGTTGGTAACCTACTGCAGATGGCATACGTCCTAATAATGCAGATACCTCAGATCCAGCTTGTGTAAAACGGAAAATGTTATCAACAAAGAAAAGTACATCTTTACCTTGACCATCTCCAGCTCCATCACGGAAATATTCTGCTATAGTTAATCCTGAAAGTGCTACACGAGCACGAGCTCCAGGTGGCTCATTCATTTGTCCAAATACAAAAGTTGCTTTAGAATCTTTCATAGCAGACTTATCTACCTTTTGTAGATCCCATCCACCTTCTTCCATAGAATGCATAAAGTCATCACCATACTTGATAATTCCTGACTCTAACATCTCTCTTAAAAGGTCATTACCTTCTCTTGTTCTTTCACCAACACCAGCAAATACAGATAATCCACCGTGTCCTTTTGCAATGTTATTAATTAACTCTTGAATTAATACTGTTTTACCTACTCCTGCACCACCAAATAATCCAATTTTACCTCCTTTTGCATAAGGCTCAATTAAGTCAATTACTTTAATACCAGTAAATAATACTTCCGTAGATGTAGATAAATCTTCAAATTTAGGAGCAGATCTATGTATTGGTAATCCAGCATCTCCAGCTTTAGGTAAATCACCTAAACCATCAATAGCGTCTCCAATTACATTGAATAATCGTCCGTAAACATCACCACCAACAGGCATTTGTATTGGAGCTCCAGTTGAAACAACTTCTGTACCTCTACTTAAACCGTCTGATGAGTCCATTGCAATAGTACGTACTGTATCTTCACCAATGTGAGATTGTACTTCTAGTACTAATTTTGAACCGTCAGCTTTATTAATTTCTAATGAATCGTAAATTTTTGGAAGTGCAGTACCTGCGTCGAATTCAACATCGATAACTGGACCTACTATTTGAGCAACTTTACCTGTAACTTTTGACATTACTTATCTGTTTAATATTATGGTATTTAATTGAAAGAAAACACCTTCTGTTTTCGCGTGCAAAGATAGGTGTTTTAATTTAATATAAAAGGGGTTTGTTAACCTTTTTTATATACGTGAAACGTCCGCTTTTTTTATTACTAAAAAGCAGACGTTTTTATTATCATTTATAATGTGTTTACTGTAATGTTGGTGAGTATGTCACGCCAAAATCTTCAGCTTTTGCAACATTACCTGAAGCGATAAAGTTTGAGCCATAGGTTGAGTCTATAGCTTCTAAAAATTTATTAGCCATTAAAGCATAGCCTCTAGCTGTTAAGTGTATACCATCTAAACTAACCAAGCCACCTGTAGCTAAACTTGTAGTTAAGTTGTAGTCATCAAACATGATACCTGTAGAAGAGGCTTGACTTAAAATTCCGTTTAAATCAACTAAAGCTAATCCTTTTGTGCTGGCAACATTTGCTATAGTAGCATTGTAAGCATCTGTAGCTGTTTGTATTTCATCTTGTTCTGAAGTCAATAACACCCATTTGTCTTCTAATGGTAAGCTTACACCTTCTACAGAAAATTGTCCAGCTAAGGCTTGTGGTAAACCTTGTCCCATTAGTGCCCCTACATTAGCTTCGTTTATAGTTCCTATAATTGAAGAACTTGGTAATACTAATAAATCAGCTGGTGTTGCTTGTCTTGTTTGTCCATAAGTAGCACCTAAAAGGTTTGCTACTAATGGTGCGGCTTGGGCTGGTAATCCAAATTGTGCTATAAAAGCTGGAAAAGTTGGACTAGCATTTAGCTGTGCGCTAATTATTGCAGATATATCATCTAAAGTTTCGTCTTTAATCACTACAGGACTTGCTTCTGTAGTAGAAAACACAATAGCTCTTGCCGGATCTACAGCTTCAAATATTGGGTTTAGTGCACCAAATATTGAGTTTAATAATGGTATTTGTGGGCCAAAATCAGGGTTTGTAGGATCTAGAGGGTTGTGAGGTACTGTTGTAAAATGTGGTAAATCTGTAATATATGGTACATTAGTAACTACTCCATTAGGTGTTACAGCAGTTAATTGATTAACCATATCGTTAAACACAAAATCAAATGTTGTTGTCGGCGTAATTGGGTTGTAATTGTCTGATGTAGTATCACTTTCTCCTCCTGAAGTGGCATAGCCTAAAACATCATTACCTCCAATTTCTGACAAAGTAAAAAATGTTGGGTTTTGTGCAATAGCATATTCTAACATTGATACTGTTTGCGAATTTGCAAAACGCCCAAAATATGGATTTAAACTAGCGTAACCATTTAAACCTATGTGCGTACTTTTAGCGCCAGGAACACCAACGTTTTTAAAAATTCTTCCATCTGTAGCTAAGCTAATTTCTATATCTGTAGTTGGTATAGCGGGTAGAACTTCTGGTCCAGTTCCATTAAAGTATAGTCTAGGATTAGCTACTATATTGTTTTGATACACTAAGCCACCAATATTATCATTCATTAATGGTTGGTTAAAAGCGCCTCCATTTGCTACAGAAAATATTTTTGATAGTGTCTTTGGGAAAGAATCTTCCTGACTAGCTTCAAATAATGCACCATCAGTAAAACCTGCAGTAAAAGATGCGCCTAATGAGACAAAAGTTGAAAAGTCTGCTGAACCACTCGTTAATGCTGGTAGATTAGCTTCTTGCGTTGGTGGTTGATCTAAAAGCTCTTCAAAATCTTCCTCGTCGCTACATGCTGTGAAGCTAATAGCTACAGCAAGTAATCCAATATATTTTATGTTTTTGAATGTTTTCATTTCTTATAAATTATTAATCGTTAATGACGCATAGTACATAGATCCAATAAATCCTGTTCCAAATGCAGTGAAGTATTCCTGACCTGTTAAGTTAGTTGCTCCAAGTTTTATAATTGACTTTAGATTTGGTATTTTATAATTAACTTGAGCATCAACTACATGAAATTCAGGGATTATACCATTTCCAAAAGTGGCTTCCCAGAAATAGTCATCACTAAATCTATATGATACATTGAAACCAAAGTTTTCAAATACGTTAGTATGTCCAAATGAAGCTTTAAATTTATGTTCAGGTGTATTAAAGTTTGTTTGAAAATCTGGGTTTCCTGCTTTATCAAAATCTTGTTTAGTAAAAGTGTAACTTCCGCTTAAATCAAATCCATTAAATACTTTAGTGGATAATCCAATGGAGGCTCCGTATGAGCTAACATCTGCACTAGAGTTTGTATACGCACTATAAGTTTGGTAATCGCCATTTGCTAATGCTGCTACTGATAAACCATTATCACCTGCTGTACCATAAAATGGAGAAATCACAACTTCTTGAGAGATAAAGTCTTCATATTTGTTATAATAAGCACTTAAGTCAACGATAATACTTTCATATTTTCCTCTATATCCAACTTCCATTGAAGTTACTTTTTCGGGTTTGATAATATCTGGGTTTGATACCTCTAATAAGGCTGGATTTCCAGTAGCTGCAAAATCAATTACTGAACTTGCTGAATAAGAGTTGTTGTAAGCTGCAGCTCCAGTTTGAGTAACTTGAGAAGGTTGTCCGTAGAAGGTTTGTCCTTCTAAACTGATATCGTAATCTCTAGTATATCTATCAAGATTGCTAGGAGCAGAACCAACTAATATAGCTCTACCTGCATCAAGTCCTATAAATAAATCCTGTGTTGTTGGATTTCTGAAACCTGTTTGCACAGATGCTCTTACATTATGATTTCTGTTTAATGTTAATGCTGCAGATAATCGAGGAGAGAAAAAACCATCAAATAACTCTGATTTGTCATATCGTCCAGATACAGTCAGCTTTAATTCTTTTTCGCCTTCAAGTTCTAGATTTTTTTGAATTTGTGAATATACTCCAAATTCTGAATATTCAATAGGACTATCACCATCTGTGTAAATTGTACCACCAGAGTTTAATTTGTATTTTCTGTATGATCCACCAACTTGAATTTCAGCTATATCTATTAAATGACTAAAGTTGTAGTTAGCATCACTGTGGAAGTATTTTGAGGCATCCTGGAATTTTGATCCTGTTGATAAGTCAGGGTCATTGATACTTTTGTTAAATGCAGCTTTAAATTCAGGTGAGCCAGGCTCGTATCTAATAATACCATCTGATTCAATTGGATTGCCATTACCATCAATGATGGGTTGTCCATTGGTATCAATATCATAATGTTCATCTGCAACATTTCTAGCATGTTTATGCTTTTGTTCATCTGTGAATCCTCCTGGATTTCCATTTAATTCAACTCCTGCATAGGCTTCGATGTAGTCTTCAAACCAATCTTGATCATTTTTCCAAGCTCTATTTATATTGATTCCAGTAAAAACCATATCGTAAGAATCTCCTGCTTTATCAGAAACTTCATAGGCTCTAACAAAAAAGTTGTCATTTCTAACTTCTAATTTATGTTGTTGTTGGAAGAAATTATCAATATTATATCTGTTAGTACCTTGATAAATTGTTGTTCCAGTACCTACTTTTCCAACATATGATAATTCTAAACTGTTATCTTCAATTGGACGATAGTATAATCCCCAATCTGCTTTTACACTCTCAGCATTGTAAGGTGTTAAATCTCTTTCGTTATACCCTGTTCTGCTAACAACTACATCAGGTATGATTCCTAAGCCAGAAGCAGCTCTAATGTTTGTTGAAACCTCGTCTCCATAGACATTGATACCATCATAATTAGTGTTTGATCTGGTTCTTGTTGGATCGATTTTGTCAACCGTACTAGTTGCTTGCCAATCTGTACCTTTTAAGTAACCAAAGTTAACTTTAGCAGCAAATTTATCATTAAACTTGTGAGCCATTCTTAAACTTAAATCGGTATAAGGATTATCACCAGCTGCTTCTTGAGAGGTGATTCCTCTTTTAAATGAAGCACTAATGCCTTCATGGTCAAACGGGTTTTTACTTCTCATGAATAAAATTCCGTTAAATGCATTTGCTCCATATAAGGCTGATGATGCTCCAGGAAGTAATTCAACACTTAAAACATCAGTTTCAGTCATACCTACTAAATTTCCGATAGGAAAATTTAATGCTGGAGTTGAGTTGTCCATTCCGTCTACTAATTGCATAAATCTAGTATTTGCAAATGTTGCAAAACCACGTGTATTAACAGATTTGAATGTTAAGCTGTTTGTGTTTACGTCTACACCTTTTAAGTTTTCTAATCCATCATAAAAATCTGCAGAAGCTGTGTTTTTAATTTCTTTTAATCCAAATCTTTCGACAGTTACAGGTGATTCAAAAATACGTTCAGGTGTTCTAGACGCAGATATTACTACTTCATCTAACGATGTACCTTCATTAAGGACGATATTAAATTTTTGATTGTTTGAAGTAACTTCTATGTCTTTACCTGTAAACCCAACACTACTTACTTGTATTTTAAATGGAGGTTTTTGATCTGTGGTTAAGACAAAGGTACCATCAAAATCAGTCGCAGTTCCTGTTGATGTACCTGCTATTACGACATTTGCACTAGGAATAGGTTGCTGACTTACGTCGTCTACCACAGTTCCTGATATTGTTGTTTGCGCGAAAGAAAGTCCACAAAAACATAACAATATAATTGAAAGGATTGTTCTCATTTTTTAGATTTAGTTAATTTAATTACGCCAATATACGTTTTTTAACTAAATTTTAATAAAAACTCACTAAAAATTATGCGCGCATAATAAGTTATTCTAAAAATAACATGGTTAAAAGTAGTTTTTTCATAAAAAAATAAAGTGAATTTTAGGGAATTGTAAACTTTGATGATACTGTAAAAAATACTTAATAATATCTGTATTTTTAATAGGTTTTATAAATTATTTAACTGTAAAGACTATTTTAAACAGATTAATAATTGATTAGATTTTTCGAGGTTAATTGTTTTAATGCTAGAACTACCTTTGATTGTAATTTGAATATCTCTGTTTTATTGTGAATAATTAAATTTTAAATTGATTTCAGTTTTTTAAATGCTATTCTTTAGAGCCTATATTCGTTAAATTTATAGTATGCTTTAAAAAAAAGAGTTCCCTTTAAGGAACTCTTTTTTTAATGAAATCTTGATTAAAGATGTATGATTTAGTTATTCCACGGTAACGGATTTTGCTAAATTACGAGGTTGATCAACATTTTTATTTAACATTACTGCAATATGATATGATAGTAGTTGAAGAGGGATTGTTGTAAGCAATGGAGTCAGTGATTCAATAGTTTCAGGAACCTCAATGATGTGGTCAGCTACTTTTTTTACATCTTCATCACCTTTGGTAACAATTCCTATTATTTTTCCCGATCTAGATTTGATTTCTTGAATGTTACTCACTACTTTTTCGTAATGACCTCTTTTCGTAGCGATTACAAAAACAGGCATCTGCTCGTCAATCAATGCGATAGGTCCATGTTTCATTTCTGCAGCAGGATAACCTTCAGCATGTATGTATGATATTTCTTTTAGTTTTAATGCGCCTTCTAGTGCAACAGGAAAATTATATCCACGTCCTAAGTATAAACAGTTTTTAGCGTCTTTATAGGTTTGTGCTACAAGTTTGATATGGTCATCTGCTTTTAAAGCCTCTTTAACTTTATCAGGGATTAACTCTAATTCTTGTAAGTGATGATGGAAATCAGAATTAGACATGCTTCCATTGGCTTTAGCTAATTTTAAAGCTATTAAAGTTAACACAGTAATTTGTGTAGTGAATGCTTTGGTTGAAGCAACACCAATTTCTGGACCTGCATGTGTATATGCACCAGCATTAGTTTCTCTTGCTATTGAAGACCCAACAACATTGCAGACTCCAAATACAAATGCACCTTTAGATTTCGCTAACTTAATTGCAGCTAACGTATCTGCTGTTTCTCCTGATTGTGAAATAGCAATAACTACATCTTTTTCTGTTATAACTGGATTACGATACCTAAACTCTGAAGCGTATTCTACTTCAACAGGTATTCTTGCTAAATCTTCAAATATATATTCAGATACTAGTCCAGCGTGCCATGAAGTACCACAAGCAACTACAATAATGCGATTAGCATTTAAAAATTTTTCGATATTATCATCTATCCCAGCCATTCTAATGATGCCTTCTTTAGCAAGAAGTCTTCCTCTGTAGGTGTCTAAAATAGCATTAGGCTGTTCGTGTATTTCTTTTAACATGAAATGTTCATAACCACCTTTTTCAATTTGTTCAAGATTTATTTTTAATTCTTGAATATAAGGAGCTACAAGTGTATCATCTTTAATTTTTCTTATTTTCACTCCCTTTTTCATACTTATAATAGCCATTTCTTCATCTTCTAAATAAATAGCTTTTTTTGTGTATTCAAGAAAAGGAGAGGCGTCACTTGCGATAAAAAATTCATCTTCACCCATACCAATAGCAAGGGGGCTACCAAGTTTTGCAACAACAACTTCATTTGGTTTATTTTTATCAAATACAGCTATAGCATATGCGCCTACTACCTGATTAAGGGCTATTTGTACTGCTTTTCCTAATTTTACTTTTTCGTTTTTCTTTACGTCTTCGATTAAGTTAATTAATACCTCAGTATCTGTATCTGAGTGAAAAGTGTAACCTCTATTAATTAATTCTTTTTTTATAGATTCATAATTTTCAATTATACCATTATGTATAATTACTAAATCTCCAGAATTTGAGTAATGAGGATGTGAGTTTACATCATTTGGTACTCCGTGAGTAGCCCAACGTGTATGTCCAATACCTACATGACCATTAGTGCTTATCTCCTTTTTGACACGATTTTCTAAATCTATTACTTTTCCTTTGGTTTTGGCTAATTTTAAATCTGTACCATCATAAAGTGCTATGCCGGCACTATCATAGCCTCTGTACTCCAATCTTTTAAGACCTTCCATTACTATAGAATAGGCTTCTCTTTTGCCTATATATCCTACTATTCCACACATATGTATTTAGTTTTCTGGTTCTGTATAATAAATTTGAAAAGTGGCTTTTAAATCATCAGGAACTGATGTTGTGTTCCCGTATAGTATAGTTCCTTCAGGAGCTAAAGTTGTGCCTCTAGGTATTGCATTAACATCATCATCATCACTTGTGGTGTTTAATATTTTTGAAGTCGTTGTGTAATTTATATTGGTAGTTACAAAAAGTCCTAATTTGACATTAGTTGAGTCTTTAAGTAGTATATCATTTATGTGTTCTGTCAATCTTATTTTATACTTTACTCCGTTTTCATCTTCATCTCTTTCAAGTTTAGGAGAATAAATTAGATGAGAATTGAAAGGGTCTGCTGTGTTTGAACTACTATCAAATAAGTAATCAATAATAGGAGAGTTGTTGTTCAGGTTGTATAAAGTTATTCTGTCTGGTTCTACAGTTCCTGATTGATCAGGAGGTAGGTTTACATAAAAACTTAAAGTGGCTTCATTTATTAACCACTGCTCTTCTTTAGATCTAAAATATTCAAGTGCATCTTGAGTGTTATTGTCTTCGTCTATTACGTTTCCATTAAATAAATCAAGAACAGTCATGGATCCTTCAAAACCTTTTAGAAATAATTGATCATCACCTGTGGTTTCATTACCATCAGTTAACGTAACGTTTGAAGTTAAAGTTTCAAATATATTAAACTTGTTGCTATTAAGATTAAAGGTATAGGTATCTCTTTCTCTTTCGTCAGTTGTTGTGTCTTCAATATCTGTTTCGTATCTTAAATCTATTTTTGCTGTAGTATCAATGTTTAGAAAAATCATGTTTCCATCATTACTATTAATTTGTTCTACTTTAAAAATTAAACCTCTAAAAGCGTTTTTAAAGTTATTAGCACTTGATAGGTTAGGGTTTGTTGTTCCATCAGCTTGAACTAAAAGGTCTTTCCATTGGTCTAAACCATATTCTTGATTAGTTAAATCTAAATATAGTCCTGGTGCTCGATTATCTTCAAGGTCTTCAAGTTCTGTCTCCTCTAAGGGTATTTCTTGAATAGCCACATATTGATCACTTGGTAAGAAACCATTTATGTCACTCTCATATATAAGCTCTCCTTCAAAAGCGCTTAAGTTTAAATCTGTGTATGCATTTGAATAGTATGCTTGAGTTTCTTCAAAATCAGATTCTGGATCTAAATCTCTTAAAAAATATTCGTTTTTATATATAGATAATTTATACCCACTGCTTGCATCTCCAAATAATGAATCTAATGTATATGTTGTGTTGCCATCGTCGTCAGTACCTTCAACTGTAGAAAAGTAAGGAATGTAAAGTTTTACAGATTTAACCTCTAGGTTATCTTCAAATTCAGGATCTACTTCGTCTGGAACTATTTGTGTTACTATTCCAGCAGATGTAAGACCAAAATTAGGGTCGTTATATGTACCTAAAGCGTAACTGGATAAGTCATTGGTTTGAACTGGATCAATTTTTTTATTATATGCTATAAATGGAAATATTTTACTATTTGTAGTAAAGTTTTCTGCACCAGTTATGTCACTTTCTATATTTACAAAATCTTTTTCACAAGCTATTGATGTAATAGCAATAATCATCAATAGCGCTAATGGCTTGATGAAGTTTATTATGGATTTTTTCATAGGGAATTCTTGAGTATGGCAATATTGCGTTAATCTAAAACGCTAGTTGTATAAAAATTAGTGTATGCTTCGCTAAATTCATCTTTAGCATGATAACCTAAAACTGGTTTTTCTGAGTTATCTAAGTATTTAGTTAACTCTTCAGGAAGGTCTTCTGATCCAACAATTAATGCGTCAGAGCTATCTATAGCTACTTTCATTAGATTATTGTAAGTTGGGTCTTTAAGTAATTTGATTTTGTCGTCTTCGATGTTATCAAATTTAATTTTTTTGACTAAATCTGTATTTAATGTTTTTTCAAAGCCACTTTTGTAAATAGAAGTTACAATTTTACTTTCGTTAAATAAAGGTTCGTCTTTATAAAACTGCTTTAAGTATAAAGGTAATAAAGAAGCTAACCATCCATGAACATGAATAATATCTGGTGACCAGTTTAATTTTTTCACAGTTTCAATAACACCTTTTGCAAAAAAGATTGCACGCTCATCATTATCTTCAAAAAGATTTCCGTCTTCATCTGTTAAAGTTGCTTTTCTTTTGAAGTATTCGTCATTATCTATAAAGTAAACTTGTATACGTTCTTTAGGTATAGAGGCTACTTTTATAATTAAAGGCATGTCTAAATCGTTAACAACAAGGTTTATTCCAGATAATCTAATCACTTCATGTAATTGATGTCTTCTTTCGTTGATATTTCCATATCGTGGCATAAATATTCTTATTTGTCCACCTTGTTGGTTAACCATTCTAGGTGTCTCAAATGACATTGAAGAAATTTCTGTTTCTGGTAAGTAAGGCACCACTTCAGATGATACGTATAATATCCTCTTATCTTTCATATATTGTTTGGCTTTTCGGAATTATCAATAAAAAACACGCAAAAGTACAAAATTTTATGCTAATTGTTACTAAAATATTAAGTTTGCAATAGTTAATTAAATATTAATAATGCTTGTATTTACTAATAAAAACAAAATAAACGATCATATTTCTGCTTTCAAGCAGAGTAATAAAACGATTGGATTTGTCCCAACAATGGGAGCTTTACATCAAGGTCATTTGTCTTTGATCAAAGAAGGCTTGTCTAATAACGATATTATGGTTGTTAGTATTTTTGTCAATCCTACTCAATTTGACAATGCTCAGGATTTGAAAAAGTATCCACGCACTTTGGATAATGATGTAGCACTTTTAAAAACTGTGTCTAAAGATATTGTGGTTTACGCACCAAGTGTTGAAGATATCTATCAGGAAAATGTTGAAGCACAAAAGTTTAGTTTTGATGGTTTAGAATTTGAAATGGAAGGACGTTTTAGACAAGGACATTTTGATGGTGTTGGTACTATAGTCAAGCGCTTATTTGAAATTGTTACGCCTGACAACGCTTACTTTGGTGAGAAAGATTTTCAGCAACTAACAATAATTAAAAAATTAGTTGATAATTATGATATACCTGTAAATATTGTAGGCTGTGAAATACACAGAGAAGCCAATGGTTTGGCTATGAGCTCAAGAAATGTACGTTTAAAACCAGAATATAAAACAGCTGCTCCATTTATTTATAAAACTTTACAGCATGCCAAAACTAAGTTTGGCACAAAAAGTGCTAATTATGTTACACAATGGGTTGAACATCAGTTTGCAAATCATGATTTATTACAATTAGAGTATTTTATAATTGCAGACACTGACACATTAAAAACAGTTACACAAAAACATAAATCTAAAACCTATCGAGCGTTTATTGCAGTTTATGCTGACGATATAAGATTAATTGACAATATCGCTTTAAATTAATTATCTTTGCCCTATGCAAATACAAGTAGTAAAATCAAAAATTCACAGAGTTAAAGTAACAGGTGCTGACTTAAATTATATTGGTAGTATAACTATTGATGAGGATTTAATGGATGCAGCAAATATCGTTCAAGGAGAAAAAGTGCAAATTGTAAATAATAATAATGGTGCACGTCTAGAAACTTATGCTATTCCTGGTCCAAGAAATAGTGGAGAAATAACTTTAAATGGTGCAGCATCAAGATTAGTTGCTAAGGATGATATCCTAATATTAATAACATATGCGTTTATGGATATTGAAGAAGCTAAAGTGTTTAAACCTTCATTAGTTTTTCCAAACGAATCAAATAATTTACTTAAGTAAGTGTCAAAAAAAACATTTATAAAAATATTAAAAATCATGCTCCCAATTTTATTGGGAGTTTTTTTAATATACTATTCTCTGTCAAAATTATCTTTTGAAGAGCTGCTGCAGTATGCAAAAAATGCCGAATATAAATATATTTTTTTAGGTCTAATTTTCGGGTTGCTTAGCCATTTGTCAAGAGCCTATCGTTGGGTGTTTATGCTGGAGCCATTAGGTTATAAAATAAAATTAGGTAACAGCATAATGGCAGTATTTTCTACTTACTTAATTAATTATACTATTCCAAGAGCTGGTGAAGTAGCAAGAGCAACTATTCTTAAAAATTATGAAAATGTTCCTTTTGAGAAAGGATTTGGGACTATCGTAGCAGAGCGTATTGCAGACATGATCGTTATGTTGGTTATAATAGCTGTTACCTTAAGTCTTCAGTTTGATTTTATCTTTAATTTTTTAACTCAAAAATTCAATTTAACTAAAATTATTATTGCATGTGTTGCTTTAATGGTTTTAACTTTAGTGTTTGTTTTTTTGATAAAAAGAAGTACTAATGTTATTGCGTTAAAAATAAAAGGCTTCGTTAACGGGTTAATTGAAGGTGCGCTTAGTATTTTTAAAATGAAAAAAATGGGCGTTTATTTTTCATACCCTGTTTATATGGTCTATGTATATGCTAATGTTTTATGTCACAACTTTAGCTTTTAAAGATTTAAACGCATTGCCTTTTGCTGCTATATTAGTCGCTTTTATTTTAGCAACTTTTAGTATTGCAGCTACAAATGGAGGTATTGGCTCTTATCCAGAAGCTATCGTGATTGCATTTACTTTATTTAGCCTTCCAGAAGATCCAAGTCGTGCATTTGGATGGATAATGTGGACCTCACAAACATTATTGGTGTTTGTCTTTGGAGGTCTATCTTTATTATACCTTCCGTTTTTTAATCAAAACAAATAATTTGTAACTTAGACCCAAATTTAAATCGTAATTATCATGAAACGTATTTTATTGTTATTAATAACCTGTTTTATAATGTCTAATAGTATGG
Source organism: Olleya sp. NP1-10 (assembly GCF_055804415.1). Taxonomy (NCBI): domain Bacteria; kingdom Pseudomonadati; phylum Bacteroidota; class Flavobacteriia; order Flavobacteriales; family Flavobacteriaceae; genus Olleya; species Olleya sp. NP1-10. The sequence goes on along the minus strand of NZ_CM147840.1, from coordinate 591,182 downwards.
CTCAAACCATTTACAAAGAAATGGCTTCAGAAAAATTAGGAGAATCTAGGCAGATAAAAATACAGTTACCTCGAAACTACGATACTTCGGATAAAAAATATCCTGTAGTTTATGTTTTTGATGCAGACTATTTATTCGAGCCAGTTGCTGGTAATGTTGATTATTATAGCTATTGGGAAGATATTCCGGAAGCAATTGTGATTGGTGTAAATCAATATGATTTAAGAGAAAACGATGTGTATTTTAATCCACTAACTTCGTTGCCTGTAGAAACTGGAGCAGAGTTTTTTGAGTTTGTTAGTATGGAATTGGTTCCGTTTGTAAATAAAACATTTAGAACAGAAAAATTTAAAGTAGCGGTTGGACATGGTAAAACTGCCAATTTTATTAATTATTTTTTATTAAAAGAAGTACCATTATTTCATTCTTATATAGTCTTAAGTCCAGATTTAGCTCCTGAAATGCCTAATTTTTTAACCGAAGTTTTTCCTAAATTAGAACAAAAAACATTTTATTATTTAGCAACAACAAATAACGATTCTAAAGGAATTCAGGCTAAAACGGAAGCTTTAGCAAATACTTTAAAAGCGATCGAAAATAACAATGTATTAAAAACCTTTGATACTTTTGATGGGCCATCACATTACACATTACCAGCACACGCTATACCTAAAGCTTTAGAAAGTATATTTTTAGTGTTTCAGCCAATAAGTAAAAAAGAATATAAAGAAACCATTCTTAAATTAGATACCAATCCAGTAGATTATTTAGCTGAAAAGTATCAAATGATAGAGGATTTATTCGGAATTGAAAAAACCATTTTAATAAACGATTTCAAAGCAATCGAAGCCGCAATAAAAAAGCACGAAAAATGGGAGTATTTTGAAGATTTAGGTAAACTTGCTAGAAAAGAATATCCAGATACTTTATTAGGAAATTATTACTTAGGACGTTTTTATGAAGAAACAGGATCTCCTAAAAAAGCAATGAAAACCTATCAGTCTGCTTATGTTTTAGCCGAAATTGGAGGGATTACAAAAGATCATGTCTTAGAGTTGTCAGAACAAATTAAAGCAGATTTTGGATATTAATACATGGCTAAAGTAAAAACCACTTTTTTTGTCAAAACTGCGGAACGCAATATGCTAAATGGCAAGGACAATGTAATGCTTGTAAGGAATGGAACACCATTGTAGAAGAAGTAGTCCAAAAACCTGAAAAAAGCGACTGGAAAACACCCAGCAGCAAAACAAATAAACGCGTTTCAAAACCATTAAAGGTTAATGAGATTGATGCTTCTAAAGAAGCTAGATTAAACAGTTTGGACGCAGAGTTTAATCGTGTACTTGGAGGTGGTATTGTACCAGGATCTTTAACGCTTCTTGGAGGAGAGCCAGGAATTGGTAAAAGTACTTTGTTGCTTCAAATTTCTTTAAAACTACCTTACAAAACATTATATGTTTCTGGAGAAGAAAGTCAAAAACAGATTAAAATGCGTGCAGAACGTATAAATCCTGTTAATGACACGTGTTATATTTTAACAGAAACAAAAACACAAAATATTTTTAAGCAAATTGAAAGTTTAGAGCCTGATATTGTTATTATTGATTCTATTCAAACCTTACACTCTGATTATATCGAGTCTTCTAGCGGAAGTATTTCTCAGATAAAGGAATGTACAACAGAGCTTATAAAATTTGCAAAAGAAACTAATACACCTGTCATCTTAATTGGTCATATAACTAAAGATGGGAATATTGCTGGTCCAAAAATTTTAGAACATATGGTGGATACCGTACTTCATTTTGAAGGCGATCGTAACCATGTATTTAGAATTTTAAGAGCTCAAAAAAACCGTTTTGGATCTACTCATGAGTTAGGTATTTATGAAATGCAAGGTTCAGGTTTAAGAGAGGTGTCTAACCCTAGCGAAATTTTAATATCTAAAAAAGACGAAGCTTTATCAGGTAATGCAATTGCTGCTACACTTGAAGGAGTTAGGCCATTAATGATAGAAGTGCAAGCCTTGGTTAGTACCGCAGTTTATGGGACGCCACAACGTAGTGCCACAGGTTTTAATGCCAAGCGTTTAAATATGTTATTGGCAGTTTTAGAAAAACGTGCAGGATTTAGACTTGGAGCTAAAGATGTTTTTTTAAATATTACAGGAGGTATAAATGTTGACGATCCTGCAATAGATTTGGCTGTAGTTGCAGCTATTTTATCATCAAATGAAGACGAAGCATTGCAAGCTGATTTTTGTTTTGCAGCAGAAGTTGGATTGTCTGGAGAAATTCGACCTGTACAACGTGTTGAACAACGAATTTTAGAAGCCGAAAAATTAGGTTTCTCAACTATTTTTGTTTCTAAATACAATAAAATATCTTTAAAAGATACAGCGATCAAAATTCAATTAATCTCAAAAATTGAAGATCTTGTAGATCTAATTATAATCTAACTGATTGATTTTATAACATTAAAGTATTCCTCTCAAATAATTCAAACCTCTTATAGGTGTTCACTCAACGAAATTAATTTGCATTCTATCGAACAATTGTGGTTTTTTAAAACCAACGAAGCATCTTTGTCGTAGATATGTTGCTTTTATACTAAAAACTTTCCCTCATAGCTTTTATAAAAAAGTATAAAATTTAATAATTAATGTATTACGTTAAAGTTATGGGTTTAAAATTCTTCTTTCAAAAAAATCTTTCAAATATTTAATTTCAACCAATTTAATTGTATTTCGTCGATTTTTGTTTGTTGCATTACCTTCAAAATGTCTAAACATAAGATATCATTTATCTTCGTAAAAAGCTCATTTTCAATATTCTCCCTTTAAAATTTATTATTATGAAATTACAGATTAACAAATTTCACATAAAGTACGTATTAGTAGTTTTGTTGTTGCTTGCTTTTAAGCAAACTTTTGCGCAGTGCGTACCAAATAACTTACAAGGTTTTAATATTAACTATATTTCTAATGTTAATTTTGAAACAATTAATAATACTACTACAGGTACTACAGGTGCTTATGTGGATTATTCAGGTTCTATAAATACATCAGTTTCTCCTGGAGTTACAGTTACGGGTTCGGTTACAATTACTCAAAATGCATATAATACAAATACGAATAAAGTGGCTGTTTGGATTGATTTTAATCAAAATAATGATTTTGAAGATTCAGGAGAGTTTTTTGAATTTGTATTTACTTCAGTAAATGGTGTTGAAAATTCAATTGTTCCAATTAGTATTCCTATTCCTGTTTCTGCTTTATCAGGAAATACTAAAATGAGAATTGGTTTTTTAAATAACCCTGGAGCAGAGATATATACTTCTTGTGATTTTAGATATAAAGCTGGTGAGGTTGAAGATTATGGATTAAGTATAATGGCTTCGTCTGCTTCTCCTATTGCTGCTTGTCAAAATTTGAGCATTACTTTAGATAGTAATGGAAGTGCATCTATTATACCTTCAGATATCGATAATATGTCAAGCGATGATAACGGAATAACTAGTTATTCTTTAGATATAGATACATTTGATTGCTCTCATCTTGGAGACAATACGGTAACTTTAACAGTAACAGATGCAGATGGTCAAACAGACAATTGTACAGCAACAGTTAATGTTAGTGGGTATTCAGGAGCTTTAATTGCTCCAACATTATCGGATGTTACTGCGTCTTGTAGTTATACAGTACCAACACCAGCAGATTTGTCCTATAGTTGTGTGGATATTACTCCTGTTTTTGATAATTCTACTTCGGGATCAACAACGTTTACAAGTGATGGTACAATAACTTGGTTATATGATGATGGTAATGGTAATACGGATACAGCAACTCAGAATGTATACATTAATTTAATAGAACCAGCTAATATTGCTGTTTCTGCTATAACTCAAACAACAGCATCAGTAACTTGGGATGATGAGTTAGGAGATGAAACGTACTCAATTAGATTTAGAGAGAGTGGTGCTTTAATTTGGTCAGAAGTTGCTGTGTCAACTAATAGTTATAACATTTCGGGTTTAACAGCAGCAACAACTTATGAATTTGAAGTAGCAACTGTATGTGGTATAGCTACATCAAATTATTCAACTACTCAAAATTTTACAACATCTCCAATCAATAACGCATGTGTACCAAATATACCAAGCGCTAATTCAACTCATTACATTTCAAATGTATATTTACCAGGTGATAACCTTACAGAAATAAATAATTCATCTGGTTATGATGGTGGTTATGGCGATTACACTACTACACCTAGTGTTGATTTAACCAGAGGACAGAGTTATACAATGGAATTATCTGTATCTAATCAAATGGCTTCTGAAAATAGATCTGGTTGGGCTGTGTACATAGATTTAAATGGTGATGGTGATTTTGTAATTGGTGAAATGGTTTGGAGTAGTTCAGGAGAAGATAATTCATTGTCAGCTACAGATAACACGTTTGATCCAGGTACAATTACTGTACCTGCTACAGCTGTTTTAGGAAAAACATTAATGAGAGTAGGAACTAGAAGGTATTGGCATTCTGCTGATCCTTGTGGGAATAATGATGGTCAACCTGAGGAGTTTGAAGACTATATTGTAGATATAAAAAATGATGCAACTTCTCAAGATATTGATGTATATGGTAATAGTGTAAATATTATTTCTGGTACAACAACTACAACAACTGATAATTATACTTATTTTGGTGTCTTTGATATTAATTCAGGAGCAACAACTAGAACTTTTGAAATTCAGAATACAGGTGTTGCAGATTTAATTTTACAAGCCCCTTATGTAAGTGTTGTCGGTTCGGTTGAGTTTAGTGTTGGTAGCCAACCTTCATTAACAACATTAATGCCTGGAGAGTCTACTTCTTTTACGATAGCTTTCAATCCTGATTCAATCGCTTCATATACAGCAGAAGTTTCTGTTTTATCAAATGATGTTGATGAAAATCCTTTTGTATTTACTGTTCAAGGTGAAGGTGCACAAACATTCCCTGATACAGATGGCGATGGTGTTCCTGATAATGTAGATGTAGATGATGACAATGATGGCTTAAGTGATTCTTATGAGTCTGTATCTTGTTCAAGTTATACAAATGCCACTACCACAGATCTTGTGTTTTTAAATGAAACTTTTGGTGCAGGTACAAATCGTATTCAGATTAACGGTAATTACGCAGGTGTAACCACTACTTATTGTTATGAAGATGGTTTTGGATCATGCCCTGCGACTTATAATCCAACAAGCGTAAATGATGGTGATTATACAGTACATCATACAGTAACTAATAATAATGGAGTAACGGAAGGTATAGATGTTGACGTGTCTGATTGGGCTGAAGATTTTTGGTACGCAGGAGAGGATCATACTCCAGGAGATGTTAATGGAAGAATGGCTATTTTTAATGCAGCTGAAGATCCTGGTGTTTTTTACAGTCAAGATATTTCTGGAGTTACTATAGGTGTTCCAATTCAATTTGGATTTTATGCTATTAATTTAGATAGAGTAGATGCTCCTTCGGTCAGTACTAGACATAAGCCAGAAGTAACAATTGCGATTTATGATGCTTCGGGTAATTTATTAGCTACAGAATCTTCAGGTCTTATTGATCCTACAACGCCAGCAGGTGATTGGGTAGAGGTTTCTGCAAGTTTTACTAGTCCTGTTTCTCAATTTACAGTGGTTTTAACAAATTCTCAATTAGGAGGTCAGGGTAATGATTTAGCAATTGACGATATTTTTGTCAAACAAACACTTTGTGATTTAGATGGTGATGGAGTAGCAGATTTAATTGACTTAGATAATGATAATGATGGTATACCAAATGTAGTAGAGCTAGGTTATGTTGACGATAACTTAGATGCAACAGTATTTAACGATACAACAAACCCATGGATAGATGCTAACGGAAATGGGATGCATGATGCTTATGAAGGATTAACACCTTTAGATAGTGACGGAGACGGAATACCTAATCACATAGATTTGGATAGTGATAATGACGGAGTTTTTGATAATATTGAATATAATGGACAAGGAGATGTTGATGTAAATGGAGATGGTGTCGGAGATGGAACAGATTACCAAGACACAGTTATTAATGATACAGCAGATGATCAAGATGGAGATGGTCTATTACCTATTGTTGATAATAATGATACTGATGTAGATGGTGCTTTTGATACAGATCATGGAACTTTTAGTTATGTTATTCCTTTGGATTCTGATGGAGATGGTGTACCAGACTACTTAGATATTGATAGTAATGATGCTAGTAACGATACTTCAAACGGAAGTGATATTAGTAATAGCATATATGCGAGCTTAGATACTAATAATGACGGTATAATTGATGGTAATTTAGATGTTGATAATGATGGATTATTAGATGCTTTTGATACTAATAATAGTGTTTTTGGTTCTCCTTTAGATTTAAACGATTCATTTAGTTTGTTTTTTGATGGACGTAATGATTATGTAGAAGACAATAATGTTATTTCAAGTGGAAATGCTTCAATTATGGCTTGGATTAAGTCTGAAGGTGATAATACGTTAAATAATAATAGAGTTGTTGCTGGGCAAAGTAATTTTTACTTAATGGTTAACGATGCAGATAACTCTGTTTCTGTTGTGTTAAATGGAGGTGTAGTGTTAACATCTTCAGATATTGTAACAAATAATATTTGGGTGCATTTGTCAGCTACTACAAACGGATCAGAAACAATTTTATACGTAAATGGTGAAGCTCAAGGAGCACCATTAGGTTCTGGAGGTGTTAATTCTGATGCTTCTAATTTCACCATCGGAAAATTATCTAATGTAGATGGGAATTATTTCCATGGAGAAATTGATGAGGTTAGAGTGTTTGATATTGCATTAACCGAACAGGAAGTGCAACGTACAGTGTATCAAGAATTGGATGAGAATCAAAGTTTTAATCAAGGAAAAATAATTCCTAAAGACATATCAACAAATGCTATTGGATCTAATTTAGTACGTTATTATAAAATGGATAGTTATAAAGATGATATAACTGATAATAAAGTAACACCAACAGTTGATCAAGTTACAGGAGCTAAATTATACAATATCAAAGATGTTTATTTTCAAACAGCACCTTTACCTTACAAAACCATTCAGGACGGACCTTGGACAACAAGTTCAAACTGGCAATATGGTGACGTTTGGGATATAGATGTTGTGACAAATAATAAAGATTGGAGCATTGTAGAAATTAATAATAATATTTCTACGACAGCATCACATACTAATTTAGGTTTAGTAATTCAATCCAATAAAATATTGAGTTTGTCAGGAGATAATTTTGTGGATAACTCATGGTATTTAGAGTTAAACGGAACATTAGATTTACCAAATGATTCACAATTAATTCAATCTATAACCAGTGATTTAGTAACAGGATCACAAGGAAAAATTTTAAGAAGACAAGAAGGGTACGCTAATAAATACAGGTATAATTATTGGGGAACACCTGTTGGAACTATGGGTGTAACCTCTATTACAGATAATAATACAGCTATATCTAATACCAACAACACTCCTTTTAATTTAGATATGTTAAAAGATGGTTCTGGAACAGCAATACCGTTTACCACAAGTTATGATCAAGTAGGAAGTTTAAGTACTTATTGGACGTATACTTATCAAAATGGGTTTTCATATTATAACTGGTTAAATATAAGCGAAACAGATAACATTCCTACAGGATTTGGTTATATTCATAAAGGTGTTGGAATAGGTACTACAGATTTTCAATATTTATTTGAAGGAAAACCAAATAACGGAACAGTCGTTATTAGTGCAACAGACGCAGGAGGACCAGGTTCGGTAGGTGGATCTTCAAGAACAACTTCAGTATTGGGTAATCCTTATCCTTCAGCAATAAGTGTAGCATCATTTATTGCAGACAATAGTGCTGTTATTAGTGGTGAAGTTTATTTGTGGGAACAATGGGCTGGAGATACACATGTTTTAAACCAATACCAAGGAGGTTACGCAACGGTAAATAATCTTGCTGGTGTTAAGGCATATCAATTTATTGGTTTAAATGGTGATAGTACCGAAAGTGGAGGTGGAGCAGCCGAAGGGACAAAAACTCCAACAACGTTTTTACCAGTAGCTCAAGGTTTTGTGGTAGAAATAGTAAACAATGGAGATATTAAGTTTTTAAATTCACAACGAGTATTTAAAACGGAAGCAGCTAATGAAACGGTCTTTTTTAGACAGACTGAAACTACAGACATAACTACAACATCATCAACTCCTTCAGAAGATATCATCAAAAAAATGAGACTTCAATTAACTACTGCTGATGGTTTAGGAAGAGAAATTGTAATGGGTTTTAGTAATATTACACAGGATGATTTTGATTATGGTTATGATGCAAAAGCATATGAAACTTTTAGTAATGATTTATTAATGGTTTTAGAAACAGATAAAATGGTACTTCAAGCTTATTCAGATATAACACCAGAAAAGGTAGTAGATTTGACTTTTATAGCAGATGGTAATGGCGTTTATAATATTAAAGCAACAGAGTTTGTTGATTTTTCATCAGATCAGTCAGTATTTTTATTAGATAATTTTACAGGAACCTACTTTGACTTATCACAAGATCAAGGATATGATTTTACATCTCAAGAAGGAGAATTTTCAGATAGATTTGATATTGTGTTTCAGGAAGCTGAAGCTTTAAATACCGATCACTTTAACATTAGTGATAATGCAATTATTTATTTCAGTTCTAATGAGGATAAGTTGTTTGTAAAGCAATTAGATCAAGATCTTAAAAGCTTAACTGTATTTAATGCATTAGGACAAAAAATACTTCAATTGCAAGATGCAAAAGCTGTTGATTTACAAAACGGTATTAGGCTAAATAATACTAGTACAGGTATGTATGTTGTAGTTTTAAAGACTGATGATGATACTGTAGTAAACAAGAAAATTATAATTGAATAATCACCCATTATATTTCAAATTAATTTACATGAAAAAAAGACTACTATGGATTTCTATGTTTTTAGTGTGTTCACTAAAAGCACAAATTGCGATGACACCAAGTGCATCTGCAATAACGGCAGGATCAGATTGGTCCACAACAAAAATCACAACAGATGATGCTTTAGATTATCCATGGGAAATAACTTATGGTCCTGATGGTGATTTGTGGGTAACGGAACGCGTTGGGGAGAAAATTTCTAAAGTAAGTACAGCAACTGCTACAAATACACCTGTTACCTTGTTGGATTTAAGTGCTAAAGTTACCTATTCTAAACAAGGAGGTTTGATGGGGATGGCAATTCATCCAGACTTATATAATCCAATGGTAACGACTAATAATTATGTGTTTGTTTCGTATACATATGATGATGGTTCTGGTTTAAAATTAAGAATAGCTAGACTTGTTTATAATGAAACTTCAGGAACTTTGGTTGAAGACCCAGCATTGGCGCCAAATGGAGCTATCTTGGAAGGTATTCCTGCAAGTGGAGATCACAACTCAGGACGATTAATTTTTGGTCCTGACAATAAACTATATTATACAATTGGTGATCAAGGTGCTAATCAATTTGATTATGCCTGTAATCCAATTCTGTCTCAAGTTTTACCAACATCAACAACGGACTATGATAATTATCCAGGAAAAACGTTGAGGTTTAATATTGATGGAAGTATTCCAACAGATAATCCTACGTTGGATGGTGTCAAAAGTCATGTTTATACTTATGGTCATAGAAATGCCCAAGGTATTATTTTCGCAGAAGATGGTACATTGTATGCTTCAGAACATGGCGCAAAAGTTGATGACGAAATTAATATCATAAAATCAGGTAAAAATTACGGTTGGCCTCAAATTTCTGGTTATTACGATAATATGGCCTATACTTACTGTAATTGGTCATCTTTAAATGGTAGTTGTAATGCTGGTGATTTTAGTGATCACAATTGTCCCTCTGGAGCACAAACAGCTACAGAGTTTGAATCTTATCCAACTATTAATGATGTTCCTGTAAATTTTGAACCACCTATTGGGACTTATGGTGGTACTGTAGCAACAGATCCTCCAGGAGGTTGGTTTACATGGCCAAGTGTAGCGCCTTCAAGTATAGATATACATGAGTCTAATGTAATTCCGGATTGGGGAAGATCTCTTTTAATTCCTACTTTAAAAAAAGGGACAATTTATAGAGCAAAATTAACACCTAATGGAAATGACATTGTTGGAGATGATAATGTAGGTACTATAGACGGTTATGAAGAATTTCATTCTTCAAACGATAGATACCGTGACATAGCAATTTCACCTGATGGTTTGACAATTTATGCAGTGACTGATAATGGAGGAGGTACTTCAGGACCTTCATCAGATAGTGGTGTGTCAATAACTAATCCTGGTGTAATAATTAAAATTGAATATTTAGGACCACAAATTACAAATGTCCCTGTAGCTAACTGTCAAGATATAACAGTTACATTGGATGCATTTGGGCAAGCAACTATTATGCCTTCAGATATAGATAACGGATCTGTAAATGCAGATTCAATGTCCTTAAGTATGGATGCTTTTGATTGCTCTCATATTGGTACGCCACAGACTGTTTATTTAACCGTTTATAGCGCAGATGGAGGAGAAGATACTTGTTCTGCAACTGTAACGGTTAATAATACAACAGATGCTATTACTGCTCCAGCGTTACCAGATGTTACAGGGTACTGTTCTGTAACAGCAGATGCTCCAGTTTTGACTTATAAATGTATAGATTATACAGGTACTACATCTGATGCTACAACTTATAATACAGAAGGTACTAATGTTATACAATGGACTTTTGATGCAGGTTCTGAAGGGGTTGTTATGTCTAACCAGAATGTTATCGTCAACGCATTAGATGCTCCAACTAATGTTGTGGTTTCAAGCGTTGGTAATACGTCTGCAATATTAAATTGGGATAATTTTGATGGAGCAACATATCAAATACAATACAGACTTCAAGGTGCTTCATCATGGACAACCTTGTCTTCGGGTGTAAATTCTGTTACTATTTCTAGTTTAGATATTAATACAACTTATGAAGCACAGGTTAGTGCGGTATGTGGGTCAAGTAATTCAGATTACAGTACACCATTAGTTGTGTTTACCACTACCCAAATTACTTATTGTGCATCTCAAGGAGTTAATAATGGTCATATTTCTAATGTTTTAATTAACGGAGAAAGTACTTCTTTTATAAATAACTCATCAACAGGTGATACAACGTATACGGATTTTACAAATGTTACTCCAGTAAATTTAACGTCAGATGGAGAATCTGTTTATACATTAAATGTTAGTACCAGCTTTAACGATGCAGGTGTTGCTGTTTGGATTGATTATAATCAGGATGGTGATTTTGATGATAGTAACGAAAAAATTTGGGACGATGCTGAAGGGACTACAGGTGCTAGTCCAAGAAGTAACACCTTTGTAGTACCTTCAGGTGTTGCAGATGGTAATACGAGAATGCGAATTGCTTCAAGACAATATTGGACGCCAAGTGGTAGCTGTGGAGATGTAGTGGAAGCTAATCAGGATTCTGAAGTAGAAGATTATACTGTTAATATAGTTCCTCCAACGCTTTCGGTTCGGGATTTAGATGTAAATACATTTGTGTTATACCCTAATCCAGTTCAAGATAATTTTACAATAAAATTAGCTACTGTAGCAACAACAGATCTAAGTGTTAAATTAATGGACTTACAAGGTCGAATTATTCAACAAAAAATATTGATTAAAAATGAAAAAACACTGACTTTTAGCGAGTTAAATAAGATAAATAATGGTGTGTATTTTGTGTCAATATTAGAAGGGAATAAAACAGTAGCTTCAAAAAAATAGTTAAAATGTAATTTTATTACAGTTATAAAAGCTCCAATACATTAGTGTTGGAGCTTTTTTTATGCTCAAAAAACAGAGTTTTAAACAGAATTCATTAATTTCGCGAGTCTATAACGAAATTTGAAAAAATGAGCACAGGATTCACTGAATATAAAGGACTTAACTTACCAAACGTAGCAGAAGAAATTCTTAAATATTGGAAAGACAATAACATCTTTGAAAAAAGTGTAACAACTCGTGAAGACGCAGAACCTTATGTGTTTTTTGAAGGACCACCTTCAGCTAACGGTTTACCAGGTGTACATCACGTTTTAGCACGCGCTATAAAAGATATTTTTCCGCGTTACAAAACCATGAAAGGATTCCAGGTTAAGCGTAAAGCAGGTTGGGATACGCATGGTTTACCTATTGAGCTTGGTGTAGAAAAAGAACTAGGTATTACCAAAGAAGATATAGGTAAAACAATTTCAGTAGAGGACTATAATGCGGCTTGTCGTAAAGCAGTAATGCGTTACACAGATGTATGGAATGACCTGACTCAAAAAATGGGATATTGGGTAGATACGGACGATCCATATGTAACCTATGAGCCTAAATACATGGAAACCGTTTGGTGGCTTTTAAAGCAAATTTATTCTAAAAAGCTAATGTACAAAGGGTATACTATTCAACCGTATTCTCCAAAAGCTGGTACAGGTTTAAGTTCGCATGAGGTTAATCAACCAGGTGCATATCAAGACGTAACAGATACTACAGTAGTTGCTCAGTTTAAAGCAATTGAAAATACATTGCCAGATTTTTTACAAAACGAAGGTGATATTCATTTTATAGCATGGACAACAACACCTTGGACTCTACCAAGTAACACAGCATTAACAGTTGGTCCTAAAATTGACTATGTTTTAGTCGAAACTTATAATCAATATACTTTTAAACCAATCAATGTTGTTTTAGCAAAAGCATTAGTAAATAAGCAATTTGATGGTAAGTTTAATAAGGTTGAAACTAAGCCAGAATTATTAGAGTATAAAGATGGTGATAAAAAAATACCATATTACGTAGTAAAAGAATTTAAAGGTAACGACCTAGTTGGTATTAAATACGAACAATTATTACAATACGCATTACCAAATGATAATCCTCAAGATGCATTTAGAGTAATTGCTGGTGATTTTGTTACTACTGAAGATGGTACAGGTATTGTACACACAGCTCCAACATTTGGTGCAGATGATGCTTTAGTTTCTAAGCAAGCTACTCCAGAAATCCCACCATTATTGGTAAAAGACGATAATGGTAATTTAGTGCCTTTAGTTGATTTACAAGGTAAGTTTAGACCAGAAATGGGAGAATTTGGTGGTAAGTATGTTAAAAATGAATACTACACAGATGGTGAAGTTCCAGAACGCTCAATAGACGTTGAGTTAGCGATTAAGTTAAAAGAAGAGAATAAAGCCTTTAAGGTTGAAAAATATAAACACAGCTATCCACATTGCTGGCGTACAGATAAACCAATTTTATACTATCCATTAGATTCTTGGTTTATTAAAGTGACTGACGTTAAAGATAAAATGGTGGCTAATAATGACACTATTAACTGGAAACCAAAATCTACAGGTACAGGTCGTTTTGGTAACTGGTTAGCAAACGCTAACGACTGGAACTTGTCAAGATCTAGATATTGGGGAATTCCATTGCCTATCTGGAGAACAGAAGACGGTAAAGAAGAAATATGTGTAGGATCTGTTGAAGAACTTAAAGCCGAAATGCAAAAAGCAGTTTCAGCAGGAGTTTTAGCTAAAGATATTTTTGAAGATTTTGAAGTTGGTAATAATTCTGAAGAAAACTATGCAAAGTTAGATTTGCATAAAAATATTGTTGATGATATTGTATTAATATCACCAAGTGGACAGCCAATGCATCGTGAAAGTGACTTAATTGATGTATGGTTTGATTCTGGATCAATGCCTTATGCACAATGGCATTATCCATTTGAAAACAAAGATAAAATTGACGATAATAAAGCATTTCCTGCCGATTTTATAGCAGAAGGTGTAGACCAAACTAGAGGTTGGTTTTATACATTACATGCCATAGCAACTATGGTATTTGACTCGGTTGCCTATAAAAATGTAGTGTCAAACGGATTAGTACTAGATAAAAATGGGCAAAAAATGTCTAAGCGTTTAGGTAACGCTACAGATCCTTTTGAAACTTTAGAAACTTATGGACCAGACGCAACACGTTGGTACATGATTGCTAATGCTAATCCATGGGATAATTTAAAATTTGATTTAGAAGGTATAGAAGAGGTTAAACGTAAGTTTTTCGGGACATTATATAACACCTATTCATTCTTCAGTTTATATACAAACTTAGATAAGTTTACATACGCTGAAGCGGAAATTCCATTGGCTGATCGACCAGAATTAGACCGTTGGATTTTATCAGAGTTACATACGTTAATCCAAAAAGTAGATGAATATTATGCCGAATACGAGCCTACTAAAGCAGCACGTGCTATTTCAGATTTTACACAAGATTATTTAAGTAACTGGTTTGTAAGATTAAGCAGAAGACGTTTCTGGAAAGGCGATTATCAGACAGATAAGATCTCAGCATACCAAACACTTTACACCTGTTTATTAACCATCGCAAAATTAGGAGCACCAATTGCGCCATTTTTCATGGATAAACTTTACATAGACTTAACAAAAACAACACAATCAGAAGCATTTGAGAGTGTACATTTGGCTGAGTTTCCAAAATTTGATAAAACTATTGTAGATAAGTCGCTGGAACGTAAAATGGAGAATGCGCAAACAATATCATCACTAGTATTATCGTTAAGAGCTAAAGAAAAAATAAAAGTACGTCAGCCTTTACAAAAAATTATGATTCCTGTAGAGTCAGAACAACAAAAAGAAGAAATTTTAGCGGTATCAGACCTTATTAAGCACGAGGTTAATATTAAAGAAATTGAACTATTAGCTGATGCATCAGATATTTTAGTAAAACAAATTAAACCTAATTTTAAAGCATTAGGACCTCGTTTTGGAAAAGACATGAAAGTTATAGCAGGAGCCATAAATAAAATGACTGCTGAAGACATCAAAATTGTTGAACAAAAAGGAGAGATAGATGTCGATTGTAACGGAAAAAGTATTACATTACAACGTGAGGATGTAGAGATTACATCTCAAGATATTGAAGGTTGGTTAGTTGCAAACGAAGGTAATGTTACGGTTGCTTTAGATGTGACCATAAGTCCAGAATTAAAAGAAGAAGGTATTGCTAGAGAGCTAGTAAACCGTATTCAAAACTTGCGTAAGGATTCTGGGTTTGAAGTAACCGACAGGATTACTGTACAGCTTCAAGAAGACCAAAATATCGTGCAGGCAGTACAAGCTAATTTAGATTATATTAAGGCAGAAACCTTAACTGATGATTTAAAAATTATTAATCAATTAAATAGTGGTATAGAAATTGCTTTTGATGATGTAAATACCAAACTATTTATTCAAAAAAACTAAAATTATGGCAACAGATATAAACGAAAGATATTCTGATAAGGAATTAGCAGAATTTAAAACGCTAATTCAAGATAAAATTGAAAAAGCTAAGCACGATTTAGAGTTAATTAAAAGTGCTTATGTTAACGACCATAACAATGGTACAGATGATACCTCTCCAACGTTTAAAGCGTTTGATGAAGGAAGTGAGACCATGAGTAAAGAGTCTAACTCAGCTTTAGCCATTAGACAAGAAAAGTTTATACGTGACTTAAAAAATGCCTTAATTAGAATCGAAAACAAAACCTATGGTATTTGTCGTGTAACAGGTAAGCTTATAAACCCTAAACGTTTAGAGTTAGTACCACATGCAACATTAAGTATAGAAGCCAAAAACATGCAAAAATAAGGTTGCATAACAGTCATAATAATGCTTTATAACAGTAAAGCAATCACTAAACAAAACGCTTCAAATTAATTTGAAGCGTTTTGTTTTTATAATAAATACAACATTTTTTGAAACTTAAAATAACGCTATCACTTTTACTGTTTACTAGTTTTTTATATGCTCAAATAAGTAAAGAAAAAACATGGGAAGCCACAGCAATTAAAACGGTGAATATTTCCGCAGAAGGTGTGTTTAAAATTAATGTAAAAAATAGTCCTTCTAAAACCTTAAGTTTAAAAGCTAGAATAGAAGGCGAAAATGCACAACATTTGGTGATTTTAGATAGTATTTCATCTGAAACTTTGTTTATAAATTCAGCATATCAACCATTATTTAAAAATAATAACGATAAGCTAAGTGCGCATAAAGTTTTATCTGTTGAGTATGATCTTTTAGTGCCAAATCATATGATTTTGGATGTTAAAAGTGATATAGCATCTGTACAAGTTGTAGGCGAATACAATTATGTGTTTGTAGAGTCTAATCAAGGTGACTGCAGTTTAAAACAATTTTTAGGTAATGCAACTATTAATACTATTGATGGTAATATTGCAGTTCAGACTAATAATGCTGAGGTTACAGCGATTAGTAAAACTGGAGTTGTGCAATTTCATCAATTTAAATACGGAAAATTTAATATTAACTGTCATTCTATTAATGGAAACATCCATGTCTCCAAAACCAAAAATTAAGTCTATTTTTGTCATGTTAACTAGCTAACTTTTACAACACTTAATTTGTTTAAGTGTCCTATGATTTATGAATTTAAAAAAGCCTCTCTTTTAATTATTTCAATTTTACTTATTGATCAAATAAGTAAAATATACGTTAAAACTCATTTTGTTTTAGGCGAAGATTATACAGTGTTTAATTGGTTTAAAATATATTTTATTGAAAATAGTGGTATGGCTTGGGGAACCAAACTTAGCGATATTCTTCCTTTTATTACAGATCGTACAGCCAAATTATGTTTGACTGTTTTTAGGGTGTTTGCAATAGTTGGTATTGGATACTGGTTGATTAATACAATTAAAAAAGAGCAATCGAAAACATTAGTTTTAGCCTTAGTATTTATTTTTGCAGGTGCCTTAGGTAATATATTAGATTCTATATTTTATGGAGTTTTATTTGATGATAGTTTGTCTCAAGTAGCTACTTTTTTACCACCTGAAGGTTATGATAGTTTGCTGCATGGTAAAGTTGTAGATATGTTATATCTGCCTTTATGGAAAGGTTATCTTCCAGAATGGATACCTATAATTGGAGGAGATTACTTTACGTTTTTTGAACCTGTTTTTAATATAGCAGATGTAGCTATAAGTATAGGTTTTGGGATATTAATATTTTTTAATGGTAAAGCGTTTCCTAAAAAGAAGACGCTTAAAATGTATAAACCTGTTTTGGTGTGACACACATGTCTAAAGGAATATCACCTTCAAAAGCATCTTCAATGGTTGTTGTTTCTGCTTCAAAAAAAGACAAGCCTATTTTTAAGGTTTCGGGTTTACATTTAGCTAAAAAATTATCGTAAAATCCTTTTCCGTATCCAACTCGATTTCCTTTTAAATCAAAAGCTAATAGAGGGATAAAAACAACTTCAATTTTAGAATCTGCAATTTCAATTCCATCAACTGGTTCTGGTATGTTATAAGCGCTAAGTTTAAGTTTTGTGTTATCTGTTAATAAAAAATTATCCAGAGTATTAGTTTTAAAATCACTTTTAGAAATGATAATATTTTTATCTTTTCCAGATAAGATGTTTAGTATAAAATCGGTGTTAATTTCCTGCTGTGTTTCAATGGTTAAAAACAAGTGGTAAAAACTATGATTCCAAATGGGTAAGCCTATTAATTGGTTAGCAATAGCCATGCTAAAATCATCAATTTGATCTGTAGTTAATTGGCTTCTTAAAGCTTTATAATGAGGTCTTAATTGAGCCTTTTTCATTGTTGTTTATGTTAAAACTTCTGTAGACACATGAAATAATGCATCACCTTGATACACAATTGGAGCTTGATTGATGTTAATAACATAACCAGCGTGTTTGGATTTTACAAAATGATTAAACTTACCATAAGGATCTGTAATGTTACCAATATCATCACCAACTTTAACTTCCACACCTAATTTAACGGTTGCTTTAAACATTCCAGAATGCTTAGCTCTAAGCCAAGAACTATCAGTAATTTTCACACATTCTTTTTTAGGTTCTGATACTTTAAATTGTCGACGCAACATACCAAAATGATTTAATATACGTTTTGATCCGTTAACACCTGTGTTGGTTACTGTATTGTCCAAGTAAAACGATTTTCCGCCTTCATAAAGTAAAATAGGTTTGCCTAATTTATTACAAGCATTTCTAAAAGATTTATTTAAATTTTTAGAATACAATATAAATGGTGCTCCAAAAATTTCAGCCATTACATCATCATCTTCGTTGCCTTGCTCAATTCGTATTTGTGGTGCATTAAAACGTAAAGCTCCACCAGTATGAAAATCAACTATAAAATCTACATGTGGTATAACTTCATTAATTAATTCGTAAGCAACACGACTAGCTAATGATCCGTTTTTATGTCCTGGAAACACACGATTTAAATCGCGTCCATCAGGAAAAGCACGTTCCATGTTTATAAAACCAAAAATATTTAGAACAGGTATACAAATAGTAGTACCAATTTTGGGCTTATTAATGCCTTTAGATATTAATTGACGGACAATTTCTGTTCCGTTAATTTCATCACCATGGATACCAGCAGTAAACAATACTGTAGGTCCTGGTTTTTTTGAACGTTCAATAATTATAGGTACATCTACAGGTGTCCTTGTATGTAATTTGGCAACGTTAAAACTAACTTCTGCACTTTGTCCAGGTTTGATAGTTTCACCTAAAATTTCTAAAACGTCGTTATTATTCATATTTAATACTTGTAATTTCTTTCTATATAAGTCATAATGCTTTTGGCAATATTTTTTCCGGTAGCATTCTCAATACCTTCTAATCCAGGACTAGAGTTTACTTCTAATAATAAAGGACCTCTTTCAGATTGTAACATATCCACACCACAAACAGGAAGTTTTAATGCTTTTGATGCTTTTTGGGCAACTAATAATTCAGCTTCGCTTAACTTAATAATCTCGGCATTTCCACCACGATGTAAATTAGATCTAAACTCACCTTCTTTTCCTTGACGTTTCATAGCACCAACAACGTTTCCGTCAACAACTAAAGCACGTAAATCTGCACCTTTAGCTTCAGCAATAAATTCTTGAACAATTACTCTAGCTTCAAGACCATTAAAGGCTTCTAAAACAGATTCGGCAGCATTTTTAGATTCAGCTAAAACGACACCCAAACCTTGTGTTCCTTCAAGTAATTTTATAATAACAGGTACGCCTCCAACGTGTTCAATAACTTCTTCAACATCTCTAGAATAGTTAGTAAATACCGTTTTTGGCATTCCTATTCCGGCTTTGCTAAGACGTTGCAAGCTTTTTAGTTTGTCTCTTGATCGTAAAATGGCGTCAGAAGATGCAGTGGTAAAGACATTCATCATTTCAAATTGTCTAACAACTGCACAGCCATAAAATGTAACTGAAGCTCCAATGCGTGGTATAATGGCATCAACGTAATCTAAATATCGATCTTTGTAGTAAATAGAAGGTTTTTCTTTTTCAATAATAATATCACATTTTAAAGGATCTATTATTTCAATTTTATGACCTCTTTTTTCGCCTTCTTCTACTAAGCGATCTGTAGAGTATAAATTAGCATTTCTGGATAAAATTACAATGTTCATTGTTAGTTATTATAGTTAAAGGATTGGTTTAGTATGTCTACATCGACTAGAAATTTACGTTTTAAAAATTGTCTTCCAATTAAAACCGGAAATCTCATATCGTCTCTTGTGCTTAAAGTTAAGTTAATCTTGAATGTTTTACCAAAAAATACAACATCAGTTTTTATTTTGTATCGATTTTCTACAAAACCATTACTACTTTTTACATCTGTAAAAGTGTAGTCCTTAAAGACTTTAGTTTTACTATTAAAATTTGGGTGACCTTTACTGTAAAATGTACAATGTAAGCCATCGTCTTTTACAGCTACTTTTGAGCAATGTATGGCAGAGGTGTAAGCGCCTGTATCTATTTTGCAATCTACTTCAAATAAATCTAAGTTTGGGAAGTCGATTTTGTCTGTTCTACCTAGTGTTTTTTTAGTCATTTTTTAGGTTTAAAATGAGATGCAAGGTAATGAATAAGTCAATATTATAATTTTATTTTTAGGTTAAAATTTATAGTAAAAAGGGTTAGTTGTTTTTAAATAATTACCTTTGGTTAACTTTAAATTACACTTGATTTTTAATGTTATAATGAGCCAAACACCACTTGATATACAACTTAAAACTTTACCTGATTCTCCTGGTGTTTATCAATACTTTGATGCTGAAGGCACTATAATATACGTAGGGAAAGCTAAAAACTTAAAAAAACGAGTAAGCTCTTATTTTACTAAAAATCATGATAACGGAAAAACTAGAGTTTTAGTAAAGCGTATTGCTAGTATGAAGCACATTGTTGTCAAGACTGAAACAGATGCTTTACTGCTAGAAAATAACTTAATAAAAAAACACAAACCAAGATATAATGTCTTATTAAAAGATGATAAA
The DNA here is from genome assembly GCF_055804415.1 of Olleya sp. NP1-10. NCBI lineage: Bacteria > Pseudomonadati > Bacteroidota > Flavobacteriia > Flavobacteriales > Flavobacteriaceae > Olleya > Olleya sp. NP1-10. Next base: position 570,641 of record NZ_CM147840.1, on the reverse strand, counting down.
AGTTATCCATGGATTTGTATTAAAAAAGAACGATTTCCAAGAGTGTTCCAAACTAGAAGATATATAAAGGATGGAAGCGAATATTTTGGACCATATACCAGTGTAAAAACCGTTTATACTTTATTGGATTTAATACGTGGTTTATACCAGCTTAGAACCTGTAATTTTGATTTATCTCAAAATAAAATAGAATCAGGTAAGTATAAGGTTTGTTTAGAGTATCATTTAGGAAACTGTAAAGGACCATGCGAAGATTATCAAACAGAGGCGTCTTATGACGAAAACATAAAAGCTATTAGAGAACTTTTAAAAGGAAATTTTAAAGACTCTTTATGGCAATTTAGGTTGCAAATGAAACAATTTGCTGAAAATTTAGAATTTGAGGAAGCACAGCGAATAAAAGAAAAAATTGAAGTTTTAGAAAACTATCAAGCAAAATCTACCATAGTAAATCCTAAAATTAGTAATGTAGATGTGTTTTCTATAGTTAGTGATGCTGGTCATGGATACATTAATTTTTTACAACTCTCTTATGGTTCTATAATAAGATCTCATACTCTAGAAATTAAAAAGAAATTAGATGAAACTGACAAAGAGCTTCTAGAATTAGCGATAATAGAAATAAGAGCACGATTCAACTCTAACTCAAAAGAAATATTTGTGCCTTTTAAAGTCAATATTGGCGAGGATATTAAAGTAACAGTCCCTCAGTTAGGAGATAAAAAGCATATTTTAGATTTATCTATAAGAAACGCTAAATATTACAGGCTTGAGCGTTTTAAACAGGTGAAAATAACAGATCCAGATAGACATGCCAATCGTATAATGGCACAAATGAAACAAGATTTACGTTTAAGTGAAGAGCCTAGACATATTGAATGTTTTGATAATTCCAACATTCAAGGTACAAATCCAGTTGCAGCTTGTGTTGTGTTTAAAAATGGTAAACCAAGTAAAAAAGACTATCGTCATTTTAATATAAAAACAGTTGAAGGTCCAGACGATTTTGCGTCTATGGAAGAAGTCGTTTTTAGACGTTATAAAAGGTTGCTTGAAGAAAATCAACCCTTACCACAGTTAATCATTATTGATGGTGGTAAAGGACAATTGTCTTCTGCGTTAAAAAGTTTAGACGCATTAGACTTAAGAGGTAAAATAGCTATTATAGGTATTGCCAAAAGATTAGAAGAATTGTTTTATCCAGAGGATCCAATTCCTTTATATTTAGATAAAAAATCCGAAACACTTAAAATCGTTCAGCAATTACGTAATGAAGCTCACAGATTTGGTATAGAGCATCATCGTAATAGACGAAGTAAACAAGCATTAAATACAGAAATGGAAACCATTCCTGGAATTGGAGAAAAAACAATAGTGCAATTATTAAAAGTATTTAAATCGGCAAAGCGTATATCAAATGCTAAAATTGACGAGTTAGAAGATGTTGTTGGAGTGTCCAAAGCCTCTAAAATTTATAACTATTATCATAAAGAATGAAACATTACCTAATAATTCTTATAATCTGTTTTACTGTATTAAATACCGTTACTGCACAGCAAAAAATGGATAGCATACCAGAAAACCCAAAAGTCGGGTTGGTATTAAGTGGTGGTGGAGCCAAAGGTTTTGCGCACATAGGTGTACTAAAAGTTATAGATAGTCTGGATATCAAAGTAGATTATGTTGCTGGTACAAGTATGGGAGCAATCATTGGTTCTTTATACGCGTCTGGTTATTCCGGAAAACAATTAGATTCAATCTTTAAAACAGTCAATTTTGACGATCTTATTAGCGATAATATACCAAGATCTGCAAAATCAATCTATGAAAGAGAAATTTCAGAGCGATACGCAATTACACTTCCTTTTGATCATTTAAAAGTACAACTTCCATCTGCGTTGTCTAAAGGGCAAAATATATTTAATTTATTAACCAAGTTAATGTTGCATGTTAGTGCACAAAATGATTTTTCTAAATTACCCATTCCTTTTTTCTGTATAGCAACAAATGTAGAAACTGGTCAGCAAGTAATTTTGGACGAAGGTAATTTGCCACAAGCAGTAAGGGCAAGCGGTACCTTTCCGTCGTTGTTTAAACCAGTAGAAATTGGAGAAGATTTATTAATAGATGGAGGCGTTGTTAATAATTATCCATTAAGAGAATTAAAAGAAAAAGGAGTAGATGTAATCATTGGTGTAGATGTGCAAGATGGATTAGCTAATCGTACAGATTTATCTTCGGCACCTCAAATTTTATTTCAAATAAATAATTTTAGAACCATTAATGATATGAAAAGAAAGTCTAAAAAGACTGATATTTATATCAAACCAGATATCACTAAATTTACAGTTGTGTCCTTTGATGATGGTCGTCAAATTATAGAAAATGGTCTTAAAGCAGCAATGGTAAATATTGAAGACTTAAAGCAACTACAATCTAAGCAGCATACCAAGCCATCTAAAAATCATGTAGCTAATACGCCAGATAGTTTGCAGATAAATTATATAGAAACACATGGCATGGAAAGGTACACAAGATCCTATATCTTAGGTAAGCTTAAAATCAGGCCATATAGTAAAATAGCCTATAAAGATTTGTTTGAAGGCACTAATAACATTGTTGGTACTAATAATTTTGATAGCTTTTTTTACGAGCTTAAACCAGAGCAAGGCAATGCGTATAAGTTAGTCACAAAAGTGACCGAAACTAAAAAAACAACATTTTTAAAACTAGGATTACACTATGATGATTTATACAAAAGTGCCATTTTAGCTAACATTACAAAAAACAGATTTTTACTTAAAAACGATGTTGCTTCCTTAGATTTAATAATTGGTGACCATGTAAGGTATAATTTTGACTACTTTATAGATAAAGGTATTTATTGGAGTGTCGGTTTAAAATCAAGATATAACGAGTTTAATCAAGGTGTAGTGGCAGATGCTTTTTTAACACCTACACAAATTTCTTCTGTTGGAATAAATAAAATAGATGCTGAATTATCAGATTTTAACACTCAATTTTACGTACAAACCTTGTTTCGTAATGACTTAGCATTGTCATTAGGTGTAGAACATAAAAAACTAAAAGTAAAAACCGAAACTATTTTATCCTCAGATAATCAAACCGAAACCGTTTTTGAAAACAGTAATTACGTCAGTCTGTTCGGAGCCTTAAAGTTTGATACCTATGATAGTAAGTACTTTCCAACTAACGGAATGTTTTTCTCAGCAGAAGGTAATTATTACCTGTATTCAACAGATTTTTCAAGTTCCTTCTCGCCATTCACAATCTTAAAAGCCGAGTTAGGCTATGCCTTCAAAGCAACAGATAAATTATCTTTAAACATCACTACAGATGGAGGCTTTAAAATAAACCCAAAAGCCAATCAATTTTTAGATTTTGTTTTAGGAGGATACGGAAATAATTTCATCAATAATTTTAAACCATTCTATGGCTATGATTTTTTAAGTATATCAGCAGATTCATACTTAAAAACAAGTATAGATTTAGACTATCATTTCTTGCCAAAAAACCATTTGATATTTTCGGCAAATTTTGCAAACGTAGAAGATAGGATGTTTGATTCAACAGATTGGTTTTCGTTTCCAGATTATTCAGGATTTGCTTTAGGATATTCATTAGAGTCTTTTCTTGGTCCAATCGAAGCTAAATACTCATACTCACCAGAGACTAAACAAAGCTACTGGTTTTTTAATCTAGGCTATTGGTTTTAATTGGGCGTTTTACCTGTAATACTTTTAGGGTATTACAGGTAACCAGGTCATCCATTATATCTTTTTTTGCCTTATATGGAAGCAAAAAAAGGATGCCATTACTACCCTTAACGCAAGGCTAGACGCATAGACTAGTAAACAAAGTTAAAACCTTTTCCATACTCATAAAATTTTACGATATTTGTTAGATTATGAAGACAATTTGGAGCGATTTATTATCTCATTTAAAATTCTTGATTAAGCGTAATCCAGAATGATCCTTCTTCCTTGTTAAGCATTTAGTAAAGCGTCACACGATTCTTAGACGTTATTTTTCAATTTAAAAATTAAAAAAATGCCATTTTATCATAAACTAGGAAAAATTCCACCAAAAAGACACACACAATTCAGAAAGCCAGACGGTTCTCTGTACGCAGAGCAGTTATTTGGTACCATAGGTTTTGACGGTATGTCTACAAACTCATATCATGAGCATAGACCAACGCAAGTTAAAGCTATAAAAAAACAATACAGTGTAGCACCAAAAATTGCTAAAAAAAATCATATACAATCCTATCGTTTAAAAGGATTTCAAGTTAAACCAGAAAACGATTATTTAGAGTCGCGTAAAACCGTATTAATAAATAGCGATTGTAGTATCATTTTGGCAGCACCAAAACAATCAACTAAAGATTATTTTTATAAAAACACAGATGCAGACGAGCTTATCTTTATCCATAAAGGGACAGGTAAGTTACGTACACATTTAGGTAATTTAGACTTCAAATATGGAGACTATTTATTAGTCCCAAGAGGTGTAATTTATAAAATGGATTTTGACACAGAAGACAATAGACTGTTTATTGTCGAGTCTAAAAGACCAATTTACACACCAAAGCGTTACCGCAATTGGTTTGGTCAATTACTAGAGCACTCTCCATTTTGCGAGCGTGATTTAAGACAACCACAAGAGTTAGAGACACACAATCAAAAAGGAGATTTTTTAATTAAAGTTAAAAAGCAAGACGATATTTTTGAAATGGTGTATGCAACGCATCCTTTTGATGTTGTTGGTTATGATGGATATAATTATCCTTATGCATTTTCAATACACGATTTTGAGCCTATAACAGGTCGTATTCACCAACCACCACCAGTGCATCAAACTTTTGAAACAGATGCCTTTGTTGTATGTAGTTTTGTGCCAAGACTATATGACTATCATCCAGATAGTATTCCTGCACCTTATAATCATAGCAATATAGATAGTGATGAGGTGTTGTATTATGTTGATGGAGATTTTATGTCTCGTAACGATATTGATGCAGGACACATATCCTTACATCCTGCAGGAATACCTCATGGTCCACACCCAGGAGCAACAGAGCGAAGTATAGGTAAAGTTAAAACAGACGAATTAGCAGTAATGGTAGATACTTTTAAACCATTAATGGTTACTGAAGAGGCTTTGAAAATTGCAGACGAAGATTACTTTAAATCTTGGTTAGAGTAAGGCTTTTATTTCCACGAAAGTGGTAAACTATTTATTATTAAAACAAAAATAATCACAACAGTGGTTATCAAAATATATATTTATTATGAGTAAAAAAGAAATTGAATCAGTAAACTACGGTTTAGAAAAAATATTTGAAGGTGCACAAGATTTTTTACCACTTTTAGGAACCGATTATGTCGAGTTTTATGTTGGTAATGCAAAACAAGCAGCTCACTTTTATAAAACAGCTTTTGGTTTTCAGTCACATGCCTACAAAGGTCTTGAAACAGGATCTACAGATCAGGTAAGTTATGTCTTAACTCAAGATAAAATTAAGTTGATGCTTACAACGCCTTTAAATAGTAAATCACCAATAAACGACCATATTGTAAAGCATGGTGATGGTGTCAAAGTTGTAGCATTATGGGTTGAAGATGCAAGAAAAGCATATGAAGAAACAACCTCAAGAGGTGCAAAATCCTACATGGAACCAACCGTAGAGTCTGATGAGCATGGTGAGGTTGTAAGAGCAGGAATCTATACTTATGGAGAAACGGTACACATGTTTGTAGAACGTAAAAATTACAAAGGCGCTTTTTTACCAGGTTTTCAAAAATGGGAATCAGATTATAATCCACCAACTGCTGGTTTAAAATACATAGACCATATGGTTGGTAATGTTGGTTGGAACCAAATGGACGTTTGGGTAAAATGGTACGAAGACGTTATGGGATTTGAAAACTTTTTGTCATTTGATGATAAGCAAATTCATACCGAATATTCAGCTTTAATGAGTAAAGTAATGTCCAATGGAAATGGACGAATTAAATTTCCAATTAACGAACCAGCTGAAGGTAAAAAGCGTTCTCAAATAGAAGAGTATTTAGATTTTTATGAAGGTGCAGGAGTGCAACACATTGCTGTAGCTACAGATGATATCTTAAAAACAGTGTCTCAATTAAGAGCCAACGGAGTTGAATTTTTATCTACACCTCCAGACGAGTATTATACGTCTGTACCTGGTAGGCTTGAAGAGTTTAGTCATGAGTTAAAAGAAGATATCGAAAAACTGAAAAGTTTAGGTATTATGATTGATGCAGATGAAGAAGGGTATTTACTTCAAATTTTTACAAAACCAGTAGAAGACAGACCGACTTTGTTTTTTGAAATAATACAACGTATGGGAGCACGTGGTTTTGGAGCAGGTAACTTTAAAGCATTGTTTGAATCTATTGAAAGAGAACAAGCGAAAAGAGGAACACTTTAAGAAATTCATAATTTAATAACAAAAAAATGCCATCAAATATTAAGATGGCATTTTTTTGTTTTATATTTTTGGAATAGTAATTGTAATCTAAGTTTTAAACAATCCATAGCTGTTTACAAATAGCTATATAATTACATGAGTTATGAAAAAACAAATACTTATAATATTAGCAATATTTACAGCAAGTGTATCTTTTGCAGTTCAACAAGAACCTGCGTTTAAAACTGGCGAATGGTTTAAGTTTAAAATGAGTTATAGCGGGTTTTTAAAAGCTGGTAATGCAACATTACAAGTTAAAGAAACTAGTTTAAATGGTAAGCCTGTTTTTCATGTAGTGGGTAAAGGGTGGACCACAGGTATGATTAAGTGGTTTTTTAAAGTAGAGGATCGTTATGAAAGTTATTTTGACAAACAAACCATATTACCTTATAAATTTATAAGAAAAATTAACGAAGGTGGTCATAAAAAAATATCCAAATTGATTTTAATCAATCTAATAAAACAGCTTTAGTATATAACAAAAAGCATGATACTAAAAAGACTCTAACAACAAAAGATAAGGTGCAAGACATGGTGTCTACCTTTTATTATCTTAGAAATAAATTAGATACAAGAACATTAAGTAAAGGAGATGAGATTAAATTAGATATGTTTTTTGATGAAGAAAACTATGGGTTTAAACTTAAATATCTTGGAAAAGAAAACCTAGATACTGACTTTGGAACTGTTGAAACATTAATGTTTAGACCATATGTAATGGCAGGACGTGTATTTAAAGAGGAAGAAAGTTTAACCCTTTGGGTGTCTAATGATAAAAATAAAATACCTTTACGTATAAAAGCAGACTTAGCAGTTGGGTCCTTAAGAGCAGATCTAGAGGCTTACAAAGGTTTAAAGCATAGCTTTAAAATTATAGTAGATTAAATAAGTAATGAGTATAGATAAGAATATAACAGACCAATTAACAGATAAATACAATGCATTGGACCAAAATGTTAATACACATTTGGATGGTTTGTTGCACAGTAAACCCATAGATTACTGGGATTATATTCAGACGGATGCACTTTTAAATTTACAAGTACAACGCACAACTTTACCAGATGAGATGGTGTTTTTAATGTATCATCAAGTTAATGAGTTGTTGTTTAAAATGATTTTATGGGAAATAGATCAAGTTGCCAAACAAGATAATATTTCAGCGTCTTTTTTCGAAACTAAAATCATGCGTATTAGTCGTTATTTTGATGTTTTAACGTCTTCATTTACTGTCATGAAAGACGGAATGGATGTAGGGCAATACAATAAGTTTAGAAGTACATTGACTCCAGCAAGTGGGTTTCAGTCTGCTCAATACAGAAAAATTGAATTTGCTTCAACAGAGCTAATCAATTTAATAGACAATAGATTTAGAGATACTATTGATAGAAACACGTCTTTTGAACATGCTTTTGAACATTTATATTGGCAAGCTGCAGGTAAAGACTACAAAACCGGTAAAAAAAGCTATACATTAACAGTTTTTGAGGACAAATACAAAGACGAATTTATTAGATTTGCAGAATTCTATAACACTCATAACTTGTGGACTATTTTTAAAGGATTACCACAAGAGGTTAGAGAAGATCAAGATTTAATTAAAGCAATGCGTCATTACGACTACACAGTTAATATAACTTGGGTAATGGCACATTATAACACAGCAAATCATTACCTAAATATAGGTGGTAAAACTGCAGAAGCAACAGGAGGAAGCGAATGGGTAAAATATATGCATCCAAAATATCAAAGACGAATATTTTTTCCAGACTTATGGAGCAAACAAGAACTGCAAGATTGGGGCAAAAATGTATAATACTTCTTATAATTACATTAGCAATATATAGTTGCAAAGAAGATAAAGTAAAACCAGTTGAAACAGTATTAGTAGAAGAACCAGAAGACGTTTATGAATTTGGTTTTAAACTAGAAGATTACGTTGTTAAGCGTGACACTATTAAAAAAGGAGATAGTTTTGGCGAGATTCTTCAGCGCAATAAAATAGATTACTCTAAAATTTTCCAAATAGCAGAACAAACAAAAGATAGTTTTGATATAAGACGTCTACAAGTTGGTAAACCTTATACGTTATTATGTTCTAATGACTCACTACAAGAGCCTAAGTGTTTTATTTATCAGCCTACAAAAACAGATTATGTTGTTATAAACTTTCAAGATTCAATACATGCTTATTCAAGTACAAAGCCAATTAAGTTTGTAGAAAAAGAAGTCTCGGGTGTTATTGAATCTAATATTTCTGAAGCTTTAGCAAAACAAGGTAAAAGTGTCTTGTTAGCCTATAAAATGTCCGATATTTATGCATGGACTATTGACTTTTTTAGACTTCAAAAAAACGATAAATTCAAACTTATTTATACCGAAAAATATATTGATGATAGCATTTACGCAGGAATAGATAATATTAAAGCAGCCTACTTCCAACATAACGGAGAACCTTTTTATGCTTTCGAGTTTGAAACTGATACAGTAAAAGGACTAAAAGATTACTTCTCTGAAGATGCTAAAAATTTACGTCGTGCTTTTTTGAAAGCACCAGTTGAGTATAAGCGAATTTCTTCTAGATACAATTTAAATCGTAGGATTGCTTTATACGGTAATCGTGTACGTCCGCATAGAGGGACGGATTTTGCAGCAAATATTGGTACGCCAATCAGAGCTACTGCAAATGGTACTGTAGTTCAATCTCGTTATAGTAAATCTGCAGGTAATTTTGTAGCAGTTAAGCATAATAGTACTTACACTACTAAGTATTTTCATATGCAAAAAAGAAATGCTAAAGTTGGTGATTTTGTAAAGCAAGGAGATGTTATTGGTTATGTTGGTATGACTGGAAATACTTCAGGACCTCATGTGTGTTATCGTTTTTGGAAAAATGGTAAAGAAGTTGATCCTTTCAAACAAAAATTACCAGAAGCTGAGCCTATTTCGGATAGTTTAAAAACGGAGTACATAAAATTTATAGAACCACTTAAAATTCAATTAGACGGAATAGATTTTATTTCGCCTATAGAAGAAGAGCAAATTTTAGATATACAAACTAGTACTGAAAATTTAATTACATATACTAACCATGACACTACCATCAATCAACCCAACAAGCACTAAAGCTTGGCAAAAATTAAAAGATCATTTTGAAGCTTCAAAAGATTTAAAAATGAAAGAGTTATTTGCTCAAAATAAAGACAGAGCAAATCAGATGACTATTAATTGGGAAGATTTTTACGTAGATTATTCAAAAAACAGAATCACTTCAGAAACTATTACACTTCTTTTAGAATTAGCTGAAGAAACTAAGTTAAAAGATGCTATACAAGCACAATTTTCTGGAGAAGTAATTAATAAAACAGAAGACAGAGAAGTGTTACATACAGCTTTACGTGCTAAAGCAACAGATACCGTTTTGGTAAATGGTGAAAATGTAATGCCAGAAATTTTTGAAGTTAAAGAGAAAATTGAAGCATTTTCTAATCAAATTATTTCGGGTCAACTTAAAGGTTTTACAGGTAAAGCATTTACAGATGTTGTTAATATAGGTATTGGAGGTAGTGATTTAGGACCTGCTATGGTAGTAGACTCATTACAGTATTATAAAAATCACTTAACAACACATTTTGTTAGTAATGTAGATGGTGACCATGTAAATGAAGTGTTAAAAACGCTAAATCCTGAAACTACATTATTTGTAATAGTTTCTAAAACATTTACAACTCAAGAAACCTTATCTAATGCCAATACAATAAGAACATGGTTTTTAGAACATGCAAAACAAGAAGATGTTGCAAAACATTTTGTAGCAGTATCTACAAACATTGAAAAAGTAAAAGCATTTGGGATAGATCAAGATAATATGTTCCCGATGTGGAACTGGGTTGGCGGACGTTTTTCGCTTTGGAGTGCAGTAGGATTAACTATTAGTTTATCTATAGGTTTTAAAAACTTTGATGCATTGTTATCTGGTGCCAACGCTATGGATACGCATTTTAAAACAGAAGAATTTGATAAAAATATCCCAGTAATATTAGCTTTACTTAGTGTTTGGTATAATAACTTTTTTAAGTCTGAAAGCGAAGCTGTAATACCTTATACACAATACTTAACTCAGTTTGCAACTTATTTGCAACAAGGTATAATGGAAAGTAATGGTAAAAGTGTAGATCGAAATGGTGCAAAAATAGACTATCAAACCGGAACTATTATTTGGGGAGAACCAGGTACAAACTCGCAACATGCTTTTTTTCAGTTAATCCATCAAGGAACTAAACTAATTCCTGCAGATTTTATAGGTTTTGCAAAATCGCTCCATGGTAACCAAGACCATCAAGATAAGTTAATGTCTAACTTTTTTGCTCAAACGGAAGCTTTATTAAACGGAAAGACTAAAGAGGAGGTTAAAGCTGAATTTGAATCTCAAAATACGTCTTCAGAAAAAATAAAACAATTAACTCCTTTTAAAGTATTTGAAGGTAATAAACCTACTAATACTATTTTAATAAAACAATTAACTCCAGAAAGCTTAGGGAAACTAATAGCGATGTACGAGCATAAAATATTTGTTCAAGGTATTATTTGGAATATTTATAGCTATGATCAGTTTGGTGTTGAGCTTGGAAAGCAATTAGCTAATAAAATTTTAAAAGAATTTGACAACGCTAATTTTGACAATCATGATGTTTCTACTCTTAATTTATTAGAATTCTATAAAAATTTAAGATAAAAAATAATAATTACGATTTTTCTTACCTTTTTTAATGTTTTATTTTAGTTTTGTTAAACTTAGTGTTAACACATTTGTTAACATTAAGTTAATATTGTAATTATATTTAGTCGTATTTTTGCAAAAGAATTTGAATAAACAAATCTTAAATTAACAAAATGAAAAACACAATTAAAGTTATGTTTTTTGCAGTAGCATTTATGTGTACTGCATTTACAATGGCCCAAAGTACTGTTACGGGAACGGTAATGGATGCCGAATTAAACTCTGCGTTACCTAGTGCAACAATTGTTGAAAAAGGAACGACAAATGGAACGACTACTGATTTTGATGGTACATTCTCACTTACTACTCAGTCTAGTTCAGGTGTACTTGAAATTTCATATGTAGGTTTTGGGAAAATTACTAAGTCTTTTAATGGAGATACTGATTTAGGTAATCTGTCTTTATTTTCGGACAACTCTTTAGATGAGGTTGTAATTGTTGGTACTGGAGTAATAGATTTAGCAGCAGGTAGACAAACACCAGTAGCTGTTTCTACTATTAGAGGAAAAGACATTCAATTAAAAGCATCTGGTAACGTTGAATTTGGTGAGTCTTTAAAAAACACACCATCTGTATATGTATCTAATCAAGCTGGAGGATTTGGTGATAGCCAAATATTTTTAAGAGGTTTTGACCAAGTTAACACAGGTTACTTATTAAATGGTCAACCAATTAATGGAATGGAAGACGGAAGAATGTACTGGTCAAATTGGTCAGGTATGAGTGATGTTGCTAACGCTGTTCAAATCCAACGTGGATTAGGAGCATCAAAATTAGCAATTTCTTCAGTTGGAGGTACAGTAAATATTGTATCAAAAACTACAGAAAATAAAGAAGGTGGTTTTATCCGTTTTTTAGGAGGTAACGATAGTTATGCTAAAGCAACAGCTTCTTATAGTTCAGGTTTAAAAGAAAGCGGTTGGGCTTACACAATTTTAGTTGACCACTGGCAAGCACACAGGAAATATGCTGCTGGTACTGCAGGTCAAGGACAAAACTATTTATTCTCTGTAGGATATAAGCCTAATGATGAGCATACTTTTAACTTCTTGTTAACTGGTGCTCCACAATGGCATGATCAAAATTACTCTAGTGATTTACAAGATTATGAAGATTATGGTGAAAAATATAACCCAAACACAGGTTTCTTAGAAGGATCTCGTTATACTGAAAGAAGAAACTACTACCATAAGCCAGTAGCAAACTTAAACTGGGATTATGAAATTAAGGAAGGATTAGAATTATCATCTGTATTATATGCATCATGGGGACGTGGTGGTGGAACCGGAAATGTTGGTAATGGAAGAGTTCGTACTGATTTGGGAGAAATTGATTTTGATCAAATTGTTGAAAATAACGTCAATACTGCTACAGATGGTGTAGGTAATTTTGGAGATTCTTACTTAAGAAGATCTTCTGTAAATAACCATAACTGGTATGGTATACTTTCTAATTTAAATGTTGAAATGAATGACAATTGGTCATTTAATATTGGTGTTGATGGAAGAACCTACACAGGAGAACACTTTAGACAAATAAATGATTATTTAGGTTTAACTGGTTATAATGATAATTTTAGAACTGATAGACCTGGTGATTACGTGATAACAGAGAGTTTTGAGGCTAATCCATGGTCTGCTTTATTTGATTATGCAGATGATGATCAAAGATATGATAGAAACTACTCTGAGTATATAAACTATTTAGGAGGTTTTGGACAAGTAGAATATAAAAACGATAGCTTTTCTGCATTTTTTCAAGGTGCTTTATCTACTCAGTCTTATCAAAGAGAAGGAAAGTTTACTGGAACTGGAGATGGTTTAGGTAAATCAGAAAAAATAACTAAAACAGGTTATAACTTAAAAGGAGGTTTAGCTTATAAATTTAATGAAAAACACTCTATTTTTGGTAATGCTGGTTTCTTTTCTCGCCAACCATTTTTAGATAATATTTTTGCAGATATCTTATACTCTAATGAGATAGTAGACCCTGAAGTTGAAAATGAAGAAATTACAGGTTTAGAAGCTGGTTATAGATTTAAAGCAGGTGAATGGAGAATTAATGTTGATGTTTACTCATCTAATTGGGGTAACAGATTTTTAACTTTTGGTACAGATTTAGAAGGAGCGGATGGTGAATTAGGTAATGATGATGATGAATTTGGTACTTACAGATTAACAGATGTTAGACAGGTGCATACAGGTGTAGAATTTGATTTTGAGTATAGACCTACCGCTTCTTCTTTAAGCTTTAGAGGTTACGGTTCTGTTGGAAACTGGAAATATGATGGTGAAACACCATATACTTTACAAAATACTGACACTGGTGATTTTATAATAACTGATGGTGTAGTTGATTTAACTGATGTAAAGATTGGTAATGCGCCTCAAACGTCTTTTGGAGCTGGTATTAGAGCTAACTTATTTGAAGGGTTATCTGTTGATATGGATTATAATATTTATTCAGATTTATATGAGTTTGTTGACCCAGAAGAAGTTGCAGCTACTGCAATAGCGGGTGGTAAATATAGATCTAAAAGATTGGCTTCTTACACCTTAGCTGATGCAGGATTAACTTACAAATTTGATTTAGGATCTAATAAAATGACTTTTAGAGCTAACGTTTATAATTTATTTAACGAAGCATATATTAACCAAAGAGATGCATTTGGTTATTATTTAGGAGTTGGAAGAACTTATAACGCTAGTTTACGTTATAACTTCTAAATCTAATTAATAATAAGATTTTAAAAGCCTCTTCAATATGAAGAGGCTTTTTTTATGCAATTAATTATTACCTTTATCCTTTAATTTAATAAACAGAAAATATATGTATTCAACACTTAAAATATTACATCGTTATTGGGCTTATTTAGTGCTTTTTATGATAGTAATAGCAACCTTTAATGCTTTATATAAATCAATTACTAAAAAAGAGTATGAAGCGCGTGATTTTAGGATGTCTTTATTCACTTTAATTGTGTCTCATATACATTTATTAATTGGCATGGTATTGTGGTTTGCTGCAGACTACTTTAGTGAAATGAGTATGGGTGAAATCATGAAGAATGCAACTATGAGATCTAATGTTGTCGAGCATCCTTTAACTATGATTATTGCTGTAGCTTTAATAACTATTGGATATTCTAAGCACAAAAAGAAATTAACCTCAAAAAATAAGCTTAAGACAATTGCTATATTTTATACTTTAGCATTAATACTAGTTTTAGCTAAAATACCATGGAAGATTTGGTTAGGTTTATAGAATCAAAAAAGCGACCCTTAGGGTCGCTTTTTATTGTGTTAATAGAAAACTAATCTTCTATATTTTATTTAGTTTTAGTGTCATTTACTTCTTTAATTAAATAAATGTATACGGGAAAGTGATCGCTAAATCCATTAGTAAATCCACCATCTGCAAAGCTTCTTAATGGATAACCTTTATAACGTCCTTTTTTATTTACTAAATAGTACTTATTAAAAATCCCTGCTTTATAGTATGTAAGGTTAGAATAATCTTTATCTAAAAATGGTTTAGTAATCATAATTTGATCAAATAAACTCCAAGCATCTCTATATGCAGTAGTACCTAAACCTTCTTTTTTAAACATATCAATATAAGGGTTGTAAATACCTTTAAAATCAACTTTGTCTTTGTTTCTTTCGGCTTTTAAAACGTCCTTAACACTAGCATTGGTAGGGTCATCATTTAAATCTCCCATTGTAATAATTTTAGCATACGGATCTACAGATTGTAAACTGTCAATAATTCTTTTGTTAAGCTTTGCAGCAGCAACACGTTTTGGTCTACTTTTAGCTTCACCACCACTTCTAGAAGGCCAATGGTTTACAATGACGTGTATTTTTTCTCCTTCTAAACGACCTGTAACTAATAATTGATCTCTAGTATTGATACGTTTTCTTGTTTTGTCATCATATATTTTAAGCGTGTGCGTGCTTTTTGTCATGACTTGAAATAATGACTTCTGATATAATAAGGCGACGTCAATACTTCTGTTGTCAGGACCGTCAAAATGTACTATGCCATAATCTTTACCAAGTAGTAAAGGGTCGTTGGCAACATCTTCAATGACATTAACGTTTTCTACTTCACAAATTCCAATTAAAGCAGGCGTGTTATTTGTAACTTCACTACCTATGTCTGCAATTACACGAGCCATGTTGTGGACTTTTTTCTTGTAGATTTCAGACCTATTAGCTTTGATTTCCATCATTGGGCTAGCTTCATCGTATTTAGTAGGATCGTTAATTGTATCAAATAGGTTTTCTAGGTTATAAAAGGCTACTGTATGGACCTTGTATTTCTTCTTTTCTTGAGCGTTTAAACTTACAAAAGCTGTAAGTAAAAATGTTGTAAACCAAAGTTTTAAGTGTGTCATTATGATTTTGTGTTATGTTAACGTTATCTTAAATACAAAACGCTTGCCAAAAGTATATATTTATTAGAAATAATGTAAATTTGCACGCTTTAAATAATCATTATTTAACGTACCAACAATTAATTAACTATAATTTATAGTATGAAAAAAAGTTATTTATTTTTCTTATTAGGGATTCTTTCAACGTTTACACTTGTTGCACAACAGACTACCGTTAAAGGTAGTGTTAAGGATGCTGTAACCGATGAGCCTATTCCTGATGTAACCGTTACCATTGAAAAATCATTATTATCAGAACAAACTGATGGTTTTGGACAATTTACCTTTACAAGTGAAATACCTCTAGGTGAACAAATTCTTAAAATTGAAAAAGAAGGTTATCAAACCAAAAGATATCCTATTATTGTTAATCAAGGTAAAACACTTGATATACAGGATATGACATTAGATGTGTCTATAGCTAACGAACAAGACTTGTTTACAATTACTTTATCTGACGACGAATTAAATGATGATACTAGTGGATCTGATAATATCTCAGGATTACTATCATCATCACAAGATATTTTTCAACGTACAGCTGCATTTGAGTTTAGCTCATCATTTTTTAGAGTTAAAGGTTTAGACTCAGATAACGCCAAGGTCCTAATTAATGGAGTAGAAATGAATAAGCAAGACACAGGTCGTCCACAATGGAGTAATTGGGGAGGATTAAACGACGTTGTACGTAACCAAGAGTTAAGTACTGGGTTGTCACCATCTGCTTATAGTTTTGGAGGTGTTTTAGGAACAACAAACATAAATACTAGAGCTTCTAATTATAGAGAAGGTGGGCGTATCACCTATTCATCTTCAAATAGAAGTTATACTAACCGATTAATGGCTAGTTATGCTTCTGGATTAATGGAAGACGGTTGGGCTTACACACTTATGGTAGGTAGACGTTGGGGAGATGAAGGGTATCAAGATGCTACTTTATATGATTCTAACTCGCTTTTTGCTTCTGTAGAAAAGAAAATTAATGATAAACACAGTATTAACTTTACTTCAATTTACGCTCCAAACCGTAGAGGTAAATCATCTCCAAATACACAAGAAGTATATGATTTAAAAGGTATTAAGTATAATGAATACTGGGGAAATTATGATGGAGAGAAGAAAAATTCGCGTATTAAAGAAGTTGAAGAACCAATTTTATTATTAAATCACTTTTGGGACATATCAGATAAGACAAGTTTAAATACTAACATTGGTTACCAATTTGGTAAAGTTGGTAATAGTCGTATTGATTATGGTGGTGGATCAAACCCAAGTCCTGCATATTATCAAGATTTACCAAGTTACTCTGTAGCAGATGAAGATTATGCTGCAGCATATATTGCTGAGCAACAATTTCTAAATGATGGACAGATTGACTGGGACAGAATAGTGGATGCCAATCTAACTAATAATATTTCTGGTACAAATGCTGCTTATGTATTATACGAGGATAGAAATGACGATAAACTTTTAACTGTTAATACCATTTTTAATACAGAATTAAATGAAAATATTTTATTTAATGGAGCTATTAACTATCGTAGATTACGATCAGAAAACTTTGCTGAAATCATTGATTTACTAGGAAGTACTACAGGAGTTTTAAACATAGATTCTTTTGATGGTTTTCAATATGACTTATTAAATCCTAATCAAGTTGCTTATGTAGGAGATAAATTTAGATATAATTACAATTTATATTCAAATGAAATATCAGGGTTTGCACAAGCACAATTTAAATACAATAAAGTAGATTTCTATTTATCAGGTAGCATAACTAAAACAGATTACCAGAGAGAAGGATTATATCAAAATGAAGCAAATGTTACTTTAGATACTGATGATAATGTAATAGCTGACAATTCTTATGGTAAAGGTGATAAAATAGACTTTACAGGTTATGGAGCTAAAGGAGGATTTACCTATAAGATTTCAGGAAAGCATTTATTAGATTTTAATGGTGGTTATATAGCTAAAGCACCTTCTTTAAGAAATACTTTTACTAACTCAAGAGCAAATAATGATTACGTTGGAGTTGTTAACGGAGTAGATATAACAGGTCAAGATATTACTGAAGAAAAAGTGATGTCCCTAGATGCAAGTTATATTTTTAGATCACCAATAGTGAAAGCTAAATTGACAGGTTTTTATACTAAAATTCAGGATGCTAACGAAACCTCTTTTTACTATGCAGATGGTATTGGTGGATTTATAACCTCTGATGGTATCGTTGAAACTAATGCTTTAGTTTCAGAGGTGTTACAAGGTGTTGATAAAAAACATATTGGTTTTGAATTAGGGATTGAAGCTCAAGTTACACCAACAATTAAGTTAAAAGGAGCAGCTTCTGTAGGAGAGTACACTTATGAAAACAATCCTAATTTATATGTGTCTTCAGATAGTCAAGTTTCAAATTTTGGAGAAGCTTATTTAAAAGATTATAAAGTTGCTGGAGGTCCACAAAGAGCAGCATCTATTGGTTTTGAATACCGTGACCCTGATTATTGGTGGTTTGGTGCTACAGCTAACTTTTTCTCAAACGCTTATATAGATGTAAGTCCATTAAACAGAACTTCTAATTTTTATCTTAATCCTTCAGATGGTTTACCATTTAATGATTATGATACTGAAATTGCTAAAGAATTGCTTAAGCAAGAACAGTTTGATGACTATATGGTAGTAAATTTAGTAGGAGGTAAATCTTGGAAAATTGGCGATAAATATGTTGGTTTTTTTGCAAGTGTAGGAAACCTTTTAGATAAAGTTTATAAAACAGGAGGTTTTGAGCAAGGTAGAAATGCAAATTATCAAGAACTTAAAGAAGATGTAAGTCTTGAAAAAAGAGTTTTTGGTCCTAAGTATTGGTATGGTAGAGGCGCTAATTACTTTGTAAATGTGTATCTTAGATTTTAAAAAAGGAAAAGAAAAATTATTAATAATTAATATTACAATTATGAAAACGAATAAATATTTAACATTAGCTTTTAGTCTTATGGCTTTATTAGCTGTCACATCTTGTGTAGAAGACGATGATTTTTCAGTGCCACAATCTCAAGGTACAGAAGAAAACAATGCTTTAAATACTTTATTGGCTTCTTCAACAGAAGTCGAAATGAGTTATGCTAAGGCTTTATATAATTCAGATCCTAATAACGATAACGATACTAGTGATGCAATACCTTTTCTAGTTGAAAATGATATATACATTAAAGGGTATATTTCTTCAAGTGATGCAACAGGAAACTTTTTTAAAGAAATATATATGCAAGACGATATAAGTGATCCTTCTGGTGCGGTAAAAATTATTTTAGAGCAAACAGATACTTATAATCAATTTAATAAAGGTCGCGAAGTTTACATAAACTTAAAAGGTCTTTATATAGGTGAAGAAAGAACTGGAAGTGGAGTAATAACTATTGGTGGTGGAACTGAATTTGACCAATATGGAGGTACAGTTACAAGATTAAACATAAATCAAATAGCTCAAAAACTTCTTCGCTCACCTATGACAGAGGATTTAATTCCTCTTGTAACTACATTTTCGGAAATAGATGATAGTAAAGTTGGTGTTTTTGTAGAAATTCAAGATGTAGAGTTTACAGACAATTTAAACGGAGCACGTTATTTTGATCCTAATGAAGTTTATGATACAGCTAGAACAATGCAAGTTTGTAATGGTTCTAATTATGACGAATTTATATTAGAGACTAGTTCATTTGCTAATTTTAAAGAACAATTATTACCAACAGGGAATGGTACAATTCAAGCTGTTGTTAGTAAAACTTTTGATGCTAGTAGTTATGTCTTAGCTTTAAATACAGCAGAAGATGTTAACATGGAAGGTGATAGATGTCTTTTGGCTTCGACTATTTTTGAAGAGCGTTTTGATGATGCAACCGCTGGAACTAATTTAGATACAACAGGTTGGTTAAATATTGCTCAAGATGGTAGTGAGTTATGGACAGAGCAAGTTTATAATGGAAATGGTTATGCTGAATTTTCAGCTTTTGGTACAGGAGAAATAAGTAATGTAGGTTGGTTAATTACTCCAGGAATAGATTTAGATGTATATTCAACTGAAACATTAACATTTCAAACAGAACATGCTTACCCAGATGCAGGTCATGATGCTTTACAAGTGTATATCTCAACAGATTTTGATGGTAATTCTGCTAATGTTGCATCTGCGACATGGATTCCTTTAGATGCTAATACAAGTTATGAGGAAGATTTTGAAGCTTGGTTTACATTTACAAACTCTGGACCAATAGATTTATCTTCTTATTCAGGAACTGGTTACATAGCATTTGTTTACACTGGAAGCGATACTAATAATTTAAACACGACATTACATATTGATAATGTTTCAGTTTCAGGTGAATAGTAAAAATTAAACACTATAAAACCTGCTACATTGTAGCAGGTTTTTTTATATCATTTATGACAACATTCGATCACTTATTTTTTACTGTTTTTACAGCCTTTAAAACACGTTTTAAACAAAAAGCAAACACTATAGCTTTGTTTTATATTTCGGCATTGCAAATCGCATTAGTTTTTGTTTCGGGTGTGTTTATAGCTACTTTTTTAACTAAAATGAATGCTTCTACCATATCTAATGATAAAGCTTGGATATTATTTGCAATTATTTCATTTATTATACATATTCAAAATTGGTTAAAGTATAATGGTAAAACTAGAAAGGTTTTAAACGCTAAATTTAACAAAAGCAAATCAAGTAAACATAATTTAGGTTTATTGTTAAGTTTGCCTTTTGTGTGTGTATTATTAGGGGTAATTCTACTTCAAAGTTTTTAAAGATCAATACATAAGTAAAAAGCCTGCTATAATTTAGCAGGCTTTTTTTATTTTAAATAAAAATATAATGGCTATCAATCATTTATTTTTAAGTCTTTAAATAATTTGAGAAGACTTTAGTAATCTACTGTACAGTTAAGGTGTACTGAGGTGTATTATTTAATGGGCAAAAATAAGTGTATTCACCTTTAGCTAATATTGTAGCTTTGCTACTTTGTGTTTCTCCGTCTTTAACAACGCTAGTGACATAAGCAGTTTTGATGTGGTTTTCTGGATTGGATGCATCAGCTCCTTTTTTGATTAGTACAAAACCAACATCTTTACCAACTGCATTATTTGCAATTTCAAATATATAAGTTCCTTCACTTACAGTTAAACCTTTTTGTGTAAACTCACCAGTGGTCTGCTCTAGTGCTACTGTTTTTACAGTATCGTTTTTCATCATTTTGTCTTGTGCATTAACAGATACTAAAAGAGTTAATGTTAATACTAAAGTTGTGATTAATTTTTTCATTGTCTTAAATTTATAGATTTGTTATTATATAATTGAATTGTCAATAATTCCTTTGTTTAATTCTGCGTCACAATAATAGTCGTGTAGTTGTTTGTGCTCACAATGCTCTTGTGGATTAACAGTTTTAGCTATATTTCGTTTAGCTTTTGTGAATATTTCTATTAAATTGAATATGGATCTTGTTGTTCTCATCTTGTATATGTTTAAGTATTATACTGCAAAGATGCGATGTGAAAGTAGATTTTAAAACGACAATATTACCTTAGTAGATGTCTATTTTTCCCTAATTGTGGTTTTGTTGTAAAAAAAGAGTTTATAAGCTGTTTTTAAATTCTGATATAGTTACCATCGTTTGTTTTTTAAACAGTCTGCTTAAATGTGAGGCGTCTTCAAAACCAATATCATAAGCAATTTGTTTTGCAGTTTTATCCGTATACATTAATTGACGTTTAGTTTCTAAAATTAACCGTTCATGTATTATTTTTAGAGGACTTTGTCCGGATTTTGAAAAACTATTGGATAGTGTTTTTGCTGATTTATTAAGTTTGTCTGCGTAAAATCCAACATGATGTGCGTCCTTAAAATGAGCTTCAACTAATAAGTTATATTGTCTTAAGGTTTCATCTGTAGATTTGACAATGGTATCACTTGTAGTTTCGGTCTTAAGCAATCTGGTAGTTTTAATAATAAACCTAGCCAAAAGCATTCTTAGCATTTCTGCTTGAATAGTATCTTGAGTTTCAATTTCTTCTAAAAACATATCATGCAACATATTAAATTTATCTTGCTCGATAGTATTTAAAGTAATAACAGGAATAGTATCGTTTCCAAAAAACAAAACACCAGCACAACCAACTTCTTTATCATGGTCTTTAATACAATAAAATTCTTGATTAAATTGATAAACAACACTTTGCTCTCCAGCTACATATTTTAACTGTTGTATTGGTGTTAATGATAAAATTTGATGTGGTTTTAAAACTAGTGGTACACCATCTACAATCAAGTCTAAACTAGAATTTTTAGTAACAATAAAGGTATATAAGCCAATTTGTTTAGAATTGGTAAACGTTTTTAAATGGCTTTGGTCAGAGATTGTTAAGATCCCGTTGGTAGAAAATTCTGTAAATGTTTTTAGCATAACCTTATAGTCTATAAAATTAGCTAATAATTACAATTAAAAATAAATATCCTGAGCTAATCTATAGGTGTTGGCATGCGCATTTACAATGGTTTTTATGTCAGGACTATAGCCTCCACCCATACTGCACATAACAGGAATGCTGTGTGTTTTACAGGTGTTTAAAACAAATTGATCTCTTGTTTTGCAACCAGCTACTGTTAAGCCTAGTTTACCTAATTTATCTGTTTTAATGACGTCAACACCACTTAAATAATAGATAAAATCAGGTTTAAAGTCTGTTATTAATTTAGGTAATATTTTTTGTAAAATTGAAAGATACTCAGTGTCTTCAACATCGTTTTCTAGAGCAATATCTAAGTCGCTTTGTTCTTTTTTAAATGGATAATTGTGTTTTCCATGCATTGAAAATGTAAACACAGACTTATCATTCTTAAATATTTCGGCAGTACCATTACCTTGGTGTACATCCAAATCTACAATTAAAATACGATTAGCTAAACCTTTATTTTGCAAGTATCTTGCACCAATTGCTTGGTCGTTTAACATACAAAAAGCTTCACCACGATTGCTGTAAGCGTGATGTGTACCTCCAGCAATATTCATAGCAATACCATGTTGTAGTGCAAATTGACTGGCTTTTATAGTACCATCTGCAATAGTTATTTCTCGCTCTATCAAAACCTCACTCAAAGGGAAGCCAATTTTACGTGCAGCACGTTGATTTAAAGTGATATTTAGTAAATTGTAATAATACTCAGGATCATGTACAGCTAAAATAGGGGCTTCATTAATCATCCTGTTAGGTTCAAAAAAGTTAGCTTCAATACAAGTGCCTTCATGCAATAATTGTTCAGGTAATAATTGATATTTTATCATCGGAAACCGATGCTTTTCTGGTAACGGATGACAATAAATAGGATGGTAAGCTATTTTTAGCATTCAAAAAGTAGTTTAAAAATTTAAAGTTAAGGCTTCCTAATTTTATAAACAATTAGGTCTGTTTAAAAACTTTAAGACACTCTTAACAAGATAAGTTATATCTTTGTCAACTAAACAAAAGTATAATAATGTCAAAGCTTAACTTTTTAGTTATAACGCTTTTATTAAGTGTCTCTACTATCTTTTTTTCAGAAGGTAAAGATACCAATATTGTACAGCATACTTTTCCGCAACATACCGTTCAAGCCAGTCCTTCATTAGACTCTCAAGGTATTATTGTAAATTCTGACATTGAGTTATCTGTTAACCTTCAGTTAGAAGATAATACCTCATTTTACAAGCAGTATGCATTGGTTAAAACGGTAAATAAAACACAACAAAATACTGTTTTATTATATCAAAAAAACTGTGCTAGTATTACTGTAGGATTATCCAAAACACAGATTATTTATCCATTTCATTGGTTTACTTAAAAGCAATACGTTTTACCCAACTATTGCAGCGCTAAGTCTTTAAAATTAAGACTTTGTGTTGATGTATTATACATTAAATCTAAAAATTAAAACCATGAAATTACCATTCACGCTACTAGCAATATTAGTAGTTTTAAGCGTATTAGTCCCTTTTTTTATATTTGTATTTAAAGGATTAAATAGCAAAACAAAAACAAAACATAAAGCCGAAAAACTATTACTTTCCAATGGGTTAAAGTATACTATGTCCGAAACTTGGAATAATAAATATATGGCTTTCGCCGAAAACCAAAACATGCTATCTTATGTTCATTTTAAAGATGAAATTAATGTGGTAAAAACCATAGATTTATCTCAAGTCAAGTCTTGTGAAATTATCTCTGATTATCAAAAAGGAAGAGATAAAGTATCAAATTTGAAGCATTTAGATTTGCAATTACAATTTATATCGCCTAAAAAAGAAGCTTTAACATTGTCTTTTTTTGATGCAAATGAGGCATTTATTGAAGATTATGAAGCCAAACGTATTCAAAATTGGCACGATATAATTGAAACTAATTTGTTTAAAGCCATTACTTTAAAACAAGCATCATAAACAAGTTTTTCTAAAGTTAAAAAGCATCAATCTCATATAAGGTTGATGCTTTTTTTGTTATTTATGTAATTTTAACTGAATCCTTTTTCTAGTAACATCAACCTCTAAAACCTTAACAATAACTTGTTGGTGTAAATGCACATGCTCATTTACATCCTTAACAAAGCTATCTGATAAATTAGAGACATGAATTAATCCACTTTCTTTAATACCAACATCTACAAAACAGCCAAAATTGGTAATATTATTAACTATTCCAGGTAATAATTGTCCGGACGATAAATCGTTAATTGTTTTAATATTTTGATTAAAAGTAAAGACTTTAGCTTCCTCTCTAATATCCAAACCAGGTTTTTCAAGTTCTTTAATAATGTCTTCTAATGTTAGTAATCCTACAGTATCAGAGCAATAGTTTTTTAAATCTATTTTTTTTAGTAGTTCTTTGTTACCAATTAAATCGTTTAAAGTTACTTTTAAATCTTTAGCCATATTTTTAACAATAGTATAGCTTTCTGGATGTACAGCCGAATCGTCTAATGGATTTTTAGGTTCTCTAATTCTTAAAAAGGCTGCACCTTGTTCAAACGCTTTTGCGCCTAAACGAGGAACCTTTTTAATATCACTTCTACTTTTAAAGATACCATTTTCAGACCTGTAATTAAAAATATTTTCGGCTAATTTTGGGCCAATTCCAGACACATAACTTAACAAAGAGGTACTTGCAGTATTGATGTTAACGCCAACACTGTTAACACAATTTTCAACAACAATATCTAATTGTTTTTGTAGTTTGCTCTGATCTACATCATGTTGATACTGTCCAACACCAATAGACTTGGCGTCAATCTTTACCAATTCAGCTAAAGGATCTTGTAAACGACGTCCAATAGATACAGATCCTCTAACGGTAACGTCGTAATCAGGAAACTCGTCTCTAGCAATCTTTGAAGCCGAGTATATACTTGCTCCAGCTTCACTAACAACAAAGACTTGAATGTCATTCTTGAAATGGACTTTTTTTACTAAAGCTTCTGTTTCTCTAGATGCTGTTCCGTTTCCTATAGCAATAGCATCAATAGTATAGGCTTCAGTTAAAGTTGCTAATTTTTTCATGGCACCAACACTATCATTTTTTGGAGCATGTGGATAGATGTTTTCATTATGTAATAAAGTCCCTTGTGCATCCAAACACACCACTTTACAACCTGATCTAAAACCAGGATCTATAGCAAGTACTCTTTTTTCGCCTAAAGGCGAACCTAACAATAATTGTTTTAAGTTTTTAGCAAAAACACTTATAGCAGATTGATCTGCTTTTTCTTTGGCGTTTTGTAAAGCTTCATTGCTTAATGACGGAAACAGTAAACGCTTGTAGGCATCACTTATTGCAAGCTCTATTTGGTCAGCACAAGCATTGTCGCTTTTTATAATTCTGCGATCAATGTTTTCTAATGCTTTAGTTTTATCTATTTCAATCTTAACTCTAATAAAACCTTCTTTTTCGGCTCTTAAAATAGCTAACAGTCTGTGTGATGGTATGCGACCTAATGCTTCTTCCCATTCAAAATAATCTCTGAATTTTTGAGCGTTTTCGTCCTCTTTTTTTGTTTTTACCACTGTCGTGGAAATCATAGCATGACGCTCTAATTGTTTACGCAAGTTATTACGTATGTCTGTACGTTCATTAATCCATTCAGCAATAATATGTCGTGCACCTTCTAAAGCATCATCAACTGTTGTAATGTCTCCTTTAACGTATTTAAAAGCAATAGCTTCTACATCATTTGCATTTTGGCTCATGATGATTTTTGCTAGAGGCTCTAAGCCATTTTTACGTGCAGTTTCTGCTTTGGTTTTTCTGCTTTTTTTATAGGGTAAATATAAATCCTCTAAAGTAACAAGATCTGTACAAGCTTCAACTTTAGCTTTTAAAGCTTCGGTTAATACGGATTGTTCATCTAAAGCTTTTAAAATTGCGGTTTTACGTTTTTCTAAAGTTTCAAATTCTTCTTTATATTTTACGATAGCTCCAATCTGTACTTCATCTAGATTTCCAGTTGCTTCTTTTCGATATCTAGAAATAAACGGAATTGTAGCATCTTGGTTAAGTAAGTCAATGGTGTTTTGAACTGACGTTTTAGGTAGTTTAGTTTTTGAAATTATATAATTTATAAGCATAAAAAAAGACCTTATTTTTTAATAAATAAGGTCTTGTAATATATCTAACTCAGTTTAATTTTCCGAATAAAATTTATAAAGAATTATATTAATTTTGAGTTTCTTGTTGTGCGTCGTTAATCATTTTTTCATTTGGTAAAATGGCAACATTTACACGTCTGTTTTTTGCACGTCCTTGTGCTGTACTATTATCGTTTATTGGTTGAGTTTCTCCAAACCAATTAGTTGTAAAACGACTGCTGCTTAAACCTTGATTAGTCAGGTAGTTTGTTACAGCGTATGCTCTGTTTTTGGATAAAGTCATATTGCTTTCTTCGCTCCCAACACTGTCTGTATGACCAACTACTAATATGTTTGTGTCTGGATATTCTTTAAATACAGAGACTAATTTGTTTAGACTAGTCTGTGATGCTGCGTTTACATTATATTTAGCTGTATCAAAAAACACACCACTATTTTCATCAAAGGTTATTACAATTCCGTCATCAACACGCTCTACAACTGCACCAGGAATTTCTTCTTCAATTTGTTGCGCTTGTTTGTCCATTTTATTTCCGATAAGCACACCAGCTCCACCACCAACAACACCACCAATAACAGCACCTAATTCTCCATTACCACCTTTACCAACATTGTTACCAATTATGGCACCTAGGATGGCTCCACCTGTGGCTCCAATAACTGCTCCTTTTTGTTTGTTATTTGCGTTTTGTACACTGCTACAGCTAGATACACTTGCTATTAAAAATATAGCTAAAGCACTTGTCGATATATTTTTTATTATAGTTTTCATAGTGTTTATTGTTTTATAAAGTTCATGTTAATAGTAAATGGTTTACCGTCTACAGTTAAGGTTTGTTCCCATCTCATATTAGTTTCTGATAATTGTGCTAAGGTTAATCTAAACCCTTGGTTAGTATCACTTTTACCTTTGGCGTCAGTAGGCTTTAATAAAAAACTATATAAGCCTGTAGTTTGATCTACTTCTTGAATTGTAAAGTTGAAATTTCTTTCACCTGTACTACAATTAGCATTATTTATAGTATATGTACCAGAGTAGTTATTTGGTATAAATTGCCATGTACTTTGTTCAAAACATTCTTTTGAAGCATCGTTTAAAAGTGTGACATTGTATGTTCCGGGTTGACTGTAGTTAATCGAGTTTAATACCCATGACCCTTTTATGGTTTTTCTTGATTCTCTTACGACTTTTGTTGATCCACAACTAAAAAGTAGACTCAAAAATAAGACGGTTACAATTTGTTTCATAATATTGGTTTTAAATTATGATACAAAGATACAACCGTCTTTGATATTTTATATTACATGATTGTTTTCATGCATTATATAATTTCCATTTTAGATAGAAAAAAATTAACTAATATGTAATCCATTGTTTACTGAAGCATCGTCAGGGTTAACAAATACCAATGCACCTTCAGCATTTTCAGTCATTAATATCATTCCTTGACTTTCTACACCACGTAATGCTCTTGGTGCTAGGTTAACTAAAACAGTAACTTTTTTACCAATAATATCTTCTGGTTTAAAGTGTTCAGCTATACCAGATACAATGGTGCGAACGTCAATACCTGTATCCACTTTTAAGACTAATAATTTTTTTGCTTTAGGCATTTTTTCTGCCTCCAAAATTGTTCCAACACGTAAATCTAATTTTGTAAAATCGTCAAAAGTAATTTCTTCTTTTTGAGGTTCGACTACTTTATTAGCAGCTTCATTTGTTTTTTTACTAGCCTCTAATTTATCTAATTGAACTTGTATGGTAGCATCTTCAATTTTACTAAATAATAATTCACCTTTACCAATTTGGTGTTCGGCAGGAAGTAAAACGTCTTTGGTTGCTATATCACTCCAAACATTAGTACTTGTGTTTAATATGTTTTTAAGTTTTGTAGATGTAAATGGTAAAAATGGTTCTGATAAAGTTGCCAATGCACTTGCAATTTGTAACGCAACGTACATAATGGTTTTAGTTCTGGCTTCATCAGTTTTAACTAGTTTCCAAGGTTCTTCGTCTGCTAAATATTTGTTTCCAAGTCTAGCTAGGTTCATTAATTCTTGACCAGCTTCTCTAAAACGGTAACGCTCTAATGAGCTTTCAATAACTGCTGGATACGCTTTAACGGTTGCTAAAGTTTCTTGATCAATAGCTTCAAATTCTGAAGGAGTTGGTACAATACCATCATAGTATTTATTGGTTAAAACTACAACACGGTTGATAAAGTTACCAAAGATTGCTACCAACTCGTTATTGTTTCTAGCTTGAAAGTCTTTCCAAGTAAAATCGTTGTCTTTACTTTCTGGTGCATTTGCAGTTAAAGCATAACGTAACACGTCTTGTTGATTAGGAAAATCTTGTAGATAATCTGGTAACCAAACTGCCCAGTTTTTTGAGGTTGATAATTTATTGCCTTCAAGATTTAAAAACTCGTTAGCAGGAACATTATCAGGTAAAATATAGCTGCCTTCTGCTTTTAACATTGCAGGAAATATAATACAGTGAAACACAATATTATCTTTACCAATAAAGTGTACTAATTTTGTGTCCTTATCTTTCCAGTATGGCTCCCAATCTTTACCTTCTCTTGCAGCCCATTCTTTTGTAGATGATATGTAGCCTATTGGTGCATCAAACCATACGTATAATACTTTTCCTTCTCCTCCAGGAACAGGTACTGGAATTCCCCAATCTAAATCTCTAGTTACAGCACGTGGTCTTAACCCATCATCAATCCATGATTTAACTTGGCCATATACATTAGGTTTCCAATCTTTTTTATGACCTTCTAAAATCCATTCGCGCAAAAATGCTTCATGCTTATTTAAAGGTAAAAACCAATGTTTAGTTTCTTTTAATGTTGGGACATTACCAGTAATTGCAGACTTAGGATTTATTAAATCTGTTGCATTGTGTGAGGTTCCACATTTTTCACATTGGTCACCATAACTTTCTTCATTACCACATTTTGGGCAAGTTCCTATTACAAATCTATCTGCTAAAAATTGGTTAGCTTCTGCATCATATAATTGTTCTGAAACTTCTTCAACAAATTCATTTTTATCATATAAAGTTTTAAAAAACTCAGAAGCAGTATCATGATGGATTTTTGCTGATGTACGAGAATAATTGTCAAAGGTAATTCCAAATTCTTCAAAAGAATCCTTGATAATTTTATGATAGCGATCTACAATTTGTTGAGGTGTAACCCCTTCTTTTTTAGCTTTAATAGTAATTGGCACACCATGCTCGTCACTTCCGCAAATAAAAGCAACATCGTTACCTGTTAATCTTTTGTATCTAGCATAAATATCTGCAGGAACATAAACACCTGCTAAATGACCAATATGTATTGGACCATTAGTATAAGGTAAGGCTGCTGTAATTGTATATCTTTTTGACATCTTTATTTTCTTTTGAAGCCGTAAAAATACGCAATTTGATAGCCATTTAGAAAAAAATGTAATTTTACAATATGACAAAAAAGAGATTACTATTGATTATGTGTTGTATGTTTTTTTCTTAGGGAATAAAACAACGTTAGCACAAAATAAAACTGAAACAAAATTGATACAGCCACCTTATTTAAAAGCAGGAGATACTGTTGCTATTGTTGCACCTTCAGGAGTTTTAAAAAATAGAAACGATGAAGTTAATCGAGCAAAAAAACTTTTAGAAAGCTGGCAATTGCATGTTGTGATTGGTAAAAATATATACAATCAAGCCGATCATTTTGCAGGAACAGATCAGGAACGATGTGAAGACTTTCAAATCGCATTGGACGATCCAAAAATAAAAGCCATTTGGTCAGCTCGAGGTGGCTATGGAACAGTCAGAATATTAGATAAATTAGATTATACTAAATTTTTAAAACAACCAAAGTGGCTAATTGGTTATAGTGATATCACAGCATTACACAATCAAATTCATAATTTAGGTGTGCAAACTTTACACGCTATTATGTGTGTAAGTTTACCAACAGATTTGTCTAATATTCAGCAAAGTATTGCAACTTTTAAAAATACCCTTTTTGGTAAACCTTTAAATTATACTTTAAAAGGATCAAACTATAACAAGTCAGGAGATGCCAATGGAGCATTAGTTGGTGGGAATTTAACTATTTTACACACCATGTTGGGCTCAAAAGAAAGCATAGATACTAAAGGTAAAATTTTGTTTATTGAAGAAATAGGAGAATATAAATACCATATCGATAGAATGTTGCAAAGT
The DNA here is from genome assembly GCF_055804415.1 of Olleya sp. NP1-10. Lineage (NCBI taxonomy): Bacteria > Pseudomonadati > Bacteroidota > Flavobacteriia > Flavobacteriales > Flavobacteriaceae > Olleya > Olleya sp. NP1-10. The sequence goes on along the minus strand of NZ_CM147840.1, from coordinate 539,996 downwards.
TTAAAACGAGCAGGTTATTTTGATGACTGTGCAGGAGTTTTAGTAGGCGATATGAGCAAAATGAGAAAGAATACGACCCTTTGGGGAACTTCAGTAGAGCAGCTTATTTTAGATGTTTTGTCAGAGTATGATTTTCCTGTAGCTTTTAATATGCCTGCTGGACATGAAAAAGATAACAGAGCTTTAATTTTAGGACGTGAGGTATTTTTGAAGGTTGAAAAAAATAAATCAAGTGTAGTATTTAAGCAATAATGGCTAGTCATAACGAACTTGGTAAAAAAGGAGAACAATTAGCAGTTGATTTTTTAATTGAAAACAACTATGATATTTTAGACCGTAATTACCGTTTTGCTAAAGCAGAAGTTGACATAATAGCCAAAAAAGATGTTTTAGCTATTATTGAAGTTAAAACACGATCAACCACTAATTTTGGTAATCCGCAAGATTTCGTTAAACCTAAACAAATACAACGTTTAGTAAAAGCAGTAGACCAATATGTAACTACAAATGGCTTAGATGTAGAAATTCGTTTTGATATCATTGCTATTGTTAAAGTTAATAATCAATTTAGTATCGAACATCTGAAAAATGCATTTTATCATTTTTAAGTGTTTACTGACAAAATAGCTTGCTGTTATATTGGCTCACTTTTTGTTATATTTATATTGTTAATTTAAAATAAAGAATATGTTTTCAGGATATATGGGTTATTACATTTTAATTGGTGTAATAGGTATAATTAGTGGTATTGTAAGTAATAAACTTAAAAGTAAGTTTGCATTTTATTCTAAAGTACACTTGCGTAATGGGATGACAGGTAAAGAAATTGCCGAAAAAATGTTGTCTGATAATGGGATTAGAGATGTAAAAGTAATTTCTGTAAAAGGACAATTAACAGATCATTACAATCCAACAAACAAAACAGTTAATTTAAGTGAGGTGGTTTACAATCATGCCAATGCAGCAGCAGCAGCTGTAGCAGCACATGAGGTTGGACATGCAGTACAACATGCAACAGCTTATAGTTATTTAACCATGCGATCTAAATTAGTGCCAGTAGTACAAGTCACATCTAGTATGTCACAATGGGTAATTATTGGTGGTATTGCTTTAATGGCATCCAACATTTTAGGTGCAGGTGGATTTTATGTCGCTATCGCAGGATTAGTAATGATGGGTTTCGCAACCTTATTTAGTTTTATAACCTTACCAGTAGAGTATGATGCTAGTAATAGAGCTTTAGCTTGGCTTAAAGCAAAAAATATAGTGACTCCAGATGAGTATAAAGGATCTGAAGATGCGCTTAAATGGGCAGCCAGAACCTATTTGGTTGCTGCAATTGGTGCATTAGCCTCTTTATTGTATTGGGCTATGCAAATTTTGGGTAGCAGAGACTAAAATATATTAAACCTAATAAGTAAAATTATTAGGTTTCTTTTTTTACATTTGATTAACCAATTTAAACTATCAATAATTTATGGACAATAATTTAGAAAATTATCAAGGAGGAACACATTTAACTATGGCTTCTGAAGCAGATAGAACTGCATTTTATAAAAAAACTTATGGTCACGTTGCTGGAGGTGTTTTAGCTTTTGTACTATTTGAATATTTATTATTACAAAGTGATGCTTTAGTAGAGTTTATGTTGTCAATGACGCAAGGCTATAAATGGTTGTTACTATTAGGAGGATTTATGTTAATTACAACCTATGCCGAAAGTACAGCTATGAAAACAGCTGATAAGAATAAGCAATATTTAGCCTACGGAATATACATTTTAGCACAAGCTGTTATTTTTGTGCCTATGATTTCTATTGCAGCGTTTTATATGGATTCTGGAGCAGAAATATTACAACAAGCAGCACTAGTAACTTTAGCCTTATTTACAGGTTTAACAGCGGTGGTGATGTTAACAAATAAAGATTTTTCGTTTTTAAAAGCTGGATTAACTATCGGTTTTTTTATTGCTTTAGGGTTAATTATTGCTGGAACAATATTTGGGTTTGACCTAGGTTTATGGTTTTCTGGTGCGATGTGTGTACTAGCAGCTGGATCTATACTTTATCAAACGTCTCAAATTGTAAATAAATATTCTACTGACGATTATATACCTGCAGCTTTAGGTCTGTTTGCGTCGTTAATGTTATTATTCTGGTATATTCTAAGAATTTTTATGTCAAGAGACTAATCACTTTTTAATAAAAAATTAAATTTTAAAGCGTTTTGAATTAAATTCAAAACGTTTTTTTGTTTTTTAGAAGGAATCATTTTCTAAAGAAACTAATTTGTTCTTAAGAGCATATATAACTAATCCTGCAACGTTTTTAGACTCTGTTTTTAACAATAAATTATTACGGTGCCCTTCTACCGTTCTTGGACTGATAAAAAGTTTTTCGGCAATATCACTAGTAGTTAGTTGCTTGCATATTAGAGTTAAAACTTCTGTTTCACGTTTTGTAAAATAATTAGTGTCAAAATTAGATTTTACTTTTTTGTCTGAAGGATTAGTGATGTTTTCATGAATATATTGTAGAACTTGTTGGTCATAATAAAACCCTTTAGAAGCGACTTCTTTTATGGTTTTTATCATTAATGCAGGTGTGCTGTTTTTTGCTAAATATGCAACAGCTCCTATAGAAATCATATTTAAAATAAAAGGTTTACTAAAATAGCTGGTCAAGGCAATAACCTTAATTTCAGGAAACTCTTTTTTTATAAGTTTAGTGACTTCTACACCATTAAGTTCTGGCATTTTAAGATCAGTAACTACTATTTCGGGTAAAGTTTCAGTATTACGTAATTCTTGTATTAAGTATTCTCCGTTTTCAACATCAAAAAGAACTTCTATTGCTTCATTAGTTTCTAAAATAGCTTTTAGACCTTGTCTAAACAAAAGTTCATCATCAGCTAATGCAATCTTTATTTTATCTTTCATAATTACAACGTATAATAAATTGACTTCCGTTATTTGGTGTGCTTTCTATTTTAAGTGTTCCTTTTAAAATTTTAACTCTACTTTTAATATTTTGAAGGCCTATCCCTGGTTTTTCATGTGTTTTATTGACATCAAACCCTTTACCGTTGTCTTGATAGTGTATTATAAAACCTGTTTCATTTTGTTCCATATATACTACTAATTCATTTGCTTTACCATGTATAATAGAGTTGTTAATAAGTTCTTGAACAATTCTAAATACATGTAATTGGTCGCTTTTTGATAATCTAGTTAAGGTTTCAACGTTATCTTCAATTTCTATTTTAGTGTGTTTAGAAAAGTCTTCAAATAATTCTTGTAATGCAGCCTTTAGACCAAATTCATTTAATATAGGAGGTAATAAATCGTGTGCAATTTTACGTGAGCTTTCTAAAGTTCCTGTAGTGATGTTTAATATTTGCTCTAAGGCTGTTTTTTGTTTCTCAGTAATAGTTTCATCTATAAGTAAAACATTTGTGGTTAAGCTTACAATATTTAATTTAGAACTGATAGCATCATGTAAATCCTGAGCAATACGTTTACGTTCTCTTTCTTGAATAGCGATAGAGGTTTGTAATATTTTTTGTTGATTTTTAAGTTTTAAATCAGCTTTTTCAAGTTCTTTTTGAATAATTTTTTGTCTTGAATAATGGAAAAATAATATAAGTCCAGTAGTAAGCAACACTAAAAAAATAAGACCATAGACTAGAGCGACTATTACTTGTTCTTGTCCATCGATAATGTTGTCTTCCATTCTATAAAAATTAATATTAGATATAATAAATATAATATTTTGTTTACCAACCAAATCTTCTTAATTGTTGCGTTATTATATTCAGATAAATAATCTCCTAAAATGAATATTAAAGTGCTAGTTGTCAAGTAGATTAAAACTCCTGCATTTATGTATATAAAAGCACCTTTTTTGCTTATTGAATTATAGAGATGAATAATAGAATATATAACAATAGGAAATGAGGTTATAAAAATTTCAAAAACAAAAAATTTAAAGAACAAAATAGGTCTATTAATATATTGTATTGATAAAGTTAATAAAACTAAGAGTAAAATTGTATTAACTATCTTCTTTTGAGTTGAGTTAAATAATTCTCGATAAAATAAAGATAATAGAATAAATTGTCCAATAAAATAAAAGTGAGACAAGTAAAGATTGTCTTTTGAAAAATATGATAGCGTAGATGTTAGTACTACAATAATCAAAGAAGTCCCTAAATAATAACTAAAATATTTAAAAGCCATACTTTTTTTAGAAGTATAGCTTTTAAAAAATAGTATAGCAGTAATAAAAAGTATAGCTATTCCAGTGTATTCAAAAATAGAACTTATTAATTTCATTAAATTTTATGGGTTGAATAAAGGACTATTTATATCACAATCACTTGGGCAAGGTGATGTAAAATCAAAAACGCCACTTCCTGTTAATGCATTTACAGCTGTTTCGACAATACCGTCATCACAACCTGAAGGTTTTTCGTCTTCTATAATATCACGATGAATCCCCTTACAGTCTACTTTAGTTCCAACAAGTAATAGTTTTTCTCCAAAACCGTCTTCAATTTCTTCATCAATTGCCAAATAGGCACGGACGCTACTAGAATCGACGTTTTGAAGGCTGTAGTTACCGTCGTCTTGTTTTACTAAAACGTTCATTTCAATAAAAGTCTCTATTAAATCTATAGAGGGCATCAAAAAAGCTTTACAATGCTTTGGGTTTTCAGTTTGCCATTTTTTAGCCCAATTTTTTGCATTTTCTAGTGTTACTTCATTTTTACTCATGGTTTTTTATGTTTTGGTTAAATTATATCATAAATCTAGTCATACTAATTCACATAAAAAACCGCAATACTAAAATCAGGTGTTTTTACGTGGTTTTAATACACCGTGATTATACGCTTATTAGAAATGGTTATAGGGTATAGTTTTGAGGTTGTTATTATATATATATATATTACATCTAGAACTTTTTTTAAACTAAAATTTATTATTATGGCATCAGCAGACCCACTTATAGGATCGGTCAGTATGTTTGCAGGAAGTTTTGCCCCAAGAGGCTGGGCTTTTTGCAACGGACAATTATTATCAATTTCACAAAACTCAGCTTTATTTTCAATTATAGGAACCATTTACGGTGGTGATGGAAGAACTACTTTTGCATTACCAGATTTAAGAGGTAGAGCTCCAATTCACTCAGGGAATAGTGCAGGGCCAGGACTTACACTTAGGCCTTTAGGTCAAAAACTAGGAGGCGAATATCATACCTTAACTGAGCTTGAAATGCCTAGTCACAACCATCTTGCTCAAGGAGAAATAAAAGTCAGCTCTGGTAATGCTACTCTACAGTCAGCAACTAACAACTCCTCAATTGCATCCCCAGGAAAAAGTTCTGGTAGAGATTTTGATCCATCATTAGGTTTTAATGAAGCGACGCCTGACATTGTTTTAAATCCTAATTCAAATTCTGTACAAACACAAAATAAGGGTGGAAATCAACCTCACCAAAATATGCAACCATCTTTAGCAGTTAATTTTATCATCGCTTTAGTAGGGCTTTATCCTTCAAGAGATTAATATTAAGAACAATGCTCTATTAATGTTTCTATAGAGCATTGTTTATTTTATATACCAATTTGGGGTATTTGTCATTGTATAGTACAGCTTGTATTTATTCTTTTTTAAAGTATATAACGATTTAACACAATAAGGATTGGTTATCAAAGATTCCCCGTCATTTATAAAAACATCTTCAAACACTCTAATTTTTGTGTAAATGCAAATATCTGGAGTGGTTTCAAAGTCTTGATAAAAAAAGAGCCAATCAGATTCGAAATTAAACTTAGACTTTATATTTTTATTGATTGAGAATAAAACTTTTTTTCTTCTAAGTTAATATAGTCTTTATAGTTTGTACTTGACTTAAATGCCTTTTCTTTAACATGAAATGATTTTCTAGTGCTTATTTCTATTTCTTCTGGAACTAAAATTCCTTTTTCACAAAGTTGCATTACTAAATTTTGAGTTATTGAAACTTGTGGTTCTTTTGTAAGACCTTTATCCATAGTTTCTGTAACGGCAACATGTATATGCGTTCCTTCCTTAAATTTAAAGGTTGTTGCATCTTCTATTAAGTACGCTTTTACATAGTCTTTAAAACCTAAATAATTAATTATTTGTTTTAAATTTAAAACAGAGTCTTCATGAATATCTATAAATGTAATGGAGATATCATTACTATTAAATAAAGGTAGTAATGGGATTAGTAATGTGCCTAATGGACCCGTACCTGCATAAACGATTTCAATTTTTTTGTTTTCGAAAATTTGTTTTGCCTTTTGTATTGCTTTGTATGTTCCTTTAATAAAACGAGCAGTTCTTACATAGTCTTCTAAACAATCTTTAGCATGTTTTGGAGATAACGCTAGGCCACCTCTTACCTTTGTGTCAGTTACTATAAAACTCTCAAATGTGACGACATCTAAAATTTTAGAATAAAAATTTGATAATAAATTAACAGCCTTAATTTCTTCTTTCTCTGTTTGTGAATGAATTAATAGTATAGTTATTTCTTTTAAATGCAAGTCAGAGAACATAGTGTTTTTTATGATGTTTAAAAATGTAATTAAAATTAAACAAATTATTTAGAAAAACACGTCTTATATAACTAGCGTTGCTCAAATATCATCACGTGTATAAATATCTGTTAATTTAGGACGTATAAATAGTTGTTTCCTACATACGTATAAATAATTGTTTATCCTATACGTATAAACACGTGTTTTTTTACTCGTGTATAAGTACTTGTTTTTTAAAAAGTTACAGAGGTGTTTGGTGTTAGGTAATAAAAAAATATATTTGTAACTGAACTGTAAATGCAAAAAAAGATGAAACAAAAAACTACTCAATTTTTACCCTTTAAATACTTACAATTTTTTGTAGTATTTCTTTTTTAAGCTCTCTAAGCTTAAAATCTTCGGCTCAAACTACAGAAGTATTTGAGGATGAGCCTGTTAGCGCAACCACTTTTAATGATAGTGGACAGAGTTTTACTATTGAAAATGGTTCTGGTGATAATAGTTATGACATTGAAATCTTCTCTGGAGGAGGTTGGAATGGAACTTCTGCTGATAATTATTTTATTGATAACTCAGGAGGAAGTCCTGTGCTAGGTGATGGTTCTTCTTTTACTATTAAAACTACTGATGGTACCGATATTACTATTAAAAGTTTTTATTTATTTGTTTCCAATAGAAGTATAACTGGTCCTGCAACAACAACATTAACATTTACAGGAAAGGTTAACGGTACTACTGTATATAGTAGTGTAAAAAACTCGGGTATTGTTAATGGTTCATCTTTTAATCCTAACAATGGCTTTACATTCATTGACTTTACAACTGAGGGAGGTTTAGATAATTCAAACATTGCTGTTGATGAAATAGTAATATCTTCAACAAATGATGCAGATTATTTAGCTTTAGATGCTTTTAAATGGGGAGCAGCTCCAATTTGTACAGCACCTGATATCCCAACAATTACATCAGCACCTCCAACTATATGTGATGGTGGTAGTGCTTTACTTAGTATTTCGGGAAACTTAAATGATGCAACACAATGGTCTGTTTATACAGGTTCTTGTGGAGGAACATTAGTAGCTACAACAACTTCATCAACTGTTATTGTAACACCTACACCACCAGGTACGACCTATTATATTAGAGGTGAAGGTGGTTGTGTTACACCTGGATCCTGTGGTAGCATTACTATAAATACAACTCCTAAAGAGGACGCTTCTTTTAGTTATGATGCTTCAGCATATTGTGTAGATGGTTCAGATCCAACTCCAACTATTACAGGAGTTTCTGGAGGTTCTTTTTCATCTTCAGGAGGATTGTCTATAAATACTAGTACTGGTACTATTGATGTGTCAGCTTCAACACCCAACACATATACTGTTCAGTATAATACACCCGGTTTTTGTGATGGGACAGAAACAGCTAGTGTTACTATTAATGCTTTGGATGACGCAAGCTTTAGCTACAGCGCAGCATCGTATTGTGTTGATTCTAGTGATCCGTCACCAACTATTACAGGTGTAACAGGTGGAACATTTAGTTCTACAGCAGGTCTAAGTATAAATTCTGGTACTGGAGTAATCGATTTGTCAGCTTCAACACCTAATACATATACTGTTCAGTATACAACTACAGGAAGTTGTCCAAATAGTTCAAATGTAAGTGTTACTATTAATGCTTTGGATGATGCCAGTTTTAACTACAGCGCAGCATCGTATTGTATTGATGCTAGTGATCCGTCACCAACTATTACAGGTTTAACAGGTGGAACATTTAGTTCTACAGCAGGTCTAAGCATAAATGCTGGTACTGGAGTAATTGATTTGTCAGCTTCAACACCTAACACATATACTGTTCAGTATACAACTGCAGGAAGTTGTCCAAATAGTTCAAATGTAAGTGTAACAGTTAATGCTTTGGATGATGCAAGCTTTAACTACAGTGCAGCATCGTATTGTACTGATGCTAGTGATCCGTCACCAACTATTACAGGTGTAACAGGTGGAACATTTAGTTCTACTGCAGGTCTAAGTATAAATGCTGGTACAGGAGTAATTGATTTGTCAGCTTCAACACCTAACACATATACTGTACAGTATACAACTGCAGGAAGTTGTCCAAATAGTTCAAATGTAAGTGTAACAGTTAATGCTTTACCAACAGTAACATTTACAGCACCTGCTGATTTATGTATAGATGCAGGAGAACAATCTGGTTTAGGAAATGGAACAACCACAGGTGGTGTGTATTCAGGAACTGGAGTTACAGATGATGGTAACGGAATGACGTATTCATTTGATCCGGCAATAGCAGGAGTGGGTACACATACAATAACTTACACTTATACTAATGCAAATGGATGTACAAGTTCAGCTAGTGATAGTGTTGAAGTATTTGCATTACCAGTAGTAGCATTTACAGCTCCAGAAGATGTTTGTATAGATGCAGGTGTTCAAGCAGGTTCTGTTGCTGACACTAATATTTTGTTTGGAGCAGATAATCAAGGGAATTATTTTAGTATTGATGTTGCTACGGGAGCCTCTACTATTTTAAATACAGGTTTTTCAGGAGGTTGTGGATCAGGCGTTACTGCATTAGGATATGACCCAATTAGTGGTATTGGTTTTGGAGAGGAAACCAATGGATGTGGTAGTGGTTTTATGTTTGACATTTCAACAGGAAATCTACTTGGGGTTGGTTCACCTAATGTTGGAACACCACCATATTTTCAAGGTGTAAGTATTTATAATGGAGTTTGGTACACCGTAGGTGTATCTGGAGCTCCTTTAAGTACTTTTGATCCAGTAACACAAGAATTAACAGAGGTTGGACCAACATTTTTGAATTTGAGTAGTCTAGCTATTGATCCAGGTACGGGGATTGCTTATGCTGCAGCTGGACAAGGAGTCACGGAGATTTATACGATTGATTTAATAACAGGAACGCCAACATTATTAGCTAATACAGGTGTTGTGTTAGGGAGTCTTGAGTTTCACAATGGTGTCTTATTCGCTGGTGGTGCTCAAGTTGATTCTGGAAATATTTATTCTATCAATATTACCACTGGATCTGCTACAATAATTGGGTCTACAGGTATTAATACAACGATCACAGGATTGACTTCCGTTGTAGTGTCTCAGGGTCAAGGAGCTCCTGTAGGGGGAGTGTATAGTGGTCCAGGAATAACAGATAACGGTGACGGTGTAAACTATTCATTTGATCCTGCAGTAGCAGGAGTAGGTACACATATAATAACTTACACTTATACGAATGCAAATGGATGTACAAGTTCAGCTAGTGATGATGTTGAAGTATTCGCTTTACCAACAGTAACCTTTACGGCTCCAGCAGATTTATGTATTGATGTAGGTGTACAAACTGGTTTAGGAAGTGGAACAGCAACAGGAGGCGTGTATTCAGGATCAGGAGTTACAGATGATGGAAACGGAATGACTTATTCATTTGATCCTGCAGCAGCAGGAGTAGGTACACATACAATAACTTACACTTATACGAATGCAAATGGATGTACAAGTTCAGCTAGTGATGATGTTGAGGTATTCGCTTTACCAACAGTAACTTTTACAGCACCTGAAGATTTATGTATTGATGCAGGTGTACAAACTGGTTTAGGAAGTGGAACAGCAACAGGAGGCGTATATTCAGGGTCAGGAGTGACCGATGATGGAAACGGAATGACGTATTCTTTTGATCCTGCAGTAGCAGGAATAGGTACACATACAATAACTTACACTTATACTAATGCAAATGGATGTACAAGTTCAGCTAGTGATGATGTTGAGGTATTCGCTTTACCAACAGTAACCTTTACAGCACCTGCAGATGTATGTATAGATGCAGGCGTACAATCTGGTTTAGGAAGCGGAACAGCAACAGGAGGTGTATATTCAGGAACAGGAGTGACCGATGATGGTAACGGGATGACGTATTCCTTTGATCCTGCAGTAGCAGGAGTAGGTACACATACAATAACTTACACTTATACTAATGCAAATGGATGTACAAGTTCAGCTAGTGATGATGTTGAAATATTCGCTTTACCAACAGTAACTTTTACAGCACCTGAAGATTTATGTATTGATGCAGGTGTACAAACTGGTTTAGGAAGCGGAACAGCAACAGGAGGTGTGTATTCAGGATCAGGAGTGACCGATGATGGAAACGGAATGACTTATTCCTTTGATCCTTCAGCAGCAGGAGTAGGTACACATACAATAACTTACACTTATACTAATGCAAATGGATGTACAAGTTCAGCTAGTGATGATGTTGAAGTATTCGCTTTACCAACAGTAACCTTTACAGCACCTGTAGATTTATGTATAGATGCAGGTGTACAAACTGGTTTAGGAAGTGGAACAGCAACAGGAGGTGTGTATTCAGGATCAGGAGTGACAGATGATGGAAACGGAATGACGTATTCATTTGATCCTGCAGCAGCAGGAGTAGGTACACATACAATAACTTACACTTATACTAATGCAAATGGATGTACAAGTTCAGCTAGTGATGATGTTGAAGTATTCGCTTTACCAACAGTAACCTTTACAGCACCTGCAGATTTATGTATCGATGCAGGCGTACAAACTGGTTTAGGAAGTGGAACAGCAACAGGAGGTGTGTATTCAGGATCAGGAGTGACAGATGATGGAAACGGAATGACGTATTCATTTGATCCTGCAGCAGCAGGAGTAGGTACACATACAATAACTTACACTTATACTAATGCAAATGGATGTTCTAACTCTGCTAGTGATACTATAGAAGTTATTGAAGTAGATAACACAGTATCACAGGTTGGTGTTGTTTTAACAGCCAATGAATCTGGAGCAACTTACCAATGGTATGAATGCCCTAATACTTTATTGACAGGAGAGACTGCTCAAAGTTATACACCTTCAGCAAATGGCGATTATAAAGTGGTAATTACTTCAGAAGGATGTATTGTTGAGTCAATTTGTGTTACTATTTCTTCATTAGATATTGAGACGTTTGATAGTAAACCTAAATTTGCTATGTACCCAAATCCAAGTAGCAACAATGTAAACATTAAATCTTCAATTGGTGAAAGCTTTGAAATCGTTAATTTATTAGGTCAAACGGTAAAAGTATTTAAAGTAAGTGCTAATGTAGAAAAGACTATTTATATTGGAAACTTAAGTGATGGTATGTATCTTGTTAAAGTTTTAGGCGATTCAAATATATCTGCTAAAAAGCTTATTATAAGAAAATAAGTTTTAAAAATTAGTTATAACAAAAGCGGGAATTTTTTATAAAATTCCCGCTTTTACTTTTTTAAAATATACCTTTTGACGGTTTAAAAAATAGTGCTAAATTTTAATTTGTCGTTCTATTTGCTGGTCTAGAGATATAAATGTCTCTGTTCTTGAAACTCCTGATATAGATTGTATATCGTTGTTTAATAAATGCATTAAATGCTCGTTATCCATGCACAATATTTTTATTAGAATACTCCAATTTCCGGTAGTATAGTGACATTCTAAAACTTCAGGTATTTTTTTTAGTTGTTTTACTGCATCTGGATTACTAATGGCTTTGTCAAGATAGATTCCTACAAATGCCATAGTTGTATAGCCTAATACTTTTGGATTGATTACAAATTTTGAACCTGCTATTAGTTTAGATTTTTCTAGTTTTCTAAGTCTTTGGTGTATTGCTGCTCCAGAGATACCGACTTGTCTTGCTATTTCTAAGACAGGTGTACGTGCATCTTGCATTAATGCACGAAGTATTTTCTTGTCAATTCCGTCTATGGTTATGTTGTTATTTGAAGTTTTCAATTGTCAGATTGTTGTAATTTAAAACATAAAGTTAATCATTATGTTTTAAACTGAAACTTAAATTTGAATAATGTCCTTAATGTGATTGTGTTAAGGATAGAAGTGGCATCCTTTTTTGTCATTAAAAACAAAAAAGATATAACGGATAGCCTGACCTAAGTAAATTGTTCAAAGCACTTTAAAGCTTTGAACAATTTATGTGGTAACACCCAAAGATTAAATATTTAAAGGGTTGTAGCCAAGGTATGGTACATGCTTTTCTTTAAATGTAATACCATATTCTTCCAATTCTTTTAGTATTGGTGTGTATACTTCTTTGGTAATTGGTATTTGTACTCCTGGTGTTGTTATGGTTTTGTTTAATATAGCTAAAGTTGCTATCGCTACTGGTAATCCAACGGTTTTTGCCATAGCTGTGTAGGTTTGGTCTTGACCTAAGGTTACCATTGTAGAATCTATTTGATGTTTTTCTCCATTTAGTTCGTATCCAAACTTATGGTACATTACGATCATGTCTTTATCTGTAGGATCTAATGTCCAACTGTCAAGTAATATTTTTTGTAGTATTTGTGCTGGTGTGGCTTTGTCTAATGTCACCTTTTTTGTCTTGCTAAATAGGTCTAACTCTACAAATTTGTCCCAAATAATATCATCTTGGTCTATTTTTAAGGCATGTCTAAATTTAAGCTCTACAGAATCTGTTGGACTGTAAGGTAAAAAGGCATTAACAAAGTCACGATAACTCATGTTTTTGCTGTCATCTATGGTGTAACTATCATCAGTCATACCAAGTGCTACAAAGACTTGCCAAGCTCTGGAAAACCCTACGCGACGCATGGTCCCTCTGTATAGGGTTTTAATATCATTTAATCCATAAACGCTTTGGTATTTAAGGGAATCACGATTAGCATAAGCTTCAAAACGACCATAATTTTCTACATCTAAAAACTCGGTACGTCTAAATAACCTGTTGTATGGTATGTATTTAAAGGTACTTTCTTGTAAGAATTTTGCTGCTCCACCTTGACCTGCTGTGACTACGTTTCTTGGGTTCCATGTAAATTTATAATTCCATAAATTGGTGTCACTTTCTGGTGCGACTAGTCCACCAGTAAAGGATTCGAATAAAATAATTTTTCCACCTTTATCACGAATAGAATCTATGACTTGCATCGCACTCATATGGTCCAAACCAGGGTCTACACCAATTTCGTTCATGAATACTAATCCGTTGTCTTTTGCATCTTGATCTAGTGCTTGCATTTCATTACTAACATAAGATGCTGTAACCATATTTTTTTGAAAGTAATACAATCTTTTGCAACTTCTATATGAAAACGAGCAGGAAGCATTGAAACAACAATGTCTGCATTTTTTACAGCCTCTTGTCTAGATTTTTGATCAAAAACATCTAGTGTTATAGCGGTAGCGTTTTCATGATTTTCAATCATTGCTTTTGCATTGTCTATATTGATGTCACCTACTGTTATATGAAGGTTTTCTGACGTAGATTTGTTTAATAAATATTGAATTAAATATGCGGTAGATTTTCCGGATCCTATGACTAAAATGTGTCTCATAATGAGTTTTGTTGAGTATATTTGGTTTACGAATGTAGAAAAATTTAATTGGGTTTTATCCAAAAAAATAATTATATGAATAAGCGATTGTTAATTTCAGGGAGTATTTTGGGGTTTTTAAGTGTTGTTTTTGGAGCTTTTGGAGCACATGGTTTAAAAGCTTTAGTATCTGCTGAAGCTGTTGTAACTTTTGAAACGGGAGTACGTTACCAAATGTACCATGCGATACTACTTTTAATTGTTGGTGGACAGCAATTACTTAGTAAACAAACTAAAAACTTAATATTTTATTTGGTTTTAATAGGTGTTGTGTTGTTTTCAGGTTCGATTTATGGATTAGCGACTAATACATTAACCGCTTTTAATTTTAAATCGATAGGCTTTGTAACGCCAATTGGAGGCTTGTTTTTACTAGGATCATGGCTAGTATTGATAATCAAGTTTTTAAAGATTAAACAGAATAATTAGTATTTGTTTGGCGTTTATATCTTATTAATTTTAACTTTGCACTATAAACAACACAAACAAATTATGGTAGACCATACCCAATTTACGAAATCGATTTCGTTGGAACAATACGGAATCAAAAATGCCCAAGTAAAATATCAATTATCACCAGAGCAACTTCATGATATTACTTTAGAAAAAGGTCAAGGAAAAGAATCGTCATCTGGAGCTTTAGCTGTAAATACAGGCGAGTTTACAGGACGTTCTCCAATGGACCGATTTATAGTAAAAGATAGTATTACTGAAGATAAAGTGTGGTGGGGAAATATCAACATTGCTTTTGATGCTGATAAATTTCAAAAACTATATGATAAAGTAACAGATTACTTGTCTGAAAAAGAAGTTTTTGTAAGAGATAGTTATGCTTGTGCAGATGAGAACTATAGATTAAACATACGTGTAATAAATGAGTATCCATGGAGTAACATGTTTGCTTACAATATGTTTTTAAGACCAACTAATGCTGAGTTAGAAAACTTTGATCCAGAATGGACAATAGTAAATGCGCCAGGTTTTATGGCTGATCCAGAAGTGGATGGTACACGTCAACATAATTTTGCTATTCTTGATTTTACAAGAAAAATTGCTTTAATTGGTGGAACAGGTTATACTGGAGAAATCAAAAAAGGAATCTTTTCCGCATTAAACTTTATTTTACCAGTATTTAAAAACACATTACCTATGCATTGTAGTGCTAATGTTGGTAAAGATGATGATACTGCTATTTTCTTTGGTTTATCAGGAACAGGAAAAACAACCCTATCTACAGATCCAGATAGAAGCTTAATAGGAGACGATGAGCATGGTTGGACTGCAGAAAACACAGTATTTAATTTTGAAGGAGGTTGTTACGCGAAAGTAATTAACTTATCAGGTGAGCAAGAACCAGAAATTTTTGGTGCCATTAAAAAAGGAGCTATTCTTGAAAATGTTATCATGAATGATGCTGGTGTAGTTGATTTTGAAGATACTTCTATCACGCAAAATACACGTGTAAGTTACCCAATACACCATATTGAAAACATTAAAAAACCGTCTATTGGAGAAAATCCTAAAAATATTTTCTTTTTAACAGCAGATGCTTTTGGTGTATTACCTCCAATATCTAAATTAACTCCATCTCAAGCTGCGTATCACTTTATATCTGGTTATACAGCAAAAGTAGCAGGTACAGAAGCAGGTATTACAGAACCAGTACCTAGTTTTTCTGCTTGTTTTGGTGCTCCATTTATGCCTTTACATCCAACTAAATATGCTGAGATGTTAAGTAAAAAAATGAAAGATGCTAACGTTAACGTTTGGCTTATCAATACAGGTTGGACAGGAGGTTCTTACGGAGTAGGAAGCCGAATCAAGTTAAAGTACACAAGAGCTATGATTAGTGCTGTACTTAATGGTGATTTAGGATTGTATAATTATAAGGACTATCATATCCATTCTGTTTTTGGTGTAGCACAACCTAGAAGTTGTCCTGGAGTGCCAGCAGAATTATTAAGTCCAAGAGCAACTTGGAATGATGATAAAGCTTATTACGATACAGCTTTTAAATTGTCTAATGCATTTAGAGAAAATTTCCAACAATTTGAATCTTATGCAAGCGAAGAAATTAGACGTGGTGGACCACAACGTTACGCTGAATAGTATTAAATATAGTGTTAATTAAAAGCGCCAATTGAAAATTTCAATTGGCGCTTTTTATTTTATAATAATGTGATAAAGGATTATTTTCCTTTATTAGCTTTGTCAATGTATTTTTGAAGTGCCATAGTCATAGATGGCGTTTCAGGTGTAGGTGCAGCTATATCTACACGCAAGCCTTTAGCTTCAACAGCTTTAATTGTTGTGTTACCAAATACAGCTATTCTAGTATCGTTTTGTTTAAACTCTGGAAAGTTATGGAACAAAGACTCAATCCCACTTGGACTAAAAAACACTAAAATGTCATAAGTAACATTTTCTAAATCAGATAAATCACTGATTACCGTTTTGTAAAACACAGCTTCTTTCCAGTTAATTTTTAAACCATTTAAAATTTCTGGTACTTCAGGTTTAAGTTTATCTGTTGTAGGTAATAAAAAAGTCTCGTCTTTATACTTTTTGATTAAAGGCGATAAATCGGCAAAATTACGTTTACCAACATAAATTTTACGTTTTCTGTAAACAACATATTTTTGTAAGTAAAAAGCAACTGCTTCTGACTGGCAAAAATATTTCATCGAGTCTGGCACTTTAAAGCGCATTTCTTCAGCTACTCTAAAAAAGTGATCAACAGCATTTCTGCTTGTTAAAATAATAGCAGTATAATTTTTTAAATCTACTTTTTGATGTCTAATGTCTTTTGAGGAAACTCCTTCTACGTGGATAAAAGGTCTAAAGTCTATTTTAACTTTCTGCTTTTCAGAAAGGTCAAAATAAGGCGAATTTTCTATTTTAGGTTCTGGTTGGGAGACTAAAATTGTTTTCACTTTCATATGTTGTTTCGTTTAATTTGGACCTAATAATATGTTATAAATTGGTATATAACAACGTAAGGTGCAATTTCAAGAGTGCAAAGATACAAAATAAAATAAAACAAGTTCTTTTTAAATAAATTAAGATTAGTTTTTATAAACTGAATAATACCTATTGACAGCAATAAAGTTAAGACTATAATTACTGCAAGTAAAACCGTTGAGTTTGGTTTTAAACTATATACCAAAAGGGTGTTGATAGGTAACAGAAGTAAACCAATAAAATTGCGATAGGTTAGTTTCTGAAATACATAGCTTTCTATTAAAGTATCTATGTTTAATAGCGTGGCTATTACTTTTTCAAATAAAATTTTGACTATTAAGAATAGTGCAATAAATAAACTGTATTTAAAAAGGTTTATTTGCTGGATTGTATTGTAATAATTTAAAACAAGATAAAGTAATAAGCCTATATTTAAGCTAAAATTTAAAAAAAGCAAAGCTTCAAACACATCTACAAAACGTTGTTCTTTTGCATAGTGGCTAACATATCTAGAACTAAATAATAGTTTTGAAAAATCTATAAATCGTTTGGTGAAAAGCACCTTGCTTAAGGTCACTAAAAGTAGGCAGCCCATTAAGGTTAACGTTAATATGTCCAATGTATTTACGACTCTTAGCATGTGTCAAAATTATTATTTTTAAATAGGAAAACGTCTAATAATTAAGGAATTTTTATAATTAAGTAAATTTATAAAAATGTACATTTGCCTAAATTTTAAATAGTATTGATGCAAGACGCTGTTGTAATTATACCAACATACAACGAAATTGAGAATATAGAAGCTATTATTAGAGCAGTTTTTGCACTTCCAAAGACATTTGATGTCTTGGTAGTTGATGACAATTCTCCTGATAATACTGCTCAAAAAGTAAAAGATTTACAAACTGAATTTCCTGAACGATTATCACTTGAGGTTAGACAACAAAAATCAGGTTTAGGGACAGCCTATATCCATGGGTTTAGATGGGCTTTAAAAAAACAATATCAATTTGTTTTTGAAATGGACGCGGACTTTTCCCACAATCCAAAGGATTTAATACATTTGTATGATGCCTGTTGTCAAGGTGGAGCAGATTTAGCAATTGGTTCAAGATATGTTAAAGGAGTTAATGTTGTAAATTGGCCTTTAGGACGTGTTATTTTGTCCTATGGAGCTTCAATGTATGTAAGATTTGTAACTGGTATGAAAATTAGAGATGCTACCGCTGGTTTTATATGTTACAAAAGGCAAGTGCTTGAAAATCTTGACCTTAATCAAATAAAATTTGTAGGCTATGCGTTTCAAATAGAAATGAAATTTAAAGCCAATCTTAAAAAGTTTAAAATAGTAGAAGTACCTGTGATTTTTACAGATAGAACTAAAGGCGAATCCAAACTTAGTTCTAGTATTATATCTGAAGCTATTTTTGGTGTTATTAGTATGAAACTTAAAAGTTTATTTAAATCCAATTAAAATGCAAAATCGAAAAACACTAATTAAGAATGCTAAAATTGTTAATGAAGGCACAATTTTTAATGGAGACATTTTAATTGAAGGCGACATTATAACTAAAATAGATCAATCAATTAGCCCAAAATCTGCAGATGTTAATGTGTTTGATGTAGAGGGAAGGTATGTTATTCCTGGTGCAATTGATGATCAAGTTCATTTTAGAGAACCTGGTTTAACCCAAAAAGCTAATATTGAAACAGAGTCAAGAGCTGCATTAGCAGGAGGTATTACTTCATTTATAGAAATGCCTAACACAAAACCACAAACGACAACCATTGAAAAATTAGACGAGAAGTTTGAAATAGCTTCAAAAAAAGCTTGGGCTAATTATTCTTTTATGTTTGGTGGTACTAATGATAATTTAGACGAAATTTTAAAAGTTAATAAAAAGGAAGTTGCTGGTTTAAAATTGTTTTTAGGGTCGTCTACAGGAAACATGTTAGTAGACAATCCAGAAGTTTTAGAAAAGATTTTTAAAAGTACAGATTTGCTGATTTCTGTGCATTGTGAGGATGAAGCGACTATAAAAGCAAACCTTGAGATTTATAAAGAACGTTATGGAGATGACATACCTGTGCGTTTTCATCCAATTATAAGAAGTGAAGAGGCGTGTTATATCTCGTCTTCAAAAGCTATTGAATTAGCTAAAAAAACAGGAGCTAGATTACATGTTTTTCATCTATCTACAGGAAAAGAAACAGCATTGTTTGATAATAAAACACCATTAAAAGATAAAAAAATTACAGCTGAAGTTTGTATTCATCATTTATGGTTTAGTGATAAAGATTATGATGAGAAAGGGACTTTTATTAAATGGAATCCTGCGGTTAAAACCGAAAAAGATAGAGCACAGTTATTAAAAGCTTTATTAGATGATAAAATAGATGTTATTGCTACAGATCATGCACCTCATACTTTTGAAGAAAAATCAAATGTATATACGTCAGCACCTTCTGGAGGACCTTTAGTACAACACGCATTACCTGCTTTGTTTGAAATGTATCATGATGGCGATATTACAATAGAGAAAATAGTAGAAAAGTTTTGTCATAATCCAGCTATTTTATTTGAGGTAGAAAAACGTGGTTACGTAAAAGAGGGTTATTTTGCAGATTTAGTAGTCGTAGATTTAAATAATCCATGGACCGTAAATAAAGATAATATTTTATATAAATGTGGTTGGTCACCTTTTGAAGGAACGACCTTTAAGTCAAGAATAACACACACCTTTGTTAATGGAGGTTTAGCTTATAAAAACTTTAAATTTTATGAGACTAATTATGCAAAGCGATTAACTTTTAATAGATAATAATGTACAAAAAACACCAGCTATTATATCTTTTAATGACATTAGTACTAGTGTCGTGTTATGACGTGCAAAAACCAGAAAAACCTGATGATCTAATTAGTGAAGATAAAATGGTAGATGTTTTGGTGGAAACTGTAATTATGTCTTCGGCTAAAGGTATAAATAAAAGAGAACTTGAAAATAAAGGGATTCTACCAGATTCATTTATATATAAAAAGCATAAAATTGACAGTCTTCAATTTGTAAATAGTAATAATTATTACGCTTATGATATCGAGAATTTTAACCAGATTTACACACGTGTAAAAGATAGTCTTGAAGTCTTAAGATTACACTATAAAGAGGTGCAAAAAAAGGAAGAAAAAGCCAAGAAAAAGTTACCGGTTAAGGATAAAAAGTTAAAAGCTATTCTTAAATAATGATTACTGTTTGTTATCAATTTTAAAATAACTAACAGTGTCTTTCAAACTTAAATCAACAGTCTTAAATGTATAATTTAAGGCTGTTTTTATTTTGGAGTTACCGTAATTACTTTTAGATAAAGCACTATAAGCAGTTTGTTTTGAAAGTTTTCTTCGTGATCCTGTAAGTTTGTGTAACAACCAATCCAAACGCCAACCAATAGCTAAAATAAAAGAAGAGGCTTCTTTCTTAGGAGCAGTAACATTAAGGTGTTCTGCAGTTTTATAAATAAAATGTTTAAAACTTAGGTTTTGACTTACAAGTATAAATCGTTGGTTTACTATTTCGCTTTTTAGTAATAACAACATGCAATTTACTACATCGTTTACATCCACATAACCGGTTTCACCTGTTGTATAATAGCGCATACCTTTATTGACCATAGTAATTAAAGAGCCACTACCATAGTTCCAAATTCCAGGACCAATGATAACTCCAGGATTTACAATTACTGCATCAAGACCTTCTTGTGTACCACGCCAGACTTCTAGTTCTGCACCATATTTGGTAATCGCGTAAACACTATTATCAAACTCGACGTTCCAGTCGTTAGCTTCAGTAATGGTTTTAGTTTTTACAGCAGGTGTACCTATTGCAGCAATTGAGCTAACATAGCATAATTTTTTAACCGTATTTGCTAAGCAAAGGTTAACAATGTTAGCTGTACCTTCAATATTAGTTTTGCGTAGTAATTCAAATTTGTTAGGTTCAAAAGAGACAAATGCTGCGCAATGGTAAACATAGTTTATGTCCTTAAAAGCTTCGGTTAAAGCAGGAATATCATTAAGGTCAGCTTTAATCCATTCTATTTTATCAAATAAAACATCAGGTGTTTTACTGTAGTAGTTAAAAATTCGTTTAACGGTTTCAAACTTTTTTTAGTTCTGTAAATAGCACGTACAGGTTGGTTTTCATTTAAAAGTTTAAATAATAAATGTGCGCCAACTAAACCTGTACCTCCTGTAACTAAAATCATAGGTCTAAGGTAATAAATATTAGATATTGTATGTAGTTTATAACACGATTTTTATATTTGCTTTTTCAATAATAAAACACAATAAAATGGCTAATGCATTTGTAGAAGAATTAAGATGGAGAGGAATGGTACACGATATCATGCCTGGAACCGAAGAGCAACTGGATAAAGAAATGACCACAGCCTATATTGGTTTTGACCCAACCTCTGACTCATTACACATTGGTAGTTTAGTGCCAATAATTTTATTAGTACATCTAGAAAAAGCAGGACATAAGCCTGTTGCTTTAGTTGGTGGTGCCACAGGTATGATTGGTGACCCTTCTGGAAAAAGTGACGAGCGTAATTTGCTTGATGAAGCAGCACTTAACCATAATGTAGCTGGTATAAAAGCAGTATTATCACGATTTTTAGATTTTAACTCAACTAATACAAATGCACCAGTTTTAGTTAATAACTATGATTGGATGAAGTCGTTTTCGTTTATAGATTTTGCACGTGATGTTGGTAAGCGTATTACCGTAAATTACATGATGGCAAAAGATAGCGTTAAAAAACGTTTATCTGGAGATGAAGGTAGTGTAGGGATGAGTTTTACCGAGTTTACTTACCAATTAATTCAAGGGTATGATTTTTACCATTTACATAAAGCCCTAAATTGTAAATTGCAAATGGGTGGAAGTGATCAATGGGGAAACATCACAACAGGAACAGAGTTAGTAAGACGTATGAATGTTGGTGATGATACAGCAAAAGCATATGCTATGACTTGTCCATTAATTACTAAAGCCGACGGAAGTAAGTTTGGTAAAAGCGAAGGTGGTAATGTCTGGCTAACAGCTGATAAAACTAGTGTGTATAAGTTTTACCAATTTTGGTTAAATACCACAGATGAAGATGCAGAAAAGTATATCAAAATTTTCACCTTTTTAGATAAAGAAACCATTGACGCTTTAATTACAGAACACAAAGAAAACCCTGGTTTTAGAGCATTACAAAAACGTTTAGCTCAAGAGGTGACCACTTTTGTACACAGTAAAGACGAATTTGAAAATGCACAAAAAGCAACAGGTATATTATTTAGTAAAGATTTTAAAAATGAAATTAAGCAACTAAACGAAAATTTGTTTTTAGAGGTTTTTGAAGGTGTGCCACAAGCCGAAGTGTCTAGAGATAAAATTGAAGCTGGTTTAGACATGATTGCAGCTTTATCTGCCGAAACTAACTTTTTAGCAAGTAATGGAGAAGCACGTCGTGCATTAAAAGAAAACTCGGTATCTGTAAATAAAGACAAAGTTAAAGACGATTATACAATAACTACCGATGATTTAATAAACAACAAATACGTTGTTATTAATAGAGGTAAGAAAAGTACCTTTATTATTAAAGTTAATTAAAAAACTTAATAAAATATCATACAAAAAAAGCCTGCTTAATTTAAGCAGGCTTTTTTTAGTCCAATTAGTTAACCAACCAAAAACTAATTTTTCTTATTCATAATTAGTTGGTCGTTATATGTGTGTTGTCCTTACAGTACCATTAAATTACAACCTCTAATGTCGCTGTCGTCAAAACGACCAATGATTTCAAAATCAGTGGTATTATAAGTTTTTCCTAAGTCTTGAGTGGCTATAAAACTACAGGAATTTATGTTGGCTAGATCGATAACGTTAATTCCTCCAGTTTTAGGATGATTAAAAACAGTCAGTGCATCTTCAGGATCTCTGGTTAAAATTCGCATCCATGGTGGGCAATTAAAAATTCCATGACCTTTACTATAGCCTTGACTTAGTAGTTCAGTCATGCCATATTCGCTATGTATAGCCTCAACACCAAAGCCAGTCTTTAAAATTTGGTGTAGTTCATGTCTAATTAGTTCTTTACGCTTCCCTTTCATACCTCCTGTTTCCATAATTATGGTATGTTTTAAATTAAAGGTATAAGATTCGATTAAATCCAATAAAGCAAAAGATACACCAATCAATAATACCTTTTTACCAGCTTGATCTAGTGTAATTAACGTGTCTTTAAGGGCTTCTAAATTATGTAGGTAAAAGCCACTATTTGGTTGTTTAGAGTCTTTAATTAAATGATCAACCATGTGTACTAAAGACGACCCTTCACGTTCTAAATAATTAGGCAATAAAGCTAAAATAGTATAGTCTGTAATGTCACCATAAAAATGCTTAAAGCCTTGTTTAAAGCTAGTTTCATAAAGATTTAAATCGGTAACATGATGTTTACTGGTTACTTGACCAGTGGTACCACTACTTGAAAATGTAGTTTGTATAGGGTTAGTAGAACTTAAGACTTGACGCGTTTTAAAAAATTGAATCGGTAAAAACGGAATCTCATGCAACTCATGCACATCACTTGGATTAACATACAATAGGTCACAAAACGAACGATATATAGCATTATGATTAAACTGATGCTTAAAAACCTGTAAAGCCTTGTTTTTAAATTCTGTGTCGTTGGAAATATTAAATAAGGAAGTCGTGTCCATGTTAATGTATAAAACACAAAAGTATATAAAATAAAAAAGCGTTGCTAATCTAATAGCAACGCTCTTAAAATAATAAAACAGAATGCTTATTTAATTACTAGTTTTTTAGTAGTTGTAGCGCCTTCTTGTGTTAAGTTTAAAATGTATACTCCAGATGTTAATGACGATACGTCTAAACGGTTTGCAGTTACAGTTGTATTAATAACTTGTTTACCTAAAACATCATAAGCAGCAACAGCTATTGGTTGGTTGTTTGATGTTTTAATATTTACAAATCCTGTTGTTGATGGATTTGGAAAAATTGAAAATTCAGTTGTTTTAAAAGATGTAGTTGAAAGTGTTGGGATTGTAAATGTACAAGCTGTTAGGGGTTGATTAGATTGACTAGTAGTCCAATTAGCAGGATCATTTATAGCAGTTTTTAATGTGTCTACATCTCCAGTAGTAGTTGAGCAATCATAAACACCACTATCTGATTCTGGATCTAAAGCTATAAAGTTTGCGTTTACTGTAACGACATCAATGCCATTATTTGGATTAGCAGATGTGTTAGAGCTAGTTGAATCTGAATCCCAACCACCATTCATTTGTATTCCTGCATAAAAACCTGAGATGTTTGTTCCATTAGGCACATTATTCGGGTCATAAGCAAAAACTTGGTCACCACTTGCGGATAAATTAACGTTACTATTTGCATACGTTCCGTGTGTAACTTCATCAGCTGCAATATTAGTAAATGTAACAACTGTTCCAGCAGTTAAAATAGTATTAGGAGAGGTCCAAACAAAGGTTCCTTCATTCGTTCTAAATCCACCAGATGCTTGCCATCCATTGTCAGTAAATTCTATCTGTGTTCCTGCAGGCATATCTACAAAAGTTACAAAAGAAAAACTATCTGGTGCATCAGAATTGTAACCAGTAAAGGCTATATCTCCAGCTTGAATTTGAGCACTAGCAGTAAAGACGCTAGTTAAAGTAAAAAGTAAAAAGTAAAGTTTTTTCATATTAAGTGTTGTTTATATTAATCTCAAATCTAATTAAAAAAAAGAGTTATCTAATGGTAGATAACTCTTTTAACAATAGCTTAATATAGCTTTTATTGGATTACTAAGCGCTTAGTAGCGATAGCACCTTCTTGATTAAGTTTTAAAATATAAACTCCTGTAGTTAGGTTAGAAACATCTAAACTATTATTCTGGATAGTTTGTGATAATACTTGTTTACCTAAAACATCAAATACTGTAACAGTAATAGTTGTGTTGTTTTTTGTGGCAATAGTAACTGTTCCAGTGCTAGTTGGGTTAGGATAAATGTTAAAATTATCCGCAACTTCAAATGTTTTTGTACTTAAGGTAACATCATTCCATGTTGTAGCTATTTTTAATTCATCCATTATCATAAACGGAGTTTCTGTTGCACTATCCTGACGGATTAAAAACTGTGAAAACGTGTTAGCTGTACTTGTAGAAGCTTCAGATAAATCTGCAACAGGCTCAGCTCCTCCTGGAGTAGGGTTAACCCATGCATTAACCATGTTATTGTCAATGTCGTAATTGAAAACAATAAAATTAGTGTCTCCAACATTTAAATCTGTAGCGCTAATTTGTGTTAATGCAGCACCATTACTTATTCCAACTCTATAAGTAGAAGCTCCAGTTGGAGAGATCCATAAACGTGATTCATAACTTCCAGAATCTGTTCTTAAAACAGCAAAATAACCATCTGTTGCAGCAGCATCCAAAGCAGTAATGTTCAACATGAAAGAAGCATAAACACTTCCACTTGTTGTAGGTGTAAAATCCACAACAGGATCTGCTCCTGAACCATCAAATGATATTGAGTTAGCTGTTCCTGTTAAAGGAGGGAAAGATAGACTTCCAGTTTCAATTAATACATCGTCACCAGAAAAATAATTAGTCCATGCTGTTTGTGATGCTAAAGCTTCTGTAGCAGTGTAGTTAAAACTTTCTATAAAAGGAAGAGATTGTACTTCATAAACGTTAAAAGTTGTACTAGCAGTAACAGGTGTTGTTAATGGTGTATTGCTATTGTCTACTAATTCTAAGTTAATAGTGTGTTCTCCAGTTGTTAAACCAGTTAATGTGATAGGATCAGTATCGTACTTCATTACTACAGACCCACCATCAACAGTATATTGGATGTGACCATCACCTGTTCCGTTAGCGACCATAAAATTTTGTACACTTAAGTCAACATTAACATCAGGTCCAGCTACATTATCACCATTGTTAGGAGAGGTAACACCAAGTGTTGGTACAGCAGTAGATTCTTCAAAGAAAGAAAAATCATCCCAATAAACAACTGCACTTCCATAAGTTCTAACTTCAAAATAAAAAGTATCAGCAGTAGCAGGAGCAGTTAATGTTACTGTGTATTCTGTCCAAGCATTACCGTTTGCATCAAAATAAGCATTATTTGGACCTCTTAGTTCATCAGCATTACTAGTAATATTAGACGAGCCAGCTTTCCAGTAACTCCAGATTCTTGCATCAGTTCCATCTCCAAAAGCAGCATCAACTTTATACCATAAGGATATAGTGTAAGATGTTCCTGCAGTTACACCATTTACGGTTTGACTAAGTTTAGATGTTCCTCCTGTGTGTTTAACAGCATAAGTACCAGTATGTACTTCAGTAGCCTCTTGTTCTACGCTTTGTATTAATTCGTAGTTTTCAGGAGTAGTAGTATCTGTCCAAGATTCAAAATTTCCATTGACTAATAGTTCTTGTCCATAGGACAATGTTGTAATAAATAAAGTAAGCAAAAAGTAAAGTTTTTTCATAATATATTGTGTTGTTTTTAAGGCATAAATATAAACAGAAATTTAATGTGTGGCTAATTTTAAAATGATTAGTCAATCATCTTTACATTAAAATAACATCGTTTCAATTATTTGAAAATCAATATGCTAATTACTTACTGATTATGTGTAAATTATAATTTAATACAAATTAAACTCATGTTATCTTAATGTTATTTATACTTAAATAATCAAAAGTTTTAGTATTAATTTTATCTTTACGATAACATAACTATAAAGTAAATTCAAGTTTAAATTCCATGAATAAAAAAGATATTAAAATTCTTTTAGTAGACGACGAGCCGGATATTTTAGAAATTGTTGGTTATAATTTAACTAATGAGGGCTATCAAGTAACTACAGCTAAAAATGGTGTCGAGGCAGTCAAAAAAGCTAAAAAAGAAAAACCTCAATTAATCATTTTAGATGTAATGATGCCAGAAATGGATGGGATTGAAGCTTGTGAAGCTATTAGAAAAATACCAGAATTAAGTGCAACTATAATCACCTTTTTAACAGCGCGTGGTGAAGATTATTCACAAGTTGCAGGATTTGATGCAGGAGCAGATGACTATATAACTAAGCCAATCAAACCAAAAGTATTAGTTAGTAAAGTTAAAGCATTATTAAGACGTTTAAAGTCAGAAGATGGTGCCAAAGCTTTAGTAACTATTGGTAATCTTGTTATTAATAGAGAAGAATATAAAATTGTTTTAGAAGGAAACGAAATAATTTTACCAAGAAAAGAGTTTGAACTATTATCTTTGTTAGCCTCTAAACCAGGTAAAGTTTTTAAAAGAGAAGACATTTTAGATCGTGTTTGGGGTAACGAGGTAGTTGTAGGAGGACGTACAATTGATGTACACATTAGAAAACTACGAGAAAAAATTGGTGACGACAGCTTTAAAACCGTAAAAGGTGTAGGCTATAAATTTGTAGAATAATTTTGAAACTAAAAAAGACTTATAAATTTGCATTAAAAACATCGTTTTTAATCACTGTTTTTTTAACGCTCTTTATGAGTGTTTTTTTGTACATGTATTATTCTATTAATGCATTAGTAATTCTGTTATTTGCGTTGGCAACTTACGGATTATCCTTTTTAATAATTCAGTATCGTGTAGAGCATTTTATTTATAAAAGAATTAATAAAATATACAAAGACATTACTTTGTTAGAGTCTGCTAGTTTTAGAAAAAACAGTATAACAACAGACATGGCTACTCTAACTAAGCAGATAGATCAATTTGCCAAGGGTAAAAAGTTAGAAATCGAAACTTTAAAAGTCAGAGAAGAATACCGTAAAGAGTTTATGGGTAACGTATCCCATGAGCTTAAAACCCCTTTATTTACCGTTCAAGGTTATCTAGAAACATTAATAGATGGAGCCATAAATGACAAAAATGTAGCCGAAAAATACCTAACCAGAGCCACAAAAGGTGTAGAAAGGTTAATCTATATTGTCAAAGATTTAGACATGATTACTAAGTTAGAAGTCGGAGACCTTAGTTTAAATCAAAAGGACTTTGATATTGTTCAGTTAGTACAAAGTGTGTTTGAATTATTAGAAATGAAAGCTGCTAAAAAGCAAATCACATTAACTTTTGATATGGATTATAAAAATCCTGTAATGGTAAAAGGCGATGAAGAAAGATTGCAACAGGTGTTAACAAATCTAGTTGTAAACAGTATAAAATACGGTCGAGAAAAAGGAACTACTGAAATTAGTATTGAAAGACTAGTAAAAAATAAAGTTATAGTAAGAGTAACCGATAATGGAGAAGGTATAGCAAAACAACATTTGCCAAGATTGTTTGAGCGTTTTTTTAGAGTCGATAAAAGTGGCTCTCGTAAAGAAGGAGGTTCTGGTTTAGGCTTGTCTATTGTAAAGCATATTATAGAGGCTCATGACGAAAAAATTTATGTAGAAAGCGAGCTTAATATAGGTAGCGAGTTTTCATTTACTCTCGAAAAAGCTTAAATAATTCGCTAAAATCAGTTTCATTACTAAAAATATTTAAACCCGAATAGTCGTTAGTTCTATCCAATTCGTTTAAACAAAAGTCCTTTTGTGCACAACTTGCAACAAGACCTTTTTTATCAAGGTATTTAGCAAGATATTCCTGTTCAAACTGTCCAGGAGTAGGTATAAAAAAAGCACGTTTACCCAGTTTAGCTAAATCCATAATTGTGGTATAACCAGATCTAGAAATTACCAAGTTGCAATTATTTAAAGCATGTTGTAATTCGTTGGTTTGCATAAAATTATAAATCGTAAAGGGTTGCTCTTTGCGTACCGTTTGCTTAGCTTCAATTTTACCACGTACAAAAGTAATATGGCCTTTATAATTACTAAACTCACTAAGTAGTTTTTCTTCTAATAAAGTACGTTGTGGTTCTGGTCCAGACAATAAAACCATAATATCATCCTTAGGTTTTATATCCAAAGTGTTCAATCGGCTTAAAGCACCAATATATTTAACCTTTAAGCCTTTGTTGTTAAAATCATGACCAAGTTTTCCGCTTAAATTAGGCTCATTTTCAAAATCCGGAATCCAACACTCATCAAACTCCTTTAAATAAGTATCATGAAAAAAAGTACTTAATTTAGTTGTCTTTCCGCTTAACACATTAAGTTGATGTGTAATAAAAACAGAGGGTTTAGATTTAGAGTAAACACCCATACGGTTGTCAGATATAATACCATCAATAGCATATTCATGTATAATTTTTTTAATCGCTTTTCGTTCCTTTTTAATCGCTTTTTTAATTTTAGGTAATTGCCAAAGCATAAGCCACTTAAAACCTGTTTTACTTCTAGAGTAACGCACGTTGTAAGCTGGTAACTCAATAAAAACAGCGCCTTTAAACTCCTTTTTAAGTAGCTCTAAAGCTTGACCATCACTAGCAATAATGGGCTCAAAACCTTCAGTAATCAAGGCGTTTATAATGGGTATGCATCGCGTAGCGTGACCAATTCCCCAATGTAAAGGCGCAACTAAAATTCTTTTTTTCATGTCATTAATTTGGGCGTTACCCTAAAGGGTCAGGCTATCCATTATATCTTTTTTTGCCATATATGGCAGCAAAAAAAGGATGTCATTACTATCCTTAACGCATAAAATGCTAAAATCAAAGGTAATCATAAACAAGCTTAAGTATATTTCCTTAATTTTACGCCAGAAATAACAAATAGTTAAGAAGTGGGAAGCAAGAACAAGCAAAAACGATTCAGAGAAAACGAAACCTTTGACAACGTATTCCAACCAACTAGAAGTCAGTTGGTGGATGAGGTTTATGAGCATAAAGGAAACTGGAATAAAAATGTCTTTAAAAACAACAATCCTTTAGTTTTAGAACTTGGATGTGGTAAAGGTGAGTACAGTGTTGCTTTAGGAAAAAAATTCCCAAACAAAAACTTCATAGGTATAGATATTAAAGGTGCGCGTTTTTGGAGAGGAGCCAAAACTGCGGTTGAGGATAATCTTAAAAATGTTGCATTTATACGTACGCAAATCGAGTTAGTAGAATCTGTTTTTGCCCAAAACGAAGTTGACGAAATCTGGATAACCTTTCCAGACCCACAAATAAAATACAAGCGTACCAAACATAGGATGACCAATTCTACCTTTTTAAAACGTTACAAAAACATTTTAAAACCAGACGGAATTATGAACCTTAAAACCGACTCCGAGTTTATGCATGGTTACACCTTAGGCTTATTACATGGTGAAGGTCATGAAGTATTACATGCCAATAATGATGTGTACAGACAAGAAGGAAGTCCAGAAGAGGTAACAGATATTCAAACACATTATGAAGGGATTTACCTAGAGCAAAACAAACCAATTACGTATATTAGGTTCAAAATCAAATAAGTAGTGAGTATTACTATTACCTTTTTTATAAGTTTGTTAATCGCTTTAGTAGGAGTCATTCCACCAGGACTACTTAATATGACTGCTGCAAAAATTAGTATTAAAGAAGGCTATAGTCGTGGCTTAACGTTTTCAATAGGTGTTTGTATAATAGTAATAATACAAACCCTTATAGCAGTTATTTTTGCACGCTATTTAAGTAGGCATCCAGAAATAGTACACGTATTGCAACGTGTAGCTTTTATTTTATTTGTATTGATAACAGTTTATTTTCTGCTTTTAGCAAAAAAAGAACCCAAACCAAAAAGAGAACAAGAGCGTAAAAGTAAACATAGCCAGTTTTTTTACGGTATGTTACTGTCAGGATTAAACGTCTTTCCAATTCCGTATCAAGCCTATATGTCTATTACTTTAGCTAGTTTAGGTTGGTTAACTTTTGATAATGTTAGTGTTACATCTTATGTTGCAGGAGCAGCAACAGGGACATTTGTAATGTTATATATTTATGTGTTTTTTTCAAACGCATTAAAAACAAACGCCTTAAATCCCAAAAAGGAATGAATTATATTATTGGTGCTATTACAGGCATAATATCTATCGTGACTTTAATTAATATTGTAAAAACACTATAAGTTATGAAGCCAGAAACACTAAATTTCTTTGATAAAGTGTATGAGGTGGCTAAGCTTATACCAGAAGGTCGTGTTACAAGTTATGGCGCAATAGCTAATTATTTAGGAGCAAAAAAAGCGCTAGAATGGTAGGTTATGCTATGAATGGATCACATAACAAAGACGTTCCTGCTCACAGAGTAGTAAACCGTAAAGGTTTACTAACAGGAAAACATCATTTTGATGGTACCAATCTTATGCAGCAACTTTTAGAAAATGAAGGCATAGTAGTTATAGATAATCAAATTCAAGATTTTGAAACGCTATTTTGGGATCCAACACAAGAACTTATCCAGTGAAACATTAATGATTATAATCTGTTTTAAAGGTGTTTAATATGTTATAACTTTCAACTATCACACTATAAAAAACATCAAACTAACCACTTTATTCTTCAAGGTTTAAGTAGTATCTTTGCAAACAAGAGTCAGTCTCAATACTTTAAATATTATCAAGAGTTGGTTTTAGGGTTATACAGTAGTATAATTTTTTTGTACAAACTCTTTTTTCTAGCATAAACAATGAAATTAAATAAACAAGACATCCTTAAAGCATTGCAAACCATAACAGTTCCTGGAGAAGGAGAAAACATGGTAGATAGTGGTGCAATAACTAATGTAGTTACATTTGCTGACGAAGTAATTGTAGATATTACGATAACTAATCCAGCGCTTCAAGCACGTAAAAAAACTGAAGTAGAAATCTTGCAAACCATTCACAAATTAGTGTATGATAAAGCAAAGATTAAAGTTAACATCAAAGTCGATGCACCACAAAAATCAGCACCAAATGTAATCAAAGGAAAAACCATTCCTGGTATTCAAAATATAGTAGCTGTAGCCTCAGGAAAAGGAGGTGTAGGTAAATCTACAGTAACAGCAAATCTCGCAGTTACGTTAGCAAAAATGGGCTTTAAAGTAGGTGTTTTGGATGCAGATATTTATGGCCCATCAATGCCAATTATGTTTGATGTTGAGGCAGAAAAACCTTTATCTGTAACCGTTGACGGTAAATCAAAAATGAAACCTGTAGAAAACTACGGAGTAAAAATATTATCCATTGGGTTTTTTACAAAACCAGACCAAGCAGTGGTTTGGCGTGGACCTATGGCAGCAAAAGCATTAAACCAAATGATATTTGATGCAGCTTGGGGAGAATTAGACTTCTTATTATTAGACCTTCCTCCAGGAACAGGAGACATTCACTTAAGTATTATGCAATCACTACCTATCACAGGAGCAGTAGTTGTTAGTACGCCTCAAAATGTAGCCTTAGCAGATGCTAAAAAGGGAGTCGCAATGTTCCAACAAGACAGTATTAATGTACCAGTATTAGGTATTATTGAAAACATGGCATATTTCACACCAGCAGAGTTACTAGATAATAAATATTATATTTTTGGTAAACAAGGAGCAAAACACTTAGCAGAAGACTTACAAGTTCCATTATTAGGTGAGTTACCATTAGTACAAAGTATTAGAGAAGCTGGAGATGTAGGACGTCCAGCAGCAATGCAGACTAATACACCATTAGAGCAAGCCTTTCAAGACATAACAAAAAACGTAGTACAACAAGTTGTAGACCGTAACGATAATTTGCCAGCAACAGAAGCAATTAAAATTACTACTATGGCAGGATGTTCTGCAGTTAATAAAAAATAAATGACAACACAAGAACTTAAACTAAACGTAGAAAAGGCACTAGAAGAAATTCGTCCGTTTCTTCAAAACGATGGAGGAGACATTAAGTTAATTTCCATCGAAGACAACGAGGTAACAGTGCAGCTTCAAGGCGCATGTACATCCTGTAGTGTTAATCAAATGACCTTAAAATCAGGTGTAGAAATGACAATCAAAAAGTACGCACCACAAATAGAAAAAGTGACTAATATCGCTTAAGAAAATAAATATGGCGTTACCATTATCCTGAAAAAAATCAGGATAATGGTCAGGCTGTCACTACTCGCTCTCTGCGAGGAGCTCAAACAGACCGTTCCATCCTTAACGCAGGTCAAGCTAACAAAAGTCATAAAATAGTAAATGTTGGTAATTTACCTTTGCAAGTAATAACCAATGCATCAAGGTAGACAAAAGAAAAAGTAATGATAAAAACAGATATATTAATAATAGGAGCAGGACCAACAGGTTTATTTGCAGTATTTGAAGCAGGATTATTAAAACTTAAATGTCATTTAATTGACGCATTACCACAACCAGGAGGACAATGTTCAGAGATTTATCCAAAAAAACCTATCTATGATATTCCTGCTTATCCCGAAATTTTAGCTGGAGATCTTACTCATAAATTAATGGAACAATGCAAGCAGTTTGAACCTGGTTTTACATTAGGTGAGCGTGCAGAGACTATAGATAAGCAAGACGATGGATCGTTTATTGTAACAACTAATAAAGGAACAAAACACCATGCACCAATAGTTGCGATTGCTGGTGGATTAGGTAGTTTTGAGCCACGTAAACCTAAAATTGATAATCTATCAGATTATGAAGATAAAGGTGTTGAATATATCATTAAAGAGCCAGAATTTTACCGAGACAAAAAAGTTGTCATTGCAGGAGGAGGAGACTCTGCTTTAGATTGGAGTATCTATTTAAGTGACGTAGCTTCAGAAGTCACTTTAATTCATAGAAGAAATGAATTTAGAGGACATTTAGATTCTGTAGAAAAAGTACAAGAATTAAAAAATGCAGGTAAAATAAACCTGATTACACCAGCTGAGGTTATTGGTGTTGAAGGTGAGAATAAAATAGAAGCAATAACAGTAAAGCAAGATGATAAAACGTTTACTAAATCGTGCGATCATTTTGTACCATTATTTGGGCTGTCACCAAAACTAGGACCAATAGCAAATTGGGGATTAGAGATAGAAAAAAATGCAATTAAAGTAAATAACGCTTTAGACTACCAAACTAATATACCTGGTATATATGCGATAGGAGATGTAAATACTTATCCAGGAAAATTAAAATTAATATTGTGTGGTTTTCATGAAGCAACTTTAATGTGTCAATCGGCATATCAAATTATTAATCCAGGTAAACGTTTCGTTTTAAAATATACTACAGTCAGTGGTGTAGATGGATTTGATGGTACACGTAAAGAAGCTCCAAAAGCTGTAGTTAAAAAAATAGAATAAAAATAGTAATGTAATGGTAGATCAGGACATAAACATCAAGATAACAGATAGAGATGGTGTAACGCATGAGATTGTAGCACCAACAGATATGGCTATGAATTTGATGGAAGTAGTGCGTAGTTACGAGCTTGCTCCCGAAGGCACCATAGGTATTTGTGGAGGTATGGCTATGTGTGCAAGTTGTCAATGTTATGTAGTAAGTGATACGACGCTTCCGGAAATGCAAGATGATGAAGAAGCCATGTTAAGCGAAGCTTTTAATGTGCAAGACAACTCAAGATTAGGTTGTCAAATTCAAATCACTCCAGAAATGGAAGGTTTAGAAGTTATTTTAGCACCAGAAGAATAAACAATAAAAACACTTAATTATATTAACTAATTTTCTGGCTATTTTAAATTGTCAAATATTCAATAAAAAAAGCACTTCTAATGAAGTGCTTTTTTTATTAGAATGAAGTATACTTAAAATTTTACTGGAGTACTTTTTATTTAAAAGCATTTAAACCAGTAACATCAAGACCAGTGATTAATAAATGGATATCATGAGTACCTTCATAAGTAACAACACTTTCAAGGTTCATCATATGTCTCATGATGCTATATTCTCCACTAATACCCATTCCTCCTAACATCTGTCTAGCATCTCTAGCAATTTTTAAAGCCATATCTACATTGTTACGTTTAGCCATTGAGATTTGTGCTGAGGTTGCAGTGCCATTTTCACGCATGACACCAAGTCGCCAAGCTAATAATTGTGCTTTAGTAATTTCGGTAATCATTTCAGCAAGTTTCTTTTGTTGTAACTGAAACTGACCAATAGGTTTTCCAAATTGTAAACGCTCTTTGCTATAACGTAAAGCAGTGTCATAACAATCCATAGCAGCACCAATTGCTCCCCAAGCAATACCAAATCTAGCCGAATCTAAACACCCTAAAGGTGCGCCTAATCCAGATTTATTAGGTAATAAGTTTTCTTTTGGGACTTTAACATTATCAAAAATAAGCTCTCCAGTAGCAGAAGCTCTTAACGACCATTTGTTGTGTGTTTCAGGAGTTGTAAACCCTTCCATACCACGTTCTACAACCAATCCATGGATACGTCCTTCTTCATTTTTAGCCCAAACAACAGCAATGTTGCAAAATGGTGCATTAGAAATCCACATCTTAGCACCATTTAAAAGATAATGGTCTCCCATATCTTTAAAATTAGTAACCATTCCACCAGGATTACTACCATGATCTGGCTCTGTCAAACCAAAGCTACCAATCCATTCTCCACTAGCAAGTTTAGGTAAGTATTTTTGACGTTGTGCTTCGTTACCGTATTTCCATATTGGATACATGACTAAAGACGACTGTACAGAAGCTGTACTACGTACTCCAGAATCACCACGTTCTATCTCTTGCATGATTAATCCATAAGCAATTTGATCTAATCCTGCACCACCATATTCTTCAGGAATATAAGGTCCAAAAGCACCAATATCTGCTAATCCTTGTACTATTTGTTTCGGAAATTCTGCTTTTTGAGCATAGTCCTCTATAATTGGAGACACATCACGTTTTACCCACTCACGAGCAGCATCTCTTACTAATTTATGTTCTTCGGTTAAAAGTTCGTCAAGATTGTAATAATCTGGAGCTTCAAATAAATCTGGTTTCATCTAGTTAGTATTAAAATACAACAGTTAAAAATAGTGTATTGTTTAATAACAAAAATAACGAAATCGATTGCAGGACACAATTTTTATTGTCTTTTTAAGAAAATCTAGCTCAAAATTTATGTAATTCACATTCTTGTGAAGTTTTAGTCCTACAACAACCGGTTTCATTAACAAAGTTGAAGCTTTTAAGGTGTAATCAGGATTAAATTGTTTTTAGCAAATACTACGTTACAGTCGTTATTCTGAATTTATTTCAGGATCTCATCCAAACTATTAGAGTAATTACAAGCGATACGAGTATCAATTTTAGCCAAAAAAGCAATCAAATGTTCTGCGTCAGGTCCTATAAAAAAGAAAGTACTAAACGATAACCTACATATTAAGGTAAAAGTCTTGAGTTAAATGTATATACTCTTGGGTATATTGGTGTCTTTCAATTTCAATAACTAAAGCTTCGGTTTTTATAACGCTTTCGCGGAATGAAAAAGTGAGTAGACTTCGTTTGATTTCAGAATGTTCAGAGCCTTTAACATGTAAAATACGGTTTGGGAACAATCCGACTTGAGAGGCAAGCGTAATAAAATGGGATTCTTCTTTATAAGGTATTACTACCGAAAATATACCGTCTTTTGCAAGTAGTTTAGAGACGCTATCAACCAAATGCTCAAAAGGTAAAGCATCTGTAAATCTAGCTAAGTCACGTTGGTTATTATCTGTTTTAAAATCTTCTGAATAAAAAGGTGGATTAGAAATAATCAAATCATATTGGTCTTCTATTTCTTCAGTAAATTCAGCTAAATCAGCATGGTAGCAAAATAAACGGTCAGCCCAAGGCGAAGCTTCAAAATTATCCACACATTGCTCATAAGCAAGCTCGTCAATTTCTAATGCATCAATAACTTGAGCAGCACTACGTTGTGCCAATTGTAATGATAAAACACCAGTTCCTGCACCAATATCTAATACAGAAAACGGGTTAGTGTTTAAAGGTGTCCAAGCACCTAGAAGAACACTGTCTGTACCAATTTTCATGGCACATTGATCTTGTTGTACAGTAAAAGCTTTAAATTGAAAAGGTTTGCTCATAATATATCTTCCTAAATTAATTTTAAGAGCTCATTATTTTGGTTGTAATGCTGATGTAAATTCGGCTTAAGAAGGGTTATTCCTCTAAATATAAATCAATTAAACCTTCAGGAGTTTCAACAAAAATAGTGTTGTTGGGTTTATCGACTTTACTAATAAACTCATCATTCATCGGAATTAAAATCTCAATACCATCTCTGTCAATTTCAAATAAGGATTGAGCAGTAGAGTCATTAACACCAGTTATAGTACCAACGGTTCCAAAGTTTT
The DNA here is from genome assembly GCF_055804415.1 of Olleya sp. NP1-10. Taxonomy (NCBI): domain Bacteria; kingdom Pseudomonadati; phylum Bacteroidota; class Flavobacteriia; order Flavobacteriales; family Flavobacteriaceae; genus Olleya; species Olleya sp. NP1-10. Next base: position 502,717 of record NZ_CM147840.1, on the reverse strand, counting down.
TGTCTTCAACGGTAAAGCCAATAATTTCATGAAAGTAAAACTTGTCATCATCTAATTCTGGCAAGACAGATAATGGTAAGTATACATTACTTTTAATTAAGCTATCTGCATCAGCTTCTGTATCTACGTCTTCAAACTTAACGCGTAGTAATTCTGACTTATGAAGCTGTGATGTTTCAATAAAAAACGGAACTAAAGAACCACGCAAATCTATTAAAATAGAGTCTAGGTTTTCATATAAACCAGGTTCGTCGGTATCTAGTTTAATAAGTAATTCGCCTTTAAAACTATATTTTTTTACAATTTTACCTAAAAAGAAACAGTCTTTAATATCCATAAAATAAAAGTGTTTTGCATAAAAAACTCCGATAAAAGCTTATCGGAGTTTAAAAGTATAAAAATTAATTTTTATTCTTCTTCGTTTGAAGCTGTAGCGTCATCTGCTGCTGCTTCAACTGCTGGAGTTGCTGCTGCAATTCTAGCTTCGTTTGCTGCTTTTTCAGCTTCAAAAGCTTTTGCCTTAGCATCAGCATCAGCTTTTGCTAAACCATCTTTTTTAGCATCTACTTTGCTAGCTTTTTCTTCAACCCATGCATCAAACTTAGCGTCTGCTTGCTCTTGTGTTAAAGCTCCTTTTCTAACACCACCTGCTAGGTGATTTTTTAACATTGCTCCTTTGTAAGACAAAATAGCTTTTGCTGTGTCAGTTGGTTGTGCACCATTTTGTAACCATTGCACTGCTCCATCAACATTTAAATCAATTGTTGCTGGGTTAGTGTTTGGATTGTAAGCGCCTAATTTTTCTAGGTATTTACCATCTCTTTTGGCTCTTGAATCTGCTGCAACGATCCAATAGTAAGGTTTTCCTTTCTTACCGTGTCTTTGTAATCTAATTTTTACTGGCATAAATAATTAATTTGTGAGGTTCTCGACCTCTATTATTAATAAGTGCGCAAAGATACTATAATTTTTTAATTTTCAAGTTTTTAATATAAATCTGTTATATATAATAAATTATTATATTTTTGAATTTCCATAAATCGCTAAAAACATGAAAAAAATAACACTCCTCCTAGTTTCAATAGTAACATTACTATCTTGCAACGAAGATTTAGTTTTTAATAGTCCCGCATTAATCGGGTATAATGATGGCGTATTGTGGGAAGCCAGTTCGTTTAGAGCTAATGTGGAAGTAAATGGAAACTTAACAATCATTGGTGTTAAAGGTGCGCAGGTTGTAAATTTAAAAGCAATACAAGCAACAGAAGGGACCTACCAATTAGGTAATACAACATCTGTAGCAACATTTGATGACGGTTTAGGTAAGGTGTTTTCAACTAATAACATTCCAGATCCTAGTGTGCAAATTTATCCTTCTGAAGGCTCTATTGTTGTAACCGAATTTAATGATATTGAAAGAACCGTATCCGGAACTTTTACATTTCATGCATTTGATAGTAGTGGATTAGATTCAGAAAATTTTAATAGAGGCTACTTTTATAATGTGCCAATATTAAATGTAAATGTAGTAGATAGTCCAACAGGTGAGACTCAGGCTTGTCTTAATGCAACTGCAGTATCAGCTACTACAGGAACTAATTTTGAAAGTAATGCAGATACTGCTTCAGATGAACAATACACGCAGTTATGTAATTCATATAAAACATCGTTAGAAGTTAAATTGCAACAATGTGGTGATCCAGATGGATCTATACAAGCACAAATTAATAGTTTAGGCGACTGTACAAATTAAACTATATGTTAATATAAATTAAAAGCCAACACGAAAGTGTTGGCTTTTTTTGTTAAATACTCTTAATCTATCTTAAACCCTGTTAAATGCTTTTGTTTGCACTGTAATACGCTGTATGTTAGTACTGCAGATGTGAAACAATAAGCATCTTAAAAAAGTTATTGAAATTTAAAATGATAAAAGATACAATGAGTTACAGTGAAGAAATTTCAAATAAGTTAAACGAATTATTAGTTAAAAATTATGATGCCGAAAAAGGGTATTTAAATGCAATTGATAATATTGAAAGCAACGATCTAAAAATGTTTTTCAAACGAAGAGCATCAGAGCGTAGCGAGTTTGCTAAAGAGTTAAGAACCGAAATATTAAGATACGGTCAAATCCCCGAAGAATCAGGTAGTTTTAAAGGGACAATGCATCGTAATTGGATGAGTTTAAAATCAACCTTTACATCTAATAACGAAGAGTCAGTATTAGAAGAAGCTATTAGAGGTGAGGAAGCTAGTTTAGAAGGGTATGATAAACTAATGAAAGAAAATAACTTACCACCAACAATAGATAATCTAATTTTAAAACATCGTAATGCCATTCAGGCAGCAATTAATACCGAAAAAGTACACGAAGAGTTAGTGTCATAATTGGATAGATAGTAGTTTGAAAAGTCAGCACATTGTGCTGACTTTTTTTATGCGTTGTTTTTTAGTTTCAGAGATTAAAAAATTAATAATTCTACGTACTTTTACATGCTCGTATTTTTCACCTAAAACTTCAAAATAAAACACTACATGTATTTAATATTTGATACTGAAACCACAGGATTACCTAAACGTTGGGATGCACCAATTACGGATAGCGACAACTGGCCAAGGTGTATACAAATAGCTTGGCAATTACATGATGAGATGGGTAATTGTATAGAGCATCAAGATTATTTAGTACAACCAGAAGGCTTTAATATCCCATATGATGCCGAAAAAATACATGGTATCTCTACTGAGTTGGCAGAAGAACAAGGTGTGCCATTAGCAGAAGTATTAGAGAAATTTAATATTGCTCTTAGTAAAACCAAATTTGTAGTCGGTCAAAACGTAAAGTTTGATTTAAATATTATGGGAGCCGAGTTTGTGCGTCAAAGTGTAGACAACCCTTTGCAAGAGCTTCCTGTTTTGGATACTTGTACAGAAGATACTGCTAACTTATGTCAAATTCCTGGTGGTCGTTATGGTAAATTTAAATTACCAACGTTAACCGAGTTACATGAGTATTTATTTAATCAACCTTTTGCAGAAGCTCACAACGCAACTGCCGATGTTGAGGCAACAACACGTTGTTTTTTAGAGCTAATTCGTTTAAAAAAATATACTAAAGAAGCTCTAGACGTTCAACCGGATTATTTCGAAAATTTTAATAAAGAAAATCCGCAAACCATCCAGCTAATAGGATTAAAGCACATTAACCTTAAAAAGGAAAGTGCAAAAATCCAAGCAAGATTACAAAAACAAAATACTAATCAGGTCTCTTCAGAAGAGATTAAGGAGAATATAAAAGACCTTCAGTCTGCCGAGTTTGTTCATTTGCATAACCACTCGCAGTTTTCAGTATTACAATCTACTATTGGTATTTCTGAAATGGTAGACTTAGCAGCACAACAAAACATGCCTGCTGTAGCCTTAACCGATCATGCAAATATGATGGGAGCGTTTCATTTTGTAAAAGCAGTAAATGGTTATAATAAATCTATAAAGGCAAAAATAGAAGAAGCAGAAGCAAGAGGCGAATCACCAAAAGCAAAACCAATTAAAGGAATTGTAGGTTGTGAGTTTTTTGTTTGTGAAGACCATCAAGATAAAACCAGAAAAGACAATGGGTATCAAATCGTACTTATTGCAAAAAATAAAAACGGGTATCATAACTTAGCTAAACTGTCATCGCATGCGTTTGTGAATGGGTTTTATTATGTGCCTCGTATTGACAAAAAATTAATAGAACAATACAAAGAAGACTTAATCTGTTTAACAGGAAATTTATATGGTGAAGTACCAAGTAAAGTTTTAAATGTAGGAGAAAGTCAAGCAGAAGAAGCTTTAATATGGTGGAAACAATTATTTCAAGACGATTTGTATCTAGAAATAATGCGTCACAACCAAGAAGATGAAAACAGAGTTAATCCAACCTTAATAAAATTTGCACAGCAACATAATGTAAAGCTTGTTGCTACAAACAACACCTATTATGGGAAGCAGGAAGATGCTAATGCACACGATATTTTATTATGTGTAAAAGATGGTGAAAAACAAGCAACACCTATAGGACGTGGACGTGGTTATCGTTATGGATTGCCAAATCAAGAATACTATTTCAAGTCTTCAGAAGAAATGAAAGCCCTATTTAGGGATATTCCTGAAGCAATTACAAACATCCAAGAAGTTGTTGATAAAATCGAAGGTTTTGAGCTAGCCAGAGATGTATTATTACCAGCGTTTGATATTCCTGACGAATTTAGACATGAAGAAGATGAAATTGATGGTGGTAAGCGTGGTGAAAATGCATTTTTAAGGCATATTACTTACGAAGGTGCTAAAAAGAGATATGGTGAGGAATTGTCTGATGAAGTTACAGAACGTTTAGATTTTGAGCTTGAAGTTATTGAGAATACTGGATATCCAGGTTATTTCCTGATTGTAGAAGATTTTATTCGTGAAGCCAGAAAAATGGACGTATCAGTAGGTCCAGGACGTGGTAGTGCAGCAGGATCTGTAGTTGCTTATTGTTTATGGATCACTAATATAGACCCATTATTATATAACTTACTTTTTGAGCGTTTCTTAAATCCAGATCGTGTCAGTATGCCAGATATTGATATAGATTTTGATGACGAAGGTCGTAGTCGTGTTATGGACTATGTAATTGATAAATATGGAAGTAATCAAGTTGCACAAATTATTACTTATGGTACTATGGCTGCAAAAAGTAGTATTCGTGATACAGCACGTGTATTAGATTTACCACTTTTTGATGCCGACAGAATAGCAAAGCTTATTCCTAATATGTCTAAGCTTAAGAAGATATTTGGATTATCTGAAAAAGAATTAGCACAAAAATTTAGAGCTGAAGATTTAGAAAAAATCAACGAGCTTTTAAATATATCTGAAGGTAGCGGATTAGAATCTGAAACTTTAAACTTAGCAAGAACCTTAGAAGGTTCTGTAAGAAACACTGGTATTCATGCTTGTGGTGTAATTATTACGCCAGATGACATTACCAAATTCGTACCTGTGTCTTTGGCAAAAGATTCAGATTTATACGTTACACAATTTGATAACTCGGTAGTAGAAAGTGCAGGTCTTCTAAAAATGGACTTTTTAGGACTAAAAACCCTAACTTTAATCAAGGATACAGTAAAAATTGTTAAAGCAAAACATGATATTTTACTAGATCCTGAAAACTTTCCGCTTGACGATGTAAAAACATTTGAGTTATTCCAAAGAGGAGAAACGGTTGGTGTGTTTCAATATGAATCACCAGGAATGCAAAAACACCTTAAGGATTTAAAGCCAACTGTTTTTGACGATTTAATTGCCATGAATGCCTTGTACAGACCAGGTCCAATGGAATACATACCAAGTTTTGTTAGAAGAAAACATGGTGATGAAGATATTGAGTATGACTTACCAGCAATGGAAGAGTACTTAAAAGAAACCTACGGGATTACCGTTTATCAAGAGCAGGTAATGCTTTTGTCACAGAAGCTAGCAGACTTTACTAAAGGTGAAGCCGATGTACTACGTAAGGCAATGGGTAAAAAGCAAATTGCTGTACTTGATAAAATGAAACCTAAGTTTATTGAGCAAGCAAGTGCTAAAGGACATGATGCTAAAAAACTAGAAAAAATTTGGAAAGATTGGGAAGCATTTGCAAGTTATGCCTTTAATAAATCCCACTCGACCTGTTATGCATGGATTGCTTACCAAACAGCGTATTTAAAAGCACATTATCCAGCAGAATATATGGCTGCAGTGTTATCTAATAATATGAATGACATCAAGCAGGTTACATTTTTCATGGAAGAATGTAAACGTATGAAGTTGTCTGTACTTGGGCCAGATGTAAACGAGTCGTTTTATAAGTTTTCGGTAAATAAAGATAATGCTGTGCGTTTTGGTATGGGAGCCATTAAAGGGGTTGGTCATGGTGCAGTAATGACTATAGTGAATAATAGAGAAGAAGATGGTCCATATACTTCTATTTTTGATTTAGCTAAACGTATAGATTTGCGTGCAGCCAATAAAAAAGCTTTTGAAAACCTTGCTCTAGCAGGAGGTTTTGACGAGTTAGGGGATACGCATCGTGCTCAATATTTTTTTAAGGATGGAAGCGAACTAACTTTTCTAGAAAAAGCTATCAAATATGGAGCAAAGCATCAAGAAAATGAAAATTCATCTCAAGTCAGTTTATTTGGTGGAGAAAGTGAAGTGCAAATAGAAGAGCCTCAAATACCAAATTGCGACACTTGGGGAACAATGGAAAAATTATCTAGAGAACGAGAAGTTGTAGGTGTCTATATTTCTGGACATCCTTTAGATGATTTTAGAACAGAAATGAAATCGTTTTGTAGTGGAACTGTTTCGTATTTTCATGATTTAGCTCCTCATGTAAATAAAGAAATCACCTTTGGAGGAGTCGTTACAGATGTGCAACATCGTGTAAGTAAGCAAGGAAAAGGTTGGGCAATGTTTACCATTGAAGATTATACAGACTCTTATGAGTTTAGAATTTTTGGTGAAGATTATTTAAAACACAGACCATTTTTACTTCAAAATACCTTTGTACATGTTAAAACGTTTGTGCGTGATGGATGGGTTAATCGTGATACAGGTAAAAAAAGTGATCCTAGGTTGCAGTTTAATAGTTTCCAATTATTACATGATGTTTTAGAAAAAAATGTCAAAAAATTATCGATTCAATTAAATATAAAAGAACTTGAAGAAGATAAAATTAAGCAGCTTAAAGAGTTAATCTCAATGTATCCTGGTAATCATGCCTTAACTTTTTTAGTGTACGATAACAGAGATAAAATTAAATTAACAATGATGAGTCGTAGACAAAAAATTAACGTTACTAATGAGTTATTAAATATTTTAAACGAAAACCAAATACATTATTTAATAAATCAGTAAAGTAGACTTAAAACCTTGTGTATAATATAAGTCAAAACAATACACCAATAGTTAAAACAAATTGTAAGCTTGTAAGCTTTGGCAAAATTTTTGACTAATATTGCATATTAACATGTAGTAAAACACAATTAAAACATAAATATTATGGCATTAGAAATCACAGATGCAAATTTCGAAGAAACAGTATTAAAAAGCGATAAGCCAGTAGTAGTAGATTTTTGGGCTGCTTGGTGTGGACCTTGTCGTATGGTTGGACCAATCATTGACGAGTTAAGTACAGAGTACGATGGTAAAGCAGTAGTAGGAAAAGTAGATGTAGATGCAAATCAGGAGTTTGCAGCAAAATACGGAGTACGTAACATACCAACAGTATTAGTTTTCCAAAATGGAGAAGTAGTAGGTCGTCAAGTTGGTGTTGCACCAAAAAATGCATACTCTGACGCAATAGACGCTTTATTATAGGTCTATTTTATTAAAGTATTGATAAAAGGTTTGCTGTAATGGCAAACCTTTTTTTATTTTAGATGAATAAAATTAAAGAAAGATTAAAAATGAGTAAACCAGTAAAAGTTCAAGACGCAATAGATAGCAAATTATTAGAAGAACGTAAAGTATTTCTTTGGGGAATGGTTGACGACAAATCTGCAAAGCACGTTATAGATAGATTATTATATTTAGATAGTTTAGAGACTAAAGATATTACCTTATATATAAATAGTCCAGGAGGATACGTAACCTCAGGATTTGCAATGTATGATTGTATCAAAGGATTAAAAAGTGATGTATCAACAGTATGTACAGGTTTAGCAGCATCAATGGGATCTATATTGTTGTCTGTCGGAGCAAAAGGAAAACGTTTCATACAACCACATGCTAGAGTAATGATTCATCAGCCAAGTGGAGGAGCACGTGGTCAAGCAAGTGATATAGAAATTACAGCTCAAGAAATTGTAAAAACAAAAGAATTAAGTGCTAAAATATTAGCTGATAACTGTGGTCAAACCTATGATAAAGTTATGAAAGACTTTAATCGTGACCATTGGATGGGTGCAGAAGAAAGTGTTGCATACGGAATTGTAGATGGTGTTACAGAATAATGAAGTTACAAGACGAACTGAATAAAGCAGGAGGATTTAAAAACCTCGAGCACTTAGCAAAGCAAGTGGTCGAGGGATTTATTTCTGGTATGCACAAAAGTCCGTTTCATGGGTTTTCAGCCGAGTTTGCAGAACATAAAATATATAATCCAGGTGAATCTACTAGACATATCGATTGGAAGTTATTTGCCAAAACAGACAAGTTGTACACCAAGAGGTATGATGACGAGACTAATTTACGTTGTCATATTATACTAGATAACAGTAGTTCTATGCACTATCCAAAAATGGATAGTTTTTCAATTAATAAGTTAAATAAAGCAGCTTTCTCTGCATTAGCAGCTGCAGCACTAATGCAAGTGTTAAAAAAACAACGCGATGCAATTGGGTTGAGTATTTACAGTGATACATACGATTTTTATGCTCCAGAAAAAGGAAGTGATCGTCATCATCATATGCTTTTGCATCAATTAGAAGAAGCTGTTAAATCAAAACCTGTCCAAAAACAAACAGAGACTTATGCTTATCTACATGAGATTGCGGAAAAGATCCATAGACGATCGTTAATTTTTGTATTTACAGATATGTTTCAGGTAACTTCTGAAAATGATAAGTTGTTTGAAGCTTTAAGACATCTAAAACATAATAAACATGAAGTTGTACTGTTTCACGTTTTTGATAAAAACAAAGAGTTAATCTTTGATTTTAATAATAAGCCTAAGCGATTTATTGATGTTGAAACTGGTGATTTTGTAAATTTATATGCAGATCAAGTTAAAGATAATTACGAAAATGCTGTAAAAAGTTATTTTGAAGAGATAAAAATGAAATGTTTACAGTATAAAATTAAATATGTGGAAGCAGATGTAAACCAGTCGTTTAACGCTATTTTGACGGCTTATTTTATAGAGCGACAAAAATTTATTTAAAAAAAGTAAAAAAAGTTTGCCACATTGATAAAGAAGTCTATCTTTGCACTCGCAATAACGCAACGGTCTGGTAGTTCAGCTGGTTAGAATGTCGCCCTGTCACGGCGAAGGTCGCGGGTTCGAATCCCGTCCAGACCGCGAAAATTGTCAAAAGCTCCGATATATTCGGAGCTTTTTTTGGCAATAAAACTTAGTTGTGTTGTTTTGATAGATGTAGTAGTCTATCAAACTGGTAGAAAGCTAGTCAATAGCTTGAACCGATGGAAAGCTTTCCTTTTTTCTTATAAGAAAATTGGGATGCTTTTTTGTTTTAAGGCATTTCGTCTTAATAAGTTGCTCTTCAACGATTTATTTGTTAATTTTAAAGTCTATTATAGCATGTGTTTTAAACTTTAAAAATCCTCTTCATTTTGTTTTTAAAAGTTAGAACACTGTAATACAGGTAGTTAAAATTGTTTTTTGTTTAATAAATTGTAACTTGTTTATCATCTATAATAGATAAATTTTTATTGCTTAAATTCAAGTATAATCAATATATAAAATTAACATTTAAATTCACTCTTATGAAATCTCTTAAAATAACAATAGTAGCTCTATTTTCGATAGTATTATTAACAGCAGTAAGCACTTTAGATGATACTTCAATAGTAACTTCAGAAACAACAGTAAAGCCAATTGAGGTTAAGTTGTTAGCAACAAACGGAATTAAGAAAAGCAAAGTACCTACTCAAGGATAGTCTTCAATTTAAATAAAGCATCTCAAACAACAAACAATTAATAGTCAAACCATTTATCATTATGAAATCTCTTAAAATAACATTAGTAGCTCTATTTTCGATAGTATTATTAACAGCAGTAAGCACTTTAGATGATGCTTCAATAGTAACTTCAGAAACAACAGTAAAGCCAATTGAAGTTAAGTTGTTAGCAACAAACGGAATTAAGAAAAGCAAAGTACCTACTCAAGGATAGTCTTCAATTTTAATACAATATATCAAACGCCATATAATTAATAGTCAAACCATTTATCATTATGAAATCTCTTAAAATAACATTAGTAGCTCTATTTTCGATAGTATTATTAACAGCAGTAAGCACTTTAGATGATGCTTCAACAGTAACTTCAGAAACAACAGTAAAGCCAATTGAGGTTAAGTTGTTAGCAACAAACGGAATTAAGAAAAGCAAAGTACCTACTCAAGGATAGTCTTCAATTTTAATACAATATATCAAACGCCATATAATTAATAGTCAAACCATTTATCATTATGAAATCTCTTAAAATAACATTAGTAGCTCTATTTTCGATAGTATTATTAACAGCGGTAAGCACTTTAGATGATACTTCAATAGTAACTTCAGAAACAACAGTAAAGCCAATTGAAGTTAAGTTGTTAGCAACAAACGGAATTAAGAAAAGCAAAGTACCTACTCAAGGATAGTCTTCAATTTAAATAAAGCATCTCAAACAACAAACAACAAACAATTAATAGTCAAACCATTTATCATTATGAAATCTCTTAAAATAACATTAGTAGCTCTATTTTCGACAGTATTATTAACAGCAGTAAGCACTTTAGATGATACTTCAATAGTAACTTCAGAAACAACAGTAAAGCCAATTGAAGTTAAGTTGTTAGCAACAAACGGAATTAAGAAAAGCAAAGTACCTACTCAAGGGTAATCTTCAATTTAAATAAAGCATCTCAAACAACAAACAACAAACAACAAACAATTAATAGTCAAACCATTTATCATTATGAAATCTCTTAAAATAACATTAGTAGCTCTATTTTCGATAGTATTATTAACAGCAGTAAGCGCTTTAAATGATGCGTCAACAGAAACGCCCTCAGAAGTAACAGAAAAGCCAATTGAGGTTAAGTTGTTAGCAACAAACGGAATTAAGAAAAGTAAAGTACCTACTCAAGGATAAGTTTATGTTATTTATCATAAATTTGACACCAACATTTTTTGAAATAAATTGATAAAATATTTTACTTTATTAACAGCTATATTAATATCAAATTTTTGTTTTGGGCAAGAGAATGATTCAATATTCTATTACAGAGGTTTATCCAAAAATGAGGATTTTTCAAATATTGAAAGGATTAAATATGCCGAAAAAGCAGTTTACCTATCTATCAAATTGGATGTTGATAGTACACTGCTAAACAGTAATAAAAACCTTTCTTATTTATATATCATTAATGAAAAATATGAAAAATTAAAAGAGATAAATTTTGCCAATATTGATTTAGCTTATAAGTTAAAAGACACTTCGTCTATTGCTAATGCCAATTATAATTTAGGTTATGCATATGAAAAGATTCAAAAAATTGATAGTTCTTATTATTACTACTTTAATGCAGCCAAACACTATGATAAATTAAAAGATTATAAGCTTCAGGCTGCTGTATTGCTTAATATGGCAAACTTGCAAGAAGCTGAAAGAGATTATATAGGAGCACAAAATAATGTGATAAAAGCAATTGAATTAGTAAAAAAATTACCAATAAATGCTTTTAATTTAGACACACAATGGTCATTATATAATACAATAGGGATAATTACAGGAGAGTTGCACCAATATGAAAACTCTATAGATTATCATAAAAAGGCTATAAAAACTGTTAATACAACTCAAGCACAATTACAACTTAGTAATGATGCTATTTATTATTACAAAGTTTATTCCAATATAAATATTGCTTCTACGTATCGTAAAAAAGGAGATTATAATTTAGCGATTACAAAATGTAACCAAATTATTCATGATACTAAATTATTAAATGAAGATCCTATAACTTATGCTTATATTTTAAATGAGCTAGCTTATTCCAAATTTTTAAATAAAGAATCTAATAATATTAAAATCGAATCTCTATTTAGAAAAGCATACAATATATGTGATTCGGTTTCAGACAAAGAACTCAAACAAACTGTTTCTATCAATTTTGCAGAATACTTTTTATCAAGAAAGATTTCAGATTCTGCTAACTATTATGCAACTATAGGTTATAAGTTAGGAAAAGAATTAAGTCATAATAAAAATATTTTAAGAGCACTTCTGTTAAAATCTAAAATTGAAAATGGTGAAGATTCAAAGCAGTATTTGTATGAGCATATTAAGCTTAATGATAGTTTAATATTGACAGAAAGAGCAAATAGAAATAAATTCATGCGTATTGATTTTGAAACCGACGAAATCAAGCAGGAAAACAAGCAAATGTCAAGAGAACGTTTGTGGTTGTTAATTACCTCTATTAGTCTATTGGTAATTCTTTTCTTTTTATATATTTTAAAAACTCAACGTGAAAAAAATAGAGAATTACAGTTAGAACGTCAACAACAAGAGGCTAATGAAGAGATTTATAACCTTATGTTATCCCAACAAAATAAAATTGATGAAGCTAGAAGTTTAGAAAAAAATAGAATTTCTAAAGATATACATGATGGCATACTTGGTAAATTGTTTGGGGTAAGATTAAGTTTGGATGGATTAAATATGAGTAAAACTAATGAAGCAACAGAAAAAAGGGGCTATTATATTACCGAATTAAAAAATATTGAAGACGAAATTAGAAAGGTATCGCACGAGTTAAATTCAGACTTCATACATCAAGCAGGTTTTTTTGATATCATAACAGCATTAGTAGAAACCCAAATGACAGCTTATAACATTAATTATACACTTGACATTCAGGATGATATTAATTGGGAGTCTTTAAATAATAAAATCAAAATTCATTTATATCGTATTTTGCAAGAAACAATGCAAAATACCTATAAACATGCCAATGCAACATTGGTCGATATTTCATTTAAGTATGAAAAAAATCTATTAACTTTAACTGTTTCAGATAATGGATCTGGATTTGATTTAAATAAGTCTAGAAAAGGGATAGGCTTAAAAAATTTAGACTCCAGAATAGAAGAAATTAACGGTAAGTTAAATATAGAAAGTGAAATTAATAAAGGAACGACAATAACTATTAAAGTTAAAGTAACAAGTCATTAACCTATGGAAAACAGTACTTTAAAAATTTTAATGGTAGACGATCATCCAATGATTATCGAAGGCTACCAACACACATTATTAGCAAATAAAAAACCTAATCAAACCTTAGATATAGACATAGCAACAGACTGTGATTCAGCTTTAGAAGCAATAAAAAAATCAAGAAGTATGGGTAAACCTTACAATATTTATTTTTTTGATATTAGCATTCCAGCTTCTCAAGATGGTATTTATAAATCCGGAGAAGATTTAGCTAAGTATATTAAACAAGTACAACCAGAAGCAAAAGTTGTCATTTTAACTATGTTTAATGAGGTGTACAGAATCCATAGTGTTATTAGATCTATTAATCCTGAAGGTTTTTTAATTAAAAGCGATTTAACCTCTAATGAGTTAGCAAGTGCTTTTGATGCTATTCAAAATAATCCACCCTTTTACACTGGTACAATCACAAATGTGATTAAACGTAGTATCTTTAATCCAATTGAAGTAGATGAAATAAATCATAAAATGCTTCATTTTTTATCTTTGGGAGTCAAAACCAAAGACCTTGTTGGACATCTTGGAATTACTTTAAGTGCTATTGAAAAACGTAAAAAAAACCTTAAAGATTTGTTTATTGTCGATGACGGAAAAGACGAAACTTTAATAACAATAGCCAAGGATAAAGGCTATATTTAAGCTATAATGTTAAAATTTTATTTTTTTCTCTTCAAAAAACATCTTAAGCTTAAGTTATTGTTAAAACGTGTGGTTTTAACCACAATAACCTTGTGGTTTTTGCCATAAAGGCTAACTTTTATATTTTCTATATTTGGATATAACTTTTAGTATAAGTTAATATTATTCCCAAACAAACTTCTTGTTTGATTAATAGCATTTTTTACATTTACACACTCAATAAAGCAACATTCCTCGATGTTGCTTTATTTATTTTTAAGCAATTTTAAACTAAAAAATTAGTTTAAACTAATTTTTTAGTTATATTTGTATTGTTGAACTATAAATTTAGTTGAAAAAATGAAAGCACTTACAAAAGCAGAAGAAGATATAATGCAAGTATTATGGCAGTTAGAAACAGCTAATGTCAAACAAATTATTGAAGAGTTACCTAAACCAAAACCAGCCTATAATACAGTATCTACAATTGTTAGGATTTTAGAATCTAAAGGTTATGTGGACTATGAAAAAAAGGAAAAGGACATTTTTATTTTCCAATATTAAAAAAACATGATTATAGTAATCAGTCTATAAATAAGTTAGTAGATAATTATTTTCAAGGATCTTTTAAAAGTATGGTGTCTTTTTTTGTTAAAAAAATGATATTAGTTTAAACGAGTTAGAATCTGTTTTGAAAGAAATTAATTCAAAAAAATAGTCATGATAGCATTTGTATTTCAAACCATATTGTTTCAAAGTATATTTTTACTAACCTATCAATTACTTTTTAAAAACGAAACTTTTTTTAATTACAATAGGACATATTTATTATTAACTTCTTTATTGTCATTAATTCTACCGTTTGTAAATATTAATGCGTTAAGTCAAGGAGGAGTCGGTAATTATTTAGTAAGCTTACCAGAAGTTATTTTATCTAATACATCATCTAGTAAAAGTTTTATTAATTATTCACAATCACTATTTAATAACTCTTTATTTAATCTTGTTACTATTTATTACGTTATAACTGTAGTTATGTTTTTTGTGTTTGTTTTCAAGCTTTATAAATTAGTTAAAGTAATTTTTAAAAATGAAAAAACAAAGATGCCTAAATACACTATCATTCATTTAAAAGATAGTATTTCAGCATATTCCTTTTTTTATTATGTGTTTTTAGGAAACCAAATCAGTTCCAGCCAAAAACAACAAATTTTAGCACATGAAAGTATCCATGTTTCTCAACGTCATACTCTAGATTTACTTTGGTTTGAAGCATTAAAAATATTGTTTTGGTTTAATCCTTTAGTTTATATATATCAAAATAAAATTAATGTTATTCATGAGTTTTTAGCAGATAAAAACGCTTTAAAAAATAATAAAACAGAATATTACCAACAGTTGTTACAACAAGTTTTTAATGTCAATAACTGTTCATTTATCAATCCATTTTTCAAACAATCATTAATCAAAAAACGAATCATTATGTTACAAAAATCAAAATCAAAACAAGTAAATTTAGCTAAGTACTTATTATTAATTCCTATGCTTTTAGCAATGTTAGTTTATGTCTCATGTTCTAACGATCAATCTACAAACCAAAAAGAAGAACAAGTTATCGAAACCAAAACTATGGATAATTCTAAGGTGTATGGCATAAGCGAGGTTGATCAGCTTCCAATATTTGAAGGCTGTGAGGTTTTAAAGGATTTAGATGCTCAGAAAAAATGTTTCTCTGAAAAAGTATCAAAACACTTATTAAAAAATTTTAATACTAAAATTGCAGAAAATAAAGGTCTAACTGAAGATGTATATAAGGTTGTTGTTCAGTTTAAAATTACTTCAAATGGAGATGTAGAAATTATTAAGGCTAGAGCTCCGCATGAGGATATAGAGTCGGAAGCTATTAGAGTAATTAATAGCTTGCCAAAACTAATTCCAGCAACTTTAAATGGTCAGCCAGTTAGTGTTAATTATGCCTTGCCTATCAAGTTTAGAATTAATTAGAAGTACTCTAGTACAAAAAGTCAAAGCTTTGCTTTGGCTTTTTGTATTTTATCTATAAAACATTTATTTAATCCATAAAGTTTAGTTTTTTTGAACAAATATTTAATTTCTCTAAAAAAATACTATATCTTGATGAAGATTATTAAAATACCTTTATATGAAAAGAGCTTTACCTTTATTTATACTTTTATTATCTGTTGTTAGTTTCTTACAGGCTCAGACAACACAGCAATGCAAAAACACATGCACGATTGATAAAATTGTTTACGAAACTGCTTTTTTAGGAGTACAATTTGGAAGTCCTTGTGATAAGGAAAGCAAAACAGATAAAGGTGTTATTATAATGAAAGTTATTGATGATACCGCTGCATCAAGTAATGGTTTACAACCTTATGATTTAGTTTTAGCTATAGATGGTTTGGAAGTTAATAGACGTGGTGATGCTATTAATGCGGTTAAATCTTATCAACCTTTTGATGCTGTTAGATTTACAGTTTTAAGGGACGGAAAAACACTAATAAAAACTATCACTTTAGGCGCAAAAACGACTAAAGTTGTACAAGAAGAAGTGTGTTGTGATCAGGCAGTAAGCTCATTATCTAAAGAAAATATTAGTCTATATCCAAATCCAGCTGTTAGTAAACTAAATATTGCTTTTAAACAAGTAGTACAAGGTCAATATAATATTGCTGTTTATATGACTAATGGTGTTTTAGTACAACAATACGATACACAATTTACTAAAGGTGATTTAAACGAAACGATTAGTGTTGATAAATTGGAAGATGGAGTTTACGTTTTAAAAATCACAAAAGACAGTAATACTTATTCAAATTTATTTGTTGTAAAAGAAATTAGTACGTTACAAGATTTAGTCATTTTAAAAAGTCGTATTTTTCCGCTATATTAGTTAATTATGAAACAAATAGCTGTTATTTTACTACTTTTAATATTGGTATCTTGCCAGTATTTTAATGTAAAAAAGACAACTTCTGAAGCTATTTTAAATGAAGAGTTAAAAACCTTCAATTGGAACGAAGTGGATAACTATCCTACTTTTTCAGTATGTGATTCATTTCAAGATAAACAAGATATCAAGTATTGTTTCGAAACTACTTTGGCTAATCATATTTCAGAGCAATTACAATATCAAACGATCATTGTCAATCAAGATGTTAAGGACACTATTATGTTATCTTTTTTAATTTCTGAAAAAGGAGAACTTCTAATAGATAATATTGAAATAGATAGTATAACCACTCATGAAATCCCTAATCTAAAAGCTTCAATTACGGAAAGTTTAAATAGTTTACCTCAAATATTTCCTGCAGTAAAACGTGGTCAGCAAGTTAAAACGCAATTTAAAATGCCTATTATAATTCAGGTGAATTAAAGGTTGGAAGCGTATTTTATTAGTTAATATTTTATAAATTAAACTTATAACCTATAGCAAAATCTATTGGGAATTGATCTTCATTGTCTTGAAAAACAGCAAATAAACTATCATATACTAGTGTTATAAAACCTGCTCCAATTTTAAAATCAGCACCAAGTCCAAAAATTAAAGGTACATCAAACCCGTTGCTTTTATTTTCAATAGTTATAATGTTTTCAGGAGATTCTGGGTCCTCATAAGTAGACTTTGTTTTTGAGGATGTATAAGTCGCAATTTTAGTTTGTGCATAAATGTTAAATGCTGTTTTGTTTATAAATCTAAAACGATAACCTAAAGCAATTTGATTTAAACTATATTCAAAATCGTTTGTTTTTAACGACGTTCTAAAATTTAAAAAACCAGAATGTGCTGGCATTGCTTTACTTTCAAAAAACTCTAATTCTGCTCCAAAATAAGTTGCTTTATTATTATCAGGATTATATACAAACGGATGGTTTGTTAATCCTCCAAAAAGTCCCAATCGAGTTTTTAATTTTAAGCTATTATCCTCAAAAGCATAGTTTGGATTACTGGCTGCATTGGCTTGATTAAAATATTTTTTTAAACTGTAAAGGGTAAATTTTGTTTTTGATGCATCAAGATTTGTTACAGATTTTAAAGTGTTTTTGTATTCAAAATCATAATTATTATTAATTTGTTTGGTGTTTTTTAGCTCTATAAGTTGTTCTGACTTATCTTTTATAAAGTATCTAAATTGACCATCAAATGTATTCCAAAGTAAATCATAATCACCTTCAACTTCAGTTTTAAGCGCTATAGTTTGATTATTGTACGTATAGTTGTCTTGTGCAAAACTTAAAGTGGTCACTAGTAAACAAAATAATAAAGTAAGTGTTTTCATGATCTAATGGATTGATTTACTGCTAAAGTAGAATTTTTTAATGTAAATCACTATTTTTTAAAGGCTCGACCTTTCCATTTGTATGTTGTAAATAAAGAAGTAAAAGCAATATAAACGCTAAAAAAAGGATATATAAAACTGCTCCATAAAAAATGATGTAATATGTTTTTATTGCTCAAAAATTGACTGGTTTTGTAAATTAATATAAAGTCTACACAGTTTTTTAGTATAAATAACAAACCAACTGATTTAAAATTAATTTGCTTTAATAATGCTATCACTAAACCAATAATTAGAATGGCATTTGCAAATAAAACCAACACACCAACTAGTTTAGCAAAAGTGTTGTTATAATTAGTGGTTTTACTTGCCCAACGTACACGTTGCTCAATTAAATCTTTTAAATTATCCAAAGGTTTTGTAATTACAATAGCATTTTTGTTTTTTAAAAACTTAACAGTATTGGGGCTATTTTGTAATGCTTTTTCCATTAAAAAAATATCGTCTCCGCTAGCAATGTTTGAGTTTCCATTAAAACCATTTAGTGTTTCAAAAAAATCTTTTTTATAAGCCAAATTTGCACCATTACTTAAAAATGGTTTTTTTATACCAAATCCTCCAATAGTTGCTCCTATAAGACTAATAAAATCTAATGCTTGAAAAGTATGTAAAAGCGATTGGTTATAGTGGTAAGTGACAGGTCCAGCAATCATCTTTACGTCATGCTTTTGGATAAAGCTTGCAAAACTAGTTAGCCAATATTTAGGTAATATACAGTCCGCATCTGTAGTAATAATCCAATCGTATTTTGCTTGTTTGATAGCGCATGTTATGGCATCTTTTTTTGGTGACTGTGTTAGGCGTTGATTTTTTAATATTTTAAAATCAATAATATGATCTTTTAAATTAAAGCAGTTGTTAATGGTGTTGATAGAAGCGTCTTTTGAGTCGTCATCTACCAAAATAATTTCAAATAAGTGTTTTGGATATTGTAATTGTGATATGGAGTTTATTAAGTGTGGTAAATTTTGGGCTTCATTTCTAAAAGGTATAAAAACAGTAAATGCGGTTTTTGGTTTTTGGTTAGCATTAGTTTCTGTTTTTATGGTGTCAAAGCCAATAATAAGACTGATTATTAATAATAGATAAAGGGATATTATAATTATAAATGTAACAACCATTAGTTTTTAATTAAATCGAATTTTAAAACATAATAACAACCAACAAGGCTTGGTATTGCAAAATTTAAGATCCACATTAAAAGAATACAACTTAAAACGGGTAATTGGGCTACGTTGACTAAACCAAATAAATATAAGGCAATGCTTCCTTTAATAACAACATCAAAAACTGAAATTGTTGGTATTATTGAAGCTAGAAAATACATACTTGATATTATGGTCATGGCTTGCAAGTATTCTAAATTCACATTAAAAAGTTTTAAAATATAGTAAAATTGAAACGAGAATATTAAATATCGTAATAAGGATAATGTCAAGCCAACGAGGCTATACTTTAAGCCTAAATTGGTTAATTTATTTTTAATCTTTATCAAATCAATTTTTTGTAATCGATACTTTGTTTGTTGTAATATAAAATAACCTAAAATTGTTAAGGTAAGTAGTATTAGTAGGCCTTTAAAAATATTAAAATAATCAAGTGATAGAGTGTGTTTTTTATAAAATAGAAGTAATCCAATACTGCCCAATAAAACAGTAATGCTAAGTTGCATTAGGTTGCCAATTAAATTAGTAAACACAATTTGTTTGCGTTGTGCTTTTTTATAATACATGGCTTTTGCACCATACTCTCCAATACGATTTGGCGTTATTAATGATGCTGTTAAAGATCCTAAACATTGTGCTGTAGCTTGCAAAAAGCTTAGTTTTTTTAGATTTGAGACTAAAAATTGCCATTTTTTGATTTCTAAAAACCAATTTAAAAACGATAAACCAAGTAGTATTAGACCATTTTTGACTGTAAATAAACGGTTTTGTGTCAAAAAAAGCACAAAACCATTAAAATCTAAGTTGTCGTTATGTGTAATTTTATGATAAATAAAATAAAAAGCACCAACAACTATACTTAATTTAATAAGTACAACAAAGAATTGTTTAGTTTTGTAAGGCAAGCTAAAGGGCATTATTAGTTGGGCAAAGTTGAGGCTTGCAAATTAAACTAAATATTACACAATGTTATCTACTATTAAACACTATTGTATTATTGTAATTACTGTTTTGGCAGTAACAACATCAAGTGCACAAATTGAAACTAGTAAATGGAAAGCCTTAATGGCTTTAGGTATTAACAGTCCATCTCAAAGTGGTTTGGTTGCACCTTTTGAAGCTAATAGTATTAATTTTCCTTCTATAAATTTAGGACTTCAACGTATGTTTACACCTCAAATAGGAGCAAAATTAGATTTTGGATACAACCGTTTTGCTAATGCAGATAATACACCAGAATTTAAAACTAATTACTCTCGTGTTAATTTACAATTTGTTTATGATGCGACTCGTTTTTTTAGTTTTTTACCTATTGATACAGGAGTTGTCTTT
Source organism: Olleya sp. NP1-10 (assembly GCF_055804415.1). Lineage (NCBI taxonomy): Bacteria > Pseudomonadati > Bacteroidota > Flavobacteriia > Flavobacteriales > Flavobacteriaceae > Olleya > Olleya sp. NP1-10. Next base: position 482,221 of record NZ_CM147840.1, on the reverse strand, counting down.
CATGCTGGACCAGGTTATTCTATGATTAAACCATTAGGTAACTATGGAGATAATAAAACAACGTTTTTAAACGGAATGGCTGGATTAGAATTTCATTACGGAATAAGTAGGAGTGTTTCAGCTTTTATAGATACATCATACATTTATGGTTTTGCTAAAGATTTTGATCCAATTACAGAAGGGTTTGGTTCCTTTAACGGAAACCTATTAACCGTAAGTGTTGGTATTGCTGTGTCTTTAAGTGGTTGTTATACTTGTAACTAAATGAGCAAAGAACAAATAATTTTAGGTATTGATCCTGGTACAACCATTATGGGTTTTGGACTAATAAAGGTGGTTAACAAAAAAATGAGTTTAATACAGTTAAACGAATTGGACTTAAAAAATACGATGACCATTACCTAAAACTGAAACTTATTTTTGAACGTACTATTGAGTTGATTGAAACGCATCATCCAGATGAAATTGCTATTGAAGCACCATTTTTTGGTAAAAATGTACAAAGTATGCTCAAGTTAGGTCGTGCACAAGGCGTTGCTATGGCAGCTGGATTAAGTCGTGAGGTGCCAATTACAGAGTATGCACCTAAAAAAATAAAAATGGCAATTACAGGAAGTGGTAATGCAAGTAAAGAGCAGGTTGCAAAGATGCTTCAAGGGATGTTGGGTATAAAAACCTTACCAAAAAATCTAGATTCTATGGATGGACTTGGTGCAGCTGTATGTCATTTTTATAATCAAGGTCGTGTAGAAATTGGTAAAAGCTACTCTGGTTGGGCAAGTTTTGTTAAACAGAACGAAAAGCGAGTAAAAAAGTAGTAATAATCGTTTTTACAGTTAATAACTGAATAATATGTCAGGAATATACATACATATACCGTTTTGCAAACAAGCTTGTCATTATTGTGATTTTCATTTTTCGACGTCATTAAAAAAGAAAGATCAATTGGTTTTCGCTTTAGCAAAAGAACTAGAATTACGTAAAGACGAATTTAAAAATTCTACAATTGAAACCATATATTTTGGAGGAGGTACACCAAGTATTTTGTCAACAAATGAGTTGCAATATTTAATAGATAGTGTTTATTTAAATTATAAAGTCACCGATCATCCAGAAATAACTTTAGAGGCTAATCCTGACGATTTAATTATCAATAATGTTGATACTTTAAGTTCGGCAGAAGTGCAGTCTTTGTATAAATCTAAATTTGAAGGCTTAAAAAAAACAGGTGTTAATAGACTTAGTATTGGTGTACAATCGTTTCATGAAAAAGATTTAAAACTAATGAATCGTGCACACAATGCTAGTGAAGCTAAGCGTTGTCTTGAAACTGCAACTCAATATTTTGAAAATATAAGTTTGGACTTAATTTATGGTATTCCAAACAGTACTAATCAAGAATGGATGGATAATATCCAAACCGCTTTAAGTTTTGGTATTCCTCACATTTCTAGTTACGCTTTAACTGTCGAGCCTAAAACAGCGTTGGCTAGTTTTATTAAAAAAGGAATCATTGATAATGTTGACGATGACCTAGCTCATGAACAGTTTCATATATTAATAGACCAGCTAAATCAAGCAGGTTTTGAACATTATGAGTTGTCCAATTTTGCTAAAAAAGGATATTATAGTAAAAATAATAGCGCTTACTGGTTAGGTAAGTCTTATTTAGGGATTGGACCTTCTGCACATAGTTTTAATGGTACACAACGTGCTTGGAATATTAAAAATAACACCATTTATATAAAAAAAATTAACCAAGATCAGCTTCCGTTAGAGATTGAAACTTTAACTAAAAATGATAAATATAACGAGTTTATTATGACTGGTTTGCGTACCATTTGGGGCGTTTCGTTAACTGAAGTCCAAAAACAATTTGGAGAATCGTTTTTGGAATACTTGTTGCAACAAGCTAATCAGTACATAAATAATCAAATGCTATGTATTGAGGATAATAGTCTAAAAACAACACAAAAAGGAAAGTTTTTAAGCGACGGAATTGCTTCGGATTTATTTAAATTAAGGTAATTATAACTTTTTAGCATTGGTTTTATATGTTTTTATTTTTAACTTATAGCAACCTAAAAACAAAAAATACAAGACGCTTAAATGATAACCACAATAATCATAAATACTAAAAAATATACAGTAAATTTAGCTCAACCCTTAGATATTTCAATGCCACTTCGTGCATCCAAAAGCAATGCTAATGCATGGTATATTGATGAGCCTAAAATAGAACCTGTAGTAATTAATGACTGGACAGCAAGTGTAAAGGAAGGTGCATCAATCAACTTTAATACCATCCAGTTTAATCCACATGCTCATGGTACACATACAGAGTGTGTTGGTCATATTACAGAACAATTTTATAGTGTAAATAAATGCTTAAAGCAATTTTTCTTTCTATCCGAAGTTATTTCGGTTGCACCAGAATTAGTAGGAGAAGACCAAGTGATATCAAAAGCTCAGCTTCAATATTTATTAAAACAACGTAAACCGCAAGCCTTAATAATAAGGACGATGCCTAATACAAAAGAGAAAAAATCAAGACAATATTCTAATACTAATTGGCCTTATTTAACAGAGGATGCAGCAACATTTATACGAAAAATAGGTGTTAAGCATTTGCTTATAGATTTGCCAAGTGTAGATAAAGAAAAGGACGAAGGTAAGTTGTTAGCACACAAAGCATTTTGGGATTTTAATGGTAAACTCAGGAAAAATGCAACCATAACAGAGTTTATTTATGTACCAAATAAAGTTAAAGATGGTAAGTATATATTAAACCTTCAGATTGCACCTATACAAAACGATGCAACACCAAGTAAACCCATTTTATATAAAATAGAACAATAGATGGAAACATTTTTTACACTAGTCGTTGGTGGTATTTTAGCCTTGGGTGCTTATACTTTATATGGATATTTTCAGTCCAAAAAAAGGTCTCTGCACAGTCTATAATTCTTTTAGACAAAATAAAAAAAGTATGTAAATTTATTACTGTAGAAGGTGATTTTGCCGAAATCTATCATTATGAAGACGTTAAAGAACGGTTTTTAAAATTAGTATCTAGTAAGAAAAAAGCGTTAGTCGTTATTAATGCCAAAGCTTATGTTGGTTATGATTTTAATAAAATTGAATTAACCTCTAACCCTAAAAAAAGACTGTAACGATAAGTCATTTTCCGCAACCAGAAATATTATCAATCGAAACCAATATAAATTATTACGATAAAAAAGATGGTTATTTTAATAAGTTTGAAGCTACAGATTTAACCAATCTAAGCGAAGAAGCTAAACAGCATATTATTGATAAAGTACCAGAAAGTGGTTTGTATAATGTGGCAAAACAAGAAGCGTTAGAGTCTTTATTACTTGTTGAAAATATAGTTCAAACCATTGGGTGGACTTTAGACTATTCGGCTTTAAAAATTAATTCTAAAGACAATTTAAAACTAAAAAATAAGACAATTGTATTTTTTAAATGGATATAGAACAACTCAGAGCATACTGTCTAAGTAAACCAAAATCTACCGAAGATTTTCCGTTTGATCAAGACACTTTAGTTTTTAAAGTATTAGGTAAAATGTTTGCATTAGTACCATTAAAAAAATGGGAAGCTGGATTAGCATCAATTAACCTAAAATGCGATCCTGAATATGCTATACAACTTCGTGAAGACTATCAAAGTATTGAAGCTGGTTGGCACATGAGTAAAAAACATTGGAATACTATTTATTTACACCAATCTGAATTAGATTTAGCGCTAATTACTAAGCTTATAGACCATTCTTATGACATGGTAGTTAGAGGTATGACTAGAAAGATGCAAAAAGAAATAAATTTAGAATAATGCTTATCGACAGATAAGTGCAATTAACCGAAGCAAAAAGTGTAATTGTAGAAAAGTTTAATAGTTCAGGCTCTATCTTATTAATTTTGAAGTGTTAAAACATATCAAACACATGAAATTCCCTCTTTTACAAACAGTTATAAGTGCATTTAATAAAGAAAAGAAACAGTCTATAAAACAAGTTAAGACTAAACCAACTTTTAAGACTAATAATAAAGTATTAAAGTCTAGTCTAAAACAACTTGAGTTTATTTCATTTTTAGAAATGCACCTGAGTAAGAAAGAGTTAAATAAATGTTCTTTAAATTTTTTAATTGAGTTAAGTAAAATTAAACACCAAGCAAAATCAAATACTATAAAATCTATACAATATTTTAAAGAATGATACCCTTATTTTCCATTCGTCGACACTTAAACGTCATTCACCTTGTTTAAAATCGGTCTAAACGAATATTAATTAAAATTACTCACTTATTATATTAGATTTGGTCTAAATTAATAGTCAACATACCCTCATAATGCAAAAAAACTCAAAATTCTCCTGATAGAAGATGATATGATTGAAAAAATGAAGTTAAACAGAACGACTTCAGCTTTACAATTAGATCACGAAATTATTGAAGCTAATAACGGTGAAGAAGCACTTCAGTTATTAGAAAATAAAGACAATTTACCAGACATTATATTACTAGACCTAAACATGCCAAAAATTAATGGTATTGAATTTTTAGGTATTCTTAAAAAAGACGATGTATTAAAATATATTCCTACAATCATATTAACAACCTCTAACAACCAAAAAGACTTATTAGAATGCTATAAGATTGGTGTTGCTGGTTATGTTATAAAACCATTAAAGTACGAAGATTACGTTAGTAAAATTGAAAAATTATTAGCATATTGGAGTGTAAATGAATTAATTGTGGTTTAATTATGAAAGGAATTGTTTTTACAGAATTTTTAGAACTAGTCGAAGATAAGTTTGGACTAGAAATGGTTGATAATATTATATCAAGTTCAGATCTAGAATCTGGAGGAGCATACACAGCTGTTGGGACATACAGTTTTTCTGAAATGTTACAACTCTTACAACACCTTAGTGCTAATACAGGTATCTCTATTGATGATTTATTGTTAGTATATGCTGAGCATTTTTTTGGTGTTATAGAAGAAAGTTATCCGGGTTTACTAGCAACTTATAATGACCCAATAGAAATGATTTCGTCTATTGAAAATCATATTCATGTTGAGGTTAGAAAAATTTATCCAGATGCAGAGTTACCAACTTTTGTAGTAGAGAACAAATCTGAAAACGATTTAACTGTTATCTATAAATCTAGTCGTGCAATGCATCATTTTGGTTTAGGATTAATGAACAAAACGTTCGAGCATTTTAATGCAACAGCAAACATAGAATTAGAAAAAATTAAAGAAGACGGAACTGAAGTAAGATTTGTTATTCACAAAAACTAATGAGTCAAAACCAAGTAGAGATATTACAACGCGCTTTAAAAGAGAAAAGGCTGCTAGAAAAGCAGCTGAGAAAATTCTTGAAGAAAAATCAAGAGAACTTTTTGAAACTAATCAAAAATTAAAAGAAACCAACTTTCATTTAGAAACTTCATTAACACAAGTAGACTCACAATTGCAAGGTGTTTTTGAAAACATCGTTGATGCCTACGTCATAACAGATTTATGGGGAAACATTCTAAAAATGAATGATTCTGCAGTAGCGCTTTTGGGGTTTGAAGATGCTAATGAGGATTTTAATCTTTTAGAAATGCTTAATCTTACAGAAAAAGATAAAGTACAATCTTGGTTTAAAGGGATGCTTAAACAAGGATCTTCAACAGATTTTCATGTCAATATTACCACCAGAGATAAACAACAAAAGTTAGTCCACATTAACTCTAGTTTGATTTATGATAATGATGTAGCTGTTGCTGTCCAAGGTATTGTTAGAGATGTAACTATTCAAAATAAGTACAAAAAAAGTTTAGAAGCCGAAAGACTAAAGTATAGCAATATTATTGCTAACATGAATTTAGGGCTTGTTGAAATAGATTTAAAAGGTAATATTATAATGATAAATCAGAGTTTTTCTGATATGTCAGGATATAATCAAGACGAAATTATAGGTTTTACAGCAACTGATGTTTTTACTTTAGATAATGAAGGAAAAGAATTAATAGAAGAAGAAAAAAGAAAACGTGTTAAAGGCGAGTCAAATTCTTATGAAATTAATGTCCAAACTAAATCAGGAGATAATAGGCATTGGTTAGTTAGTGGTGCACCAAATTATGATATAGAAGGTAAGCATACAGGATCTATTGCTGTGACATTAGATATTACAGATTTTAAAACACTTCAAATTCAAAAAGAAAAATTACTAACTAAGTTAGAAAAAAGTAATGACGAATTACAAGAGTATGCACACATCGTATCACACGATTTAAAGTCTCCATTACGAAGCATAAACGCATTGGTCAGTTGGATAAAAGAAGATAACCAAGGAAAGTTAGATGACGTAAGTCTTCAAAATTTTGCGCTTATTGAAACGACTCTTGAAAAAATGGAACAATTAATTACAGATGTACTTAATTATTCTAGTGTTGGTGCACAAACATCTCCTCAAGCAGATGTAAATATTAATGATTTGGTGTTGGATTTATGCCAAATTTTATATGTACCAGATCACATTAATATAAATGTTTTAAACGCTTTGCCAACAATTAAAGGAGACAAAACTAAATTACAGCAATTGTTTCAAAACTTAATAAGTAATGCAGTTAAGTTTATAGATAAACCCGAAGGATTAATACAAATAGATGTAGTGGATTTGCCAACGCATTATGAGTTTTCAATACAGGATAATGGAATGGGTATTGAAAAGAAGTTTCACGACAAAATTTTCAAAATATTTCATTCATTAAATAAAAGTAAAGACTCCACAGGAATAGGATTATCCATAGTTAAAAAAATTGTGGATTTACATGAAGGAGAAATTTGGTTAGAAAGCGAACCAAAAGTAGGTACAACCTTTCACTTTACATTAAAAAAGTAAGACATGAAAACAGTACAGTTAGTCAAACATAAAAATAAAGATTGGCAATACGTTGTTAAAAATCAAGATTTAAAAACACCTTTAGTTTTAGTGTTTGGTAATAGGTATTTGTTGGAAGATAATACGATTTATGAAGATATTAAGGCTAAATTTCCGGATGGACACATTGTTTTTGGATCTGCTTGTGCAGAGATTTCTTCTAATACTGTAAACGAAGATAGTATTACAGTAACCGCTATAGAGTTTGAAAAAAGTACGTTTCAAATCAAGACCAGTAACGTTTTAAATACAAATTTAGATAGTTTTAAAACAGGTAATGATCTAATAAAACAATTGCCACAAGACAATTTAAAGTATGTTTTAGTTGTCTCTGAAGGAAGTTTTATTAATGGTAGTCAATTAACTAAAGGGATGAGTGCATCTACCGAAGATAATTTGCTTATTACAGGTGGATTATGTGGTGATGATGCGCGTTTTGAAAAAACATTGGCCTCTTATAACGAAAATCCAAAAGAAGGAGAACTAGTTGCAATTGGGTTTTATGGAGATACACTTGAGATATCATTCTCAATTCATGGTGGCTGGACGCCTTTTGGTCCAGAGCGTACCGTTACAAAGTCTAAAGACAATATTTTATATGAATTAGATGGACAGCCTGCTTTAGATTTATATAAAACCTATTTAGGTGAAAAAGCTAAAGACTTACCAGGTGCAGCATTATTATATCCATTAAATGTTACGTCTGAAGACGAAAACCAGTCAATTGTAAGGTCTATTTTAAATATTGACGAGGCTGAAAATGCTGTGGTCTTAGCAGGTGACATTAAACAAAACTCTAAAGTACAGTTAATGATGACTAATGTAGATAACATTGCAAATGCTTCAGAGCAAGCAGCAAAACAAGCGTTAGAACATAGACAAAACAAACCAGAATTAGCATTATTAGTTAGTTGTATTGGTCGTAAATTGGTGTTAGATCAGCGAGTAGAAGAAGAAATTGAAGAAGTTATAGAAGTAATAGGTAAAGACACTGTAATTAGTGGTTTTTATTCCTACGGAGAAATTGCACCTTTTCATGGAGAGGTAGCTTGTCAACTTCATAATCAAACGATGACTATAACGTTAATTAGTGAATAATGAATTCACTATTAAAAAGACAAATTCGAAAATATTTAAGTGAAGATTTAAAAAATAATGAGCAATTAACTCAGTTTTTTAATGCAATAGATAGCTCTTACAATAATTTTGACGAGCAGTCAACTATGATTCAAAGAGCCATGTCCATTAGCTCAGACGAGTTATATGCAGCCAATCGTAAGCTACAAAACGAAGCTGAAGAGCAAAAAGAAGTTATTCAAAAACTTAAAAGTGTTATTGATACTTTAAAATTTTATAACTTAACAGAAGAAGATAATACAGAAAATGTAGAGCTAACAGGATCTAATTTGGTGGATTTTATTGACAATCAAACCAAAGAAATTGTTCAAATAAATAAACAAAAACAAGAATTATTAAACGAATTAGCCTATCAAAATCAAGAGTTAAGTGACTATGCACACATGGTCTCTCATGATTTAAAATCGCCACTACGTAGTATTGATGCTTTAACGACTTGGTTTACCCAGGATTATCAATCTGTTATTGATGAAAATGGAAAGAAAACACTTAAACTAATAAGAGATAGTGTTGATAAAATGGAAAAACTAATAAGTGGTATTTTAGAGTACTCAACTATTGGTAAAAACCAGATTGAAGTTTATGATGTAGATTTAAACAGTCTATTGGATAATGTTCTCGATATAATCCAGATACCAAATCATATTAATGTTACAAAATTTAATTTACCAATAGTCAAAGGTGATAAATATAGGTTACAACAACTATTTCAAAATCTAATTGGTAACGCTATTAAATATAACGATAAAGACAAAGGAATAATTAAAATTGGAGTAGAAGAACAAAAACAATATTGGCAATTTTATATTAAAGATAACGGAAAAGGTATTGATAGTACTTATTTTGATAAGATCTTTAAAACCTTTAATAAACTCGAAAACACACCAGATTCTTCAGGAATTGGTTTGTCTATAGTTAAAAAAATTGTCGAATTGTATGGAGGTAAAGTATGGCTAGAATCGCGAGTCAATATTGGAACAACATTTTATTTTACATTAAAAAAATAACACCATGGAACAACCAAACCAAACCTACATTGATAGCCTATCAGGTGGAGATGCTTCTTTTAAACAACAGTTAATAGATGTAATTAAAAAAGAGTTTCCGGAAGAGCAAAAAGAATATTTTGATAACTATAATACACGAAATTTTAAACTAGCAGCAGATAATGTGCATAAACTTAAGCATAAAATTAGTATTTTAGGGCTTGAAAAAGGATATGAAGTGGCTGTAAATTATGAGAATAGTTTGCTAGAAAGTAAATTTGATTATAAAAATGAATTTGAATCAATACTTAACACGATAACATCATATCTAGAGACCCTCTAAATATTATATATGAATTGTATTGTAATTGATGACGAAGCAACAGCTAGAATAATAATTTCTCAATTATGCTCAAATGTGCCAAGTTTAAATGTTTTAGAAGACTTTCCTAATGCAATGCAAGCCATAAAATACTTAAATCAAAATGAAGTTGATTTGATATTTTTAGATATTCATATGCCAGATTTTACAGGTTTTGATTTTATCGAAACACTTAAAAATCCTCCCAAAATAATATTGACGACCTCAGATCCTAATTTTGCAATCCAAGCTTTTGAGTACGATTGTATTGTAGACTATCTTGTAAAACCAATAACTCAAGCACGTTTTGATAAAGCTATTGTTAAGGCAGAAGCAAAACAAAGTACTCAAAAAAGCACTACTAATGCAGAAAAAGTAGAGTCTACTTCAGGAAACGATTTGTACGTAAACATAGACAGACGTTTAATAAAAATAGATATACCAAGTATTTATTTAGTAGAGGCTAAAGGTGATTATATTCAAGTTAAAACCGAAGACAAGAATTATACTGTACATTCTACATTAAAAAAGATAGTAGAAAAACTACCAGATGATTTATTCTTGAAAGTACACAGATCGTATGTTATTAATGTCAAAAAAATTATTGATATTGAAGATAATAGTGTCCTTATTAAAAAAGACGTAGTTCCAGTTAGTCGCTCTAACAGACCAGAATTAATGAAGCGATTAAATCTTTTGTAAAACACTGTTTTTAAGTATTTTTTTACGATTTTCTTTCAGCATAACTAACCAGTTTACTCTTAAAATTTAACAAAATATCAGATTAACTGTATTAAAAATCGTTTAACTGTTTATTTATGTCATTCGTCGACACTTAAAAATGCGCTAATCGAAAATCGTTAATTCCATAAGACATTACATTTAATTTTACCATCAAATTAATCCAATTAAGATGAGAAAATTATTAGTAGTCGTGTTAGTATGTAGCACATTTTTAATGTCTTGTTCCTCTCAAGGTGAAGACCAAACAGAAGAATTATACACTAAAAACATAAATGTAACCTATTCAACTCTAGATTATGAAGTTGTAGAGTTGCTTAATGCACACAGAATTTCTTTAGGATTAAATAGTTTAAAAATATTAGACAACGCATCAGCTGTAGCAATATCACACAACCAATATATGGTTGATCAAGGAGAAGCCAGCCATGACAATTTTTTCAGCAGATTACAACATTTAAAAGATCATGTCAATGCCAAGGCTGTGACAGAAAACGTAGCCTATGGATTTACTAATGCAGAAGCATTGGTAAACGCGTGGTTAAATAGTGAAGGTCATAGGCAAAATATAGAAAATCCTAGTCTAACAGATTTAGGTATAGCTTCTAAAAAAGACAATTCTGGTAAGCGTTATTTTACTAATATTTTTGTGAAAATATAATATTAAAATAGCTTGTCTACAGATACTTACCATTCGTCTACACTAGCAAAGCACTAATCGAAAAACATTAAAAAAAGCTAATATCTAACCTAAATTTGTAGTGTAATTAAAACCCAAAATCATGAAAAGAACTTTACCTACTTTTATACAAAAACTTACAGCGATAGCTATATTGCTTTTAAGTTTTTCTGTTAAAGCACAAAACATTCCTTTTAATTGTGATTACAGTGCTTATTTATTTCAATACAATGATGTGTATGCAATAGATTTAGCTTCCGGCAACTCTTTTCTTGCAGCAGAAGATATTACTTCTGGAAATATAAACGCAGCAGCTTATAATCCTGCAGATGGTTTTATTTGGGGATATTTAAGCACACCTTCTAATACTATAGTTAGAATTGGTAAAGACTTTCAAACAACTTCATTTATAATTCCAGAGTTAACTACAGGTAATAAATATGTTGGAGATATAAGTCCTGACGGTATATATTATTTTAAGGCAGGTGGTACAACTTACTTTAAAGTAGATTTAAATCCAAACTCACCAACATATACTCAGTATTTATCTACCGAAACGTTATCACAGAGTATAAGTATACATGATTGGGCTTTTAATGCGGTAGACGGAAACTTATATGCAGTAGAAAAAAACAGCAATATATTATACAGAATTAATCCTGCTACAAATATTGTTGAGAGTTTAGGTGAAGTACCAATTTTAGCTGGATTAAAATACACTTATGGAGCAGTTTATTTTGATGCTGACGGACGTTTTTATGTATCTGCTAACCAAACAGGAACAATATACGTTATTCAAAGTGTACAAGACTTGACTCCTTCAAGTCAAATGAGTTCTAACTTATTTGCTTTTGGACCATCAAGTGCTAGTAACGATGGTGCACGTTGTCCAACAGCTCCTGTATTACAAGAAATTTGCGATAATGGTATTGATGATGATGGTGACGGATTAATTGATTGTGACGATCCTTCATGTTCAGGATTTGGTAGTTGTGCTGTAATTCCGGCTCCAACAACAGCTAATGATGGTGGTTTAGAAAGTAATGGAAGATTATCTGAAGCTATTAATAAACGTAATTTTAATCGCGCTAAAAACAGTTATAAATTTGATCAAAAGTCAGCAAAAAGAGTGACTAAAGATAGTAGTAACACATCTGCAAACAGAGCAGCATCTAATACCAATTTTCAGTTACAAGATTTTGTACCACTAACAACTATTTACGAAGATTACGCAGTAGACTCAACACCTCTGGATTTATTAAATATTACTAATGCAACAGAAGTATATTCTGTAGATTACATACAAAATAATGCTTCAATAGCTTCTGTTTTAGCTTTAAAAACTGAAAATGGAGTTTATGAACACACAAAATATATTTGCGATAGATTATTAGGAGGCGAATTAATTTCGGTTTCAACCATGGATATTAATGGTCAGCCTTTTATTAAATCAATTATAAAAAATGTAGACGGAAGTTTTGAATACGTATTAAGTTTATCAGCTAAGCTAGCTAATAACGATGCCAACTTTGCGATTGAGAGTCACTGGAATTTAGATTTATACGAAGCAAATGTAACCTTTTACAATTTCCAAATATGGTCAGATTCGATAGACGATTTATATAGCTTAGCAGAAGAAGTTTTAATTTTATTGGATGCAGAAAAAGCAATTTCGACTTACCAATTATCAAGTCCTCCAACAGTATTTGTTAGAAAAGGAAAATATAATAATGGAGCTTTAGACCTTCAAATTATAAATACAAATGCTACCGGAAATGTTGGATTTGATTCAGGATTCAGGGTTACAGAAACTAGTGATTTTAACTACTCAAATTCTACTATAGATTTAAATCAAGATTATATAACAGAGTTAGAAGTTGCTACAGGTAATTTATTTGATATAGGATTTAGAATTGGAGATGGTATAAACACACCAGACGATTTATTTATGTCAGATGGACCTTGGGGAATTGACGATTCTGAAGCTAATACAACAGTAAATAATTACTTAGTGTCTCCAAACACAACTACTTTTGATAGTCAAGATTTTCCAATTGAAAGAAATGTGACATTAAATGCTACAACAGATACTTATGTAGCAGCATACAGAGCTTTAACACCACGTTTTAAAGCAGTTGATTTAACGGATTTTACTAGCTTTAAATTTAAAGCAAAAGGTACTGGAAATTTAGAAATCACTTTAGTAAAACAAAGTATCACAAACTGGGATGAGCAATACAAAACAACTGTTGCTTTAACTGATGCTTACCAAAGTCATGCTGTATTGTTTTCAGAGTTTACTTCTACTTTAACCCCTTCATTAGAAGCTAACGATATTGTAACTATTGTATTTACAATGGAAAGTGAGGATGGATCTGTAACCACTAAGCAAATGGATATACAAGATGTTCGTTTTTCAAGAGGAAATGCTTTATCAGTAAACGATTTTGAAACTGAAACAGTTAATACATTAGTAGCTTATCCAAACCCTATGATAGAGGCTTCTAACTTACATTTTACTAGCCAAAAATCTGAAAATGTTGAACTAATAATTTACAACCAATTAGGAAAAATAGTGTACAATACATCAGTAGAGTCATTAGTTGGAAATAATATTATACCTATAAATAGTCAAAACTTAAGTTCTGGATTATACATCTGTAAATTATCTAGTACTAACACAAACTATAAACCCTTAAAGTTGCTGGTTAAATAGTAACTGCCCATTGTTTTTTGATTGATAGCGAGGGAAACCAAAAAGTTAAATTAGTTTTATTTGGTTTCTTAAACAGGCAAGAGAGTTAACTCTTGCCTGTTTTTTTTGTAATAATTTTACAGCATTCAAACCTTATTATTCTGTATATTTAAACACAATTAACCTATCAATTTTGAATAATAAAATTAATCTTAAAGAAGCGATTTCTATTGGAATAGGCGGAATGGTTGGTGGCGGAATTTTTGCAGTGCTTGGTTTGGCAGTTTCATTAGCTAAAGGAGGCACACCTGTTGCTTTCTTATTTGCAGGTGTTATAGCTTTGCTTACTGCATATTCTTATGCTAAATTATCTAAAAAATTCCCAGACAAAGGAGGAACAGTAAAATTTGTACATCAACAATACGGAAATGGTATTTTTGCAGGAGGTATAAACAATCTACTTTGGGTAAGTTACATTGTAATGTTAGCATTATATGCCTCAGCTTTTGGGTCTTATGCTGCAGAACTTTTTACCATTACTGGGAAAAAACATTTAGATGTCCGTATTTGTCAAACAGTAATAATTATAGTTGCTTTAGTAATTAACTATTTAAGTGTAAGCTTAGTTAGTCGTATCGAGTCTATTGCTGTCGTAATAAAATTATCTATTCTAATAGCTTTTATAGCAATTGGATTTTATGGGTTTTCATTACATCCAGAACATCTACATCAATTAAAACCAAGCAATTGGGAAGCTCCTTTTTTATTGCTTTCTGGTGGTATGGTCATTTTTGTAGCTTATGAAGGTTTTGAGCTTATAGCTAATTCAATTTCAGATTTAAAAAATAGAGAACAAAATACTGAAAAAGCCTATTTTGGAGCAGTCGGTTTTGTTGTAGTATTATATGTTTTAATAGCAATAGTTACTGTTGGATCTTTGACTTTTGATAAAATTGCAGATGCTAAAGACTATGTTTTGGCTCAAGCAGCAGCTCCAACATTAGGGCAAATAGGATTTACTATCATTACTATTACAGCATTGATTTCTACATTTTCAGCGATTAATGCTACAATTTTAGGAAGCGGAAGGGTAAATTATGATATAGCCGAAGATCAAGAATTGCCAAAATACTTTTGTCGTAAGTTTTTAGGCAAACCAATAGGTTTTTTAATTACTGCAATATTATCAATCGTGCTAGTTAATTTATTTAATCTTCAAAGTATTTCAACTGCAGGAAGTGCTGGATTTTTATTAATATTTTGTTTAGTAAACTATATTGGATTTAAAAAACATCAAGAATTGAAGTCCAAAAAAAGTATTCATCTAATAGCTAGTATATTATGTTTTGTAGCTTTTTGTACACTAATTGTTCAGCAATATCAAACCAATAAAATGGGTGTGATAATTGCTGTAAGTATTATCCTGTTTTGTTTTATTATGGAGTGGTCGTATAAATCTATTACTTAAAAAAATAGATGTGTTTTTGTTATAAATAATAAAGTTTAAGACTTTTAAATTGTAGTTGCTTTATATGTTAACATTAATAGTTTCCTGTTGTATAAAAAAGGATTTAAAAAATTTACAGAATAAAAATTAAACCTTTATAGATTTAAAAAGTCTTATATTTTTAAAGCAGTATTAAATTTTAAAAAAAGACAATTGTTAAAATTAAACTTAAAGCAACCATTAGTGTTGTTAACCATGTTTTTTCTACTAGCTAGCTGTAACAAATCTAAAAGTAATACAGAGCAAGTAAATAACGACAATATTCCTGTTTATAACTTTAATCAATTAGAACCGTTATTATATACAGATAGTAATAAAACTTATTTGGTTAACTTTTGGGCAATGTGGTGTGCACCTTGCGTTAAAGAATTACCATATATTAAAGCCTATTCAGACAAACATCCAGAAGTTGAAGTGTTATTAGTTAGTATGGATTTTCCAAAGGATATAGATACTAAGCTTAAACCTTTTTTAAAGCAAAAAAAATTACAAATAAGGTTGTTATTTTAGACGACCCAGATGCTAATACTTGGATAGATAAAATAGATCCTAATTGGTCTGGAGCCATTCCGTTTACTATTATTTTTAATAATAAAAAGCGTGCGTTTTACGAGCGTTCTTTTGAAAATGAAACAGACTTAGAAACCCAAATAAATAAAATAATTAATAACTAATTTACAATGAAAAGATTAAAAGTAGTACTTACTATGGTTGCTGTTTTGGCAATTGTTTTAGTGTCATGTAAAAATAAAGAGGATAATAAAGCAGATGAAGCTGTAGCACAAGAGAATGGTAAGCATCATCCAGAAGACAGAAAAGGTCCACCTCACAATGGAGACAGAAAAGGCCCTCCTCCTGGAGGAGATAGAAAAGGACCACCAAGAGGAGGAAGTCCAGAACAAACAAAAACATTAGAAGAAATTGGTGGATATAAAATAGGTGAAATTGCTACTGATTTTGATCTTAAAAATGTTGATGGTTCAATGGTATCTTTAGCAAGTATAAAAGATGCTAAAGGTTATATAGTAACTTTTACTTGTAACGAGTGTCCATTTTCTAAGCTATATGAAGACCGTCTAATTGCATTGCATGATACGTATGCACCACAAGGTTATCCTGTAATTGCTATAAATCCTAATAGTCCAGAAAACGAAAAAGAAGCTTATGCTGCAATGCAAACTAGAGCAAAAGAAAAAGGATTTACTTTTCCTTACCTTTTTGATGGAGAACAAAAAATATATCCACAATATGGAGCAGTAAGAACACCTCATGTATTTGTTTTAGATCAAGATCGTAAAGTGCAATATATTGGAACAATAGATGATAATGCGAAGTCTCCTGAAAATGTAAAAACAAAGTATGTTGAAGATGTAATTAAAGCTTTACAAGCTGGTACAGCACCAACAACTACATTTACTAAGGCTATAGGTTGTCCTGTAAAAGCTAGCAGAGGATAATTTTAAATATTATTTTATATTAAAAAAGACAAGCTTTAAAGCTTGTCTTTTTTTGTGTTATATTTTTACTATTAAATCAATTTAGTTTTTGCCTCTAAACACTGGTTTGTCAAATAATAACCATTTAAAACGCATACCAATTTCGTTATAAGTAAAACCAGCAGCAGTTGCAGATGCTATATTACTTCGTGTTCCAAATATATTAGCCAAACAACGCTCTGAAAATTTATAACCTAATTTTCCTTGTATTCTGTAAGTGCTTTGGCTTTCGTCGTCGTCAATAAATTGTAATCCAGTAGCAGCAGTAAGCTCATAAAACCATTCTTTAGGTTTGGCTATGTTTTCATCTTTAATAAGATTTGCAAAAACCTCTGCAGCATTAAAGGTTTCTGGTGAAAAGTAAATGCTTGGTACTTGGTCTTTAAAAGTAATGTATTGGTAGTTTAGACCAGCTTTTAGTGATGGTTTTGGTAAAATATTATAATACAAAGAAGTAAACAATAAGTTTCTAGCGTTGTCATCGCTTTGTTTTGTATAAAAATATTGAGTAAACCATCCTAAATTAAAATTAGTATTTAGACTGTAATTGGCGTAGTAGTTATTTTGTACGATTTCTCGATCTATTAATTCGGCATTAAAACTTTGTATTTCACGTTTGTATCCAACCGTTAAATCTTGCAATTTAAAAGGTTTAATATTAAAAGAAATATCTGCTAAAACTTGAGTGTAGTCATTAGTTGTCGCTGTAGCTGAAGTTAATCCAGCAGTACCTTTTAAGGTTAAATTAGGTAGTAATTGATAGGAAGCACCTACGCTAAAGTCATTTGAAGTAGCATCATTATTAGTAACAGGGTTAGTTGTATTACGATAGTTGTAGCTTCCTAAGATTTTAAATTTTGTAGAAAACGGAAACTCTAGAGTGTTATTAAAAGCAAAAGCTTCATTGTCTCCATTATCAAAACTATAGGACACTTTACCTTCATAAAAAGGTGTAAATGTTGTGTTTAAATTTTTTATAAAGTTAGTGGCATCTTTTTGATTATCGTAAAATTTTAAAGTGTTTTCAGCAGACTTATATGCAGCTTCATATTTCCCTAATGCTTTTAATGCATTTGCGTTACCTAAGTTTCCGTCAAAAGATGTACTGTCATTAACCAAAATTTGATCATAATCTGTTACACTTTTTTTAAAGTCACTTTTATAAATATTAAGTGTTGCACGTAAAGCTAAAACCCAATTGTCATTAGGTTTTGTTTCAATTAAATTCGCGATAAGCGTGTCTGCAGTTTTGTATTTTTTATTCCAAATTAATGCTTGTGCATAACGCTCTGTGGTTTGTTGTGTCAGTGTAGCGTTTGAAGTTTCATTTAAACTGTTATAGGCTTGTGTACTTAAATTAAGTGCCTCTTTTTCTTTTCCTTTTAAATGAGATACTAACGCTAAACCATTTAAAGCTGTTATTTTGTTTTCAGGCTTTTTAGCTAAAATATCATATGTAGCTTGAGCGTCATCATATTTATTTGCAATTAAATACAGATTGGCTAAGTTTAATAAAGTGTCTTTGTCATTATTAAAAAGCGCAAGACTTTTTTTAAGTAATGCTTCGGCTTCATCGTATTGTTGTGCTTGTTGTTTTTGGTAAGCATAACCTAAATACATGTATTTTTTAGACGTTAGTGCGTTTGGGTTTCCTGGAGACACCTCTAAAGCTTTGTCAACATATTTTAAAGCATTTTCATATTCTTTTAAATTAGAAAGTGTGTTTGCATAACTTAATAGTGCAGCAAAACTTTTTGGATCTTCGTCTATTAAAGATTTAAAATAGGTTTTAGCTTTAGGAAAATTACTAGTCCATAATAAAGACTCGCCATAATTTAGCTTGACTTCAAAATCATTAGGGTAATCTGCCAATAGGTTTGTAAATAAAGTATTGGCTTCTTCAGGTTTACCGTTTAGACCTATAGCACGACCATAACAAAGTCTTGCAGTTTTATTGTCTGGATATTGTTTTAAAATAGACTGAAAAAAAGTTTCCGCTTTAGCGTACTTACCAGTTTCTAAATAAGTGAACCCTTCTTGCATATCTTGGGTATATCCCAAAAAAGAAGTTGATAAAAAGGTAAGTAGAAATATAAATTTAAGTTTCATGTTCTGGTTTTAAGTCATTTGCAAGTTAAGCATTCATTTCCATTCATTCATCTACACCAATTGTCGACTCGTCGAAATTCAACTGAATTTGAGAGGTTTACGTTGCATCTTTGTATCAGAAACAAACAAGAAACCAATATGGCTTTAAAAATATTAAGAGACGATAACACATTTACTTTAGAAGGGCAAATTGATGCAAGTACAGCAAGTAGTTTTCAGACTCATTTTAATATCACTCTTAATACTTTAGAAAACCTAACGATTGACATTAGTAAAGTTACCCAAATAGATACAAAAGGGGTGAATGCTTTTAAAGTTATTTATAATAATGCAAAATCATGGGATAAACCCTTTGTGATTGTTGGTCTTGGTTGTAAAGATATTTATGAAGAATTACTAAGTATAGCTTAACCACTTATATCCAAATTAAACTTTTAAACTTAAATATTATGGCACTAACAATAACACAACAAGACAATACAATTTTTTTAGATGGTGTTTTAAACACAAAAAACATTGCTAGTTTTAAAAAACATTTTAGCTATATATTAGAGTCTAATACAAATATGACATTAAATATTGAAAACGTAGAATCTATTGATATAACAGCATTACAAGTTTTAAAAGTTATGTATAGTCAAGCGATAATGAAACAAAACATGTTTTTTGTTGAAGGTGAAAATAGCGAAACTATTTACGAAGCCTTTAGTTATCCTAATGTAGCTTAATCATAATTCCAACCTTAAATCGCTATTAAGATGCAAGTTTTATCGATGTTAAAAACAAGAAAAATATCTCCAGAGCAACTGTTTATGCTAAGTGTATTGGCAGTAAATGGAGGTAACTATTTATACAACTTAATTTTAGGTCGTGTATTAGGACCAGCACAATTTGCGGATGCAGCTGTTTTAATTACCTTTTTGTTGGTGTTATCTTTTGTAGCCATGACATTTCAGTTAGTAACAGCAAAGTTTTCGGTGATTTTTGAAAATGAAACGTTTTCCAATTTTGTAGCTAAAATATACAAGCATGCTACTATTGTTGGACTGGGCTTTGGAGCTTTAATTATAATATTTGCAAAACAATTACAGGATGTTTTTAATACATCGTCCTCAAGCATGTTTACCATATTTGGAATTGGTGTACCGCTTTACTTTTTAATGAGTGTAAACAGAGGTGTGTTTCAGGGTAAAAAAGAATTCAAGTTTTTATCAATTACTTATCAAGCAGAAATGCTAAGTAGATTGATTATTACCTTAGGATTGATCTTTTTATTTAACATGCAATCATCGGTTGTGATTGCTATCGGGATTTTAATTTCATTTGGTTTTGGATTAATTCCGTTTAAGTTTAAAAATATAAAATTTAAAAATATATTAGCTATTGATGCAACGCAGTCAAAACAAGTTCGTAGCTTTTTTATAATTACTGCGTTTTATGAGCTAACACAAATTATAATTAATAATAGTGACATATTATTAGTTAAACATTACTTTGATTCTTACGACGCAGGACTGTATGCTTCACTAGCCTTAATAGGTCGTATAGTGTACTTCATAGCTTGGATGTTTGTAATGTTATTACTACCAACTGTAGTACAGTTAAAAAAAGAAGGTAAAGCAACAGCGCCAATATTATTTAAATATGTAGGTTACATAGCAGGAATTGCAACCGTTATAGTTATTGGTTGTGCTTTATTCCCCAAAACAGCAATTACCATTTTATTTGGTGACAGTTATTTAGCTATGGCTCCTTTATTATGGAAGTACGCTTTGGCAACAGGTTTGTTTGCCATCTCAAACATATTTGCATATTACTATTTATCATTAGACAGATACATTCCTGTTGTAATTTCTGGAGTATTTGGAATGCTTCAAATGGGATTAGTAATATTTTTTCATGACAGTTTAGAGCAAGTGGTGCACATGCAGATTATAGCCATGTCGTTATTACTTGTCATACAAATTAGTTTTTTTGTTTTCGACTCTAAGTTGAAACAATAGAATTGAGTGTTTTTTTAGTTTATTTTGGTTGAAGGCTGTAGTTTTTACTACAGCCTTTTTTGTTTCTTATTGGTTTTGTAACTATCTGTTAAATAGGTGAGTCTATAGATTTTTGCCATTCGTCTATACCAAAATGCATCCTGTCTAAGGTTAATAGAATAACCCTTTTTAAATGCGCAAATTTGTATTGTTATCAAAAATAAGACATTAAAAAACTATAAACACAGGTATTATGAAACTAGCAATCGTAACCGCATATCCACCAAGTAAAGTCACATTAAACGAGTACGCATACCATTTGGTTAAGCATTTTAGACAAAAAGATAATGTAACTGAAATAATACTACTTACGGACAAAACTGAAGACGCAAAAGATATCGCGTTTACAGAATATGGATGTAAAATCACAGTTAAAGAGTGTTGGGCATTTAATAGTTATACTAATATAATAAACGTTACTAAAGCTATTAATGCAACCAAACCAGATGCAGTACTATTTAACTTGCAGTTTATGAAGTTTGGAGATAAAAAAATAGCTGCAGCCTTAGGTTTAATGTTACCTTTAGTTTGTAAGTTAAAAAACATACCAAACATAGTTTTATTACATAATATACTTGAAGAGGTAGATTTAGGATCTGCAGGATTTACAAGTAATAAACTAATGCAAAAAGTATATGGTTTTATTGGTACGACTCTAACAAAACTAATATTACAAGCAGATACAGTTGCAGTAACAATGCAAAAGTACGTTGATATTTTAGAGAAAAAATATAACGCTAAAAATGTAACATTAATTCCGCATGGCACTTTTGAAGTTACTGAAGTACAACCAGATTACAGCTTACCAAAAGGTCCTTTGCAGATTATGACTTTTGGAAAATTTGGTACCTATAAAAAAGTTGAAGGTATGATTGAGGCTGTAGAAAAAGTTAGAAAGTATACAGGAATGGATCTTGAAGTTGTAATTGCAGGAACAGACAACCCAAATGTACCTGGTTATTTAGCAAAAGTAAAAGAAGATTATAAACATGTACCACAAGTGCGTTTTACAGGTTATGTAGAAGAAGTGGAAGTACCAGTGTTATTTAGCGAAAGTGCAGTAGTTGTATTTCCATATACATCTACAACAGGAAGCTCTGGAGTTTTACACCAAGCAGGAAGTTACGGTAAAGCAGTTGTAATGCCAGATTTAGGGGATTTAGCTTTATTAGTTAAAGATGAAGGTTATAAAGGTGAATTTTTTGAACCAACATCTATAGATAGTTTAGCCAAAGCAATTGAAGCTATTGTTACAAATAATGATTACAGAATTGAATTAGGTAAAGCAAATTATGAAGCTGCAACAGCTTATCCAATGGAGAAAATAGCAGGAATGTATTTGAATAATTTTGATAAAATTATTCAAAAAAAGACCAATAAAATCTAAAAAAAGCAAACAATAGATATACAGCCTACTACAGTAGATTAATTATAGTATACCTTTTTTGTCCCAAACAATTAATGCGTAATATATTTAAACGAAGGCTTTTTTGTCCCATTTTTATCAATAAACCCAAAATGTTTTTGAGTATTTTTACGCCAAGGTAGTCTACCTACAACATCGTTAGGCACAGAAGTAAAATCATATAAAGTCCAAGACATAAATTGCAAATTATTTGCTGCAATTTGTTCTTGGATTTTTTTATGGTAATTAGCCTGATCTTCATCTGAAGACCCAAAAGGTTTCCATAGTCCAGAATAAGAGGATAATCCAAACTCTTGTAAGACTAAGGGTTTGTTTGGTATTTCTTTTTTCATGGTTGTAATGGCTTCATCTAATTGTTCCAAATCTTCATAATAATGAAACGATATAAAATCAACCTTATCTTTTAAAATAGTTGCACTTTCAGTATTAGACCAGCCTATAGTTACTGGATGTACTGTATCAATTTCTTTTACCAAATTAATCATATTATCTAACCATGCAATAACATTATCTTTTCCTCTAGATTCAAAATCTAAATTAGGTTCATTTTTAATATCCCAAGCTAATAAGGCTTTGTGGTCTTTAACAGCATTTACAATAGCTTCTGCGTGACGTTGATTTAAAGTCCAACTCATAACATTATAATCTCCATAAAAGTCAAAAAGCGTTAAAACTACTTTTAAATTATTAGCAGCTGCCACATCTAAAGTTTGCTTTAATTTGTCTACTTTTTTATAATCTATCTCAGCTTTACCAAAATCTTCGTATTGCACAAACAGTCTTACCGAATTTAAGCCTGCATCTTTAATTATTTTAAAATCTTTTGCAATAGTATCTGTAGAAAAAGCATTACCAAACATGTCCCAAGGATTGGCTTGTGGATAGTAATTAATGCCTTTAATATTTAAACTATCAACAGCAATTTGTTTTGGTTGCTTATTGTAAATATCAGCTTCTTCTTTAACCAAATGTCTAATACGCCAAAAGCCATCTTCAAGCAAAAATACCATTTGGTATGTTGAGGTTTCCGTAGTTTCTAAAACCAACTTATTAGCTTTAAAAATACGTTTGTACTCGATAACATTTCGGTCTGTAATGACAGCCATTTGTCCGTCTTCACTAAAAAACTCTAAAGTAGGGTTGTGTTTTAAAGTAGTAGCTTCAATGGTAATATCTTGCTTTTTGTTTAAGTCTATAAAGGCAAATAAGTTTTCTCTTGCATTATCTGTATAATAGTCTTTTATTCCAGCAGTTTTATTGGTTTTGTAAGCAATTTGCTTAACATACCAAGCATCTAAATAATCGTTTTGTAATGCATTTAGGTTTTCGTTATCCATTGGTCGTCCTTCGTTTTGTAAAGGTTCCCAATCTATTGTAGGTAAATATTGCTCTACTTTTTTAATTTCGGTATGCAGCATTTTACTTCGGTCTGCACCAGTATTTAGGTAACTAAATAAAGCACTAACTCCAGAAATAATTAAGGCTACAAGCATAATATACGAGGCTATTAATATGGTACGCATAATATTTTTATTAATGCTTACCATAGTTTGATTGTTTTAAATTGTTTTGCTATTCCAGCAGTTTCTACACTAAAATCATAATTTCCATGACTGTAAATAGCAGGTTTTAGCTTAAAAGTTGCATAACCATTAAACGATGTCTTAGTTGACGTTTCTACTAATGTATTGTCTTTGTATATTTTAAGTTTAATATGTAATCCATCCGGAATCATTTGTTGCATAAAACTTTGTAAAGGTCCAACGGTTATTAAGCGATTTTTTTCAGAAAAATCAACTTCAAAATCTTCAATAACTTGTTTGTAACTTAAGGTAATGCTATTACTTTCAGACATACCATCAACATACGCTTTTATGCTCCAAGTATCTGCATAATCTGGATGAATCATTTTTGAAGTTGCAATGCCATCAATGGTTGTACCAGTTGTTTTTAAAACATACTGTTCTTGATTGGTAATAAAAAAGGTTACAAAAGTACCGTCACTAACTACATTATCATGTTTATCTTTTATAATAGAGGTTGTAAATGTAGTAATTTGATTTCCATCGGAATAATTATGAGGTCTTGTGGCACTTATAGTAAATCCTGTAGGGATTGTTGGCATAACATTAATGGTGAATTCTTTAGAGTTGATGCCTAAACTTTCTGACGAAACCAACATACGACCTCTTTCTTTTTTCGAATAAATATTTCTAAAAGAAATAAGGTTGTTTGTAAAAATATCATGGGTTTCTTCCGAAGATAAAAACTGATGCTTCTCGTTTACTAAAGTATTTTTAGGTACAGGATTATCTAAAGAGTCTGTTGGAATAACAACCAACATGGTGTAATCTGTTCCACCAGCTTCAATGCTTGGAGGACCAATATAGGTTTCCATGGTTGCAACTTCTGCTTTTGGAAGTATATGTAATGTTCCAGAAAGCGATTTGTTTGCATCTAAAATAGTCCAATTGATGACGCCAATTTTTTTGGTAATGTTTTCTGGAATGACATATTCTAGTGTGTTGTTTTTTATAGTCGAAGTAATTAAAGTAGAACCATAACTGTTAGAACAATAAAGCAACGGTTTGTCTGCTTCTTGTGTATTTGAAAATTGTAATATAACAGTTTGACCAACCTCAAAGTCCGTTTGTGTAGTTAAAAGTCTTATAACAGCGGAAGCTTCGTTTTGTCTTACGATTGCGAAGGATGATAATAAAATCAATCCTAAAAAAATAGATATGTTCGTTGTTTTTGCATTAATTTGGACTACCTATATAGGTGTTAATTTCTATTTTAATATAGCTAAAATCAGGATGCTCAATAGGTTGTAATTGTGCGTTGGTATGATCTATAATTCGGTTTGGTACTATTTTTTCAGAGATATCTTCGTTGGGTAAACCATTAACAAAAATGTTTTTCATACTATCGTTAATAATTTCAACTTTACCATCTTGTAAAATAGTATAATCAAAATGTTGCTTACGTTGTTGCCTTACACCAGCTTTAACAAATAAATGATCTACCCAAACCATAGTTTTGTTTTCATCATAATACGTAATTAAAAGTTGAGGTATTGTAATTTCTTGAATACCGCTATTAAAAAGGTTTCCATCTAGTATAGAATCTTTAATTTTTACTTCACTTAAAACTACATTTTTATATAAATCTGTACCAGCAACATTTCCGGCAATTTGTAAGTTAAATTTAGTGGGTTGCTCTTCAAATTCAACAGGTGTAAATTCGTCTGGATTAAATGTATCTGGAATAGAATCTTGCGTTTTGGACCAGGCAATACCTTCAAAATTAATTCTAAAACTACTAGATTCTTTAGGCATTAGTTTATGCTTGACGTGGTATTTAGCATTGTAGGTTGCTAACTGTTTGTTGTCATCATTATATAAAGTTCCTTTTAAAATAACATCAGACGGAACATTATCTATGTTTTGCACTTCACCAATAATAGCATAACTGCCATCGTAATGAACTAGTTTAGCCGAAACAACTTCTAAAACGGGTTGTTTTAAAATATCTTCATGATGGGTTGCTTCAGTTGTAATGCGTCGTCGTCCTTGATTAAAATACTTAGTAACGTTGTCTGAATACAATTGATCTGGAGGTAAATCGTTATTTAAATCATCTGGTTGTAAAAACCATTTTCCTTTAATTTTAGACAATGATTTGTAATCTGTTTTTTCAATTTTCTCTAAAGGCGTAATCCATTGACTAGTTACTTTTGCTGAGACTGTACTATCGTTTACAGCAGTGATTTCGGTTTCAATAGCATCCATTTTTGCGTAACTACTTAAAAGTCCATCAGTCACTGAAATTTCTAACATGTATTGCGCAATTGGTATGTTACTACTAGGATCAATTAAACTATGTGCTTTTTCAAATTCTTTAAAATCTAAGGCATCATAATAGGCAATAATTGCATTTTCTGGACTAAGTTGTGATTCGTTTTTAATATAGAATAAATAGACTCCGTAAAACACAACACCAGCCAAAACTAAAGACCAAAGGTGTGTGATGCGTAATACATTTCTATTAAATTTATTATAAGTAGTTGGAAACTTTAAAAAATCTGGAAGTGGTTTTTCTTTGGTTTTTAAAGCAATAACAAACAGCATTTGAATGTTTAATACGAACGCTATTAAAACGGTTAAAAAAGGCATAATTCCCCAATGAATCTTCAGCCATTTAGCAACATCTTCTTTAGGTAAAATAGCAGAAACTGGCGGAATGTTTAAACGTTCCCAAACCATAATACCATTTTCTAATTGTCGTAAACGTTGCCAACCACAGAAATAGAGAATTGGGTCGTAAAACTTATCGTTAGAAAATATATACTTTAGATTGTACTTTTCTGGCGTAGTTAAAAATTGCTGTAAAGACCCAATACCAGCAACACCTTTAAATTTTGAGTTTTCTAAACGCTCAATAGGCCTTGTCGTTAATTCTGGTAATCTTCTGGCTGAATGGTAATTTCCATCTACAGTCATGGCATCCGTTTGTGCACTTAGCCAAGCCATTTGGTCTCCAAAACCAAGCGTTAAAAATCGCCATTTATCATGATCATCTTGATTTAAGAAGTTGACAATAGGTAGCATTTTAATTTTTTGTGGTTGTGATGGTCTAAAGTAATTTAAACTCATAGTAAAAACCACCATAAAGACTAATAAGCCTGCTAATATTCCACCAATAATACGATGGTAAACAGCACCAAATTTAGATTGAATTAATGCTTTTAAATCGCCTTGAACAAAGCGATATGCAAATTCACCCATTAAAGGAATGGATAAAATGGAAGCCCAAAGTGTAAATCTATCTAAGGTTAAAATATTAAAAGCTGTTTCTCCTAACATTTTTAATGGTACAGGAGTCGTTCCTCCAGTTCCTAAAATGGTACAAATAGTAACCGATAATCCAAAAAACAGGTATCGTTTGCTATAATATCTATAAAAAATGTAGGGTAATAATATTAGTAAAATTCCCCAAGGGATTAAAAAAACACCAATCCTGAAGACGTTATTTCTAAAAAATTATCACGAGAACCATGCGGAATAGGTACTTGAGTAATTGGGTTGGCTTTAGAGTTTAACCAATACGGAAAAATACAACCTACAATTAACACCAAAGACAGCATTCCAAAGCTTACAATACGTTTGAAAAGCTTGAAAAAGCTATTCAAAAATATTTTGAAGGTTACTTCTTTCATGCTATTTACTTGCTCTCTAGAAACATCCATTAAAACCATGCCAATTAAAGGAAAAATAAAAAAGACCATTCCAAATATTGGCGTTACATGATGCGAAGTAACAGTAACTGCTATAAGCGATAAACTAGTGGCTAAATACCATTTTCTTCCTGTTTTTAACCATAAGTAGATTTCTGGCAAGGCATGCATTAAAACCGAAACACCAACAATACTGGGTAATTGCCCAAAAATATGTAAGGTTTCTACAAAAGAAGATGAAAAAACAGCCAAAACACAAGCGTAACCAGCTACTGTTTTGTTTGATGTCATTAATAAAGAAAAACGATACGTACCAGTTACAAATAAGACAATTGCAATAAGTGCAACGCTAAACATACCAAATTTTAAACCTCCAACTAAAGATAATAATCCAATGGTTTGATGTACTAACGGTGGATAACTTTGTACTGTAAAACCTGTATACCATTCATAATTCCAAGGTTCAAACCAACTATTGGCATAGTGATCTGCAAAAAACAAATGGATTAATGCATCATAAGTAGTTTCCAGTGTGAAAAATATGGAACTACCATGAAAGGATAAAGCTAAAAGTAATGCAGCAATTAAAAATTTGTTAGAAGTTTCTTTCAAGGATTGATTTTTCTTTTTCTTTAAATGACTAAGTTACAATATTGTGGTAAATATAAATAAATAATATAGTGCTTTCATTTTTAATTATCTACAGCAAATTACCATTCGTCGACACTTAATGTGTGCTTAATCTAAAGAAGATAATTTCATTACAATTCTGTACTACTTTTGGTATATCAAAAAACAACAAAACACCCTAGTTATGAAAGTATTAGCAATAGATGATCAGCAGTTGGTTTTACTGCCTTTACAAAAAAGATTAACCGAGTTAGGTTATGAAGTTAAGATTGAAACTGATGGTCAGAAGGGATTAGAGTCATATGATTCTTTTAACCCAGATTTAGTCATTGTGGACATCAATATGCCTGGATTATCTGGATTGGAAATTGTAAAATACATAAGGGTTACTAAAAAATCTGAAACACCGATAATGGTGTTGTCTGGAGATAATAAAGACGAGACCATTACAGAAGGATTTGATTTGGGTATTAATGACTACATGAAAAAACCTTTAAGTTTAAACGAGATAAGTGCACGTGTTAAACGTTTAATTGGTGCTCCAGAAGTCCAAAATATAGTTGCTAAAAGCGATGTGGTAATACAAGAACGTTGCGTAGGTGTTGTAATACCTTGTTATAATGAAGAAGAACGTTTATTAAGCGAAGAGTTTTTGTCTTATATAGATAAATATACAGGCTACCATTTATGTTTTGTAAACGATGGTAGTAAAGATAAAACACTAGAGGTTTTAAAAAATCTACAAAAAGGAAGAGAGGACTTTATTACAGTTTATGACTGTGAGAAAAATGGAGGAAAAGCCGAAGCGGTACGTTTAGGGATGTTACACATGGCAGAAAAAGAAGATCTAGACTATATAGGGTTTTTGGATGCAGACTTATCCACAGACTTAGCCGATTTTGACGATTTAGTTAAAACAATTGAAACTTCAGACTTTAAAATAGTTAGTGGGTCAAGAATATCAAGAATGGGAGCAGACATAACTAAAGAGTCTGCTAGAAAAATAATTAGTTTGACCATTAACTTCATTATCAGAAAGATTTTAAGCATGGATTTTAAAGACACACAATGTGGCGCTAAAATCTTTAGTAAAGACGTTATCCAAATTGCATTTGGTAAAAAGTTTGTTACACAATGGATTTTTGATGTCGAAATTTTTAAACGAATGAGTATTCATTTTGGATTAAAAAAAGCAAAATCAATGCTTTGCGAGCAACCATTAAAAAGATGGATTCATGCAGATGGCTCTAAGCTATCAATGAAAGATTCAGTAAAAATTATATTTCAACTAGCTCAAATTGCTTGGGTATATAGAGGAAAAAAAGCCAGCTATAGCCAAAACAACTAAGCTAGAAGTAGTACAGTAAATAAAAACCCCAAATACCTAACCTAATATCATGAAAATAGGAGTAATAATAATTTTTCATAATAACGAAACTGAAATCGATACTAATTGTTTTATCAAGCAAATCCAGCAAACCCCTAATTTAGAGCTTTGTTTAGTAAATAATAATAGCAGAGATAATACCTATAATATTTTAGAACAAATTAAAGACCAGTGTACTAATGTGTCCGTTGTAAATATTAGAAAGTTTAAGTCTGATGTGTCTGCTGTTAGAGCAGGAGCAAGATTTATGTATAACAATTTTAATCTTGATCATTTAGGTTATGCAACAACTAATCTTTTAAATACAAACCAACATGGTTTAGATGGATTGATTAAAGCAATTTCTGAAAATCAAGATTTAATTATGGAATTTAATTTAGAAAATCTTAAAAGAAGAGATATTAAATTAACCTTATTTAAAAGTTTATTTTCAATCGTTGATTATTTAAAGAAATTAAATGTAAAAAACCAATTTGTAAACTTACAAAGTTTAAGTAAGTTATAACATAATACAATTATCATTATGAAAGCATATCCTATAAAATTTAATCCTATTCTAAAAGAAAAAATCTGGGGCGGAAACAAGCTTGCTAATCTTTTAGGGAAGGCTACCAATAAAGATAATGTTGGAGAAAGTTGGGAGATATCAGACGTAAATGATAATGTTTCTGTTGTATCTAATGGATTATATCAAGGTCAAGATTTAAAACAATTAATCGCAGAGCATAAGGCTGAAATGGTTGGTGTTAATAATTTTGAAAACTTTGGTACCAACTTTCCTTTATTAATTAAATTTTTAGATGCTAAAACAGATTTGTCTGTACAAGTACATCCAGATAATCAAATGGCAAAAAAACACCATGATAGTTTTGGTAAAACTGAAATGTGGTATATTATGGATAGTGATGATAATGCAGATATTGTTTTAGGATTAAAAGATAAAGACACAAATCCAGAGTTACTTAATCACATCACAGCACAAAATGTGGATACTGTTTTTAATCGCGAAAAAGTAAAAAAAGGAGATAGTTATTTTATTCCAGCAGGAAAAGTGCACGCTATAGGAGCAGGTGTTTTAGCTGCCGAAATACAACAAACATCAGACATTACTTATCGTGTTTATGATTGGGATAGAGAGGATGATGCAGGACATAAAAGAGAATTACACACAAAGTTAGCAGCTCAAGCAACTAAACATTTTGAGTCTAACGGAAAGGCAGATTATAATTTGTTACCTAACGGAAATAGTAATTTGGTTAATTGTGATTATTTTACAACTAATATTATTGATGTAAAAAAATCAGGGTTAAAGATTACACTAATTTAGACTCGTTTATAATTTACATGTGTGTAGAAGGTGAAGTAGAAGTTACTACAGGTTTACATACCGAAACCGTTAAAATAGGAGAAACCATTTTAATACCTGCTATTGCAAAAGAAGTCGTTTTTAATGCTAAAAATGCAAAGTTATTAGAGGTGTTTATTGATAACAAAACTTCTGATTATTCAAGTAAACATCTTAAGCCTACTTTTGCTGCTTAAACCCAAAGCATTTGCTATATTTGTGCGCATCAAAAAAATAAATTATGAGCGTACTTCAAATGTTACAAGAAAGAAGCAACTCAACTTGCGAGTTATGTGCTTCTGAAAAAGATACAAGACAATATAATATTCCACCATCTTTAAACGAAACTGTAGACACTTGCTTGTTGGTTTGTGGAAACTGTTATGATCAAATCGAAAAAAACACAGAGATGGATGTAAACCATTGGAGGTGTTTAAACGATAGTATGTGGTCAGAGCACGTTTCTGTTCAGATTATGGCTTGGAGAATGTTACAAAGGCTAAGAGCCGAAGGCTGGCCAAAAGATTTGTTAGACATGATGTACTTGGATGATGATAATTTAGCAATTGCTAGATTAACCGATGAGCACAAAGACGAAGCAGATAAAATTATCCATAGAGATTGTAATGGTGTGATTTTAGAGACAGGAGATAGTGTTGTATTAGTTAAAGATCTTAAAATTAAAGGGTCTAGTCAAGTTGCTAAACAAGGTACTGCTGTTAGAAATATAAGATTAGATCGTGAGAATGCTAATTATATTGAAGGTAAAGTAGGACCTACACTTACTGTTATTATTACAGAGTACGTTAAGAAACTATAATCTTAATTAATACATACAAAAAAGGCTTCAGTTTTAATTGAAGCCTTTTTTGTTACAATGCTTTTTGTTGCTGTTTATAAAAAGCTTCCGCTTGAAGCTGCATTAAAACTCTAGCTTTTTTTGTTTGTAGTGATACAACTCATCTTCTTCTGATAAATTTGCATATATTTTATCATTAATTTTAAAATCTGCAGCAACGGATAATTGCCTTTCCTTGACGCGTTGTTCTACGACAGTTTTAATGGCAGTTTCATGATTTTCAAGTTTAAAATCATATTCTCCTTTTGGAGTCAAAAGTTTTGCTATTATTGGAGAAGTTTCGATAGCTAAAAATAATAAAAAGACAAAAAATGAAGGTAGCCATGGCAAACTGTTTAAAGCATTTATTCTGGCCATTAAACCATCAAATCCATCAATTATTGGTTGTGTATTAGCAACTTGATTATCATAATTAGTTTTAAGTTCTAATAATTCAGATTCAATTGCTGTAATTTTTTGTTTTGTATCTGTTTTAAGTGTTTGTAGTTCTGCTAAAGCAGCATCATGTTTTTCTCTTTTTTCTTTGTATACAGGTCCTTTGCCTAATTTATTTGTTCCAGAACTACCTTCAGCTTCTGCAATATAGGTGTTGTAAAGTGTATTAACTTCAGCCTCTTTAACAGTGATGTTATTTTCAAGGTTAACTATAGCTTGTTTTAGTTGTTTTTCTTTAGGTGAAAATTGTAAAGCAATAGCATCTTGGTTTTGAAGCGTCATTGCATTTTTTTCGGTTAATAAAACTTGATTGATTTCTTTTTCAAAAAGCTTTAACTCTAAAGGTTTAGATATAACTATTGCTATAATTAGTGCTAGTATTAATCTTGGAGTAGCTTGTAGCAATTCTCTAGTAAAGCTTCCTCGTTTTTTGATAGTCGAAACAATAAAACGATCTAGATTGAAAATTAATAAACCCCAAATTAGACCAAATCCAATAGCAGCATAGACATTATCAAAGACTGTAAACAATGCATAGCTTGAAGCTATAAAGGCCATTATAGCTGTAAAAAATACAGTAGCGCCAATTCCAACATACTTGTTCTGTTCGCCTTTAGATGCTGTATTAAGTAGGTCAGTATCTGCTCCAGAGCAGATAATAAAAAATTGTTTTAACATGATATGATTGATTTTGATTGATGATATCTATTAGAACGCTAAAAGCGTGTTTTTGTTACAGTTTTGAGCAAAAAAAGCTTCAAATTATATGAAGCTTTTTTTGTTTTATAACGAATATTACTCGTTTACAACTTTACCATTAACCGTTTTTATTGGTTTTTCAGACAGATGTACAGTGGACACACCGTTATTTGTATGTGATGATATGTTTAACTCTGAATTATTTTTAGCTAAATCCAAAGCCTTATCAGAGCTAATTGCTTCGCCATTATAATAAAATGAAGCGTCTTTTTTGGCTATTCTAATAATGTGATCTGTAGTGTTTATTGGAGGTGGTGGAGGAGGAAGTGTTATGTCGTCATTCCAAGTTTTTTTAAATTCTGAGACTATTTTACCAGCTTTAAAAACTTTAGTTATTTTTTGACCCGGAATTACTTTGCTTCCATCTGTTTGAGTATTAGATAATTTATTCCCTTTTTTATCTACCTCAAATCCATTTCTGTTATAATATTTAGTTTTGCTTTTTAATTTTACATAAAAATGAGTTTGCTCTTTTATATTTACAAAACCTGTGGTTTTATCAGAGTTTAATGGAGCTGGAGGAGGAGGAGGAATACTAGACGCGTCTCCTTTTTTTACTTTAGGTGATTCCGAATAGTTCTCATCATTTTTGTCTACAACCTTTATAATAACAGGCTTAAATTTATTGGACTTAGTTTTAATGTCAAATACTTGGATTATATCCCCTTTTTTGGTTTTTAAAACATTTTGTCTAGTTTCATTGTCTGGCATGTTACCATCGTTAAATAAGGTTTTAATTCCTGGGATTTTCAATTTAAAATGGGATATATCTTCTTTATTAGTTGTGCTTAAAATCAACTCTGCTATTCCTTTTTTTGATAAGTTAAGCTTACAACCATCACATTCTATTCCGTTTACCAAAAGAATTGAATTTTGAGTTTGTGTGATTTCTTGTTTAGTTAAATCTTCAGTTGGTAAATTGTTTTTTATTTGTTTTAAAGTTTCTTTTTCAACTTCTATTGTATTGCTGAAGCTGTAAATTAAAATTGCTAATAATGGAAGCAGTAGTAAACTGCGTAACCAAACGACTGATTTTGGTGTTTGTGTTTTCATAAGTGTGAAACGTTTTTTGATTGATGAATAATTGATGGCATTAACTAACGCCTGTTCTTGATGGTTTGATGAGAACGCTAGTAAAATGTTTTGATAGTTTTTAGTGTCTACTCCTTGATTTAAAACTGCTTGGTCTGCTAAAAACTCGTGATTAAGTTTAATCTCTTTTTTTAACCAATATAACAATGGATTAAACCAAAATATTATTTGTATTAGCTCAATAAGTAATACATCCAAACTGTGTTTTTGTTTAGCATGTGTTTGTTCGTGTAATAATACTTCGTGTGGAATTTGATTGTGTTCAAATTTATTTTTATTTAAAAAAATGAAGTTGAAAAACGTATGCGGAATTTCCAGTTGATATATTAAAACATTGATGAAATTGTTATGTTTAATTTTTTTATGTTTTTTAATTTTTGAAACGATACCAAGAATATTTTTTCCAAACCGAATCAAAAATAAGCTAACACCAATTGCATATACACTCCATAATATAATTGCTAAGTAATTAGTGTCTTCTGCTATTTTAAAAGGTGTATTTAATGGTGTTGTTTCTGCGTTATTAATTATCAGTACCTCATCAACAGCAGGAACTACATATTTTACAAAGTTTATAAAAGGTGTAATTATAGATATTAAAATAGCGATTAATAAATAAGCTCTTTTAAATTTATGGTTGCTTAAAAATTCTAACACTAATTTATAGAATATAAGTAGAATTAATAAGCAAGCACTGGATTTTAATAGCAGTAATACCATGATTATTTGTTTTTAATTTCATCGTCAATAATAGACCGTAATGCTTCTAATTCTGATTTGCTTAAATCAGTTTCTTTTGTGAAAAACGAGGCAAATTGTGAGCTGCTATTGTTAAAAAAGTTTTTAATCAAGCCATTAACATGCTTAGAAAAATAGTCTTTTTTATTAACTAAAGGATAGTATTGTCTTGAGTTACCAAATTTAGTGTAACCTATAAAACCTTTATCTGTCATACGTTTTAGTAATGTCGCTATAGTTGTATTTGCTGGTTTAGGTTCTGGATAGGATTCTAGTAAATCTTTCATGAAAGCCTTTTCTAGTTTCCATAAATGATTCATTAATTCTTCTTCCGTTTTTGATAATTGCATGTCTACAAGTTTAGATTAACCTCTACAAATGTAGAATAAAAATTTGATTCTACAATTGTAGAGGTGTTTTTTTGTGATTTTAGTGATAAAACAAAGTGTGGTTTTGTTTCATTATGAACAAGTTACGATTGAGTAATATTGTATGTGTTGTACCTACACTAGGTCATCCTGAACTAGTTTCAGGATCTCATCCCAAACAGAAATAACTATGTTATTACTAAAGGCACGACTAAATAAAGACTTTTTATTAAGTGATTTTTTATGAGAATTTTGGATTAGTCGCTACTTTCTAGAGCGTAAACTCTCAATAACAACCGTTGATAGGATTAGCATTCCGCCAATAAAAGTGTTCCAAGTTGGAATTTCATTTAAAAAGAAAAAAGCAATTATAATTCCAAATATTGGTTGTGTACTTCCAATAATACTAGCTGTGCTGACTTTAAAATGGTTTAAACTTTGAATAAATAATGTATGTCCAATTGCTGTGGTTACTAATGCTAGAATAATAACATACGGAAACTGAGTGTTTATGTTAGAACTATCATATATAAATAATACAGGAAGTAAAACAATACTTATTATAAATAATTGAAAAAACATTAGGCTACTACCATGGTAGGAGGTTACGTATTGTTTAAGTATTAAAATACGCATAGCATAACAGAAGGCAGAAAATAGTCCAAACAAAATCCCTTTTACGGAGTCATTTTGAATGTCTAATTCTGGAGAGAGAATGTAAATCCCTAAAAGGACCATTGCGCCTAATATAAGGTGCATGTAATCAAATTTTGTTTTAGAAAATAAGGGCTCTAATAATGCTGTCATTATTGGAAATGTAAATAAGGCTAACATACCAATAGCTACACTTGACAATTGTAGCGCTATAAAATAAGTAATCCAATGTGAGGCCATAAATAATGCGCTTAACACAAAAGCACCCAAGTCTTTTTTAGAATTTATTTTAAGGGTAATATTTTTGTATTTGCAATAACCTAATAATAAAAATAGTGCTAGACAGCTTCGCCACCAAATAGTAACAGGTGCAGGCATACTTATATAGCGACCTAAACTACCTGATGTGCTAATTAGTAGTGTTGCAAAGGTTAGTGCTAGTACGTGCTTTAAATGTTGGTCTTTCACTTTGGTTGGTTGTGTAAGCGGTAGTAGTGGCATCCTTTATTTTGCTGCCATATATGGCAAAATAAAGATATAACGGATGACGCGACCACCTTTTGCCTCCTAAAAGCAAAAGGTGGTGACACCCTAATTATTATTTATGCATTTCTGTAAAGTACTTGTAGAAATACGGAATGGTTTCTATCCCTTTTAAGTAGTTCCACACTCCAAAATGTTCGTTTGGACTGTGGATTGCATCGCTATCTAAACCAAAGCCCATTAAAATGGTTTTGCTTTTTAGTTCTTGCTCGAATAATGATACGATTGGTATGCTTCCTCCACTACGTTGTGGTATTGGTGTTTTACCAAAGGTTTCTTGATAAGCTTTGCTTGCTGCTTGGTAACCGACACTATCTATTGGTGTCACGTAACCTTGTCCACCATGATGAGGTGTAACTTTTACTTTAACGCCTTTTGGAGCAATACTTTCAAAATGTTTTTTAAATAGGTCTGTAATATTTTCCCAATCTTGGTTTGGTACTAATCGCATAGATATTTTTGCAAATGCTTGGCTTGCTATTACTGTTTTTGCACCTTCACCTGTGTAACCACCCCAAATACCGTTAACGTCTAAGGTTGGTCTAATGCTATTACGCTCGTTGGTTGTATAACCTTCTTCTCCGTAAACAGCATCAATATCTAAAGCTGCTTTGTATTTGTCTAATGAAAACGGAGCTTTAGCCATTTGTGCACGCTCGTCTTTTGATAATTCTTCAACATTATCATAAAAACCTGGAATGGTAATATGATTATTGTCATCATGAAGAGAGGCTATCATTTTAGTCAATACGTTTATTGGATTTGCTACTGCACCTCCATATAAACCAGAGTGTAAATCGCGATTTGGTCCAGTAACTTCAACCTCAACATAACTTAAACCACGTAATCCTGTTGTAATTGATGGTGTGTCTTGTGCAATCATACCAGTATCACTAATTAAAATGACATCGTTAGATAGTTTGTCTTGGTTTTGCTTTACAAATTTACCAAGGTTAACACTACCAACTTCCTCTTCGCCTTCTATCATAAACTTGACGTTACAAGGTAAAGTATTATTTTTGGTCATAAATTCCATTGCCTTAACGTGCATGTACATTTGACCTTTGTCATCACAAGCTCCTCGAGCAAAAATAGCACCTTCTGGATGTAAATCTGTTGTTTTAATTACAGGCTCAAAAGGTGGAGAGGTCCATAAATTTAATGGATCTGGTGGTTGTACGTCGTAATGACCATAAACTAAAACGGTTGGTAAATCTTTATCAATTATTTTATGTGCGTAAATAATTGGATAGCCTTCTGTTTCGCAAATTTCGACAACATCGCAACCAGCGTCTGTTAAGCTTTTTGCTACGACCTCAGCAGTGTTTACTGTATGCTCTTTATAAGCTGAGTCTGCACTTATAGAGGGAATCTTAAGTAGCTCTATTAATTCGTCAAGAAAACGTTGTTTGTTTTCTTGAACGTAAGATTTTATGTTTTTCATTTAAAAAATAGTATTGAATTTAGGTAAAAATACAAAAAGGAAAATAATTTGTTTGAAGTTATTATGAATATTCAAACTATTGTTTATATTTGCAATCCGAAATTATCGGTATAAGTTGCAGGCGTGGTGGAATTGGTAGACACGCTAGACTTAGGATCTAGTGCCGCGAGGTGTGAGAGTTCGAGTCTCTCCGCCTGTACAAAGTAAAAAAGCTTCTCATTTTTGAGAAGCTTTTTTTATGTCATTTAGTTTATATAACAAAAAAAGCTTCAGCGGACAACTGAAGCTTTTCGGGTTAAATGTATTAAATAATTATGATTTAATCAGTTTTGTGGTTTTTATTAAACCTTTATTTGTTGTTGTTTTAACAAGATATAGGCCTTTTGCTAAGTTACTTATGATAAACTTATGTCCTGCATTAAAACGCCCTTTAAAATCCTTTATTAGCTTTCCTGACACATCCATTATTTGAACGTTATTTACTATTTTATTGACCGAAAAGGAAGTACTTGACGGATTTGGATATAGTTTAAAAGTACTAGACAGTGTAAACTCCTCTGTGCTTAAGTTTTGAGGTGCTGCATTACCATAAATTTTAAATTGTCCTGCAGGAATAGTTATTGGTGCTGTTGTACTTGTAACGTTTATACTTGTACTATTAGTCGCGTCCATTAAATCATACCAAGTACCTGTTGAAGGAAAGTCAGGAGTTATATTTTGTGAGGTAACATTAAAGTTAGCTAAAATAACAACATTGTTTAATTGATCTGAAGGAATTGAGTTATCTGAAATGAAAATTCTTGGAGTTAAAGTATTAACATCAGGATTAGTTGTGTTGTTAATAACATATTGACCTTCAAAAACAGGTTGGTTTACTTTTAAATCATTAAGTCTTGCCCAATCATTATAAACTTGACTTCTTGTAGCATCTGACAACCAATTGTTGTCCCACTGAGGTTGAGGTTTTGTATCTAATTTACAGTCTCCATCTGATCCTGAAGTATCATTAACATTACCATTATTACAAGTGTAAATCGAGTTTTCCATACCTAGCTCTCCAAAATGCCATATCATTTTTGGTCCTGGAATTGTTAAACTTACAGCTCCTAAAGCAGACATTCTTGATATTGCTGTATTTAAATTGGTAACATCATGGTTTGTGTTAGTACTGTTTCCATATTGTAAATTTCTATACATTAATCGCTCTTCATCATGGCTTTCTGGATAACCAATTAATCTAGGTGCATCAAAGTTTCGGCTATTGTGTCCCATTCCGTTTATGTTACTTCCTGAAGCATAACCCATAGTTAATTGATTGTAAGGATCTGTCATTTTTCCCCAAAGCATGATTCCTTTACCTTCGCTTATTCTGTAATCAGCCCATTCTTTTTCTTCTTGTGTCCCACCTAAATGTTCGAAAATCACATAATGATCATCATCAAGAGACCAAGAATAATCTGCGTATTGTTTTAAAATAGCAACTCTGTCTGCTTGATATTGATTAGTACAATTTTCGTCCGAGTCAGTACAATTTTGGGTAAATCCTTTAGTTAAGTCCCAACGTAATCCATCAATATTAAACTCTTCAATCCAATGTTTTACTACGCGTTGAACATAATCTTGAGTTTTTGAGTTAGAGTGATTAAAATCAGAACCAACACTATAAGTGTGTGTAGCTACTTGATTAAAATAAGGGTTTTCGCTACTTGGTTCTCCCCAACCATCATTATCAGGATCGTCCATCCACATTCTAACCATAGGGTTGCGTCCAAAAGCATGGTTTAAAGCAATGTCTAAAATGACTGCAATCCCATTTTGATGACACACATCAACAAACTCTTTAAGTTTATCTTCTGTACCATAATACTTATCTAAAGCCATATGGAAAGACGTGTTGTATCCCCAACTTTCGTTACCTTCAAATTCCATTACTGGCATTAATTGAATGGCATTAACATTAAGGTTTTTGAAGTAGTCTATTCGATCTATTAATTGTTGGTAATTACGACCTCCATCAGCATTTTTGTCAAAATCTCTTATTAATACTTCATAGATTACTAAGTCCTCTTTTTTAGGTTTTTCAAAGTCAGTTACTTGCCAGTTATAGGCTGTTTGACCTGTTTGTAAAACTGTAACTTCTCTATCTTGACCTATTGGGTAACTAGGTAAGTTTGGATAAGACGATGCTGGAATAAAAGGATCGTCAAATGGAGATAATACTAACGTAGAATACGGATCTGCTGTTTTTACAAGATTTGGCGAGTTAGAAACAGGGTTTTCTGCACCAACCCAATATTGATAAGTTTCTGTTTGACCAGCTGTTAATCCAGTTAACTCTAACCAAAATTGTCCAGTTGTCGGATCTTTTTTCATTGCATAAGCAGATGTAGGTGAGTAATTATTGAAGCTTCCTGCGACATATACAAAATCTTTTAAAGGAGTCTCTAAAACTAATGTTGCAGAGGTGTTACTGGTGTAGTTAATACCGTTTTCCATATTAGCAGGTAATGCTTGAGATGTGCTGCTATTTACAAGAATTGTGAAGTTTTTAGTAACCACTTCTGTTCCTTGTGTGACTTCCAATTGACAGTATTTGTTTTCTGTTATATTAGAAAAAGAATAGTTATAAAAATTGGTAATTGCTGTATTAATAGTTGTACCATTAGCTTTAAGTACATAATTAGCATCACCATTTGAATTTTGAGCAATGATTTGTGTGTCTGAATTGCTAGTTACAACTATAACTCCGTCAGATTCTGGGTTAATCATATCTACTTGAAAAGCTCCTACATTAAATACAAAGTTTTGACAACCACCATTGTCTAATTTTAATTCTTGGCTACCGTTTGGGTTTCTAAACACTATCCCCATTTTGGTGACTTCAGTTTCTTCAGTAGCTGTTAAATTAAAATAAGTACTAGGTGTGATTGTTATACTCCAAGTTCCATCACCATTATTGGTCATTTCACCAACGCCATCATCTTGTCCCCAATTACCTACGACTTTAATTCCGTATTCGTCACTTTCATTTCCAACACCTAGATGAGCATATACTTTTGCAGGATTAACAATACTATTACAAGTAGGTGCAGTTATATCTACAGTTATGGTTACTGGTTGATTTACTAATATAGGGTTTGGATTAACAGTGACTTGGCCAAGTACTAGTAATGGTAGAAATAATAATAAGTTGAGTAATAGTTTTTTCATTTTAATATTTTTTAAAATGTGAAATTAAATTTAGTTTATAAAGAAAAAGCCTATTTACTTTTACAAGTAAATAGGCTTTAAAAGTTTTATTTAATACAATATTAAATTTATAAGATTACGGTTCTATTTCTAACGTATAAGTTAGATTAAATAAATCTATAACAATATTGTAAGTTCCAGCTGTTACAATAATATTATCTCCACCATCATCTAGAGTATTATCTAAACCTGTGTCTCCGTAGTTGGTTCCCCAATCATTGTTTAATCTTAATTTAAGTTCACCATCAGTTAAATTAACTTGAGTTACGTAAAGGTCATTACCTGCTGGGTAAAAAGTCCAGTCTGGTCCATCCCAACCATTAGGAGTTGAATCTCCAACTAGTCCCCAAATATCAGTAGTTGAAGCATCTTCCATTGTATAGGTAAGATTGTTTAAATCTAGGGTAATATAATATGTTCCTTCTGTAACAGCTATATTTCCTCCGTCAGCTTCTAAAGCGTTATCTACTCCAGTAGCTCCATAATTTACCTCCCAATCATCATCATCTCTAAACTTAATTTCACCATCAATTAAATGTACATAAGCTGCAAGTACGCCTTCTGTGTCTGTTTTGTAAAGAGGTATGTCTGGTCCATTCCATACATTAGGTGTTGCATCACCCACTATTCCCCAAGTTGTACTAAGGTCTGGAAGTCCTGGATAAGGTGTTACAGTTAAATTTATAGCTTCAGAATATACACTTGATACATTACTTAATTTAACTTCAACTTTTAGTTGTACTTGAGCTTCTACGTTAGGGGGTAATTCAAGCTCTGTTAAGAGTGCGTTTAGTTGTTGTACTGTAAAAGTTTTTTCTAAAGGCATACTTGCTGTAGCACTTTCTGGTGATGAAAAATCACCATTTTCTGTATCTATTAATACATTATATGCAAGAGGTGCTGCACTAAAACCAAAGTTTGGTTCTGTCCAAGTTACTGTTAAAGCTTCTTCATCTGCAGTAGCTTCTGTTAAAACTACTGTATTTTCTGAAACTGAAACTACAGGAATTCCGTTACTATTTAATTCGGTTATTTCCGTTTCATCGCAACTCACAAAAAGAGTTGCAATGCATAACGAAAGGACTAATTTATAAAATATATTTTTCATTTTAATAGTTATTAATAGCCTTCATTTTGAGAAAGGTTTGGGTTAACTGTTATAATACTGTTTGGTAAAGGAAATAAGTTTCTGTAGTTTGAAACAGAAGTCCCTTGAGGACTATTACCTTTAAATGGCCATAAGTAAGCATCTGTTGTAAAATAGTCATAACGAATTAAATCACTACGTCTTTGTCCTTCCCAATATAATTCTCTTGATCTTTCATCAAGTATAAAGTCTAAAGTAATGTCTCCACTTGATACGTTAGCGCTTGTGTCTCCATTAGCTCTTTCAATTAATTCGTTAATTTTTGTTGTAGCAAGATTTAAGTCACCGCCACCACCTCGAAGAGTAGCTTCAGCATAGTTTAAATAAATTTCAGCTAATCTAATTAGTGGAAGATCTGTATCTACAAAATCTCCAGCAGAATCAACACCTTGGTCACCATCACTATCTATATTTTTAAATTTAGTAACAGCATAGCCATCTGTAAACGAGGAGATATCTTCAATTTCTAAATTTTGACCATTAGTATAAAACATTGCTCTTTTATCACCTTCTATATATGTTTCTAATAGATCATTGAAATCTACATTTTCAATACTATAGGTTAAATTATCAAGATCTAAAGTGATATAATATTGTCCTGCTAAAACTGGGATATTTTGACCATCTGATTCTAAAGATAAATCAGTATCATCATCACCATAATTAGTTCCCCAATCATTATTAAATCTAAATTTTAGAGAACCATCAGTTAATTCAGTATATATTGAAAATTGGTTATTTCCAGTTTGATACATTTTAGTATCTGGGTCATCCCAGCCATTTGGTGTACCATCTCCTATGATTCCCCAATCAGACATTGGTCCTAATTCATCATTAATTTCTTGTATATCTTGAGTAAATACGGTATAGTTAAATTTTTCTTCTAGTTTTTTTGTGGTTCTATGTCCACTCCATCCACCATTAACACCAAATTCTGTGGCATCCATAGTTCCACCTATAGCTGCACGTACTAAAAATGTACTACCACCATAAGTTTGTGATCTTAATCCATCAAAATTTAAAGCGAATATAAATTCGTCTTGAGCTCCATT
This sequence comes from Olleya sp. NP1-10, assembly GCF_055804415.1. Classification (NCBI taxonomy): domain Bacteria; kingdom Pseudomonadati; phylum Bacteroidota; class Flavobacteriia; order Flavobacteriales; family Flavobacteriaceae; genus Olleya; species Olleya sp. NP1-10. The sequence continues at coordinate 439,146 of NZ_CM147840.1, read as the reverse complement.
GGTATCATTATCAGCTAAAAATAACTCGTCATAAGCTGTACCATTACCATTAGCATCATTTATGTTAATGCTGTATCCTGAGTTTATAACGTTATTAGAATAGGTCACGCAATCTGTATAACGTGCAGTGCCAGTCCATACTTCTGCATTTAAATATAATTTAGATAATAAAGCCCAAGCAGCAACTTCATCCACTCTCCCATATTCGTTAGAGCGACCAGGTTTTAAATCTCCTTGAATATCAAGTAGCTCTGATTCTACAAAATTAAATAATTCTATTCTAGAGGCTTGTTGTGGTAAATCTGTAGATACTTCAGTTACTAAAGGAACATTACCAAATAAGTCAATTAAGTTATAATAAGCAAAAGCTCTTAAAAAACGTGCTTCTGCAATAAAACTTGACACTTCTCCACCAGCTAATGAAGCAGCATTGGTTATAAATGAATTACAAAATGATACTTCTTGAGCTAATCTATAATACATAGCTTCAGTAAAATCATTGTTACCGGACCAATACTGACCATGTAAGTCTTGTAAGCCAGCATCTCCCCAACCTACAACTGCATGATCTGTCGTTAATTCGTTTAGGTTAAAAAGCATTCTAGAATACTGAGAAAATCCTTCATTAATATCTGCAATATCTGCTTGTCCCGAAGGACCTTGTTGTCCTGTTAATGCTAGACTGGCATATAATTTTGCTAATGCACCTTTAACTTCGGTTGCATTTGCAAATACATCTTCTTCAGTAAAACTATCTGGATCAATTGGTGATTGATCTAAATCGTCGTGACATGATACCAATCCTAAGGACAGGACCATGATTACAATTAGGTGTTTAAGTTTTGTTTTCATTTTTCTTTTCTTTTATTAAAAATCAATGTTTACTCCCATTACAAATGATCTAGGTCTAGGATAAAAATTATTATCGATTCCTAAATTAATTTCTGGGTCCAATCCATTGTAATCTGTTACTGTTAATACGTTTTGTAATGATCCATAAAATCTAAACGTTGTATTTTTTACTTTATCTAAAGTATAACCAATTGTAATATTGTCTATTTTAAAGAAAGAAGCTTCTTGTACAAAGTGATCACTTATAGCTGTATTAGCATCTAATACAGTAAAACCAGTATTGTAATAATCTGTATGAATGTTTGTTAAGATATTATTGTTTGTTGCATTAGATAAAATTCCTCTATTAGCTTCAACATCATTATACATATAGTTACCTAGGCTAGCTCTTGATTGTAGTGAAAAATCCCAGTTTTTATAGTTTACATTAGTATTAAAACCCATTAGGACATCTCCAAAAGGATCTTCTTTGATGTATTTGTCTTCATCATTAATAATGTTATCACCATTTCTGTCTACAAATACACCTTCTAGTGGTGTCCCATTAGCGTCATAAACTTGTTCAAAAACATAGAAACTATTTGCAGATTCACCTTCTCTGTGTATTTGAACTGTATTACCTACACCTGTAGAGATACCTCCTTGAGGTTGGTCTGTGTTTAGTTTAGTTATCTCGTTTTCGTTTAAGGAAATATTGTAATTAACTGACCACTCAAAATTATCAGTTTTTACAGGTGTCACATTTAAATTGAATTCTAAACCTTTATTTTCCATGTTACCAATATTGGCATTTATTCGGTTTCCAAAGTTTGTGAAAGGGTCAACTAATGAACTAGCAATAAGGTCATTTGTTTCTTTCATATATGCATTTATTGATCCAGAAACACGTCTGTTAAAAAAGGCATAGTCTAAACCAATATTAAATGTTTTTCCAATCTCCCAACGTAAATCTTCATTAATAGGTTCTGGTCTGTAAGTTTGAAAAAAGCCACTTCCAAATTGATAATTTGCTGTATCTGTACTTCCGTTATAACGCGTTAAAAACTGGTAATCTCCTAGTCCGTTAACGTTACCTACTTCACCATATCCAACACGTAATTTTAATTCATTAAAAAATGAATCTTGCATAAAATCTTCTTGATGAATACTCCAAGCGGCAGCTACAGAAGGAAAAATTCCCCAACGATCATCAGGATTTAATTTTGAAGAGGCATCGGCTCTTAAAGTAGCAGTTACATAATATTTGCTATTATAATTGTAATTTGCTCTACCAAAATAAGATAATAAAACATTTTTAGATTTATCTATAAACTCAAATTGATTTCCGTCTTCTTCAGCTTCACTATCATTACTGAAATTATCGTACTCAAAAGACTGGTATGAGTATCCTCCAGCAACTGTTAAATTATGTACATCATTAAGTGTTTTATTGTAGGTTAAATAAGCATCGAACAATTTGTTATAAGAATTTTGAACATAACTTGTTTTTGATCCGTTGAATGTCTCATCAGAAGTAGGTATTAGCTCACTAGTAACAGTACGTCCATGACTATTTGATGTGTCATAACCAACATTTATAGTTGCAGTTAGAGCTTCAAAACCATGTATTTTATAATCTACTTTGGCATTTCCAACAAAACGTCTCACTTCTGCTGTATCATCCTTTAAGTTTAATAAAGCTAGTGGATTAGTAGGAGCCAAACTATTTTGGTTACCAGTTCCATTATCTAACCAAGTAAAGTATCCGCCATATTGTGAGTTAGGATCAAATATAGATTGTGTCGGGTCAAAACTTACAGCGCTTCCAATAGCACCTCTATCAACAAAAGTGTTTTCCGTGTACATTGCTCTTGCATTTAAAGCAACTTTTAAATGGTCATCTAATAGGCTAGGAGTTAAACTTAAAGATCCAGTAGTACGTTGTAAATTGTCTCCATCTAATATTCCATCATGTTCAGAATATCCTAAAGAGGCACGCATTGGTACTCCAAAAGCACTTCCTAAAGCACTAAAATTATGATCCTGTCCAAAAGCAGTCTTATAGATTTCATCTTGCCAATTTGTATTAGCATTACCTAATAACGCAATTTGCTCAGGAGAACCAATGTCGTTAATCAAAGTTCTAAACTGACTTGCAGACATGACATCAATATCATCAATTGGACTATAAACAGTTGTCTGAGAGCTAACATTAAATTTGAAATCTTTGTTTTTTCCTTTTTTTGTTGTAATTAAAACAACACCATTTGCAGCTCTTGAACCATAAATAGCGGTTGAAGAAGCGTCTTTTAAAACAACAAATGTTTCGATATCATTTGGGTTTATAAAGTTTAAAGGATTTCTTGTTCCTCCAACTCCACCATTGTCTAATGGTATACCATCAATAACATAAAGTGGTTCAGTAGTTAAAGATAAAGATCCAGCACCACGAATTGTTATACTTTGTCCTTCACCAGGTGCGCCACTTCCAGAAGTTACATTTACACCTGCAACTTTACCACTAATTAAAGATTGAGCAGATACTATAGGACCTTTGTTAAAATCTTCACTTGTTAGTAGGTCTGTTGTACCTGTAATGTCTTCTTTTTTAACACCACCATATCCAATTACAACGATTTCGTCCAAAAGCGCAGCGTCTTCAACTAATTTTATATTAAGAGTAGATTCACCATTATAAGTAATTTCTTGTGTGTTGTAACCAACGTAAGAGAATACTAAAACATCTCCTTTGTTAGCCTCAATGGTAAACTGACCATCAAAATCGGTAGTAGTCCCTTTTGTTGTATTTTTTATAACAACATTGGCAGTTGGTATGGGTAGGGCAGATGCTTGCTCTGTTACCTTACCTGTAATTGTGCTTTGAGCCAAGATTACAGTAGGAATAAACAGTAAAGCTAATAGTAGCCTTTTAAAAATTGTTTTCATACAATATTATTAAGTTAGTTTTAATTTTTTAGTATATATTTTTACTTCTCGATGATAAATCTATGTAAATTTTGTGTTAATTTTTTGTATCGATTTTGAGAATATACTACGAAAACGTTTTCGTGTTGACAACTTTTTGCGATTTTAAGAAAAATCACCTCCAAATAATGAATAATCATCACTTTGTGACTTTCGTTTTAATTAAACTAATAACTTTACGTCATTATTTTTATTAATCTACAACATTGTCATTCAGTTTAAATTTTATGAAAAAAAAGTAACCCTAAAACAAATAGCAAGAGAGTTAGATGTGTCTATTTCAACAGTATCTAAAGCCTTAAGAAATAGTATCGAAATTAGTGAAGATACACGTCAAAAAGTTCAGGCTTTTGCTAAGCTATATAATTATAGACCAAATAATATTGCACTGAGTTTAAAAAATAGGAAGACAAAGACCATAGGTATTATAATACCAGAAATTGTGCATCACTTTTTCTCCAAGGTCATTAGTGGTATAGAGGCTGTAGCCAATCAAAGAGGGTATAATGTTATTGTTGGATTATCAAACGAGTCTTTTGCTAAAGAGGTTATAAATATGGAAATGTTAGCCAACGGAAGTATCGATGGTTTTATATTGTCTATTGCTAAAGAAACTCAGCAACAGCAAGACTTTCATCATTTTACTGAAACTATAAATCAAGGGATGCCAATTGTAATGTTTGATCGTGTGGTTAACGATATTAAATGCGATAAAGTAATCGTTGATGATTCTGAAGGTGCAAAATTAGCAGTTAATAAATTAATTGCTTGCGGTTGTAAAAACATAGCAATTGTAACTACTAAAGATTATGTAAGTGTTGGTAAATTAAGGACTCAAGGTTATTTAGAAGCTTTAGAAGATCATAAAATAGCACCAAAAGCAAGCTTAATATTAAAGGTTCATGACCAATTGTTGTCTGAAGATCATCTGGATTCTTTAGAAATAGAGATTGAAAACTTATTTAAAAATAATAAAAAAATTGATGGTGTTTTTGCTGTAAACGAGCTGTATGCTATTACAACAATGAAGGTTGCTAGAAAGTTAGGTTTAACAATTCCAGACGATTTACAAATTGTTGGTTTTACAGATGGTGTTTTATCTAAACATGCAGTACCTGCTTTAACTACAGTTAGTCAACATGGTAAGAAAATAGGCGAAAAAGCAGCTGAATTATTAATCAATAACCTTGAACGTGAGGACGAAGAAGACATCTACGAAACTGTAGTTATTGAAACCGAATTAATTGAAAGAGCATCCACAAAATAAAAATTTAACATTGCTCATTTAAAATCTTTTATATCTTTACGGCATTCAAAACATATATTTTTACTTCTCAGGTAATATAGTTTTGATAAGTATAAGCTTGTCAAAATAGTAATAATTTAAACTTACTATTTATGAAAAAGCGTACCCTTGGCTTTTGGGAAATCTGGAACATGAGTTTCGGTTTCTTAGGAATTCAATTTGGTTTTGCATTACAAGGAGGCTTCATGTCTCGAATATTTCAAACATTAGGAGCAAGTAAAGACGAAATCCCATTATTGTGGATTGCAGCACCTTTAACAGGATTGTTGGTACAACCCATTATTGGTTACATGAGCGATCGTACTTGGAGTGTAAAATGGGGACGACGACGTCCTTATTTTTTAGTAGGAGCTATCTTAAGTTCTCTAGCCCTATTTTTTGTGCCTTATTCTCCAGCACTTTGGGTTGCAGCAGGATTTTTATGGATTCTTGATGCTTCCATAAATGTCTCCATGGAACCGTTTAGGGCTTTGGTAGCAGATAAATTACCTGACTCACAACGCTCGTATGGCTTTGTAGTACAAACACTAATTATTGGTATTGGTACATGGGTTGCAAGTAATTTACCTTGGATGGTATCAAAATTTGGAGTTAGTGATGCAGCAGATTTAGGTGTTATTCCAGACTCTGTAAAAATTGCATTCGCAATTGGAGCATTCGTGTTTTTAATAAGTATTCTCTACACTGTATTTACTACAACAGAATATCCTCCAGAAGACATGGAAGAGTTCGAACGTGAAAAAGCTAAAAAGAACAACTTCATTCCAGACATTTTAAACAATATTGGTAACATGCCATTAACCATGAAAAAATTAGGAGTCATCCAATTCTTTTCTTGGTTTGCTTTTTTACCATGTGGAGTTTAGCCAATCCTGCACTTACAGAGCATGTGTTTAATACACCAGCTCCAATAGAAAGTGCTTTTGATATGGCAGACACAGTACAAAAAGCAGCGTTTGATACGCAAAACACAGCGTTTCAAAAATCATCAAATTTAGTAGGTTCTGCAATGGGAATTTACGGTTTATCATCAATGGCTTTTGCATTATTATTAGTACTGTATACTTCTAAAAGACGCATCAACCGTAAGCTAGTACATATGGGATCTCTAATTTTAGGAGGTGTTGGTTTCTTGGCCATGAATTATGCTTCGCCAGAACATCTTAAGTATTGCTTTGTTTTAATTGGTTTTGCTTGGGGAAGTATTCTTTCCATGCCTTATGCCATGTTATCTAGTTCTGTGGATCCTAAAAAAATGGGAGTAATCATGGGTATTTTCAACATGTTTATTGTAATCCCACAAATTATTGCTGCCTTAGGCGGAATCAACTTTGTCTCTAGTTTATTAGGTGACGAAGCTATAAATGCAATGACAGTTGCAGGAATAAGTTTAATAATTGCAGGACTTTGCAACTTATTAATCACAAACAAAAACGCAATTACTTATCAAGCTGAAGACATTTAAAAAAATGAATAAAAAAGGATTCATATTCGATTTAGATGGTGTCATAGTGGACACTGCAAAATATCACTTTTTAGCATGGAAAAACCTTGCAAAAAGTATAGATATAGATTTTACACACGAGCAAAACGAACAACTTAAAGGTGTAAGTCGTGTAAAATCATTAGAAAAAATACTGGATTGGGGAAATAAAACCATTTCAGAAGAATTATTTACATCATTAATGGGTAAAAAAAATGAAGAGTATTTAAGCTTCATTGCAAAAATGACAGATGAAGAAATTTTACCAGATGTACCAAAAACTTTAGATTATTTAATAGAAAAGAAACAGCCAATTTCCTTAGGTTCTGCAAGTAAAAATGCAAGACCAATTTTAGAAAAGGTCAATTTACTTTCAAAGTTTGATGCTATTGTGGATGGTAACGATGTTAGTAAAGCAAAACCAGATCCAGAAGTGTTTTTAATTGCAGCAAAGCATTTAAACATGAAACCAGAAGATTGTATTGTTTTTGAAGACTCTGTAGCTGGTGTTCAAGCTGCAAATACTGCAAATATGATATCTATTGGTATAGGAGAAAAAGAGGTATTACATGAAGCAGATTATATTTTTTCAGATTTCACCGAAATTGAAAACAGCTTCATTCAAGAATTAATAAACAGATAAAACAACGTCATTCTAAACATAGTGAAGAAATCTCATCTAAAGCGTATCTCTTCATTTTATGCTTCGCAATGACAAATAAATATAAAAAATGAATCAAGATTATATACAACCAGACAATTGGTCTATCATTGAAGAAGGTTTTGATGCAGATCGCGTTAAGTCTTCAGAAAGTTTATTCAGCATCGGAAATGGTGCAATGGGTCAACGTGCTAATTTTGAAGAACAATATACAGGTCCAACCTTTCAAGGAAGCTACATTGCAGGCGTTTATTATCCTGACAAAACCAGAGTTGGTTGGTGGAAAAATGGTTATCCAGAGTATTTTGCTAAAGTACTAAATGCTCCAAATTGGATAGGTATTAATGTAGAAATTAATGGAGAACAACTAGATCTAAATACGTGTGTTTCGGTTTCTAATTTTAGAAGAGAGCTTAACATGCAAGAAGGTTGGTTAACTAGATCGTTTACTGCAATGCTTCAAAATAAATTAGAAATTGAAGTGAAAGTACTTCGTTTTTTAAGTTTAGATTTAGATGAAGTTGGAGCTATAAATTATCAAGTAACACCTTTAAATGGAGAAGCGACTATTAAGTTTCAACCGTATTTAGATTCAGGTATTACAAATGAAGATACCAATTGGGACGACCAATTTTGGGATACTTTAAACGTAAGTACAGAAAACGAGCAAGCATTTATTGAAGCAAAAACAATGAAAACAGGTTTTCATACTTGTACTTTTATGCAATCTTCGGTTTTTGTAAATAATACAAAACAAGAACAAACACCAGAAATAGATAAACAGGAAAATGCTATTTCATTTACATATACAGTTTCTGTGAATTCAGGTGAAACCGCAAGCATCCAAAAGTTTGGTGGTTATACAGTAGATAGAAATCACGATAAAAATCAGTTAGTTTCAGCAGCTAAAAAAGCATTAGATACTGCTTCAAATTTAGGTTTTCAAGCACTTTTAAATAACCAAAAAGAGGCTTGGTCAAAAATTTGGGAAATGTCAGACATCACAATCGATGGAGATGTAAAAGCACAACAAGGTATTCGTTTTAATATCTTCCAATTAAACCAAACCTATTTAGGAAAAGATTCTACCTTAAACATTGGTCCAAAAGGTTTTACAGGAGAAAAGTATGGTGGAAGTACCTATTGGGATACCGAAGCGTATTGTATTCCTTTTTATATGGCTACCAAAGATCAAAAAGTAGCAAGAAACTTACTGCAATATCGTTACAATCATTTAGAAAAAGCGATTGAAAATGCAGAGAAATTAGGCTTTAAAAATGGAGCAGCATTGTATCCAATGGTAACCATGAATGGTGAAGAATGCCATAACGAATGGGAAATTACCTTTGAAGAAATTCACAGAAATGGAGCAATCGCTTTTGCTATTTTTAACTACTATCGTTATACAGGAGATTACAGCTATATTCCAGAAATGGGATTAGAAGTCCTTATCGGAATTGCTAGATTCTGGCAACAACGTGCTACGTTTTCAACAGATAAAAACCAATACGTTATTTTAGGTGTTACAGGACCAAATGAATACGAAAACAATATAAATAACAACTGGTACACAAACTATTTAGCAAAATGGTGTATTGATTATGCGTTAGAAAATATTGATAAAGTAAAAGAAGGTCATCACGAAGATTATTTGCGTATTTCTGGTAAAACAAAAATTACAGACAACGAACTAGAAGCTTGGAAAAAAGTAGCAGATAATATGTTCTTTCCATATTCTGAAAAGCACCAAGTATACTTACAACAAGATGGGTTTTTAGATAAAGAATTAATTACGGTTGCAGATTTACCAAATCAAGATAGACCAATAAACCAAAAGTGGAGTTGGGACAGAATCTTACGTTCGCCTTACATCAAACAAGCAGATACTTTACAAGGTTTTTACTTTTTTGAAGACCAGTTTTCTACTGAAGAATTAAAACGTCATTTCGATTTTTACGAACCATTTACAGTACATGAAAGCTCATTGTCACCTTGTGTGCACAGTATTCAAGCTGCCAAGTTAGACCAAATGGATCAAGCATATACGTTCTATTTACGTACGTCTCGTTTAGATTTAGACGATTATAATAAAGAGGTAGAAGAAGGCTTGCACATTACAAGTATGGCTGGAACATGGATGAGTATTGTAGAAGGTTTTGGTGGTATGCGTGTAAAAAACGATACACTACATTTTGAACCTCGTATTCCTAAAGAATGGGAAGCATATTCGTTTAAAGTAAACTTTAGAGATCAAATTTTAAAAGTGAATGTATCACAAGCGGAAACAACTTTCGAGTTAGAAGGGAATACAGATTTAAACATTCAAGTAAATGATAATTCAGTAACAGTATCGCCAAATAACTTGGTGAAAATTTAAAACTAAACACACTAATTAAAATGAAAAAATTAATACATCTAGCATTAATAATTTTAATTAGTGTTAGTTTTTCTTGTCAGAAGAAAACTGAAAAAGTAACAACTTCAGAAGTTGTAACCGAAGTTAAAAATGATATCGAGCGTATAGAACCTCCACATTGGTGGACAGGTTTTAATAATACACAAGTACAATTATTGGTGAAGCATCCAAACATTATGGAAGCAACACCTAGTATAAATTATGCAGGCGTTTCTATTGAAAAAGTGCATAAAGCTGATAGTCCTAATTATCTGTTTTTAGATCTAAATATTTCAGAAAGTGCGAAAGCAGGACAATTCAATATTCATTTTAAATTTAATGAAGAAAAGGAACTCATTCAAACTTACGAAATTAAAGCACGTGTCAAAGAAGCTTCCGATTATCAAGGTTTTGATAGTACAGATGCTATTTATTTAATCACTCCAGATCGTTTTGCAAATGGAGATACTTCTAATGATATAAAGGAAAGTTTAAAAGAAAAAACCATCAATAGAAAAGACGATTATGCACGTCATGGTGGTGATTTACGAGGTATTATTCAGCATTTAGATTATATAGAAGAAATGGGTTTTACCCAAATTTGGTCTTGCCCATTATTAACCAATGATATGCCAGAATCGTCCTATCATGGTTATGCTATGACCGATTTTTACCAAGTAGATCCACGTTACGGAACTTTAGAAGAATACCAAGAATTAGCTGCAAAAGCGAAAGAAAAAGGTATCGGTTTAATCATGGATCAAGTAGCTAATCATTGTGGAAGTGCACACTGGTGGATGCAAGATTTACCATTTAAAGATTGGGTGAACCAACAAGATAGTTTTGAGAATAATAAACCATTAAATAATTCCAACCACAGACGTACGAGTAACCAAGATTTGTATGCTTCTAAACGCGATAAAAAAGAAATGGCAGAAGGTTGGTTTGTACCAACAATGCCAGATTTAAATCAGCAAAATCCGTTTATGGCAAACTATATTATTCAGAATAGTATTTGGTGGATTGAAACCTTACAATTAAGCGGAATCAGACAAGATACTTATCCTTATCCAGATAAAATGTTTATGTCGGATTGGGCTGGAGCTATTATGGACGAGTATCCTAATTTTAGTATTGTAGGAGAGGAATGGAGTTACAACCCATTACTAATTGCCTATTGGCAAGAAGGTCATGACAATAAAGATGGTTACGATTCTAATTTAAGATCGACTATGGATTTTGCTATGCAAAAAAATACGGTCGATGCTTTAAATGAAGACGAAAAATGGGATACTGGTTTGGTAAAAATATACGAAGGGTTGGCAAACGATTTTGCCTATGCATCACCAAAAGATATCATGGTATTTCCAGACAATCATGATATGAGTCGCATTTTTACACAATTAAAAGGAGATGTGCCAAATACCAAAATGGCTTTAAGTTATCTGTTAACCTTACCAAGAATTCCGCAATTGTATTACGGAACAGAAATCTTAATGAACGATTTTGAAAAACCTGGCGATCATGGTTTGATACGCACCGATTTTCCTGGAGGCTGGCAAGGAGATGCTGTTAATGCATTTGCAAGTGAAGGATTAACCGAAGTACAAAAAGACATGCAGTTATTCCTTAAAAAAGTATTGAATTACAGAAAATCTAGTGATGCCATTCACAATGGACAAACCATCCATTTTGCTCCATTTATGGGAACGTATTTCTTATTTAGAGTTATAGAAGGTGAAACCGTTGTACATATCATTAATAAAAATAATGAACCAATTAGTTTAGATTTAAAACGTTTTGAAGAAGTTGGTTTACAAGGCAAAACATTAAAAAACATAGTAACGAATGAAACTTTTGTTTGGGAAGATGAAATTACCTTAAACGAAAGAGGAAGTTTACTATTATCTACTAAATTATAAATTAAATGTCACCTCGAGCGCAGTCGAGAGGTCTCCATCGTAATGAAAAATATTTTATACATATTATCCTTCTTACTATTTCAATTCACCTTTGCACAGGTTACTATTGTAGTTGAAGAACTTCCAAAAGATACTCCAAAAGATGCTTCTATATTTATTTCAGGAGATTTTGAAGGTTGGTCTGGAGGACATAAAGACTACCAATTACAACAAATAAATGGACAGTATCAAATAACACTTCCTAAAACAGAACAACGCATTTTATTCAAGTTTACCTTAGGGAATTGGGAGACTTCAGAAAGCACAAATAAAGGGTCGAAAATAGATAATCGTATCTATAAATTTTCAGAAACAAACGATACGCTAAAAGTAAAAATCGCAGGTTGGAGTCATTTGTTTGATCTTCAGGAAGCATCAACTGCTTCAAAAAATGTTACTGTTTTATCCGAAACGTTCAACATACCACAACTCAACAGAAAACGTCGTGTTTGGATGTATTTACCTGCAGATTATAAAACATCTAAAGACAATTATCCTGTAGTGTATATGCACGATGGGCAAAATGTTTTTGATGCCAGTACGTCTACATATGGTGAGTGGAAAGTAGATGAAATTCTAGACAAACTATTTAAGGAAAACCTAAAACTTATTGTGGTTGCTGTAGATAATGGCGAATCCAAACGCTTAGATGAATATTCTCCATGGACACATCCAGAATATGGTGGAGGCGAAGGTAAAGCTTATGTAGATTTTATTGTGAACACTTTAAAACCGTATATCGATACTAATTTCAATACTAAAAAAGGCAAATCTAATACCGCTATTTTTGGTAGTTCCATGGGTGGATTGATTTCACATTATGCTGCTTTAAAATACCCAACAGTTTTTGGAAAAGTTGGTGTGTATTCTCCTGCATTTTGGTTTGCTCCAGCAGTTAATGAGTTTTCAAAAAAACGAGCTAATATTCAAGACACAAAAATGTACTTTTTAGCTGGAGGAAAAGAAGGTGAAAATGCAGGTTTTAATGAAATTAGCCAAACGGTTACAGACATGAATCGTATGGTTTCTATTTTAACCGAAAACGGATTTCCTAAAGAAAACATACAATCTAAAGTTGTTCCTGAAGGAAAACATAATGAAGCGCTATGGGAAAACAATTTTGAGGAGGCTATTACTTGGCTGTTTGCAGATGCGATTCAAAAAAGAGAATTTAAATCTGTTGCATTTGAAAACAATCAATTACATATTCAGGTTTCCGATGGAAGCTATTCCATGCATTTTTACCATCCCGAAATTATCGAGACTACATTCTTGCCAACAGGAGAAGTATTTAATGAAAAATCACACGCGGTTGTTTTAGATAAAGCACTTTCTGATGTAAAATTTAATGAAACAGCTTCAGAGATTCGTTTTCAATCTGAAAAATTAAAAGTAAAAATCACCAAAGCACCTTTTCATATTTCGTATTGGAAAGATGGAGAGGAAGTGACTTCGGTAAAAAATGGCTATCAAAAAACGGATGCATTTGAAACTATTCATTTTAATTTAAAATCAGATGAAGTTTTATATGGTGGAGGCGCAAGAGCTCTAGGTATGAACCGAAGAGGAAACCGTTTAGAGTTGTACAATAAAGCACATTATGGGTATGAAGATAGAAGTGAGTTAATGAATTACACCATGCCAATTGTGGTGTCTTCTAACAAGTATCTTATTCATTTTGATAATGCACCCATTGGCTTTTTAGATTTAGATAGTAAAGGAGATAATACACTAACGTACGAAACGATTTCTGGTAGAAAAACCTATCAAGTGGTGGTTGGCGATTCTTGGTTAGATCTTACTAAAAACTATACTCAGCTTACAGGAACACAACCCATGCCACCACGTTGGGCTTTGGGTAATTTTTCTAGTCGATTTGGTTACCATTCTCAAGAAGAAGTAACTGCTACTGTAGAAAAGTTTAGAGAAGAGAATATTCCATTAGATGCTATAATTATCGATATTTTTTGGTTCGGAAAAACCGTCCAAGGTACCATGGGAAACCTAGCGTTTGATCGCGATTCTTTTCCAAACCCGAAACAAATGATAAAAGAATTAAAAGACAATAATGTTAAAACTGTTCTGGTAACAGAACCTTTTGTATTAACGACTTCTAATCGTTGGGACGAAGCGGTAAAAGCAGATGTTTTAGCTAAGGATTCTATAGGAAACCCATTTACTTTCGATTTTTATTTTGGTAATACTGGTCTGATTGATATTTATAATCCGAAAGGAAAAAAATGGTTTCAAAATATTTACAAAGACTTGGCCGATTTTGGTGTTTCAGGTGTTTGGGGAGATTTAGGAGAACCAGAAGTACACCCTAAAGGATTGCAACACGCAACTGGAACAGCAGACGAAGTGCATAATATTTATGGTCATCATTGGGCAGAATCTGTGCAGGAGATGTACACACAAAACTTTCCAAACACAAGACCGTTTATTTTAATGCGTGCAGGTAGTTCGGGATCACAACGTTTTGGAATGATTCCTTGGTCTGGTGATGTAAATAGAACTTGGGGAGGATTACAATCTCAGCCAGAAATTGCACTGCAAATGGGATTACAAGGTTTGGCTTTTATGCACAGCGATTTAGGTGGTTTTGCTGGTAATAATTTAGATGATGAGTTGTATGCACGATGGTTGCAATATGGCGTTTTTCAACCAATTTACAGACCACACGCGCAAGAAGAAGTGCCTGCAGAACCTGTTTTTAGAAGTGGTAAAGCGAAAGCTTTAGCAAAACAGGCAATCGAATTACGTTACCAATTACTACCTTATAACTACAATTTAGTTTTCGAAAATAACCAAACAGGAGCACCTTTAATGCGAGCTTTATTTTTTGAAGAGGAAGACAATACGAAGTTGCAAACTATGGTATCCACATACCTTTGGGGAAATGATTTTTTAGTGACACCAATTGTAAATCCACAACAAAAAGAAGCTGAAGTGTACTTTCCTAAAAACAGTAATTGGTTCGATTTTTATACCAATAAAAAAGTGGAAGGTGGACAAACACTTACTGTTAAAACAGAAGAAAATAGCATTCCAACGTATGTTCGTGGTGGCGCATTTATTCCAACTGCAAAACCTATGCAAAGTACTGCAGAATATAATGGAACCACTTTTGATTTGCACTATTATTATGATGCTTCTATAGTTAAAAGTGAACGCAAAATGTACAATGACGATGGTGAAACCAAAAATGCTTTTGAAAAAGGAAGCTATGAAATTCTAGAATTTGAAGTGGAAACCACTGCAAAGCTTTTAGAATTAGAGTTTGAAGCAGAAACAGGTACTAATTACAAAACAACTACTAAAAACATAGATGTTGTCATTCATAATTTTCCAAAAGCACCAAAAAACATAAAATTCAATAGAAAAAAATAGAGTTTAACTATAATGAGGTTTCAAAAACATTGACTTTTCAGGTGAATTGGAATACTTCAAATGAAGTAGAAACACAAATTAAATATTAAGTATAACATGAAAAAAAACATACTTTTACTTGCAATCGCTATTCTTGCTTTTAGTTGTAAAACAGATAAAAAAGCAAAGCAAGATATTGCAGAAAATCAACAAAAAGAAGACGCTAAAACGCCTTTTGTTTGGGAAGCAGCAAATATCTATTTTTTATTAACCGACCGTTTTAATAATGGCGATAAAACGAACGATGTTAATTACAACAGAAACAAAGAAACTGCTGTTTTACGTGGTTTCGAAGGTGGCGATTTACAAGGAATCACCCAAAAAATTGAATCGGGTTATTTTACAAATTTAGGTATCAATGCTATTTGGATGTCGCCAATTGTAGAGCAAATTCATGGCGCAACCGATGAAGGTACTGGAAATACCTACGGATTTCATGGTTATTGGACTAAGGATTGGACTAATATCGATGCTAATTTAGGAAACAAAGAAGATCTTAAAAACCTAGTAAATGCTGCACACAAAAAAGGCATTCGTGTGTTGCTAGATGCAGTAATTAATCACACAGGTCCTGTTACAGAGCAAGATCCTGTTTGGCCAAGTGATTGGGTAAGAACAGATCCACAATGTCGTTACGATAATTACGAAAATACCGTTACTTGTACCTTGGTTAAAAACCTTCCAGACATTAAAACCGAAAGCAACGAAGCTGTAGAATTACCACCACAATTGGTAGAAAAATGGAAAGCCGAAGGTCGTTATGACCAAGAAGTTGCAGAGCTAGATGCCTTTTTTAAAGCCACAGGTCATCCTCGTGCACCTCGTTTTTACATCATGAAATGGTTGAGCGACTATATTACAGATTTTGGTATTGATGGTTACAGAGTAGATACTGTTAAACATACAGAAGCTTTTGTTTGGCAGGAGTTTAAAGACGTTTGTGATAACGCTTTCGCGGAATTTAAGCAGCAAAACCCAAACAAAGTTTTAGACGATAATGCTTTTTACTTGGTTGGAGAAGTGTATAACTACGGAATTTCTGCAGGAACCGCTTTCGATTTTGGAGATAAAAAAGTAAACTATTTTGATGCTGCTTTTAATAGTCTAATCAATTTTGAATTTAAATGGAATGCTGCACAGCAAACTTATGAAGAACAATTTAAAAAATACGATAGTCTTTTACATACCAATCTTAAAGGTTATGGTGTTTTAAACTATTTAACGTCTCATGACGATGGGCAACCTTTCGATAAAAACAGAGAGAAAACCTACGAAACTGCAACACGATTATTACTGTCTCCTGGAGCGTCACAAGTATATTATGGAGACGAATCTGCAAGAGATTTAACTATAGAAGGTACTGTTGGAGATGCTACTTTAAGAAGTTTCATGAATTGGAATGAAATAGCACAAAAACAAGATTTACTTATCCATTGGCAAAAATTAGGACAGTTTAGACGTAATCATCCTTCGGTTGGAGCAGGAAAGCATACCATGCTAAGCAATACACCTTACTTTTTTAGTAGAAGTTATACCAAAGGCGATTTTAAAGATGACGTCATTGTTGGTATCGATATTCCTCAAGGAAAACATACTATTGATGTGTCTTCAGTATTTAACGAAGCCTCTCAAATTAAAGACTTCTATTCAGGAGAAATTCTAGAAGTTACAAACGGAAAAATTACAATTGAAACAGAATCTAACATCCTATTATTAGAAAATATTAAATAAAAATTCACATGAAAAAACTAATCTTATCTCTTGCAATACTTAGCGTTTTTGCTTGTAAAGAAGAGAAAAAACAAGAGGAAACTAAAGTTGTTACAGAAGAAAAAGTAGCAATAGAACCTATTTCTGCTTCCGATTTAGAAACTGCTGTTATATATGAAGCAAATATTAGACAATATTCACCAGAAGGCACTTTTGAAGCCTTTACAAAAGACATTCCGCAGTTAAAACAATTAGGTGTAAAAGTAATTTGGTTGATGCCTGTATTTCCTATTTCGGAAACAAAACGTAAAGCTACAGGAGGAGAAGATAGCAAGTTTGCAACCGATTTTCCAGAAGCAGAACAAGACAAATATTTAGGTAGTTATTATGCGGTTTCCGATTTTACTAAAATCAATCCAGAATTCGGGACCATTGAAAATTTTAGATACTTAGTAAAAACAGCACATGACAATGGTATCTATGTGATTTTAGATTGGGTTCCTAATCATACAGGTTGGGATCATACTTGGTTAAAAACCAATCCAGAATATTACACACAAAACGAAAAAGGAGAAGTAGTACATCCTGTAGATACAGATTGGACCGATGTTGCCGATTTAAATTACGATAATCAAGAGATGCGTAAAGCAATGATTGCAGACATGACCTATTGGTTAACAAAGGAAGGTGTTGACGGATTTAGATGTGATGTTGCAGGATCTGTACCAACCAACTTTTGGCAACAAGCGATACCAGAATTGCGTGCTAAAAAAGACATTTTCATGCTAGCAGAAGCTTGGAAACCAGAATTGTTAAAAGACGGTTTATTTGATATGGGTTATGCTTGGGATAGACACCACGCTATGAATGCTATAGCTCAAGGTGAAAAAGATGCAACCGAATTTACAACTGCATTACAAACCGATTTTGATCGTTATGAAGCAGACGATATTTTAATGAATTTTGTAACCAATCACGATGAAAATTCTTGGAATGGTACCGTTAAAGAACGTATGGGAGATGCTAGTGAAATGATGACTGCTTTAGCTTATGTAACTCCAGGAATGCCATTAATTTATTCTGGTCAAGAATATGATTTAGACCATAGGTTATTGTTTTTTGAAAAAGATAGTTTTCCGCATACCAAAGGTAAAACATGGAAAGTGTTAGAACAATTAGCAACATTAAAACAGAATAATGCTGCTTTACATGGTGGAAAAGTTTCAGCTAAATACAACGCAATTGATAATGGAAAAGATGTGATTTCTTTTTCAAGATCAAAAGGAAATGATGAGGTTGTTTTTATTGCAAATGTTTCAGAAGAAAACGTAAAAGCTAATGTGCCTCAAAAAGGTAATTTTGTAGACTATATGTCTAACGAAACAGTAGAATTAAATGGTGATGCTATTCCTTTAGCTAAAAAGGAATACAAGATATTGGTTAAACAATAGTTACAGTAGTCTTATCTTTAAAAAGTTGGAGGAAACTCCAACTTTTTTGTTCTAAAAAACTAATAAAATCTCTTTATCAGTGAGTTATGTTTTAAATGCGGTGTATTTTGGTTAAAATTATGTGGTTTTGATGTTTTAAACGCTAAACCCTTTTATAATAATAGATAAGAGTGTTTTTTTATCTATTTTTGCAGTCTTATGCAAGATTTAAAACTTTCAGATTGGTTACCTACCACAAATAAAGAGGTCAAAATTCGAGGATGGGAAGCACTTGATGTTATCCTATTTAGTGGAGATGCTTATGTAGATCATCCAACTTTTGGACCTGCAGTAATCGGTCGTATGTTAGAAAGTTTTGGTCTGCGTGTGGCTATTGTTCCGCAACCAAATGTTAACGATAATCTTCAGGATTTTGTTAAACTAGGGAAGCCAAAATTATTTTTTGGTGTTACAGGTGGTTGTATGGATCCAATGATTAGTAATTATAACGCTAATAAAAAGAAACGTGATAAAGATGCGTATACTCCAAATGGAGATATTGGGTTTAGACCAGATTACGCAACATCAGTTTATTCTAAGATTTTAAAAGATAAATGGCCAGATACACCAGTTTTAATTGGTGGTATAGAAGCGTCTTTACGTCGTGTAACACATTATGATTATTGGAGTGATAAGTTGTTACCTTCTATTCTAGAAACGTCAAAAGCAGATATGTTAGTGTACGGAATGGGAGAACAACCCTTGCGTGAAGTAGTACGTTTGTTAGAAAGAGGCGTGCCTTTTTCTAGTATAAATACAGTATTACAAACTGCTGTACTTTTAAATAAAGACGATAAAATTCCGAAAAACAGTAATTGGGAAGATGTAGAAATAGCATCGCATGAAGTGTGTTTAAAGGATAAGAAAAAATATGCTTCTAACTTTAAAGTGATTGAGCAAGAATCTAATAAGTTAGCTGCAAGACGTATTTTTCAGAAAGTAGGCGATAAGACGTTGATGATAAATCCGCCTTACCCAACCATGACTGAGGCTGAAATTGATGCGTCTTTTGATTTGCCTTACACAAGATTACCACATCCAAAGTATAATAAGCGTGGACCTATTCCTGCTTATGAGATGATTAAGACCTCTATAAATATTCATCGTGGTTGTTTTGGTGGTTGTAGCTTTTGTACTATTTCTGCACATCAAGGAAAATTTATTGCATCTCGTAGTCAAGAATCTATTTTAAAAGAAGTTGATAAAGTTGCTAGTATGCCAGATTTTAAAGGCTATTTAAGTGATATTGGAGGACCAAGTGCTAACATGTACCAAATGAAAGGTAAAGTACAATCTATTTGCGACAAATGTGTAGCACCAAGTTGTATTTCGCCAGTAATATGTAGTAATTTAGATACGTCTCACAAACCATTAACCGATTTATACCAAGCTGTAGATAAGCATCCAAAGGTTAAAAAATCGTTTATAGGTTCGGGTATTAGACACGATATGTTAGTACCAGAATTTAATAAAAATGCCGATCCTAAAGAGTTGGACGCTTACACAGAAGAGGTAATGACTAAGCACGTATCTGGACGACTTAAAGTGGCGCCAGAACATACTAGTGATCCTGTCTTAAAATTGATGCGTAAACCGTCGTTTAAATACTTCCATAAGTTTAAAGAACGTTTTGATAAGATTAATATTAAAAAGGGATTAAAACTTCAGTTAATACCTTATTTTATATCAAATCATCCAGCTTGTGAGGTTGAAGATATGGCAAATCTAGCTGCCGAAACTAAAGACATGGGTTTTCAGTTAGAGCAAGTGCAAGGGTTTACACCAACGCCAATGACTGTGGCTACTGTAATTTATTATTCAGGTTACCATCCATACACGCTTAAAAAAGTAAATACCCCAAAAACTAGAAAAGAAAAGGACGAGCAACATCGTTTTTTCTTTTGGTATAAAGACGAAAATAAAGCGTGGATTAAAAAGACGTTAAATAAAGTAGGACGTCCTGACTTATTAAAAGTGTTATTACCTGGAAAAGAAGAAAAATGGCGAAAAAATAAGCCTAAAGGTGAAGCCAAAAACACATTTAATGATGCAGTACCTTTTAATCAGCGTAAAAACAAAGTAAAGTATAAAGGCAATAAAAAGAAACGTCGTTAATTGTCTTGATGTTTTTTTGAAGTTTTCAAAAAACAATTATTTTTGAATAGCATTTAACTGTTTAAAAATCAATCAAAATGACTAATAAAATACTGTTTGCTCTAACTTTTCTTATTCATTCATTTTTATACAGTCAAAATGTAGGAACAAATTATTGTGGACCATATACAATATCGCAACCTTTAGTTTATAACAATATTCATAATGTAACCATTTTTGGATTAGAAATTACAAATCCTAATGGACACTGTATTGTGCTTAATAATTGTAGTAATATTACTATTGAAAATTGTTTATTAAAAGAAGCAACTGGCAATGCAGTGAATATCGAAAACTCTAACGGAATTACTGTTACCAATTGTAAAATGGAATCTGTTTCCAGTGGAGTTTATGTGCAAGGACAAAGTTCTCAAATTCAGGTTTTATATAATACTTGTAAAAATGTAAATGGACCATTTCCTAGAGGTCAGTTAGCACAGTTTAATGGTGTCTCTGGAGTAGGAAATAAAATTAATTATAATGTAGCCGAAAATATTTTAGGTGACAGTTACCCTGAAGATATAATTAATATTTACAACTCAAATGGTACAGCAGCAGACCCAATTCAAATTAAAGGCAATTGGATTCGTGGTGGTGGACCAAGTGCGTCTGGAGGAGGCATTTTAATTGGCGATAACGGAGGGTCTTACACTACCGTTGAAGATAATATTTTAGTAAATCCTGGTCAATACGGTCTTGCAGTTGCAGGTGGAAATAATATGATATTATTAAATAATACAGTTTTTGGAGAACAAAACTATTTTACTAATGTTGGTTTGTATGTTTGGGACCAATATCAATCGTCATGTAGTAATATTACAGTTTCAGGAAATCAAGTCCATTGGACACATGCAGATGGTTATTCAAACAGTGCTTGGAACGGTAATAATTGTGGTGTGATTGCAGATTGGGATAACAATACATGGGATGCAAATATTGATGCCTCTATTTTACCTAATGTGATTGATAGTTGTAATAGTTTAGGTGTTACAGATACGCTTCAAAGGGAGTTTACATTTTTTCCTAACCCAACAGCTGGTTTGTTTTCAATTAAATTTGAAGAATTTCAAGATAACATCACTATTCAAGTCCTTTCGGTTTTAGGACAGGTTGTTCAAAAAGAAAAATTTCAAAATACCAATCAGATACGTTTACATATTAATCAATCTGCAGGAATTTATTTTGTAAAAATCATTGATTCTAATATTAGAGAAGATATAATACGAGTCATTAAACAATAAGAAAAATCCACTAATACTATTAGTGTTTTTTGGTTGATTGATAGGAGAGGTTGTGGTATTACTCTTTTTATCTTTTAAAGTAACGATGTATTAATCATTTGGTAAAGACATGACGTTAACAATATCTGTGTTTATCCATTTTCTTGATTAAATTAAAACGTTGTAAATTGAATATGGTTTTACTGTATTATAATCTATTTATTGTAGATTTTTACTTGCATTTTAGGAATGAATATGTCTTTAATTCAGAATTAATATGTGACTATATTTTTTTGAAATAAAGTAAAAACGAAATTGTAAATTATTTTAATTAAATTGATTGCTAAGTTTAGAATATAACTTCTTACTATGAAAAAAAGCTTACAACTACTTAATGGTATTGCATTTGTTTGTGTAATAATCATGAACTTTTTAGCCAATACAGGTTTGTTAAACGATACAACCATTGGAGAAGTGTCTAAACAATACAATACTTTATTTACTCCAGCAGGTTATGCATTTTCTATTTGGGGAATTATCTACTTATTGCTATCTGGATTTATAGTATATCAAGGTAGAAGTTTGTTTGTTACTGTCCGAAATGACGATTTTTTATTAACCACAGGCTTTTGGTTTTTAGCGTCTTGTTTAGCCAATTGTTTATGGATTGTCTCATGGATTTACGGTTACACATTAATATCTAGTGTTTGTATTTTTTTATTACTATTTACCTTGATTAAAATTGTACTAAACAATAACATGGAATTGTTTGATGCACCAATCTCAGTAATTATATTTTTATGGTGGCCTTTTGTAATTTATAGTGGTTGGGTCGCTGTAGCAAGTATTGCCAATGTCTCAGCAGTATTAGTAAAATATAATTGGGATGGTTTTGGATTGTCTGCAACCGTTTGGACGGTTATAATGTTACTAATAGCAACAGCGTTAAATTTAGTGGTGACATGGACACGTAATATGCGTGAATTTGCACTTGTTGGAGCTTGGGCACTAATTGCCATTTATATAGCTAATAAAAATGGAAATGTAACAGTGGCTTATACAGCTATTACTACTGCAGTAGTTTTAATAATAAGTAGTTTATCCCATGGTTTTATAAACCGAAAAACAAATCCTGCAATTAAATGTATGGAGTTTTTTGAAGGGAAGAAAGGTTAGAGCTTAACCAATCGAAAGTTTCGCTGCATCTTTCCATAAATAATTAGGCATTGGTTCATTTAATTTCCAATTAATACTCATTGGTTTTGAACCGTAATTATTGATTTTTAATATCGTATATATATATAGTGTAAAGTATTGTTTTTATAGGTTTTAATCTCGTTTTTTTTGTATATTTAAGTAGCTAAATATATGATTTTATGAATTTTATTGAAAGAGATAAACTAAGACATCCATATTACAAAATTATGGAATTGGACAAAGAAGAACTTTTAGTTGAATTGACTAGTTGGTCTCGCTTAGAGTTAATAGATTGGTTATGTTGGAATGATAAAAATGGAATTTATAGAGATGATGAATCTTTAAGTGAAGTTGGTGTTATTTTGGATAAAGAAATTGCTATTGAGATTATGAGTAGGCAGATTTTAGAGGGGTAATTTTAGCTGTTTATTTTAAATATATTTCGTCTCTTACATAACTAGCATTAAACCAGAAACAATGTTTTGTATAATCTGTTAGTCCTGTTAATTTATCCGCAATAGGTAATGGATAAGTATCGTCGCGATTTTGAGCATGAGGTCTAACATGGCTGATTCTATTTTCAGTTTTCTTTGGAAAATATGTTTTTCTTATGCCTTTATTGGTGATTTCTTTTACAATTTCTCCATTTGAAATGGTTTTTACCATTTCCTCCCAAACATTTTTTGCTTCAAGAATATCGGAATAAGGCATATTCCAAAATTTGACTTTTCGTAAAATTAAATTGTCATCCTCAAATTGATAAAACACAAAGAAAAATTTACTTTCCAAAATGTTTTTAAAATCGGAATCTTCCCATTCTATTTCAATTAATTCTTCATATTTAAATGTTGGAAATGAAATATCTTCTTTAGGTAAATTATTCTCTTTAAGCCTGATTGTTTTTACTTGTATGTCAGCTTTTTCAAATTCTTCTATTTTTTGACCAAGTTCAAGACCAAGAATTGTATTTGTTAGGTTCGCAAAATAACTTTTTGCTTTTTTATTTAATTTTAAACCTAATTCTTTTTCAATTTGTTCCGAAGATTTAGCATAAAAAGGATGGAATTTTAAGATTACTATTTCCTCAAATGTCTGGACTTTATCTAAAATTTGAGGTTGTTGTATTATTTTGCCATATACAGCTGTTTCCTCTTGTGCTATATTTGCAATAATGTGATTTACATAACCTTGTTTAAGTGAATATGCTCTTTGTTTAGCTTTCTCTGTATTGAATGGTTGCTCTCTGTAAGATTTTGCAGCTGTAGATCCTTTAGTGCATGCGCCAAGATAAAAGGTGTCGCCTTCAGATAGTTCGTGAGCTTTACCATCTTTAATTTTTCTATTTATTAGCTCCCAGTCTTGTTTAATGATTTTTAAATCTTCATTTGGATATTTCCAACCGTCAACTAGTTTAATTATATAATCTAATAGGTTTAATTCTCTATCGTGAAGATAAAACACTAAAAGTAGATGAGCATTTTTCTTAATAAATGAACTAGATTCAAAAACTTCTTTATGTACTTCTAAATAGTTGATGATATTTAAAACAAGTCGCTCTTTAGAACGAAATTCTCCATTCTTTAAAGTTTTTAATGGAGTTGACTTTAACTCTAGACCTGCTTCTAAAAAATCTGGTTCAGCATCAGAATTTGGTTCGTATCCAAAATAGAATTTTTCTAATATTTGGCCGAAGTTTCCTTTTCCTTTATATCCGTGTTTTTCAATTTCAGAGCCACAAGCTTCCCTTAAAGTTTTGTTTTTAAGTTGTTTTGAAAATTCAATAATTGAATTTGGTGAGTTTATATCATAGTTACCTTCTTTATTCATTTGGTGTAATATCTGTAAAGTCTAATGAATTGTTCTCTTCGTTGAATCTGTACTGAACTAATTTTACATTATTCCATTCTGTAGAAACAGATGGTCTTACACCTTTTATGAATTTACGTTCAACATTTTCAAGAAAAGTATCTAAAGCATCTTGTGTATAATTAAAACCGAGCATAAATGCTTTAATCATACTATAATCGCCATAAGCATATTCGTTTTTTACCCAATCAACATATTTCATTAGTTGTAAAATGTCTTGAGAATTAATTTCATCTTTCTTAATTTCTACTACCAAATAATCTGAAATTGTTGGTTTTTGATTTTGTATATATTTATATCCAAAAACATCCATTTTATCCATATAATCAACTGGTTTAAATGGTGAAGCAATAACTTGATGAGTAATATAATCCCAAGAACCAAATATGTTTATTGCGTTTTGTAAATTATTTGTTATTTGATAAATTAGAGATGCTTCAATAGCCATTTCGTGTCTTAAACTACCGTTTGGTTTATTTATGGTGTTTAAAAAAGGTGCTATATTTAATTGGTAATTAAGATTGTTATTTATTTTTTCTCTTATTAAATCGTGATTAATTTGATAATTACTTTCAAAGGTGTTATTGTTATCAGGATTGTTAATTGCATCAATATTTCTCCTTAAGATTATATCTTTAAATGCTTGATTCTCGGTATCTGAAAATTTTATAAAACTTAATTTCCAAAAAGCTCTTAGTATTTTGAACTTTCCAGGAGCAGATGACAAAGTTTCATCCATATCAATTCCATTTTGGAAGAAAAATGGATAAGGCTCAAAAGTGCAAATGAATCTATTATTTATACTATTTTCTCCATTATCGTAAAGCAAATCACTTTGAATGTCAATATAGTTTTGATTGTTGGGTAAATTAGCATTAGGGTAGTTTAGAAACTTACAGCTACCATTTATATTAATCAATTTACCAATTCCATAAATTTTTCTCTCAAAAAAGAAGTAGACATTATCACCTTCTTTCATAGAACAATAATCAGCAAAAGTTCCTTCGTGTTGTATCCTCCAAATATTATTTTGTGGTCTTGAAATTAAAGTTGAGTAAACACCTAAATTTATAGATTCAATTAATGATTCAATGCTATTTAAACTAAA
This sequence comes from Olleya sp. NP1-10, assembly GCF_055804415.1. Lineage (NCBI taxonomy): Bacteria > Pseudomonadati > Bacteroidota > Flavobacteriia > Flavobacteriales > Flavobacteriaceae > Olleya > Olleya sp. NP1-10. The sequence goes on along the minus strand of NZ_CM147840.1, from coordinate 413,350 downwards.
TAAATATCCTGCCATTATAAATTTACCTGTTTATAAAGTTCTTTACCAATTCTTTCAATAACTCCAACAACGAGCGCATTTCCCATAAAAAAAGCTCTTTTGGTATCTGTAATGCCTTCAAGTTGTGTATGATTATCTGGAAACATATTTAGCCTTTCTAATTCAATAGGTGTTAATCTACGTAATCCTCTATCGGATTTAACAACATGCTTAAATCTAGATGGAGATTTTCCTCCTTCTCCAGTAATTATAGTTCTTGATGCATTGTCAAGAGAATCAGGATAAATCATTGCTCCTTCACCATAATTGTATTCAAAGCCATCTTGTGTAATTCTTTTTTCTTTTTTGATCCTTTTAAGTATTCCCACATTTCAATTTCTGTGGTTATGACTCGTTTTTCTCCATCTCTATTTGTTATTGTTTTTGGAGTTTTTAGTTTTTTATCTTTGATAAAGAATTCATCTGTGACTTCTCCATTTTGTAGTAAATCACCTAGTTTGGTTTTATTGCCTTTATATTCTGGTTGACTTTTAGTAGTATAAACTTTACCTTCAATCAACATTCCTGTGTTTTGAAAAGGAGATAGTTTACCGTCTTTATTAAAATTATCTGTTATTTCAACCAAGTTACCTTTTAGTTCAACTTCTTGTAGCTTATTTGGTTTTAAAATAGGGAAAGCTTTAGCAATAGTTCCTTCTTCTGAAAGCCAATCTATTTTATTAGTTTTTTTAAGTTCTTTGTAAGCGTTTGTTGATTTGTGATATCCAATAAAGAACACTCTACGTCGTCTTTGTGGCATTCCATATTCAGCAGCATTAATAACTCGCCATTCTACAGCATATCCTAGATCATTTAAGCTTTGAAGCATTACAGCAAAATCTCGTCCTCTTTGTTTTGCAGGAGATTTTAAAAGTCTATCAACATTTTCTAAAAATAAATATTTAGGTTTATTCTTTTTATTTTCTAAAATGCTATGTATTGACCACCAAAGGACTCCTTTTTTTCCTTTTAGTCCTTTAGAATTATGTAGGGTAGTAGCAACAGAGTAATCTTGACATGGAAATCCTCCAACTAAAAGATCATGATCAGGTATTTCTTCTACATTTCTAGTTACAACTTCATTTATATCTTCATTTGAATGATTTTCTTTTCCAAATCTTGCTTCATATACTTCTGAAGCATGTTGTTTTTTTGTAGAAGGTTCCCATTGATTACTCCATACAATTTCAAAATCACTTTTCTCAAGTCCAAGTCGGAAACCACCAACACCAGCAAATAACTCTGCTACTTTAATTTTTTTATTTGCCATTATCTTGAGTTTTATAATAATTGATTTTTTTTCTGCTACTTTTAATATTTCAGTAGTAGATTCTGAATATTTTAAATCTTCTGCAATTTTATCAGAATACCAGCTTATGATTAAATCTTTCTGAGAAAGATTATAAAAATCTGCAAGTCTAATCAATTGCTCTTTTGTAGGTTTGCGTTCGTTCTTCTCAAATTTACTTATAAGCGATTGGTCAATATCAACTTCTGCTGATACTTTTCTTAGAATTAAATTAATTCCATCTCTTGCTTCTTTGAGAGTCTCTCCTAATGTTTTCATTAGACAAATTAGTTTTAGACAATTTTTGTCCAAATATAATTATTTTTATATTTAAAACAATGTTTTAGTTTAAAAATCTATTAACGCGCCTCCAACCAATTCAAACCAGTATCTACCTCAACATTCAAAGGCACCTCCATTTTAAAGGCATTTTCCATTTCGGTTTTAATTAAAGTACTCATTTCCTCAAGCTCTGGTTTGTAGACATCAAACACCAATTCATCATGTACTTGTAGTAGTATTTTGGTTTTGTTAAAAATCATTATTTTTTTAATTACCATTATAAGTTTTCCAGGTGCCTTTTACCTTTTCGTTATCTTTATACATGCCTTCTTTTATTAGGACACTATAGTTATTGTATTCTTGATACAATCCTGTTTTTTTTATGGTATAATTTGAATCCATAAATATGGATGTTTTACTTGATAAGGATTCAAACCAACCTTGATAAGTGTTTACGATACCTGAGCCTTTTTCATCGATAGTCATGCTGAATAATTTATTACCATTTACTTCATAGATGTCTGTTTTTAAACGTGCACTATTATTATATTGTGAAAATATTGTGTTAGCATTGGGTGTCCTTATAAAGGATTGATCATCTTCTTGATTAAGAATCATGTAAAATATTTTTGAAAACCCATGTTTTTCCCCTTTGTTATTAGTTTGGTAAAATCCTATAAACTGATTACTAAATTCTGGTTTATTGGTGTTTTTACTACTTTCTAGTATTACTACTTTGTTTCTTAAGCTTTTTTTGGAAGATTAGATACTATGTCTGATTTTGCACTATTTGTTACGGTTTTACTTTTTATGAAGTCTAATTGCTTGCCTTTATTATCGAAGAATTTAGTTTTTTCAATATTTACAGATGCATCATCATTAAATACCATATGACATAATTGTTTACCATTGGTATAATAGTTTGAAATAATGCCTTTGTCAACGTTAATGTGGCTTCTTACTTCTCTTTTGTTACCATTTGGATAATAGGTAATAAAAGGTCCTATTTCTTTATCATTTTTATAATTTAAGGTTTTGGTAATAATCCCTTCTTGATTATAAAAATGCCATGTTCCTGTTTTCTTATTATTGATAACTTTCCCCTCAATAATTAAATTGTTTCCAAATCCATAAATTTTAATATCTCCATTTGCGGTACCATTTACATAGTTAGCATCCAATATGAAATCTTCTCGATTGTTTGTGGTAAACCTCCAAGGACCTTCAGGTTTTCCTTGTCTACATTCGCCATAACCATATTTAAATATATGATAAACATTATTAATAAATGATAAGTCTAGTCCAAGAAACTTATTGGTTTTAGCATACTGAGTTTCAAATTTTAAGGCTTGAAACCCATTTAATTTATAGTCTAGTTTTGTTTTAAGTTGGTTGTTTTCATTTTTAAGTAAGTTATCTTTCTCTCGAATTATATAAGCTTTGTTGTTTATAATTATGCTGTTTTCAGAACTAGCAATACTATCAAGTTTTTGGTTAAATATATTGTTTGTTACAGTTAATGTATCTTTTTGATAATTGGCTGAATTATTAATAAATTCATAGTAGTTTTGGTTTGCTTTAATCTCGCTATTTTTTATAAATATTTTACTACCATTATTAGCAATAATATAATCTCCATATCTTCCAGAGTTTTTTGTAAAACGGCTATTGACGAAGTTAAAATTAGTTTCGTTATCCGAATTAATTAAACCAGAAATTCCATTGTTTTCTATGACAGTTTCAAAACAATCTAATTTTAAAACTTCTAAATAAAATACAGCGTCATAGATATGATTATTAGTTATACTAACATTTTTTAGAGTAATAGTATTCTCGTAATCATAATATTCCTCTTCTTCCTCTTCTTCCTCTTCTTCTGGATTTTCTTTTATTTCAGAAAAAATAATAGAATTTAAATCGTTGTTATAGAAAGCACTGTTTTGTACATTAATGTTTTGTGATGATGTGCACGAAATTCCGTATATATTATTATTAAAAAAATGACAGTTTTTAAAATCGATATAATTACTATCTCTAATGTAAGCGCCAATTTGACCACTACCGTTAAAGTAGGTATTGTTAAATAGTAAATTGTTACTTTCAAGGATAATCACAACATCTCCTTCACAACTAGTGCTTACATTATGATAGAAATTTAAGTTTTCAAGTACTAAATTTTGACAATTATTAATGGTAAGCACATCTGAAACTTCATCGTTAACTACAAAAGCAACAGTTCTATCTTTTCCTCTTATAATTAAATTATCATAACCATACAAACCTAATGCTAATAACTCGGCATCATATTCATAGCTATAGCTAGTAGTGTAATAGGTTTCATGATTTATTTGTTTAATATCATCTTGTGTATTTATGCTCTCTTTATTTATTGATTTAAAGTAAGTTTCAAAATTAAGCGTGTCTGTTGCTACTTCTATTAAACGGTTTGAAGATAATGCTTCCAAAAACTCTGCTTCATTTTTTACTGTAATAGTATCGCTTATTGCTACTAATGGTTTTGTGTCTATGTGATAGTTGATAAACTCGTCTAGGATATATCCTGATAATATATTATAATCAGGAGTTTTATATTCTACTTTAACCCATTTACCATTTAATAGTTTGTCTTTTTGAGTTTTATATTGTTTAAATGTGTTGCTTGTTTCAACGATATGTACCAAAGCACCTTGTGGTAATGTTGAGACTATTTTACTATCAAAATTTTGTTTATTGTAGATGTGTGTGCCTTCTGTTCTGTTTATAAAACCTTGATGAATAGCTGTTGAATTTTGTAACTCAAAGTTTTGTAAGGAGTCTACTTTAATTTTGAAATCAGGTTGCTTTTCTTCTAAAAAAATAGAATGAGGAGTAGTTGGTTGCCATTCTTCAATCTCAGTTAATTCTGTGTATTTATGATTGGTTATATCATAATTGCCTCGTACTATAGGCATGTTTGTTTTGGTTTCGGGAATAATTACCGTTTCTTTTTCTTTTTTACAACCATATAGTGACACTAAAACAATAACTGTTATTGTTTTAAGGATTTTAATTGATTTCATGATATTATTTTTAATGTTTAAATAGGTTGTTTTCATATTAATGCGCCTCCAACCAATTTAAACCAGTATCCACCTCAACATCTAATGGCACTTCCATTTTAAAGGCGTTTTCCATTTCGGTTTTAATTAAAGTGGTCATTTCCTCAAGCTCTGGTTTGTAGACATCAAAGACCAATTCATCATGCACTTGTAGTAACATTTTGGTTTTATAATTACCAGCGTCTAGTTTGTTGTAGATATTTATCATGGCAATTTTAATAATATCTGCAGCACTACCTTGTATTGGTGCATTTACAGCATTACGCTCGGCAGCACTACGTACCATAGCGTTTCTAGAATTAATATCTTTTAGGTAACGACGTCTTTCTAAAATGGTTTTCACGTAGCCATTATCGCGTGCAAAATCTACTTGCTCGCTCATGTATTTTTTAAGTTTTGGGTAGGTTTCGTAATAGGTGTCAATAAGCTCTTTGGCTTCACCACGCGATAAATCAGTCTGGTTACTTAATCCAAAAGCAGACACACCATACACAATACCAAAGTTTACAGTTTTGGCATTGCTACGTTGTTCTCTGGTAACGTCCTCAATTGGCACACCAAATACTTTAGAAGCTGTAGAGGCGTGAATATCTTCGCCATTTTTAAAGGCTTCAATCATGGTTTCCTCTTTACTTAAAGCTGCAATAATACGTAGTTCTATCTGGCTATAATCGGCAGCCAGTAAGGTGTAGTCTTCATTACGAGGGATAAACGCTTTACGGACTTGACGTCCACGTTCTGTACGTATCGGAATATTCTGTAAGTTAGGATTATTACTACTTAAACGTCCTGTAGCAGCAACGGTTTGCATATAGTCTGTATGTACACGTCCAGTGGCTTCTTCCACTTGAAGTGGTAAAGCATCTACATACGTACTTTTTAATTTTGCAAGTCCACGATATTCTAAAATATTACGGATAATCTCGTGGTCTTTGGCTAAGGCAGATAAAATATCTTCGCCTGTTTTATATTGTCCGGTTTTGGTCTTTTTAGGCTTATCGACAAGCTTCAATTTTTCAAATAAAATAATACCTAACTGTTTTGGTGAGGCAATATTAAATTCTTCTCCAGCAACCTCGTAAATTTTAGTTACTAAAGCATCAATATCTTTGTTTAAATCTTCAGATAAAGACTGTAAAAAATCTTTGTCTAAGTTTATACCTTCTAGTTCCATAGCAGCTAAAACACGTAGTAATGGCACTTCTATGTCTGTAAATAACTTTTGTGTGTTGGCTTCGCCTAATTCTTTTTCAAAATGTTCTTTTAGTTGCAAGGTAATATCTGCATCTTCAACCGCATATTCGGTTTGTTTGTCTAACGGAACATCACGCATTGACAATTGGTTTTTTCCTTTTTTACCAATCAATTCTGTGATTGCAATTGGTGTGTAATTTAAGTAGGTTTCGGCTAAAATATCCATATTGTGTCGCATGTCTGGATTTATTAAATAATGCGCTAACATGGTATCAAATAAAGGACCTTTAACTTGTACGTTGTACTTGGCTAAAACCTTAATGTCATATTTTAAATTCTGTCCAATTTTCTGGATAGTTTCACTTTCAAAAAATGGTCTAAGCGTTTCGATTAGGTCTTGCGCTTCGGTTTTGTCCTCAGGAAACGGAAGGTAAAAACCTTTACCAACTTCCCATGAAAATGAAATCCCAACTAACTCTGCAATTAAAGGGTTTAAACCTGTGGTTTCGGTATCAAAACACACGCTAGTTTGACTCATTAAATTTTTAATGAATAGTTTGGTTGCCATTCCTGGTAAGATGCTTTGGTAAAAATGAGAGGTGTTTTCGGCAGTTTTTCTAACAAATGCATCAGTTTCTGTTGTTGCTGTTGCAGAATTTGGGTCGCCTCCAAATAAATTGAACTGTCCAGCTCCTGCGCTTTCAGCTTCCTTAGGCGTTACTTTTGGCGTTTTTTCTGCGGAAGCTTTATTGGCAAGAGAAGTGGCTTCTGCACCTGAGGTAAATGTTTTTGTAAAATTATCTATTAAGCGTCTAAATTCTAATTTTTGAAAAATCTCAGTAACTTTTGGGATGTCTGGTTGGTCAAGCTCAAAATCTTTAGCATTAAACGTCACAGGAACATCCAACATGATTGTGGCTAATTTTTTAGATAATAAACCAAGTTCTTGATTGGCTTCAATCTTTTCTTTCATTTTACCTTTAAGCTCATGTGAGTTTGCAAAAAGGTTTTCCATGCTACCATAAGCTGCCAAGAATTTTTTAGCAGTTTTTTCTCCAACACCAGGTAATCCAGGAATATTATCGCTGGCATCTCCCATCATCCCTAAATAGTCAATGACTTGTAAAGGATCTGTGACTTCAAATTTTTTCTGTACTTCTGGGATTCCCCAAGTTTCATAACCACCACCAAAAACAGGTCTGTACATAAAAATGTTATCGCTTACCAATTGCGCAAAATCTTTATCAGGCGTTACCATAAAGGTTTGGTAGCCTTCTTTTTCGGCTTGTTTGGCTAGTGTGCCGATAACATCATCAGCCTCAAATCCCTCCTTAAAAATAATTGGAATATGCATGGCTTTTAAAATCTCCATAATGTAAGGTACAGCAGTTTTGATGCCTTCAGGAGTTTCGTCACGATTGGCTTTGTAGGCTTCAAACATTTCGACTCGGTCTGCACTTCCTCCTTTGTCAAAACAGACTGCTAAATGATCAGGGCGTTCTCGTTTTATGACATCTAATAACGAGTTCATGAAACCCATTATGGCAGAGGTGTCTTCTCCTTTGGAGTTTATTCTTGGATTTTTAATAAAGGCATAATAACCTCTGAAAATTAAAGCGTAAGCATCGACTAAAAAGACACGTTTATTATCTGACATAATTGTAATTTTGATAGAATATCAAAATTACAAAACTTAACTCAGGTTTGCTTTAAATTTTATTAACATATAAGAGATTAAAAAGAGAAACATAAAAGTAGGTTTGTTGCGCTTCTCTTTATTATAAAACTATAATAATTATTTTTTAATTATTTTTTAATTATTTTTTTGTAAACTCTCCTTTGGTTGTTTTTACTATGACTAAGTATAAGCCAGGATTAATATTAGATAAATCTAATTTACTGTTGTTTTTAACCATCATGATACGTTTACCTAGTAAATTGTAAAGCTCTAAGCTTTTGATTTTTGTTGTACCAGTAACAATTATTGAATTGGTTGTTGGATTTGGGTAAATACCAATATTTTGAGATGTATTAAAATCTAAGGTGTTTAAAGTGCTACAATTTGTTGCAAAACTTGAAGCTGGGTCTTTGCTAAAGTTAGCATCTGCATACGCTACATCATCAACTTCAATACAGGTTAAAGAGGGGTTATTATTAGCAATGAAAAATGTCATGTTTGTGTTGTTTGTATTTTTAGCATTTAATTCTGCAAGTGTATTGTTTCCCTGACATCTTAACTGAACAAGATTAGTGTTGCTAGAAATATCTATAGTAGTTAAGTTATTATTCTGAACTCTTAATTGCTGTAAATTAGCATTGGAAGTTGTATTAATTGTTGTAAGAGCGTTGCTTTGTGCCCAAAAATGAGTTAATAACGTGTTGTTAGAAACATTTAAGGTGGTAATGTTGTTGTTTCTACAACGTATTTGAAGTAATTCAGTAAGTGTTGAAAGATTCAAGGTATTTAAATTGTTATACTCACAATCTAATCTGCTTATGTTTGTAAAAGCTTCTATTCCGGTTAGATCAGCAATATTTTTATTATCAACATTTAAAATCCCAGTTTTTGCAAGTGCATCAGCTGTAGAGATTTGCCCATTGACAATACCATCTGTGTCTATGCCTTGCGCGATAAGTTCAGTTTCAAAATTGCTGTCAGGTATAGATACTTGTGCAAATATTGGAAAGGCAAAAAGTAATAATAGGTAGGTCGTTTTTCTCATACTTTTTTTAAATATAAAAATACGATTTTAAATAATTGATATTCAATATTTATTTGAGTAATTATTGTTTTTATCAATAAATCTCATCTTGTTTATAATAAAGAGGTTAAGTAATAAAGGTAAAGTGTGAAATAACTACAGTATGTGATTGTTGTACCCTAAATACTTCTGCTAATCTACCTTGTAAATAAGAGTAATTAAGATTAGAAAGGTTAATTAACCTAAATAAATAAGGTTTTAATTTATGACATTTTAAGGTAAACCACTTGGTTGTTATGTATTTGATTTCTAGATATTTGTATTGTATTTCGAAATACCTATTAATCAATAATTTAAATAATAAAAATGTCAAATACTATACAATATAGTAGACAGTAAAAACCAAATAATTATGAGACTGATAAAAATTTTAACCATTGCAATAAGTTTAACAATGGTGACAACAGCAACAGCACAATTACAAGTGTTACAAAATGGAAACACGATACTAGGAGGAGGGAATTCATCTTTTCCATATGCTACTACAAAACTTTCGGTAAACGGTTCAACAAGTTTGAAAAGTAGTTTAGAAATTATGAATTTAAATAATACTAATTCCGGTTGGGGTGGACAGATAAGATTTACATCTAATAATCTTAGCGGAATTAATCATCTTATTGTTGATAATGGTGCACATGAGATGATTTTATTTCCAGGATATAGTCATAGTGATGCAGCGACTAGAAAAGTCACTCTTGCTGGAGCGTTGGATGTTTATGGTTACTCAAGCTTAGCAGGAGGAGGTTATTTTTCTGATATTAATTTAAAAGAAAATGTAACAAAATTAGAAGGTAGTTTAGATAAAATCCTGAAATTACAAGGTGTTAATTTTACTTGGAAAAAAGGTGTGACAAAAAAATCAGGGAAAGACCGTGTTGATATTACAGCAGGACTTCCAAAGGGTAAACAATTAGGTTTTATTGCTCAAGAAGTTGAAGCTGTAATACCGGAAATTGTTAATACAACAACTAGTGGCTATAAGTCTTTAGAATATCATACTATCACAGCTTTATTGGTTGAAGCTATGAAAGAACAACAATCACAAATTAAAACATTAGAGGCTCAGGTAACAGCTTTAACAGAAACATTAGAAAAACAGAGTAGTGATAGTTTTATTGAAGAAAATACAAGTGTTAGTTTGTCTCAAAACATACCAAATCCTTTTTCTACTTCAGCTAAAATTAATTATTCTTTACCAGAATCTTATGGAAATGCTGTTTTAATGATTAGTGACTTGCAAGGAAAAGCACTTAGATCAATAGCTTTAAAAGCAGGAATAGATCAAGTTTTAGAAATTTCTTCAGAAAAATTCCAAAACGGAATATATCTGTATAGTATGATTGTTAAAGGAAAGGTGCTTAAAACTAGACGTTTTGTAATTTCTAAATAAAATAGATATGAAAACTAAAATTTTTAATGTATTATTTTTTTGTTTTTTAGGAACTCATCTAATATCAGCACAAAGTGAAAACTCAGACTTTATATCTTTTGAAGTAGCTAATAAGGTTGCAGAAATATGGATGAATGCTAAAGGGTATGAGAAAACAGTAGATCAATCAGCATCGTTTACAAATGTTGAAATAGAAATTGGTAAATCATTAAGCTTATATGTGCTTAATTTTAATGAAGGAGGCTTTGCAATTGTACCTGCAACTAAAAAGGTTATTCCTGTGTTGGCTTATAATGATAAATTGCTTTTTAATAGCGATAGAAGAATTGAAGGTGCGCAACATTTTTTGAAAGCTTATAATGAGGCTATTACTATTCATCTCGATACAGATACAGCAATGGAATTAGCTAACGAGCAATGGGAAACTCTTTTAACGACTTATAGTATTGCAGATTGTACAGGTCAAAGTACCTTATATCCATCATTATTGGAGCAATACTGAACTTCTAGATGGGCTGGTTGGACTAATATTTATGACTGCGTTACACCATTATCTCCTTTAGCTCCAAATGCATTAGATTTTAATGATGGCATTGGTGGTACCTGTGTTCCGACTGCATTAAGTCAGATATGCGCTTTTTTAGACATCCTTTTGTAGGAGTTGGTACAGGTAGCCATACAATGGCTATTGGAAGTGCTGTGGGACAAACGGTTAGTTCTGATTTTTCAAGTCAAGCTTTTGATTATGATCTTATGCCTTATGCTTTGCAACGTCAAGGTCCAGCAGATGGATATGGAAACAGCTCTTCTAACGATTGGTTACACTTTACCGAAGAGTGCTCTGATGAAAGAAATGAAGTTGGGTTTTTAACTTTTAATTTAGGAGTGGCAGCCAGAATGAACTGGTATTCAGGAGGGACTTTTGGAAGTGCTGCTAATTGGGCTCAAGATTTAGTAGACCATTTTGATTATGTATGGAATCCTAGTACAGACTATGTGACGACTAGTTCTCCTGCTTTATTTAAAAGTAGATTAAGAAACTCTTTGGATAATGAAAGACCAGTTTTAGCTGCAGGTTTTAATAATGGAGGTGGTCATTGTTTTTTGTATACAGGATATGAGTGTGATAATTATTTTTATGCAAGTTTAGGTTTTGGTGGTAATTCTGATGGATTCTATTATATTTTTACTACAGATGCAAATGGTAATTATCAAAATACATCTTATACTAATTCTCAAAATTGTGCTACAAATATTAGACCTAATTGTGATTTGCCAAGTTATTATCAAGTACCTACTATTACATATGCTAATAATAGTGCAATTGTAGAACAAGCTTTAATAGATTTGACTGTAGCAGGATTAGGTGCTTCTGTGCAACTAGATAGTGGAGCTGAAGTCTTTTTTATTGGAGGAAATTCTGTCACTTTAAATGCTGGTACAAATGTCGATTTAGGTGCTCAATTACATGTAAATATAGAAGATTGTAATGGACCTAATTAAAGTTGAGATAATCTTAATCTTTTAAAAAAAACTAAATACTCACCAAATGGTGAGTATTTTTTTTGCTCTAATAATTTTGATATGGGTTGAATAACCTATTTGAATTGAGGTGTATGGTCTTTATTATTAGGGTTTTTTACTCTACAGTTTTAAAGGAGTAAGTCCCGAAATTTGTTTTAACAAACAGGGAACCGAAAACTGTAACATAGAGTAGGATTTAAATTATAATTATGAAAACAATTAATCAATTATTAGAATTTATCAATTACTCTAATACCACTCAATTAGAGTTTTTTGCAGATGGAGATAAAAAAGGTATAGGGGCTACTAGTGCTAAACGTATTAAAGAAGTACAGTTGCAGCTTGAAACGCAATTGTTTACTTCTATTGATCAGGTTTCTTCTATTAAAGGTATTGGAGAAGATAAAATAAAAGATATGTTATCTGCTGTTGAAAAGATGACTGAAAAGAAAACTTTAATTAAATCTAAAACCGTTTACGCTTTTAAAGGGGAAGTACCAACTTTTGAAAAATTTAAAGATCAAATACAATTAGTACCTACTAAATTAGAACCTGAAGAATCTGAAGAGAAGAGTTATTTTTTATATTACGATAAAAGCTTAAATAAAAAACAAGTTTTAAAAACATTAGAAACTTATATGGGTTTTACTAATAGCTGGTTAGATGAGTGGTGTGTTATTCAAGGAGATAATGGAACGTTTTTATCTGCAGATCCTGCAACAGGAGTGGTTAAATTTGTATCTCAAATAGGAACTGAAGGGAAGGAGTATTTTAAAATTTCAACTAATTTTAATTCGCATGCTAATTTTGATCCTAATTATCAAACAGGTAATACAGATGTGCAAAAATATTCTTTTTTATATGCGCTTTTAAAATGTCAAGCAGATCCAAACCAAACTTATAGTAGTCCATTGTCTTCTTTATATATTGATTATTCAAGTAGAGAATTAAAATACGGTGTTGCATCCAATACAGTTAATCATCCTCATCATTTTGATATTTACGGGATATTAGGTCAGCCTTCTTGGATCAGTGGTGAAAATCCGTTTAGAAGTTTTACTTTGATGACTTACTTTAATAATAGTGTACTTAATCCTGATCAAAGAGTTTTTGTTAGTCAAGAAGGATCTAGTTTAAAGGGTTTAGTCGGAAATGACGTTGGGTGGCTTTTCAAAAACTGGTTTAGATATGTAGATGTGGTAGAAGATATCTGTATTAAAGCTAGGTATGAAACAGATGCTTATAGAAATATGCATTTAGCAGTTAATTCAAATAATGGTGTATCGTTTAATCATATTCATACTTGGCAAAACATTCCTAATAATACAAAATTTGATATGTTGGTGTTTTATGGAAATTGGGGAGATAGAAAAGGGATAGTGACAAAAGTATTTTTAGATCAAAAGAGAATCATAAGTTTTTATCGGTAGATGTTAATAATAATGTGAGTTGTAATAGTTCAACTATGGGTGATAATGAATCATTTTTTATAGAACAAGGTTGGGGTACAGCTATAGATGATGTTTTATTAAAAACATATCATGGTAAATATTTTTATCATTATCAATCGCATGCAGTATCAGGTACTGTAACTCCAGTTACAGCAGAACAAATGACAATTGTGATTCCTTAATTATATTTGATTTATTTCAATTATTAAAAAAAGCCCATCTAAAATATAATTTAGATGGGCTTTTATAGTGGTTATTTAGGATTTAAATCAATTGTTTTTGGTGAGAATTGTGAATTTTATAAATTACTCCGTATACCCATTTTTAAGGGCATATACCGCTAAGCCAACTCTAGTTTTAAGTTCTAATTTTTCAAATAAACTATCTCTATAATTTTCAACAGTTCTAGGGCTACAAAACATTTTTTCTGAAATCTCTTTATAAGTCATTTCTGTAATAGTGTACTTAAGAAACTCGGTTTCACGATCGGAAATTTTAATTTTTAATTTAGCATCAATAGCATCGTCACTTATGCTTGTAAAAATTTTACTTGCTGCCCATTCAGGAAAATAATGCCCTTTATTTGCAATTGTATTTAGCGCTATTTCAAGCTCTGTTGGGTGTACATTTTTTAACATATAGCCTTTAGCTCCATTTTTAATCATTTTAATTAGGCTATCATCATCATCTTGCATGCTTAATGCCATTATTAATACATTAGGATGTGTTTTTTTAAGCCATTTTGCAGTTTCAAAACCATCCATAATAGGCATGCTAATATCTAATAGTACCAAATCTGGTACAGGATGTTTTTCTTTTAATTTATCCTGAAAATCTTGACCATTTTCACAAACATATAAAACTTCAAATTGATTAAAATTAGATATTATACCGCTTAATGCATTTGCTATTAAAACATGGTCGTCTATAATTACTATACTACGTTTCATTTGATAGGAATTTCTATGGTTAATGTTGTTCCTTTTTGATCCAGGCTTTCTAGATTATATTGACCACCAATTAATTCGGTTCTCTTTTTTATGTTTTTTAACCCAATCCCTTCGGAATTTAATACACTTGTATTAAAACCTTTTCCGTCGTCTTTTAGAATTAAAACCAATGTGTTGTCTGTATCTTTTAATAATACAAAGATGTTTTCACAATTAGCATGCTTGATACTATTCTGTAAAAACTCTTGAGTTATTCTAAATATAATACTTTTAATTTGATAGGATTCAATTTTGGTTTTTGAATATTTTGTGAAGTGAACCACACATTTTTTTAATGCGTTAATTTTTTTGCATTCATTCTCTATTAATTCAGAAATTGAATGGAGTTCTATTGAATTGTCAGTTAAAGATTTGGATAGTTTTCTTAATTCAGAGAGTGATTCGTTAATAATGCCTCCAATATTTTCAATACATTGATTAACCTGAGGTGCTTTATTTTCAAAAGCTAATTGTTGAGTGTATAAACTAGCAAGTGTTAATTTTTGACCTATATTATCGTGTATCTCTCGTCCAATATGTTGCATGGTCTGCATTTGTATTTCGACTTGAGTTTCAAGAAGCTCTTTTTTGTGAGTCTCGTCAATAGTTTCTATTTGTTTTAAATGAGCTTTCTTTTTTATTCGATATTCCCGAATAAAAATTATGATTCCAGTAATGAAAGCTAGAAAAATGATGTTAAATAAAACTAAGGATGTTATGATTGAGTTTTCCCCCATATGAATGAAGCTGAAAATAATAAATACATAATACAATTAGAAATTAAAAAATATAAATAATAATAATTCCAAATGGTTGTTAAAGATTTTGATAAATAATCATAAAAAGAAAAAAGTGGATATGTGCCTATATAAAAGAATATGACTCCTAAATTTATGTAAAACATCTTGTTTTCTTTAAATTTTAATATATCATCGTTTTTTATTTGTTTCAAAAATTCTAAAACGACTAATATTGATAGTAATATTGTTCCAATAGTTAAGTTTAATGAATAGACTACATTTATTTTATCTACTTTTAGTGTTAAAGGAATGAATGAAATAAAATAGAATATCAAGCAAATTAGAAACATTTTTTTATTCTTTAAAGATTTTAGCGCATATAACCAGAATAAGAATATGTATTGAATAGGAATGCCAAAAAATAAATAGTAGTCTTGTTTTCTAATAACTGCTAACGAAGTGTTAAATTTCCAAAAAAACTCTTGAATAAAAATAAATACTAAGTAAATAGTTAAGAATCTCCAATAGCTGTGTTTTAATCTTTTAAAATATATAATAGCAACTAGGGCAGAGAAAAACTCTATCCCTAGTAATATATCACCTAAAAAAGAATAATATTCTAACATATTTTAAATAAATAACCCTGATGTATTACCTGGAGGAATTAAACTTCCATGGTTTTGTGCTCCAGTTAATTGGTTTTGAGACGATTTTGTCAAAGGTAAAGATGCGATTGGTCCACTATAGTTAGCAGGTATCCCTTCTTCTAAGGTTTCAATTTCTAGAGGATTAAAATCGATGTTAGGACTGTTTTCATTTTTCCTGTAGGTAGGTATTGCAATAAGGGTATGATGTTTTGCATATTTTGTAGGTACAGTATTTAAATCACTGTATTGACTTGGTAACTCATCTGGATAACGAGAATAATAGAAACGTAGCCCTAAGTTTTCGGGGTTTATACTGTTATTATTTTTTAAGGCTTCATGTTCTATATGATAAATAAACTTTTTAAGAATTTTTAAATCAAACCATATAGAGTAAGCATCGTTTATATTTTCAGCTGCATTTATATGAACTAATTGATTTTTCCTGTAGCCATAAACCATATCTCTAATTAAGTCCATTTCTAGTGTGTTCATATTTTCATCAGAATAATCCATGCATATTTTATCGTTTATGCTTGATTCAGGTACTGAAGGCTCACTGATTGATATTGTCCTTTGGTTAGGAGGATTTTTAAAAACATAAATACCAAAGGCTATAATTGTAATAATTAATAAAATGGTTGAAATCATAATTTGTTTTTTTAAATATAAGTGGTTGGTTGTTAAAATACTATGCAAATAAACAATTAGATTGTTATATTCAAAAAAGTATTAAACCTATTTTAAAGGGTTAAATGACCTAAAAAACAGAATCGCTTCAATAAGTCACACCTTGTTTGTCCAAAACGGTTTTAGTTCTGAAAGCAAAAAACAATAGATAAGCAAAGCATAAAACAGCAACAATATACGATTGTTGTATACCAAACACATCTGCCAATTTACCTTGTAAAGGTGGTATAATAGCACCTCCTAAAATCATCATGATTAAAAAGGCGGATCCTTGTGAGGTGTACTTTTTTAACCCTGCAATACTTAATGTAAATATACAAGGCCACATTATTGAACAAAATAAACCACCAGATAAAAATGCAAATAGTGCAACATTACCTGTGGTTACTAAACCGATAATAATTGCTAAAACACCAAAAAGGCTAAATATTTTTAAGGTTTTTACAGGATTGTCTTTTGCTAAAAAGAAACCTCCAATTTGTACAGCAATGCAAATGGCAAAAAATAAGATTTGATGGATGGAGTATTTACCAAAATTGACTAATAATATTACACCAAAAGCAATATAAGGTACAATAATTAGTAACCATTTTTTTAATCCTTTACTTGGGTTAAAAACGGTTATGGATCCAACCCAACGACCAACCATTAATCCTCCCCAATATAAAGATACAAAAGGGGCTATTTGAGCATCGTTTAAGGTTGGTAAACCTAACGTGTTAAGATTAGTTCCGTTAATAGACTGTTTTAATAATTCGCCTAAATTACTACCAACAGTTACTTCTACGCCAACGTAAGTAAAAATAGCTAGCATCCCTAATACTAATTGTGGGTATTTCATTGCTCCCCAACCTTCGGGTTGTTTTGCTGATCTTGAGTAAGCAAATAATAAGCAACCAATAACTGCAATTAGTGCGACAATTAATAAGGTTAATCTGATGTTTTCTGTGGTTGTTGAAGCGATTTGACTTCCTGTGTAAGTACTAAAAATATAACCAAAACAGCCAATAATTATTAATGTTAAAAATATCAGTAAATTTTTGGCTTTGTTAGCAGGTTCAAAAGCGGTTTCAGATTGTAGTGCTGGTAATTTTTTTGAAAAATGAAATAATGCAGCAGCAACTAAAAATAATACTCCTACACCAAGGTATAATGCTTGTACTGTGGTTAATTTAATTTGATTATTTTTAATCATGTCTGTTAATTCTTCTCCTGATATAGGTGCAGATCCAAAAATGATAAAAGCTACAACAATAGGTCCAATCATGGTTCCAAAAGAGTTAATACCACCTGCTAAATTTAATCTGTGAGAACCCGTTTTTGGATCACCTAAGGCAATTGCAAAAGGATTTGCTGAGGTTTGTTGTAGCGAAAATCCTAATCCAACAATAAATAAAGCAATCAGAACAAAATAAAACACACTAGTTTGTCCTTGTTCTGCTCCTGCAGTTGCTGGATACATAACAAATGCACCAACTGCAGATAGTAATAGTCCATAAATAATTCCTTTTTTATATCCCCAAGCATTTAAAATGTCTTTTTTAATAGAACTTGATAAGATAAATAGCAACAAGGCTCCTATGTAGTAAGCACCATAAAAAGCAAAGTCTACTAGTTGAGATTGGAATTGATCTATATTAAAATAAGTTTTTGAAAACGGAATAAAAACCCCGTTTGATGCAGCTATAAATCCCCAAAAAAAGAAGACTGTGACTAAAGTGGCTAAAGCTGATTTATTGTTTTGGTTGTTCATTTAGTTAATTTTTATTTGTCTAAATATAGACATAAATCTGTTTTGATTAATAATACTTGTTACTCATTTAAATAGTAACATCAATCAATAAATCTGATTTTAGTAATTTAACGTTTAACAATATAATAAGATTTTTAAATTTTGTAATCGCTAATTTTGCATACAAATTAGACTATGACGCGTTTTATTATACTTGCAATTATATATGTTGTTTTTACTGTTTATGGCTATCAAGCCATTAAAACAGTGTTTAAAGCTAGTTGGATACACTATTTGTTTTTTGCTGTAGCCTTTTTAGTAGCTGCTAATATTGTTTATCAATTTTCTACACCAGGTGAGGGTCGTGTGATTTCAGGAGGGAGAGCTTATGCGATTGGTTTTATGTTATCTTTTATGGCTTTTAATTTAGTGATTACTCCGTTGTTGATTGGAGAAGATATTATACGATCATTTATTGCTTTATATGATAGGTTTTTTATTACTAAGGAGTCGTTATACTTGCCTTCAAGACGTAAATTTATTAGTCAAGTTGCATTAGGTTTAGCAGCTATCCCTTTTTCTGGTTTGTTATACGGAATGTATAAAGGTCGCTATAACTATAAAGTACTAAAATATACCTTGCATTTTGAAGATTTACCAGAGGCTTTTGATGGTTATAAATTAACTCACATAAGTGATATTCATTCTGGGAGTTTTGATAATAAAGAAAAAATTAATTATGCAGTAGATTTAGTTAACCAACAGCAAGGAGATGCTATTTTATTTACTGGAGATTTAGTTAATAATAAGGCGTCAGAAATGTATGACTGGAAAGATACCTTTGCTAAGTTAAATGCTAAAGATGGTGTGTTTTCTGTGCTTGGTAATCATGATTATGGTGATTATGTAGATTGGGAGACCGAACAAGAAAAGCAAGCAAATTTAGACGAGTTAATTACCATCCAAAAGGACATGGGTTTTGATTTGTTATTAAATGAAAATCGTTACATCGAAAAAAATGGACAACGTTTAGCCTTAATTGGTGTCGAAAACTGGGGAAAAGGTGGTTTTAAAAAAGCAGGTGATTTAGACAAAGCTTCAGCATCAATACAATCTGATGATTTTAAAATATTAATGTCTCATGATCCTTCTCATTGGGATGAAAAAGTTATTTCACACAAAGATCATTATCATTTAACTTTAAGTGGTCACACGCATGGTATGCAATTTGGAATTGAAATTCCTGGTTGGATAAAATGGAGCCCTGTAAAATGGCGTTATAAGCATTGGGCTGGAATCTATCAAGATAAAGGACAATATATAAATGTAAACAGAGGATTTGGTTATCTAGCCTATCCAGGGCGTTTAGGTATTTGGCCTGAAATAACTCTTATCGAACTTAAAAAAGGTAAGCAAGTAGCTTAATTTAATCTAAATGTTATATTTTAGTAACACACTGTAACTTAAATACATTTATATGTCAAAATTTGGAGAATTAATAGATGTTGATGTTCCTGTCTTGCTAGATTTTTTTGCAGAATGGAGTGATTCATCTAAAGCCATGCATCCTATACTGCGTGATGTAGCAGTAGCGTTAGGTAATCAGGCTAAAATTATTAAAATTGATATAGATAAAAATAAAGTATTATCTGAGGCTTTAAGAGTTAAAGGTTTGCCAACTTTAATTATTTATAAAAATGGCGAAATGAAATGGCGTCACAGTGGTGATCAAGAGGCTAGTGCTTTAATAACTATCTTAAAAGAATTTATTTAAAGCGATTTAAACTGATAGCCTTTTTTACTAAAATGATCTAGCATTTTAGGTAATGCATATTGCATGTTTTTTGAAGCTTTAACGCTATCATGAAACACCACAATACTTCCCGATGAGGTGTTTTTAAGTACATTTTTTAAGCACTTTTCTTGACTTACATTAACTTCCCAATCGTAAGATAATACACTCCACATAATAATTTTATAACCTTTATTAATAAGTGCTTTAGCTTGCTTGCGTTTAATTTTACCAAATGGTGGTCTAAATAAATGTTTCTGTTTTGGGTTAATTACTTCTTGTGCTTTTTCGGTATTATCAATATAATCTTCTGTGTTTGTATTCCAGCCTTTAAGGTGATTGAAAGTGTGATTACCTATAGTATGTCCTTCCTTATTAAGATTGTCAAAAATAGTAGGGTGTTTTTTGACGTTATCTCCAATGCAAAAAAACGTAGCTTTTGCATTATAATGTTTTAGTGTGTCTAAAGTCCATTGTGTTATTTCAGGAGTTGGTCCATCATCAAAAGTTAAATAAATGGTTTTAGATAAAGACGCCTTTTTCCAAATGTAAGTTGGAAAAAGGCGTTGAATAAATTTTGGTGTTTTTACTGGAAAAAAAGGCATTTATTCGCTTTTAATAACAGTGTCTAACTGTTGTAATAAATCTTGATCTGTTCTGATAGGAGCAGTTTCAGCTTCTGGTTGACTATCATAGTATTGTTTGAACAATTCAAGATAGTTTGTAAAGGTCATAGACTCTTCTTTAGCAAACGTTTTATCATATTCTACCAAAACGTCTACTAACGCTTTATAACGTTCAATATCTGTAAGTATTTCAGTAAAATTATTGTCTTGATTATCTCTAGTTAATGTGCTATAGTATTTTAGGTTTTCTTGATATTTTATAGCTACATCTTTAAACAATTGTCTTGCTTTATCTTTATTTCCAACTTCGTAGTAAGCGCTAATAAAAGGTTCTAATAAAGTATAGAATCCAAACTTATCAACTGGCATGTTCTTCATTGCAATGTCAGCTATTTCTTCAGCTTTGTCTAATTGATCCTCGTTAATTAAAGCTTCAATAAGTCTAGCTAAATTACCTCTATAAGTAATCGAGTTTCGTCTGGTTTCTGGATCGTGATAAATCTTGTCGCTTCCACTATTTCCCCAATCCCAATTAATAACTTTATTATACATAAAATCTGTATCTAAGCGTCCCATGTCAAAAGGGTTAGCTTGAGCAACAGGAGTTTTTATAGGTACCAATTTGTAAACCATACCGTCTAATTGTAGGTAGTCTTTCATCCATATATAATCAGATTCGCTAAATGCACCTCCAGTAAAATATATAGGACGTTCCCAATTATTGCTAGCCACAATATCTAACATTAGTAATCGGTTTTTAGTTATTGCATTATCTGTGATTTTTACATCTAAATAATCTTCAATTAGATCTGCGTCTTTAGCTTTTACTATCTTGTTTTTTAATACAGATTGTTTATCAACTGGGACTCTAATATTTTCTACAGGAAAATAGTTAGTGTTTAAATACTGATCTGGATAGTTGCTAGGGTCTTCGCCTTCTTGAATTAATGCATAGCTAAGCTTTGTTTTAGGTTCATCACTAGATATAAAATTCATAAAAGTATTAATGTCTAAAGTGTCTTTAGATCTTAATCGCTTTATTAAGTAATCTCTAGTACCATGCTTGTACTTGTCATGTGTTAATTTAGAAGGAATTGGATCGCTTTCATAAGCCTTACGCTTCATTTGATCTATGTACCAATCTGTTTGAAATAAGCTAGTATTAACAACACGTACATCTGTACGATAGTTTTCAATTTCTTGAGCGTACCATAATGCAAAGGTGTCATTATCACCAATTGAAAATAGTATTCCGTTTTCACCACAAGAATCCAAATATTTTTTAGCCATAGCTAATGCAGTATATTTTCCTGATCTATCATGATCGTCCCAGTTTTGAGAGGCTAAAATAGCAGGTACTAATAATAAGCATATAAGTGAAACTGTAGGTGCTAATATTTTAGCAGATACATAGCTTTTTAATAAGTCAAAAATAGCATAGACACCTAATCCTATCCATAAAGCAAAAACGTAAAAGGATCCTACTACAGAGTAATCACGCTCTCTAGGCTCAAATGGTCTTACGTTTGTGTATACTTGTATGGCTAAACCTGTAAATAAGAAAAATACTAAGGTTACCCAAAATAGTTTTTTATCTTTATTAAATAAGAACACTAATCCTATTAATCCTAAAATAAAAGGGAAAAGGTAATACGTGTTTCGTCCTTTATTTTCTGCTACATCAGTAGGTAAATTGTCTTGAGATTGACCTAATAATATTTCGTCAAAAGCTTTTATACCAGTAATCCAGTTACCGTGTTGGTCATAGCGACCTTGAAGATCATCTTGACGACCAGAAAAATTCCACATAAAATACCTCCAATACATATAACCTAATTGGTATTCAAATAAATAAGATAGGTTAGTTGCTAATGATGGTTTTTCAATATTTATAAATTGACCAAACTGTTTTAAAAAGTTATGATAGTCTTCATAATCTATCATTCCTTTGTTTACATCACTTTTAAAATCAAGTATTGATTGAACAAGGCGTTGCTCTCCTTGATATTCAGGTTTCAAGCTAAAATCTAAAAAGCCTGTAAACAACATATAGTTTTCTGCATTTTCACCACTCCACATTCTTGGAAGGATGGAAGCTTGTTCAGAATTGTAATTTTGTCTAGCTTTTTTATACTGGTTAACTATTATATAAGTTCCGGTAGCTTCGTCTTTTTCGTATTTGGGTTTGTCATCTACATACGGTTCGTTTTCGTCTAAACCAGTGTACTGTTCAGTAAATAATGGACCGTAAAATAAGTGCGTTTCAGGATATTGCTCTAAGTTATAATACGCTAAAAGTTCTCTGGCACTAGATGGATTGTTTTCGTTAATCACAACATTAGCATTGGCTCTAATTGGTAGCATTAACCAAGTAGAAGATCCAATTAAAACAAATAACAAGCACAATATAGCAGTGTTATATGGGTACAGTTGTTTTTCTCTGGTGTATTTAAGTCCATAATAAAAGGCTGCAATTAATAAAATACCAGCAATTATAGATCCTGAATTAAAAGGAAGACCAATTTGATTTACAAAAAACAATTCTAAAGCACTAAAATACCTTAGTACATTAGGGAACATTAGTTTGAAAACAAATAATAAAACAGCAACCGAAACGATATTAGCAATAATGAAGTTTTTAACCGTAACTGTTTTGTAATTTTTAAAAAAGTAGATTAATCCAATTGCAGGAATAGTTAATAATCCCATAAAGTGAATACCAAAAGATAATCCAACAACAAAAGCAATTAATATTAACCATCTGTTACCTCTAGGTTGATGCATATCTTTTTCCCAACGCAATCCTAAGTAAAACATAACAGCCATAATTAAAGTAGCCATAGCATAAACTTCGGTTTCAACAGCATTAAACCAAAACGAATCTGTAAACGCAAAAGCTAAACTTCCAACAAAAGCACTTCCTAAAATGGCTATTTTTTGTCCTTTTTTTAATAATTCAGGGTTTCCAATTATTTTTTCTAATAATAAAATTATGGTCCAAAACATAAATAAAATAGCAAATGCACTAGACACAGCACTCATCATATTCATTAAAAAACCAATTTGTGAAGCATCAAAAGCAAACACTGAAAATACTGCTCCAAACATTTGGAACAAAGGTGCTCCTGGTGGGTGACCAACTTGAAGTTTTGAGGATGTAAGGATATATTCTCCAGCATCCCAATAGCTTACAGTAGGTTCGGCTGTTAAAGTGTAAGTAATAAGAGCAATTAAAAAAGCGAACCAACTTAAAATTAAGTTCCATTTTTTAAAGTTTAAAGACGTCATAAATTATTGGTTTATTATGTGAGGCGAATTTAGTAATTATTCTGTTACAGAAGTCGCTTTTATGCTAACGTTAGTTTTTTATTATTATTTTTTTAAAAAAATTTGCAAGTATTAATAATTGTCTTAAATTTGCATCCTCAATACGAGATTGGCCCATGGTGTAACTGGCTAACACATCGGTTTTTGGTACCGAAGAGTCTAGGTTCGAAACCTAGTGGGCCAACAAAAAAAGCTTCCTTTTTAAGGAAGCTTTTTTATTTTATGCTAGTTTTGAACTATATTTTAAATGTAACGACTGGTCTATTAGCGTGATGTACTAAATCTTCACTAATACTTCCGTTTAAAAAGTGAGAAATACCCTGTCTGCCATGTGTACTTATCCCGATTAAATCGGCATTAACAATCCTAGAAAAGTTTAAAATTCCTTTTTCAACAGTATTGTCGTTGTAAATATTTATTGTGTAATTGTCAAATGTAGTTTGTTCTGTAAATTCTAACATTCTAACTTTTGATGCTGCGGTAGTCGTAAAGTTACTAGGTGTATTTACATTTAGTAAATGTATTTTGGCGTCAAATAAATTGGCTAGCTTTATAGCTTGCAAGTAAGTTTCTTTATTGTCATTATTAAAGTCCGAAGCAAAAACAAATTCTTTAATATCAAAATGCTCGTGGGTATTTTTAATGACTAGAACTGGTATGTTAGAAGTACGTACTACCTTTTCTGTATTTGAGCCCACAAATAAATCCTTTTGCTGCTCTATGCCATGAGATCCCATTACAATTAAATCAACATCATATTTTTCACAAGCATCTAATATCCCTTTAGAAACTTCGTTAAATTCTACAGTTTCACTAATTGTAATATCTTTTAAATACTCATTATTGATTTCTGTTTCAAATTTTTTATGCGCCAATTTCATAAAAAATAGTGCTTCAGGGAGATTTTCAGGCGAAGCCATTTCTGTGCTTATTTGGTTTAATGGTAGCTCTATCATATGAAGTAAAATAATTTCGCAATCATATTTTTTTGCTAATTGTGCTGCAACTTTTAATGCGTTTTCGGCTTCTCCAGAAAAGTCTGTTGGGACTAGTAATTTTTTCATAATAAAGATTTAGTTGGTTTGTAAAGAACTTATTATAAAGTTAGTAATAAAAAATGACTTTTAAAAAGCTATGAAAATCAATAAAAAAATGTATATTTGCAGCGTTGATAGAGAAAAACGAAAATTGAGGGGACTAAAAGTCCCCTCTTTTTATACTTAGAAATGTTTATAGAAATAGTAAAAAAATTATTACAAGACGCCTTAACAGAACGCAATGATTTATTTTTAATAGATTTTAGTGTAGTAGGAAATAATGAGATTAAAATCATTATTGATGGAGATGAAGGTGTAAGGGTTGAAGATTGTATGTTTGTAAGTCGTGCAATAGAACATAACATAGATAGAGAAGAGCATGATTTTGCACTAGAAGTTATGTCTGCAGGAGCAGCTGCACCTTTGACCTTATCAAGACAATATCCAAAACATATTGGACGTAACTTGGGGGTTACAACTAATGATGGTAAATTTGAAGGGACTTTAACTGAAGTAAATGACGAAACATTTACCTTGCAATGGAAAGCCAGAGAGCCAAAACCTGTAGGTAAAGGTAAAGTGACAGTAAGTAAAACAGAAATAATTGCTTACAACAATGTTGTAGAAGCAAAAGTTATAATAAAATTTTAATTCAAATAGAGTTATGGAAAATATAGCGTTAATTGAATCTTTTTCAGAATTCAAAGACGATAAATTAATAGATCGTGTCACCTTAATGGCTATTTTGGAGGATGTATTTAGAAATGCGTTAAAGAAAAAATTTGGAGATGACGATAATTTTGATATTATTATAAACCCAGATAAAGGAGATTTAGAAATTTGGAGAAACAGAATCGTTGTTGCAGATGGTGAAGTAGAAGAGCCAAATCAAGAAATATCATTAAGTGCAGCTAGAAAAATCGAGCCAGATTTTGAAGTAGGAGAAGATGTGTCTCAAGAAGTGAAATTAATAGATTTAGGACGTCGTGCTATTTTAGCATTACGCCAAAACTTAATTTCTAAAATACACGAGCATGATAATACTAACGTGTTTAAGCAATTCCAAGAGTTAGTTGGAGACTTATATACAGCAGAAGTACATCATATTCGTCACAGAGCAGTAATTTTATTAGATGATGAAGGTAACGAAATCATCTTGCCAAAAGATAAACAAATACCATCTGACTTTTTTAGAAAAGGAGATAACGTAAGAGGTGTTATTGATAGTGTTGAGCTTAAAGGAAATAAGCCAGCAATTATCATGTCAAGAACATCACCTAAGTTCTTAGAAAAATTATTCGAATCTGAAATACCAGAAGTGTTTGATGGTTTAATTACAATCAAAAATGTTGTGCGTATTCCAGGTGACAAAGCTAAGGTAGCTGTAGATTCTTATGATGATAGAATTGATCCAGTTGGAGCTTGTGTAGGTATGAAGGGATCAAGAATACACGGAATTGTACGTGAGCTTGGTAACGAAAACATTGACGTTATTAATTACACAACCAATTTACAACTTTACATTACTAGAGCATTAAGTCCTGCAAGAGTAACATCAATTAAAATTGATGAAGAAAACAAACGTGCAGAAGCTATCTTAAAGCCAGAAGAAGTAAGTAAAGCTATTGGGCGTGGTGGTCACAACATTAGATTAGCAGGACAATTAACAGGTTACGAGATTGATGTGTTAAGAGAAGGTGCTGAAGAAGATGTTGAATTAAGTGAATTTTCTGATGAAATCGATAGCTGGATTATTTCAGAATTTAGTAAAGCAGGTCTTGATACGGCTAAAAGCATTTTAGAACAAGATGTGGCAGATTTAGTAAAGAGAACAGACTTAGAAGAAGAAACAATTTTAGATGTTATCAGAATTCTTAAGGAAGAATTCGAAGATTAACATATATTTGAGAAAAAAAGAAAAGGTTAAAGGCAATTTATGGCTGAAACAATTAGATTAAATAAGGTATTACGTGAGCTTAACATCTCTCTTGATCGCGCTGTAGAGTTTTTAGACTCTAAAGGTGTGGAGATCGAGAAGCGACCGACTACCAAAATTTCAGAGAAAACTTACAGTATTCTTTCCGACGAATTTCAAACTGATGCTAACAAGAAAATGGCATCGCAAGAAGTTAACGAAGCTAAGAATAAAGAGAAGGAAGAACTGCGTGTTAAACGCGAAAAAGAGTTAGCAGAAAAGCAAAAAGCTGAAGATGCTGCCAAAGCTGCAAGAGCAGCAAAAGCAGCTAAGGCAGAGCAAGAAGCTAAGGAAAAGAAAAGGAAAGAGGAAGAAGTGATTAAGGCTTCTAAATCTATATCTAAGCTTAAGCCTGTTGGTAAAATAGATTTAGACGCTGGTAAAAAAGTCGCTAAAAAAGCAGACCAAAATACACAGTCTAAAAAAGAAACGCCAAAAGCTCAAGAGCAAAAAACTTCACCAAATAAAGTTACTCCTAAAGTTGAAGCTAAATCAGATGCCAAGCCTAAAGTTAAAACTGAGGCTAAACCTGTAGCTCAAACACCAGCTAAAAAGGAAGAAGCTAAAGCAGAAGAAAGTAAAGCTCCTGTTGAAGAAAAGCTTAAAACAAAATACACCAAACTTTCAGGTCCTAAAATTGCAGGTGATAAAATTGATCTATCTCAATTTAATAAACCTAAAAAGAAAAAGGAGGATACTAAAAAAGACGATAATGCCAATAAAAGGAAACGTCGTCGTATCTCAAAACCAGGTGATAATAACCGTAAAGGATCAGGACCATCAAGAGGAAATGATAGATTTAAAGGTAGAAAACCAGGTGGTCGTAAAACTATTGTTAAAGCAGAGCCTAGCGAAGAGGATGTTAAAAGACAAGTACGTGAAACTTTAGAGAAACTTCAAGGTAAGTCGTCTAAAGGTAAAGGTGCTAAATATAGAAGAGATAAAAGAGATCAGCATAGAGAGCAGACTGAAATCGATCAACAAATCGAAGCAGCAGAAAGCAAAATACTTAAAGTTACAGAGTTTGTTACTGCAAACGAAGTAGCAACTATGATGGATGTTCCTGTAACAAAAATTATATCTGCATGTATGTCTCTTGGTATGATGGTTACCATGAATCAGCGTTTAGATGCTGAAACATTAGCTATCGTAGCAGAAGAATTTGGTTATAAAACTGAATTTGTAACAGCTGATATTGAAGAGTCTATTGAAGAAGTTCAAGATAAGCCAGAAGATTTAAAATCTCGTGCACCTATTGTAACAGTGATGGGACACGTAGATCATGGTAAAACATCTTTATTAGATTACATTCGTAAAGAAAATGTAATTGCAGGAGAGTCTGGAGGTATCACACAGCACATTGGTGCCTATGGTGTACAATTAGATAATGGACAAAAAATAGCATTCCTTGATACACCAGGTCACGAGGCCTTTACAGCCATGCGTGCTCGTGGTGCTCAAGTAACAGATATTGCTATTATTGTTGCAGCAGCCGATGATGATATAATGCCTCAAACAAAAGAAGCAATATCTCACGCACAAGCAGCTGGTGTGCCAATTGTATTTGCAATTAACAAGATTGATAAACCACACGCTAACCCAGAAAAGATTAAAGAAGGTTTAGCACAAATGAACTTACTAGTTGAAGATTGGGGAGGAAAAATTCAATCTCATGATATCTCTGCCAAAGTAGGAACAGGTGTTAAAGAATTATTAGAAAAAGTATTGCTTGAAGCAGAACTATTAGAGCTTAAAGCAAATCCAAATAAACCAGCAGTAGGTACTGTTGTTGAAGCGTATTTAGATAAAGGTAGAGGTTATGTATCTACAGTATTAGTTCAAGCAGGAACATTACGTGTAGGAGATTATCTATTAGCAGGTAAAAATAGTGGAAAAGTAAAAGCGATGCATGACGAAAGAGGTTATGATATTGAAGAAGCTGGACCATCAACTCCCGTATCTGTATTAGGTTTAGATGGAGCACCACAAGCAGGTGATAAGTTTAACGTATTTGCAGACGAGCGTGAAGCTAAACAAATAGCAACTAAGCGTACACAGCTACAACGTGAGCAAGACGTTAGAACGACTAAAACATTAACGCTAGCCGAAATTGGTCGTCGTATTGCTTTAGGAACGTTTAAAGAGCTTAATATTATCCTTAAAGGAGATGTGGATGGTTCTGTTGAAGCATTAACAGATTCTTTCCAAAAACTATCTACTGAAGAAATTCAAGTTAACATCCTTCATAAAGGGGTTGGTGCAATTACTGAAAGTGATGTATTACTAGCAACAGCATCAGATGCCATCATTATTGGATTTAATGTTCGTCCTGTTGGAAATGCAAGAACAATTGCTGATAGAGAAGAAGTAGATATCAGAACGTATTCAATTATATACGACGCTATCAACGATCTTAAAGACGCTATGGAAGGTATGTTATCTCCAGAAGTTAAAGAAGAGGTTACAGGTACTGCTGAAATTAGAGAAATCTTTAAAGTTTCTAAAGTTGGTACTATAGCAGGTTGTATGGTAATGAATGGAAAAATATTTAGAAACTCTCAAATACGTTTAATTAGAGATGGGGTAGTAGCCTATACAGGTGAATTAGCTTCATTAAAACGTTTTAAAGACGACGCTAAAGAAGTTTCTAAAGGATATGATTGTGGTATGCAAATCAAGAATTACAACGACATTAATGTTGGAGATGTAATTGAAGCATTCCATGAAGTAGAGGTAAAGAAAAAACTTAAATAATTATTTAAGTTTAATCATAAAAAAAGCGATTCATTGTGAATCGCTTTTTTTATTTTAATTATTAATGTTTAAAACTTTAATCCTTCTTTGGTTTAAAAATAAAAGCATCTTTAAACTTTTTCTGAACATCTAACAAAGCGCGTTCAGCTTCTAATCTTGTTCTGAAATTTCCTACCCATACTTTGTAATTTGGAGACTCAAAAGTTAACTGAGATTTCCACACACCTATTGAATTATCAAATTTAGATTTGTTACTTTCAGCTTTACCTACACTTCCAGAATAAATCTGAATTTTATATCTATCGCTATTATTATCATCTTTATTAATGTCCTTTTTAATCTCAAGTAATTTAGGTATTGAAGGATCTTCATTGACTACTACTGTACCTTGTTGAGCAATTGTAAATGTTGAAAAATACATTGTTATTAAGGCACTTAGATAATAGGTTTTTATTTGTGTAATCTTCATATTTTAGTATATTTATTGCAAATGTATAAGTATTAAACGTAAAAGTGATATAATTTGTTATTTAGAATATCTCTAAATTAGTAATTAAGACTTCCTTAAGATTTCTAAAATCGACTTTAAGTATTACTTTTGCTAAACGTTTTTTGAACTGTATTTTATTAAAATAGATGAAAAAACCATACCAAAGTTTAGAAGTAAATTCAATATATAATATGAAACAGGTGATTCACCGTAAGTTAAGTCGCAACACTCTTCGTTTAAGCTTAATTTTTTTACTAACATTCTCAACCTCTCTTTTCGCACAAGATGGCGACGCTGTTACAGGTAAAGCATTGTTTAATGCAAACTGTATAGCTTGTCATAAATTGGATAAGAAAATGACAGGTCCAGCTTTACGTAATGTAGAGGCTCGTTTAGCAGATACTGAAGGATTGGATAGAGAGTGGTTGTACAAATGGATAAAAAACAGTGCAGGACTTATTAAATCTGGAGATGCTTACGCAAACAAGATTTATAACGAGTTTAATGGGGCTGCAATGAGTGCGTTTCCAACGTTAACAAATGCGGATATTGATAATATCTTAGCCTATACAGCTTCTGAAGCTCCAGCTCCGCCAAAACCTCCAGTAGAAGTTGATGGAGGTGGTAGTAGTTCTACTTCAGGTGAAGGTGGGATTTCAAATAAATTAATCCTTGGTGCTTTAGGTGTGTTGTTTGCTTTGTTAGCAGCAGCATTATTTTTAGTGAATAAAACTTTACGTCGTTTTGCTGAAGCAAAAGGTGTTGAGTTGCCTCAATCTTCAAAACGTACTCCGCTTTGGAAAGCTTTTGCTCAAAATCAGTTTTTGGTTTTAGTTTCAGTTGTCGTTTTAATGTTGGCTAGTGCGTATTTTGTTTACGGTTTCTTAATGCAAGTTGGAGTCAATCAAGGTTATGAGCCAATACAGCCAATACATTATTCTCATAGAATTCACGCTGGAGACAATGGTATAGATTGTAAATACTGTCACTCTTCTGCAAGAGTAAGTAAGCATTCAGGTATACCATCTCTAAATGTGTGTATGAATTGTCATAAATCAATTTATGAAGTTGCGCCAGAAACTCAGGCTGAAGGTTTGGCTGAATACGGTGTAGATTATAATGCTGAAATTAAAAAATTATACAATGCTGTTGGTTGGGATGATGGTGAACAAAAATATACAGGAGAAAGTTCTCCAGTTAAATGGATTCAAATTCATAAACTACCAGATTTTGCTTATTTCAATCACTCGCAGCACGTAGTTGTTGGAGGTGTTGAGTGTCAAACTTGTCATGGTCCTGTTGAAGAAATGGAAATTATGTCTCAGCATGCACCTTTAACTATGGGATGGTGTATTAACTGTCACAGAGAGACAGATGTTAAAGTAAAAGATAATGCTTACTACACAAAAATCCACGAGCAGTTGTATAAAAAGTATGGTAAAGACAACTTTACTGCAGCTCAAATGGGAGGTTTAGAATGTGGTAAATGTCATTACTAACAATATAGGTTTACTTCCTTTTTAGAGGGAAGAGATTAAAATAATTAATAAAGAAATAAATTCAATTATATAATATGTCATCAAACAAGAAATACTGGAAAAGTGTTGAGGAGCTAAACGATAGTTCTATTGTTGAGACGCTAAAACAAAACGAATTTGTTCAAGAAATTCCTACTGATGAGTTTTTAGGTGATAAAGATACATTAGAGAGTTCTTCAACAACACGTCGTGATTTCTTAAAATATGTTGGTTTTAGTACTGCAGCAGCATCTTTAGCTGCTTGTGAAGGACCAGTAGTTAAATCTATTCCTTACGTAGTTCAACCAGATCGTATAGTTCCTGGTGTTGCAAATTATTATGCAACGACAATAGCTAACGGTTTTGATTTTGCAAGTGTTTTAGTTAAGACTCGAGAAGGTCGTCCAATTAAAATTGAAAACAATACGTTAGCTTCAACTAATGGTCATGCAAACGCTAGGGTTAATGCTTCTGTTTTAGATTTATATGATAGCTTAAGGGTTCAAGGTCCTAAAAAAGGAGATAAGGCAATTGCTTGGTCTGATTTTGATGCTGAAACTATTAAGGCTTTAAATAGCTTAAAAGATTCAGGTAAGCAAATTACTTTATTAACTCAAACTTATGCTAGTCCATCGACATCTAAATTAATTGCAGAGTTTTCTGAGAAATTTGGTAACGTAAACCATGTGGTTTATGATGCTGTTTCAGAATCGGCTGCTTTAGATGCTTATCAAGCAATGTATGGAGAACGTGGTTTAGCAAATTATGATTTTGCTAAAGCAATGACAGTTGTTTCTGTTGGTGCTGACTTTTTAGGAGATTGGCAAGGTGGAGGCTTTGATGCTGGTTATGCTTCTAAAAGAATACCTGATCACGGTAAGATGTCAAGACATATTCAATTTGAATCTAATATGTCATTAACTGGTGCTAATGCAGATAAGCGTGTGCCATTAACACCTACTCAACAAAAATTAGCTTTAGCACAACTACATAGTTTAATTGTAGGTAGCTCTGTTAATGCTAATGCATTACCTGCAAAAATTAAAGATGCTGTTCAAAAAACAGCTTCAGAATTACTTAAAGCAGGAAGTAATGGAGTAGTAGTAACTGGTATTCAAGATGTGAATGCTCAAACAGTTGCTTTAGAAATAAATAAAAAATTAGGAAGTAAAGCTTTTGATCCTGAAACGCCAATTAAAACGCGTCAAGGTAATAACAACGCAGTACAAACTTTAATTGCTGATATGAAAGCAGGTAAAGTTGGAGCAGTTATCATGAGTGGAGTTAATCCAATGTATACTTTACCTAATGCAAAAGACTTTTCTGAGGGATTAAAGAAAACTTCTTTATCTATAGTTTTTACTTCTAAGGAAGATGAAACAGCTTTAGTATGTCAATATACAGCAGCAGCACCTCATTACTTAGAATCTTGGGGAGATGTTGAAATTAAAAAAGGTCATTTTGCTTTAATGCAACCAACAATTAGACCTTTATTTGATACTCGTCAATTTCAAGAAGCTTTATTAAAGTGGACTGACAATGGAGTATCGTTAAACGATTATATAAAATCAACTTGGAATGATTCAATTCTGAATGGAAGTTCTTACAATCAAGCATTACATGATGGTGTATTTGTAAGTAATGTTTCAGCTGAAGATCTTCTTGAAGAAGAAGAAGAAGTTGAAGAAATAGTAGTTGAAGAAATTGCTATTGATGAAGCTCCTGCAAATAATGCAGCTATAGAGTTAGCTTCTTCGGCAAAAACTACAGGAACAGAATTAACATTATATACTAAGGTAGGTATGGGAGATGGTCAACAGGCCAATAACCCATGGTTACAAGAGTTTCCAGATCCAATTTCAAGAACATCTTGGGATAATTATTTAACAGTTTCTAAAGCAGATGCTGAAGCTTGGAATATCATTAATGAAAATGATTCTACTGGAGCATTAAATGGTAGTTATGTTACTTTAAAAGTTAAAGGTGCTGAGCCATTAACCGTACCAGTAATTATTCAGCCAGGTCAAGCAAAAGGTTCTGTTGGTTTATCATTTGGTTATGGTAGAACCACTGGTCTTAAAGACGAAATGAAAACTGGTGTTAATGCATATGCATTATATACTAATTTTGATACTGTACAAAGTGTTTCTATCGAACCAGCTAACGGAATGCATGAATTTGCTTGTGTTCAGTTACAAAACACGTTAATGGGTCGTGGAGATATTATAAAAGAAACTACTTTAGAGATTTTTAACACAAAGGATAAACATTACTGGAATGAAGTGCCAATGGTGTCTTTAAACCACGAAGAAACTCCTGTAACATCTCCAGAAGTTGATCTTTGGGATGAGTTTGATCGTTCTATTGGACATCACTTTAACTTATCTATAGATTTAAATGCTTGTACAGGATGTGGAGCATGTGTTATAGCATGTCACGCAGAAAATAATGTACCAGTTGTAGGTAAAGAAGAAATAAGACGTAGTCGTGATATGCACTGGTTACGTATTGATAGATATTATTCATCTGAAGATACATTTGCTGAGGATGATGCTAAAAAAGAAGGGTTCTCTGGTTTATTTGGAGATAATGGTTCTTTAGGAGGTTTTGGAGAGTTAGAAGATCCTGCAGATAATCCTCAAGTAGCATTCCAACCAGTAATGTGTCAGCATTGTAACCATGCACCTTGTGAAACAGTTTGTCCTGTTGCCGCAACTGCACACGGAAGACAAGGTCAAAACCATATGGCGTATAACAGATGTGTTGGTACAAGATATTGTGCAAACAACTGTCCATATAAAGTAAGACGTTTTAACTGGTTCTTATACAATGGTAACGACGAGTTTGATTACCACATGAATAACGATTTAGGTCGTATGGTAATTAACCCAGATGTAACTGTACGTTCTCGTGGTGTAATGGAAAAATGTTCTATGTGTATTCAAAAAACACAAAAAACAATTCTAGATGCTAAACGTGATGGACGTGAGATTAAGGATGGTGAATTCCAAACAGCTTGTTCTGCAGCATGTGGAAGTGGAGCAATGGTATTTGGAGATATAAACGATGAAGAAAGTAAAGTTGCAAAACTTTTAAAAGACGATCGTATGTATCACTTATTAGAAAGTGTTGGTACTAAACCTAACGTTCAGTATCATACTAAAGTAAGAAACACAACAGAAGCATAAAATAGATTAATTAATAAACAATTATAAAAGGATTATGGCGTCTCATTACGAAGCACCTATTAGAAGACCTTTAGTTACTGGCGAGAAATCGTATCACGATGTAACTGTAGATATCGCAGCTCCTGTAGAGGGTAAAGCTAACAAACAATGGTGGATTGTGTTTTCAATCGCTCTTGTAGCTTTTCTTTGGGGAATAGGTTGTATTATTTATACTGTTTCAACAGGAATAGGAACTTGGGGTCTAAACAGAACAGTTAACTGGGCTTGGGATATTACTAACTTCGTTTGGTGGGTTGGTATTGGTCACGCAGGAACATTAATTTCGGCAGTACTATTATTATTCCGTCAAAAGTGGAGAATGGCAATTAACCGTTCTGCAGAAGCGATGACAATTTTCTCGGTAGTTCAAGCAGGTTTATTTCCAATTATACACATGGGTCGTCCATGGTTAGCATATTGGGTATTACCTATACCAAACCAATTTGGTTCATTATGGGTAAACTTTAACTCGCCACTACTTTGGGATGTATTTGCAATTTCAACTTATTTATCTGTATCATTAGTATTCTGGTGGACTGGTTTGTTACCTGACTTTGCGATGCTTCGTGATAGAGCTGTTAAACCTTTCCAGAAAAAGATATATGCTTTATTAAGTTTTGGATGGACAGGTCGAGCAAAAGATTGGCAACGTTTTGAAGAAGTATCTTTAGTATTAGCTGGTTTAGCAACACCTTTAGTACTTTCTGTACATACAATTGTATCTTTTGACTTTGCTACCTCTGTAATTCCTGGTTGGCACACTACTATTTTCCCTCCTTATTTTGTTGCAGGAGCAATTTTCTCGGGATTTGCAATGGTAAATACACTTCTTATCATTATGAGAAAGGTATGTCATCTAGAAGACTACATTACTGTACAACACATAGAGTTAATGAACATCGTAATCATGCTTACAGGTTCTATTGTAGGTGTGGCTTATATTACTGAGCTTTTTGTTGCTTGGTATTCTGGTGTTGAATTTGAGCAATATGCTTTCTTAAACAGAGCAACTGGACCTTATGCATGGGCTTATTGGATGATGATGTCATGTAACGTATTTTCACCTCAATTTATGTGGTTTAAAAAATTACGTACAAGTATTATGTTCTCGTTCTTTATATCTATTGTTGTAAATATAGGAATGTGGTTTGAACGTTTCGTAATTATTGTAACTTCATTACACAGAGATTACTTACCATCATCATGGACTATGTTTTCACCAACTTTTGTTGATATAGGAATATTTATTGGTACTATTGGATTCTTCTTTGTATTATTTTTATTATACTCTAGAACATTCCCAGTAATTGCTCAAGCAGAAGTTAAGACAATTTTAAAATCATCTGGACAACGTTATAAGAACATTAGAGAAAATGGTGATAGTTTAATGGGAACAGGTGCTGATGCAAGAACATCAGATGTGATTAATAAAGAAATAAATAATTTAAAGTAGCATATGGAAGCTTCAAAAGTAATTCACGCTATTTATAACGATGACGATGTTTTAATGCATGCTGTTAAAGAAGTAAGAGCAGCAAAGCATCACATCGAAGAAGTATATACTCCTTTTCCAGTTCATGGACTAGATAAGGCAATGGGATTAGCTCCAACACGTTTAGCAATCTGTGCATTTTTATATGGATGTGTAGGTATAACAGTAGCAACATTAATGATGAATTTCATTATGATTGAAGATTGGCCACAAGATATTGGTGGTAAACCAAGCTTTAGTTATTTAGAAAATTTACCAGCATTTGTACCAATTATGTTTGAGTTAACAGTATTTTTTGCAGCTCACTTAATGGTAATTACATTCTATTTAAGAAGTAAAATGTGGCCTTTTAAACAAGCTGAAAATCCAGACCCTAGAACTACAGATGACCATTTCTTAATGGAAATCCCAGTACTTGGAAATCAACAAGATTTACACAATCTGTTAGAAAAAACTGGAGCAGTAGAGATTAACGTAGTAGATAAAGCACATTAATTAGATACAATGAAACATTTAATTAAAATAACAATAGTAGCATTAGTAGCCATAACTTTTACTTCTTGTAACAAAAGTTCGCGACCTAACTATCAATACATGCCAAACATGTACGAATCTGTAGGCTACGAAGCATATCAGGAATCTGATGCATTTGCAAACGGAGTAGAAGCACAATTACCTGTTGATGGAACTATCCCAAGAGGATATACACCTTTTGAATATACAAGTGATGTTGCTGGTTACGATTTAGCTAAAGCAGAACTTACAAGTCCTTTAGATTCAACTCAACTTGATGAGCCAAGAGCTAAAGAACTTTATAACATTTATTGTGGTATTTGTCACGGTAATAAAGGTGATGGTAAAGGTAACTTAGTAAAAAGAGAAAAGATTTTAGGAGTGCCTAGCTACGATGATGCTGGTAGAGCTATTAATTCTGGTAGTATTTATCACGTTATGTATTATGGTAAAAACTCAATGGGTTCTTATGCTAATTTCTTAAATGAAGAAGAGCGTTGGCAAGTAGTTGCTTATGTTATGAAATTAAAGGCAGACCTACAAAAATAAGATTTTAGATAAAGTTTATATATAGATATGTACACACTTTCAAATAGACTAAAAATAGTTTCGCTAATCCTAATCATTTTAGGAGCAGTATTATGGGGAACAAGTTATTACTCATCTCATCATGTAACTAAAGATGATGTTAAAGCAATGTTAGCTGATGAAGCTAGTCATGGTTCTCATGGTGATGCTCATGCTGTAGCAGATAGTCATGCTCCAGTTGCAGCTCATGATACTCATGGTAGTGAAGACTCTCATGAACAAACAGATTCTCATTCTGCATCAGCAGATCATGGAGATGAACATGCTGAGCATGTAATGCACCAAATTCACAATAGACCTTATTCTGCTCTTTACGTTGCAGCATTTTTCTTTATGATGATTGCTTTAGGAGCTTTAGCTTTTTATGCTATTCAATTTGCAGCCCAAGCTGGATGGTCTCCATTGTTATTTAGAGTAATGGAAGGTATTACATACTATCTTTTACCTGGAGCCTTAATCGTTTTAGCAATCGCTATGTTCGCAGGTGATCATATCTTTGTTTGGATGAATGACGAGATGGTTAATCCTGAAAGTGATAAGTTTGATAAGTTGGTTGCTGGTAAATCAGGATGGTTAAATACTACTGGTTTCTTTATTAGAGGTCTAATTTTTATTGGAGGATGGTCTTTATATAGATTTTTTGCTCGTAAATTTTCTTTGGCACAAGATGAAGCACCAGAAGGAGACAAAAGAAACTTTAAAAAATCTTTCCGTATAGCAGCAGCATTTTTAGTATTCTTTATATATACTGAATCAATGATGTCTTGGGATTGGATTATGAGTGTTGACCCTCACTGGTTCTCTACTTTATTCGGATGGTATGTCTTTGCAGGTATGATGGTTTGTGCTGTCACTGTAATGGCAATGATCACAATATATCTTAAATCTAAAGGCTTATTGCCTCAAGTAAATGATAGTCATATTCATGATTTAGCTAAGTTTATGTTTGGATTTAGTATTTTCTGGACATACTTATGGTTTTCTCAATTTATGTTAATCTGGTATTCTAACATTCCAGAAGAGGTAACATATTATATAACAAGAATTAACGATTATAACTTACCATTCTTTGGTATGATTGCAATGAACTTCTTATTCCCATTATTATTATTAATGAATAGCGATTATAAGCGTATTCCTTGGTTTGTAATAATGACAGGAGTTGTAATATTAGCTGGACACTATATTGATGTATTCAATATGATTATGCCTGCTACAGTTGGAGATAGATGGTTTATCGGTATGCCTGAAATAGGAGCAATCTTATTATTTGCAGGTTTATTCTTATTCATAGTATTCTATGCTATATCTAAACAACCACTTATAGCTAAAGGAAATCCTTTCATTAAAGAAAGTGAACATTTCCATTATTAATAAAAAATAAAATAAAGAAGAACGATAACAATGACGACTTTATTATCAATTTTAGTTTTAGTATTTATTTTCGTTGCTATTTGGCAAATGGTTAAAATCTTCGATTTGACCCAAACAGGCAAAGCAACTGAAAATAATCAAGTAGCAAACGATAACGATAACCGTATTAATGGTTATTTAATGATAGGTTTTTTAATCTTCATCTATGCCATTACCATTATCTGTTTTGTAAAATGGGGTGATTTACCATTAATGTCTAATTCAGCTTCAGAGCATGGACCTGGAATAGATAACTTAATGATTATATCAATGATTGTTATTTTCTTTGTACAAACAATCACACAGTTTTTATTACATTACTTCGCATTTAAATACAGAGGAGAAAAAGGTAGAAAAGCTTTATTCTTTGCTGATAATAACAAATTAGAAGCTATTTGGACTATTATTCCTGTAATTGTATTAGCTGGTTTAATTATTCAAGGTTTATTTACTTGGACTAGTATCATGAATATTGATGAAGATGCTGATCCAATGGTTGTTGAGCTTTATGCACAACAATTTAACTGGAAAGCAAGATACTCTGGTATTGATAATGCTTTAGGTAAAGCAAATGTTAGATTAATAGATATTAATAGAGCTAACGAACTAGGGGTTGATGAGGCTGATCCAAACGCACAAGATGATATAATTGTAAAAGAATTACACTTACCAGTTGGTAAGCCAGTGTTATTCAAAATGAGATCTCAAGATGTATTACACTCTGCTTATATGCCTCACTTTAGAGCACAAATGAACTGTGTTCCTGGTATGATTACTCAGTTTAGTTTTACTCCAACTAAAACTACAGCAGAAATGCGTGAAACTGCCGAAATTCAAGATAAGGTAGCTAACATTAATAATATAAGAAAAACAAAAAGTCAAGAATTAATGGCTAAAGGTGAAGAAGCTTTAGAACCATATGAGTTTGATTATTTATTATTATGTAATAAAATTTGTGGTACTTCACACTATAACATGCAAATGAAAATAGTAGTAGAAACACAAGAAGAATATGATGCATGGATTAAAGAGCAAAAGCTTTTTGTAGATTCATTAGTAAAAAATTAAAGTAAAGAAAACTCAAATTAAAGATTTTAGATTATGTCAGCACACGTAGAAGAACATGGACATGACGATCATGGTCATCATCATAAAGAAACATTTATAACTAAATATATTTTTAGTATTGATCATAAAATGATTGCTAAGCAGTATTTAATTACTGGACTAATAATGGGTGTTATTGGTGTAGCAATGTCTATTATGATGCGTATTCAAATAGCATGGCCAGAAGAGGCTAATCCGATGTTTGAAGCATTACTAGGTAAATGGGCTCCTGATGGAGTAATGAGTGCAGATATTTACTTAGCATTAGTTACTATACATGGGACAATCATGGTGTTTTTTGTTTTAACAGCAGGTTTAAGTGGTACTTTTAGTAACCTTTTAATTCCGTTACAAATTGGAGCCAGAGATATGGCATCTGGTTTTTTAAACATGGTATCTTATTGGTTATTCTTTTTATCAAGTGTAATCATGATAAGTTCTTTCTTTGTTGAAGCTGGACCAGCTGCAGCTGGTTGGACAATTTATCCTCCTCTTAGTGCTTTACCAATGGCTCAGGGTGGATCTGGTTTAGGTATGACTTTATGGTTAGTATCTATGGCAATATTCATTGCTTCCTCTTTAATTGGATCATTAAATTATGTTGTAACTGTAATCAATCTTCGAACAAAAGGTATGTCTATGACTAGATTACCTTTAACAATCTGGGCGTTTTTTGTTACAGCTATCATAGGTGTAGTTTCTTTCCCTGTATTATTATCTGCTGCATTATTATTAATAATGGACAGAAGTTTTGGGACTTCATTCTTCCTATCTGATATATTTATTCAAGGTGAAGTATTACACTACCAAGGTGGTTCTCCAGTTTTATTTGAGCACTTATTTTGGTTCTTAGGTCACCCAGAAGTATACATTGTATTATTACCAGCATTAGGTATTACTTCAGAGATAATTGCAACTAACTCACGTAAACCAATTTTTGGTTACCGAGCAATGGTCGCTTCAATTTTGGCAATTGCATTTTTATCTACAATTGTTTGGGGTCACCACATGTTTATCTCAGGAATGAATCCATTCTTAGGATCTGTATTTACTTTTACAACATTATTAATTGCTATTCCTTCAGCAGTTAAAGCGTTTAATTATATTACTACTCTATGGAAAGGTAACCTTCAAATGAATCCAGCCATGCTGTTTTCAATTGGATTAGTTTCAACTTTCATAACAGGTGGATTAACAGGAATTATCTTAGGTGATAGTGCTCTAGATATTAACGTTCATGATACTTACTTTGTAGTGGCTCACTTCCACTTGGTTATGGGTATCTCTGCATTATATGGTTTCTTTGCTGGTGTATACCACTGGTTCCCTAAAATGTTTGGACGTATGATGAACAAAAACTTAGGTTATGTTCACTTCTGGATAACTGCAGTTTGTGCTTATGGTGTATTTTTCCCAATGCACTTCATAGGTATGGCTGGATTACCAAGACGTTATTATACTAATACTAACTTCCCATTATTTGATGATTTAGCTAGTGTAAATGTTGTTATTACAATGTTTGCTATTATTGGAAGTATTTTTCAAATAATATTTTTATATAATTTCTTTTCAAGTATTTTCTATGGTAAGAAAGCTGAGCAAAACCCATGGAGATCTAACACTTTAGAGTGGACAACTCCAGTAGAGCATGTACATGGTAACTGGCCAGGAGCTATTCCTCAAGTACATAGATGGGCTTACGACTACAGTAAACCAGGTCATGTTGAAGATTTTGTGCCTCAAAATGTACCTTTAAAAGAAGGAGAAGAAGAATTACAACACTAGATTTATATCTATATATAATATTGAAAAGCCTTTCTGTTTAAACAGAAAGGCTTTTTCTTTATATTTGTTTATATACAATTATTAATGCTATTACGCTTTCGCGGAAATATTATGAACGAAAACCTAGATCCAACTAACGATAATTTTTCTCCTGAAGAGTTTGATGTCGAAAGACAATTAAGACCTCTATCCTTTGATGATTTTACAGGTCAAGATCAAGTATTGGAAAATCTGCAAATTTTTGTTCAAGCCGCTAACATGCGTGACGAAGCACTTGACCACACTTTATTTCATGGACCTCCAGGTTTAGGTAAAACAACCCTTGCTAATATATTGGCAAACGAGCTTGGAGTTGGAATTAAAATTACATCAGGACCTGTATTAGATAAACCTGGTGATTTAGCAGGTTTATTAACAAACCTAGATGATAGAGATGTTCTTTTTATAGACGAAATCCATCGTTTAAG
Organism: Olleya sp. NP1-10; assembly: GCF_055804415.1. Classification (NCBI taxonomy): domain Bacteria; kingdom Pseudomonadati; phylum Bacteroidota; class Flavobacteriia; order Flavobacteriales; family Flavobacteriaceae; genus Olleya; species Olleya sp. NP1-10. The sequence goes on along the minus strand of NZ_CM147840.1, from coordinate 371,417 downwards.
TCCAATTGTAGAAGAGTATTTATACTCAGCTATGGAAGACTATAAAATTGATATTATGATTGAAACTGGTCCTAATGCAAGGACTGTACAAATCAATTTAAATCCATTTACTTTAGTTGGTGCTACCACACGTTCTGGTTTATTAACAGCTCCAATGCGAGCACGTTTTGGTATCCAAAGTAGACTTCAATATTATAAAACAGATTTACTGACTACAATAATTCAGCGTAGTGCAGATATTTTAAATGTACCAATTTCTATGGAAGCAGCAATTGAAATTGCTGGACGCAGTCGTGGAACTCCTAGAATTGCCAATGCTTTACTACGTCGTGTACGTGATTTTGCACAGATTAAAGGAAACGGTAGCATAGATATTAAAATTGCCAGATATAGCTTAGAAGCGCTTAATGTTGATGCTTATGGTTTAGACGAAATGGATAATAAAATACTGTCAACTATAATCGATAAATTTAAAGGTGGTCCTGTAGGTATTAGCACTATTGCTACTGCTGTTAGTGAAAGTACAGAAACGGTTGAAGAAGTGTATGAACCCTTTTTGATACAACAAGGTTTTATAATGCGTACTCCACGTGGACGTGAAGTCACTGAGCTTGCCTATAAACATTTAGGGAAAATTAAAGGACCAACTCAAGGAGGCTTATTTTAGAATAAAGGTATAAGTAGAGTTTTATAATTGAATTAAATATTTTAAATGAAAAAAATACCAGAAGTTTCGTTATTAAAATTCATTAAGCATTCATTAGAAATTTTAAAAAATCCATTACCTTTTCATAATAAGAATTTTATTGAAAAAGGTGATATTTTTAAATTGAATGTCAGTTTTAATTCTAAAATATACTTTTGTCGTGATGCAGCTTTTGCACAATATGTTCTTCAGAAAAACCAAAAAAACTATACTAAGTCTAACATCCAAACAGAGGATTTAGTAAAATATGTAGGTGAAGGTTTATTAACCTCTGAAGGTGAAAAATGGAAAAAACAACGTAAAATGATGCAACCCGCTTTTCATAAAAAGCAATTGCAGAATTTGTTAAGCGGTATGCAAGACACCATTGTAGAAGAATTTAATAAAATTTCTACAAACAAAACTATTGATATCTTCCCTATACTAAATGACCTTGCGTTTCAAACTGTAGTTAAATCTTTATTTACCAAACCAGCTAGAGCCAAAGATATGGAACGTCTTCAGTTTATAACTGAAGCCAATCAACGTATGTTAGTAAAAGAACTTAGACAACCTTATTTAGGTTGGTGGTTTAAAACAGGAGGTGAACTGAAAAAACATTTAAAACTATCTGAAGAAGCAAGGGTTATATTAAAGGGTATTGTAGCAGACCGTAAAGTTTCAAATAAACGTTATGACGATTTGTTGGATATGCTTTTAGAGACCAAATATGATGATGGTCAAGGCATGTCAGAGCAACAATTAATAGATGAAATATTAATCATTTTTACAGCAGGACATGAGACAACTTCAAATGCTTTAACTTTTACTTTTCAGTTACTAGCTAAGCATCCTGAATGGCAAGATAAAATCTATGCAGAGTGGTTATCTTTAGGTGGTGATGATACAGATTTAATGACAAGGGTTTCTTCTTCAAAAATCTGTCAACAAGTTTTAGAGGAAGCTATGAGGTTATATCCTCCTGCTTATTTTATAGACCGAGTAAACATTAAACCAGATGATTTTAATCAGTATCATTTTGAATCTGGTAGTAATTTATTGTTTTCAGTTTATGAAATGCATAGACATCCAAAGCTATGGGACCAACCAGATACTTTTTTACCAGAGCGTTTTAAAGATGGAGGTCGTCAATATTCTGCACAATATTTTCCTTTTGGTGCTGGACCTAGAAAATGTATAGGTAATAATTTTGCGATGTTCGAAATGATTATAGCTGTTACAGAACTACTTAAAAAGTATAAAATAGAACCTAAATCTGAAACTATTGAAATTACCCCTTTAATTACATTAAAACCTAAAAACGCATTGTTACGTTTTCAGAAAAGAAATTAATGTTTAATAATAAAACTAAGTATACTAACCTAATTAAGGATGAGGCTAAACGTTTAGGTTTTTTATCTTGCGGTATCAGTAAAGCCGAATTTTTAGAAGTAGAAGCTCCAAGATTAGAACGTTGGTTAGACAACAATATGAATGGTCAAATGGATTACATGCAAAATCATTTTGACAAGCGTTTGGATCCAACAAAATTAGTAGAGGATTCAAAGTCCGTAATTTCATTGTTATTAAATTATTATCCTGAACAACAACAAATAAAAGACACCTATAAAGTTTCTAAATATGCATATGGATATGACTATCATCATGTCATAAAATCTAAATTAAAACAATTATCGCAATACATTCAAGAACATATTGGAGAGGTGTCTGGACGTGCTTTTGTGGATTCTGCTCCAGTTTTAGATAAAGCATGGGCTGCAAAATCAGGTTTGGGTTGGATTGGTAAGCATAGTAATTTATTAACTCAAAAAGTGGGTTCGTTTTATTTTATTGCAGAACTGATTATTGACTTAGAGTTGGATTATGATACACCTGTAACAGACCATTGTGGTACTTGCACAGCGTGTATTGATGCCTGTCCAACACAAGCAATTGTAGATCCTTATGTTGTAGATGGTAGTAAATGTATTAGCTATTTTACTATTGAACTAAAAGATCAATTACCTAACACAATGAAATCTAAATTTGACGATTGGATTTTTGGTTGTGATGTCTGTCAGGATGTGTGTCCTTGGAATAAGTTTTCTAAACCACATAATCAACCGTTATTTAATCCTGATCCAGAATTGTTAGACATGTCCAAAAAAGACTGGGAAGAGATTACAGAGGATGTATTTAAAAAAGTGTTTCAAAAATCAGCTGTAAAGCGTACTAAATATTCAGGTTTAACCCGAAATATAAAATTTCTTAAAGATTAACATTTTTATCTTTAAATCTACCGTTTATCCATCCTTATTTTAAACTTGTTTTCTTCTAAAAAGATTACATTTGTAATTCACTAAAAATTGAAGTGAAGTTATGAGCAAACAAAGTAGAAGACGTGAAGCTTTAGTATATCATGCAAAGCCAACTCCCGGAAAAATAAAAGTTGTTCCAACAAAAAAATATGCATCACAAAGAGATTTAGCATTGGCTTATTCTCCTGGTGTTGCAGAACCTTGTTTAGAAATTAAAAAAGACGTTAACAACGTTTATAAATATACAGCAAAAGGAAACTTAGTAGCAGTAATATCTAATGGTACTGCTGTTTTAGGATTGGGTAATATTGGTCCAGAAGCCTCTAAACCAGTAATGGAAGGTAAAGGGTTGTTATTTAAAATATTTGCAGATATTGATGTTTTTGATATTGAAGTTGATACTGAAAATATTGAACAATTTATAGAAACTGTTAAAAATATAGCTCCTACTTTTGGAGGTATAAACCTGGAAGATATCAAAGCTCCAGAAGCTTTTGAAATTGAAAGACGATTAAAAGAAGAGTTGGATATTCCTGTTATGCATGATGACCAACATGGTACTGCAATCATTTCATCTGCAGCATTAATAAATGCGTTAGAAATTGCAGAAAAAGACATTGAGACTGTAAAAGTAGTAATCTCTGGAGCAGGATCTGCAGCCATGGCTTGTGTAAATTTATATGCGGCTTTAGGCGTTAAGCCAGAAAATATTACCATGTTTGATAAAGATGGTGTTTTACATAAGGATAGGACAGATTTATTAGATAGTCAACTTAAATTTGCTACAGATAAAAAATTCAATAGCTTAGCAGAAGCTATGGTGGATAGTGATGTGTTTTTAGGGTTGTCTGTAGGTAATTTAGTCTCGCAAGACATGTTAAAAACTATGGCTAAAAATCCTATTGTTTTTGCTATGGCTAATCCGGATCCAGAAATCAGTTATGAGCTAGCGATAGATACTAGAGAAGATATCATAATGGCTACTGGACGTAGTGATCATCCTAACCAAGTTAATAATGTTTTAGGGTTTCCTTTTATATTTCGTGGTGCATTAGATGTACGTGCGACTAAGATAAATGAAGAAATGAAAATGGCTGCAGTTAAAGCTCTGGCTAAATTAGCTAAAGAGTCTGTACCAGAACAAGTAAATATTGCTTATGGAGAAACTAGACTAACCTTTGGTAAAGATTATATAATCCCCAAACCTTTTGATCCTAGGTTAATTAGTACTGTACCTTTAGCTGTTGCAAAAGCAGCAATAGAAAGTGGTGTTGCTAAAGAACCAATAACGGATTGGCAAAAATATGAAGACGAGTTATTAGATCGTTTAGGCAGTGACAATAAAATTGTTAGATTATTATTAAACAGAGCTAAATTAAACCCAAAACGTGTGGTGTTTACAGAGGCAGACTCATTGGATGTTTTAAAAGCAGCGCAAATTGTTTATGAAGAAGGTGTTGCAATTCCTATCTTGTTAGGAAGAAAAGATGAAATCGAACGTTTAAAAGAAGAACTAGAATTTGATGCAGATGTATTAATTATAGATCCAAAATCGGACGAGCAATTAGAACAAAAAAATAAATACGCAAAAGTATTTTGGGATCAAGGTAAGCGTAAAGGTGTCACTCAGTTATTAGCTGAAAAGCTAATGAGAGAGCGTAATTACTATGCAGCTATGATGGTTAACGAAGGTGATGCAGATGCTTTAATATCTGGTTATACACGTAGTTATCCTTCGGTTGTAAAACCAATGTTAGAGCTTATTGGTTTGGCTCCAGGATCTACAAGAGTTGCTACGACTAACGTGATGATGACACAACGTGGTCCAATGTTTTTAAGTGATACTGCTATAAATATTAACCCATCTGCTCAAGATTTGACTAAAATTGCACAAATGACAGCAAAAGTGGTTAAAATGTTTGGTATGGAGCCCGTTATGGCAATGACTTCTTTTTCAAACTTTGGATCATCCAAAGACCAGACAGCAACAAAGGTTAGAGAAGCAGTTTCATATTTACACAAAAGACATCCAGACTTATTAGTTGATGGTGAGTTGCAAACAGATTTTGCTTTAAATAGTCAGTTATTATCGGATAGTTTCCCATTCTCTAAGTTAGCAGGTAAAAAAGTAAACACCTTAATTTTTCCAAATTTAGAATCTGCAAATATTACTTATAAGTTGCTAAAAGAACTTAATAAAGCAGAATCAATCGGACCAATAATGATGGGTATGCGTAAACCTGCTCACATCCTACAATTACACGCTAGTGTAGACGAAATTGTAAACATGGCAGCTATTGCAGTTATTGATGCTCAGCAAAAAGAAAAACAAGAGCAAAGTATAAAAAATAGCAACTAATTTATTCTATAAATAAATTTCTTACATTTGAGGGATTAACATAAATTTATGATTACACATATACAAGGAAAATTAGTAGAGAAAAATCCAACAGATGTAGTCATCGATTGCAATGGTGTAGGATACATGTTAAATATATCTTTACACACCTTTTCTCAAATTCCTGATCAAGAATTTTTAAAATTGTATACGCATCTTCAAGTCAGAGAAGATGCGCATACATTATATGGTTTTGCATCAACTACCGAAAGAGAATTATTTAGATTATTAATTTCGGTTAGTGGTATTGGAGCCAATACAGCTAGAACCATGTTGTCCTCTTTAACGCCTAAACAAATTAGAGAAGGAATTGCTACTGAAGATGTAGCCTTAATTAAATCTATAAAAGGTATAGGTATTAAAACAGCACAACGTGTTATTATCGATTTAAAGGATAAAATTCTTAAAATTTATGATATTGATGAAGTTTCTGTAACACAAAGCAATACTAATAAAGATGAAGCGTTATCTGCATTAGAAGTTCTTGGTTTTGCTAAAAAGCAAGCAGAAAAAGTGATTGACAAAATTGTTAAAGTAGAACCTGAAGCTAACGTAGAAACAATTATCAAACTAGCCTTAAAAAATTTATAATTTATTTTGAATACACGTCAACATACTTTTTATAAATCCCTTAAATATTTTTTATTAACAGTATTTGCATTATTGACTACAACTTTATCTTTTGCTCAAGAAGATGATGGTGCAGTGGAGCAAGATAGTACCAAAACTGGTTTTAATTTAGGGACTATTAATATGCCAAATCCAAACAGCATAGAGTCTAAATATACTTATGATCCTGTTACAGATCGTTATATTTATACTGAGTCAGTTGGTGCATTTAATATAAATTACCCTGTCATATTAACACCACAAGAATATCAGGATTTAGTATCTCAGCAAAATTTGAAATCTTATTATAAAGATAAAATTGATGCTTATGAAGGTAAAAAGGGTAATTCTGAAGAAGCTCAAAAAAATCTAATTCCTGAGTTTTATGTAAACTCTAGTTTTTTTGAAAGTATATTTGGTGAAGGACCAATATCTATAGTGCCTCAAGGTACAGTTGAAATGGATTTAGGAGTATTATTTACTAAGCAAGACAACCCATCATTTTCACCAAGAAATAGACAAAACTTTTCTTTTGATTTTGATCAACGTATCAGCTTAAGTATGTTAGGTAAAGTAGGATCTAGATTACAGGTTAATGCAAATTATGATACACAGTCAACCTTTGACTTTCAAAATCTAATAAAATTAGAGTACACACCAACAGAAGACGATATCATTCAAAAAATTGAAGTTGGTAATGTTAGTATGCCACTTAACAGCTCTTTAATTACAGGAGCGCAAAGTTTATTTGGAGTAAAAACACAATTAAAATTTGGTAAAACAACAGTTACTGCTGTGTTTTCAGACCAAAGGTCTGATGCAAAATCAGTAACAGCTCAAGGAGGAGGAACTTTAGACGAGTTTGATTTTTTTATTCGTGATTATGACGAAAATCGTCACTTTTTCTTAGCCCAATACTTCCGTAATAATTATGATAATGCATTATTAAATTATCCATTTATAAATAATAATATTCAAATTACTAGAATTGAAGTTTGGGTAACCAACAGAAGTAATTCAACAGAAAATGTAAGAAACTTTGTAGCATTTCAAGATTTAGGAGAAACAGATGTTATCGGTAACTCTGGTGTTGCAGTTTCTGGTGGTCCCAATGCTTATCCTGATAACGGAAACAATGGACTTGATCCAACTAATATTGGTAATGCAGGATCGCAATTAAATGATGCAGTAAGAGATATTGCAACGGTTCAGAATGGGATTTCAATTCCTAGTTTTAATGAAGGATTTGATTTTGCTAAACAGGAAAATACTAGAAAACTTACCGAAGGTCAAGAATATACCCTAAACACACAATTAGGTTATATATCTTTAAGTCAACGTTTAAATAATGACGAAGTCTTAGCTGTTGCTTATCAATATACAGTAGGAGGTCAAGTGTTTCAAGTCGGAGAATTTGCTAATGACGGTATTGGTGCAACAGATGTGGATGTTAACACAGATGGACAAGTCACTAACGTCACTAATAACGCATTAATTTTAAAACTATTAAAAAGTAGTATTACTAGCGTTTCGCAGCCTATTTGGGACTTAATGATGAAAAACGTCTACGATACAGGTGCATACCAATTAACGCAAGAAGATTTTACACTTAATATATTTTATAATGAAGCTGCTGCTTTAAATTACATTTCTCCTGTAGAAGGGACACCTTTTGGAGTTGATTTTAATGGAGAGCCAATAGAGCAAACTACATTATTAAAGCTATTTAATTTTGATAAATTAAATTATAACAATGATCCACAAACTAATGGAGATGGTTTTTTTGATTTTGTTTCTGGTATAACTGTTATTCCGGCTAACGGTAAAATTGTTTTTACAAAAGTAGAGCCTTTTGGTCGTTATTTATTTGATGTTTTAGACAACGATGGTAACACAGGAAATAATACAACAGATTATGAAGCGGACACTTATGCCAACCCTAACCAAGAAAAATACGTATACGATTTACTTTATAAAGCGACAAAGACAGCAGCTTTAGATGAAAGTGAAAAAAATAAATTCCAAATTAAAGGACGTTACAAATCTTCAGGAGGAGATGGAATACCAATTGGTGGATTTAATGTACCAAGAGGATCTGTTCAGGTAACAGCAGGAGGTCGTGTTTTAGTAGAAGGTCAAGATTATACAGTTAACTATCAATTAGGACGTGTTTATATTATTGACGAAGGTCTTAAAGCATCAAATATTCCAATAGAAGTTTCAACAGAAAATAATTCTATTTTTGGACAACAAACCAAGAGATATACAGGTTTAAATATAGAGCATCAATTTAACGAAGACTTTGTTATTGGTGCAACATATATTAATTTAAACGAAAGACCTATTACTCAAAAAGCAAATTATGCTAATGAACCAATAAATAATACCATACTTGGTTTTAATGCAAACTTTTCATCTGAAGTACCATTCTTATCAAGATTAGTAAATAAATTACCAAATATAGATACAGATGCACCTTCCAATATTTCTGTTAGAGGTGATTTTGCATATCTACTACCAGGTGCTCCAAAAGGTACAGATTTTAATGGTGAAGCAACTGCTTATATAGATGATTTTGAAGGCACACAAAATGGGATAGATTTAAAATCTGCTCAGTCATGGAGTTTGTCAAGTAGACCATTAAACGTTAACAATGTTACTACTTTTGATGACAATGGTATCGAAAACGGTTATGGTAGAGCAATGCTTAACTGGTATACGATTGATCCTATATTTTACGGTAGTCAACGTCCAAGTGGTATTTCTGACGATGATATGTCTAGCCTATATACTAGTCGAGTTTTTGTAAATGAATTATTTCCAGAACAAGATATAGCACAGGGACAAACAACAGTATTAAACACATTAGATTTATCGTATTACCCACAAGAACGTGGACCATATAATTTTGAACCTGGTACTGAAAACGAAACCATAGCAAATCCAGCAGCAAGTTGGGCTGGTATTACACGTCAAATAACTTCTACGGATTTTGAACAAGCCAATGTAGAGTATATTGAATTTTGGTTACAAGATCCTTTTCAAGAAGACACTAGTAATCCAGGAGGTAAACTTTATATTAATTTAGGTAATATTTCTGAAGATGTATTAAAAGATGGACGTAAACAATATGAAAATGGATTGCCTCAAGATGGTAATGTTAGTTTGTTACCACAAACAGCTTTTCAATCTGTAGTTCCTCAAAATCAAGCCTTAATTTATGCATTTGATACAACAGGACAAGAACGTACAAATCAAGATGTTGGTTTTGATGGTTATGATGATGGGGAAGAAGCAACAAGTTTTCCTTCAGGTTTTGCAGGATTAACAGATCCAGCAAAAGATAATTATAACTACTATCTTAATGCCGAAGGAGATATTTTTGATAGATATAAGTTATATAACGGAGTAGATGGTAACTCTCCTGATACGTTTAGTGATACAAACCGAGGGTCTACAACACAACCAGATGTTGAGGATGTAAACCGTGACAATACAATGAATACTATTGATAGTTATTTTGAGTATGAAGTAGAAATCACTCCTGCATCACTTAATATTGATAACGAATATATTGTAGACACTAAAAACGTAACAGATAATAATAATCCTAGAGTCTTACCAAATGGAGATACTGCTTATCCAAAATGGTATCAGTTTAGAATTCCTATTCGTACAGATGATGAGTTTGTAGTTAATGGTATAACAGATTTACGTTCGATAAGATTTACAAGATTATATTTAAACGAGTTTCAACAAAATACAACCTTACGTTTTGGTACTTTAGAGCTAGTACGTAGCGATTGGAGACGCTTTCAGTTAGCTTTAGATGGTGGAGCAACGCCTTTAGATTTTGAAGATACAGATTTTACAGTTGGAGCAGTTAGTACTCAAGAAAATGATGGTAGTTACGTGTCTCCACCTAGTGTAGTGCCAGAGCAGTTAAATAATAACAATACTATAGTTAGGCAAAACGAACAAGCTTTAGTCGTTGATGTTTGTGATTTAAAAGCAAAAGACGCAAGAGCTGTGTTTAAAAATATAAGTTTAGACATGCGTCAATATAAAAAACTAAGGATGTTTATGCATGCTAGAGATGGCGAAACACCTGGTTTGTCAGATAATGAACTTGTAGGATTCATAAGAATGGGTAATGACTTAACTCAAAACTACTACCAAATAGAAGTGCCTTTAAGTGTTTATAGTGGTGGATCCTCAGCAGAAGCCTTTTGGCCAGATGTAAATGAAATTAATATAGAGTTAGAAGTTTTACAACGAATTAAATCGTTAGGTATAAGTAACCAAACGTTAACCGATGGTTCAGCTAATTTTTATGATGTTGTAGGTTCAGACTTAGTACCTGTTGTAGATCAGTTTGCAGGTTATGTTACAGGTCAACAGCGTGTCGCTATTAAAGGAAATCCAAATTTTGGTGATATCAGAACTTTAATGGTTGGTGTTAAAAACGGAACCAATAACGTGCAATGTGGTGAAGTTTGGTTTAATGAATTAAGGTTATCCGAAATGGATAATGAAGGTGGTTGGGCTGCAATTGTAACGGTTGATACACAGTTAGCAGATTTTGCAAGTGTTAGTGCATCAGGAAGGATGAGTACTGCAGGTTTTGGAAATGTTAATCAAGGTCCAAGTGAGCGTAGTTTAGAGGATAGTAAACAATATGACGTTGTTACAAATGTAAATGTTGGACAATTATTACCTAAAAAATGGGGTATTCAGATTCCGTTTAGTTATGGTCAAGGGGTTGAGCTTATTACTCCTAAATACGATCAACAATATGAAGATTTAGAATTAGATACAAGGTTAGATGAAGCAGCAGATTCTGAAGAAAGAGATAGGATATTAGAACAGTCAGAAGAATATACCAAACGTAAAAGCATTAACTTTATTGGTGTTAAGAAAAACAGAGTTGGAGACAGTAAACCTCGTTTTTATGATGTCGAAAATGTAACATTAAATTATTCGTACAACAAACTAGAGCATCGTGATTTTGAAATCGAAAGATCTGTAGATAAACAAGTAAGAGCTGGTGTTAACTACGCTTATAACTTTGAACCTAAAATTATTGAGCCTTTCAAGAAAAACGATTCATTGTTTACGGGTAAATATTGGAAAATTATTAAAGACTTAAATGTTAATGTACTGCCTGCAAGTTTCACAGTAAATACAGATTTAAATAGACAATTTAACCGTCAAAAATTTAGAGATATTGACCTAACTGGTGATAATATTGGATTAGAAGAATTGTATAGACGTAATTATACTTTTGACTATCAGTATAATGTTAATTGGAATTTAACTAAATCTTTACAAGTCAATTATTCATCTTCAAATAATAATATTGTTCGTAATTACTTTAAAGATAATATCATTAACGGAGAACCTGATCCGTTATTAGATGTTTGGGATGGCTTTTTTGATTTTGGTGATCCAAACAGACAGCAACAACAAATAGGAGTTAATTATGAATTACCATTAAATAAAATTCCGGCTTTAAGCTTTTTAAAAGCAACGTATTCTTATTCTGGATTATTTCAATGGGAAAAAGGATCGGATCTATATGGAAGCTTATTAGCTGATGATGGAAATACTTATGATTTAGGTAACTCTATTTCTAACGGAAATACCCATAATATTAATTCAACTTTAGACATGAATAAGTTGTATAAATTTTTAGGTATAGCAAAAAAGAGAAAAACAAGTAGAGGTAATAAAGTTGCTCGAGGATCAAGAGCAAGTGGACCACCAATTGCAGAAAAAGGTAAAAAGAAAACGGAAACCAAAAAGAAAGGAGATGGTTTTGGTGCTAAAATAGGAAACATAGGTCTTGGGTTATTAACCTCTGTAAAACGTATACAAGCAGTTTATAGTGAAACTAATGGTACTTATTTACCAGGATATTTACAAACACCAGGGTTTTTAGGAACCGTAAAACCTACTCTAGGTTATACTTTTGGTAGTCAAAGTGATGTTAGAGCGTTGGCTGCAAGAAATGGTTGGTTAACAACTTTTCAGGATTTTAACCAACAATACACTACCAATCAAACTAAACAGTTAGATGTATCTGCAAATCTAGAACCTTTTAATGATTTTAAAATTGATCTAGTTGGTTTTAGGACTTATGCTGAAAATTATACAGAAAACTACAGAATTGAAAATGGTGACTATTTATCATTAACACCAAATACATATGGTAATTTTAGTATTTCAGCATTTACATTACCAACAGCATTTGGTAAAAGTGATGAAAATGGATCACAAGCATTTGATGATTTTAGAAACAATAGATTAGCAATAGCAAGGCGTCTAGCAATACAAAATGGATCAGATCCTAACGATGTAGATGAAGACGGTTATCCTAAAGGATTTGGTAAAACAAGTCAACAAGTTTTATTACCTGCTTTTGTTAGTGCATATACAGGTCAAGATGCTAGTAAAACTAAACTAGGAGCTTTACGAAATGTGCCAATTCCAAACTGGGATATTAAGTATTCTGGATTTATGAAAATGAAATGGTTTAAAAAGAATTTTAAACGTTTCTCATTAACCCATGGATATCGTTCTAGCTACAATATTGGTCAGTTTAGGACTAACTTGGACTATGATGGTATTGATTATTCTCTAGATTACGATAATCAACCAACCGAAGACCTTGATCAAGCAGGAAACTTTAAAAGTGAAGAATTATATAGTAGTGTGACTTTGACAGAAATGTTTAGTCCGCTGTTTAGATTTGATATGGAAATGAAAAACTCGGTTAGAGTATTGTTAGAAATGCGTAAAGATCGCATGTTATCTTTAAGTTTTGATAATAATTTAATGACTGAAATTTCAGGAAACGAATATGTAGTAGGTTTAGGGTATCGTATAAAAGATGTACGTATCAAATCCAATTTAGCAGGACCTAAAAAGGCAATAGTATCCGACTTAGTTATGTCTGCAGATGTATCTGTAAGAGATAATAAAACAATTATTAGATATCTAGATTTGGATAATAATCAAATCACAAATGGACAAACAATTTGGGGCTTAAAATACAACGCAGAATACGCTTTTAGTAAAAACCTAACAGGAGTGTTCTACTTTGATTATACATTCTCAGAATACGCAATATCAACAGCATTTCCACAAACAACAATACGTTCTGGATTAACCTTAAGATATAATTTCGGAAATTAATAGGTCATTGTTTGAAATTAATCGTCATTAAGTTACATTTGTAATTCAAAAAATAAAATAATGAATATACCATCAGAATTAAAATATACTAAAGATCACGAGTGGGTTAAAGTAGAAGGTGACCAAATTACAGTTGGAATTACAGATTTTGCACAAAGTGAATTAGGTGATATCGTTTATGTAGAAGTTGAAACTTTAGACGAAACCTTGGATGCAGACGAAGTATTTGGTACTGTTGAAGCAGTAAAAACGGTTTCAGATCTATTTTTACCAGTATCTGGAGAAATAGTTGCTTTTAACGAAGACTTAGAAGACGAACCAGAAAAAGTTAACACAGACCCTTATGGTGATGGTTGGATGGTTAAAGTTAAGGTGTCTGATGCATCTCAATTAGATAATTTATTATCAGCAGACGATTATAAAGCATTAATTGGTGCGTAAAACGTTACCAATAATTAGCTTTGGTTACAGCTTATTGTTATTGTACGTATGCCTTATAAATGTAAATGAGGTTGTAGAAATACCAAGTTATAATGATAAGGTCACACACCTAATAGCTTATTTTTTATTTACTAGCGTTTGGTTTTTGTTTTTTTATGGTTTTCAAAAAAAACAAAAAAACAAGCTTTAACACGTTCATTTATCTTTGCCATAGTATTTGGTATAATAATTGAAGTATTACAAAAAGTATTAACAGAGCATAGGGAAGCCGATTATAAAGATGTTATAGCCAATGTAATAGGTGCTCTAATAGCAGTTATAATTATTAATTTAATAACATACTGGAAAGTTAAAAACAACTAATAGCTTGTTTTTTTAACAAATAAATAGTTATTTTAGCAGTCAGTAAACATCAAAAGATATGGAATCTAAAAAAAATACAAAAGCAAATGTAGGACGTAACAGTTCTCTTTATGTTGCGGTAGGACTAGCATTAATGCTATTTTTATCTTATGTAACAATCAATTACACAACAACAGAAAAATCTGACATTGATATAGGTATGTTAGTTTTTGATGATACTGATGATGAGGATGTGCCAATTACTGAAATTCAGAACACTCCACCACCACCACCACCACCACCAGCTGCTCCTGAAGTAATTGAAGTGGTAGAAGATGAAGAGGAAATAGAAGAAACTATTATAGAATCAACTGAAACTACTCAAGAAGAAGTTGTTGAAATAGAAATTGCAGAAGTTGAAGAAGTTGCAGAAGTTGAAGAAGATATAGATGTACCATTTTCAATTATTGAAAACGTGCCAATTTATCCAGGATGTGAAAGTGCTGGTAACAATGACGCTAAAAAGAAGTGTATGTCTGAAAAGATTGGGAAATTCGTTAGAAAAAACTTTAACGCAGACTTAGCACAAGATTTAGGTCTTGATAGTGGTGTCAAAAGAATTAATGTTGGTTTTAAAATTGACAAAACAGGTAAAATTGTAAATATACAAGCTAGAGCACCTCACCCAAAGTTAGAAGCAGAAGCTAAACGTATTATTGCTAAATTACCAAAAATGAAACCTGGTAAGCAAAGAGGGAAGCCTGTAAATGTACCTTACGGATTACCTATTACTTTCAAAGTAGAGTAAAACATATTCCATATAAATATTAAATCCCGTTACTTTTAGTAACGGGATTTTTGTTTTTGGTACGTTTATTGTTAAATATTCATAATATTAATATTTAAACTATCTTTATTATGAAAAACCCTATCAAAAACAAAGAATGTTGTCAAGAAAACCAGAAAACATTCAAAAAGTCTCAAAAAAAGAAGCTAATTTATCAAAGAATACAGCGTTATATTTTCAGATTGGTTTAATAATGTGTTTGTTAGCAGCTTATGGTGCTTTAGAAATGAAATTTGAAGAGCACGATTTTAATCTTCCTGATACAGCCACAATAGCTTTAGATGAAGATTATATGTTTGCGCCAACAATTGCAATACAGCCAGATGCTGTAGAAACATCGGAACCTGTTAAGAAGCAGCCACAACCTGTGATTGATCCAGAGATAATTCCAGATGATACGCCTGAAAAAGAAACAAGTAAAAAGTTAGAGTCAGATATATTCAAACCAACTAAAACCGAAAACACAAAACCAACTGTTAATCCTGGCGATCTTGAGGTTTATAAAATTCCAGAGGAAGTACATGTTAATTTTGTGGATTTGGTGCCTGTGTATCCAGGTTGTGAAAGTGCAAGTAATAATGATCAACGCAGAAAATGTATGTCAGAAAAGTTATCAAATTTAGTTCAGAAAAAATTTGATAGAGATTTAGGTGCTGACTTAGGTTTAAAAGAAGGGATTCAACGTATTTATGTTAATTTCAGAATTAATAAAGATGGATTAGTAGAAATTATAAATACAAGAGCAACACACAAAGACCTTGAAAAAGAAGCCAACAGAGTAGTGGATAAAGTACCGCAAATGACACCAGGTAAACAAGGTGGTCAACCTGTTTCGGTTTTATATAGTTTACCAATAATATTTCAGGTAAAATATTAATAGTATTAATTATAATGTTTTAAGTCGCTATCATAATCAGGTAGCGACTTTTCTATTTTATAGCGTTAATAAAAAGCAGTATCTTTCGCCTTAATTAAACCCTTAAAAACTAAATATGAAGACTTTCATTTTAGGACTAATATTAATTTTTTCTACTGTTGCTTTTTCTCAAGATACTTCTGTATATCATGTATCTCCTAGATTTGAAGTTTGTGACACTACTGATTTAAAACAGCTTGATGTTTGTTTTAATCAAGAAGTGTATAAAAATTTTTATACTAATTTTCAGCAACCTAAAACAGTTAAACCTGATTATGAAGGAGAAGTCGCTGTGGTTTTTGAAGTTTCTAAATCAGGAGAGTTTAAGACTATTTATATTGATGCACAGTTTAATCAATTAAAAGAAGAAGTTAAACGTGTGTTTGCAGAATTTCCTGTGGTAAAGCCAGCCACCTATAATGGTAATCCTACATTTAAACAGTACAGCATCACGCTGTATTTTCCGTTAAACGAAAATAATTCACCTGTAAATTCATCTAAAACTATTTCAATTTCTGATGACAATCAAAATAATACAGTTAACAAAATAGAGCAATTAACAGCGTTACAACTTAAAGCTAAGCAGGAATTTGATAGTGTTCAAAAATCGGTTACTGATTATACAGACAAAGCGTATTCAAGTCAAGTTAATATACCTTTTTCTCATGAAAATTATTTTAGATTTGATCAAGATATAAATAGAATAGGTACAAATAGCCATACAGCTTCAAAACCTTTTATGTATGAAGATGTTGATGATTATTATAGTTTTTCAGAAGAAAATAAGGCCTTAAAAAAAGAAACATCAACTTGGTCTGGTCGTAAATTATGGAATCAACATCTAGTACAACTTCAAAGTAAAGATTACTGGTTTACTTTAGACCCTATTTTTGATTTACAATTAGGAAAGGATACTGATGCAGATTTTAATTACACGTATAATAATACTCGTGGTGTGTATATACAAGGTGGTTTAGGTAGTAAATTTAGTTTTTCGGCCTCTGTTTATGAGAGTCAAGGTCGATTTGCTCAATATTTTAACCAATATGCAGAAACCTTAAAAGCATTTGGTCCTGATCCAGCCATAATACCTGGTCGTGGTATTGCTAAAAGATTTAAGGAGGATGCTTATGATTATCCTGTTGCAGAAGCTTATATGTCTTATTCTCCAGCTAAGTTTATGAATATACAATTTGGTCACGGAAAACAATTTATAGGAGATGGTTACCGTAGTTTATTACAAAGTGATGTTGCAAGTCCTTACCCCTTTTTAAAACTAAATACTAAGTTTTGGAAAATTAAATATACTAATACTTGGACCTGGTTAAAAGATGTGCGTGATGAAGTTGAAGAAGATAAAGCTTTTAAAACAAAATATATTGCAAATCATTATTTAAGTTGGAACGTCAACAAACGATTAAACTTAGGTTTTTTTGAGTCTGTTATTTGGGAAAATAGTAACGATCGTGGTTTTGATATAAACTATTTAAATCCATTAATATTTTTTAGAGCTATTGAGTTTGAAACTGGACAAGGTGCAGGGAATGCCATTTTAGGTGCTTCAGGTAAATATAAGTTAAGCGATAATGCTAACGTTTATGGACAGTTTATTTTAGACGAATTTTCATTAAGTGATGTCACAGGAGGAAATAAAAGCTGGAAAAATAAATATGGTTTTCAGTTAGGAGCAAAATATTACAATGCTTTTAAAGTGAAAAATTTAATGCTTCAAGCTGAATATAACCAAGTGCGACCATATACGTATTCTCATAATACAATTGTGTTAAATTATGCTCACAATAATCAACCTATGGCACATCTTTGGGGAGCAAATTTTAAAGAGTTAGTCTTAATTGGTCGTTACCAAAAAGACCGTTGGTTTGCAGAGGCTAAATTAATTGCAGGTATTAGAGGATTTGATATTAATGACGGAACAGATAATTTTAGTTATGGTGCTGATATTTACCGCAATTATAACGATAGACCGTTTGATACAGGTGTGACCATTGGTCAAGGCATAAAAACTACAACTGTAAATGCCAGTACACAATTGGGTTATTTAGTTAATCCAGCGTCTAACTTAAAAGCATTTGTTAATTTAAGTTACCGTAATTTTAATCCAGAAGCTCAAACAGTTTCTGTCATAAATAATAGTACAGTTTGGATAAATTTTGGTGTCAGAACAGATTTGTTTAATTGGTATTTTGATATGTAGACCGTGTTTTTTTAGCCTTTTGACCTAAAAAAGTCCCAAGTGTGGTTTTAACCACAGCAATATTTTGAAAAATATGGCTTTTTCGATGAAATGCATTGTTTTTTGAAAAATAAATTAGTTTAGAAGTTTTTTTTTGATTTGAGCAACCTATTATAAATCAATATGAAAAAATCAAAAAACCATTTGTCAATCTTACTTTTTTTAAGTCTCTTTTTAGTCTTAACTAATTGCGAAAAAGAAGAAGATTTGTATGTAAAACAAAATTATAAAACACAGCACTCAAATTTTAGAGTTTCACATATCGGTGAAACTGAGATTAGTCAAAATAAAAAGCTTTCAGAAAAGTTGCATACCTTATTAGATGTAATTGAGGAAAGTAAAATAGCAAAATCAGGTAAATTAATTTTTTCAGAGGCAGATGATTTTTACATAGAAACAGATGTTGCTACCTACATAGAAGATTTTATCACAAATAGTCACTCATATACCTTTCCTGTAACTAGGGTAGGAGATGGTAGTGGTATTGAAAACCTATTAATAGTTTCACAGCAAGACGGTAGTTATAAAACGTTATTAATTAAATATGATCTTACGCCTCAAGAGGTTTTAGATATAGAACATGAGGTTTATGTTGATATTACTAATAAAGTAAGTGTTTTTAATTTGGACGATAATACACTCATAAATGATATTTTTAATAAAAACGTGTTTGCTGAAGAAGAAGAATGTATACGTGTATTAATGTGTCCATGGAGCTCAGATGGTTTAGGAGAGCCTCATCCAGCAGGTCAAGAATGTATAGACGCAAATAGAACTGGGTCAGATGCTTTATATTATACTTTTACGGGTAATTGTACAGGTAGTGGTGGTGGTACAGGAGATACTGCTAACCCAACAGATACGTCCAATGGTCCAAATTATGGAGGTAATACAAATGGTAATACTACATCTATAACTACGTTAAGTCCAAAAAAGAAAAGACAAAAGGGTTTTAATATTAAATTAAGACATCTTAACTTAATACAATGCGAGAATGTTGATAATAATCTAACTAATGAAGATTGGGAAGAACTTTACGACTATTTGGAAAGTGAATTGTTATTAGTGGATCCTGATGGGTTAGCTACGGAATATCCACAGGAAGCAGAGGACTTTGCAATTAGTGCTGTAGAAGCTGTCTGTGAGGATGGGGGTTTTGATTTTGAGGATGTTAGTGAGTTTATTGAAATTTTAGAAGAAATTTCAACAGCTAAACTAGAAAGATATTTAGAGTTATTAGAGATTATAGATAATGACCCATGGGCATTAATACAAAATTGTGCAGAACAAAATGGTTTAGACACGTCTAATTACTTAGATTTATATAATTTGCCTTTCCCTGAAGAATGCTCTAGTAGATTAGGCCAATTAGGCTCAGGTTTTGGGGGTAATCCAGCAGCTTATATGCACCAACCTATTACTGATGGTAATGTGCCACTTGCAAATATTGATTATTATGGAGTAGAAGTTACAAACTATCCTGATTTTAATGATGATGGTGCCGATGACTCAGAAGCTGAAATATATCAGGCATTTAGAGATAGGTTTATAGATTTAGCTAGTGGAGAAGTAGAAGACTTTCAATTCAGTTGTGATATTCCTGGCAACTCTACAGACACAGCCGATATTGCTTGGGAGTTTGTACCCTTAGGTACAAATGATGGAATAGATTTTGTTTCTAATAATCCAATAGCTTCTATTTTATTGATTGAATCTGAAGCTGAAGGAATATTACCATCAATTGCTAATGACGAGGGAGCTGTTATAGTTACTGAATTTACAAATAATGATTGGGCAATTTCTACAATTATTACACCAAGTAATGGTACACAACCTTTTTCAGGTAATCGTCAATGGGGTTGGTTAATTAACGAAAATGGAAATTTAGAATTATTTACAAGAGCAGTTGATGTAGCTAATATTGCTAAAATATTAAATCTTGCTCCTGGTACTGATACAGAATGTCAGCAAAATTCATATTATGATTTAGCTGCAGCAACTTGGCAAAATATGCAAGAAGAAATTGTACAATGGGTAAATGAGAATGGAGGTCAAGCTAATATTGTTACAAGTACAGCAGCTAGAGTTGATAAAGAAAAAATAGAAGAATTACTAACAAGTAACGAAACAATAGAAGAAATTAATTGTGAGTAAAATAGCTAAAATAATTATCGTCCCTATACTTTGTGTGTTGTCATTGAGTTTTATAAATTTTTGGATTATACCATTAATATTTTGTTTGGTAATTATATTATGTAATTTAAATGAATTCAATTCTGAGATTACTTTTAAATTTTTTATTGCCTCAAATATTAGTTTTATTATTGGGATATTAGTTTATTCTTTGACAGGAAATTTATTAGAGTTAGTGCTTGAAAAAAGTTTCTAATAAGAAATTGGGGTATTGTAGATATTTCGTATTTAGTTGCTGTTGGTATTATATCTCCAATGTTATTTTTTTATATGAATTCATTATTCATAAAGAAAATAAGCTTTTTTAATAACTTGAGAAAAATCTTGATTGGAGTTATTATTATTTCTGTGGCTTTAATAATAATTTATTCATATGATATTCATTCAGATTTTAGTTTTAAAATATGGCAATTTGTTGTCGCTTTTATACTCCAATTTATTATATTAAATGATTTTGATAATACTAGTGAAATGTAAATATGAAAACATGAATAAAAATAACTTAATATTAATATTTATTAGCTTCTCATCATTTGTTTTTTCACAAGATGTTAATGATGATAGTCAATTATTTAGAGAAATAAATGAACAAATTTTTGACTTGGCTCCTAAAACAACTATAGAAAGCAATAAGAGATTTGGTAGGATAAATGGTAAAGTTAAAAAAGAAATTATTATTTATTCGGATAGTCTCAAAATTATAAACCTATATAATAAGCAAGTTAAGTTGACGCAATCTAAGGTGTTTGATAAAGATAAATTTAAGTATGATTTTAACTATATTTATGCTGATGATGGTATAACACTTCTAAAACAAACTGGCATCTATAATCTGGATTATAAAGTTCTTAAAAAAGATAAATATTCAAATAATTATTATGCTGTAAAATCGGATGGAAAAAAGCAAGGTTTAGCTTACAAATATTTAGATACGCTTTTTGTAAAAGATTCTAAGTTTGAATATGAGTATATCAAACAAATTAATTCTAAATACAGTTCTATCAACGAGTTTAAATATATTTATAAATATGGTTACTCTAAGTTTTTAAAAGAAATTAAAATCTTTAATAATAACATTCAAGTTGGTCATGCTAAAAATTTTTACAATACAAATAAGCAAGTCATTAAACAAGAATTATTTTGGCATTATGACATGTTTGTAGAAGATACAGGTTTTCCATCAGTAAGAAATTTTATAAGTAGAATAAAATATTCTGATGGATTAATAACATCAATTGAAAAAGAAGCTTATTATCCTGATAATT
This sequence comes from Olleya sp. NP1-10, assembly GCF_055804415.1. NCBI lineage: Bacteria > Pseudomonadati > Bacteroidota > Flavobacteriia > Flavobacteriales > Flavobacteriaceae > Olleya > Olleya sp. NP1-10. The sequence continues at coordinate 349,952 of NZ_CM147840.1, read as the reverse complement.
TAGAGTGGAGAAAATCAACCATAAATTATGATTGTAAATTAAGTAAAGTAAAAACAATAACGACTGTTAACTGCAATTGTGATAATAATGAAATCATTACCATTGATATTGATTTTAATGGAAACTGGATAGAAAAATCAATCAGAAAGGACAATAAGGTAATAAAAGACACTAGAATTATAGAGTATTATCAATAAAGAATGGATTATAATTTAAATCTACTTGAACAAAACAAATGCCAAATTATTATTTGTCAAAACCACAAGTCTAAAAACCTTGTGGTTTTTTTATGCCAAATTCCTTTTTAGCAGTATCTTTGCACAAGCAAAAAAATAACGTTGGTTTGAGTACAACAGCAACAACTACAATAAAACATACAGTAATATCAGATTTTAAAGAAATCACTAAAATGCGTTTGTCATTAAGTGTTGTGTTTTCGTCAGTTGCTGGTTATTTTTTAGGAGCCGAAACTATCAGCCTAAAAATTGTGTTATTACTAGCATTAGGAGGTTATTTTATGGTAGGAGCAAGTAATGCGTTTAACCAGATAATCGAAAAAGACTTGGATGCTTTAATGCATCGTACAAAGCACAGACCTGTCGCATCAGGTCGTATGACAGTAAATACAGCCTTTTTAATAGCATGTTTATTTACTGTTTTAGGTATTACAATTTTATATACTATTAATGCTCAAACAGCTATGTTTGGAGCTATTTCTATATTTTTATATACTAGCGTTTATACGCCTTTAAAAACAAAAACACCATTATCTGTTTTTGTTGGAGCTATTCCAGGAGCTATTCCATTTATGTTAGGTTGGGTTGCTGCTACAGATAATTTTGGTATAGAGCCAGGAACATTATTTGCATTGCAATTTTTTTGGCAATTCCCACACTTTTGGGCTATAGGTTGGTTTTTATTTGACGACTATAAACGTGGTGGCTTTTTTATGTTGCCTACAGGTAAACAAGATAAAGGGACAGCCATACAAGTGTTATTATATACCATTTGGACAATTCTTGTATCTATTGTGCCAGTATTTGGTGTGACAGGACGATTAAAACTATCTATTGTCGCAGCAGTTGTAGTTTTTGGTTTAGGAATTATGATGTTAACTTATGCTATTAAACTCTATAAAAATAGAACCGAAAAAGCTGCAAAACAATTAATGCTATCAAGTGTATTGTATATAACTTTAATACAAATAGTATACGTTATCGATAAATTTATAAGATAAAATGGATTTAACTCAAGGAACCTTAGAAGAAAAAACAGGACGTGCTAGAAAGATGATGCTGTACTTTGGTATTGCTTCTTTAATCATGTCTTTTGCAGGTTGGACTAGTGCCTTTATAGTGAGTAGTTCTAGGCCAGATTGGCTTCAAAATTTTCAAATGCCACAACCATTTTGGATCAGTATTATCATTATGATAATAAGTAGTATTACCTTTATAGTGGCAAAAAAAGCATTAAAACAAGGCAATACTAATTTAACGACAGCAATGTTGGTGGTTACTTTTGTTTTAGGGTTAATTTTTATTTACAATCAATTTGTCGGATTTAATCAAATAATAGGTGAAGGTTATAACTTTACAGGACCAACAAGTAATATAACCGTTACTTATATCTACCTTATAGCAGTTGTGCATATAGTGCACGTTGTTATAGGTTTGATTCCTGTTTTGGTTGTGTTAGTCAATCACTTACGTGGAAAATATTCTGAAAAAAATATAGTTGGATTTGAGTTAGCCGAAACATTTTGGCATTTTGTAGACCTACTTTGGTTGTACTTATTTTTCTTCTTATACTTTTTTCTTAACTAAAGAAAAACAAACATTAAGTACAAAAAGCTTATTTAGATAGTATAAAATTAGACTTTGCTATTTTTTTAACTGAATAAAATGATTATTTTTGTGCCACATTTTAACAACTAATTTAACACTATGAATACTACAGTTGCAACTACTGATACAGAAGGAAAGACTTGGGAAGGTGGTAACCAACCACTAAAGGCAAGTTATGGTAAGATGATGATGTGGTTTTTTATCCTATCAGATGCATTAACATTCTCTGGGTTTTTAGCAGCCTATGGTTTTTCAAGATTCAAATTTATAGACGCTTGGCCAATTGCTGACGAAGTTTTTACACACATTCCATTTTTTCATGGTAACTATCCAATGATTTATGTAGCGTTTATGACGTTTGTATTAATTATGTCTTCAGTTACAATGGTATTAGCAGTAGATGCTGGACATCATTTAAATAAGAAAAAAGTAACGTGGTACATGTTTTTAACCATCATTGGTGGTATCATCTTTGTTGGTTCTCAAGCTTGGGAATGGAATACTTTTATCAAAGGAGACTTTGGTGCAGTACAAACAAAAGGAGGGAATATACTTCAGTTTGTGGATACAGATGGTAATCGTGTTGCGGTTAGAGATTTTGTTGCAGTAACACCTACAGAAAGAGAAACACACGAGCGTAACAAAGGACTTTGGTTTGTTGGTGAAGATGCTTTACCACCTTATCAAATTAATGATGTAGTAACTGGTTTTGAAGCCAATTCAAAAATCTTAGTAAGAACACAAACATTAAATGAAGAAGGACATAAAACAGTATTATCTAGAACAGAGTCATTAAAAGCTTTAAAAGAAAATGGTAAAGTTGTTGTAGAAGGTGCTAACCTTCATGTAAATGAATATGGATCTCCATTATTTGCAGACTTCTTTTTCTTTATTACTGGATTTCACGGTTTTCACGTATTCTCTGGTATAGTGCTTAATATTATTATTTTCTTCAATGTTGTTCTTGGTACGTATGAAAGACGTAAAAGTTACGAAATGGTTGAAAAAGTAGGTCTTTACTGGCACTTTGTAGATTTAGTTTGGGTATTTGTATTTACATTCTTCTACCTAGTTTAATAATTTTTTTAGAAACAATATATCATGGCAGACGCACATAAATTAGAAATATTTAGAGGATTAGTAAAGTTTAAATCTAATACTCAAAAAATCTGGGGAGTTTTAATCTTACTTTCTGTAATTACAGCAGTTGAAGTTTTATTAGGTATATACAAGCCATCTTGGGGAACTAATATGGTATTAGGTATGAAACTTTTAAACTGGATTTTTATAATCTTAACGATAGTAAAAGCATATTACATTACTTGGGACTTTATGCACATGCGTGATGAAGTACCTGGTTTAAGACGTGCTGTAGTATGGACAGGTATCTTTTTAATTAGCTACATAGTATTTATTTTGTTGCAAGAAGGAGGTTATGTATTTAACGTTTATGACAACGGTTTTATTAAAAGAGATTTTTAATACTGTTATCAATATAAAATATAGTTAAAAGGTGGTTTTTTAAAGCCACCTTTTTTATTTTTGTAATCTCATACAAATACAATAAAAATGGATAAAAAAATATCAAAAAAGTAGTTACGTTAAGCGCTTTATTTTTTCTTCCAGTTATATTTTTATTGTTTTTATATCCATCAACAAACAACTATAATCCTTTAGAAGTTGTTAAAACAGAAGTCTTAGATCTTCAAAATTTAACCTCTACAAATACAGAGACTCAATTCAAAGACTACATTACTGTATTAGGCTTTTTAGGTAAAGATCCTGAAGCTAGAGTTGTCGAGATGTCTAATCTTAAAGAATTAATCTACGATAAGTTTCAAGGTTTTAAAAAGTTTCAAGTTGTGACTTTGGTTTCAGAAGAAGCTAAAGAAGCAGCAGGTAGATTAAAACAGGAGCTTACTAAATATGGCGAACTTAAATACTGGAAGTTTGTGTATTTAAATGATTCCGATATTAAAAAAATGTTTAATAGTTTAAGATCAAGTGATGTATTGGATTTTAATCTTTCTACAAATAAAGTTTTCATTATAGATAAAGCATTAGATCAACGTGGTCGTCTAGATAATCGTACAAAAAAAGAAATAGAAAACAAGCGTGAAGCTTATCCTTTAACAGCTTATAATGCAGCAGAGGTTGCGCAACTTAAAAATGTGATGGGAGCAGATGATTTACGTGTTTTATTTACTGAGTATCGACAAAAGCGTAAAGGCGAGTTTAACTCTACTTCAAGACGTGCAGACGATTTAAAAGGGGATTTAAATTAATAAGTATCATGAGCAAAAAAACAAATTATTCTTACATAGGTATTTCATTTATAATCCTATTATTTGGAATTATTTTTATTCCTAAAATATTAGATCGTATAAATAATAAAGATGTTAATCGTGCTGCCGAAAGTAGAAGTAACGGTATACTTGTTAATACTAACACAGACTCCTCTAAAACTAGCGGATTAGACTATTTAGTTATTGATGGTAAGCGTAAAAAAGTACCAGAGTTTAGTTTTACAGATCAAAATGGTAAAACCATAACTAACAAAGATTACTTAGGTCAGGTTTATATCGTAGATTTCTTTTTTACTACATGTCCAACAATTTGTCCAAGGATGAGTTCTAACCTAACAGTTATTCAAAACACTTTTAAAGACCATACAGACTTTGGTATTGCCTCTTTTAGTATTATGCCAGATAATGACACTCCAGAGGTCTTAAAAGCGTATGCAGAAGATTATGGTGTTACTAGTCCAAATTGGCATTTAATGACTGGTTCAAAAGAAGACATTTACAAACTAGCAAACTTAGGGTTTAATATTTTTGTTGATACAGACAATTTTGAACATTCTGGTGATTTTGCATTAGTAGATAAAGAAGGTTATTTAAGATCTAGAAAAGACGATTTTGGTAACCCTAAAATATTTTACAAAGGGGTAATTAGCGAGCAGGAAAAAGTAGATGAAGATGGAAATGATCAAGAAATTACTATCTTGAAAGAAGATATTGCCAAATTGTTACAAGAGTAAATAAAACATTATTCTAATAATCATTAGATTTATTAACACCTATTATGAGTACTAGAAAATTAAACGGAGAGGAAAAATACAATAAGTGGATCATCATTTTATCAATTGTAATTCCTGTTGCAGTAGCAATACTATTTACCATAAAATTAAAAGATTTTGGTTTTAATATAGAGCCATTAACTTTCTTACCTCCAATTTATGCTGGTGTTAATGCTTTAACAGCATTGGTGTTAATAATAGCTGTTTGGGCAATTAAAAATAATAACCAAAAACTACATGAAAACTTAATGAAGTTTGCTATAAGTCTATCGGTTTTATTTTTATTAATGTATGTTGCTTATCACATGACTAGTGATTCAACTAAGTTTGGAGGAGAAGGCATGATTAAATATGTTTATTATTTTATTTTAATAACGCATATTTTACTATCAATTGTAGTTATTCCTTTTGTGTTAATTACTTATGTAAGAGGTATAACAAATAATTTTCAACGTCATAAAAAAATTGCAAAAATAACCTTCCCAATATGGTTGTATGTTGCTGTAACAGGTGTTATAGTGTATTTAATGATTTCGCCTTATTACGTTTAAGTATGAAAAATAAGATTATATTTTTTGTAATTTCAGTGTTGTTTACAATCCACAGCAATGCACAATGTGCAATGTGTCGTGCAGTTTTAGAAAACGAAGAAGGACAAACTGCTGCTAAAGGAATAAACAATGGTATCGTATACCTAATGTCCATACCTTACATCCTAGTTTTTGGATTAGGATTTTTTATTTATTGGAAATATTTTAAAGTTAAAAAAGATAAGACTGCTTAAAAAATAGTTGTTTAAAAAAAGTTACAAAATTATGTAACATTTTGTAAGCTTAGTAGTCTTATTTGTATTGAGTCATTTATCAATCAAAAAACCATCACTATGCTCAAAATAAGCAAGCTTCACAAGTCTTACCCAATAGGCGATTCTAGTCTACATGTTTTAAAAGGAATTGATCTTTCTGTAGAAGAAGGAGAAATGGTTGCTATTATGGGATCTTCAGGTTCTGGTAAATCAACATTACTTAATATTATTGGGATGTTAGATGAAGCTGATGAAGGCGAATATGTTTTAGATGGTGTACCAATTGTAAATCTTACCGAAAAAAAGCTGCTATTTATAGAAATAAGTTTTTAGGATTCATTTTTCAATCCTTCAACTTAATAAACTATAAAAATGCAATCGAAAATGTAGCACTTCCACTATATTATCAAGGACTTAAACGTAAAGAACGTTTAGAAAAATCGTTATTTCATCTTGAAAAAGTAGGATTAGCTAATTGGGCAAACCATTTACCTAACGAGTTATCAGGTGGTCAAAAACAACGTGTAGCCATTGCAAGAGCTCTAGCAGCAAACCCTAAATTATTATTGGCAGATGAGCCAACAGGAGCATTAGATACTAAAACATCTTATGAGATTATGGATTTTATCCAATCGTTAAACGATGAAGGTAAAACCATCTTAATGGTGACTCATGAAGAGGATATTGCAAATATGTGTAAGCGTATTGTGCGTCTTAAAGATGGTGTGATTATGGAAGATGTATTTGTTAATCAAGAAAGAGCTTCTGCACATGTTTGATAGAGACCTTTGGCGCGAAATTTTTCAAAGTATAAACATGAATAGGACCAGAAGTTTACTATCTGGTTTTACCGTAGCATTTGCTATTTCTTTATTTGCAATACTATTTGGAGTAGTTAATGGTCTTGTTAATACATTTGATAATGCATTTGCTGATGATGCAGCTAACTCTGTTTTTATACAATCTGGACGTACCTCAAAAGCCAATAAAGGATTGCAAGCTGGTCGTCAAATTCAATTTAAAAATGAAGACTACCAGTATATCAAAGATGAATTTGGAGATAAAGTTCAATTTATAACTGCAAGAGTTTACAGAGGAGGTATAGCTTCTTTTAGAAACGAACAAAGCAGTTATAATATTAGAGCAGTTCATCCTGATCATCAATTTTTAGAAAACACTAAAGTAGAATATGGTCGCTATATCAACCAGTTAGATGTGGATAACAAAACAAAAGTAGTGGTCATTGGTCGATTAGTTGAAGAAGATTTGTTTTTAAAAACTACAGCCTTAGGAAAATACATTAACCTTAACGGAATACAATACAAAGTCGTTGGGATTTTTAGTGACGATGGAGGAGATAATGAAGAGCGTTTAATCTACATGCCAATTTCTACAGCGCAACAAATTTATGGTAATAACGATTATATAGACCAAATTAACCTGACTTATAATCCTGATTTAAATTTTGATCAAGCCATCGGTTTTAGTAATCAACTTACAAAAAAACTAAAAGATAGATTTTTAGTATCTCAAAATGATCAACGCGCCATTAGAGTAAGAAATTTGGCTAACGAATCTAAGGCTATTAACCAAATGACAGGAGGTTTAGGTGTTATGGTTTTAGTTATTGGTTTTGGAACATTAATAGCAGGAATAGTTGGTATTAGTAACATGATGATATTTATTGTTAAAGAGCGTACTAAAGAAATTGGTATTAGAAAAGCCTTAGGTGCTTCACCTAAATCCATAGTACTTATTATATTGTTAGAATCTATTTTGGTTACTTTAATAGCTGGATTTGTAGGTTTGCTTATTGGTATGGGAGTTGTAGAGTTAGCAGGTCCAATGCTTGAAAAATATTTTATTAAAGATCCATCTGTTAGTTTAAGTGTAGTAGTTGCTGCATCAATAACACTTATAGTTGCTGGAGGTATAGCAGGCTATTTACCTGCAAAAAAAGCCTCGAGAATTAAACCGATTGTTGCACTTAGAAATGATTAAATTATAATGTTTTTATTCGAAAGAGATACATGGCAAGAAGTTTACGATAGTTTAAGTAAAAATAAACTACGTTCTGCATTAACTATGGTTGGTGTATGGTGGGGAATTTTATTACTTATTGGATTATTAGGATCTGCAAAAGGATTAGAAAATTCTTTTAATCGCTTATTTGGTGACTTTGCTACAAATAGTGTGTTTGTTTGGGCACAAAGTACTAGTAAACCTTTTAAAGGTTTTCAAGAAGGTAGACAAGTAAACTTAACGGTTAGTGATGCTAAAAAAATTGAAGAAAATGTAGAAGGAATAGAGTTTGTAGTGCCAAGAAATGTAAATTCTACATTAGTAGTCCATGATTTTTTATCAGGAAGCTTTAGTGTTAATGGTGATTATCCAATTTTGGATCAAGTCCAAAAAAAGAAAATGATTCAAGGTCGTTTTATCAACCAAACAGATATTGATGAAAATCGAAAAGTAGTCGTTATTTCAGAAGAAATTTACAAGCAACTTTTTGAAAAAGATGCTGAAATGATAGGAGAATACATTCAGTTAAACGGAATGAATTTTAAAGTTGTTGGTATGTTTGAAACAGGTAACGCTAATATGGGACCTTCAAGTGATATGCATATTCCATTTACAACCTTTCAGCAAATCTATAATATGGGAGACGAGATTAGATGGATGATGATTACTGGAAAAGCAGACTATGACATCTCTCAAATTGAAGCAGATGCTAAACTAATTTTAAAAAACTTAAACAACATTCATCCTGATGATAAGCGTGCTTTTGGAAGTTTTAATTTAGGAAAAGAATTTGCAAAAATCACAGGTTTTTTAACTGGTATGCAGTTTTTAACATGGTTTGTGGGTATAGCAACCTTAATAGCTGGTGTATTTGCTATTGGTAATATCTTGTTAATTACGGTTAAAGAGCGAACCAAAGAGATAGGTGTAAGACGTGCCTTAGGTGCAACACCATATGAAATTAAAAGACAAATAGTAGTAGAAGCTGTTTTTATAACACTATTAGCTGGACTTCTAGGAATAATTAGTGGAGGTTGGATTTTGATAGCGCTTGATGCTGCTTTTGGACAAGGTACAGAAGCTGTTATTGTCAACGCATCAGTATCTATTGCTGTAGTATTTATAGCCTTATTAATATTAGTGTTTTTAGGAACTTTAATAGGATTAATACCTGCTTTTAAAGCTACAAGTATAAAACCTATAGATGCTTTAAGAGAAGAATAAAAATCAATCAAAATATAGATTTAAACCAATAAAATCAACTGAGTAAACTGTATAAAAATGAAAAAAATAATCAAAATAATTGTAATAGTAGCTTTGGTAGCAGCTCTAGTTATGGTGTTAAAATACTTTAAAGACTCTAATTCAAAATCTGTTGAAGATTTTAAAACAGCAGTTCCTTTTTACACATCTATGCAAACCAAAACAGTTGCAACAGGTAAATTAAATCCAGAGGAAGAGGTAGAACTTAAACCTCAAATATCAGGAATTATCGATAAAATTTTAGTTGAAGAAGGTGATATTGTTCAGAAAGGAGATGTAATAGCTAAAATTAGAGTAGTGCCAAACGAGCAAAGTTTAGTTGGAGCAAGTGGTCAAATATCTACAGCAAAATTATCTTTTAATAATGCTAAAACATTGTACGATCGTAATAAAACATTATTTGACAAAGGTGTAATATCTAAACAAGATTTTGAAAATAGTCAATTAACTTTAAATCAAGCACAAGAAACTTTAAACCAAGCTCAAAATAATTACCAAATTATAAAACGTGGTTCATTATCTGGTGGTGGTTCTGCTAATACAAATATTGTAGCATTAATACCTGGTACTATCCTAGAAATTCCTGTACGAGAAGGTGATCAGGTTATTGAAAGTAACAACTTTAATGCAGGTACAACTATCGCTACAATAGCAGATATGAGTAAAATGATTTTTGAAGGAAAAGTTGATGAAGCTGAAGTAGGAAAATTAGAAGAAGGAAAAGATATTAAGGTTATTCTTGGAGCAATAAACGAAAAAGAATTTCCTGCTAAACTGACATTTGTAGCTCCTAAAGGTATGGAAGAAAATGGAGCTGTACAGTTTACAATTAAAGCAGATGTAACTGTAGAGTCTTCAACAAAAATTAGAGCTGGTTATAGTGCTAATGCAGAAATAGAAATGGAAAGCAGAGATAGTACTTTAGTAATTAAAGAATCTTTACTACAGTTTAACAGAATTACAGAAAAGCCTTTTGTTGAAATTGAAAAAGAAGCTGGTAAATTTGAAAAACAAAATGTAGAATTAGGATTATCAGACGGTATAAATGTTGAAATTACAGATGGTGTTAAAGAAGGAGATAAAATTAAAGTGTGGAATAAAGCATCAAAAGAAGATAACGATGAAGATGAAGACTAAAAATATACTACAATTTACATTAGCATTTTTTATAGCTATAACAGCAGTAGGTCAAGAAAAAAATGGACTTTAAAGGAAAGTGTAGATTATGCTTTACAAAATAATATTTCGGTAAAACAATCTATATTAGATCAGCAAATAGCAGAGCAGGACTTAAAATCTGCAAAAGGTAATTTTTTGCCAACGGTTAGTGGTAGTGCCTCTCAAAACTGGAATTTTGGTTCTTTTATAGATCAAAATGGAAGTAGAATCTCAGTAGATTCTAGAGGTAATGGATTCGGGCTTAGTACAGGTGTTACTTTGTTTAATGGTTTCAGAAATACAAATCTGCAAAAACAAGCCGAATTAGGTATTGAAAGTAGTAAAGTACAGTTAGATATTTTAAAAAATAATATCTCATTAAATGTGGTTAATGCTTATTTAAACATTCTATTTAATCGTGAAGCTGTAAAGCAGGCCCAAGAGCAAGTATCAATCAGCCAAAAAAGTTTAGATCAAGTTCAAGAACTTGTGGATGCTGGAGCAAGAGCAAGAGCAGATTTGTTAGTGTCTAAGTCTCAATTAGCATCAGATAATGAGCGTTTAGTTAATGCAGAAAATAATGTCGAATTATCATTATTAAACTTATCTCAACTGTTACAAGTTCCTGCAAAAGGGTTTGATATAGAAAATGTAAATATTGATTTAACTGAAGCAGTTTTAGCATATAATAACTCAAATGAAATATTATCTTACGCCTTAGCCAATAGACCAGAAATTAAAGGAGCTCAATTAGGTATAGATAATGCAGAATTAAATTATCAAATTGCTAGAAGTACTTATTATCCTACTTTAAGTTTTGGTGCAGGAGCAAGTACCTCTTACCAGCATTTACAAGGTCAGGAAGATGTATTACCAATTATAGTAGGTTTAGACCCTAATACAGGATTACCTATAATTGAAAATCAAAAAAATGGATTTTTAGAGCAAATTGAAAACAATTTGGGTTACAATGTTGGGTTTAGTTTAAGTATTCCAATATTTAATGGTTTTAGAACTGATGCGAGTGTTAAACGTGCTGAAATCACAAAAGAACGTGTTACTTTAGCTTTAGAGCAAGAAAAGCAAACACTAACGTCTAATGTTGAACAAGCTTTTGCAGATGCTAAAGCTTCATTAACACAATATGAAGCTTCAAAAATATCATTAGAATCTCAAGAATTAGCGTTTCAAAATGAGCAGGATAAGTATGATTTAGGGGTCAGTACTTCGTTTCAACTAGAACAAGTTAGAAATAGGCTAATAAATGCACAATCCTCTTTTTTGAATGCAAAATATAACTATGTATTTAAAACTAAAGTTTTAGATTTTTATCTTGACAAACCAATAACAGAATAAAAGTGGCATATATATTAAATATAGAAACATCAACAACAAACTGTTCAGTCTCTCTTTCTAACCAAGGAGAGACTTTGGTGTTAAAAGAAGATTATGGAAATGGATATTCTCACGCAGAAAAACTCCATGTTTACATTGAAGAAGTTTTAAAAGAAGCTAAAATAAACTCAGAACAATTACAAGCAATAGCTGTAAGTAAAGGTCCTGGTTCTTATACAGGATTACGTATTGGTGTATCTGCAGCAAAAGGTTTAGCTTATGCTTTAAATATACCTTTAATCTCTGTATCAACTTTGCAAGCTTTAGCAAAACAAGTTGAAGCAGATTCTGGTCTTATTGTACCAATGTTAGATGCAAGACGTTTAGAAGTCTATTCTGCTATATTTGATATAAATAATACATTGGTTAGAGAGATTAAAGCTCAAATATTAGACGAAAAGTCTTTTGAAGAACAATTAAATCTAGGTAAAGTTTATTTTATTGGTGATGGTGTTGCAAAAACTAAAACATTATTATCTCACACTAATGCAGTTTTTATCGAAAACAAGTTGCCATCTGCAGACCAAATGAGTGCATTAAGTTTTGATAAGTATAAAAAAAGCGACACCGAAGATGTCGCTTATTTTGAGCCTTACTATTTAAAAGACTTTGTTGCGTTAAAACCAAAGTCTAAAAAATAATTATCCTTCTTTTTGAATTTCAACAGAATGTGGGTAAGGTATTTCTATTCCTGCAGCATCTAATGCTTCTTTAGTTTGTTCAGTAACATCAAAGTACACAGTCCAGTAGTCCTCAGTTGTAGACCATGGTCTAACAGCAAAATTCACCGAGCTGTCAGCTAGTTCCATAACATTAACTGTTGGCTCTGGAGATTGTAAAACTTTTGGGTGATCTTTTAAAACTTTCATTAAAACGTCCTTTGTTTTTTTAATGTCAGAATCATATCCTACACCAAAAACTAAGTCTACACGACGTGTTCCTTCAGTAGAAAAATTAATAATATTTCCGTTAGATAAAGAACCATTTGGTATAATAATTTCTCTGTTTGATAAACCTGTAAGTTTAGTAGTAAATATTTGAATTTCTTTTACAACGCCAACTTCTCCTTGAGCTTCAATTAAATCTCCTATTTTAAAAGGTTTAAATAACATTATTAAAACACCACCAGCAAAATTACCTAATGAGCCTTGTAATGCAAGACCAATTGCTAACCCAGCAGCAGCAATAATAGCAGCAAAAGAAGTGGTTTCAACACCTAATGTGCCCAGTACTACAATTATTAAAACAATTTTGAAAATCCAATTAATAAGGTTTAGTAAAAACTTCTGTAGGCTTTCATCATAACTTCTTATAGCCATTAATTTTTTTAAGCCTTTAACTAATTGCTTAATTATAAAATTACCAATAATCCAAATAGCAATAGCAGCTACTAATTTTGGAGTGTATTCAATAATTAACTCTGTGCCTTTATCAAGCCATTTTTGTAAATCCATAATATATAATTTTTGTTTTAAGCAAATATAATTATTAATGTTAATCTTTTTCTTTGGGTAGGAATAAATAGATTAAAATTGTTTTATTCAAAACAGATGTATTGTTAATTTAAATAAGCTCTATTTTTCTTACAAAAAAAGGAGCTATTTTATTGATTTTAATACGTGTAATAGTGTTTTTGCTAAATTTATTAATCATAATTTTAGTATAATTGTAAATCGTAATTATATCAATCCCTTATTATAATAAAACATGAAAAAACTTCTACTAGTTATAACTTTCCTCAGTATTGTACTAAATGCTAAATCTCAAGATATTATTATGCAAAACGGAACAGTTAACCAATGTTCTGGAGTGTTTTATGATTCGGGTGGATCTACAGCAAATTATATGGATGGAGAAAACTATGTAATGACTATTTGTCCTGATGGACCAGATCAGTTTGTTCAATTACAATTTACTTTATTTAGTACACAATTAAATTCGGATATTATGACTATTTACGATGGTGATGATATTACAGCTGATGTTATTGGTGTTTTTTCAGGAGGAGGAGCAGCAAATAATCCAGGTACAGTTTCTGCATCCTCAAATAGTCTTTCAGGCTGTTTAACAATAGAGTTTATATCAGATGCTAGTACCAATACTTTAGGTTGGGCAGCAAATGTATCTTGTCTACAGTCCTGTCAAGATATTACGCCAACAATAGATACGACAAATCCTGTAGCAGATGGTACAGGGGTAATTCAAATTGCTTTGGGTGGAACTGTCAGTTTTGATGGTAGTGCTGTTTTTGGAGATGATGATACAGGTGCTATTTATAGTTGGAATTTTGGTGATGGTACTTCCGCAACAGGACAGTCTGTTAGTCACGACTATAATAATATTGGGACTTACACTGTGACATTTACTGCAAGTGATATTAATCCAACAGGATGCTCAGAGTCAGTTACTATTGAAGTTGACGTTTTAAGTCCATATATTGATGTTGATCAAACAACATATACTGTTGATGAGTTAGTAGAAAATGTGTTAATTGATAGTCCATGTGCAACAGTTTCTTCTATTGGATCTAGTACTGGTATTAATTTTGGACAAGAAAACGGGATAGGATATTTTACAGCACTTCCTGGTGCTTTTGCTTTTGAATCTGGAATTGTTTTAAATTCTGGTGATGCTATGGAAGCTGAAGGACCTGAAACAGGAACCCAAAGTAGTGGCGGATGGGCTGGTGATGCTGATTTAGAAAATGCAATTCCTGGTTTAAATGTAGGAGATACTAATGATGCAACATATATTGAGTTTGATTTTGTACCAATTGCTAATTCTATAAGTTTTGATTTCTTATTTGCTTCTGAAGAATATGGAGGTTTTCAGTGTAGTTTTACAGATGCATTTGCGTTTTTATTAACAGATCTTACAACAGGGAATGTTACTAATTTAGCTATAGTACCAGGAACAACAGATGTTGTGTCTGTTTTTACAGTAAGAGATAATACTTATAATGCGTCTTGTGCTTCAGTTAATCCTGGATATTTTGATTCGTATTATGGTGCAGGAGGAGAGCCTGCTATAAATTCTCCAATTGATTTTAGAGGTTATACTCTACCAATGACAGCTTTCGCAAATGTCATTCCAAATAATAATTATAAGATAAAATTAGTTATCGCTGATGATGGAGATTCAGCATATAATGCTGCAGTGTTTTTGGGAGCAGGTTCTTTTAATTTAGGAGGTGATTTAGGAGAAGATGTTACCATAGCTCAGGGTACAGCAATTTGTAGTGGAGGTGTAATTCCTCTTGATACAAATGTACCTTCTGCTACTCATATATGGTATTTAGATGGTAATGTTATTCCAGGAGAAACGGGGTCAACTTTAGACGCTACACAAAACGGTGTTTATAGTGTAGATGTTATTTTTTCGGGATCTTGTCAAACTTCTGATTCTGTTATTGTAGAATTTATTCCAGGTCCAACTGCAGAAAACATTATTGATATAGAGGTTTGTGATAATCCAACTGGAGACGAGGTGTTTGATCTTACTCTAAACGATGTTGAAGTGATAGGTACTCAAGACCCAACAGAAGTAACTGTTAGCTATTATAATCTTTTAGCTGACGCAGAAAATGATATAAATGAAATTGTAGATCCATCAAATTATATAGGAACAGGTACTTATCCTGAAACAATATATGTTAGAATTGATGATACTGCTTCTCAAACATGTTTTGATACGGACTCATTTAATATAGATGTTACTATAACAGATATCAATCCTGTTTTGGATATGGAAGTATGTGATGATATCTCAAATGATGGATTTGAGCTTTTTGATTTAGAATCTCAAACAGCTTCTATTTTAGGGACTCAAGCCACTTCAGATTTTGTTGTAACTTATCACACTTCTTTTACAGATGCAGATACAGGTGCTAATGCTTTGTCAAGTCCATATAATGGAAGTAATGGTGAATTTATTTTTGTTAGAGTAGAAAATATTTTAGATCCAACTTGTTATACTGTTAGTCAAGATCCAAATGGGGAATTTACTTTAGTTGTTAATACTGTAGCCATAGCAACACAACCAATGGATATGGTCGTTTGTGATGATCAATCAGAGGATGGAGTTGAAATTTTTGACCTAACGTCACAAGAATCTATAATCTTAGGAACTCAAGATCCTAATGATTATACTGTTTCTTTTTATGAAACTATGACTGATCTATCCACTGAAACTAATGCTATTGCTAATCCTACAACGTATCAAAATACAGTTTTATCTCAACAAACTATTTATGTTCGTGTTAATGAAAATGCTAATCCAACATGTTATGGTAACACTACTTTTGATTTAATTGTAAACCCACTACCCACCGCAGTGACACCAACCGCATTATCAGTATGTGATGATGGTACACCAGATGGATTAACTAGTATAGATTTAAGTATAAAAAATAATGAGATTAGTGGAGGTAACCCATCATATGCAGTGACATATTATTTGACACAAGCAGACGCAGACGCAGAGGTTAATCCTTTACCAATACCTTACGATAACATCAGTAATCCACAAATTATATTTGTACGAGTAGAAGATGTAAATACGACGTGTTATACAACTACGACATTACAATTAGAAGTAGAGCAAGCACCAGTAACCTTTCCACCATCAGATTTAACATTTTGTGATCCAGATAGTGATGGTTTTGGAGTGTTTACATTAACAGATGCAGATGCCGAAATCACAGCAGGCGCACCAGGATTAACGGTAACCTATCATGAAACGTCAAGTGACGCTCAGTTAAATGTTAACCCTTTAACTAGTTCATATAATAATATAGTCGAAAACACTCAAACCATTTATGTTCGAGTAGAAAGCACAACAATATCAACAGCATGTGCTAGTTATGAAACGTTAACTCTAATCGTTTACCCAACACCTCAAATCACAGATCCAAGTCCATTGGAAGTTTGTGATAACGATGCCGATGGAATTGCAATTTTTGATTTAGAATTAAATAATGCAGAGATTTTAAATCAGTTAGATTCAGATACAAGTAACGATTTAGCTACAGCAGATTACACGATTACATTTTACGAGACTTTAGCCAATGCAGAAGTACCACAAAATGCAATAGCAACCCCAAATGCTTATACAAACACTACTCCAGATTTACAAACTATATGGGTTAGAGTAGACGATAACGCCAATGGATGTTCAACAGTAACAACCATGGATTTAGTAGTTAATCCATTACCAGTATTAGTACAGCCAGATGCATTAGAGTTGTGTAATGCTACAGATTTACCAGGAGAAACTAGCGCTTTAGCGCAAGAAGAATTTACTTTAGAAGATGCCAATGCACAAATTTTAAACGGACAAAGTGGTATTACGTTAACGTACTATTTCACACAATCTGGAGCCGATAATGCAACAACAGCAGACCAAATCTTTAGTCCATATACCAATGTTGCCAATGCCCAAACGGTGTATATCAGAGCCGAAGACAATGTAACTAATTGCGTTAGTACCATTACTTTAGATTTACGAGTAAACCCAACACCATCACCACAAGCTACACCAGCAGCATTAGTAGTATGTGATGATGATAACGACGGATTCTCAAGCTTTGACTTAGACAGTCAAACTACAACAATCTTAAACGGAGAGCCAGATGTCACTATTAGCTACCACGAAACCGAGTCGGATGCCATCAACGACATCAATGCATTAGTAAGTCCATATACCAACATTGTAGCCAATACCCAAATGGTCTATGTGCGTGCAGAAAATGACAACACAGGATGTTTTACTATCGTTATGCTACCATTAGACGTGCAACCTTCACCAGTAGTACCAGTAGCAATCGACGATTACGTAGTTTGTGATGATAATGACGATGGTTTCAATCAATTTGATTTTGATACGGTTATGACACCACAAATCTTAGGGACTCAAAACCCATCAGATTTCACACTAACCTACCACACCACACAAGCCAATGCAGACAGTGGTACTAGTCCAATCGCTAACACAAGTAACTATACCAACGTAACCAACTCACAAACTATTTATATACGTTTAGTAAGTAATACCAATGGATGTGTTAGTACAGGCGAATTTATAATCAGCGTAGAATTTCCACCAGTAATCGTACAACCAACACCATTAACCATTTGTGATGAGTTAGATGCTAATTATTACGAAAACAATGATGAGATAGCCACTTTTGATTTAACCGTTAAAAATGATGAAATCACAGCAGGTACTGCTAGTTGGATTGTGACGTATTACGAAACACAAGCCGATGCTAACGCAGACAGTAATGCTATAGTAGACCCAACCCAATACACCAATATGATGGTCGGTACCAATCCAGCCAATCCACAAACAGTGTATGTACGTGTTACCGATGGTGACACAGGATGTTTTTCATTCACGACGTTAACCATACGTGTATTACCAAACCCAACACCAACACCAAACCCAGATAATATCGTGTTATGTGATGATGTTGATGTAGCTGGACCAAACGATTTAATCGAAATCTTTGACCTAACCACCAACGAGGTTGCAACCATAAATGGAGAAGCCAACGTTAGTGCAAGTTACTACACAGATCTAGACGATGCCTTAATGGGAAGCAATCAGATTGTAGATCCAACCATGCATAGTAATGAAGATCCAAACAATCCAGGCGTAGCGATTACACCACAAACTATATATGTACGTGTAACTAATGGGTCAGATGCTTTAGGAACAGGTGGAACAGGATGTTTTACTATTGTAAGTTTTGATATCATGGTCAACCCATTACCAGCAGTAGTGCCAATATCAGATTATATTTATTGCGAATTATTTAATGACGGACAATATGGATTTGATTTAGAGAGTAAAACGGACGAAATCCTAAACGGACAAGACCCAACCCTTTTTACAGTCACTTATCATGAGACACAAGCAGAAGCAGACCAATCTGTTAATGCCTTGGTTAGTCCATATACCAACACTAGTAATCCACAAACCATTTATGTAAACATCACTAATACCATCACTGGTTGTGATACCACAACAACGTTTGTGATAGAGGTTCAAGAAGCAGCACAAGCCAATCCAGATATGGATCCAATAAATTATGAGTTATGTGATGACAACATGGAAACCGATGGAGACACCACCAATGATAGTGTACAATTTGATTTAGAAAGTTTAAATGACGAAGTATTAGACGGACAAGATCCATTAAACTACATTGTAAGTTATTATGAGTCACAATCAGATGCAGATGCAGGCATCAATCCATTACCATTATTATATGAAAACATCGTTAACCCACAAGTTATTTACGTAAGAGTAGATAACGACACAATGGTAGACGATGGAACCGGAACCATGGTAGACAGTTCAATCTGTTATGATACAGCCGAAATCATCTTACAAGTCCATCCATTACCAGAGTTTGATTTAGAAGACAGTTATTTACTATGTATCAACACCAATGGGTCAGAAGTAGTCAGCGCACCAATCATAGACACAGGATTAGATGAGACCCAATACACCTTTGAGTGGTCATTAGACGGAGTAACCCTTTCGGGAGAAACAGGAAGTAGCTTAGAGCCAACCCAAGCAGGTACTTATGAAGTTATAGTAACCAATGTAACCACTGGATGTGAAAACACAGATACGACTATAGTCGAAGAAAGTGAGCCACCAACAGTAACCTATGAATTATTAACAGAAGCCTTTGCAGATGTTCATAATATAGAAGTTACAGCAACAGGAAGTGGAGTAGGAGTTTATGAGTTTAGTTTAGACGATGGACCATGGGAAAGTAATATCCCAAACAACGGAAGCTTTACCTTTAAAGATGTAGGAGCAGGAGACCATATAATAACAGTAAGAGATATAAACGGATGTGGAGAGCGAAGTGTACCAGTATCAATCATGGACTATCCACACTTCTTTACACCAAACGACGATGGGTTTAATGACACATGGAACATCTACGGGATCGGCAATCAACCAGATGCAGTTATTTACATATTTGATCGTTACGGAAAGCTAATAAAACAGTTAAGTCCAATAGGATCAGGATGGGATGGAACCTACAATGGTAACCCAATGCCAACCAGTGATTATTGGTTTACTGTAGATTACAGAGAGCCGAATGATACTAATAACACCAGAAAACAATTTAAAGCGCACTTTACCCTAAAACGCTAAAGTAGCTTTAAAAGCAAATAAGTAATACACAAAAAAAAGCCTGAACATAATGTTCAGGCTTTTTTATATAAAGTAAAACTACTAGAAGTTATTACTTAACTTCAAAAGTAATTTTAAGGTTAACTCTAAAGTCAACAACCTCGTCATCTTTTACACTAGCACTTTGATCTTGTACATACACAGATCTAATATTTTTAACGCTTTTAGCTGCGTGTTTTACTGCTTTTTTAGTTGCGTCTTCCCAACTTTTTTCCGAGTTAGATAATACTTCAATTACTTTTAATACTGCCATAATATTTTGTTTTAAATTATTGATTGTCCTTTAAAATTACGAATATTAAATTAGAAACAAGTTAGTTTCAAATTCAATTAGAACAATAAAACAGATAAAAGGTAGTATTTATCTGTTTAAATTAACCATTTATGGCAACTACCGAGTTTACTTTACCTGCTAACATTTCTTTTAGCATATTTTCAATTCCGTTTTTTAATGTAAAAGTTGATGATGGACAACCACTACAAGCACCTTGCAAAATAACTTTAACAGTTTTTGTGTTTTCGTCGTAAGACTCAAATTGAATGTTTCCTCCGTCACTAGCAACTGCTGGTTTAACGTATTCTTCTAAGATATTTACAATTTGTTTAGAGGTGTCATCAAGTGTTTCAAAGTGAGCTTCAACTTTTTCAATAGTTTTTTCTTCTACTTCTGGTGCATTTGGTGATACAATCTCTTTGGCATCTTCAATGTATGTTCTAATAAATTCTCTTAGTTCAAAAGAAATATCATTCCACTCTGCTATATCGTATTTTGTTATTGAGACAAAATTTTCGTCAAAAAAGACACTTTTAACAAACGGAAAATGAAATAATTCCGTTGCCATAGGTGATGGTTTTGCAGTTTCGATTGAAGTAAACTCGTAAGATGCGGTTACTAATTTTTTGTTAGCCACAAATTTTAAAACTGATGGGTTTGGCGTGCTTTCCGTGTAAACGGTAACAGCAACTTTTTTAGTTTCGGCATTTTCATTGACAACAACACCATCGTTATTTAAATAGCTTTCAATTTGTTGTGCCACTTCTTGTTTTACATCATCCCATTGTACAATGTTGTAACGTTCTATAGCAATAAAATTACTAGAAATATATACTTTTTTAACAAATGGTAGGTAAAATAATTGTTGCGCTAACGGAGAGTCTTTAGCGTCGTCTATGTTATTAAATTCGAAACTTTGATGTTTAGTAATAAACTGATTTAATTCGAATTTTAATATGGCTGGATTTGAGGTTTCTTGTGTTGAAACTTTAAAATTACTCATCTTTATTTTTTTACAAAAATAGTAAACAAAATAATAGATATCTATTATATTTATGTTTTACTGAATCAGGAGTTTATTACAAAAAGTAAGGTTTGTACTATAAAAGAATTTATATTTAAATCTTTAACTTTTAGGATTGAATTTATTTGCTCTAAATTTATATATTTGAGTTTTATTTATACTTTTTAAGTTAAAATTAAGTTATTAATTTAATAGTTTAGCTTTTATATAACTAACCAACCTACCTCGAAAAAAGGAATTATGAATTTAAAAAACATATTTTTATTAGCTATTGTTACAATTTTTGGATCACAGTTTGTTAATGCCCAAGAGGGTTTACCTATTTATTCTGATTATTTAACGGACAACTACTACTTAATTCACCCTTCTATGGCTGGTGCAGCAAATTGTGCTAAGGTTAGAATAACTGGTAGACAACAATGGTTTGGAGATGATGATGCGCCTAAATTGGTGACTGCTAGTGTTAATGGTCGTATTGGTGATGGTCCTTCTGGTATTGGAGCAATTGTATACAGTGATAAAAATGGGTATCACTCTCAAACAGGTGCTTACTTTACTTACGCACACCATTTAATGTTTTCTAGAAGTACTACCGATTTAAATCAGTTATCGTTTGGTTTAAGTGCTGGAGCAATACAATATAAATTAGATGAGACTTCTTTTCTAGCTGATGGATTTGATCCAATCATTGCAGGTATAGAGCAATCTGCAACTAACTTTAATGTAGATTTAGGTATGTCTTATTTTTTGTATAACTTTTATGCTCATGCTACAGTTAAAAACCTTTTAAACAATGAAGGTGTTAATTTTAACGAGCAAGGTTTAAGTTATGATAATTTAAGAACATATTTAGTCTCTGTTGGAAATACCTTTGGAAGCTACGGAAGTGATTGGTCTTTTGAACCGTCTGCGATGTTTATGTATAGAGATGCTACTGAAGAAGCCTCTTTTGATATTAATCTTAAAGCATATAAGTCTGTTGACTTTGGTAAAGTTTGGGGAGGATTATCTTACAGACGTAGTTTAGATGGAGCAGAATTTGTTGATGGTACAGGTGTAAGTAGTCAAAAATTGCAATATATAACGCCAATTTTAGGTGTAGAGGTTAATAACTTTGTATTTGCTTATACTTACAGTTACCAGTCAAACTCTGTGGTGTTTAATAATGGTGGTTTTCATCAATTAACATTAGGGTTTAACTTTAATTGTGGTAAAGAAAGATATAGCTGTAATTGTCCTGCAATTAACTAGTCTATTTTAAAATATTAAAAAAAGCCTCGATTTAATCGAGGCTTTTTTGTGTGTAAAACTATTGTGTTTTTAGTTCTTTTACATCAATGGTTCCGTTAGGAGAAATAACATAGTAGGTTGGTTTAATTTGCGTTTTAACTATTGGTTCTTTTTTTGGATTTTAGGCTTTGGTGTAAAGTGTAATTTTATTTCCATACCAATTTGTACTACAGGTTCTAAAATGGAAGGGTTTATTATAACATCATAATTTTCATAGGTTATAGGTTGGTAGTAATATGAGGTTTGTTTTTTAGCTTCGGTTACTCCTTTGTTTTGTTTTAATGCTTGAAATGAAATACTATTAAATGCTTGATAGCTTTGATAAAAGTCTTTAGGGAAGTAACAATATTTTTGATCTGCCATCATAACATGGTATTCAGAAAGATTAAAGCCTAAAAGGTTGTAATACTTTTTTATCATCAATTAAAGCTAATAATTCTTTTTGAAGATTTTTATAGACTTGAGTAATATTGTCTATAAAATAATCCACTTTTACTAAGTTGTAAATTTCATTTTTTGCACATGCAGTTAATATGTTTTCAAATTGTTGTGTGTTATTAAATTTAATATGGATGTTTTGTTGTAGCTCGAAACCCTTAGGGACTTCGGTATATGTTTTACTAAATAACTTTTTGGTGACTTCTACTTCATAAACAGGAACAAAAGAGATAACATCAATAGCAATATCCTTGTCTAGTATACCAAATTGAAGTAATTCATTTTTAATCAGATTGATACGCTTAGTCATTAATTGATTAGTTATTTCTGCAGTTTGACCAATTTGTGAGACATTAAAAACAGCAGTATACGAGGTTGCTTTTACGTTTTGTAATGCTTTAACATCAATAACAATAGTACTGCTTGGATTTAATTTTGGAGTAATATGTTTGGGAGTGTGACCATATACTATGGCGTTGCCAGTAGCAATATTTTGTCTAGATAAAGTTTGATTGTAGTTACCTTTATGCTGTGAAAAAGCATTTAAAGTAATAATTATAAATAATAAAAATAGCTTGGTTTGTTTCATGATAAATTTAGTTTTAATTTAAGTAAACCTAACCGCAACTTTATTGATTTAAAAACTATAATGAGTGTAATAGGTGTATGACTTAGTATGTCTGTAGTGTAAATTAGTAAAGTCAGTAGTTTTGATTAGTTTAACTATAAATAGCTAAAACCTGTATTTTAATTAATGGGTTAAAGTGCGTAAGTTTATGTTTTATAAAACCTATTAATGAAAAAAATCAAATTTATATATATCTGCATTTTATGTTTTGTGTGTTTTAATACAATTAATGCTCAGCAAAATTTAGAAAGTAAAAAAGAAGCTACTTTTACAATAAAGGGAGAAGTTATAGATAAGGATAGCTTTGATCCAATATCAAACGTTAATGTACAAGTAAATGGTGGATCTTACACAAGTACTAGTTTAAGTGGTGATTTTAGAATTAATGTAAAGATTGGTGACGAAATCATGATTAGTCATAAAGATTTTGAAACTATTTACTATACCGTTAAGTCGGATGATGATATCAAAGTAGAGGTGCAATCTTTAATAGAAGGTGTTTCTTTTGAAACAAAAGCAAGTAAAGTTCATTCGTTTGAAAGTATTATTGACTCTGCTCTGTTTTATAAAAAAATATCTGCAGAAAAAAGTATTCAGTTTATAACGGAAAGCATTCCTAAAAGTAATTCGGTTAAACAAAACGCAGAAGCTTTTGAGGTTTTAGCAGATGTATACATGCACTGGAAACAATATGATCTTGCTGTAACAAACTATAGAATAAGTATAAAAAATGTCAACTCAAAAGACGTCCAATTAAAATTAGCAAAAGCCTTTTACCATAACAAAAACTATCAAGAAAGTTTAGCGTTATATAATAGTTTAAAGTCTGAAGATCTTTCTAATTGGCAACGTATAATACGTAATGAAGGTTTGGGTGACGTTTATGTCGCTATCAAACAAAATTCCAAAGCAGAAACCGCTTATAAAAAAGGATTAGAGGTCGCAGAAGTAAACAATATTAAGCGTAAAGTTACAGACCTTAACTCTAAATTAGGTCAAGTATATACTTCTGATGGTAGAAAACGTAAGGCAGAGGTTATACTTGAAAATTCTGTTGCACTTGCAGCTCAAGAAAATAAAACAAGAGAGGTCGAACAAAAGATAAAATTTGCTGATTTTCAAAATACAAACCGTTCTTATAGTGAAGAAATTAAATTGAGAAAAGATATTATCAATGATATTGATACAATCGAAAAAGACTCAATCATTTCTAACGAAAGCAGTTTAACCAAACAGAAGCAAAATTATAAAATTGGTAATGCTTATTTTCTTCAAAAAGAATACAATGAAGCCATTCCATATTTAGAAAAAAGTATTGAAGAAGCAGATGTAAAAGAAGATTTAATTGTAAAAAAAGACGCGACCAAAAAGTTGACCGATGCATACGTGGAGTCTGGTAATTTTACTGAAGCTAAAAAAACCTTTGAAGAATATGTCAAAACCGTTGATCAGCTTTACATTAAAAAGGAGCAAGAAATATCACAAGCAGCACGATTTAATAAAAGTATTGCGGAAAAACAAAATAGGATAACAACCCTTGAAACAGATCGTAAATTAACTTTAAGTCAAGTTGCTCTTTCAGAAGAAAAAAATAAAAGCCAGCAGTTAATAATTTATTCATTAATTGGAGGATTATTCCTATTAGCTTTAACCGCTTATTTAATGTACAAGTATATTAAGCAGCAAAAGTTAGCAAACAATTTGCTAGCATTAAAATCATTACGTAGTCAAATGAATCCACATTTTATTTTCAATGCATTAAACTCGGTTAACAGTTTTATTGCAACAAATGATGAGCGTACAGCAAACAAATACCTTTCAGATTTTTCTAAGCTCATGCGTGCAGTTTTAGAAAACTCTGAAGAAGATTTTATTCCGCTTCAAAAAGAAATTGAGTTGATTCAATTATACACAAAATTAGAGCATTTCAGGTTTAAAGATAAGTTTGAATACCAAATAAATGTAGATAAAAGTATTGATATCGAAGCCTATAAAATTCCGCCAATGCTATTACAGCCATACATTGAGAATGCAGTGTGGCATGGACTACGTTATAAAAAAGAGTTAGGTTTATTAGATATATCAATAACCAAAAAGCAAATAGGAGTCATAACAATAACTATTGCAGATAATGGTATTGGACGCAAAAAATCCAAACAATTAAAGACTGAAAATCAGCAAAAACATAACTCAAAAGGATTAGGTAATATCAAAAAAAGAGTATCTATTTTAAACCAAATGTATAAAGACAAAGTAGATGTTTTTATTGACGATAATAGCGTAGAAGGTGACGTTGGGACAAAAGTCGTAGTAACTATAAAGAAAGATTAATCATGACATTAAAAGCAATATTAGTAGAGGACGAAGCACAAAGCAGAGCCATATTAAAAAATTACTTAACCAAATACTGTCCAAAAGTAGAGATTTTAGGCGAAGCCGAAAACATTAATCAAGCCCTAGAGTTAATTCGTACTTTAGAGCTAGATTTGGTTTTTTTAGACGTAGAGATGCCATACGGAAATGCATTTGATCTATTAGATAAAGTGGGTAATCGCGATTTTGAAACCATATTTGTAACCGCTTATAATAACTACGCTATGGATGCCTTAAACGCACACGCATCCTATTATTTAATGAAGCCTATTGACATAGACGAACTTATTAAAGCAGTAGATTACGTCTCTACAATAAAAATCAAAGAAAACGCTTTACAAGATCAAGTCCTAGTGCCAAAAACAAACACAGTAGTAGGTAAAATAACCATACCACAACAAGATGGATTTGAAGTTTTAAATACAACAGATATTTTATATTGCAAGGCAGACGATAATTACACAGAAATTTATTTAAAAGACAACAAAAAAAGTTAGTAAGTAAAACACTTAAATATTTTCAAGACGCTTTAACACCATCAGGATTTGCACGTGTACACAAAAGTTATTTAGTAAACGTGTCCGAAGTCGTTAAGTATGTAAAAGGTAAAGGCGGAAGCGTAATATTAAGTAACCAAAAACAAATCATGGTATCAGCTTCCAAAAAGTCTGACTTACTATCTTATTTTAATTAAAAAAAACTAAAACTATGCCAATAATAAAGCCAGTAAACGGTAAATCACCTCAAATATCAGAAGACTGTTATATTGCAGAAAACGCAACTATTGTAGGTGATGTCCAAATAGGACAACAATGTAGTATCTGGTTTAATGCTGTATTACGTGGAGACGTCAATTATATAAAATTAGGCGATAAAGTTAATGTCCAAGATGGAGCAGTAGTACACTGTACCTATCAAAAATATCCGACCATAATAGGAGATAATGTGTCCATTGGACATAATGCAATAGTGCATGGATGTACCATTAACGACAATGTTTTAATAGGTATGGGAAGCATTGTAATGGATAACTGTGTTGTAGAAAGTAATAGTATAATTGCAGCAGGAGCAGTCGTAACCCAAAATACAGTGGTGGAGTCTGGTAGTATT
Organism: Olleya sp. NP1-10; assembly: GCF_055804415.1. Taxonomy (NCBI): domain Bacteria; kingdom Pseudomonadati; phylum Bacteroidota; class Flavobacteriia; order Flavobacteriales; family Flavobacteriaceae; genus Olleya; species Olleya sp. NP1-10. The sequence continues at coordinate 323,032 of NZ_CM147840.1, read as the reverse complement.
TATGCAGGCGTACCAGCAAAAAAAGTAAAAGATATTAGTAAAGCATTAATAAATGGAGAGATCAATCGTATTGCAGAGAATTACGTTAAATATTCAGGTTGGTTTAAATAATTTTTGGGCGTTACCACAAGGGTCGCGTCATCCATTATATCTTTTTTTGCCATATATGGCAGCAAAAAAAGGATGCCATTTCTACCGCTAACGCAGCATGTCGCAAGAGTTGGATTCAATAGTAAGTATAAGTTCCTCAACAGAAGTTAACGCTTCAATTTTTGTAGACGATAAAAAAGTTGATAACGTCGTTTTGTTTTGACTTAGTATAATAGGATAGTTATAGCTTTTGTTGTTAAATTTTTTTCAAACTCATCACTATGTAAAAATTCAATATTTAAAGCAGTTCGTTTTCTAAAATCTTTCCAAATAGTATTCTCTCTAAAAGTGTCAAAAGTCAAAGCGCATAAGCTACAAGCATATGTTTTAGGGCTAAATAATTTATGCGCAATATCTATTGCTAAGTTTTTTAAACCAGATTTGGCATTGTAAACAAATATTAATGTAGTCATGTAGACTAAGTCGTAATTAATACTTCTTAATTACAAGATATTTATACTAACAACAGTACCTTCATTACTTCTTATATTACAAACAGTGTCATCTTCAAAAATTAAATATTGACCTTTAATACCTTTTAACACACCAGTATAATTTGCGGTTTTTTTAAAGTTTAAAGATTTAGGTTTTTTAGGATATTGTAATACCGGAAACTCAATGTTTGTCTCCTTATTATCTTCTATAAAAAACTGCATAGCTTCCTCAGGTATAAAAGGCTTTAATTTATCTCTCCATTCAATTAAATTTTCATCTTTAATTTCATTTTTAAGCATGGTTCTCCAATTGGTTTTATCACCAACATGATCTTTTAAAGCAACTTCAGTAATACCAGCAAGATAACGGTTTGGTACTTCAACAATCTCAATAGCTTCATGAGCACCTTGGTCTATCCAACGCGTTGGTACTTGACCTTTTCTAGTTACACCCACTTTTACATTGCTAGAATTAGCCAAATAGACTATGTGAGGTTGTAATTGTGCTTGTTTTTCATAGGCTAAATCACGATCTTCAATATCCAAATGCGCTTTACTTAATTCGGGTTTCATGATCCAATCTGCTGCTTGTGGCACATCAAAAAAGCAGCTTTTACAAAAACCTTGTCTGTAAATAGGCTTATCCAAATGGCAATTTAAACACTCGTAACCTACAAAATTAAAACTTAAGGTTTTGTTTAGTAATTGGTTAAAATTTATAAAGTCGTTTTTAAACACCAAATAGTAGTTTATGGGATCAGAAAACTCGGTTTGCATTTTTGTCAATACACCTTGGTAGGTCATAAAAAAAAGTATTATTTTTAAAACTTAAAGATACAAATAACTATGTCAATCCCTCTTGTAAATTCTATTGCATCTTGGTTTTTAAAAAAACGTTTTCATCAAATAGAATTGTTTTTAAAATACCCAAACGAGGTCCAACAAGAACTTTTATTTAGCTTATTAGATATTGCAAAGGATACCGAAATTGGTAAACAGCACCAGTTTTCTTCTATTAAAAATTATGCAACATTTGCAGATCGTGTCCCAATTTGTACCTATGAAGATGTGCATGATAATATTGAACGCGCACGACGTGGAGAACACAATATTTTTTGGCCCAAACCAATAAAATGGTTTGCAAAATCTAGTGGAACAACAAGTGCAAAAAGTAAATTTATACCAGTTAGTAGTGACAGTTTAGAAGATTGCCATTATGCAGCTAGTAAAGATTTATTATGTATGTATTTAAATAACAACGAGGACTCACAGTTATTTACAGGTAAAAGTCTTAGGCTTGGTGGAAGTAAAGAACTTTACAAACAAAACGGAACTGTTTTTGGAGATTTAAGTGCTATACTAATAGACAATATGCCTTTTTGGGCAGAATACAGTAGTACACCTAGTAGTAAGGTTAGTTTAATGAGTGAGTGGGAAACTAAAATGGCTGCTATTGTTAACGAAACAATTAATGAAAACGTAACCAGTCTTGCTGGAGTACCAAGTTGGATGTTAGTGTTACTTAATAACGTGTTGGATCAAACGGATAAATCAAGTTTGTTTGATATTTGGCCAAATCTAGAAGTTTATTTTCATGGTGGAGTAAGCTTTAATCCTTACATAGAGCAATACCGAAGTGTATTACCTAAAAAGGATTTTAAGTATTATGAGATTTATAATGCTTCCGAAGGTTTTTTGCTATTCAAGATCAAAACTACACAGGTGATTTATTGTTAATGTTAGATTATGGTATTTTTTATGAGTTTATACCAATGGATACTTATGGCACTAAAAATCAAAAAGTAATTCCTTTAAGCGAAGTCCAACTAAATAAAAATTATGCTGTAATTATAACTACTAATGCAGGACTTTGGCGCTATATGATTGGTGATACTATTAGGTTTGTATCTATTAGTCCGTATCGTATAAAAGTGTCTGGTCGAACAAAACATCATATTAATGTTTTTGGTGAAGAGTTGATTATCGAAAATGCTGAAGATGCCTTAAAAAAAGTGTGTATTAAAACAAGTTCAGAAATTGTAGATTACACTGCTGCACCAATATTTATGGAAGGTAAAGAAAAAGGTGCTCACGAGTGGTTAATCGAGTTTAAAACTCCTCCTGAAGACATCAATTATTTTAATGAATTGTTTGATAACGCACTCAAAAGTTTAAATTCTGATTACGAAGCTAAGCGTTATAATAATATGACGTTAAATAAACCAACTATACACATTGCTAGACAGCAGTTGTTTTATGATTGGTTGAAACAAAATAATAAGCTTGGAGGTCAGCATAAAGTCCCTAGGTTGTCTAATACGCGTCAGTATTTAGACGAGTTGTTAGTTTTAAACAAATAAAAATAAATTACCTAAGAGAATACACCTCTTCAAAGTTTAAATAATTAAAAAATGTAATCACTTGTAAATCAGACAAATAAAGTGTATATTGAGTGTGCTGTTAATTTGATTTTTAGGGAGAGAGTCAGATTTAAATTAATCAAAAAACCACTTTAAACAAAGTTTAAAGTGGTTTTTACGTACTGTTATTTTATGATTAAGACACAGCTTTTAGCTTTTTGATAGTGGTCTTACTTAGTTTTTGTTCTGCATAAGATTTAGTTACGCTAAGTTTCTTTGTCTCACTTCCTGGTAGTTCAAACATTGCATCGGTCAATATTTCTTCACAAAGACTACGCAAACCACGTGCTCCTAATTTGTACTCTATAGCCTTTTGAACAATAAACTCTAAAGCGCCATCTGTAATACTTAATTCTATTTCATCCATTTCAAACAACTTTTTGTATTGTTTGATAATAGCGTTTTTAGGTTCGGTTAAGATTGCTCTAAGTGTTTTACCATCTAAAGGATCCATGTAAGTTAATACAGGTAAACGTCCAATAATTTCTGGTATTAGTCCAAAGTCTTTTAAATCTTTAGGTATAATATATTGTAATAAGTTGTCATGGTCTACAACGTCTTCTTTTATTGAAGCACTATAACCAACAGCTTGCATGTTTAATCGTTTAGAAATTACGCGCTCAATACCATCAAAAGCTCCACCAGCAATAAATAAGATGTTTTCCGTATTGACTTCAATAAATTTTTGATCTGGATGTTTACGACCACCTTTAGGCGGAACATTAACAACTGTACCTTCTAATAATTTTAGTAATGCTTGTTGTACACCTTCACCAGAAACATCTCTTGTGATTGAAGGGTTGTCACTTTTACGTGCAATTTTGTCGATTTCATCAATAAAAACAATCCCTTTTTGGGCTTTGTCTAAATTGTAATCAGCAGCTTGTAATAATCGTGTTAAAATACTTTCTACATCTTCACCAACATAACCTGCTTCTGTTAATACTGTTGCATCAACAATTGCTAAAGGGACATTTAACATTTTAGCAATGGTTTTAGCCATTAATGTTTTACCTGTACCTGTTTGTCCAACCATAACGATGTTTGATTTTTGAATCTCAATATCGTCATTACTAGGTGGCTGAAGTAAGCGTTTGTAGTGGTTGTATACAGCTACAGACATTACTTTTTTAGTGTATTCTTGGCCAATAATATATTCGTCTAAGAATGTTTTTATTTTTTGAGGTTTTTTTAAAGTCAATTCCGCAGATAAGTCTTTAGCGTCTTCTTCTTTAGATTCTTCTATAACTATACCATGTGCTTGCTCTATACATCTGTCACATATGTGTGCATCTAAACCTGCAATTAATAAATTGGTTTCTGGCTTTTTTCTACCACAAAATGAACATTCTAATTCTTCTTTTGCCATTTTTTTGTATTAAAAAAGTGAGTTGTTAATAGAATTATATTTTTATTATAACATCATTCTACCAACCTAATCACTATTATATTTTTAATTTTATTTACGAGCTAATATCTCGTCAATCATTCCGTATTCTTTAGCCTTATCAGCTTTCATCCAGTAATCTCTGTCACTATCATTGTATACTTTGTCGTAATCTTGACCAGAATGCTTACTTATTATTTTGTAAAGCTCTTCTTTAAGTATTAAAATTTCTCTTGCTGTAATTTCAATATCACTTGCTTGACCTTGAGCACCTCCTAATGGTTGGTGTATCATTACTCTAGAGTGTGTTAAACCACTACGTTTTCCTTTTTCTCCTGCACATAATAATACGGCTCCCATTGACGCAGCCATACCAGTACAAATTGTAGCAACGTCAGGTTTAATAAACTGCATTGTGTCATAAATACCTAAACCTGCGTAAACACTTCCTCCTGGAGAGTTAATGTAAATTTGGATGTCTTTGTTTGCGTCTGTACTTTCTAAAAACAATAATTGTGCTTGTATGATATTAGCAACCTGGTCGTTAATTCCTGTTCCTAAAAATATAATACGATCCATCATTAAACGAGAAAACACATCAAAGATAGCAATGTTCATTTGACGCTCTTCAATAATGTTAGGTGTTAAGTTAGTAGGATACATACTACTAATTATTTTGTTGTAATATGTACTACTTATACCTTGGTCTTTTATAGCGAATTTTTCGAATTCTTTTCCGTAATCCATAGTTTGAATAAATGTTATTTTTATTGAAAAAATTAGGCGTTGCTTAGTCTTGCTAAACAACGCCTAAAGATAATGATTATTTTGTTAAACCACTGCCAATAGAGTCTTATCAAATTGATAAAAATCCATCACGTAATTTATGCTTTATCACCATAAACCTCTTTTACAAAAGCATCATAAGACATTTCTTTTGCTTTGATGTTTGCTTTTTCTTTATAAAGATCTAGTAATTTTTGACTTACTACTTGTTCAGAAATACGTCTAACTTCGTCTTGGTTTCCTAAAACACGCGCAGCAATATCATCTAATTCTTTTTCAGAAGGATTTAATTGACCAAATTGTGCCATTTGCATTTTGATCATATTTTTAGCGTTAGTTTTAACGTCTTCAAAGTCTACTTTAAGATCATTGTCTTGCATTAATTTACCTTCAATTAATTGGTAACGTAAGCTTTTTTCTGATTTTTCGTATTCTTCTTTTGCAGTTGCTTCATCCATTTCTTTTTCACCTGCAACTTGCATCCATTTAGTTAAGAATTCTGCTGGTAAATCAAATTTAGTGTTGTCTACTAAATGTTCTGTAACATCATTTAAAAGCTTTTGGTCAGACTGCTGTACAAATTGCTTTTCTGCATCTTCTTTAATTTTAGCTTTTAATTCTGAAGCAGATTTTACGACATCTTTACCAAATAGTTTATCAAATAAATCTTGATCTAAATCTGCAGCTTCACGACTGTTAACTTCATTGATTGTAAAAGTTACTTCAATATCTAAATCATGTGCATCATCATGTTGTATTTTTAATGCATTTATTAATTCATGATCATCTTCGTAAAGGCCTTTAGTTTTTAAAGTAATGACGTCTCCTGGTTTAGCACCAATAAATTTCTTTTCAGTAGCTTTTCCTTTAAACTTGTCTAAAGTAATTGTAACAGTATTGTCAATTTCTTTGTCTTCGTTTTTAAAAGTACCAGTAATTTCGCTATCCTTTTTAACTTCAGTTTCTGAAGTTATTTTACCGTATTGGTTTTGGATACGCTCAATTTGCTCGTCAATCATTTTATCATCTGCAACGATGTTGTAATGTGTGATTGCTTTTTTGCTATTTAAATCTACGGTAAATTCTGGTGCAAGACCTAATTCAAATTCAAAAGAAAAAGAATCAGAATCCCAGTTTATTTCGTCTTGTTGTTTAGGTAATGGTTGCCCTAAAACGTCTATTTTTTCTTCAGTTAAATACTTGTTTAATGCATCTTGAAGTAATTTATTTACCTCATCAACTAATACAGCTTTACCATATTGTTTTTTTACCATTCCCATTGGTACATGACCTTTTCTAAATCCTGGGATGTTAGCTGTTTTTTTGTAATCTACTAAGATTTTTTCAACTTTATCGTTATAATCTTCTTTAACGATGTCTACTTTTACTACAGCATTTAATGCATCAATGTTTTCTCTTGTAATATTCATTATATATGATATAAAGCCCAATTGGGCAATTAACACTAGTTTTATTGTCCTCAAGTATTTATGAGGTAATTATTCAACAGAATTTTAAAAAGCAAGCTTTTATTTTGAATATTTCTGTTAAAAAGGTGTGCAAAAGTACTACTTTTTTACAGTATTACAAAGTTTTTAACGTCTTGTGTAACAGACTATTTTTAAGGGTTACTTAGTTTTGGTGTCTGACTTTATAAAGGATTGCAATAACCATTGTAAAATGGATAATAAAATACTAAATAAAATTGCAGTCCAGATGCTTGAAACTGCAAATCCATCTATAAATTTATCGGCTAACAAAATCATTAACCCATTGACAACAAATAGAAATAACCCTAAGGTTAGTATAGTAATTGGTAAAGTTAGTATTACCAAAATTGGTTTAACAATTAGGTTTAAAATAGATAGTACTATTGCAACAACAATAGCTGTAATATAGTTGTCTAAAAACACTCCATTTAATACATGAGCTAAAGCAAATACAGCAATAGCGTTGATTAGTAATCTTATAATTAAATTCATAATAGTTTTTATTTATTAGACTTTAATTTACAAAATTTGTTACAGCATCGTAAAATTCTTCTGGGTTTTCAGCATGTAACCAATGTCCAGCATTAGATATGGTTATAATATTAGCTTTAGGAAAATGGTTTTTTATTAAAGCTTCATCTTGATTACCAATATATTCGCTTTTATCTCCTCTTAAAAATAATGTGTCTTCTTCAAATTTAGCATGGAATGGTAAAGCTTCTCCAACTTCAGAAACATTATCTGTTAATGCATGTAGGTTTAGTCTAATACCTAGTTGACCTTTTTCTACCCAATATAGGTTTTTCAATAAAAATTGTCTTGTGCCTAAATCAGACACATAGTTGGCTAATTGTTTATCGGCTTGACCACGACTTTTTAAGGTCGAAAAATCTAGACTATTTAAACCTTTTAAAATAGCATCATGGTGTATTGGGTAAAATCTTGGAGAAATATCTGCGACTATAAGCTTACTAACCAATTCTGGATATAATGTTGAAAACAGCATAGCAGTTTTTCCTCCCATTGAATGTCCTAAAAGTATAGCGTCTTTGATGTTATGATGATCAAAATAGTGTTTTAAATCTTCGGCTAAAGCTTCATAATAAAACGAATCGTCATGAAAGCTTCTACCATGATTGCGTTGGTCCACTAAATGGACTTGAAAATGTTCAGCAAATTGGTTTCCTAAAGTTTTCCAATTATCACTCATGCCTAAAAAGCCATGTAAAATTATAAAGGGCTTACCTTCTCCTAAAATATTAGAATGTAAAAGCATAATAATTATTTTAGTTTGTTTTTGTACATATTTACTACGTTTTCAATACCTAAATATAAGCTTTCAGATATTAAAGCGTGACCAATTGAAACTTCTAAAAGTTCTGGTATGTTTTGTTTAAAAAATTGGATGTTATCTAAAGATAAATCATGTCCAGCATTTACACCAAGCCCTAAGTTATTAGCTAGTTTGGCACATTCAGCGTAAGGTAATATTGCTTTTTGATTACCTAAACTATATTGGTGAGCAAAAGCTTCAGTATATAATTCAATTCTGTCAGTTCCTGTTGCTTTAGCACCTTCAATTTGGTTTAAATCTGGATCTACAAATATTGATGTGCGTATGCCTTTCTTTTTAAATTCAGAGATAACATCTATCAGAAAATCTTTATTTTTAATCGTGTCCCAACCTGCATTACTAGTTAAAGTGTCAATACTGTCTGGTACTAAGGTGACTTGGGTAGGTTGAATTTTTAAGACCATTTCCATAAATTTTGGAATTGGATTTCCTTCAATATTATACTCGGTATACACTTCAGGTTTTAAATCGTATGCATCTTGGTATTTAATATGACGTTCGTCTGGTCTTGGGTGTATTGTCACACCTTGTGCTCCAAAACGTTGTACATCTTTTGCAAACTGAACGACGTTAGGTGTGTCACCACCACGAGAATTTCTTAAAGTTGCTATTTTATTAATATTTACGCTTAATTTTGTCATAATATGCAATAATTTAAAACACAAAAATACAAAGTATAAGAGGCTTTTTGTGCTAATTTTTAATTAATTTGCGCAAACAAAAGTTTTTATAAAATGAACCTTTCTGATTACATAATAAACGATATTAAACCATTATTTAATACCAGTGTGGTAAGCGATTTGCAATTACTGTTTAATCAACTAACATATTCGCACATTCCTATAAAAAATGATGCAGATGTGTATTTGGGATGTGTCTCAGAAAATGATGCACATTGTTTTCAAAAAGCACAAGTGATCTCTGATTGTAGTTATGCAATTGAAGGTTTTTTTGTTAGAGAGGATGCTAACTGGTTAGATGTTTTAGAAGCTTTTGCTCAAAATTCTACTAATATAATGCCTGTTCTAAATTCAAGAAATAAGTACCTTGGCTATTATGAGCTTAATGATGTTATTGGATTGTTTAATGAAACACCTTTTTTCTCTGAAAATGGAGCGATATTAATTGTTGAAAAAGGATTGCCAGATTATAGTTTTAGCGAAATAAGTCAGATTGTTGAAAGTAATGACGGTAAACTATATGGAGCTTTTATATCTAAAATCGAAAATGATGTAGCTCAAATCACCTTAAAAATAGGTAATGTAGGACTAAGTGAAGTCATGCAAACCTTTAGACGCTACAGTTATAATATTGTGTCTGGTCATGAAGAAGATAGTTATTTGGATGGTCTAAAAGAACGCTCTGATTATTTAAATAAATATCTAGATATGTAATGATGAAAGTTGCAATTTATAGTCAATTTCAGAAAAAAAACCATTAGCCTCTTTAGAGGTTTTGTTAGAAGTACTTCAAAAAAGAAACATTGAAATAGTAATTGAAGCTAGTTTTTATAAAGGCATATTGCCTAAAATAAAAACGGAGTTTGATACTTTTTCTTCATTAGATGCTAGTTTTGATTTTTTAGTAAGTATTGGAGGTGATGGTACAATATTAAGAGCCATTACGTTAGTTAAAGACTTAAATATACCAATTGTAGGGATTAATACAGGAAGACTAGGGTTTTTGGCGACCATACAGCATGACGAGATTGAAGATGCTATTGATAATATAATTAACAAGCAGTATTCTATTTCAGAACGTAGCTTATTAACTATTGAAAGTTCTGAGGAAAATGCTGAAATAAATTCATGTAATTTTGCTTTAAATGAAATTGCTGTAAGCCGAAAAAACACAACCTCTATGATTACGGTTGAAACCGAACTTAACGGAGAATATCTTACTAGTTATTGGAGTGATGGTTTAATAATATCTACACCTACAGGATCAACAGGATACTCGTTAAGCTGTGGTGGACCAGTTATAACTCCAAATGCAGCAAGTTTAGTATTAACACCAATTGCACCTCACAACTTAAGCGCAAGACCATTGGTTATAGAAGATACAACTGTTATAACTTTAAAAGTAGATGGTAGAGAAAAGCAACACTTAGTCTCTATGGATTCTAGAATTGCAACTTTAACTAATAAAACGACAATAACTATTAAAAAAGCACCATTTACTATAAAAATGATGGTCTTTAAAAACGAAACTTTTCTTGATACATTACGCAAAAAACTACTTTGGGGAGAAGACAAGCGTAATTAAAACAATAAAAACCTGTTAAATCTGTTTAAAAGTGTAACTATTTCAATCAAATTGTTATAGGCTAATCTTATTTATTATATTTGCAAACTTTGAATATTTATGAAGCAGTTAACACTTTTAGTACTAACATTTTTTTGCATGCAATTTAGTAGTGCACAAATCAACGAATTTGGGTTGTATTTGGGTGGTTCTAATTTTATTGGAGATGTAGGTGCTACAGATTATATTGCACCTAATCAACTAGCTATTGGAGCCATTTATAAATGGAACCGAAGCACTAGACATTCTTATAGGATATCATTAACTTTTTCTGAACTAGAAGGGATAGACAAAAACTCTGACGATCCAAGTAGACAAATAAGAGGTTTAGAATTTAGCAATCAAATCATTGAGTTAGCTGCAGGAATCGAGTTTACTTTTTTTGATTTTAATTTACATCAAGGTAGTTTTGTATCTACACCATATATATTCACTGGTGTAACTGCAACACAACATGATAATTTTTATTATAATAATTTAGGCGAAATACAATCTGAAGACTCTAATAGTGTAGCTTTTGGGATTCCAATAGCTTTGGGTTATAAAGCCACGATTTCTCCTAGTTTTGTGCTAGCATTAGAAGTCGGAGCACGTTACACGTTTTCAGATGAGTTAGACGGAAGTGTTCCTAACAATTCAGAGTTAGAAAGTTTAAGTTTCGGTAATTTAAATAATAATGATTGGTATACCTTCACAGGAATTACTTTAACATACACCTTTGGGAAAAACCCATGTTATTGCGGATATTAAATTGGATTTATTAAACCACATACATAAACAAAATTTGCCAGAGCATATCGCCATAATAATGGATGGTAATGGTCGTTGGGCAAAACAAAAAGGAATGCTACGTGCTTTTGGACATGAAAATGGTACAAAATCAGTACGTCATACAGTAGAAGCTTGCGCAGAACTAGGCGTTAAAAACTTAACGTTGTATGCGTTTTCTACTGAAAACTGGAAACGTCCTAAATTAGAAGTAGATACATTAATGAGGCTTTTAGTAGCATCATTAAAAAAAGAAATTAAGACTCTTCGTGACAATAACATTAAATTAAATGCTATTGGAAACCTAAAATCTTTACCCAAAAAAGTATACAAAGAGTTACAAGAAGTTATTGATTTAACTAAGGGAAATACGCACATGAATCTTACTTTAGCCTTAAGCTATGGGTCAAGAGAGGAGCTATTAAATGCTGTTAAAGAAATCAGTACTAAAGTTAAAAATAATATAATTTCTACAGAAAAAATTGACGAAACCGTATTTAATGCACATCTTTACACGCAAAGTTTACCAGATGTAGATTTACTTATAAGAACAAGTGGAGAGCAACGCATTAGTAACTTTTTGTTATGGCAAATAGCTTATGCTGAATTGTACTTTACAAAAGTACTTTGGCCAGACTTTACAAAGCAACACCTATATGAGGCTATTATTGAATATCAAAAAGAGAACGACGATTTGGGAAAACCAGTGAACAAATTAGCTAAACAATTACCATTGAAAACATTATTAAACTACACATTGTTTGTCATTGCTTTTTTAAGCACATTAACAATAAGCGCTCAAGATTTAAATTACGAAGACGGTAAAAAATACACAATTGCTGAAATTACTGTAAAAGGTAATACAAGTTTCAGTGAGCAAACCATAATCACATATTCTGGATTAAGAAAAGGTGCCGAAATAATGGTTCCTGGTGAAGAAGTCAGTAATGCAATTAAAAAACTTTGGAAATCTAATCTTTTTAGTGATATAGAAATGTATCTATTAAAAGTAGAAGGTGATAGTGCTTTTTTAGAAATTAGATTATCTGATTTACCAGAATTAAAAGAAGTTAAAATAACTGGTGTTAAGAAAGGTAAACACGAAACTATTTTAAAAGAAAATAAACTTCAAAGAGGAGCTAAAGTAACAGAAAATTTAATTACTACTACGCAAAATTACTTAGAGAATAAGTATAAGAAAAACGGTTTTCTTAATGCTGATGTAAAAGTAAATACTTTTGATGTAGCTAATGATACTATTGATAAGCCTTTTGTTAATATGATTGTTGCTATTGATAAAGGAGAGAAAGTAAAAGTAAAAAATATTGATTTTGAAGGTAACACTGTTTTAAGCGATAAAAAGCTTAGAAAAGCAATGAAAAACACTAAAAAAATCAATCCTATCAGAATCTTAAAACGTTCTAAATTTATTGAAGCTGACTTCAAGGAAGATCTTTCTAGTGTAGTTGATAAATACAAAGAAATTGGGTATAGAGATGCTAGAATTGTAGCAGATACACTTATTAATAACAATGACAAAACAGTATCTCTAAATATAGCTGTTGAAGAAGGAGAAAAATATACTTATGGAGATATCACTTTTATTGGTAATACAGTTTATTCTGATGAAATCTTAAAAAGATTATTACGCATAAATAAAGGAGATACATATAATGGTATCGAACTTCAAAAGCGTATTGCTGATGAAACAAGACCTGATGGAGAGGATATCACTAATTTATATCAAAATAATGGTTATTTGTTTTCTACAATTAATCCAGTTGAGGTAAATGCAGATGGTAATGTTATTGATATGGAGATTAGAATATCAGAGGGGAAACCTGTTTATTTTAACAAAGTATCAGTTACAGGGAATCAAAAAACTAATGATCATGTAATTTACCGTGAGATTAGAACAAGACCTGGTGATTTATATAGTAAAGAAAATGTTGTTAGAACAATTAGAGAATTAAGTCAGTTAGGTTTCTTTGATGCTGAGCAATTAACACCAAACTTTAAAAACCCAAACCCAGAAGAAGGTTCTATTGATATGGAATACGCTTTAGTAGAGTCTGGATCTAGCCAAATCGAACTACAAGGTGGTTATGGTGGTGGTGGTTTTATTGGTACTTTAGGGTTGTCATTTAATAATTTTTCAATAAAAGATTTATTTAAAAAAGATGCTTACACTCCTGTTCCTATGGGAGATGGTCAAAAGCTAGCATTACGTCTACAAGCTAGTACATTTTACCAAACCTATAGCTTTTCATTTTCAGAGCCTTGGTTAGGAGGTAAAAAACCAGTACAATTTTCAACGACAATATCTCAAACAAAACAGTTTTTATATGATGCAACTACAGGTGATGCAGATAAAGACAGTCGTTTTAATATCACTGGTATTACTGTTGGTCTTGCAAAACGTTTATCAATACCAGATGATTATTTCACATTGTCTCAGGCAGTTAGTTTTCAGCATTATAACTTAAAAAATTATAACTCAGGATTGTTTACGTTTGGAGACGGTTATTCTAACAACCTATCATATACTTTAGGTTTAAGTAGAAATAATACATTTAATGATCCAATTTTTCCAATGGGAGGATCTAGTTTTACAGCAACAGCTAAGTTATCTTTACCTTATTCATTATTTAATAGTACAGATTATGATGCGCTAAAAGAAGAAAGAGATACTAATGAAGAAATTGCAAACGACACAGACGCTAATATTCTTGTTAGAACTGAAGCTGCTGATAGAGTTAGTGAAATTGATCAAGAACGTTACAAATGGTTAGAGTTTTATAAAATTAAATTTAGAGGAGATTGGTATACAAAACTAGTAGATAAACTAGTGTTGAGACCAAGTGTTGAGTTTGGTTTCTTAGGGGCTTATAACCAAAATAGAGGAGTTATTCCTTTTGAACGTTTCTTTGTAGGAGGAGATGGATTAGGAAGTTATAGTTTAGATGGTAGAGAAGCAGTAGCGCTTCGTGGTTATCAAAATCAAGCTCTATCATCAACAGATGGAGGAACAATCTATAATAAATTTTCTTTAGAATTAAGATATCCAATTACATTAAAACAATCTGCTAAAATTTATGCTTTAGGGTTTTTAGAAGCAGGTAATTCATATGATAGTTTTAATGACTACGATCCATTTGCTCTTAAAAGATCAGCAGGTTTTGGGTTAAGAATATTTATGCCAGCCTTTGGTTTATTAGGTATTGACTTTGGTCATGGATTTGATCCCCAAGTAGGAGAAGTATCAAAGCATGGTTGGGAAACACACTTCATAATTGGTCAACAATTTTAATTAATTATAGTTTAACCCAATAAAACCAATCAAATAACAACTATAGTTTTTATATTTTTTTATTTTTGGCACGATATTTTCTAATAACATAACAGGGATTTGATTAAAGAATTAAAATTTTTAACATGAAAATTCGTTATTTTGAAAACATTAAACTTTAAAATGTGTTAACAATACAATGTTAAATCTTATTTTGAGTTTATAAACTAGAAATAATTAAACCATATCCAAAATGAAATTAAAAGTTCTTATTGTAATTTTGATGCTTACAGCAGCTTTTTCTGCTAACGCACAACGTGGTGTTAGAATTGGTTATATTGATACAGAATATATTTTAGAAAACATTCCTGAATATACAGATGCAACAAATCAATTAGAAAGTAAAGTCCAGAAATGGAAAAAAGAAATTGAAGCTAGTTTAAAGGGAATTAAGCAAAAAAGAGAAACGCTTAATAATGAAAAAGCACTTTTAACTAAGGAGTTGATCGAAGAGCGTGAAGAAGATATCTTTTTTGAAGAAAAAGAAATATTAGATTATCAGCAAAAACGTTTTGGTCCCAATGGAGATTTGATGATTCAAAAAAGACAGTTAATGCAGCCTGTTCAAGATCAAATTTTTCAAGCAGTTCAAGATATTGCTAAATCTAAAAAATATGATTTTGTTTTTGATAAATCTGCAGATGTGGTTATGCTGTATTCCGCAGAGCGTTTTGATATGAGTGATTTAATCATCAGAACAATTTCTAGAGCTTCAAAACGTACCCAAGCTAAAAATAAAGCAGAACGCAGGAATGCTAAAGATGAAGATGCAGTTATAGAGGTTAATAAAGCACAAGAAGCTAGACAGAAAATTTTAGATGATAAAAAAGCAGAACGAGAAGCAGCTACAGCAAAACGTAAACAAGAAATATTAGACGCTAGAGCAGCTAAGAAAAAAGAAGCAGCAGAGAAGAGAGCTAAGATTCTTGAAGACAGAGCTAAAGCAAGAGAAGAAAAGCTTAAAGAGCGAAATAATATCAATGATTCTGAAGAGAAAGATGAAAAATCAGAGGAAGATATTGACTAAAATATAAGTATTGATTATGCTCCTAAACTAAGAGCATAAATTTAAGAATAAAGAAAATAAAACAGTTAGTACATAAAGCTTTTGAAAAAAGCTATATAAGCTAAATAACAGAAAATCTTAGAATACCGTCAAAAAGCTAAAGAAGAAAAAGAGAGCACAGAAGATCAGGATAACTAAGACAAATACAAATAATTTATAACACACAAATACTATTTTAAAAATGAAACAATTTAAAACACTTTTATTTGCTGCAGCATTATTTATTGGAGCGACAAGTTTTTCTAATGCACAAACAAAAGTTGCACATGTTAATACAACAGAGCTTGTAGCGTCTATGCCATCTATGAAAGCTGCTCAAGCTGAAATGGAAAAAATGGGTAAAACTTTTGAGGCAGATATACAAGAAATGGTTAAAGAATACCAAACTAAAGCAAAGCAATATGAAGCTGAAGCTGCTACAAAAACTAACGAACAAAACCAACAACGTGGTGAAGAGTTAGCACAAATGCAACAAAGTATTCGTCAATTTCAAGGTGATGCACAAACACAATTACAAAAAAAGAAATGGACTTATTAAAACCAATCACAGATAAAGCTAAAGCAGCTATATTAAAAGTTGGTAAAGCACAAGGTTTTAATTATGTATTAGATTCTTCTCAAGGTGGTGGTGTTATCATGGCTGAAGGAAAAGATCTTATAAAAGACGTTCAAAAAGAATTAGGATTTTAATATAAAATCCTTTCAAATTAAAATTAAGCTGTCTAACTTTAGACAGCTTTTTTTATGCACAATTTTTATGAGTAAAAACCCGATTGGTATATTTGATTCAGGCGTTGGTGGTACGTCTATTTGGAAGGCTTTAAACAGCTTAATGCCTAATGAAAACACAATATACTTAGCAGATAGTATCAATGCGCCTTACGGTCCAAAAGGGAGGGATGCGATTATGGCACTTTCTGAGAAAAATACAGAGTATTTGTTAGAACATAACTCTAAGCTAATTGTAGTGGCTTGTAATACTGCTACAACTAATGCTATAGGCCATTTAAGACATAAGTTTGACGTCCCATTCATAGGTATTGAGCCAGCCATAAAACCAGCAGCTCTACAAACACAAACTAAAGCTATAGGGATATTGGCAACTAAAGGTACTTTGAGTAGTGAATTATTTAACAACACATCTCAATTATATAATAATGGAGTTACTATAGTAGAGCAAGAAGGAGAAGGTATTGTACAATTAATAGAAGCAGGTTTGATTAACTCTGATCAAATGACACAATTACTTACTAATTATTTAAAATCAATGATTAAATCAAATATAGATTATTTGGTTTTAGGCTGTACACATTATCCTTATTTGATACCTCAATTAGTAAGATTACTCCCAAGTAATGTTAAAATTATAGACTCTGGTGCTGCAGTTGCTAGACAAACTAAAACGGTTTTAAAAGAACACGGTTTACTAAATTTAGTGATTAATAAACCTGCTTTAAAATTTTATTCTAATGGTAATCCTAATATTATGAAAGGTTTGTTGGATGGTGATTTTGAAGTTGAATTTTTAAGTTTTTGATTCAATAAAGTCTCAAGTGTGGTTTTAACCACAACAAGATTTTGAATAAAATGGATTTTTCGATGAAATACATTGTTTTTTGAGAAAAAGTTTTGCTGAAAAGTTTTTTATTTTTTTGATTTGGGGATTATTTTATTAATCTTTAAACCAACCAACCATGAGAAAAATCAAAACCAATTTACTATCCTTAAAATTTATAGTCTTATTAGGACTTGCCTTTTTAGTTTTTGCTTGCCAAAAAGATGAGCTTTTAACAGAACAGGAAAATAACTTTGCACAACCTAAATTTGAAATAAAAACCCTTAACAGAACAGAGATAAAAGAAAACCAAAAAATTTCAAAAAAAATTTCCAACCTAAATATTAAAAACAAAGCGATTAAGGGGCAATCTGACAACCAAAGAGTCATTAATAATACTGATTTTGGTTTTTCTATAGACACAGATTATGTAAAGTATTTAGAAGATGCAGAAACAGGATATCATTCTTATAATTTCCCATTAACTAGAGATAGTTTACAGGTAGATAATGTCGAAAATTTATTGCTTTCTTTAAATGAAGATGGAGAATATGATGCATTTATAGTAACTTACGGTTTTACAAAACAAGAATATCTAAACATGGATACTAATACATTGACTTCAAGAATAACTAAATATGTGCCTATTAATTTTGATACTTCTGTGTTTAACTCTAATGAATTATTAAAAATGGTTGCTGAGTATTCTTGTTTAGAATTGTGGTCTTATGAATATGGATGGAATGAAGGTCATGGTTATTTACATGGAGCTGGATGTAATAGTAGTTGTGGAGATTGGGTTTTGTCTTCCTCAGATTGTGGGTGGATAGCTTATGACGATGGAAGTAATAATAATGAGACAAGTGGAGGAGGAGATGTTTCAAATGGTGGTGTTACTTCTGGAGGAGGAGATAGTAGTCATCCAACTGGTGGATCAGATTCGAATTACGATCCAACGGACTCTAATATTCATGGAAATGGGTCTAATGGGGCTACCTGACGTTGAGTCTGTAACTGATATACTTCTTTTCATTTCTTTTAATTGTAAATGTTTGATTTATAGATTTTTGAAAAATATATTAGTTTCAGTTAATTGCTTTTTGTTTCTTTTAATTGATAAAATGTTTGACCTATGTTTGACCCAAAATAATTATCCTATTGATTTATTCTTCAAACCTATCCCCGTATTTCCATCTTTTTTGACCAATAGTTCTAAAACTGTATTTGAATCTAAATTACAGATTGCTCTGTAAGCTACAAATGGGTCTATTGTCATTTTGTTATCAGATGGTAATTTTTTATTTATCTGCTTTAATAAGTATTCAAAGTGATTTCCTTGAAACCTGTAGTAAACAGCACTCAAAATATCAGCATTAAATAGTAATAAGATTCCTCTGGAAATAGGTAAATCAAAAAGTGTTTTAAAATCATCCTTTTCATATAGGTAAATTTCATAGCAAATTTCATTTACTGTTTTCTCTCCTATTGATTTTAATACAAACTCATAGTTTTCATATTGCTCTCCAATAGTGAAACGAAGTGTTTTTAAAAGTTTTCTTTCACTTCTAAAAATACTCTTAATAAAAAAAAGCCACCTTATTAGATGGCTTGTGAAATTCCTAAAAATCATTTTATTTATTAATATTATTTATTTTGAATGTGAGTAATGAATCTCCAAAATCTGATTTTTGAACCTCTGTGTTAGTCATTATTAAAATACCATTTTCTTTTATTTTGTCTATAACATAAAAATTACCATATGTTTTTTCTTTCATTAATTTAGTACTGCTATCTATATCTTTTAGATATTCAAACTGCATAAATGTTAGACCTTTTCCTTTATAGTTGTATGCTATAGTATATGATTTATAAAAGGTATTAAATATTATAAATTCAACTTTTCCAATTGGTTTATTAAAAATTTCTTCTTTAGTTTTCTTGTCATTACTAATCATATATAAATCCCCATTAGAATACTTAATTTCATTTGAGTTTTGAGAAAAAGAATTTAATGAAAAAATAAAAAGTGCAACTATATAAAAATATTTCATGGTCATTTTAATTTAGAAATTTTCACAATTATAACTTGATAGAGAGGATGTAAATTCACTCATTCCTTTACCAATTTTTCCTTTATCTAAAACAAGTGCTACTACTTCTCCATTACACTTAGCAAATATTTTGTACCTAAATGATGGTGTTGGTGAAGAATCTATAATTTCAGCAGATATTATACTTGCATCCTCTTTTGTAAAATCTACAGAAATAGATGATGAATTTGTAACACTAAAAGTTTCTAAAATATCCTCACTATTTATTTTTAAGTAAATTTTTATTTCTTGAAGTTCTTGTGAAGCATTTAACTCTAAAGTGTATGTGTTCAAATTGACTGTTTCCTCATCGGTATTACTATTATCATCAGAACAAGATGATAATATAAAAAAGGCTATTAGTATTAAATAAAATTGTTTCATTGTTTTGATTGTTTGTAATGAGCATCAAGATTAGCTTGATTTTCTTCGTTTAAATAATTTTCTAATTCAGAGTAATAGTAATCTCTACTTTCTGAAAATATATTTTGATGTATTTCTTTAAAATTTTCATTCCTAAATCCATTGCTTAACCATCCCATTTTAAGTGAATCAAAAAGGTAATTAGCCGTTGAGATTCCTTTCAATCTTAGGCAATCTTTTATCAGGTCAACAAATGTTGGGTACTTACTGTATTGTTTAAAATACTCATCAACAAGTTGTTTTACTATGTGTTTTTCTTTAGTGTTAACCATTATACAAAACTCTATTTTATCATTTATGATAACTGGTCAAATATAATAAACTTCATCTTTGTATTTATCATAAAAGATAACTTAATAATTAAGTATGACAGATAAAGATGATTTACAAAGAGCTATTGGTAAGCGAATTAAAGCATTAAGAGAGTCAAAGAATATAGCTCAACAAGATTTAGCAGCTGCTTGTAATTTTGAAAAATCTAACATGGCAAGATTAGAAGCAGGAAATACAAATCCTACTATTTATACCCTTAAAAAGATTGCCGAGAATTTAGAAATTGAGTTAACAGACTTGGTTAAGGATTTATAAAATCGCTATTAATACCTATTCTTAAATTATTTACCGTTTTAAATTAATCTTTAAATCATAGGTATTTAAATAAGTTCACAAATACATCCGCTTAATATTCATTTAAACCTGTAGTAAAAAGAATGTATAAACAATGCTTTACCTTTATACAGGTACTACATAATTCCTTCATCATTAAAACTGTAATAGCCATCTTTAGTAATTACCAAATGGTCTAATACTGCAACATCTAAATATTCTCCTGCTTTTCTAAGTTTGTTAGTCATTATTTTATCAGCTTCACTAATTTTTAGGCTACCACTTGGGTGATTATGCGCTACAATTATGCCTTTTGCATTACATTTTAAAGCTACTGAAAACACCAATTTAGCATCTACATTTACACTAGAACTTCCTCCTTTAGCTAATGGATAAATACCTAATACTTGATTGGTGTTATTTAGTAATAATACTTTAAACTCTTCCTGTAATTCTATAGTATGTTTATTCCAACAAGCTAATAGTAAATCATAAGACATTTTACTGTTAGTTACTTTTAATCGTTTCTTGTTATTGTTGGTGTAAGAAACTTTAATTTCTGCTATTTCCATAAGATTATTAAAATTTAAAAAGGCATCACTTTAGTAGTAATGCCTTTATTGTAGGATTTGTTAAGAAGCATATTGTAAAGCTCCATTTTGACTAAACTGCTCAACATTTGGTTGAAGAGTTTCAGCCTGTAAAGAAGAGTTTTCTGTTACAGGTTCTTTTACATCTTCTGGCACATAAGTCCATCTATGATGCATTATAATTTCCTCTCCTGTTTCTTTAACAATGTACTCATAAGGTTCACACTCTTCTTTGATAATGCTACCCTGCATTTCTGTACCTGTTAAAGCAATACAAGTTTGCTCATCAAAAGTTGAAGGGATATAAGCCTTTTTTGCAGTTGCATAAAAATTGCCAGTAGATTTTGACCTAATCAATTCTACGCCACCTTGAAGTTCCAGAACATAGAATAGCTCTCCATCTTCTTTTTGTCTTTGTTTGTAACCAATAATTCTTACCATTTTAAAAGTTTTTGAGTTGTACAATACCACCAATAAAAACAATGCTTCTACCATAAAAACTACAACTATCACCTTGAGTTTTTACTGGCTGGAAAAAAATTATTTCTATATAAAAGTGGTGGGGGAATCTTCATTCCTAAAGATGGGTGGGGGTGTTAATAATGGTGGTTTACATTCTCACAATACTGTTTTAATTTTTTTAGAAAAAAATAAAACAGAATTTAAATCTTACTAAATTGTCAACGTAACAGTTATATATTTTATATGAGTGCTATTTCGGCATTAAAAGGGTATCGTACACAATTTTTATATTCTTTATTTAGAATATTAAAAGACCATGATAAAGATTATATTTTTAGAGTAGAAGGAGATTATGAAGACTTAGATGTTTTAGATTCCTCTTACAATTATATAGAGTCAATTCAAGTCAAAAACAAAGGCAATTCTTTGAGTTTTTCCGATATGTTTTCGTCAAAAGATTCATTTTTTAAAAGAGCTGAAAAATTAGTTTCTCAAAATCCAAAAGCAATTGTAAAAATTGTTTCATTTAATATCGTAAGTGATGATTTATATGATAAAAGAAAATTAAATAAGAAACTTTTAAAAAAGGGATTTAGTAAATCAAAAATTGATAAGTTATTAAATAATTATCATGAACCTGAAATAGTTAATGAGAAATATATAGAAGAAGATATTATTAATTTGCTAAAAGCATATAACATTTTCTCAAACCCTGAAGTAGCTTTAGAACTTTTATTATTCTGGATTTATAAATCAGCAGAAAATCAAAAAGAGATAACAACTAAAAGTTTGCTTGCAGACTTAAATGGAATTGGAAAATTTTTGAGTGAACAAATCACTTTTCATAAACAATTTGGAAACTCAATTATTCCACTCAGTGTTAAAACTTTAAAAAATGAAAATAAAGAATTACTACAACAAGGGTTTTATTATGGAATTTCCGCAAAGTATGAACACATTCTTGCTGATTTAGATGTAATTAGAAATGAAAAACTAGATATTATATGTTCTGCATTTAAGAAAATTAATATTTTTTTCATTCATGGTGCATCTGGACAAGGCAAGAGTACTTTAGCTTATAGATATTTAAATAACTTTACAAATAATAACACAGCTTACGAATTAAAGTTATCTGACAAATTAGGAGAAGTTTTTGAAACTATTAACAGCTTAGATGCCCTTTCAAAGGGGTTAAAATTTCCAATAACTCTCTACATAGATGTTTCCCCAGAAAATAATTACTGGAATGAGGTATTAAAAGAACTGTCAACAAAATCTAATCTTAACTTTTTAATTACACTTCGCCAAGAAGATTGGAATAGAACAACTTTAGGAGTAGATTTTGAATTTGATGATTTTGAGCTAACATTTGATAAAAATGAGGCAGAAATAATTTATGAATCCTTGTCTAAATATAAAGTAAATTTAAAATTTACTGACTTTGAAGAATCCTGGTTGCAGCTTGGTGAGAAAGGAATGTTATTAGAATATGTATATCTTCTTAATCAAGGGGATAAACTTAAAACTAGGTTACAAAGTCAAGTTAGAAGATTAGAAAAAGAAAAAAGAGTAAATGAACTTGAAATTTTACGATTTGTTTGCCTTTGTGATTCCTACAACTCCAAGATTAACTTTGTCAAACTTATCAAAAGTTTGAATATTAATGTTGGAATATCAAACTCATTTATTGAATTGCTTGAAAAAGAATATTTATTGAAATTCAATGAAAATAAAAAATATTTAACAGGATTACATCCTATACGTTCTAAACTATTATGTGAAATATTATTTACTGAAAATGAATATATTGAAATTCATGAATACATAAACAAATCCCTTTCTTTAATTAACGAAAAAGACTTACAAGTATTTTTGCTTAACAGTTTTCACAATGGCTATGATATAGAATATCTAAATAGTCAATTAAATCATATAGAATTAAATTCATTTACAGGATTAAATAATGTTTTTAATGCTCTATTATGGAAAGGTGTATATGATTTTATATTTGTCAAGAATAAACCTTTGTTTGACACTCTTTATGAAGACTATAAAGGTTTTTGGAATTTTCTTATTCCTTATGATTATTCTGGAGTTACTGGTGGAGCAATTCATGAATTGTTTAAAGAGCATATTCCTGAAGAGGTTAATGAAGAAATTGAAAAATTACAATCTCAGTTTACACCTAAAAATGATATATACGAATATGTTAAAAATTGGTTAGTAAATAAAAAAACAATTAGCTCTAAATGTGTTGATGATTCAGATATATATTCTTTAGGCAGGTTTTTATTTTGGATTGGTCATTTAAAATTAAGTGATAACGTGAAAATTAGCTTAATCGAAAACGATGTTATTAAATTAATACAGAATAATAACACCCCGTTAAATAATGTTTCAGAACTCATATTAGGCTTAGAGTATTACAAACTTTATGATAATCTACTGTCAAATTTAAAATCTCATATTATTCCTATTTTAAGAGATAAATACAACATAATAAACTTATATATTCAGAAAGAAATTGAATGTACTTATTTCTACAGCCCTGTTAAGCATGAGGAAAGTAATGATTCTGATGGGAACTTTTTTAATGAAAGAACTATGGAGATAATTGACCTTCTAAGAAATATTTTTCCATTTAAAGAAAGATATAGTGTTATAGGTAGAGGTAAAACATTTTTTGGAATTGAAATGCCCTATGACCCTTCTGAAAAGAATATTGAGAACAAGAACTTACCAATACCTTATTTAGTTCAAATTAATGTCTTAATTAATAATTTATATTCTTACCAATATAGACAAAATAATTGGTCAGAATATATAGCATCTTTAAAGCACAAAAGAGAGAAATACAATGAGTTAAGCTCCAATCTAATAAGCTCTTTTATAAATTATTTCAGGTCTAATGATTATAAAGAGTTTATAGACATAGTTTCTGAAATAGAGATAGGAGTAAAAAAATCAAGACCATTCCATTACCTAAAAATATATCAGATCGGTGGGGTTATATTTCTGAAGGAAAAGCTAGAGATTCTATAATAGGAAATGAAGAAGAGTCTAATGATAGTCAACAATTAAATAAATCAATATCTCTTAAAAAATATAAGTCTTTCAGAAAATCACAAAGAGATTATTTTTCATCGCTAGAAAATTTTTTAAATCAAATAGGTCAAAATATTTTATCGTTATATAAAATAAGAGCTGGAATAGAAAATATAGAAGATTACAATTCAGGAGCTATCACATACAATATTAAAAATGCATTACTTAGTCACTTTTTATACTCATCAAATTTTGAAAAACATTTTGAAAAATTTTTAGATAAATCTCAGTTAAAGAAAATTAACAAAATTGAGGAAGACAACATTATATCTTTATTCTATTGCTGGAAACAAATCTTAAATCAAAAGGGAAATGTGAATAACAAGGTTCGTAAAAATGCAATGAAGAGTTTTCAGGAAACTAAAAATAACTTAACCAAAAGAATAAAAAAGGAGAGACAGAAAATATTTGATGACTTTGGATTATCATTTACGGTTGAAGTAAATAATACAAATAGTGAGCTTGGAAAAAGACTCCTATTGACATGTGATGTTGATGCTGATACATATTTAATATCACTTATAGCTTCACGTATTCTAATTCAAAACTCTCTTAATTCAGATTATTTTAGTTTCAAAAGGGTAATAATTGAATCAAATATTGAATCTGCTATATTCATCCCTCTTTTTGAAGGAAAAGCTCTTAATCAAAATGCAATAGAAATATCATTACATAATCTTGATAAAGATATTGAAGAAGAAAACATATTCTCATACATCAATCCTTTTTCTAAAATTGATAATAGTATTATCGAACACCTAAGTTTAACTTTTTGGAATGACAACATTTCTGAAATACAGGATTATGAAAATATTATGGGAGAAATTTCTAACATTAAGGAATTATCAAATCAAATATCAACTTTAGACTTAGAAAAAAAGGATGATTTAGGAAAATCTATTTTTTTACAATACAAAAAGGACACGAAAAATTTTCTTGATAAAAGGATAAAAACTTCTTTGAGATGTCTCAATAGGATTGGAGAGCATTTAGACAATGAACTGTATAACGAAATTAGCACCATATTTGAAAACTATTCGCTTAGTGAAAATGATTCAAATACTTTAGAATCACTTCAACAAAAACTCACAGGAAATTATTATTCCTTTTCAGAATTAATGATAGAAAATAACATACTGACAAATGAAATATAATGCCCCAAAGATTAATAATACATTTATCTGTATAGTAAATCGAGATAACTATGTTTTAGCTTCTTTAATAGCCAGTTATATTTTCACGCCAGATATGTATAATTTAATTTTTGAATTCCCATCTGTCACAGCCGAATTTAAAGATTCTATTGAAGAAAAATTTGATGAACATCGTATTACAAGAATAAGAGCAAATGAATTTAATATAAAAGTCAATAATGCAATTAATCAAGTTTATGGTTGTGAAAATTTAATAATTGCAGGATTAAATGAGGAACAGAAAAGCTATCTAACTTTTTTAGAAGATTATAATATCATAGAAATCCAAGATTATTCAGATGTTGAGATTTATCTAAGTGCATTTAGCATTAAGAAAAATATTATTAAATGTAGAGAAGTCGATATTTTGAATGGCTTATATATTGCCGCTAAATCAGATGCAGTAATTAAAATAGATAATAGTGCAGAAAGTATATCGTATGAACTTAATAATAGTAATGGAATTATTGTTGTCGAAGATATACAAAAAGTATCATCTGTAATTGCTATTGTCTATGCTTTATCTCTAAATTTAGCCATATCAATAGTACCAAAAATAGATATTGATAAAAGAGAAATAACATATTTAATTGAAAAATGGAAAAAAACTAACAACAGTCAGTATTTCAATAATTTACGAGCTATAATATATCCCAATATTGAACATATCGAATTTAATGAATATGAGTTTGCTACTTTTTTCACAGTTGGTATTCCTTATTCATTAATATTAGAAAATGTGATTCCTTGTAGCCATGTACATCTTTACATAAATCCTGATTTTTTTGTTTTTAACGGAATTTATTTTCAAAATAGTTTTCAATTAAACTCTGCAATAGTATTTTCTCCTAAAGAATTTGAAGATGAAGAAATAGATGCGATTATTCAAAACTTAACAGATAACAATTATTATGTTAAAGAACTAATTGACAAAAAAGCTTCTGCAAATAATTTTGATTTTCATATAAGAGAATTTCCTTTTGACTTATTACATATTTGTAGTCATGGTGGAGAAATTGGAGGTTATGCATCTAAATTGAATTTTGAAGATAGAGATGGTAATGAACATATAGTTGAATTTGATGAAGTTGTAACTTATGACCCTTCAACAATAAATTGGGCTAATCTTGAACAAGAAATACCTGTAAGAACTAAATATATATACAAGAAATTTAATGGTTTAATATGGAGAAGTAAGGAACTTAAAGATAGAGGTTATCCAAACTATGTTTTTTCAGATATGGAAAATGCTATTACTAGCAAAAAAGATTTGACAAATAGAATACCTAAAAAAGTTATAGCTAACTCTTGTGCAATAAAGTGCTATTATTCATATTACCAAGCTATGTTTAATATTATAGCAGGTGTTCACTCTCCAATTATCTTTAATAATACATGTTGGTCTTGGTCTGATATAGCTGACCATTTTATAGCTTCAGGGGCAAGAGGTTATATAGGAACTTTATGGAATATTAATAATGACATTGCTAAAAAAAGTGCTGAATATTTTTATTCAAGTATATTTTCAAAAACTATAATGAACGCTCTTTATGATTCACATATATATTCTACTGGCAAAAAAGATGAAAACATTTATATATACTATGGGCTTCATTTTTCATCTCTAAATAAAGCTACTTCTCTAAAAAACAGTAAAGAGAAAGTTGTATATAGATTACTTACTTCATTAGAAAGATGGAAAGACAAATTAACTAACACTAAAAAGGAGTCAACAAAAAGGAATATAAAAGAGTTAATAGAATGGAATGCTACAATATTGTCTCAAGATTTCAAAGAGGAGACAATGAAATTTATTAAAAATCAAAATAAAAGACAATAACAAAGTATGCTTTTAAAAAAAGTTGCTGACAATATATTTGAGTATTATTATAAAAATTATATAAATACCATAATAAATAAAGACTTTAAACCTAATCAATACCTGTTTTTTGAAAACACTAAAGAGATTGAAAAAAAGATGATTAGATACAAAAGTTATTCTATAAAAATTGAAAAGGAGTATAATGATTCATATTTTAGTGATAGTAGAGAGTTATTACCGTATATGACAATTCAATATTATGCAGGTTACTTTCATGAAAAGATTAATGATTATTTAAGAGGTGTACTATCTGAATTTCATAAGTCATTAGTCCTTGATGAAATAATTAAACGCACTGAAATCCTCCAAAAAGAAATCAATAAATTTCAATTAGAATCAAATGTTGTTGTAATTAGAAGAGTTAGCAATACCTTTTTTAAGAATGCTTATTTAAAAAGTAAAAAAATAAAGAAAAATATGATAATTCAAGATTTAGGTTTTTTAAGTACCTCACTAGATTTATTTTACAGAAAAGACTATCAAAGTGATTATGCCCCTTTAAAAAATGAAACTATTATGATAATAAAAGTCCCTAAAGGAATTGGGGCTTTATATATAGAACCTATAAGTAAGAGAGATGAATTTGAATTGCTATTGGATTGTAGTTTAAATATGAGAATTGAAAATAAAAAATCAATATTAGGGAATAATATAGTCTTAACTCAGGTTATAAAATAAGTTGTATAATTCCGATGAAAATGTTTGACAATAAAACCATAGAACATTTAGGATATTATGTCTATGCATTAATAAATCCAGAAACTAATATTCCTTTTTATATAGGTAAAGGAGTTGGTAATCGAGTTTTTAATCATAAATATGATGCAGAAAATTTAGAAGATATCTCTACTTTAAAATTAGACATCATAAGAGAAATAAACAGTAAGGGCTTTGAAGTTAAACATATTATAATCAGACATGGTTTAAAAGAATCAGAAGCCTTTGAGGTGGAAGCATCTTTAATAGATTTTGGTAATTATATAGGGTTAGGTTTATCAAATATTGTGGAAGGACATCATGTAGACTATAAAGGATTAATGACTACAGATGAGATTATTAGATTACACAATGCAGAGCCTTTACATGAACTACATCATCCAATTATCCTAATCAACATCAACAAAAAATATGAAAGAGGAAAATCTGTAGAACATATTTATCAAGCTACAAAACAATCTTGGGTTATAGGAGAACACCGAAGAAATACTGTAAAATATGCATTATCAGAATATACAGGCATTATCATTGAAGTTTTTGAAATAGAAGAATGGTATCCAGTTCAAATTCAAGATGCAAAAAGACAAAACAGATGGGGCTTTAATGGAAGAGTAGCCAATGATGAGGTAAGAAATCTATATATCAACAAATCAATAGCCCATACTAAGAAAAAGGGAGCTGCAAACCCTATCAAATATAGATTAGACTAAAAAAACATGTTTAAGACAACAACTATTGATGAATTAAAAGAACATCTCATTACTGTTAATGTATCTGAGGTCAGTTATTTAAACACATATCCTTTTTTTGTCAAGTATTTTAATGATATAGAAAGTATAGAAAAAGAGCATTTAATTATAGCATCTCATTTTGTTTATGGTTGGATGCCGACTATTATTGATTTAAACTTAAACAATATAGATGCTGTTTTATGTATATTGAATAAAGCCAAACAAGGAGAACTATTAAATGAAGATGAGTTATTAATTGGTAAAGAAGCTATAAATAACTCAATAGTTGGGTTATCTAAATTACTTCATTTTATAAATCCTAAAACATATGCCATTTGGGATAGTAGGATATTCAGATTCTTGACAAAGAAAAAATCAATTTATGGTATTACAGAACCTAAAAACTATATAGCATATTTACATTACTTAGAAGCATTAACAAAAGACAAGCTATTTCAAGATTTTCAAATAAGTGTTAATGAACTTATAGGTTACAATGTTTCCGCATATAGAGCTTTAGAGTTTACAATGTTTGAAGCTGATAAAAAATCATTGAAAACTATATAGATAATGGCATTTTTAACCAATTACAATTTTAGTAAACTAGCTCAAAAGTTAAAGGTTGATAGTGAAATTTCGATTGAATTATTTACTGAACATATATGCAGTGATAGAGAGATTTTTTACATTCTTAATAAAAGAGAAATAGCTTATTTATTTTCATATAAAATGCTGGCTTCAAATGAAAAGGAATTTTATTCAACTTACTTTAAGCATATACCAGAAGCTATAGATGATAAAAAAAGAGTCTTTACAAAAGGTGGCAAAGTGAAATATCATTTATCATTAGATTGTAAATCTTTTTCCAATGATTATGTAGATTTTAGAATCCCACAAGATATTGTAGATATTAGCATTCAAAGAAATGCTCCTTTAATTATTGAAGAGTACAGAGATTGGTTTGTAAAAAACGAGTTTAAAGAAAAATACTTAAAAGGTAAAATAGACAAAGAGTACATTGTAAGACAGTTTAATTTAATATATCCCCAAAAACACCAACTGGAAGAATTGGAAGAAAACTCTAATACTTTAGTTATTGAAGCTAAAAATTCTAAACACGCATCTGTAAATGGTGAGTTTGATATAAATAAATTTAAGTCAGACCTAGAAGAAGCAAAAAGGCAATGGCAGAATAGTTTCCAATGCAAAAACTCAAGAATTATAAGCAAATGGAAACATTTAGAATCTAAAACTGACGATGAAATAATACAAATTATGACCGATGTGTTTTCTCCATTATTTGTTTCAAATTTTGGAGTAGCTAAATTCAAAGAGTATTTCAAATTATCTAAAACACACACTTATAGGATTACAGCGTTGCTTCTTGAATATTTGAAATGGACCTATAACTTGAAGGATAAAAAATTTGATAAAGTTACCTTAGAACAATTTGGCTTAGAATGTTGTTACTATTGTAAAAATAGGATTGATATAGATTCTTTATTTTAATGTACTAAAGCTTTTGATTATTTCGTTAATAATTTGATGAATAACAAAATAGTACTGTTTTCTTTAATCTTAATACTACCATTATTATTTGTAGTATCAATAAACGAATACTCAAGACTTAACAACACAAATAAAGGTTTTGTTAGAAAAGGGGTTACTGCTATTAATCCCAGTATAAAAACACCTGAAAAATGCAGTTGGTATTGCCATACAGATACTGGTTACTGTAAAAAGCATCATACCCACTTACTACATAATCATACTTCTAAAATTGACTCTTTTTATTTTGGCATCATAAACTCACTACATAATGTAGGAGATTATGGCTTAGCCAATATCATTTTTTTAGTGATTCTATTTCCTGCATTAATCTATATACTTTTAATTAAAAGCGTAAGTATTCAAAGAAAAATTAAAGAGCTAAAAAATGGATAGACTGATGGATATAGTGAATTTTGTTTATGCTTATTGTACAGATTTTGTAATCAATATAGCTAACATTTTAGGGTTGTCCTATTATGAAGTAAATACCTTTATTTTTGTGATTCTATACCCTTTACTGTTAGTTGGTTTGACTTGCTTATTTGTAATCCAAATTTTAAGGTTGAGGTACTGGAAAAAGAAACCCAACCTCTAAAATAGAGATTGGGCATCACTCAACTCAAGAACCAATGATAAGAACCATCATTGACAGCTTTTGAGATGCTTTTAGTAAAATCAAAAGCATTTACATTCCTATCTAAAAAAGTGTCAATGTAGCTACTCTTATTGGCTGAGGTAAACAAATTGTACATATTCCAAAGGTTGATGTTTCCTTCTTCATTTTTACAAAACCTTTCATCTTGGTAGTAATCTTTGGCTATAGTGGAGATTTGACCATCATTAATAAGCAATTGGGGTATTTCTAACTTTTCTTTTTTAGGTAAGAATTGATATAGTTTAGCTCTACCAACTAATTGAGCAAATTGCTTTTCTGAAAGTTGGTATTGGGTTAAATTTTGCATAGATTTAAAATGATGCTCCATTTTGTAAGACTGTAACAACTCTAAAATTTTGGCTTTCAATTCTGCATAGCTAGATACTTTTATTTCAGCAGAAAAACCATCTGTAGAAATACACAAATTACAGCATACCATATTTTGAAAACCTATAAAGACTTGAAACTTTTCAAATGACTTTTTACTATACAGGTTTTCTCTGTTATAAGCTCTAACTCCACCAACAATTAAGGATAGCGTGTTTCCATTAATAGTTTCGGTTATACTTGGTATGCGTATAATAAAAGCCATTCTTTCAAAATATTGAGTCCTTTCATGGTCTAATAAATCTTTAGCCGATTTATGTATAGCTTCAGGAATTCTGCCTTTAATTTGGTGGCTAATTCTAATTTCAGGTTTACTAATATGATGTCTATTAAACGTTGATGTTACACAGTCATTTGTAATATCAATAAACTCTTGGTGTGCTATGGTTTTTTCGTTGTCTTTTGCAAAAACGGGAATTACACAGTCCTGCTTTAAACAAGAAAGGCTAACCTCTTTTGTGTTAGCCTCTATAAAAGGATTTTGCTGAAATTGTAAAGGTTCATTTGATACCTGTATTAAAGAGGAACTATTGTTATTAACTCTTTTTACTACAGGTGCTTTGTTTAGGATTGGGATATCCTTAGATACTGGTATAAGTTCCATAATAATTGATTTTAATTAATTAGTAGAAGGGCTATGTACTCCATTTGAACTGAAATTTTGAGGATTTATCAAACTTTCAAGTTGTTGTTTTTTAGTTCTAAATTCTTCTTGATGAGACTGCTGAAATTGTGGATTTTGCTTGTACAATTCCATCAGCTTGTTTACTGAAAGACATTCACTAATCCTATCTGATATAGGTTTGTTGTTTACAGGTTCAACACTACTCCATTGCAATAGTTTTTTACCTGTAGCAGAGGATATTATAAATTCAGGTTTTCCATTAAACAAGCCTGTCCTGTCTTTTGATGTTTTAACTAAATGTTTATCATTAAGGAGTTCAAAATTAACTGTCAGCTCATACTCAAAACCCTCCCTAGTGATTTCTTTAGTTCCATGTTTTACAACTTTAGTTCTACCATTAGAACCTACATCTAAAGAGTAATCAATCTTTCTCCTTGTAGTGGTAATAATATGACAATTAGACTGCAATATTTTATCAATAAATGCTTGATGTCTCGGTGTAACCTTTGCCCAGTCTTGAAACCTGCCACCTAGTTGTTCTTGTATTTGTAAACAACCACCAGTACCAGACCACTCATGTGTGATGGAATCCAAAATGCAGACTTCAATTCCTGCTTGTTCACACACAGATATAGCTTCAATATATCTTTCAGGAGAAAAAGGTGCTTGTAAATCTAATACCTTATAATTACCTAAATGACTGTACAATGAAGCTGAATTATTTTCTGTATCTATTACAGCTATTTTAGACCAGTCACTTGTTAATCCATATGCCAATAATAAGGCACTTGTTGTTTTTCCAAACCCACTTGGTCCAGAAATTCCTATACGTAGTTTTACATTACTACGCTTACTTTGTTTTAGTTGCATAATTTTTATATTTAAAAAAGTTAATATTTATTTGAAAAGATTCATTTATAAATGAAAAAGACTCTCAAAAAGGAGAGTCTTTATACTGTTTTAAGAAGCATATTTTAATTTAGGTTCTTCTAAGAGTTTCTGCATAGCATCATCAATTACTTTATCTTCAAATTCTTTTAGATATGCTTTTGTAACACTAACATTATGATGCCCCATAGATTCACCAATTAAATCAGTTGAAATACCAGCAAATTTTAAGTTTGTAGCAAAACTATGTCTTATAACATAAGAAGTTACATTTTGATGTACACCTTGTATTTCTGCTATTTCCTTTAATTGTTTATTGAATTTCTTTAGGGTTTTATGCTTCCTATTCTCAATTTGTATAGGTGTTAAGTTGTCTTTTAATAAAATTGGAAACACATAATCTGTAGGTCTATTTTGAGTTTTATAATATTCAACTATTTCTATGATAGGTTGTAACATTTTAACCGAAAATCTACCCTTAGTTTTAGAACGGATATATAAAATTCTATCTCCTTTGATATTTTCCCATTTTAACTTCATCATATCTACAAAATTCATACCTCCCATATAGTAGCTAAAAATCATATAGTTTTTGGTGTCTAAAAGGTGAGGATACTTGTTAGTGTCAATAGTTTCCATTGACCTCATTTCATCTCTGCTTAATGCTTTCTTTATTCCCTTACCTTTTAGTTTGGAAACTTTGTAGGTTTTAAATGGATAGTATTTTTCTTGCACAACACCTTTTTTGATAGCATCATTAAACAATGCTCTAATCTCTCTCATTTTTACACCTATACCACCATCAGTATTGTTGTTGCTTCTTAAATAAACTTCATACTTGTCTAATAGGTTTGGTGTAATTTCTCTGAACTCTAAATTTTTGTTCTTACAGAATTTAAAGAATGAATTATATACATCTTTATAAGCTCTTGCATTTCCTGTTCTTCCTGATTTATTTAAATCTTCTATCTTTTGTAACCAAAAATTAGATACTGTTTGCCCATTCTGTTTTTTACCTCTAAATTTTTGTTCAAATTGAGTTAAAGTGAAGTCAATGTCTTCTAATCTAAATTCATCAATAATTTTAAGAGCTTTTTCTTGAAGTTTTAGCAGTACTCTATTTCTTTGAGATGCATTTGGATATGTTCTTTTAAAGCTGTTTTTTTTAGTATCCCAATCTTGCTTTTTACAAGCCATTCCTAGAGATATTAGTTTTGATTTTCTGTCCTTTACAATTCTTAGTATTACTGGATGTTCTTCTTGCTTATTAGCCTTATTTCTTAAAGTTATAGTTATGCTTGCCATGATATTTATATTTAAGGTGTGACATTATCCATATATAGGAAGTTAGGATAATGTCATTTTCAATTTGTTATTGATTAATTAAGAGGTGGAATTTTTGTTTTAATAAATCTCTCAAATTTGATTTAGTTTTCAGTAAATCATATTTTGATAATAAGTGTTCAAACTCTTTTTTATGCTTTGATTTTATATTTCTTGATTTTCTGTCTGATACTTTTTCCCAAAAAATAATATTCTGATAGTTCTCAACCTTTGTTATTATCTCTGGGGGAATTTCATCAGAATTGAGTTTGTCTACAATTACCATTTCATCAAAACGTCTTAGTAGATACTTAAATAATTTTTCTAGGTTTTCTTTTGATTTTAAATCATCTATTAGTTTTATTCCTAAAGCATTAAACTCTTTCTTGTTAATGAATTTTACTTCAAATCTTAAAATATTATTATATCTATTATATTGTTTTGCTTTGTCATATACCTTTATGTAATAGTTAGCATGGTCATATTGTTTGTATTCTCCTTTACCTTTAAACTTTTTATTATGATTATAAGCTTTAAGTATATGGAAGAATATATTTTCTTTGATTATCACTTCTGCAGGTTTAGGGGCTTCAATATTTAACCCAAATTCAAGTTGAGTAATATCAGCTTTATTAAGGTCTTTTAAACTGCTTTTTAAATAATCTATTGACCAATTTAAACTTGAATAATTAAAATTATTATGATTTTGATTGCCTAATCCTTGTGTTAAATTATAAAACTTGTGTAATGAATTTTTTATGTATGCTGATTTTTCATTAATTGTAACCTCCATATTATGAATGTTTACGTTTTTAGGGTACAAAATTTCTCCTGAATGATATTCAAATGAGGTAATAAGCCTCTCAAAATTTTTTTGTTCTGAAACAAAAGGTTCAATAATACTTTTATCTTTATACTGCATTCTAATAAAATCTATCATAGCGTTAGATTTTTATTAGTTCTACTTAGGTAGTTTTCAACATCACATTCCAATTCATCATTAGATGTAATCTTACCGTTAAAAACCCATTCATCAATTTCTGATTTCTTGAAGTAGATTTTTTTGCCACCTGGTTTATAAAAAGGAATTTCCTTATTACTGGTCATCTTGTGTAAACAAGATTTTGATAATTGTAAATAGATTATAGCATCATCTACTGTTAGAATTTCCTTTTGCTGAATATTTTGAGCAAGTAGAAGTTTCTTTAATTCTTTAATTTCTTTCTGGATAAATTCCATAATTTTAAAAATTATGGATGTGCACATCCTTGTTAATGTGCTACAAAGAAACAGTGATTAAAAGCCTGTTTTTTAGAATTGTAAGTAAGGTGTAGGTAAGATGTAAGATTATTATCTTACACTTTTTGAAGTAGATTTTTTATTCTGTCAGACATCATTGATATTTCAGAATTTAACTTTAACCTTTGTTTGGCTGTATCATATATTTGAACAGTAATATGTTTACCTTGTTTGGTTATAAGTTTTTTGGATTCTTGAATATCTTTAGCTTTGAAGTTATTAAATAAGGGTTGAATATCTAATAGAAATTGTATCATCATAGAATTATTACAGTAAAACTGTATAAATGAATTATCATTACTATTATCCGTTAGGGTTTTTATAAAATCATCTTCATTTATTTTTTCATAGTCTATAACTCCATATTCATCGGCTATCATATATAAGTCTGAAAAGATGCTTTTTTTAACGTTAGATTTTACACTAAAAGAAGAGTTTACATCTGTTTGATTATTTGTGTTTCCAGAATTAAATACTACATTATTATTAACTGAAAAATGATTTATTAAGTTGTTAATTTGTTCAAAATATTCAATTAGAAAATTAAACTCTAAGCTACTCTTATTTAAAACTTGCTTTAGTTTAATTCTTAAAAAATCAGCATAGCCTACAATTTCTTTTTTATCTGCAAAACGTTTTTGAAATTCACTCTCAATGAAATTTTTGGTAATATTGATTTCTCTGTTAAGTTTTGATTTTATACTTCCTTCAAAAGAAAAAGTAATATAATCAGCTTTGACTTCTTCTTTATGATGAATATTAGGAACTTTGATAATATGACGTACTTTATCTATTTCTTCAATATTATTAAAGTAAAGTTCTTCTGTAATGTTAGAATAAAACTCTTTTAAGTCCTTTTGAATTTGGTTTTCAAAATAGTCATCAAAAAATAAGAAAGGATGTTCTGCTGTACTTTTCATAATTCCAAAAATATAAAAATGTTTGACCTATGTTTGACCCAAAAAACAAAAGCACCTACAAAATAATTGTAAGTGCTTGATTTTAAGAAGTGGTCCCACATGGACTCGAACCATGGACCACCTGATTATGAGCAAGAGGAAGAAGAAGAGGAAGGAGAAGATTGTACTTCGTCTGTACCTGAAAATGTTACATCAGAACTTGATAATGCTTTTGGAGCTGGTAATTATGAAACGGATTGTAGCATAAATTCTGAAGATATACCTCCAGAATTACACTTTGATACACAAGAAGAGCTTCAAGCTTTTTTAAGTGCTTACAATGCAGCAATAGAAAATGCGACCTTTGAGAATGAAACAGTTTTTATTAATGAATTAAATGGTGAGTACATTGAGAAATTTTCTTTTACTGCTTTTCCGTATACTGTATATACAGTATTTGTTAAACAAAATTTGGGAGTTGATTATCAGTTTTTTTCTGACTATTCGATTACTGAGGTAACATCTACTTTGTCTGGGCTTGATTTTTGGATTCCTGGATTCAAAATAATTATTATCATAATATGGATAGCTATAACTCAACTATAGATTTATATGGAACGGCAGGAATTGTTATTTTTTATAAAGGGTTTGGTAATTTAATAGAGGAAGTTCATCATTTTAGGATGACAACAAATGCTACAGATGGCAGTTTTATTTCACAAGAATGGGTAGATTAAAGATAGCTATATGATAAACTTGAAGAATATACTTGTAGCTCTTACTATTTGGAGAGTATTAATGTTTTTTTTATCTGCTATTTTGATATATTTTATAATTAAATTTTGTATAAAAATTTATAAGTATTTGGATTCAAAAAATGATTAATCTAAAATTAAAAGTAATTATTATGAAACTTTATTTTATTTCTCTTATCAATGTCGGTATTTCTAGGTTGCAAGACAGTGAAACAAAATAATCTAAAAAAACTATTCAATTAACCTCAAATGAATATAATATGATTAAAGATGACCTAGAGATTACAAAAGTTTTATCTTTTGCATTAGCAAAAAACATCGAACTTTTAAAAATTAAAAGTTTACTAGATGAATATTTTGTTAGTAAGAATAAGGATGAGCTGATTTCTAGACTTGAATTGTATTATGTTTTTCAAGGTAAAAATGTATCAATAAAAACAATACCTAATGATAGTATAGATGTGAAAAATAAAATTATTATTAATTCTTTTGAAGATTTACAAACTTTTAAAAGTAAAAGAGATAAAGAAATGAAAAAACTGAAACATTCCTTTAACTCAGAGAATGTGAAAATGAAAAAATAATAATAGAGTCTTTGAATAAAAACCTTAGATGATTTCAGAAAATCATCTCGAAAGATAAAAGAAATTAATACGAATAGTTGTTTGTGTACTAACGAAACTTTCTTTATTTGACAATAATCAGAACTTCAAATGTAAATAATATGATATTGATGGTGTATATGATGGAAAAAAGTTTAGTTTCTAAAACTCTAGGAATGCCAAAAAAAGTTCAGGACTCACTAAATAGACAAAACAAGAAAAATTAGTATTTAAATATTGTATTGATGTTGAAACAGAACTAGTTTTTTTAGTTTAATTTATAGATTATATTATGAAAAAACAAGATTTATTATATTCATTTGATGTAAAGCTTTTACTTGTTCAAGTATTAGCAATAATTATATTGTTAGCAATTGGTATATTTATTTATAAACTTATAAGAAAATCTAAATGAAGACATTTTGCTATTTTTTTATTTTAATATTTTTTAATTGTAGTTCTAGCTCATCTATTATTAAAAATAAATTAGATTTAAGTAACCAGCAATTTAGACAAATTAAAAGTATAGATTCTGTATTGTTTTTAATATCTAAAAGTTTAAATAATAACGTTAAACCAGCAAGAATTAGACGAAGACTTGACTCTTTCTATTTAAATAGTTATACCAAAGGTGAATTAAAAGCGATGTTACTTGGAGAATATATTTTTAGAAATGATAAAAATCCAAATTTCGAATTGGATAGGTCAATGAAACCTAGTGAAGGTTTTAATATGGATGGTGTGGATGATGGTAAAAAGTTTCTGGATAGTGTTATTGCTAAAAATTTTAATGTCAAAACAATAGTTCAAGATTCATTAAAATAGCCTAAAAAAGCCACAAGTCTTAAAGCCTTGTGGTTTTTACATTTTTGGTATTCCTTATCATGCGTGTTTAAAATAAGTACTATAAAATTTTAATTATTGCTTAGGCATTATATCTAAATTTAGATAAATGCATGTAGATGGTTTAAAGTGTTTTTAAGGTTGTGTTTTAAAATTTAAATGCCAACTACTCACAACTACTAATAGATTGGGCCAAACACGTTAAAATAAGTACGATACTTCCCTAATAAT
Organism: Olleya sp. NP1-10; assembly: GCF_055804415.1. Lineage (NCBI taxonomy): Bacteria > Pseudomonadati > Bacteroidota > Flavobacteriia > Flavobacteriales > Flavobacteriaceae > Olleya > Olleya sp. NP1-10. The sequence continues at coordinate 284,112 of NZ_CM147840.1, read as the reverse complement.
ATAAGATGATTACCAAATAAAAGTCAACAAAAAAACCACGACATTTAAAAATGCGTGGTTTATTTATATAAATTAAAGCTTTAATTATATGTTCTCTGCGTCTCTAAGACCTTGAATATAACTAGCTTTTTGTATTTGTCTTCTGTTTTTTACAGATGGCTTAGTAAAGTATTGCTTCTCTCTTAAGTTTTGCATAACTTTTACGTTTCTGTGCTTACGTTTGTAACGTTTTAGTGCACGTTCTATATTTTCGCCTTCTTTTATTTCAATTCTTAACATATCTTAATTTTAAATAGGATGCAAATATCTATTAAATAATAATATTATTCAAATTAAAATTGCACTTTTTTTAATATTTTGTATTAAATATAATGTATTAGGATTATCCTAAATACGTTTTTAAGATCTTACTCTTAGATGTTTGTCGTAAACGTCTAATTCCTTTTTCTCTGATTTGTCTTACACGTTCGCGTGTTAAATCAAAAGTACGACCTATTTCATCTAGTGTCATAGCTGGTTGATCGCTTAATCCAAAGTTAAGTCTAATCACGTCACTTTCTCTAGGCGTTAGTGTTTCTAAAGCTCTTTCAATCTCAGTGTTTAAAGATTCGCGCATTAAGTTTGTGTCAGGATTTGGCGACTCGTTAGAGCTTACTAAATCATATAAACTGTAATCTTCTCCTTCTTTTAAAGGTGCATCCATTGACACGTGTCTGCTAGAAATTTTCATAGATTGCTTAACATCACTGATGGTTAAGTCTAATTCTTTCGCAATTTCTGACGCACTAGGTGGTCTTTGGTTAATTTGCTCTAGGTGAGAAGTTACTTTTCTTATTTTGTTTATCGACCCAATTTTATTTAATGGTAGTCTTACAATTCTTGATTGTTCTGCTAAAGCAGATAAAATTGCTTGTCTAATCCACCAAACTGCGTAAGATATAAATTTGAATCCTCTAGTTTCGTCAAAACGTTTTGCAGCTTTAACTAAACCAGCATTACCTTCATTTATTAAATCTGGTAATGTTAATCCTTGATTTTGATATTGTTTTGCAACAGAAACCACAAATCGTAAGTTAGCAGTCGTTAATAAATCTAATGATTTTTGACAACCTTCCCTTATCTTTTGGGCTAATTCAACTTCCTCTTCTGCTGTAATCATAGGAAGTTTACTTATGTCTTGTAGGTATTTGTCTAGTGATTTAGATTCACGATTGGTAACTTGCTTGGTAATTTTTAATTGCCTCATTCAGTCCAGATTATTTAATGTTATTGTATCAATCTAACAATATAAATGACAAATCCTAATATTTAACACTTTCTTTTGAAAAAAGTCTCAAACCATTAAAATTCATCAAATTTTGAGTTTTAAACGAGGAATAAATGTTAAAGTTTTTAAAAACTTACTCTTTGGTTTTCTTTTTACCAAATAATCCTTTGATAGCATCCTTAACTTGGTCTTTAGGTGTTTCAGTTTCGGTATTTGAAGTTGTATCTTTTGGTGTTGTTGTGTTTCCGTTATTTAGTAAGCCTCCAATGACATCTTTTACGTTTCCGTTTGATTGTGTGTTAGTGGTATCATTACTTTGTGATTGATTACCTCCTAAAATATTTCCAACAACATCTGTTAGTTTGCCCTTTCCTTTATTAATTAGTTTTTGTTTTTCAATTTCTATTAATTGAGAGGTTAGTGTTTTTACACCACTTGTCAAGTCGGTTTGCACTTGTGGTTGTGTTGTGTTACCTGTTATGTTTGCTGTAACAGGAATGGATATATTGTTTACAGAACTATCATCTATTTTACTTATTAAACTATTAACGTCACTACCAAGATATTTTGCAGGTACGTCAAAAACTACTTTATAGTCCATTGTATTGCTAAATGTATGAGACCCATTAACAGTCATTTTTATATCATTATATTTAATGTCAAATGGCTTTACTGAGACTTGTCCATTGTCAAAGGATAGTTTTGTTTTTAAATCTTGAAGATTCAATTTACTAAAATCTAAAAAGCTTAACTTGTTTTCTAGTAGTGAAAATAATTGTTCGTTTTTAGGTTGAATTTGTGTGGTTAATAATTCCGCGAAAGCGTCACCAGAAACACTATTTAAAAGTGGGGTGAAATCTTGTCCTAGTTTACCTGATAAATTAATGGTACTATTAAGTTTACCTTGTAGCGCCTTTGTAATTGGAGCTATGGCTTGTAGTAAATTTAGGTCGTTAAAAGATTGTGTGATGTCAAAGTTTTTGGCGCCTACATTCATGTTAAATGTTGGTTGCTCTGTTTTTGTGTCTACTAAACCTTCTAAGGTTAGGTTACCATTAAAAAGACTTGAAGACACGTTGTTAAGTTGTGCTTTTTCGTCTGCAATTTTAAGGTTTCCTTTAACGTCTTTTAATATTAAGTTGTCATAGTATACTGTTTTTGCATCTGCTGTAATTGAACAATCTAAAAAAGCAGGTATTTTTAAAGCTGTTGCTGGTTCGGCACTTTGGTTAACAGGAGCGTCGCTTCCTCCTTCTACCATAAAATCACTAATTTTAAAGGTGTTAGATTGTAGGTTAAAATCTCCTTTTAGTTTTTGATCGCTTAATAAAAAGCCTAATAAATTATTTACAGTACCTGTAGCGTTTAAATCTGTTGTACCTGTAGATGCTATAAATTTGTCTAAAGTTATTGTGCCAGGATTAAAGTTAACTGAAGCTTGATTAATATTAATAGGATTTACAATGTCTGCTGATGAAAATACAAAATCAGATAACTCGATACTACCATTGTTTTTTATTCTTTCATAGGCATTAGTTTCGATTGCATTCATATCAAAACTTGTATTTAGTTTAGCTTTAAGTATTCCTTTTAATTCGTTTTCTAGCTCTATTGGATACGCTTGGTTTAGGTTGCCAAGATTTAAAACACCATCTAAATGAGCATCGACCAACATGTTTTTGGTTAGATTTTTTATTGTAGCCGAACTTTTAAATTGATCTTGATCTATCTTAAAGTCTAAGGTGTTTAAATTTACATATGTGTCATCTACATTACCTGATTCGTTTTTTATTTGAGCATTAATACTAATGTTTTCTACACGCTTTGGTAAATCTGCAAATTTAAACGATGCATTATTTGATAAAATATTAATGTCTAGGGTTGGTATTGTGGTTTCAGTAGCTTGTCCTTTTATGATACCATTTATTTTAAAATTACCCGACGTATCAACATTGTCTAAGTTTTTTGCGTAAGTTTTTGGTATAACAGCTAAAAAATCTTTAAAGGTCGAGCCTGGATTTTCAAAGCTTATATCAATATTTTGTCCTGCTTCTATTAATTGTACAAATCCTTTAAACTCTAATGGTAAGTCGTTAATTAAAGCTTTATTGTCTTTAAATGTGTATTTGCTGTTTGTTAAGTCTAAGTCTAATAATGCGTCAAGTTTAATACTGTTATTACTTAAATACTCTGTTCCGTCAAAACTAAAAGTTACGTTAGCTTCGGTTTTTGTGTCTAACTCGGACACATCACCAGAAAATGTTCCGTTACCAGAATGATTTAAGTTGCTGATTTTAAATATGGTATTTGTGCTTTCGTCTAAATAATTAAAAGCACTATTGTTTAAACTGTAGTTTTCAATATCAAAAGCAAACCCTTTGCTTGAGGTTTCGGTTGTAGTTGTAGTATTTGAAGATGCTTTTGCAATGTCCCAATTAACTTGACCTTCGGCATTGGTTTTTAAATTTACTAAGGCATCATCAATATTAATAGAGTTTACTATTATTGGATCCTCTTCAGCATTTTTAAATAATTCTTTAATAGACATGTCTAAAGACAATACTTTTACTTTGGCTAAAGTGTCGTTGGTAAAAGGTTCAAAATTTGTAATGACTAAGTTGTCTAAAGTGACGTTGGCTTGTGGAAAACTGCTAATAAAACTTAAGTTAACATCATCAAAAGCAACTTTAGCATTAACGTTTTCATTTATATAATTGCGCACCATATCCTTGATTTGACTTTGGAAAATAAAAGGGCTTGCAATTAATAATGTTATAAGTATCAAAAGTGATATACCAGCAATTTTTAGTTTTTTCTTCATTAAATTAAGTGTTAAGGATGCAGTTTTATTTACGTTTAAACTAAGTAAATAGTTGTATTAACAAAAGTATTTAATAAAAGTTTAGTATTTGTTAAAGTAGGTTTAATTCTTGGTTGTCTTTTAGCTTAAATCGTTTTTTAAATAAATAGACACCTAAATATAGAAAAGGCGTATCTATTATAGCGATAAGAACTTTAAAAATGAATCCGCTAATTAGTAAACCGTAAAATTTGTCCCAGCCAATTTCTCCAAAGCTACATAGTAAAAATAAAACCGAAAACGTATCTACAAACTGAGATAAAAAGGTGGAAAAATTATTACGTAGCCATAAATGTTTACCATTGGTTATGCGCTTCCAAAAATGATAGATTTGTATGTCCACTAATTGAGCTAATAGGTAAGCCATCATACTAGCAAATACAGCAATAATTGTATTGCCAAAAACTGTAGTAAATAAGCTATCAGAGACAGGAGACCAATTGGTTGCAGATACTGTGTTGGCTGTAAACACAATTAATAACGAGAAAACGGAAGCAAAAATACCAGCAATCACAATTTGATTAGCGCGCTTTTTACCATAAATTTCACTAATCAAATCGGTTATTAAAAAGGTAATAGGGTAAGGTAGTATACCAACAGAAATTTCAAATAATTTAGCTCCTAAAATGGTAATATCAAAAGAGGTACCAGTAAAAAAATTTTTGAAATATAAGGTTAGAAACCACTAAAGAGGTTATAAAAAGAGCTCCTAGAAGTAAATAGATTTTTTGAGCTAGTAATTTATCTTTTATTGACATAAAAACTTATTAACAGATTTGATAAAGATAAGAACTAAGTGAATTTCTTTTAGTTATTTTGCTGAAGAAATTATGCAAGAGATTAAAACAGTTTACATAGCGTTAGGAAGTAATAAAGGCGAAAAGTTTAAAAACTTACAAAACGCTGTAGATGCTATATTTACAGAAGTTGGTAATGTAGTTGCTATTGCAAAAGTTTTTGAAAGTAAGGCATTGGGTTTTGAAGGAGATGATTTTTTAAACACTTGTATTGCAGTACAAACTACTTTTAAAGCAAAAAAAGTACTGCGTGTTTTACAGCAAATAGAAAAACAATTAGGTCGTCTGCCTAAAAAATCGGCAGGCTATCAATCAAGAATTATAGATTTAGATATTATCTTTTTTGAAGATGAAGTCATTAATGATAAATATTTAATAGTACCACATCCCGAAGCGCATAAACGTCGTTTTGTATTAGAGCCTTTACAGCAAATTGCATCTGCATTTAATCATCCAGAATTTAATGTCACTGTTGACCAGTTATTAGACCAATGTAAAGATCAAACAACTTTAGAGTCTTTAAATATCTGGTTAAAAAATCCTAATAAACAATTTGATTTTTCTAATCATAATTATATTGCTATTGAAGGTAATATTGGTGCAGGAAAAACCAGTTTATCTACTCAAATAGCAAAAGATTTTAATGCTAAATTGGTTTTAGAACGTTTTGCAGATAATCCGTTTTTACCAAAATTTTATAAAGAGCCTCAACGGTATGCTTTTACCTTGGAAATGTCTTTTTTGGCAGATCGTTACCAGCAAATTACAGATGATTTAAATCAATTAGACTTGTTTAAAGATTTTATAGTTAGTGATTATGACGTATTTAAATCTTTGATTTTTTCTAAGATAACTTTGCAACCAGACGAATTTAAGTTATATCGAAAGCTGTTTTATTTAATGTATAAAGAGATAGCTAAGCCAGATTTATATGTGTATTTATATCAAAATACCGAGCGTCTTCAGGCGAATATAAAAAAACGTGGTCGTAAATACGAAAGCGAAATTGACGATGATTATTTAGAAAAAATTAATGCAGGTTATTTAGATTTTTTGAAAAGTCAAACCGAATTTAATGTTAAAATAATCGATATTTCTGATAAGGATTTTGTCAAAAACAGAGCAGATTATTTGTGGTTGTTAAAACAAATATGTAAAAATGAAGCCTAAAATTATTGCCACAAAACCTATTATTATTGTTGGCCTAAAAGCAAACTTATCTTTTGTAACTAATGGTCCAGGAACAGCGAAGTTAGCTAAACAATTCATGCCAAATCGTAACCAGATTTTAAACCGTATTGGGGCAGAAAAGTTTTCAATTCAGGTGTATGATCAATTTGATTACAGTAAAATGTCGCCTAATACATTATTTGAAAAATGGGTAGGCGTAGAGGTGTCAAATACTGAGGGTTTACCAGAAAATATGGAAGTCTTAACGATACCATCTGGACAATATGCTGTTTTTAACTACAAAGGAAAACCAGAAGGTTTTTTAGAAGCTTGGCAGTATATACATACAACTTGGTTGCCTAATTCAGAGTTTGAAATTGATGATAGACCTCATTTTGAAAAACTACCTGAAGATTATCATCCGTCAAATCCAATAACAGAAGAGGAGATTTGGGTGCCTGTAAAATAGTTACAACGCTTTTAGTTTACTAAACAAATCCCAAGTTACAACACCACAACTAACACTAATATTAAGAGAGTGTTTTGTTCCAAACTGAGGGATTTCAATCACCACATCACTAGCGCTAACTACATCTTGTGCTACGCCTTTAACTTCGTTACCAAAAACTAGAGCGTATTTAGTGTTGGCTTCAACTTTAAAATCGTCTAACATAGTCGCATTTTCAGCTTGTTCAATTGCACAAACTTTTACATTGTCAGCTTGTAATTTTTCAACTAAATCCATGGTGTTTTCAACGTGTTCCCAAGCAACCGTATCTGTACTTCCTAAAGCTGTTTTATGTATGTCTTTATGTGGTGGTGTCGCAGTGATTCCGCATAAATAAATTTTTTCAACTAAAAAGGCATCACTAGTTCTAAATACACTTCCAATATTATTTAAGCTTCTAATGTTGTCTAAAACAATTATAATAGGTGTTTTTTTAGCAGATTTAAAGTCGTTAATGCTTAATCTGTCTAGTTCACTATTTTTTAATTTTCTCATGTAGATATTCTGTAGTTTGCACAAGTTTGTAAAGTGACAATCTGTAACGTTACATTGTGGATAATTATCTATAACTTAAATCAATTTGACTTCAATAAAAATCAATATTTAGTTACATTGCAAACTTAATAAAAACGTATATCCTTTGGCAACAAAAAGCAAAAAAGTCACTCCGTTAATGAAGCAATATAATACCATCAAGGCTAAATATCCTGATGCGTTATTATTATTTAGAGTTGGTGACTTTTACGAGACATTTGGGGAAGATGCAGTAAAATCTGCTGGAATTTTAGGAATCACCTTAACCAAAAGAGGAGCAGGTAGTGATAGTGAAACTGAGTTAGCTGGTTTTCCGCATCATTCAATCAATACCTATTTGCCAAAGTTGGTCAAAGCAGGAGAGCGTGTTGCCATTTGTGACCAATTAGAAGATCCAAAGCAAACTAAGAGTATTGTCAAACGTGGTGTTACAGAGTTAGTGACTCCTGGTGTTGCATTAAACGACGAGGTGCTTCAGTCTAAGACCAATAACTTTTTATGTTCGGTTTATTTTGGAAAAGTTAATATCGGAATTTCATTTTTAGATATCTCAACAGGTGAGTTTTTGACCTCTCAAGGTAATCAAGAATACATAGATAAATTACTTCAAAACTTTAGTCCAAGTGAAGTCTTGGTTGCTAAGCCTAAACGAAATAAATTTACAGATAGTTTTGGTGAAGATTTTCATACCTTTAATTTAGAAGATTGGGTGTATCAACCAGATTATGCTAACGAAACGCTATTAAAACATTTTGATACAAAATCTTTAAAAGGGTTTGGTGTAGATGGTTTAGCTGAAGGTATTATTGCTTCAGGATCCATTTTACATTATTTAGCCGAAACACAGCATAATAAACTACAGCATATTTCTTCAATTTCGCGTATTGCGGAAGATGATTACGTTTGGATGGACCGTTTTACTATCCGAAATTTAGAGCTGTATAACTCTACCAATAATAATGCAGTAACCTTATTAAATATTATAGATAAAACCATTTCGCCAATGGGAGGACGTTTGCTTAAACGTTGGTTAGCATTGCCTTTAAAGCAAATAGATCAAATCAAGCAACGTCATGAAGTTGTATCATATTTAAAGACAGATACTGTGGTTTTAGATAAGATTCAACACCACATAAAATTAATAGGAGATTTAGAACGTTTAATTTCTAAAATAGCCACCCAAAAAGTTAGTCCACGTGAGGTAATTCAGCTTAAAAATTCGCTTGAAGCTATTATTCCCATTAAAGGATTAGCAACTAATTGTGATAACGAGTCTTTAAAAGTGATAGGAGATAATTTACAAAGTTGTAATGTCCTTCGCGAAAAAATTAAAGAAACCTTAAACGAGGAAGCTCCAGTTAATATCCTAAAAGGGAATGCTATTGCAGCAGGTTTTTCAACCGAGTTGGATGAACTTAGAGCATTGTCAACCTCTGGTAAAGACTATTTGGATAAAATGTTGGAGCGTGAGAGTGAGCGTACAGGTATTACTTCGCTTAAAATTGCATCAAACAATGTTTTTGGATATTATATTGAAGTAAGAAATACACATAAAGATAAAGTTCCGGAAGAGTGGATAAGAAAGCAAACATTAGTTAATGCCGAGCGTTATATTACAGAAGAATTAAAAGAATATGAAGCTAAAATCCTAGGAGCAGAAGAACGTATAATGGCTATCGAGCAAAAATTATTTGCAGATTTAGTCCTATGGATGAATCAATACATAAAACCTGTGCAACAAAATGCCTATCTAATTGGTAAGGTAGATTGCTTGTGTGGCTTTGCACAATTAGCAACAGATAATAATTATGTCTATCCTGTTTTAGATGACTCTCATGATTTAGATATTGTAGATGGACGTCATCCAGTTATTGAAAAACAATTACCAATTGGCGAGCCTTATATTGCTAATAATGTGTTTTTAGACAGAGAAAAACAACAAGTTATAATGATTACTGGGCCTAATATGTCTGGTAAGTCAGCTATTTTACGTCAAACAGCTTTAATTGTACTATTAGCTCAAATAGGAAGCTTTGTGCCTGCAAAAGAAGCTAAAATTGGTGTTGTAGATAAAATATTTACTCGTGTTGGTGCAAGTGATAATATATCTATGGGAGAATCTACGTTTATGGTAGAAATGAATGAAACAGCATCCATATTAAATAACATTTCAGATAGAAGTTTAGTCTTGTTAGACGAAATAGGAAGAGGGACAAGTACCTATGACGGAATTTCTATTGCTTGGGCTATTAGTGAGTACCTGCATGAGCATCCAGTAAAACCTAAAACATTATTTGCAACGCATTATCATGAGTTAAATGAAATGACAGAAACCTTTGAACGTATAAAAAACTTTAATGTTTCTGTAAAAGAACTTAAAGACAATGTTTTGTTTTTACGTAAACTAGTAGAAGGAGGAAGTGAGCATAGTTTTGGTATACACGTAGCTAAAATGGCAGGTATGCCACAACAGGTTTTAAAAAGAGCTAATCAAATATTAAAAAAACTAGAAAAAAGTCATTCTAGTGAAGAATTAACAGACAAAGTTAAATCTATGCAAGATGAGGTGCAATTAAGTTTCTTTAATCTAGACGATCCATTACTTGAAAACATAAAAGATGAGATTTTACTTACAGACATTGATACGTTAACACCAGTAGAGGCTTTAATGAAGCTAAATGAGATTAAGCGTATGTTACTGAAAGAGAAGTAGATAAAAAATAATTTAAAATTTTTTCAAAAAAAGCTTTGTAGTTCCTATAAAAGTCCTAAATTTGCACCCGCAATCATACTATTGCACGTTCATTTAAAGACTGCGAAAGTAGCTCAGGGGTAGAGCATCACCTTGCCAAGGTGGGGGTCGCGGGTTCAAATCCCGTCTTTCGCTCTGAGACTTTCTTATAATATACCAATGCTGAAGTGGTGGAATTGGTAGACACGTTGGACTTAAAATCCAATGTCCATTAGGACGTACGGGTTCAAGTCCCGTCTTCAGTACTAAAGCCTTATCAATATTTTGATAAGGCTTTTTTTATGCTCAAAAACTACTTTGTGTTGTTGTCTTTAATTGTTTTTTTATTTTGGAATCCTTTTTGATTATATTACGCTAGTTAATTTATTCTATACTATTATGATTATAAAAAATGTTGTTTCAATAATTTTTTCTTTTTTATTAGTTTCTGTAGCTTTCTCTCAAGATTTTACGGTATCAAACATTCAAGAGTTTGATCAAGCAATTGGTCAAGTAAAGCCAGGAAGTACGATTATTTTAAAAAATGGAATTTGGAAAGACGTAAACCTAAAAGCTTATGGTCAAGCGACTAAAGATGCACCTGTAATTATTAAAGCTGAAACACCAGGTAATGTGGTTTTAACAGGTGATTCTAGTTTAAGTATTTATGGAGAATATGTTATTGTCAGTGGATTATGGTTTAAGGATGGTGTCACAACATCAAAATATGTGGTTCAGTTTAAAAAGGATAGTAAGACTTTTGCAAACAACTGTAGATTTACAAACTCGACTATTTCAAATTATAAAGTAAAAGATGCGGATAATAAAAATCATTGGGTAGATTTATGGGGGAAAAATAACAGAGTCGATCATAATAATTTTACAGGTAAAACATCTTCTGGGACTACTTTGGTTGTTTGGTTAAAAGGAGATGCGCATATAGAGAATAATCATATTATTGATTATAATTTTTTTGGACACAGACCTGACTTGGGAGAAAATGGAGGAGAAACTATAAGGATTGGAACAAGTGCTAATTCTATGAAATCTTCTAAAACTATAGTTGAAAATAATACGTTTAAAAATTGTGATGGAGAAATCGAAATCATTTCTAATAAATCTGGAGATAATATTTATAGAAACAATTTGTTTTTAGAAAGTAAAGGTACTTTGACCTTAAGACATGGTAATAATGCATTGGTAGAAAATAACGTGTTTTTAGGAAATACAGTAGCTAATACAGGTGGAATTAGAATTATTAATGAAGGGCATGTGGTTAGAAATAACTTACTAGTCGGACTAACAGGAGATGGTTACAGAGGACCTATTGTGATGATGAATGGTGTGAAAAATTCACCATTAAATAGATATCACCAAGTAAAAAATGTTGAGGTTGTAAATAATACAATTATAAATTGTGGTCCAATAGCTTTTGGTGCAGGTAAGGATAAAGAAAAAACCTTAGCTCCAATAAATACAATATTTGCTAATAATATTATATCTAATACAACTGGGAATTCTGTTTTTGAAGCTCAAGATAATATTACCGGAATTACTTTTAGTAATAATATTGTTGATAGTCAAGCAACAGTAGATCCATTATTGTTTACTAAAGCTTCAATTGATTGGAAGATGCTTAAAGCATTACCAATGCCTTCAATTAATAATGCTATTTTAAAAAATGTTGTACCAACCAATAAAGCTTCAGATAAAGATATAACAGGGTCAATTTGGACAAACTATGTTGCTGGTGCTTTCAATCTTGAAAATAATAAATACCCTAAGGCATTGACGCTTAGGACTGGTCCAGGATGGAAGCCTGTAATTGAAACTCCAAAAGCTAAATCTATTTCTGTTGATATTAGTGTGGATCCAGGAGTTGGAACATTAAGAAAAGCTATATCTAAAGCAGGTAACGGAGATGTTATTAGTTTAAAACCTGGGATTTATTACTTAGACAAACAAATTAAAATAAAATCTGATTTAAAGATTAATGGTTCTCCTGATGGTAAAACAATAATTATGGCTAGTTCTAAACTAGAAAAGCCTCTTAGTTATTTATTACGTGTTAGTGCAGGAATAACTGTTAGTATTACTAATATTACATTTGATGGCTCAAACAAGACTCCTGTAAAATATGCAATAGTTTCACCAGATAAGATGGAATCAGATCTATATAATCTAACCATAGATACTTGTGTGTTTAAAAATTTCAAAAATGATAATGGAGGAGCGATTATTAAGGGATATACTGGAACAATAGCCGAATTAATTTTAATTAAAAATTCTAGTTTTGAAGATAGCTTTAGAGGGGTAAATCTATCATATGAAAAAAATCAAGGTCAATTTAACGCAAATAATCTAATTATCGAAAATACTATTTTTAATAACATTGAAGAATTTGCTATAAATTATAAGCGTTCCATTATCGATTCAAATATAAAAGGAGGTAATTTAATGATTGATCATTGTGTGTTTAATAAAGTTTCTAATAAAGAAAAAGGAAGCATAATAAAAGTTAAGGGTATCCACCAAGTTAATATACAAAATAGTGTATTCGATAATAGTTTTTTAATAAAAACGCCTGTAGTATTAGAGGGTAGTAGTAATAAGATTGATAATTGTTTATTCCATGACAGTGGATTTGTAAAAGTGTCTAAAGGTGCTTCAGAAAGTAATATCATTTATAAAAGTCCTAAATGGGAAGACAAGAAAAAATTTATTCCAAGTAAAAAATCACCTTTACTTAAAAGCAATAATCAAATTGAGACTATAGGACTAATTAATTAAAAGCCTTTTAAATGTATATCAAAAAATTACTAATAGTATTAAGTATTTTGATTGCTCAAAATACTCAAAGTCAAGTTCTATTGGAGGCTAATGAAGCAGGAAATACTTACGAAGATATAAATGCAGTTTTAGCACCTGGTTATGATGTTGTTGAGACTCCTGATTGTAATCATCCTCAATTTGGAAGACATATAGAAGAGGTGTTTGATAAAGAGTTAAATACAGATGTATTTAAGTTTTCTATTCATACCAGTCCTGATAATGACCGTTGTAAAAAATACGACAGACAACGCAATGAGATTAAAACCTATGCCTCATCTCCAAGTTATTTAAAAGCAACTAAAGGTGAAATGGTTGAGTATAAATGGAAATTTAAATTACCAAAAGATTTTAAGGTGTCTTCAAGTTTTACTCACATCCACCAAATTAAATCTGTAGGTGGTCCTTATGCGTCAATTCCTATGATTTCTTTAACATTAAGAAAAGGGTCAAAAGATAAGTTAGAGTTACGTTATACATCCACAAACAAGCAAACAACTATTAAAACAATGGACTTGGATCAAATTAAAGGGCACTGGGTTGAGGTTAAAGAATTAATTACTTTTTCCAATCAAGGATCATATGCTATTGAATTAAAAAAAGTTTTGACAAATGAAACCGTTTTTTCTTATGAAAATTTAAAAATGGATATGTGGCAGGAGGAAGCTTTGTTTTCAAGACCAAAATGGGGAATTTATAGAAGTCTAAATAATAGCCAAGATTTAAAAGACGAAGCTTTGCTTTATGCTAGTTTTAGTATTCAAGAAATAGATTTAAAATTAACAGCTCAAAAATTATTAGATAAAGCTATTTACCAAACTTTAACATCTAAATCCACAGATACTTTTTTAAATATTAAATCTGTTAAACCAAAAGATATTAATGCATTTGTTTTATTTGATAATGAAGCTAACTTAATTGGAGAATTTAAAATTGATAAAAATAATTTTGATACTACTGGTTTAGCAGTCGGTAATTATTTTATGGTGTTTTATAAAAATAGTAAGGTGTTTAAAGTCATTAAGTATGCAATTAATTAACATTAAATCAAATTTTTAAATAACTTGTAAAATAGCCTAAAATCCTATTTTTGTATAGGTTTTAAGTGTTCAAATTAACGATTTTTTAATTTTTGATGTCATTTATTGGGTATTTTGTTTTATTTGTATTAAAAAAACCATATATTTGGTAAACCAGATTGGTAAACCAATTATTTGTGTTATGAAAAAGTTATTCTTTTATTCTGTTTTATTACTTGCTTGTATAGCTTGTAGTAATTCTGATGAACAAACTGAAACACAAAACTTAGGCCCTTCTACACTCGGTAATCCTGATGATAACCAATCTTCAGATGATAGCCAAGATAGCCAATATGACTATGCAAATATTGATTTTTCAAATTGGAAAGTCACACTACCTGTAGACGAAAACAATAATGGAAGTCCAGATGAATATCAACCTGATGCGTTAATTAATGGAGGCTATCGTATAAATACTTCAATTGCACCATTTATGTATGATGATGTTGATGATCAATCTATTGTTTTCTATACCTATCCTGAAGTGTCAACAACAAATAGTTCGTATTCAAGAACTGAATTAAGAGAACTTATAAATCCTTCAAATTCAAAAGAAAATTGGACTTTAGAAGAAGGGGGAGTTATGGAAGGTCGTTTAAATTTGGTTGATATTTCAGAAGATAATAATAGTAGTAATCAGTATCATAAAACTATAGTAATGCAAATCCATGGTATCATATCGCAATCAGATATGGATACTCATGGTTTTACTTCAAATAATGGACCTCCTTTAATTAAAATACGTTGGATTAATGGATTTATTTGGTCTTATAAAAAATCATTAGTAGATCCTTCAACTTCAGGCGAAGATCTATTAGATGTAACAAGTGCAACATGGGCAGATGAATCTACAAATATGGGTTACGTAGGTTTTGAACCTTTTGATTTTAAAATAACTGCATCTTCTGGAAAATTAGAGTTGCAATTAAATAATTTAACACCTTTAATATATGAAGATGTAAGTCTTGCTAAATGGCCATTTGAAAATTACTTTAAAGCTGGTAATTATTTAGGTACTACAGATGCTAATGCATTTTCTTATGTAAAATATTACCAACTAAACATTAACCACTAATTTCTAAATCAGTAATGAAAAAACACATTTTATCTTTTTGTCTTTTAATTTTAATCGTAGCTTGTAATGATTCAAAAAAAGAATCAATAAAGGTTTCTGATATTGACGAATTAAACAACGCTATTAAAGATGTAAAAGCAGGAGACCATATTGTTTTAGCAAATGGTGTATGGAAAGATGTTGAAATTAATTTTTCAGGTCAAGGGACTGAAGCAAAACCTATTGTTTTACGAGCTGAAACTCCAGGGAAAGTAACCATAGAAGGTGTCTCTAATCTTAAAATTGGTGGTGATTATTTAGAAGTACACGATCTTCATTTTAAAAACGGTTACACACCATCACGTAATGTTATTCAGTTTAAAATTAACGATACTTTAATTGCTAACCATAGTAAAGTTACAAATTGTGTTATTGAAGAGTTTACGCAGCCTGATAGAGACGTAAGTGATCATTGGGTTGAATTCTGGGGACGTCATAATGAACTTAGTAATAATTACATTGCTGGAAAATCTAATTTTGGACCAACAGTAATGGTTATGTTAAAGGGTAACCAACATATAAAAAATTACCATCAAATAGTTAACAATCACTTTGGTCCTAGACCAAGAAAAGGAGGTCCTCACGGTGAAACGATGCAAATAGGAGATAGTGGGACATCAATGACACCATCACACACTAATGTTGAGAATAATTTATTTGAACGTTGTAATGGTGAGGTCGAAATAATTTCTAGTAAATCCAATAATAATACTTTTAAAAATAATGTCTTTTTTGAAAGTGAAGGTTCTTTAGTATTAAGACATGGTAATTATGCGACTATTGATGGGAATATTTTTATAGGTAATGATAATTCTGAATTTATAGGAGGTATAAGAGTTATAAATACAGGTCATTGGATTACCAATAATTATTTTTATAAATTAAAAGGAAGTACGTTTAGAGCACCTCTAGCGGTAATGAATGGTATTCCTAAATCGCCTTTAAATAGATATAATCAAGTAACAGATGCTGTAATTGCATATAATACATTTGTAGATACTAAAACACCTTTTCATTTTAGCGTTGGTTCTAATGTATCACAAAGTGAAGTTTTGCCTAAATCAGAAATTAGATCAGCAAGACCAACACGTACTGTAGTTGCCAATAATATTTTATATAATCAAACTCCATTTGAATACCCAATTAAAAACTACGATAAAGTAGATGGTGTCTTGTTTAAAAACAATTATACAAATAGTGCAAACAAAAGTGAAGTGCAACCAGAAGGTTTACAAACAGTGGAACTAGATGTTCAAGAGGTTAGTAAAAGTTTGAAGGTGCCGACTTACGATTCTAATCAAATCTATTCTGGTTTTGATTTTGAAACCATAACAACAGACTTATTTGGTAACAAACGTGACAAGGATAATAATAGTTTAGGAGCGATTATTAAAACCAATAATCATAACGATTTATACAAGCAATCAAATTATGGTACTAGCTGGTTTAAAAACCAAAAAAATGATTCAGTTTCGCAAACGATTGAGATAAATTCAAGTCAAGAATTAGCTGCTGCCATTTCTAATGCTAACTCAGGAGATATCATTAGTTTGAATGCTGCTGAATATCAAATAAATCAATCGCTTCCAGTTGATAAGAACATTACAATCACTTCAAAAGATAAAAATAATAAAGCGCAATTAGTGTTTACTGCTGAAGGAACAGCTTTTCAAATGAAACCAAAAGGAATACTTCATATTGAAGATGTCATTTTAAAAGGAAGTGACAATCAGTCGGCTTTTAAAACATTAGATAAAAACATGAAAAGTGCTTACGGATTATGGTTAAAAAATACCGAAGTAAGTAACTTTAAAAGTGTGCTTGAAGTTTCAAAAGGGTCATTTGCAGATACCATTTCAGTAACAAATTCAATTATAAAAAATTGTAAAAGCGGAATTCAATTAAATAAAGAAACTAACGATAAAGGAGACTATAATAGCGAGTTTGTTTACGTTACAAACAATACGTTTACCAATGTGGATCAAGATGTTTTAAATTATTATCGTGGTGGTTATGACGAGTCTACAATTGGAGGAAACTTAGTTTTTCAAAATAATACAATTACAAAGTCAGGTCAAACAGATCAAGACAACATATTGATTAAAACAAGAGGTATTGTAAATGTCATTTTTGCTGACAATACATTTATTAATAACCCTGTAAAATATATCTCCATTCTTTGGGGTGAAAAAGGCCAAAAGCCAGAAAACAATGAGGTTAAAAACTCTGGTGAGATTAAAGTGGTTCAAAATTTAAAATTGAAATTAGTCTATTAGTACTGAATCACTTTAAAGCCTTTTGAATTAAAATAATTAAAACACTTACTAAATAGGTAGCAAAGTAATTTGCTGCCTATTTTAAAAATAAAATCCAAAATGAAAAACTCGCTATTTACCTTTGTTATATTATTAACAATATTGTCTTGCAAAAACGAAAGAAAGTCAACAGAAACAAAAGCTGAAACACAATCTACAGTTACCAAAATAGAGAAAAAAGCACCAAGCGATGTTATTCCGTTTATGGATAAATGGAAAATCCTTTTAGGTGACGGAACAAAATCTGAAGATTTAGTTGGTTTCCAAAAAGATGATTTCTTTTATGTCGAAACTGAAAATGAAACCGATTGGGTTGTTTATAAAACGCCAAATTCTGGTATAACTTCTAGAACTTCTAGCAATACCAGAACAGAGTTAGGTGAAAAAAGACATTGGATTCCAGAAGAAGGCGGAAAATTAACAGGAACTTTAAAAGTAAAGCATGTGTCTACAACAGGAGACGCAACAAAATCGTCTGCTTTTTCTGTGGTTGTTGGACAAATACATAGTGGAGCAGGTCATGAAAACGAACCTTTAAAGATTTATTACAAAAAATTTCCTGGTCACACAAAAGGTTCTGTTTTTTGGAATTACGAAATCAATACCAAAGGCGACAATGCTGGTCGTTGGGATTATTCAACAGCAGTTTGGGGTAATGATTTTTCTATAGTTGGTCAAGACGCTACAACTGCACCAAATGAACCTGAAGATGGCATTGCTTTAGATGAAGAATTTAGTTATGAAGTTAATGTTTATAAAGGTATTATGTATTTAACGTTTACAAGTGAAGGTCACGAAACGGTAACATTTACTAAAAGCTTAATCAAAACAGATTTTCCTACAAAAGCATCTATTCCACAACAAATTATAGACAATTATTCATCACGAAGAAAAGTAAGTGAGGAGCGTGAAATCGCATATGCTGGTGAAATAAATTACTTTAAACAAGGTGCATATAATCAAGCCAATGTTAAAACAGGTTCTAAAATCTATGAAAGTGATATTGCTAAGCAATATGAAAACGGAAGTTATGCAGAGGTATGGTTTAAATCTGCAACCGTAGGAGAATCAACAGTACCAAAAAATAATATTTTGAATACAGTTTTTTTGTCATGGGAGTTTCGGGTTGCGGAAAAAGCACCGTTGGAAACTTATTGTCCAAAGAATTAGAGATTCCTTTTTTTGATGGAGACGACTTTCATCCCGAAAGTAATATCAAAAAAATGTCTAATGGTGAAGCTTTAAATGATGAAGATAGACAAGGTTGGTTAGAGACTTTAAATGATTTAGCAAAAAAGCAAATTAAAAACAATAGTTGTGTAATTGTCTGTTCTGCGCTAAAACAAAAGTATCGTGATACATTAAGTTTTGGTATTCAAAATCAAACAAAATGGATTCATTTAACAGGAACCTTTGATCAGATTTATAAAAGAATGCAAAATAGGGTCAATCATTTTATGCCTTCAGCATTATTAAAAACGCAATTTGAAACCTTAGAAAATCCTGATAATGCAATTTCAATTGATATTAGTCTCACACCAGAACAAATTATTAAAAAGATAAAACAAAATATAATGAAAACGTCAGAATTTGGATTGTTTGGATTAGGAGTTATGGGCAAAAGCCTGTGCAGAAACTTAGCCAATAATGGATTTAAAATTGCGATGTTTAATAGACATGTTGATGCTGTTGAGGTTGATGTTGCCAAAAATTTTAAAGAACAATATAAAGAATTGTCGCAAGCAGAAGCTTTTGATGAAATTTCAGAATTTGTAAATTCTTTACAACAACCAAGACGCATTATGCTCATGGTAAATGCTGGTAAAACAATTGATTATGTGATTAAAGATTTGCTGCCTCACTTATCTGAAAATGATATTATTATTGATGGCGGAAATTCTAACTACAAAAAAACAAAAGAACGTTACGATTATTTAAAATCTAAAGGCATTCATTTTATTGGAACTGGTGTTTCTGGTGGAGAAGAAGGCGCTTTAAAAGGTCCTTCGATTATGCCAAGTGGAGACAAAGAGGCTTACAATAAAATTGCTCCTTTTCTAGAAACCATTGCTGCAAAAGATAAAAATGGATTGCCATGTTGCACTTATGTTGGTCCAGAAGGAAGTGGACAATTTATAAAAATGGTGCACAATGGTGTTGAGTATGTCGAGATGCAATTATTGGCAGAAGTAACAATCATTTTGGAAAATTTAGGTCAAAATCCTGATGAAATTTCTCAAACTTTAGAGTCCTTTAAAGACGATGCAAATAGCTATTTACTAGAAATTACTACCTCAATTTTTAAAAAGAAAGAAGGTGACGATTGGTTAGTAAAAAAGATTTTAGATAAAGCAGGAAATAAAGGTACAGGTAATTGGACCACTATCGCTTCCGCAGAACTAGGTGTACCAAGTACATTAATTAGTTCAGCGTTATTTTCAAGATATATTTCATTTTATAAAAAAGAAAGGCTTCAGTTGAATTCATTTTTTAAAACTGAAAATATTTCAGAATTAAATATTTCAACTAACCAGCTTTTAGAAGCTTATCAATTTGCAAGAATCATAAACCATTATCAAGGATTTAAATTGATTGCGGAAGCTTCAGAGAAGTTTCAATGGAATCTTAATTTAAGTGAAATTGCAAGAATTTGGACAAATGGATGCATTATTAGATCAACTTTAATGGAAGAATTGGTTGTTGTTTTTAAAGAAACGACTAATATTTTAACCAATGAAGAATTAATCAATTCATTGAAACAATTGAAACCTTCAGTTAAAAAAGTAGTTTCAGAATGTTTGCTAAATGATTTAACAACACCTGCTTTAAGTGAAGCTATTCAGTTTTTTAACGGAATTACTACAGCTTACGCTTCAGCAAATGTAATACAAGCACAACGCGATTATTTTGGTGCACACACGTATTTAAGGTTAGATGATGATTCGGGAGCACCACATCATACTAACTGGAATTAATTAAACTAACTAACCAACGCATTACTATTATGGAAGCAAGCACACAAAAAAAATCATTTCTTAAAAAGATTATTGCTATTATTTTAGGTTTCGGACCTGGTATTTTTGCTATTGGTTATACCATTGGTACAGGTAGTGTAACGTCTATGATTGTTGCAGGAAGTAAGTTTAATATGGATTTACTTTGGGTATTATTTTTAAGTTGTTTGTTTTCTGGGATATTAATGTTTGCTTACGGAAATTATGGATTAATAACAGGTGAAACTGCACTTTTCGGATTCAAAAAACATTTAAAATTTGGTAAAGCTTTAGCGATATTAATTATTGTTGGTATCACCTTTGGTCAATGGAATTCCTTAATGGGAATTTTAGGAATTTCATCTAATATCATTTACGAAATTTTAGCTGTTAATTTTGATGGGTTAAGTGCTTATAAATATGAAACCGTTTTAATAACAGCAATTGTAATTATTATTGCTTTTTACTTATTAATGTTAGTTGGTAAGTATACGTTTTTCGAAAAAATTCTAGTCATTTTTGTAACCTTAATGGGTTTATCTTTTGTGTTGTCATTATGTTTTGTGCAGCCATTACCATTAGATGTTGTTAAAGGCTTGATCCCTAAAATACCAGATGTACCAGGAGGGAAAATGTTGGTAGCAGCTTTTGTTGGTACAACTATGGCTTCGGCAACTTTTTTATCAAGACCTTTATTTGTAAAAGGAAAAGGTTGGACGATTAATAACTTAGATCAACAAAAAAAGGATTCTATTACAGCAGCTATTTTAATATTTATAATAAGTGGTGTTATTATGGCTGTTTCTGCTGGTGCTTTATTTTATGAAGGTAAAGAAGTAACACATGTATTGGATATGGCAAATACTTTAGAGCCTGTTGCTGGTAAATGGGCTGTTACAATTTTCTTTTTTGGAGCTTTAAGTGCTGGATTATCTTCAATATTTCCGTGTTTGTTAATTGCTCCTTTATTAATTGCAGATTATCAATCAGGTGAGTTAGATACCAATTCAAAACAATTTAGAATCATCACTTTTATTGCTTGTTTGGTTGCTTTAATTGGTCCTGCTTTTGGTGCAAACCCAATAGAAATTCAAATATTATCACAAGTATTTAATGTCTTTGTGTTACCACTTGTAATTTTAGGAATCATCATTATGGTGAATAATAAAAAAATAATGAAAAATTATAAAACCAGTTTGTTTGTAAACATTGGTTTGTTTGCATCACTACTTTTTGCATGCATCATTTCTTATAATGGGATTATAGCTTTAACGGAGCATTTTTAAATTTATTAACTAACAAATAATCAATTATTTACTACGATTTAAAAAACAGAATACAATGAAAAATAATAAATTAGAAGGAAAAAATATCTTAATCACTGCAGGAGCACAAGGAATTGGTGAAGCGATTACAAAGCATTTTATTGATAGTGGTGCAAATGTGGCTATTCATTATTTTTCTAGTGCAGATACTGCAAATGAATTGGTTGATTATGCAACAGGTAAAAAAGTGAAAGCTGTTGCAATTAGTGGTGACTTAACAAAAGAAGAAGATGCTAATAATGTAGTTGATAAAACTGTAGAAGCTTTAGGAGGTTTAGATATTTTAATCAACAATGCAGGATCTTTAGTTGCTCGTAATTTGTTAGAAGATTTAAAAACCGATTTTTGGCACAAAGTTATGGATATAAACATGACGTCAATGATGTTGGTTACTAGAGCAGCTGGCCCATATTTAGCCAAAAGTAACAATAGTAGTATTGTAAATTTAGCATCCCTTGCAGGACGTAAAGGTGGTCACCCAGGTTCTTTGGCTTATGCTACAAGTAAAGGTGCAATTTTAACTTTTACAAGAGCATTGGCAACAGAGTTTGGTCCACAAGGTACAAGAGTAAACGCTGTTGCTCCAGGACTTATTTTAGGAACTTCTTTTCATAACACCCATACAACTAAAGAGTCTGCTGCAGCGACAATTGCAGGTATTCCAATTGAACGTGCTGGTAATGCAGATGACGTAGCAAGAGCAGTAGTATACTTAGCATCAGAATATGATGGGTTTATTACAGGTGCAACTTTAGATATTAATGGAGGTGTTTACAATATGTAAGCTTAAAAAATATTATTAATGTGTTTTCAGTAGAAAACCATCCATTTTTGGCAACCAAAATATTATAACTATATTGGTAAGCCAAATTGGTAAACCAATTTGAAGTATGAAAAAAAGTATAGCTTTTAGATCTGTTTGTCTGTTTGTTTTGGTTGTATTGTCCTCATGTAAAAATGAAGATAATGCTGTTGCAAATAAGACTATCGAAACAGAAACAACACAAGATCATCCTAAACTTATTTTAACTGCTCAAGGTGTAAAAGACATTAGAGCACAATTAGGTACTATTCCCATTTTTGATAAATCGTTACAAGCGATTAAAGAAGAAGTTGATGCGGAAATTGAAACAGGAATAGATGTGCCAATCCCTAAAGACTATTCTGGTGGATATACACACGTTGTACATAAAAAAATTGGTTCATTCTTCAAAAAGCAGGTTTGTTATATCAAATTCTAGATGACGAAAAATATGCTAAATATGTAAAAGACATGTTGATGGAATATGAAGCATTATATAAAACCTTACCGTTACACCCAAAAACAAGATCTTATGCTAGAGGAAAATTATTCTGGCAATGTTTAAATGATTCTAATTGGTTAGTTTATGTAAGTCAGGCTTACGATTGTATCTATAATTACTTAACAGAAGAAGAACGCAACAAGCTAGAAACAAATTTATTTAGACCATTTGCAGATCACATTTCTGTAGATAGTCCGCAATTTTACCAACGTGTACACAACCATAGTACTTGGGGAAATGCAGCTGTTGGAATGATTGGTCTAGTTATGGATGACGAAGAGTTAATTAATCGTGCATTATACGGAATTAAAGATTTAAAATTAGATGCTAACAAAAAAGATGACGATGGTGGTTTTCTAAACAAAGACGGAAAAGTAGGTTTTTTGGCCAATATTGAAGAGCCTTTTTCGCCAGATGGTTATTATAATGAAGGACCATATTATCAACGTTATGCTATGTATCCTTTTTTAGTTTTTGCAGAAGGATTACATAATGTAAAACCTGAGCTTAAAATTTTCGAATACAAAGAAGGCGTACTTTTAAAATCTATAAATGCATTACTAAATTTATCTGATGCAGATGGCGATTTCTTCCCCTTAAACGATGGTCAAAAAGGAATGTCGTATTACACAAATGCACTAGTCACAGCTGTAGATGTGTCTTATCATTTTGGAAATCAAAATCCTGGTTTGTTATCAATTGCCAAACAACAAGATAAAGTATTGTTAGACGATTCTGGTTTAGCTGTTGCGCTTGGTATTAAAAACGGAAAAGAAAAACCGTTTACTAAAAAATCTATCAATTTATCTGATGGTCCTGAAGGAAAACAAGGTGGTGTTGGTGTTTTAAGAAACGAAAATTTAGAACTAGTTTTTAAATACGCTGCACAAGGTTCTAGTCATGGACATTACGATAAGTTATCGTATTCATTTTATGAAAATGGTGAAGAAGTTATTCAGGATTACGGGTTATCTCGTTTTGTAAATATCGAACAAAAAGGTGGAGGAAATTATCTAAAGGAAAATAAAACATGGGCAAAACAAACCATTGCTCATAATACAGTAACTCAAAATGAAACCTCTCATTTTAAAGGTAAATATGATATAGGAAGTTTACATCATTCCGATTTAAATTATTTTTCTTCGGAAAATGAAAATGTGCAAGTAGTAAGTGCAATTGAAAAAAATGCATATCCAGGAACCACAATGCTTCGTACGATGGCTATAATTAAAGATGAAGATTTTGAAAAACCATACTTACTTGATATTATGAAGATGACTTCAGCAACAGCTAACCAATATGATTTTCCTTTTTATTATTTCGGACAAGTATTGCAAACAAACTTTGAATACAATTCGCCTAAAACATTAAAACCATTAGGTTCTAATAATGGATATCAGCATTTATATTTAGAAGGATCAGGAAAAGCTGCCGAAGGTAATACTAAGTTTTCATGGTTTAATAATAATAAGTTTTACTCCTTAACAACAGAAACATCAGTTAAAGACGAATTATTATTTGCTAGAATTGGAGCAAACGACCCTGACTTTAATTTACGTCGTGATCCTGCATTAATTCTTAGATCTAAAAATTCAAAAAACAGAACATTTGTTTCGGTTATTGAAGCACATGGTAGTTATAGTCCAGTTTCGGAATCTGCAGTAAATTCTAATAGTAGTATCAAATCAATTACAACAGTTTTAGACTCTGAAGATTATACAGCTATCCAAATTACTAATATTAAAGGTAGTGTAAGGTTGTTTATTACTTCAAATTCATACAATTCAAAAGAAAATAAGCATAATGTAATAATTAACGGTAAGAGCTATGAATGGTCAGGTTCTTATTATTTCAAATAAAATAAAACAATTAAAAAATGAAAAGATTTAGCGAAAAGTACATAGTGTCAAAAGATATGGAATGGGAACAACTAGGAGGAGGAGTTTCTAGAAAGTTTTTAGGTTATGACAACCAGATCATGATGGTAAGTGTAAAATTTGAAAAAGGAGCATTGGGTGCGCCACATCAACATTTTCATACACAAGCTACATATTGTGTGTCAGGGAAATTTGAATTTGAAATTGATGGTGTAAAGCAAATTGTTGAAGCAGGAGATGGTGTTTACATCGAGCCAAATTTATTGCACAGTGCAGTTTGTTTAGAAGAAGGACAATTGATTGATACGTTTAGTCCAGTTAGAGAAGACTTTTTAAGCGGAGTTGGACCATCTTATTTTAGTGATAAAGAGTAGTTTAGTAAAGTATTGTGCTTATGCTAAAGTATCTGATTTGTTCTAAATAACTAGTCTATAAGCGTGTTAAAAGCAAATGTTTGCTAAATTAACTCAAACATTTGCTATTTTAACATATAAATTTTACGAAAACGTTGTAATTAACATTTTTTTATATATATTTGGTTAACCAATCTGGTTGACCAATTTTTTTGTGTAAATTTGAATGAATATTAACTGTAAAAGTAGTATTTGGGTTTATTGAATTTTAATTGGGATTTGTTTAATAACATATCATGACCAGCAAGCTAACTCAAAAAGTAAATTAATTATTATGGTTAAAAAAATGAAATTCGCATTATTACTAATGCTTTTTGCTAGTTTTTCTGTTTTAGGACAATCAACTAAAACAGTTAAAGGGACAGTTGTATCTGCTACAGATCAACTTCCCATTCCAAGTGCAAATGTTTTAATAGCAGGTGCAAATGATGGTACTTATACAGATTTTGATGGTAATTTTCAAATCACTGTAAAAAGTACAGATGTTTTAGTGTTTTCATATGTAGGTTATACGTCTCAGTCGGTTCCTGTACTTGATAACACAACATTAAATATAGCTTTACAAGAAGATTCAAGTCTTTTAGAAGAAGTGGTAATTGTTGGTTATGGTACTCAAAAGAAAAGCCATTTAACAGGTGCTATTTCTAAAGTGACAAATGAAGATTTAGATCAAATAGCAGTGTCAAGGGTGGATGACGCTTTAGTAGGGCAAGTTTCTGGTGTTAATATTGCAGCAACAGAAGGTGAAGCTGGTTCTGCTCCTACAATTAGAATTAGAGGTACAGGATCTGTTTCTGGTAGTTCTGACCCTTTAGTTGTAGTAGATGGAATTGTTGTGGATAATGACTATTTAGGTTCTATGAATATGAATGACGTAGAATCTTTTGAGGTTTTGAAAGATGCTGCTTCTGCTGCAATCTATGGTTCTCGTGGAGGTAATGGTGTAATAATGATTACCACAAAAGAAGGTAAAGCGGGAAAAACTAAGTTTACTTATAATACTTTAACAGGTTTTAAGGAAGCAAGACAAAGTGAGGATTATTATTTCTCAGTAGCAGAAACTGTTGAAGCTGAATTAGCTGCAACAGGAACTCTGTCAGATAGAACAAGATATAAGCAACTTATAGGTGTTGATAATGATTGGCAAAATATAATTTTTGATGGAGGTGTTATTACAACTCACTCTTTCAGTGCAAGAGGAGGTGACGAAAAAACTAAATTTAGTACATCGTTAGGTTATATTCATGATGAAGGTGTATTATTAACTGATGAGGTTAAAAATTATAGTTATAAGTTAAGATTAGATACAAAGCTTACAGAAAAACTAAGTATTGGAATAAATTTAAATCCTTCTTTTAATGATAAAAGACGTTTTGATGGTTCAACACATGATATATTGAGACAAACACCATGGTTGCCTGTTTATCATGACGCTAACACAATTAGATTTGTAGATCGAGATATTTATCCTGATGTTCAAATAGGTGATTATGCTACTCAACGTCATTTCGATAACTATGATTTATACGGTGACGGTAGTACATTAGTTGATATAAGTAATACGTCTAATACTAATCCTGCTGCTAAAGTTATTGAAAGACAAAGAAATGAATACAAATTAAAAATGAGAGGTAGTTTTTACGGTAAGTATGATTTTAATGACAATCTATCATTTAAAAGTACTATTGGTGGAGATTATCAAAACACAGTTAGAGAAAGAGATCAAGGTCCTTTAGCTAGTCGTAATGGCGAATCAGCTGTTCAATTTGATCAAGAAAAAACTAATGTTTCTAGATTCGTGTCTGATAATTTTATGTCATATAATAACGAATTTGGTAATAATGATATCTCTGCTGTAGCAGGAGTTTCTTCAGAGTTAATTAAAGGAGAATATAAAGCAGCTAGATTAACAGGGTATAATTCTGAACTTGAAGGTACATTAGGAGGTACAACTACTGTTGGAGCAGGTAATGAATTTGAGTATAAGCAATCTTTGTTTTCCTATTTCTTAAGACTTAATTACGCTTATGATGATAAATATTTAGCATCTTTAAGTTTAAGACGCGACGGAAGCTCAGTCTTTGGAGAGGATAATAAGTATGGTACTTTTCCAGCAGCATCTTTAGGGTGGAATGTTTCAAAAGAAGATTTTTTGTCTGATAGTGAGGTTTTTAGTAACCTTAAGTTAAGAGTTAGTTATGGTGTTACTGGTAACAATAGTTTAAGAATAGCATCAAACTCTGTATTAGATGATAGTGCATTAGTAAATTATTACCCGTCATTAGCATTAGTATCTGCATTTAGTTATGGTGGTGATACAGCTGTTGGAGCAATTAATATTGCAAACCCAGATTTACAATGGGAAAGATCTATAGAAATAAATCCAGGTATTGATTTTGGATTGTTTAACAATAAAATCACAGGTTCTGTAGATGTTTACAAAAGAACAAGTGATCAACTTTTATTATCAAACCCAATATCAACTACAACAGGTTTTAGTGAAGGACTAGTAAATATAGGAAAAGTAGAAAACAGAGGAATAGAATTAGAACTTAGAACAAAAAATATAAACACAAGTGGTTTTAAATGGACTTCTACAATTTTAGCTTCAAGAAATAAAAATGAGTTAATTGATTTTGCAGATTCCAACGGTCAAATTTTAAATGTAGATTCTAAGAGAGCAGCAGAATGGATTAACCAAGTTGGTCAGCCAATATCATCTTTTTATGGATGGGTTGTAGATTCTGATATTCCATTAGAATATATATCTAACCCATATCACCCAATTGGAGGTGAAGCTCAAGATGTCTATGTAAAAGATTTGAATGGTGATGGTGTTATTGATGATGATGATAAAACAAAATTAGGAGATCCTTACCCAGATATTGTTTGGAGTTTAACAAATGATTTTCAATTTGGTGATGTGGATTTAAGTTTCATGTTTCAAGGTAGTCATGGTGCAGAAATAAGAAATATGGGTGATCAATATTTATTTAACCATTTTAATTCATCTCAAGATTTTATATCTTCTACTCCTAATCAAGAGTTTATTAAAGAGAAAATTTTTACTGATGACATTATTCAAGATGCTTCTTATATAGCGTTAAGAACAATTAGTGTTGGCTATAACTTTAATAGTGATTTATTAGATAAAACATTATTTACTAAAGCAAGACTTTATGCAACAGGTCAAAACTTATTATATGTAACAGCAGATGATTACACAGGTTTTAATCCTGAGTCTGTAAATAATACATCAGCTACAACTTATGGATATCAAAGAGCTGGTTCTCCTATCCAAAGAACAATTTCATTAGGTTTAAACCTTGAATTTTAATTTAAAAAAAGATAAAATGAAAAAATATATAAAAACAGCAGCTACTTTAATGGTAGTGTTATTAGCATCTTCTTGCGAAGATTTTTTATCTCCAGAACCAACTTCAGTATCTAATGCTGAAACTTTTTTTCAAACTGAAGCAGACTTAGAGTTAGCAGCAGTTAGTATGTATGATGCAATACAAGGTGTAAATTCAACAACAACAACTGACAATCATGGACTTCAAGTGGATTTCTATGTTCAAGAAATGTTAAGTGATAATACTAGATCTAAAAATATCGGTGGAGAGGGTGAATCTGCTCAATTTGAAAGCTTCAATGTACAAGCAACTAATGGTATTGTAGATGATTATTATAGAAGTAACTATCAAACTATATATAGAGCGAATGTAGTTTTAGAAAATTTAGATGTAGCAGAAAGTAATGCGGTAAGATTCGAAGCTGAAGCTAAATTTGTAAGAGCTTATGCTTATTTCAATTTAGTACGCTCTTTTGGAGATGTACCTTTAATTGATCGTGTAATTGGTATTACAGATACTGATTTACAATTTACTCGTGTTGATAAAAATGTAATATACGATTTAATTATTAGTGATTTAACCACTGCTGTAGACGGTTTAGATAATGCTTACAAAACTAGAGCGTCAAAAGCTGCAGCTCAAGCTTTGTTAGCTAAGGTTTATTTAACAACAGGTACAAACTATCCTTTAGCGCAAACATTATGTGAGGCAATTATTGGTGCTGATTTCAGTTTAGAACCAAATTTTAAAGATGTATTTTACAATGAATTAAACAATGAAATTATTTTTGCTATTGATTATATTGGCGATTCAGCTCTTGATAGTCAAAATTATTCAGCAGAATGGTTAAATGCAGTTGGAAGAACAGCAGGTGTTAATTATACAACTCAAGAAGTCAGAGATGCATTAACTGCATTAGGAGGTGACAGATCAACTATTTCTTTTAGACAAGATCCTTTACAACCATCTCAATATCAAGTGGCTAAATATCTGCCAATTGATGATTCTAATCTAAATGTTACTGCTTCCTCTAGTAATCCTACTTTAGCTGGAAATGACTGGATTGTAATTAGATATGCAGATGTTTTATTGATGCATGTAGAAGCTATAATGGCAGGTCAGCAATCTACTTCGGCTCAAGCTGCCTTAGATTCTTTTGAAGAAGTTAGATTACGTGCTGGTCTTACAGGTGATGCTGATGGTACTATAACTAAGCAAGAGTTATTGGATGAAAGACGAGTAGAATTAGCTTTTGAAAATCACCGTTTTTTCGACTTAGTTAGATTTAATGTAGCTCAAGATGTTCTGTCATCATTTTCTGATGATAATGATTATAATTTTAGTGCTACTGATTTATTATTACCTATTCCTCAAAGGGAAATAAATTTAAGTCAAGGTGCTTTAAGCCAAAACCCTGGTTATTAATTTAAAAATATTGTAAGATGAAAAAACAAGTAAAAAAATAATTACGATTACTACTTCAATAATCATGGCTATATCTATACAGTCTTGTGATGATTTTGAGAAATTCGAACCTTTAGACTCAAACTCTATAGAGGATCAAACACCTCCTCAAGCAGATTTTTCTTATTCTCAAGGTGAAGGTACAGCTGGTGACGAATGGATGAGTTATTCATTTGGTAACTTATCTTCTAGCGCAACTACTTATAGTTGGGATTTAGGAAATGGTACAACTTCAACTGATTTTGAACCGACAACTATTTATCCAGGTGAAGGAATGTATACAGTAACTTTAACAGCTTCTGATAATTTAGGAGTTTCAAGCATTTTTTCTGAAACTATTGAAGTTATTGAACCTGAAGTTCCATCCGCAATCGTTCCAACTATAAATGAGGCTGGTTTTGAAGATGGTAGTGATGCTTGTGGTACCGCAGCAGATGGAAGAGATTGTTGGAGGAATAGTGATTTAGGAGGCGTAATTCAAATAACTTCAAGTCCAGTTCAAGAAGGTTCACAGGCAGCAAAATTTCCATCAGCTGGTGATCGTGTAGGATATCAAGAGTTAACAGTATCTCCTAATTCTGAGTATACTTTATCTTATTCTTATACTTTAAAAACTAGTAATCCAGGTTCAATTACTGTTTCAGTTTTAGCAGGAGGAGGTCATACAGATTTAACAACTGCATTAGCAGCAACAATTGAAGATTTTGAAGGTACCGATCAAACTAGTGCAAGTGATTATGTTGGTGGGTCAGTAACATTTAATACAGGCGCTAATTCTACTGTTTCTATATTGATTACTAATCAAGGAGAAGAAGCAAGAGTTGATAACTTTTCTATTATTGCAAATTAGTAAGTTGTTAACTTAAGGTTTTATATTTGCCCTTTAAACCATTAACTTAAAAACTATGAAGTTAGAGTCACTAACAAAGATTGATAATTTACATATTCAAAAACAAGTTATTTCTAAAATAGGGGATTTAATAAATTTTAAAAACCTAGAACCAGGAGATAAATTACCATCTGAAAGGATGTTATCTGAAAAGTTTGAAGTATCAAGAAGTCAAGTTAGGGAAGCAATTCAAAAATTAGAGTTTTATGGTTTGTTAAAATCAATACCACAAAGCGGAACATTTGTAGCAAATATTGGTGTTATTGCTATGAATGGGATGATAGAAGATATTTTAAGATTAGAAGATCCTAGTTTCAAATCATTAGTTGAGACTAGGATTCTTTTGGAATTAAAAACAGCTAGATTAGCAGCTTTAAGACGAACAGATGAAGATTTAGTAAAGCTTAAGCATTGTTTAAAAGCTTATAAAATTAAAGTATTAAAAGGTGAAGATGCTGTACAAGAAGATTTGTTGTTTCATTTAGCCATTGCTAAGGCAAGTGGTAATAGTACAATGAATACTTTAATGTTAATGATCACACCGGGAATTATAACAAATTTCGAAAAATATCATGTCTGTGATAGCAGTTTAGCTAAATCAGGTATTGAAGAGCACGAAGCTATTTTTGAGGCAATTGAAAAACAGAAACCTCAATTAGCAAAACAAAAAATGAAAGAACATTTTAAAGTATTATATCAGTTTTGTTATAATACTTAACTAATCAATTAGCATAGACTAAATGAAATTAAAAGGATTAAGATGGTGGGTAGTTGGACTAGTAGCATTAGCTGCAGTTGTTAACTACATAGACAGGCAAGCATTTGGTGCTTTATGGCCAGATATAGCAAAAGATTTATTCCCAGAAATGGATAAAGATGGACATAAAGCTATTTATGGAACCATCTCAACAGTATTTATATTGTCCTATGCAGGAGGTCAAGCTCTGTTTGGAAAAATCTTTGATTGGATTGGAACCAGATTGGGATTTGCGCTATCAATTGGTGTATGGTCTATAGCAACAATGTTTCATGCTTTAGCACAAGGACTAGTAAGTTTTTCAATATTCAGATCAATATTAGGAATTGCAGAAGCTGGGAATTGGCCAGGAGCAGCTAAAGCTAATGCAGAATGGTTTCCAACAAAAGAAAGAGCATTTGCTCAAGGGATATTCAATTCAGGTGCAGCATTAGGAGGTATTGTAGCTTATCCAGTGATCGGATTACTTTCTATATATTTTGATTGGAAAGCAATATTCATTTTTGTTGGATTGCTTGGTTTATTATGGTTGTTACCTTGGTTATATATTGTAAAATCAGGACCTAAAACACATCCTTGGTTAACAGAGGATGAAAAAAATATATATTATCAGGACAGCTAAATCAGGATCTTGATGAAGATAATAATTACGATGATGGTTATAATCCTAGTAATAGTGAATTGTTAAAACGAAAAGAAAGTTGGGGAGTGATAATAGCTTCAGCTGCTATCGATCCTATTTGGTGGCTCTTCATAGTTTGGATTCCAATATATTTATCCGAAGTTTTTGGTATGAATGTTAAAGAGATTGCATTTTCTGCTTGGGTACCTTATGTAGGTGCAATGATAGGTGCATGGTATGGTGGATTACTTGCCCAAAAAAATAACTTCAGGATGGAGCGTAGATAAAACCCGTAAGTATGTTATTACTTTGGGGTGTATAATTATGGTACCCTGTTTTGTTTTATTAAAATTCCCTGGTGAACCTAAGGTTTTAGAGGTTTTCGGAGTTGAAGAATCTGCTGCTATTACAATGGCTGATCCACAAGTTAAAAAGATCATGGATAACGAGGCTTTCAAAGACTTAAAAACAAATCAAGCATTTATTGAAAGCATTGCAGGAAAAAGCATTGATGAAATCAAATCCAATTCTGAATTTAAGAAAGTATATGAATCTGCTGTTTGGAAATCTCCAAAAGCAGACGCTTCAAAGGAAGAGCGTTTATTACCAAAATACGGACCACCTTCAGAGTCTGGAATTGCTGCTCTGGGATCTTTATCAGAAATTAATAAAGCTAGAAATACAGCAGCATTAATTGCAATTATAATTATGGCTATATTACTATTTGGTTTTCAAATAGCAATAGGAAACGTTCAAACATTACCAAGTGATATGTATAGTGGTAAAATTGTAGGGACTTTATCAGGTTTTGCAGGTATGGCTGCAAAATTAGGAGCAGCAGGTTTAACTATTTTAGTTACATTTATAACTACAGGTGGTAATTTTACACCTGCATTTTTAATAGGAGGAGCTTTAGCAGTTATTGCTTTACTTGCTGTTTGGATATTATGCCCAAAAATAGAACCCTTAAAACCTATAAATCATTAAAAAATAAATAATATATTTAACATTAATAATAAAATAAATTAAGAATATGAGTAATAAAGGTAAAGTAGCAATCGTTACGGGAGCAACCGGAGGAATCGGATTTGAAGTTGCCAAAAGATTAGGAAACGATGGTTATACTGTTGTTTTAAATGGTATTGATGACGAAGCTGGAGCTGAAAGATTAAAAGAGCTTACTTCTGATGGGATTGATGCTGAATATTATGGATTTGATGTAACAAGCGAAGAAGCTGTAACATCTAACATCACAAAAATTGGTGAAAAATATGGGCGTATTGATGTACTTGTAAATAATGCAGGTGGACTTGGTGGTCGTTCTAGATTTGAAGAAATGACTACTGACTTTTACAGAAAAGTTATGGCTTTAAACCTTGATTCTGTTTTTTTGCATCAAGAGCTGCTATTCCATTTTTGAAAAAAGGAGAACACCCTTCTATTATTAACTATACTTCTAACGCAGGTTGGACAGCAGGAGGACCTGGTGCAGGTATTTACGGAACTTCTAAAGCTGGTGTACATGCAATTACTAGAGCTTTAGCTAAAGACTTAGCAGAATACGGTATTAGAGCAAATGCAGTATCTCCAGGAACTATAGATACACCATTTCATGCACAAATTAAAGCAACTAAACCTGAAGTTTTTGCTTCTTGGGCAAACAACATTATGTTAGGTAGATTAGGTCAACCTGAAGATGTAGCAGGAGTAGTATCATTCCTTGCTAGTAAAGATGCATCATTTATAACTGCAGAAACTATCCAAATTGGAGGTGGTCAAGCACTTGGTATTTAATACCTTCTTATTATAAAATATATTAAAGCCTTTCTTTTAGAAAGGCTTTTTTTGTTTAAATTTATTTGATAAAAGAAATTAATGATGAGTCAAATTGTAACCTTTGGAGAAGTTATAATGCGTTTGTCACCTTTAGGAAATAAAAAATTTATGCAATCTAATCGCTTAGAGTTTTATTTTGGAGGTACCGAAGTTAATGTTGCTATTTCAATAGCTAATTTTGGCGGAAAAGTTAAACACATTTCTTGTATATCGGATGATTTTGTTGGCGATACTGCTATTTCTTATTTAAGAAAATTTGGAGTAAAAACAGCTTCAATTGTCAGATCAAACAGACCTTTAGGTGTTTATTTTCTAGAAGTAGGTGCAGTTATGCGTCCTAGTTCAATTTCTTATAATCGATCTCATTCTTCTTTTTCTGAAATTAAACCTAGTATGGTAGATTGGGAGACGTCTTTAAAACAGTGTACTTGGTTTCATTGGACAGGAATAACTCCTGCTTTATGTGAAGGTGGTTATCATACATTAAAAGAAGGGCTTAAGTTAGCTCAACAAAAAGGTTTAGAGGTGTCTGTAGATCCGACTTATAGAAGTGGTTTATGGAAATATGGAACTAATCCAAAAGAAACCCTTTCTGATTTAATAAATTATTCTACCATATTTATTGGAGGTATAAATGAAATTAATGAATTACTAGAGACTAATTTTACTTATTCAAATGAAGATTTTATTGAAGCTAGTAAACAGTTAATTATTAAGTTTCCTACTATTAAAAAAACCTTTGATAAAATTAGAACACCTATTAATGCGTCTTGGCATAAAATAAGATCAAGAATGTGGAATGGTAATGAGTTTAGAGAAACTGAAGATTTAGATATCACTCATATCGTTGATAGAATTGGAACAGGAGACGCTTTTGCAGCAGGATTGATATATGGATTACAAAACTTTGATGATTATAAAGCAATGCAGTTTGCTGCAGCAGCAAGTGCTTTAAAACACACCTATGAAGGAGATGTTAATTTTTCAAATGTTAATGAGGTCATGAATATTTTAGAGGGTAATACTTCAGGACGATTTAACAGGTAGGTCTTTATTAGAAGACTGACGAATAATCAATTCTGATTTCAAAATATTTTTATTCAGACTTGGTTTCCATTGTTCGGTATTAATTCTTTTAATTAGTGTTTCCGCAGTTAGTTTACCTATTTTTTGACTGTGTTGATTTACCGTAGTAATGGATGGATTGACAAACGATGTAAATGGCTCGTTACCAAAACCGACTAGGCAAATGTCTTCAGGGACTTTTAAATTATTTTCGTTTAATATTTGAAGAGCACCTAAAGCCGCATTATCACTAGCAACATAAACTGCATCTGGACGTAATTTTAAATCTAATAATTGTTGCATTTTCAAACGACCATCTTCAATAGTTAAACTACTTTCAATTAATAAATAGTCTTCTTGAGGTAAGTTATGTTTTTTAATAGCGTCAATATAACCACGTATTCTGTTGTTATATATACGTGTTCGACTAAAACCACCAATATGTGCTATGCGTTTGCAACCCTGAGTTATCAAATGTTCAACAATCATATGGCTACTATCGTAATCATCAATCCCAATATAATCAACATTTAAATCATTCTCTCCTCTATCAAATAATACTAAAGGAATACCTTTAGATTTAATTTTCTCAAAATGAGATAAATCAACAGTTTCATTTGCCATAGAAGCGATTATACCATCAACTTGGGTATAAAGTAGTGTGTCAATGCTGTCGCATTCTTTTTTAAACGATTCGTTAGATTGCGTAATAATAATGTTATAACCTTTTTTATTCAAGACTTCTTCCATATTTTGAATTACAGAAGAAAAAAAGTTACTATTTGTTCTAGGTACTATAACTCCTACCAGATTACTTTTGCCTTTTCGTAAAGCACTAGCTAAGTGGTTAGGTTGGTAATTTAGCTCTTGAGCAACACGTTTAACAGCAGCTTTTGTTTTTATGCTAATACGCGAATCGTCATGAAGCGCTTTAGATACTGCTGCAGGCGAAATATTTAAAACATTTGCAATGTCTTTTATAGTTGTTCTTTTTTTCACCTAGTTTATATATATTTGCTTAAACGTTTAAGCAAAAGTATTGTTAATACTTCAAAAATCAAAATATTAGTATTTTGATTTATTTTTTAGAATTTGGTTAAACGTTTAAGCAAACAATAACTAATTAAAAAATATAGGATGAAAAAAGTAGTAACTTTTGGAGAAATCATGTTAAGATTAGCTCCACAACAATTTTTAAGATTTTCTCAAGCATCTAGTTTTGATGTTGTGTACGGAGGAGGAGAATCTAACGTAGCAGTATCTCTAGCAAACTATGGTGTGCCTGTAGATTTTGTAACTCGTTTACCAAAGAATGATATTGGTGAATGTGCAATGATGGAAATGCGTAAAAGAGGAGTAGGTGTTGATAAAATTATATATGGTGGTGACCGTTTAGGAATTTACTTTTTAGAAACAGGAGCTGTAAGTAGAGGTAGTAAAGTGGTTTATGATAGAGCACATTCTGCTATTTCAGAAATCAAACCAGGAATGGTAGATTGGAAATCTGTATTTAAGGACGTAGCTTGGTTTCATTGGACAGGTATTACTCCTGCTATATCTCAAGGTGCTGCAGATGCTTGTTTAGAAGCTGTTAAAGTAGCTAGTGAAATGGGAGTTACTATTTCAACAGACTTAAATTATAGAGCAAAGCTTTGGACATTTTGTGATGAAGCCCATAGAGAAAAAATAATGACTGAGTTAACTTCTTACTGTGACGTTGTTTTAGGTAATGAAGAAGATGCAGAAAAACACTTTAATATTAAACCAGAAGGTTTAGATATTACAACACAAGGTCATGATGTGAAAGCAGAAGCTTTTTTATCGGTTTGTAAACAAATGATGGAAAAGTTTCCAAGAGCCAAAAAAGTTATTACAACTTTAAGAGGTTCAATTTCTGCCTCTCATAATACTTGGGCTGGTGTTTTATACGATGGTAAAAAAATGTACGAAACCCGTCAGTACCAAATTACTGATATTGTTGATAGAGTAGGTGGAGGTGATAGCTTCATGGGAGGATTAATTTACGGATTACTAAAATACCCAGAAGATGATCAAAATGCATTAGACTTTGCTGTAGCAGCTTCTTGTTTAAAGCACACAATTAAAGGAGATGCTAACTTAGTAACAGTTGCTGAGGTAGAAAAATTAATGGGTGGAGACGCTTCAGGACGTGTAGCAAGATAATATTATGGCAAATTTTACAAGAATACAAGTAGCAGAAGTTATGAAACAAACAGGATTAGTTCCGTTGTTTTATAATGGTGATTTAGAAATTAGTAAAGCGGTTGTAAAAGCGGTTTATGATGGTGGAGCAAGATTATTAGAGTTTACTGCTCGTGGTGATTATGCTCATGAAGTTTTTGGCGAACTTAATAAGTACGTTACAAAAGAATTACCAGGAATGATAATGGGAGTTGGATCTGTAACAGATGCTGCATCAGCATCAAGATTTATGGCTTTAGGAGCTAATTTTATTGTGACTCCAGTCTTAAGAGAAGATATTGCAATAGTCTGTAACAGACGTAAGGTCATGTGGTCACCTGGTTGTGGTACTTTAACCGAAATTTGTAGAGCAGAAGAGTTAGGTTGCGAGATTGTTAAGCTATTCCCTGGAGGAACTTATGGAGCCGATTTTGTTAAGGCTATAAAAGGTCCTCAACCTTGGACAAGTATTATGCCAACAGGTGGTGTCGCACCAACACAAGATAATTTAGAAGCTTGGTTTAAAGCAGGAGTTACTTGTGTAGGTATGGGATCAAAACTTATTGCAAAACAAAGTGATGGGACTTATGATCTAGATAAAATTAAAGCAATGACAGAAAATGCTTTAAAAATTATTAGTTCACTTAAATAATACGTTATTTAGCAAACTTAAATATAACCCTTCAATTTAGTATTGAAGGGTTTTTTTACTTAATGATGAATTACAATAAATCCATATTTTATATGATTATAAGTGCATTGGCTTTTGCACTTATGAATTTGTTTGTTAAATACCTTGAAGGTTTTAGCGTCTATCAAATTGTGTTTTTTAGAGCAATTGGGACCTTAGCTTTTACAATACCATTAATACTAAAACAGAAAATTCCTTTTTTAGGAACTCAAAAAAAACTTTTAGTAATTAGGGCTATTGTAGGTGTAATATCTTTAACCAGTTTTTTCTTGTCATTAAATCATTTAGCTGTTGGTACTGCTGTTTCATTACGGTATACAGCACCAATTTTTGCAGCTATTTTAGCGGTATTTCTTCTTAAAGAAAAAATTAAACCATTACAATGGATATTATTCTTAATAGCTTTTTTAGGAGTTTTAATTATAAAAGGCTTTGGAGAACAAATTAATACATTAGGATTAGTGCTAATATTTGTTTCTGCAATATCCAATGGATTAGTTTTTGTATTAATAAGAAAAATAGGAAAACAAGAAAGCCCATTAGTAATCATAAATTACTTTATGCTAACTGCATTAATTTTTGGTGGTTTAATGAGTATCTCTAATTGGAAAACACCAAGTCAAATAGAATGGCTAATATTATTAAGTTTAGGTGTTTTTGGGTATGTAGGACAGTTATATATGACAAAAGCTTTTCAAACAGGTAAAACCAGTATCGTTGCGCCTTTTAAATATGTGGAAGTTATCTTTACAATAGCAGTTAGTACTTTTTGGTTTCTAGAAAATTATAGTTTAATGGTGCTTTTAGGAATAGCCATAATAATTATAGCGCTTATTAGTAATACATTGTACGCTTCTAAAAAATAAATCTAATTATTTTGTTTTAAATAGTTGGTAATCTTTAATAAAGCTCCTGTGTTTTTATTAATGAAATTCTGATTTAGTAAACCAGTTTTAGACCTAAAAGCATCATCTATTATAAGTTTATTAAGATGCATGGTTAGTGTTTTTAAGTTGTCTATAGAAGTTACACCTCCATGTTTTATCATATCAAAAGCTTCAGGAAACTTAGCGTAGTTTTTACCAATTATTACAGGTATTCCAAAAACAGCAGGTTCTAGTATGTTATGCAAACCAGTATTACCCATTGCACCACCAACATAGGCAATGTCAGCATAGCTGTAAACTCTACTTAATAAACCAATAGTGTCTAGAATAAAAACGTCAAATTGTTTTAAATCTTGATGCTCTTTATTGCTAAATAATACAGATTTAACCTTTAAATTATCTTGTATAGTTTCAATCTGCTTAGATTTTATATTATGAGGTGCAATTATAAATTTAATAGCTTGTCCTTTGTGATTATTAATAAAATCTATCAGTAAGGTTTCGTCTTCAGGCCAAGAACTACCTACAACAATACACAATGTGTTATTTATAAAAGTCTTTATAAAGGGTAAGTTATTATCAATTTTTAATTGATTATTAACGCGATCAAATCTAGTGTCTCCAGAAACGGTTACTTGATTATAACCAATAGAATGTAGTAGTTTTTTAGAGTCTTCATTTTGAGTAAAAATATGGTCAAAAGCAAATAAGGCTTTTTTAGTTTGGCTACCATACCATTTGAAAAACGATTGATTATCTCTAAATACTGCCGAAATTAGTATGGCATTTAATCCTCTGTTTTTAATTTGTGATAAGTAATTTGGCCAAATTTCATATTTTACAAAAACAGTAAGATCAGGATTAACTATATCTATAAAACGTTTAGCGTTATTTTTACTATCCAAAGGTAAATAGACTACAATATCTGCAAACGGAGCATTTTTTCTGATTTCAAAACCTGAAGGAGAAAAAAGTCAAAACAATTTTATGTTTAGGGTAATCCTCTCTTAAAGCATTAAAAATAGGTAAGCCTTGTTCGTATTCGCCTAAAGATGCACAATGAAACCATAATGTATTATCATCTTTACTTAAATTCTTTTCAAGAATAGTAAAGGTTTCGCGTCGTCCATCTACACCAAGTTTAAGCTTGTTGTTAAACAAACTTAATAGCTTTAAGACTAGTTTTGCTAATTGGATAGCTATGTTATAAAGTAAATTCACGTATCTATTTTTGCTAAAATAAACAATTCATTGCTTAGCGTTTGGTATTTTTGTAAATTCGATAATTATAAATTAAAAGTAAAACTAAGTTTCTAACATTAGTTTACCACATATTTAAGCATGAAAAAAATACAAATGGTTGATCTTAAAGGTCAATATGCAGCTATAAAAAACGAAGTCGATAGTTCAATTCAAGAAATTATAGATAACACCAGTTTTGTAAATGGTCCAAAGGTACACCAATTTCAAAAAAATCTAGAAAACTACTTAGGCGTAAAACACGTCATCCCTTGTGCCAATGGTACAGATGCATTACAAATTGCAATGATGGGATTAGGTTTAGAGCAAGGTGATGAGGTTATTACAGCAGATTTCACCTTTGCAGCAACTGTTGAAGTTATAGCATTGCTTAAATTAACACCTGTATTAGTAGACGTTAATCCTGATGATTTTAACATAAGCATAGACGCTATTAAAAAAGCCATTACACCAAAAACTAAAGCAATTGTACCAGTACATTTGTTTGGTCAATGTGCAAATATGGATGCCATTATGCAAATAGCAAAAGAGCATAATTTGTATGTCATTGAAGATAATGCACAAGCCATAGGAGCAACTTATACTTCCACAACAGGAAAAAAAGCAAAAGCAGGAACAATAGGTCACGTAGCCTCTACATCTTTTTTTCCATCTAAAAATTTAGGATGTTATGGTGATGGAGGAGCCATTTTTACAAATGATGACGATTTAGCACACACCATCAGAGGAATAGTAAACCATGGTATGTATGAGCGTTATCATCATGATGTAGTAGGTGTAAACTCTCGTTTAGATTCTATTCAAGCAGCAGTATTAGATGCTAAATTACCAAAATTGGATAGCTATAATAATGCACGACGTGATGCAGCAAGAAAATACAATGCAGCCTTTGCAGATGTGCCACAAATTACAACACCTAAAACAGTAAATAATTGTGAAGGTATATGTGATACATGTGACTGTCACGTATTTCATCAATACACTTTAAAGGTAGATAATGTGGACAGAGATGCATTGGTAAAACATTTAAATGCCAATAATATACCATGCGGAGTATACTATCCAATTCCGTTACATTTACAAAAAGCATATAAGGACGAGCGTTATAACGAAGCCGATTTTCCAGTAACTAATCAATTGGTAAAACAAGTTATTTCATTACCAATGCACACCGAGTTAGAAGACGATCAAATACAATTTATAACAACAACCGTTAAAGATTTTATAGCAAATAATTAGAGCGTTACCACAAGGGTCGCGCTGTCCGCTTAAATCTTTTTTTGCCATTTGTGGCAGCAAAAAAAGGATACCGCTACCATCCCTAACGCGCCAACCAGCCAATGAAGATACTAGTTACAGGAGGTTTAGGATTTATAGGCTCACACACTGTTGTGCAGCTTCAAAAAAAGGATACCAAGTAGTAATTATAGATAATCTATCAAATGCCTCATTGGATGTTTTAAAAGG
The DNA here is from genome assembly GCF_055804415.1 of Olleya sp. NP1-10. Taxonomy (NCBI): domain Bacteria; kingdom Pseudomonadati; phylum Bacteroidota; class Flavobacteriia; order Flavobacteriales; family Flavobacteriaceae; genus Olleya; species Olleya sp. NP1-10. The sequence goes on along the minus strand of NZ_CM147840.1, from coordinate 242,500 downwards.
GATTGAGGCAATAACAAATCAAGTACCACTTTTTGAAAAATTAGATTTAAAAAATAAAACAGCAGTTCAGCAATTTTTTAAATCGCATCAAGACATAAAAGGGGTTATACATTTTGCAGCAAGTAAAGCAGTTGGAGAAAGTGTAAATACCCCTTTAATGTATTACGAAAACAACATAACAACATTAACCTATTTATTACAAGAGTTAATAAAGCTTAAAATATCAAGTTTTATTTTTAGCTCTTCATGTACCGTATATGGTCAAGCAGATGTCATGCCAATTTCAGAGTCTGCACCAATAAAACCTGCATTATCACCTTACGGTAATACCAAACAGATAGGTGAAGAAATAATAAAAGATACGTGTCAAATAAATGCTGATTTAAACAGCATTGCATTACGATACTTTAACCCAATAGGAGCGCATCCATCAGCAAAAATAGGAGAGTTACCTTTAGGTGTTCCTCAAAATTTAGTCCCTTATATTACTCAAACTGCAATTGGTAAAAGACAGCAGCTGTCTGTTTTTGGTAGTGATTACCCAACAAAAGACGGAACCTGTGTTAGAGATTATATTCATGTCGTGGATATTGCAGATGCACATGTTGTTGCCTTACAAAGATTATTAGACCATAAAAACAAAAGTAATTTTGAAGTCTTTAATCTAGGTACAGGCAAAGGAAGTACAGTATTGGAGGTTATTCAAGCATTTGAAACCGTTTCAAAACAAAAACTAAACTATAAAATTGTAGAACGTAGAGCAGGAGATGTTGTTTCTGCTTATGCAGATACTTCAAAAGCAAATTCAGTATTAGGCTGGACAGCACAATATAATTTAGAAGACGCAATGCAATCGGCTTGGAATTGGGAAAAAGCAATTAATTAGGATTAATAAATCCTAAGTCAAAGTTGTCTTTGATTATCAATCTAATAATTTAAGCGCCTTTGTTTTATTGTATTGATATTAATGTGTTGGTTAACAATATTTTAAACTTTGTGGTTCGTTATTGGTTAATATTCTTGTTTCCTTTGTGTCTAATGCAAATGATACAATAATGAAATTGATTACAGTAAAACGTCAGACAAGACAAGAAAACAGATTTGCTCCCAAAATGGGACGATTAAGCGCCAAAGTGACTTATATTAAAAAGCACATGTTAGGCATACCAATTCTAACGCTTCATAAATATCGTGAAACGTACTACGGAGAAGTTAAAGATTGCAGAGATTGTAACCTTGCTAGATAAATAAAAAAAGCCTCGATTAAATCGAGGCTTTTTTTATGCTTTTTCTTAATAAAACTGCCAACTATTAGGCAGCCCATTCCTACCATTACGGAGACATCAGCAATATTAAAAATTCCGGTTCTAAATACACCTCCAAAATCTATGTGTAAAAAATCTGTAACTGATCCATACACTATTCTATCGTAAACGTTAGCAATTCCTCCACCAATAATACAACAAAAACCAACTAAGGTCATTGTATCCATGGTTTTGTCTTTAATAATATGTCTTAATACTAAAGCTAAAACAACAATAGGTAATACTAATAATAATGCAATACGTAATGTAGGACTAAAGTCACTACCCATACCTAAAAAGGCACCTTTGTTTTCAACATTATGAAGTGTAAAATACTGTCCAAATATTTCGGTTTCAGTTCCAGCAATAACATCTGCTCTAACAATAAATTTAGACACTTGGTCTAAAACAATGTTAAGCAGTATCAGTCCAATAATAAGTATGTTTCTACTACTCATTATTCTTTAATTTCAAGAGTTGCAGATGCAGTTTGTGCTTCCCTGTTTATTTTTTTAACTAACCCTTGTAATACTTTTCCAGGACCAACTTCAGTAAATAAAGACGCTCCATCTGCAATCATTTGTTGTACAGATTGAGTCCAACGTACAGGAGCTGTTAATTGAGATATTAAATTGGCTTTAATTTCGTTTTCATCAGTAATTGCTGTAGCAGTTACATTTTGATAAATAGGACAATTAGGCTTGCTAAAAGTTGTGTTTTCAATAGCTGCAGCTAATTCTTCTCTAGCAGGTTCCATCATTGGAGAGTGAAACGCACCTCCAACTGGTAACATCAAAGCTCGTCTTGCTCCAGCGTCTTTCATTGCTTCACAAGCACGTTCTACAGCACTTACCTCTCCAGAGATTACTAATTGTCCAGGACAATTGTAATTTGCAGCAACAACAACACCTTCAATTTTAGAACAAATGTCTTCAACGATATTGTCTTCTAAACCTAAAACGGCTGCCATAGTACTTGGCTGTATCTCGCAAGCTTTTTGCATGGCTTGAGCACGTTGTGAGACTAATTTTAATCCATCTTCAAAGCTTAAAGCTCCAGCAGCTACTAATGCAGAGAATTCGCCTAAACTATGTCCTGCAACCATTTCTGGTTTAAAACTATCACCTAAAGTTTTTGCTAAGATTACAGAATGTAAAAATATAGCAGGTTGTGTTACTTTAGTTTCTTTTAATTGTTCAGCAGTACCTTCAAACATAATGTCAGTAATGTTAAACCCTAAAATTTCATTAGCATCTTCAAATAAATGTTGTGCTTCTGGTGAGTTTTCGTATAAATCAAGACCCATTCCAGTAAATTGAGCGCCTTGACCAGGAAATATATATGCTTTCATTTGTGTGTTTTAATATTTTAAACAAAAATAGGGAATATATCTTAAAACCATAATTGGTTTTAAGTCTTCTATGTCATCCTTAAATTTATAATTGTTTTGTTGCAGCTTCAGCACAACGTTCGCCATCCATTGCTGCACTAATAATTCCGCCTGCATAACCACCACCTTCACCACACGGAAAAAGATTTGTGATTTCTGGATGTGCTAAAGTTTCAGTTCTTGGGATACTAACAGGTGATGAGGTACGTGACTCTACACCAATAATATTTGCCTCTTCGGTATAGTAACCCTTCATTTTATCGCCAAAAGCTTTAAATCCTTTTCTTAATGAGCTTCCTATCAATTTAGGAAACAAACTATGTAAAGGTGCACTTTTTAAACCTGGTTGGTATGAGGTTTCATTTAAACTGTTAGATAGCTTACCTTCAACAAAGTCTGTCATGCGTTGTGCAGGAGCGACTTGACTTCTTCCTCCTGCGGTAAAAGCCAATCGTTCTAAATCTTTTTGAAATTCTAATGCTTTTAATGGACCAAAGTGTTCGTATTTTTTAAGATCACGATCTGCATTAATTTCTACTACAATACCAGAATTAGCAAATTTATTATTTCGTCTTGAAGGTGACATTCCATTAACCACAACCTCACCATTTGCAGTTGCAGCAGGAACAATAAATCCACCTGGACACATGCAAAAACTATAAACACCACGTCCATTTACCTGCTGTACTAAGCTGTATGAGGCAGCTGGTAATAAATCAGGTCTTGGACCTTCACAATGGTATTGAATGCTGTCAATAATATGTTGAGGATGTTCTGCTCTAACACCCATTGCAAAAGATTTTGCTTCAATAGCAATCTTTTTATCGTGTAGTAAATTAAAAATATCTCTTGCAGAATGTCCTGTTGCTAAAATAACTTTGTCAGTTATTAGTTCTTCTCCATTTTGCAGTTGGATAGTTTTAATTGTATTATTTTTAATAGTAAAATCCGTAACACGTGTATTAAAGTGGACCTCACCTCCGTATTTTATAATATTTTCTCTAATGTTTTGTACAACTTTAGGTAATTTATTAGTCCCAATGTGTGGATGCGCATCTACTAAAATTTGATCGGTTGCACCATGGTAAACTAGGTTTTCAAAAATACGACGTACATCACCACGCTTTAAGCTTCGTGTGTATAATTTACCATCACTATAAGTACCTGCTCCGCCTTCTCCAAAACAGTAGTTAGAATCTTCATTTACAAAATGGTCTTGATTAATAGCTTTTAAATCGCGACGTCTGTCTTTAACATTGGCACCACGTTCTAAAACAATAGGTTTAAAACCAAGTTCAATACAACGTAAAGCAGCCCACATTCCTGCTGGTCCAAAACCAATTATATGTATTGGTTTAGCTTTAGAAACATCTTTGTAATCAAATGTATAATCTGAGGTTTCTGGTACAGGTTGATTTATAAATACTGAAACTTTATAATTGAAAATAATTTTAGGTTTTCTGGCGTCAATGGATTTTCTTAACACCTTAATACCAGTGATTTTATCTCTTGAAATGGATAGCCATTCCGCAGATTTTTTAATTAAAATATCTGGAATTTCTTCTTCTTTTAAAGAAACACGTAATTGAATGTCTTTTACCATACTGCAAAATTAATCAAATTTGAGATAAAAATCTTATTGTAAATTTTATCTTATTAAACTATTTGTTATTGGTCATTACATATTACTTTTGTAGTCTACAATTTTTAAAATAAAAGACTTTTGATTTCTAAATCTACCATTGACCAAGTATACGAAACTTCTAGATTAGAGGAGGTTATTGGCGATTTTGTTCAGCTTAAAAAAGCAGGAACTAATTTTAAAGGTTTAAGTCCGTTTTCAGACGAGCGTTCGCCAAGTTTTGTAGTGTCACCTGTAAAACAAATTTGGAAGGATTTTTCAAGTGGAAAAGGAGGAAATGTGGTTGCTTTTTTAATGGAGCATGAACATTTTACTTATCCTGAAGCTATTAAATATTTAGCTAAAAAGTATAATATTGAAATTGAAGAAACAGAGCAGTCTGACCAGCAAAAGCAAGCTCAAGATAAACGTGAAAGTCTATACTTAGTTAGTGAGTTTGCTAGTAAGTATTTTCAGAACATTTTATTAAACACAGATCAAGGTAAGTCTATTGGATTAAGCTATTTTAAAGAGCGAGGTTTTACAGATGAAACTATCAAAAAATTTAATTTAGGATATAGTTTAGACCAATGGAGTGCTTTTACTGATGCAGCTTTAAAAAAAGGTTATAAACTAGAATTTTTAGAAGCAACAGGATTAACTATTGTTAAAGAAAACAAACAGTTTGATCGTTTTAAAGGACGTGTGTTGTTTCCTATACAAAGTATGAGTGGTCGTGTTTTAGGTTTTGGAGGACGTATACTAACCAACGATAAAAAAGCAGCTAAATATTTAAACAGTCCAGAAAGTGATTTGTACCATAAAAGTAAAGTTTTATATGGTATTTACAATGCAAAGCAAAGTATAGCTAAAGAGGATAATTGTTATTTGGTAGAGGGTTACACAGACGTTATTCAGTTTTATCAAACAGGAATAAAAAATGTTGTGTCTAGTTCTGGTACAGCTTTAACTAGCGATCAAATTAGATTAATTAATCGATTGACAAAAAACATTACTGTACTATTTGATGGTGATGCAGCAGGTATGCGTGCGTCTTTAAGAGGTATCGATTTAATTCTTGAACAAGGTATGAATGTAAAAGTTTGTACTTTTCCTGAAGGCGAAGATCCAGACAGTTTTGCAAAGACAAATACGCTTGAAGAATTAAAACAATATTTAGACGATAACGCTAAAGATTTTATACAATTTAAGGCTTCAGTATTATATGAAAGTGCTAAAAATGATCCGATAAAAAAAGCAGAAACGGTTAGAGATATTGTTAATAGTATTGCTAAAATTCCGGATAGAATTAAAACCGAAATTTATATTCAAGAGTGTGCTAGAATCATGGATATTAGCGAAGAAGTACTGTTTACTACCTTAGCACAATTAACAAAAAAGGAAGAAACAGAAGGTGCTAAGCAATCCAAAAGTGCAAAGCCAAACCAAGCATTTGAAGTTATTAAACCTCAAGCACCTGTTAAAAAGGTAGATGTACAATACGAGCTTGAACGTAAAATAATCGAAATTTTATTACTGTATGGTGATCGTACAGAGGATTTTGAAGATTTAATATTAAAAGAAAACGATAAAGGTCATTTAGAGTTAGAACCAATCATACAGCAATCTAAAGTATTTGAAAAGGTGTATTTGGACCTTCAAGAAGACGAAATGGAGTTTTTAAACCCAATGTTTAAGGATATATATTATGCTATAATTGAAGCTTTAAATCAAAACCCTGAGTTTAAAATTGAAAATATCATAAATACTATAGACCCTATTTTAGCTTCAGAAATCACTTCTATTTTAATGGAAGATGAGCGTTATGAGCTATCAGATTGGGAACGCAATAATATTTTTCCTAAGACAAAAAAAGACACAGTGTCACAGCTTGTAAGTGAAACTATTTTGACATTGCGTTGTTTTTTGATTGATCAAAAAGTAACGCAGTTTCAAAGAGAAACCCTTCAAGATAAAACTATGATAAACCGAGAAATCCTTGAAGAAGTCAAGGATTACTCAGGTTTAAAAATGTTATTGTCTAGAAAGTTAAATAGAGCTTTGTAACTCCAAGCTTTTAGATTGATTAACCAAATCAATTAGATTTGTAACATTAAGTTTTTTCATTAACCTAGCTCTGTAGGTACTTACTGTTTTTTCATTAATTTCTAGCTCTTGTGCTATTTCTTTGTTTCGCTTTCCATTAGATAAAAGTTTTAAAACTTCTACTTCTCTAATAGATAACTTTTTGTAGTACGTGTTTTTGCCAGAGTTTTTATCTAAAGCTATTTTTTTAGAAAGATTAGGACTAATATAGATGCCTCCTAAATACACCTTCATGACAGCCTCTTTTAATGTTATTAAGTCTGTAGACTTATTAACGTAGCCATCAGCACCAGCTTTAATAGCACTTATTGCATAAACCTCTTCTTGCTGTGCACTGTAAATAATTACCTTTAAGTCAGGATGTTCTTTCTGAAGACGTCTTAATACACTAATACCATTAAGTTTAGGTAAGTCGATTTCACAAATTAAAATGTCAGTAGTATACTGTTTTAAGGCGTCAAATATAGCTTCGCCATCTGCAACAGTTTGGACAATTTTAATGTCTCTAGAGTTTGCATAAATCAATTCCATTCCCTTTGTAATAATGGGATGTTGATCTGCAACCATTAGTTTAACCATGGTCAAATTGTTTTTTAAAGTACTTCTTAAAAAAGTACAAGTTATAGAATAATAATAGCATCGTAAAGGTATGTAAAATTATACTATTTATGACGTTTAGATTAAATCTTTAGGAATTTCGCAAACAGGAATTGGATTCATTTTGTGTAAGTTGCTGGTATTGTATCTTTTAAATATTTTGAAAACTTCTTTTTCTCTTCCTTCAAAGTCATTTTCTGTTTTTCCTTCATCATTCATTGACATGGCCCATTCCAATTCTGGATACGATGCACCAATTTGGTCTTCGTCACTTCTAGCGTCGCCAAAAAGCCCATCACTAGGCGCTGCATTAATGATAGATTCTGGTACTTTTAAAAATTGACCAATAGTATACACTTCACTCTTAAGTAAATCAGCAATAGGACTTAAATCTACACCACCATCACCATATTTTGTGTAAAAACCAACACCAAAATCTTCTACCTTATTACCAGTTCCAGCAACTAATAAGCCTAATAAACCAGCATGATAATATAAAGTTGTCATACGTAAACGTGCACGTGTATTAGCTAAAGCCATATCAACGGTAGCTTGTTGACCTTCAAGTGAGACTTCAGTTTTAAACTCTTCAAAAACAGGAGTTAAGTCAGACACTATTCCTTCAACATTTGGATAGCGTTCTTTAAGTTGTTTAATATGTTCTTGCCCTCTTGATACATGACTAGCAGCTTGGTGTATTGGCATTTCAATACATAAAACTTTCAATCCAGTTTCAGCACAAAGGGTAGAGGTTACAGCACTATCAATACCACCAGATATCCCAACAACAAAACCATTAACTTTTGCGTTAGTAGCATAGTCTTTTAACCATTTTACAATATGTTTAACAACTTTTTCTGTTTGCATAATCAAAGAATTTTAAGCAAAGTATAGTACCTTTGCCTAACAAAAATAAAGCAAACCCATTAGTAATAAAAATTAAGAGACCTTAACTTTTATGAGAGTATCCATTTTAATAGTATCATTATTTTTTTTATTGTTTTCTTGTCAAGATGATAATAAGCTTGAAGCGCAAATTTCAAAAATTGATATTAATGTAAATATAGAACGTTTTGATATCGCTTTCGCGAAAGCTGAGCCAGCCAATTTACCTGCTTTAAAAGCTGATTTTCCGTTTATGTTTCCAAGACAATATGATGATGCGTTTTGGTATAATAAAATGCAGGATACATTACAGCGACAATTAAGTGAAGAGACTATAAAAAAGTTTCCTACTTTAAAAAAGGAAACGGAAGACATAAAAAAAATGTTTCAACATTTAAAATATTACTTTCCTACCTTTAAAACACCACGAATAATAACAACAACCTCTGACGTAGATTATAAAAATAAAGTTATTGTTACAGACACAATTGCAATTGTAGAGTTAGATACTTATTTAGGTAATGATCATTTTTTTACGAAGGCTTACAATCCTATACAGTAGCAAACATGAAGCCGGATCAAATTGTAGTTGATTTAGCAAATGCTTATGCAGAAAAATATGTTTTAAACAGCAGGCGTAAACACCTTTTAGATGAGATGGTTTATTTTGGAAAACTACTATATATAAAAGACAAAGTGATTCCGTTTATTTCAGATGCTCAGAAAATAGGATATTCACAACAACAGTTAGATTGGGCTTTTGTAAATCAAGAACAAATATGGAAATACTTTATCCAAAAAGAACTGTTGTACAGTACGGACTCTAAATTACCAAATCGATTTATTAACCCTGCACCATTTTCAAAATTTTATTTAGCAGAAATCGATAACGAATCACCAGGTAAAATAGGTCAATTTATAGGTTGGCAAATAGTAAAAGCATACATGAATAATAATGATGTGACTTTAAGTGAATTACTAAATACGCCAGCACAAACCATTTTTAATAAATCATATTATAAACCAAGAGAATAATGGCTAATAAAACTTCAGAAATTACATTAACAGTTCAGTTAGACGAAAACAAAGTTCCAGAAAAATTAAACTGGACAGCTCAAGATGGAGGTATTACTAATGCAGAAGCAAAAGCAATGATGTTATCTGTTTGGGATAGTGCAGCTCAAGAGTCTTTACGTATTGACTTATGGACAAAGGATATGCCAGTAGACGAGATGAAAGTGTTTTTTCATCAAACATTAGTAGCCATGAGTAATACTTTTAATAGAGCTACTCAGGACGAAAAGATGACAGCAACCATGAAAGATTTTTGTGACTATTTTGCTGAAAAGTTAGAACTTAAAAATAAGTTTTCTAAATTATTTATTATAAAAAAACGCGAACCATTTGGCTCGCGTTTTTTTATAATGATAATTACGTTTTATTCACCTAAAAAAGGATATCTGTAATCTACTGGAGTTACAAAGGTTTCCTTAATCATTCTTGGAGATACCCAACGTAGTAAGTTTAATGCACTACCAGCCTTGTCATTAGTTCCAGATGCTCTAGCTCCACCAAATGGTTGTTGTCCTACAACAGCACCTGTTGGTTTGTCATTAATGTAAAAGTTTCCAGCACAGTTTTTTAATGCTTTAGTAGCTTCTACTACAGCATATCTATCTTGTGCTAAAATTGCTCCAGTTAATGCATATTCACTAGTTTGGTCAACTAATGTTAATGTTTCAGAAAATTTATCATCTTCATAAACATAAATTGTAATTACAGGACCAAATAACTCTTCTTGCATAGTTGTGTATTTTGGGTCTTCAGTAACAATAACTGTAGGCTCTATAAAGTAACCTTTAGATTTGTCATGGTTACCACCAACTATAATCTCTACATTGTTGTCCGTTTTTGCCTGGTCAATGTATTTAGCTAATTTGTCAAAAGAGCCTTCATGGATTACAGCGGTAACAAAGTTGCTTAAATCTTCAGGAGATCCCATTTTAAAAGAATTTACATCTTCAATAACGTAATCTTTAACTTCGTTCCAAATACTTTTAGATACATACGCTCTAGATGCAGCGCTACATTTTTGACCTTGAAACTCAAAAGCACCTCTTACAATTGCAGTAGCAACTTGTTTTGGATGAGCGGTTTTGTGTGCAACAATAAAATCTTTCCCTCCAGTTTCTCCAACTATTTTAGGGTAAGTTTTATAATTATGAATGTTGTTACCTATTTGTTTCCACAGTTCTTTAAATACATATGTAGACCCAGTAAAGTGTAAACCAGAAAAATCAGGACTTGCTAAAACAGTATCGGTAATCATTACAGGATCACCAAAAACAACGTTTATAACTCCAGCAGGTACGCCAGCTTCTTTAAAAACGTCCATGATTACTTTAGCAGAATATATCTGAGAATCACTAGGTTTCCATACTACAACGTTACCCATTAAAGCCATGCAAGCAGGAAGGTTTCCGGCAATAGCAGTAAAGTTAAAAGGTGTAACAGCATAAACAAACCCTTCAAGTGGTCTGTATTCTAAACGGTTCCAAGCGTCACTAGTACTTTCTGGTTGATCATGATAGATCTCAGTCATGTAATGTACATTAAAACGTAAAAAGTCAATTAATTCACAAGCAGCATCAATTTCGGCTTGATGTACAGTTTTTGACTGTGCAATCATTGTAGCTGCATTAATTTTAGCTCTGTAAGGACCTGCAATTAATTCGGCAGCCTTTAAAAATATTCCAGCTCTGTGCTCCCAAGGTGTATCAGCCCATGCTTCTCTTGCTTCTAAAACTGTAGAGATTGCTTCGTCGATATGTTTTTGTTCTGCTATAGCGTGTGTTCCAACAACATGTTTGTGGTCATGTGGAGGAGACATAGTGTTTGTTTTATCTGTTGTAACATCTTTACCATTAATATACATTGGTACATTAATTTGACTGTTAAACATTGTTTTGTAAGCGTCTAAAACTGCTGCTCTTTCTGGTGATCCAGGAGCATAACTTTTTACAGGTTCGTTAACAGCAATTGGTACATTGAAAAATCCTTTTCCCATGATAAGTGTTGTGTTTGTAGTTTAAAATTTAAAGTACAAAGTTAAGGATTTTTGTTGGGTTATTTGTGTTAGTAAAATTGTAAAATTAAGAGGGTTTAAAACGTTATAAATAACTTTAAATATCCTATTAAGGAAGATTAATTTAGGGCAAAAGGCGCACTTAATTTAAATGTAGGAATAGCTACATTAAATTTTTTGGTAGTTGTAAAATTAACCATATTGTAGTGTCCTTTCATAGCTCCAAATGGAGAAGTAAGTAAGCAGCCTGAAGAGTAAGTGTGAGATTCTCCTGGTTTTAAAACAGGTTTTTGTCCAATAACACCTTCGCCTGTTACAATTACTGGTTGGTTTAAGGCATCAAAGATGGTCCAATGTCTTGCATTAAGTTGAACTGAATCTTTGCTTTGATTTTCAATGGTAACTTGGTACGCGAATGCAAAGTTAATTTTATAGTCTTTATAAAATGTACCTTCAAATTCCGTTTCTACCGTAATTTTTATTCCTCTTGTAACTTGTTGAACCATTATGTAAGCAGTTTGCTTATTGTAAAAATAATAAAATATATTTTAAGTTAAACTTATTTATGGATGTAACTACCTTTTTAACAATTAATTAGTGATTCCAACAGAGTTAATTTCGCCTAAACCTATAATTTTATCATACCTAGCACCTAATTCTCTATAGTAAACTAAGACTTTATAGTTGTTTTCGGTTTGCCAAAAATTACCGCCAATGGTATATTGGTCAACGTCACCTTTGTCATTAACAATAGCATATTTGTAATTGTAATACCCTTGTTTTAATAAAATAGCAGTACTGTAAACACCTTCGTCCTCATAGTATTCTAATTTTGTTGCATCTTCTATTTCGTAATTATTAAAATTACCATAAACATAAATGTGACTGTCTTCTTCTAATTTAGGGTATTGTAGTGCAAAATGTACCCAAGCATAATCTGCTTCAGTTTCTGGTTGCTCAGAATTTAAAGCGTTAATAAAAAAGTTTCCGTTTAGATCTGGATTATAGCTGTATTTTTGATTTGCTCTAGAAGTGTTAGTGTATAAGTAAGTTTGGTATAAATCTTCTAATCTTATGTATTGTACGCCATTATTTGCAGCTCTTATTTCTTTATTTTCAAAACTTAAAAATTCATTACCTCCAAAAAAGCTTGAGGCTTCGGTGTATCTGTAGCTTAATTCGTTAGCTAAAATATACTGAGGTTCTAAATCGGTGATTGCATTTTTAATATTGTTATTTTGAATTATAACCGTTTTTACTGTTTTTTTAGGATTTACAAATTGAATTGTACTTGAGCTTATTGCAATGTCAACCGATTGTTTCTCGGCAATTGTTGATACATCTCTAGAGCGTTTTATTTGTACTCCAACATCTGATAGTTGTTGATAAACCATAAATTTTCTGTTAAAAACAATATCATCATAATCATCATAAACGGTTATGATATAATTACCGGTAACTTTAATGTTTTTGGTGTATTGATTTGGTATAGAAAGGTTGTAATGTGAGTAAGTTTGAAGTGTATTAAAAGAGTTATCATAATCCCTTATGCGTTGTTCGTCAAAACCTTCAATGTATTCTGATTTGACTAAGTTTGAAGGTGTCCAATCAAAATTATAGTGTTTAATTTCGTAATAATAATCTTCTTCATCTCCATTTAAAGCATCAAATTCTAGTGTTATAGTTTCTCCTAAAGCAATGATTGGCAATTGACTTTCAGTTGTTCCTCCATTAAAATAGATAGATTTAATATAGTCTGGAGGAATGATTTCTTCAACTTGTGCAAAACTGCAGTAAGAAATAAGTGAAAAACAGATGTAATATATGGTGTTTTTGTACATTTAAAAAGTAGCTTTAAATAACAAATATAATCAATTTCTGTGCCTAAGCGGTTTGCTTTATTTAGAATTGTTATAAATAAAGAAACAACAGTGTTAACCTCAAAGTAAATTTGTTATAAATTTGTATTTTTGCTCGGATTTTTAAGCCTTAAAAATCACAATCAGTATAACTATTAACCAATAGATTTATAATATGTCAAACGACATTAAGATTAAAAAAGGTCTGGATATTAAATTAGTCGGAGCAGCCGAAAAGGTTACCGAAAGTGCTATTGTTAGCAATTATTATTCAATTAGACCGGAAGATTTTCATCAAGTTACCCCAAAATTAATAGCTAAACAAGGCTCAAAAGTAAAAGCAGGAGAACCTGTTTTTTATGACAAAGCTAATGAAGCTGTAAAATTTGTTTCACCTGTTTCAGGAGAAATTATTGAGATAGCTCGTGGTGAAAAAAGAAAAATTATTTCAGTAAAAATTCAAGCAGACAAAGAACAATCATTTCATGATTATGGTAAGCTAGACGTAAATTCAGCTTCAGCTGAAGCTATTAAATCACGTTTACTAGAGTCAGGATGTTGGGCATTTGTAAAGCAACGTCCTTATGATGTTATTGCAAAGCCAGATGGTCAGCCTAAAGCTATTTTTATATCAGCTTATGCAAGTGCCCCTTTAGTAGCAGATTTAGATTATGTGTTACAAGGTAAAGAGGCGCAATTGCAAGCAGCAGTAACAGCTTTAAGCAAATTGACAACTGGTAAAGTTCATGTTAGTGTTGCTAAAAAAGGTAATTCGCCTTTAGCAGGACTATCAGATGTCACTTTACACAAAGTATCTGGACCACATCCTTCAGGAAATGTAGGGACGCAAATTAACAAAATAGACCCAATTAATAAAGGTGAGGTTGTTTGGACAGTAAATGCTCAAGACCTTGTTATTATTGGAGACTTATTGTTAACTGGCCAGTTTAATGCAGAGCGTATTGTAGCTTTAGCAGGTTCTTCTGTAAAAAAACCACGTTATTTTAAAACTAAATTAGGTAGCGAAATCGCAACTATGGTTTATGATAACGGAGTTGATAAAGACGGAAATGATCGTATCATTTCAGGAAACGTTTTAACAGGTAAGCAAGTTAAACCAGATGGATTTTTAGATTATTACAGTAACACAATTACTGTAATTCCTGAAGGTGATGATTACGAGTTTTTTGGATGGAATAAGCCGATTTTTAATAAAGTATCAACATCAAGAGCTTTAACTTTTTCATGGTTAACACCAAACAAAAAGTTTGACTTAAACACCAATACAAACGGAGAACATCGTGCTTTTGTTATTACTGGTAGTTATGAAGAAGTATTTCCTTTAGATATCTTTCCAATGCAAATTTTAAAATCTTGTATGTATAAAGATTTAGATGAAATGGAAGCTTTAGGTATGTATGAGGTTGCACCAGAAGATTTTGCTTTAACAGAATTTGTATGTGTGTCTAAACAACCACATCAAAAGATTATTAGAGAAGGATTAGATTTAATGCTTAAAGAAATAGGATAATGGGCTTAAAAAGTAATTTACATAATTTAAAAGAAAAGTATAAAGGAACCAAAATGGCTCCTGCGTTTAACGCCATTCATACTTTTTTATACTTGCCAAATGAAACCACTCATGGTGGAACGCACATTAAGGCAGCAGATGATTTAAAACGTACTATGAATATTGTAATCATGGCTTTAGTGCCATGTTTAATATTTGGTATTTTTAACGCAGGTTACCAGCATTATGCAGCTATTGATGCAGCATCAGGAGTTATTAGAGAAGCCTCTTTATTTAGCAACTTTATAACTTGGGACAACTTTGTTGTTGGAGCTTGGACTGTGTTACCATTAGTAATTGTATCCTATGGAGTTGGTCTTATTGTTGAATTTATTTTTGCAGTAATTAAAGGTCATGAAGTAGAAGAAGGTTACTTAGTAACAGGTATGTTAGTACCATTAATAGTGCCAGTTGATATTCCATTATGGATGTTATCTGTAGCAGTAATTTTTGGTGTAGTAATCGGTAAAGAAGTTTTTGGAGGTACAGGAATGAATATTCTAAACCCAGCATTAACCATTCGTGCTTTCTTATTTTTTGCATATCCAACATGGATGTCAGGAGATAAAGTTTGGGTACATGAAGCGGTTGAGCGTGCAGGAACTGCAGATGCAATATCAGGAGAAACCTTATTAGGTGCTTATGCACAAAATAGTAGCTTAGCAGGAATTGATTATATGGACATGTTTTTTGGATTTATTCCAGGATCAGTTGGAGAAACTTCTAAATTGTTAATCATTATTGGTGCTCTGTTTTTAATCTTTACTAAGGTTGGAAGCTGGAGAATTATTATTTCTACTCTAATAGGAGCTTTAACAATGGGATTAATATTTAACGGAGTTGTATCTGCTGAATGGATTGGAGAATCTAGCAAATTTTACGGATTAATGAATGTGCCATTCTGGCAACATTTAATTATTGGTAGTATTTTATTTGGTGCTGTTTATATGGCAACAGATCCAGTAACTGCATCTCAAACAAATAAAGGTAAATGGATTTATGGGTTTTTAATTGGTTTCATTTCAATAATGATTCGTGTATTTAATCCAGCGTATCCAGAAGGTGTGTTTTTAGCTATTCTATTAATGAATGTCTTTGCACCAACTATTGACCATTACGTAATACAAGGAAACGTAAAACGCAGAATGAAACGTTTAAAAGTTAAAACAGCATAATCATGGCAATGAACACAGATAAAAATTCATATACTGTAATATTTGCAATTGTAATGGTGCTTGTTGTAGGGTCTTTATTAGCCTTTACTGCAGCAACCTTAAAACCAAATATTGCTGAAAACAGAAGAATGGAAAAGCAACAGAATATTCTGTATGCTATGGGAGTTAACGGTAACGAAGGTGATGGAGACATAACTTTTGTATCTACAGATAAAGTCGCTGACGATTTTAAAAAGTACATCACTAAACAATTAGTTATTGAAAATGGTGTGGCTAAAGAAGATGATGAAGCTTACTTAATCGATATTAAAAAAGAACAAGCAAAAGCTAAAATTGGTGGAACAAGACGTTTACCTTTATTTGTTGGAGAAAAAGATGGAGAAACATTTTACATCGCTCCAATAAGAGGAAAAGGACTATGGGATGCTATTTGGGGTTATGTAGCTTTAGACCAAGATATGGTTGTAAAAGGTACATTTTTTGACCATGCTGGTGAGACACCAGGTTTAGGAGCAAACATCAAACAACGTTACTTTATGGACGATTTTTATGGTGAAAAATTATTAACTGACGCAGGTGTATTTAAAGGTATTACTGTTGCTAAAGGAAATAATGATCCAAAAAACGAAATTAAAGACGACAATGAGGTTGACGCTTTAGCAGGAGCAACTATCACAGGTGATGGTGTGTCTGCAATGATTAAAAAAGATTTAAAGTTATACCAACCGTATTTCGAGAATTTAAAAAAACTAGCTAGCAATTAATTATGGGACTACTTTCAAAAAAAGACGCAAAGTTAATAACAGACCCTTTAGCAGATAACAACCCTATTACTATACAAGTATTGGGTATATGTTCTGCTTTAGCTATTACCGCAGAGTTAAAAGCGTCGTTGGTAATGGGTATTGCTGTAATGTTTGTATTAGGAATAGGTAACGTGGTAATATCATTAATGCGTAACATAATTCCTTCTAAAATTAGAATTATTGTACAACTAATTGTAGTTGCTGCTTTAGTAATTATTGTTGATCAAGTATTAAAAGCTTTTGCTTACGAGTTAAGTAAAACACTTTCAGTATTTGTTGGTTTAATTATTACTAACTGTATTATTATGGGACGTTTTGAAGCTTTTGCTTTAGCAAACAAACCTTGGAGGTCTTTCCTTGACGGAATTGGAAACTCTTTAGGTTATGCAGTCATCTTAATAATTGTTGGTTTTTTTAGAGAACTTTTAGGATCTGGTACTTTATTTGGTATTCCAGTTTTAGGTGATCCAATCGAAAAAACAGGAGTGTACGCATTAGGTTACGAAAACAACGGATTTATGTTAATGCCTCCAATGGCATTAATAATTGTTGGACTTATCATTTGGGTACAACGTAGTAGAAACAAAGCATTAATCGAAGACTAAAAATATTATGGAACATTTAGAATTATTTTTCAAGTCGATTTTTATAGACAACATGGTATTTGCAGTATTCTTAGGAATGTGTTCTTACCTAGCAGTATCTAAAAAAGTAGCAACAGCTGTTGGATTAGGTGCAGCAGTAATATTTGTATTAGCCATTACTGTACCATTAAACTGGTTATTGGATCAGTACATTTTACAACCAGGAGCATTAACTTGGTTAGGTGCAGAATATGCAGATTACGATTTAAGTTTCTTATCATTTATCATGTTTATTGCAACTATTGCAACAATGGTACAATTGGTAGAGATAGTGGTAGAAAAATTTTCACCATCACTTTATAACTCATTAGGTATTTTCTTACCTCTTATTGCAGTAAACTGTGCCATCTTAGGTGGATCATTATTTATGCAGTCAAGAGAAATCGAAACTTTAGGTTTAGCATTTAACTACGGTATCTCTTCAGGTATCGGATGGTTTTTAGCAATACTTGCTATTGCGGCTATTAGAGAAAAGATTAGATACAGTAATGTACCTGCACCATTAAGAGGATTAGGAATCACATTTATCATTACAGGATTAATGGGAATTGGATTCTTAAGTTTTGGAGGTATGTTAACTGGAGGAGATGAAGAAGAAGCTCCTAAAAAGGAAAATACAACAGTAGTGAAAACTAAAGTTGAAGCAACAAAAGAATTAGCTAACAATACTAAAATAATAGAGTAATATGATTTTAGCAGCAGGAACAACAGGAACAGTAATAGTAACTGTAGTAGCTTTTTTACTTATAACATTAGTATTAGTAAGTTTACTACTTTTTGTAAAACAAAAATTATCACCTTCAGGTCCAGTAAAGATCTTAATTAATGGTGAAAGAGAAATCGAAGTATCTTCAGGAGGATCATTATTATCAACTTTGGGTAGTAATAAAATCTTTTTACCATCAGCTTGTGGTGGTGGTGGGACTTGTATTCAATGTGAATGTCACGTTTTATCTGGTGGAGGTGAAGCTTTACCAACAGAAACACCTCACTTTTCAAGAAAAGAATTAGCACATGGTGCACGTTTATCTTGTCAAGTAAAGGTTAAGCAAGACATGGAAATTACAATTCCAGAAGAAGTATTCGGAATTAAAAAATGGGAAGCAACTGTAGTATCTAACTACAACGTGGCAACATTTATTAAAGAGTTTGTAGTTGAAATTCCAGAAGATATGGACTACAAAGCAGGAGGTTATATTCAAATAGAAATTCCTAATTGTACAGTTAATTATTCAGAGATGGATATTACTGCACATCCAGAAGATCATCCAGGCGAGCCTAACAAGTTTGAGGCAGATTGGGATAAATTTGGTTTACGTCCTTTAGTAATGAAAAATGATGAGTTAGTTGAAAGAGCATACTCTATGGCTTCTTATCCTGCAGAAGGAAGAAGAATCATGCTTAACGTACGTGTGGCTACTCCTCCTTTTGATCGTGCCAAAGGTGGCTGGATGGATGTTAATCCAGGTGTTGCATCATCGTATATCTTTAATCAAAAGGTGGGTGATAAAGTAACTATTTCAGGACCTTATGGTGAATTCTTTATCAACGAGTCTGATGCAGAAATGCTATACGTTGGTGGAGGTGCAGGTATGGCTCCAATGCGTTCTCATTTATATGAGTTATTTAGAACGATTAAAACTGGTCGTAAAGTTACGTATTGGTATGGTGGACGTTCTAAAGCAGAGCTATTCTACATTCACTATTTTAGAGCATTAGAAAAAGATTTCCCGAACTTCAAATTCTTTATTGCATTATCAGACCCAACCGAAGCTGATAACTGGAAATTAAAATCAGATATTAATGATGAGTCTGGTGATGGATTTGTTGGATTTATTCACCAAGTGGTAATAGACCAATATTTATCTAAGCACGAAGCTCCAGAAGACATAGAATTATACTTCTGTGGTCCTCCTTTAATGAACCAAGCAGTTCAAAAAATGGGAGAAGATTTTGGTATTGACGATGAAAATATCAGATTTGATGACTTTGGAGGATAGAAATAATCAAAAGATTATAAAGTTTTCTTAATATATAAAAAGCTCGATACGAAAGTGTCGAGCTTTTTCGTTATTTGTATTATGAGAAAATTAGCTCTTATTACTTTAATTATTGTCACATTAGTGCTTTTGTTTTATCAATTAAACCCAAAACCTATTAAGCATTTTGTAAATGCAGTTACTAAAACAGTACAACTTTTAGATAAAGATAGCTTAACAATAGCCTCTAGGGTTAATATACCTTCAGGTTTTAAACGCGTTGATTATCCAAAGGGAAGTTTTCAAGAGTATCTTAGACATTATAACTTAAAACCTTTTGGTAGTAAAATTATAAATTATGATAATTCAGAATACTATTGGCAGAAAGGACATATTGGTATTTTAGAAGTACCAGTACCCAAAAATGGTTTACAGCAATGTGCTGATGCTTTAATTAGAATACGAAGCGAATACCTTTGGGACACCAATCAAAAAGACAAAATAGGTTTTAATTTTACTTCAGGACACTATTGTTCTTGGTCAAAATATGCAAAAGGTTATAGACCTAAAGTCAATGGTAATAGAGTTACATTTAACAAAACAGCAAGAGAGGATTATAGCAAGTCTAATTTTTATAAGTATTTAAACTTAATTTATATGTATTCAGGGACGTTGTCTTTGTATAATGAGTTAGATGCTATAACAGAAGTTCAGGATCTTAAAATTGGAGATATGTTAATCCTTGGTGGTAGTCCAGGACATATTGTAATGATTACAGACGAGGCTATTAACAAGAAAGGCCAAAAGTTGTTTTTGTTGTTTCAAGGTAATACACCTGCGCAAAGTGTTCATTTAGTAAAAAATTTAGAAGACATGACCATTTCTCCTTGGTATGATCTTAAAATGAATGCTATAATTCCTGTATCCAACTACACTTTCTACAATTCCAAATTTGTAAGATTTAAGTAATTTGTTATCTGGCTTTTCTTCCGCGAAAGCGAAATAAACTTTATTTTTGTTACATGAGTAAAGCATTATCAAAACAAGAGTTACATAACTTGGCTATGAATCATGTTGGTAAAGATTTAGAACAACGTGGTTTTGAGTTTATAGCCATAAACAGTCAATTAAAAAGGCATCCACAATTTGTTTGTATGGACAAAAACAAGCAATATTTTTTTGTGGTTGTTCGTGCTGTTATTTTACCTGAAAATGCCAATAATTATGATATTGTTTGGATGGAGTCCTTTAAAAAGCATGCATTTGAAAAAAATGCAAAAGTGCTTTATGCTGGTGTTGGATTGGGTAATCCTAAAGGCGAAGATTTACCAATATATCTAAATGAAGAATATTTAATTGAATACAACGGTATACAATTATTAGAATCTAATTTGAATTAAGATGAAAAAAAGTCTACTAGCTATTTTATTTTTGGTTGTAATGAGTTGTAAAAAACAACCTGAATTACTTAAAATATCAGGACCTGTATTTGGTACCAGTTTTAGTGTGCAGTATTTTGACTTAGATGGTCGTGATTACAATAAACAATTTGATAGTTTGTTTACGGTTATAAATAAGTCTATGTCTAATTATCAGGCAGATTCTGATATATCTAAAATTAATAGAAACGAAGCTGTTACTGTAGATCATCATTTTAAAAACGTCTTTAAAGCTTCAAAACAAATATATCGTGAAACTGAAGGTGTTTTAGACCCTACTATTGGACGTTTGGTCAATGGATGGAACTTTGGGTCAGAGCAAACTAAAACAGCTTTAGATAGCGTAAAAGTAGATAGTTTAATGCATTTTGTTGGACTTAATCGTGTTGGTCTAAAAAACAATAAAATTATAAAATCTAAAGAGGCTTTTATAGATTTTAATTCCATTGCAAAAGGGTATGGTGTAGATGTTATTGCAGATTTTTTAGAGTCTAAAAATATCAAAAATTATATTGTAGATATTGGTGGAGAGCTTCGAGCTAAAGGGATTAATCTTAAAAAAAATAAAGGTTGGACCGTTGGAATAGAAAATCCAAATTTTGATGGTTCTCAAACCTATGATAAAACGATAGTATTAACCAATCAAGCTATGGCGACTTCTGGTACATACCGTAAATTTAAAATTGATAAAAATGGAAACCGATACGCACATATCATAAACGCTAAAACGGGATATCCTACTAAAACCAATATCTTAGGAGTCTCTGTAATTGCAAATACCTGTATGATGGCAGATGGTTATGCAACCGCTTTTCAAGCAATGGGATTACAAAAACTGGATTATTTTTTAGCAAAGCATCCAGAACTAAAAGTTTATGTTATTTATGAAGGTAATAATGGTGAATTGGAGTCTAAAGCATTTAATAATTTTTCAGTTAATTAATCTTATTACCATTTAAATGGCTTTTTATACTGTTCGCTAATAATTTACAATTTAATAGCAGTCAATTTTGTAGCTTTGAAAAAAGCATAATGTATTGATCCATCGCTATTTTATATTGTTTTTAGTCTTACTCGCTTATCATCATACTTTAGCGCAACAACCCGTGTCCATACATCTTACTGAAAACGATGGTTTACCTGATATAGAATTTTATGATTTATTAGAGGATAATAAAGGTTTTATTTGGTTAGCAGCAGACAAAGGCTTGTATAGGTATGATGGAAGATCCTACAAGTTATTTACAAATCCTGATAAAAGGGGACGCTCGCTTTTTGGTTTAAAATTAGATAATAAAGGGCGAGTTTGGTGTAATAACTTATCAGGTCAATTCTTTTTTGTCCAGGATGAGCAGTTAAAGCTTTTTGAGGATTATAGCCATATTAAAACGTTAGTAGATTTTAATATCTACAATAATCATCTAATAATTTATGAGCCATCCAGAATAGTAACTGTAGACATTAATACAAAAAGTATCACTGCAATATTAGATAGTAGGACAAGGTCTTATATGGGAGATCTAAATCATAACCCAAAGGGGTTTTATTATAATAAAAATAGCATTATATGTTTTTCTTCATCAGTTGATTTTCAAGATGCTAAAACTTTAAATAATTCACCAATTGCAGCATTTAATAAACGAGTTATAAGTAAATTTTTTGAATGGAATGACCAATTATATTATTTCAACCAATTACAAACAACTAGTAAAACTAGTTTGTATCAATTATTAGATGATGGTATAAACGAAGTGGACATCCCAAAACAACTTCAAAATGTCATTGTAATTCATTCCTATAACATCAACAATGACTTATGGATTTTAACAAATAAAGGCATTTTTATATGTCAATTGGATAGTGATGTTTTAATAGTAAAAGAACATATTTTTAAAAACCAATATATCACAGATCTTGTTATCGATAAGGATAATAATTATTGGTTGTCAACACTTAAAAATGGCGTTTTTGTGTTGCCAAATAAGCAATTAAATAAGATAAATTTACCCAATAATATTGGAGTACAAGCAATAGAGAAAGTTAATGACGATTTATTATACATAGCTACTAACTCAAATGAGGTTTTTAGTTACAACCTAAAAAAATAAGCTTAAAAAATTACCAGAAAACTTTAATAACAAAATATACAATATTTGCTATAACCCTTTAGCAAAGGACTTATTAATGGTGGCGACTACGGATTCAAAAATTTATAATTTAGACACCAGACAAAGTCAAAGCAGTAACCTGATAGTTACAAAATCGATTGATGTGTTGGATCATAATCAATATTTAGTTAGTCTTCCACATTCACTTTCTATATATAATAAAAATAAAGACTCTATTTATAATCTTAGGATATTAAGAAGCTATGGATCTGTATTAAATAAAGAAAAAAGCAAAGCGTATTGTAGTTTTGTAGATGGCTTAGGTTGGGTAGATTTAAAGACTAAAAAGTATAAAAAAATAACCCATAATAACAATCCTGTTTATGCCTTAAAAATCGCGATAGGTCATGACGATATGGTTTGGGTTGCTGCAGATGAAAAAGGATTATTAGGTTTTAAAAATGATAGTTTAATTACTACAATAAATATGAGAAATGGACTAGTATCAAACTTAATTAATGTACTAGTAGCAGATAAAAATGTAATTTGGATAGCTACAGATAAAGGTTTACAAAGCTATAATTATAAAACAAAAACATTAAATACTATTAATAAACAAGACGGTATAGACTCGTACAATATTAACGCTATTGAAGTCATAGGAGATCAAGTGTTTTTTAGTTCAAATACTGGTTTGTATAAATTTAATAGTAATAAAATAAATACAGTTAGAAGTACTTCTCAACCTTATTTTACTAATGTATCCATTCAAGAAAAAGACACTATTATAAAGACGTCATATACCTTAAAGCAAACAGAAAGCGAAATTAGATTTGGATTTAATGTCAATGGATTTAAAACCAATCAGTTTGTTGATTTTGAATATCAGTTGGAAGGTTATGATAAAAATTGGATAGCCTTAGACAACGGATTAAACTTTGTTAAATTTAATACATTGCCAGCAGGACAATTTAAATTTAATGTAAGAGCAAAAAATATATCTCAAAATAATTACACTAATCCAATAAGCATTGCCCTTATAGTCCGTTTACCATTCTATAAAACCTGGTGGTTTTATCTGTTGTCTTTACTAACTTCTGTTGGATTGGTTTG
This sequence comes from Olleya sp. NP1-10, assembly GCF_055804415.1. Lineage (NCBI taxonomy): Bacteria > Pseudomonadati > Bacteroidota > Flavobacteriia > Flavobacteriales > Flavobacteriaceae > Olleya > Olleya sp. NP1-10. The sequence continues at coordinate 218,819 of NZ_CM147840.1, read as the reverse complement.
GTGGTATTATTCCCAAAAAACAAAACGATTAAATAGTGTACAACTTCAAGCCTTAGAAAAAGCAAAGATCAATCAACAACTAGTGTTTTCGCAATTAGAAAATTTGAGATCACAGATGAATCCTCATTTTATATTTAATGCCTTAAACTCTATCCAAGATTATATTATTTTAAACGAAAGTAAATTAGCGCGCCAATATCTAGTTAAGTTTTCTAGACTTATTAGGACCTATTTAGAGCATAGTCAAGCCAATGAAATTTCATTAAATGAAGAAATTAAAACGCTAAAACTTTATCTAGAACTTGAAAAAGATAGATTTGATGACGATTTTAAATTTGAAATTAACATCCATCCAGATCTAGATTTAGAAAACACTTTTGTCCCAACATTATTTATTCAGCCTTACGTTGAAAATGCTTTAAAACATGGTTTGCTTCATAAAAAAAACAATAAAAAATTAGTGCTTAATTTTAAACAGGAGATTGATAATCAAAGTCTAATATGCGAAATTATAGACAATGGTATAGGACGTAAAGCATCCGCAATTATAAAAAATCAACGTCAGGATAATTACAAGTCTTTTGCAACCTCAGCAAATCAAAAAAGGATAGAACTACTAAATAGAAGTCATAATAAAGCAATAACATTAAATATTGAAGATGTTATTAATGCAAAACATGACGTTTGCGGTACAAAAGTGATAATTAAAATATCAAGTAACAGATTAAAAATTAGACAATGAAAGTGATAATTATAGATGACGAAAAAAGAGCTAGGCGTATTTTAAAAACTTTAATAGAGGAGGAGTGTCCAGAAATTGTAACCGTTTTTGATGCAGAAAATTTATTGGAAGGTGTAGCAATAATTAAAGCAGAACAACCAGACGTAGTGTTTTTAGATATAGAAATGCCCAACCATTCTGGGCTTCAAATTTTAGAGTTTTTTAAAAATGATACAATTAACTTTCAAATTATTTTCACGACCGCTTATGGACACTATGCGATTGATGCATTTAAATTATCAGCTGTAGATTATTTATTAAAACCAATTGATATAGACGAATTGAAAATAGCTATTAATAAAGCATCTGATAGTTTAGAAGAAAATTTTATAAAAGAAAAATTACTTAATCTAGAACGTAATTTTCAACAATTGGCATTAAATAAAATAGCTTTAGAAGTCCCTAAAGGAATACGATTTGTTTCGCATGAAGATATCTTGTTTTTTGAGGCAGATGGTGTATATACTAAGGTGTTTTTGCAAAATGGTAAAACAGAATTAATTTGTAAAACACTAAAACATTTTACAGAGCAATTAAGCAATAAACCATTGTTTTATAAACCGCATAGATCGTATTTAATTAATCTTAAGTACATGACAGAAATCACTAAAAAAGATGGTCTTCAAGTTATAATGAGTAATAATAAAAGCATTCCAATTGCAAGAGACCGTAAAGATGAATTTATGGATATTATTAATCGTGTGTTTTAAAATCACCGTTTATTTACAAATACTTACCATTCACTAAAAAGTTTAAAAATTAAAGTCTATAGTTTAGCATTTTTGTTCCATAATTTTAAAATTAAATATATTATGAGAATAAAATTACTTTTTGTATTGCTTTTAGTAAATGGTTATGCTTTTGCGCAAACCTGGACACAAGTAGGAGCTACTCAGTTTACAAATTTTGCTTCAGATGGCGCAATGACTTTTGATGCTGCAAATGGCGACATTTATGTGGCTTACACCAATGTAGTAGACGGTAATAAGGCTTATGTATCTAAGTTTGATGGTACAAATTGGACGTCTATTGGACCAGTTTCCAATGACGCTGCAGATAACCTTGCTATAAAAATCAACCCTTTTAATAATGAAATTGTTGTTGCCTACATAAACATTACTAATAACATGACCGCTTATAAATATAATGGAACTGCTTGGTCATCTATTTTTACAAATGTAGGAAGTTCAGCCTTGTCGGACCATCGTTTACAAATTCAATTTAATGCAGTTGGTACTATTAGAGTAGCAGGAAGAGAATGGACTCAAAAGTTGTTTATTGCAGAACGTGATACTGCTGGTACTGGCCCAAATCATCTTGAAGCCCTGATACAAACAAACAACCAATATAATGGTGATCATAGATATGATTTTACAGCCTATGGTGAATATTTTGTTTCTCAAGAGAATAATTATAATGGAAGTGTTACAGGACGTAAAAATGTAGGGTCAGCAAATAATAATTTTGATTTTAATAATTTTTTAAATGGTACTACTACAAAAAATATATCAGGAATTTATGATTCTAATTACCATGCCTTTTATAATGATATAATTCCACAAGGTGCAACAGTTAATGATATTAGAGTTTACAATGGAAGTTCTTTTGTTAAATCAGAAAGTGCAACAAATGGTATCGTAGAGTTAAGAAAAAGTACAAACGATGATAAATTGTATTTAATGTATGCTAATAATACAGAAGATATTGTTTTTGAAAATTATGATGCAACTTTAAATACGTGGACAACTTTACCAAGTATAGGTTTAAATAGTAGTAATTCCAATTTTTTTATAAAAATGACAATTAATGAATATGATGGTAATTTGTATGTTTTATATCAAGATAATGACAAAGTTTCATTAAAAAAATACACTATTGCAACAACAGCTTGCAACGTAAACATTCCCGATGCTAATTTTAAAGCAGCCTTACTTGGATTTTCATATATAAATACGGATGGTAATAGCGAAATTTCTTGTGCAGAAGCATCATCTTATTCAGGATCTATATATGTTCCAAACCTATCCATATCAGATTTAACAGGTATAGAAGCTTTTACGAATATTACGGAATTATGGTGCGGAAGCAATTCGTTAAGCAGCTTAAATGTTTCCGCTAATACAGCTTTAACAAATTTAAATTGTTATGGTAATCAATTAACTAATTTAGATGTGTCTGCTAATACAGCTTTAGAGCAGTTACGCTGTGGTAATAATCAATTAACAAGTATAGATGTTTCAGCTAATACAACTTTAGAGGAGTTATTCTGTGATAATAACCTATTAACAAATTTAGATGTATCTTCAAATACGGTTTTAACGACTTTATATTGTCTTAATAATCAATTAACGAGTATAGATGTTTCTTCAAATACAGCTTTAGAGCAGTTACGCTGTTATAATAATCTATTAACGAGTTTAGATGTGTCTTCAAATACAGTTTTAACTACTTTACATTGTTATAGTAATCAATTAACGAGTTTAGATGTTTCCGGAGCTACTGCTTTAAATACTTTAAACTGTGGTAGTAACCAATTAATAAGTTTAGATGTTTCAGGAGCTACGGCTTTAACGACTTTAAGTTGTGCTAATAATCAATTAACGAGTTTAGATGTTTCCGTTAATACAGCTTTAATTAATTTATTCTGTGAGGTTAACCAATTAACGAGTTTAGATGTATCTTCAAATACAGCTTTAATTTACTTATACTGTTTTAATAACCAATTAACAAGCATGGACATATCGTCAAATACAGCTTTAAATGAGTTATATTGTGCCGATAATCAATTAACAGATTTAAATGCAGCAAATGGCAACAATAATAATTTGATTTTTTCTCTGCAATAAACAATTCAAGTTTAACTTGTATACAGGTAGATGATGTAGCTTATAGTACTACAAATTGGACAAATATAGATGCTTCAGCAAGTTTCAGTACAAATTGTACGACCTTAAGTAATATTGATTTTGAAAAGGAAAAAATTTCATTATATCCAAACCCAACAAAATCTATCTTAAATATAAAAACAGCAACAGCTATTACTAATATATCTGTCTATTCATTATTAGGGAAACAAGTTTTTAAAACAAACTCTAAAAACGTAGATGTTTCTAGTCTTTCAAACGGTGTTTATCTAATAAAAATCATAGATTTAGAAGGAAATCAACACGTAAAACGATTTATTAAAGAATAAAGCTATCTACTAATTTTATAAAAAAGGAAAGTCAATTTGGCTTTCCTTTTTTTGTTGCTATTCATTAATAAAACCTTACCATTCACAAAAAAGCAGAAAATGGATTACTATTATCGCTCCATATTTGTATCAAACCAGAAACAAATATATTATGAAGTACATTATTTTATTTTTTATTGCATTAGTAACAACAAGTACATTTGCTCAAAAAACATTTTTTGAAAATTTAGAACAACATGGCGATAGTATTACCTATCTAGAATATGGAGCCATTAGAAAAGATAATAAAGGCAAGCTTTACGCACATCTTAACCCAGGAAGACAGCCAGAAGAAGTACAGATAAAAATAAGAAGACACGAAAATATCCCTTGTGGTATAGAAATCTTATCTATTTCTGAAGATGGAGAGCAATCTGTCAAATATTGGCAGGACATGACTAAACAAACCTATATAGATTTAATTAACTACCCATTTACCTCTATTTCTTTTCATAATGGGTATTATGAAGGTTATGTGGCAATAGCTAACTACGTGTTTTTTCTTAAAGGCTTTAAAAGTAAAACCGAATTCTCAGAAATTAGTCGTGTTTATGTATTAAAAGGAACAACACCAAATGGAGAAGAACCAGCAAAAAAGAAAAAGAAGAAAAAGTTTGGCAAATTTTTAAGTAAAGTAAAAGACGTTGCTTTAAACACAAAGTCTGAAGTAGATTATACTAAAGCACCTGAGTATAAAGCATTGATGTCTCAGGATAATAAAAAAATGATTACGGATTATTTAGTAGCAATGAAAGCAAAACAAGCAGGACATACAACAACTGCTAAAGAAGAAGCAGATTTAGAAATTGTAAAAGCTGAAGGTCAAAAATATGCAGAGTACATTAAGACTAAAAATGATGCCTACTGGCAAAGTGCTGAAGGTCAAAAAACACTCAGAGTTTGGAAATTAAGAGACCAGCATAAAGCAAGTTGTCCTAAAACAGCAGAATCGTGTGACAGTTCTTATCATTAATCAAGACAACACTAATAATCTAAAAATTCAACTAATTATGAAAAATTTTAAAACCCTAATGTTATTATGTTTAACTGTATTACTATTTAATTGTAATTCAGACGACGATCAAGTAGAAGCAAATAACAACCCAAGTACTTTTACATTAACAGAAGGTGCGACTACAGCAGATGGTATAACGTTTAATTGGACAGCATCTTTAGATCCCGATAATCAGGACGTTACCTATGCTGTTTATTTAAACGGAGATTTGATAATTGATAATTTAAATACTTTAAGTTATATAATTGAATATAACCTATTTGTAGACGGAGAAAACACCATTGTAGTTGTTGCTTCGGATGGTGTTGGAGGTACATCAGAGCAACAAATAGTTGTTAATTTATTATCTTAATCAAATAAATGGAAAATAAAAAAAGCTACATAATTGTAGCTTTTTTTATTTTAAAACATATTAATTATTAATAGCAACCAACCAGAAACTAAAAGTAATCCTCCAATAGGAGTTATAGGTCCTAAAAATTTTAATTTTTCACCTTTTGCGTCAGATAAAATTAATCCATAAATACTAAACGAAAACAAGATTATACCTACCACAAAACACCAATAAATGCTTTTAGACATTGGACCTTGGCCATAACCTAAAGCAAGTAAAACAATAGCATGATACATTTGGTATTTAACACCAACTTCAAAACTATGTAGCTGATCTGTTGTTAATATCTTTTTTAAAGCATGTGCACCAAAAGCTCCAAAAATAACAGCTAGCATCCCGAATAAAGCGCCTGTTGCAATTATAGTTTGCGATGTCATAAATTTATATTTAGGTTATTGTTTTTTGTAAACTACAGGTATAATTTCACCTTTTGCTAAGCAGTATTTTTTTATCGCTTCCGCGGAAAGTTTAGCCGTATAATCAACCTCATTTACCATAAACCCAATAGATCTTAGTTTGTTAAAGTAGTCGTAGCCATACACACGTACATGGTCATATTGACCAAAAATTTCAGCGCGTTCTTTTTTATCGGTAATACTATCGTCCTCAAAAGTGGTTTGTCTACTTAAATCTTGCGGAATTTGAAACACACCATATCCACCAGGTTTCATTACACGATATAGCTCTTGCATAGCTTTAGTATCGTCTGGAATATGTTCTAATACATGATTACATAAAATAATATCATAAGTATTATTTTCAAACGGAAGGTCACAAATATCTGCTTTTACATCTGCAATAGGAGACAGTAAATCTGTAGTTGTGTAATCTAAATGCTTTAAAGCTCTAAACCGATTTAAAAAACATTGCTCTGGTGCAAAATGAAGCACCTTAAGTTTTTCAGAACTAGAAGTATTTTCAGATTCAAAAAAATTAGTTTCATTTTGTAAATATAACCATAGCAACCTGTGACGTTCTAAAGATAAGGTAGAAGGTGATAATACGTTATTGCGTTGTGTACCATAACCATAAGGTAAAAAACTTTTAAAGCTTTTACCATCAATAGGATCTGTATAAGTGTTTCCTTTTAAAAAAAACGCTAAAACGGGTCTTATAACATAGCTCAACCTTATTAATAAAGGTCTTGGTATCAGGTTTAATATTAGTTTAAAAAGACGTTTCATTTAAGCTTTGGCTAATTTCTTTTTCAAAATCAAGTCAGCAATAGCATCCCAAAGTGCAATACGTTGTTGTAAAGCTTGTTTAGCGGTAGTTAATGTTTCTTCCCATTTATTACTATCATTTCCACATAACTCTTCAATCATTTTTAAAGATAAAGGACCATGTTCATCTCCATCTAACTCAATGTGCCTGTTTAGATAGTAAGACAATTTGCTAAATGATTGCTCTTCGGTTTTAGAATGTTTTATAATTTGAAAAAACATATCAGGTATAATATCCTCTCTACCAAAAGTAAAAGCAGAGGCAATAATATGAGGTTGATTAGTGTCTATGGTTTTAAAAGTGTAATCTATAAACTGATAAGTTTTAGAATTTAAATTTATGTTATTTGCAGCTTCTTCTACTGTTTGTCCTAAAGTTAAATTAGCTATAAATTGTTTGATTTTAGTCGTATCTGCACCAATTTGCGTCATAGCATCTAAGTACATTTCAAAATGACTTTTAGCTTCACCAAGCTCATTAATATCACTTTCTTCGCCTAAAACAATTTCGTTTATAAATCTTGACGTTGCAGGATTAGATACAGGTAGCCAAGGTAACGTTGTTGTAGTTAAATGGTTTTGAAGTGCTTTTAAAAGCGACATAAAATCCCAAACAGCATAAACGTGCTGTTCCATAAAAAGTTTAATATCATCAAGGTTTGATAATACCGAATATAATTTATGGTTGTTTAATGTTTCTCTTAAAGGCTGTAATTGCTGTTCTAAACTTTCAATTGTCATAAATTTATAGCACTAAAGGGGTTTGTCTAAATTCATCTTCTTCATTACTAGTAATACCTAAAGCTTCATATATGTAAGCAAAAGTGGATAGTAATTCTGGTTTACCATCTACAATTGCAACATCATGTTCAAAATGTGCACTTGGCTTACCATCTAAGGTAGTGATAGTCCAACCATCTCTGTGTTGTTTAATGCGTTGTGTACCAAGATTAATCATAGGTTCAATTGCTACAACCATCCCTTCAATAAATTTCTTACCACGACCACGTTTACCATAATTTGGCATTTCTGGATCCTCATGCATTTTAGTACCTAGACCATGTCCAACAAGTTCGCGTACGACACCATAACCATGGTCTTCGCAATATTTTTGAATAGCATAACCAACATCGCCAACACGATTACCAACTTTTAGTTGCTTGATTCCAGCGTATAGAGATTCTTTAGTAACTTGAAGTAGTTTTTCAGTTTCTGCGTCTATTTCACCTACAGCAAAAGTATAGGCATGATCACCATAATATCCATTTAAAATAGAGCCACAATCAATAGATATAATATCTCCATTTTCCAACGGAGTATTATTTGGTATACCATGTACAACTTGTGAGTTTGGACTCATACACAAGGTATTAGGGAAATCATATAATCCTAAAAAACCAGGAACAGCACCTAAGTCTCTGATGTGTTCTTCGGCAATTTTATCTAATTGTAATGTGGTAACACCTGGTTTTACTGCTTTAGCAACTTCACCTAATGTTTTAGAAACAACTAATGCAGCTTCGCGCATTAATTCTATTTCTTCTTTTGTTTTTACTATAATCATGGTTCAAAAAAATATGTGCAAATATACTTAAAATAAACCGCTTTATTAATTTTGAAGACATGACATTTAGCAGGTTTTAAAGTATTTTGATATGGTATTTTTGTAACATAAAAATTACAATTATGTTTACGTCAGTCACTGCGGAAGAAGCAGTAAAAGTTATAAAATCTAATAACAGGGTTTATATTCAAGCTGCAGCTGCAGCACCACAGTCATTAATACAAGCAATGACCAAAAGGCATGAAGAGTTACGTCATGTCGAGATTTGTCATTTACATACCGAAGGAGAAGCACCTTATGCAAATCCAGAATTAAAGGATAGTTTTCATGTTAATTCCTTTTTTATTGGAAAAAATGTGAGACATACCTTAAAAGCTGGAAATGGATCTTACACACCTGTTTTTTTAAGTGAATTACCAATTTTATTCAAAAGAAATATCATTGATTTAGATGTCGCTTTTATTCATGTCTCTGTTCCAGATAAACATGGGTATTGTTCTTTAGGAGTTTCTGTTGAAGCGACATTAGCAGCAATTGATAATGCAACAACCGTTATTGCTCAAGTTAATAGATATATGCCTAGAACACATGGAGCAGGAATTATACACGTGTCCGAAATAGATACTTTTGTCGAAAGTCATCAGCCTTTACCAGGTCATGAGGTCGTAAAACCTAACGCTATTGAAAATAAAATTGGCGATTTTGTAGCTAATTTAATTGAAGATGAAAGCACCTTACAAATGGGAATTGGAAGCATACCAAATGCAGTGTTAACAAGATTGACTAATCACAAAAACTTAGGATTACATACTGAAATGTTTTCGGACGGAGTGATAGATTTAATTTTAAATAATGTTATTAATGGAAACTATAAAGCTATTAACAGAGGACGTGCATTATCTACCTTTTTAATTGGGTCACAACGTTTATACGATTACGTGGACGATAATCCTTTTGTTGAAATGCGTGCATCCAATTACACTAATGATGTGTCAATAATTAAGCAAAACCCTAAAATGGTAGCCATAAATAGCGCTATAGAAGTTGATGTTACAGGACAAGTTTGTGCAGATAGTATAGGTGCAAATATGTACTCTGGAGTAGGAGGTCAAATGGATTTTATAAGAGGTGCTTCTTTAAGTCAAGACGGAAAAGCAATCATAGCATTACCATCGGTTACAAAAAATGGAATTAGTAGAATTGTACCAACTTTAAAACCAGGAGCAGGAGTAGTGACAACACGATCACATGTGCATTATGTGGTTACAGAATATGGTGTGGCTAATTTGTTTGGTAAAACAATAAAACAGCGTGTAAAATCTTTAGTTGAAATTGCGCATCCTGACCATAGAGCGCTAATAGATAAACAATATTATGATTTAATAAAGTATTAAAATTTAAACCATTTTTTTCTTTGGCTTAGCTAGTTGAGGTGTTTCGTTGGTTAACATCTGGTAAATTTCGCCCCAACCTAAGATGCCACCAATGTTACGGTCGTCTATAAATAAATCGGCATGTATTTTTCTGCTGGCTTCATTTTTAAAGACTTCTTCAGGAAAACTTTGATTTACAGCATAAAAAGTAATGCCATTATCTTGACAAAATGAGACCGCTTCATCTAATTTTTTACCATGTCTATAAGTCCAAAGTATAAGTCTATGTCCATCAGCTTGAAGACGTTTAAGGGTTTCAAAAGCAAAAAGACGAGCTTGTCCAATACTTGGATAAGCATCTTCTACTATTGTACCATCAAAATCTACAGCAATTATAAGTCCTTTGGAAAGTTTCATTTTAATAAAATTGAATTCAAAAATACAATATTAATGACAAATTAATAATCATTACCATATGGTGAAATTAAAAAGTGTATCAATTTATATTGATACACTTTTTAATTGAAGTTATTTTAATTCTTGTAGCTTAAATTAAACTGCTACAAGTCATTGCTTCAGGTTGATCTACTCCCATTAATTTTAAAATGGTAGGAGCCATATCACCTAAAACACCATCTTTTATAGTTTTTAAGTCTTTATCAATTAAGATTAAAGGTACTGGATTTGTTGTGTGCGCTGTGTTAGGTGAACCATCTGGATTAATCATTGTTTCACAATTACCATGGTCTGCAATTAATAAGGTGGTGTAGTCATGTGCTAAAGCAGTAGTTACAACTTGATTTACACATTTATCAACGACTTCACAAGCTTGTATTGCAGCAGGCATGGATCCTGTGTGACCAACCATATCTCCATTGGCAAAATTCAAACAAACAAAATCTGCTGTTTCTTTTTCTAATTCTGGGACTAAAGCATCGGTTAATTCAAAAGCAGACATCTCTGGTTTTAAATCGTAGGTAGCAACTTTAGGCGAATTCTTTAAAATACGACTCTCTCCTTTAAAAGGAGCTTCTTGACCACCAGAAAAGAAAAATGTAACGTGTGGATATTTTTCTGTTTCGGCAATACGTATTTGTGTTTTATTGTTTTTTTCTAAAACTTCTCCTAAAGTTTCAGTAATATTATCTTTATCAAAAATCACTTTTATACCAGTAAATGCATCACCATAATTGGTCATGGTTACGTAGTATAAATTTAGTTTGTGCATGTTTTGCTCATGATGGTCGTTTTGGTATAACGCATCTGTTAACTCACGTCCACGATCTGTTCTAAAATTAAAAAAGATAACGACATCATCTTCTTTTATAGTGGTTAAAGGTTGTCCTTCTGTGTTTGTTTTTATAACAGGTTTAATAAACTCATCAGTAACATCAGCATCATATTGGTTTTGCACACTTTGTGGTAAATTATTAGATAATTCACCTGTACCATTTACTAATGCGTCATAGGCTAATTTGATGCGTTCCCAACGGTTATCACGATCCATTGCGTAGTAACGACCTGTTAAGCTAGCTAAAGTTGTATTTTTATCTTTTGTAAAGTCTTCTATATCTTCAACAAAGCTTTTTCCTGATTTTGGATCTACATCACGTCCATCTGTAAAAGCATGTATGTAAGCATTTTTTACACCTGAAGCTTCGGTAGCAGTAATTAAACCTTTTAAATGGTTAATATGAGAGTGTACTCCACCATCACTTAACAAACCTAAAAAATGAATGTTTTTATTTTCCGCTTTAGCGTAATTAAAAGCGTCTTGTAAAACTTGCTCTTGCGCTAAAGTATTATTGTCTATTGCTAAGTTGATTTTTGCTAAATCTTGGTATACTATACGTCCTGCACCAAGATTCATGTGGCCAACTTCACTGTTTCCCATTTGACCTTCAGGTAAACCAACATGTAAACCATCTGTACGCAATTGTGCATTTGGATAATTGGTATATAAACTATCTATAAAAGGCGTGTTAGCATTATCTATTGCAGAGACTTTTGGATCAGGTGATTTTCCCCATCCATCTAAAATCATTAAGATTACTTTTTTGTTCATTTTATTAGATTTTGTTTATACAAATATAAAAACAAAAGTCCTGCGATTGCAGGACTTTAAGGTTTGTTTACGATAACGATTTAGTTAACTGAGTATTTTTCAATAGACTTTCGAATATGTTCTATACGATTGTCAGGATCTGGATGAGTACTTTTAAATTCTGGCTGTCTGTTAGGTCCAGCAGCTGTTTTTAAAATTTCCATAACAGCTATCATTTCTTCTGGATTATAACCAGATTTAATCATAAATTTTACGCCTAAGTCATCACTTTCTAATTCGTCATCACGACCGTTAGTTAATAATTTGGTCATACCGTATTGCTGAATGAATCCACCAGCATCTGCACCTACAGATCCTGCTGTTGAAAGTCCTTGCCAAAGCTCGGAATTGGCAATACGCTCTGCACTGTGTTTACCTAAAACATGACCAATTTCATGACCTAATACACCAGCTAATTGGTCTTCGTTTTCTAGTTTAGCAAATAAAGCATAGGTGATAAATATTTGTCCTCCAGGCAACGCAAATGCATTTATAGTATTGGCGTCTGCTAATAAGTGAAACTCATAGTTATATGGTGTTTCTTTGGCGATACTATTATTTACTAGCTTGTTACCTACATTATCCACTAAGGTTTGATAAGTTTGATCTGGATAAATCCCACCATGTTGTGCAGCCATTTGATCACGACTTTGTAAACCCATCTGTATTTCTTGATCAGGAGTCATAGATATGGCTTGTTTTTTTCCTGTGTATGGATTTATTTCTTGTTGGCTGCAATATTTAAACCCAAAAAATGCTGCAATACACAAGCCTATAAGTAATCGTCCTTTTAAATTTCCTCTCATTTTTAATTAAAATTGTTAATGTTACAATTTACAAAAGTTCTGGGTTAATATCTAATATGTTCTGGTTTATGTATTGATTTACAAATGTTTCTGTAAAAGAGTCACTTCCGGATAAAGCCTCTTTTTTTAATATTTCAGTGATATTTAATTTTTGATAAGCTTTTAAATAGTCAAAAGAAAGTGCTTTGTAACTAAAGTGCCAAGGTTCATATTTAAAACCTTTACGGTTAGCACTATCTGTATATACTAAATAAAAACCGTAGGTAGCAGCATTAACATCCATCCATTCTTTTAGTTTACAATACGGTCCATTATTATGAAAATTACTTGGTAGTAAAACACTTCTAGGTTGTTTGACGTTAGTTTGGTAAATGTCAATATCAGTTCCCCAATGATGGCGAGATGTACCTGGAATTGTAGAGTATTCGATAATTTTTTTAATATTGTCTTGATCAGATAACCCTTTGGCTTTATTGCTTTTAAATTTACGTTCCCAAATACGTTTTTGATGAGCAAATCCTCTATAGCTAGAAACAGCACCTATGCTAATTCCGTCCTTTAAAGCAGCAGTCTGCATTTTTTTAAAGGCTAAATGAGCCTCTTCTCTTAGGTTATACCCATTTCCAAACAGTTTAGGTTGTCCTTTTCCTATTAATTCTTCATTTGAAATTACAGTTTGATAAAAAGCAAATTGTGGTAAGCTTGCAATTGTAAAGCAAATAGTTAATACGATTTTTTTAAAGTTTGTTTTTTCATTTTAATGATTTATGCATGGTGTAATGTGGACCAACTTCGGGAATGTTAAATTGCGCTCCTATCGTTTCAAATCCATTTTTTTATAAAAATTTAAAGCTACAATTCTAGCATTAAACCACAGTCTGTTTATGTTTTTACTTTTTAAAAAATTAACTCCATGCGTTAGTAATTGCTTTCCAAATTGTAATCCTTGAAATTCTTCTAAAACACCCATTGCTCGTAATCTGTATTGATTTGAGTCTTGAAATAAAGGAGATTGATCTGCGACAAAAGTACAAACTCCAGCAAGTTGATTTTTATAAAATAGACCAAAATGATAAGTGTTATTTAATTCGTCCTGATGAATATAGCAAGCTTCTATTGGTTTGCCTTGTCTTAATACTGCATGCCTAACTGGTATTGTCTCGCTTCCTTTAATAGGTTGGATTGTAATATCCTTTTGTGATAATGTATTTAAGCTATTTTGCATAGATGTTAAAACTAGAAATAATGTAAATATGATATTCCAAAATTAATTAATTTTGAATAAAAATATGTAATGTCTATTAGCTTTAAATTAATTGAAAAGGAAAATATTAATTGTATTATTCCTTTAATTCAGAAATTATCCAATAATAAAAATTCAGATGCTCTTTTAAAAGAACGTTTTGCAGAGATGATTACCCAAAATTATGAATGTGCAGGAGTTTATGATAATGGTACCTTGATTGGTGTTTCAGGTATGTGGTTTCAAACAAGACATTATGCAGGAAAAAGTATGGAGGTTGATCATGTTTATATTGAAGCTGAATACCAAGGACAAGGTTTGGGTAAGCAGTTTTTTAAATGGATGTATGCGTATGCTAAAAGTAAAGGTTGTAATACTTCAGAATTAAATACCTATGTACAAAATTACCCTTCGCATAAGTTTTATTATAACGAAGGGTATGAGATTTATGGATATCACTTTTTTAAAACCTTGTAGTTTTAATACGTTATATAAATGTAGCCTGAATAATTTTTGTTTTCTTCGGGAAGTTGTAATACATAAAAATAGGTGCCAACAGGTAATTTTTCTCCCTGATTACCAACTACCGTTTTATTTGAAATACCATTAAATGTATTGTCATAATTTTCGGCATCATAAACAACTCTTCCCCAACGATTAAAGATTTTAAGATTATTTTTGAAAAGTTCTACTCCTTCAATTATAAAATTATCATTTAGACCATCATTATTTGGGCTAATACCATTATATACTGTTAATCCATCACTTCCAATTAAAGATCCAAAAGTTATAATTGAATAGTCATTTGGTATAAACTCTATTGAGCTTATTGTTCCATTGTTAATATCTCCAGTTACAGCAGAATTACCTAAGTCCATCCATTTGTTTTCAACTTCACTCCAGCCAACAACTCTTAAATTCATTAAATCATCAACAAGATTGTTTATTTGGCTTTCTTGATTCCAAGTTAAAGTAACATACGTTTCTGTACGACCATCAAAATCCCAAAACTCTTCAATGTTAACTTGATCAATAATACCTTCAGAGATAGAGGTGTCAAAATTAGTATTGAATGTAGAAGGGAAATTTGGATCTTCATTATAATATGCAGCACTAAATTTTTCAGGTCCAGTCTGATTAGGAGTAATTAAAGGTCTAAATTTATCATCTTGACCAATTGGGAAAATAAAAGATTGATTAGTGGTAGCAGATGCATAACCATCAACATGTCTTAAATCGTCTTCGAGAGTATAAATAGCATTCCCAAAATAATCTAATGAAATATTAGGAGTCAATCTTGGTGTGATAATATCTCCAATTATATAATCTAGTCCGTTTGTTATTTGTGTGTTTATTTGAAGGTATAAATGATTATCAACAGCAACTTCCATATCATAAAATCTAGGCACGTTTGTTCCTGAAATTGTTATGGGATTGTTCTCGTTATAAAAACCAGCTAAACCAGTATTTTGATTAAATGGACCATCATTTTGTAAATCTATATGAAATCCAATTTTTCCATCGTCATGAATTTGCATATTACCAACGTTATGAAAAGCTTCTTGAGCAAAACCAATATTAAATACTAGTAGGGCTATAATTGTTATAGTTCTCATAGTCTTTAATTATTTATATGCTGTGAATAAAACCACGACATTATCTGATTTATCTGTAACATTAATAGTAAAACCATTAGCGTTAAATGAGGTTAAGCTCGCTAAGGTTCTTCCTACAGCATTACCATTTTGATTACCATATCTTAACCCAATACATCTAGTACTTGATGCATATCTAGAAATATCATTAATTGAGTTACCACTACCTCCTACATATATAACTTGCTGCATTACTGATCCAGAATCATTTCGTGCAAAACCATTCATCGTTCCAAAAGAATTTGCTATGCTTGTATTATTATCTCCAATACCGTTATCAGAATCTAAATCTAGGGTTTCTACATTAGCGTGAGCTATAAATGTAATAGATGAAGGTTCAAAAGGTAGACCAGTTATAGTCTGGTTTCCTGTAGCAGTAATAATAAACTGTCCAACATATGTACTTGAAGGCCCAACTTCACCTTGAACTCCTTGTGGACCTTGTGGACCAACCGCTCCATCAACACCATCAGCACCATCGTTTCCGTCTGCTCCAGCAGGACCTTGTGGTCCAGTTTCACCTTGAATACCCTGAAGGCCTTGAGGTCCAGTTGCTCCATCAACACCATCAGCACCATCGTTTCCGTCTGCTCCATCAGGACCTTGTGGTCCAGTTTCACCTTGAATTCCTTGAATACCTTGAGGACCAACCGCTCCGTCAACACCATCAGCACCATCGTTTCCGTCTGCTCCAGCAGGACCTTGTGGTCCAGTTTCACCTTGAATTCCTTGATTACCTTGAGGGCCAACTGCTCCATCAACACCATCAGCACCATCGTTTCCGTCTGCTCCAGCAGGACCTTGTGGTCCAGTTTCACCTTGAATACCCTGAAGGCCTTGAGGTCCAGTTGCTCCATCAACACCATCAGCACCATCGTTTCCGTTTGCTCCAGCAGGACCTTGTGGTCCAGTTTCACCTTGAAGACCTTGAGGACCAACTGCTCCATCAACACCATCAGCACCATCGTTTCCGTCTGCTCCAGCAGGACCTTGTGGTCCAGTTTCACCTTG
Organism: Olleya sp. NP1-10; assembly: GCF_055804415.1. Classification (NCBI taxonomy): domain Bacteria; kingdom Pseudomonadati; phylum Bacteroidota; class Flavobacteriia; order Flavobacteriales; family Flavobacteriaceae; genus Olleya; species Olleya sp. NP1-10. The sequence continues at coordinate 202,418 of NZ_CM147840.1, read as the reverse complement.
AATACCCTGAAGGCCTTGAGGTCCAGTTGCTCCATCAACACCATCAGCACCATCGTTTCCGTCTGCTCCAGCAGGACCTTGTGGTCCAACTTCACCCTGAAGGCCTTGAGGACCTTGCGGTCCAACTGCTCCATCAACACCATCAGCACCATCGTTTCCGTCTCCTCCAGCAGGGCCTTGTGGACCAACTTCACCTTGAATACCTTGAAGACCTTGAGGTCCAGTTGCTCCATCAACACCATTATTTCCGTCAGCTCCAGCAGGACCTTGTGGACCAGTTTCACCTTGAATACCTTGAAGACCTTGAGAACCAACTGCTCCATCAACACCATCAGTACCATCGTTTCCGTCAGCTCCAGCAGGACCCTGTGGTCCAGTTTCACCTTGAATACCCTGAATACCTTGAGGACCAACTGCTCCATCAACACCATCAGCACCATCGTTTCCGTTTGCTCCAGCAGGACCTTGCGGTCCAGTTTCACCTTGAATACCTTGAGGTCCTTGTGGACCAACCGCTCCGTCAACACCATCAGCACCATCATTTCCGTCTGCTCCAGCAGGACCTTGTGGTCCAACTATACCAACAGTTGTAGTTTGGTTGCTTTCGTTTGTATAAGTAACAGTGCCATTACCATTATCAATAAGAGTTGTTATTGTTTCTTTGATTTCAACATTTGTTCCATTTCCTGAAGAGTGGTTTGCTATTGTGTTTCCTGATGTAACAGTTGGTAATACACTAGAGGTTAGTGATGATAAATCAATAGATTGATCACCACCAGCATCAGTAATGGTAAGTTCAGTTCCAATAAATGTTATATCTGTATTCAATTCGTTAGTAGTATCTGCATCAGCATCTTGAATGTTAATATCTATATTACCACCATCTTCAAGAGCAACGTTTACTTCTTCAAGCGGAATTGTTACTGTAGAAGAAATAGTTTGATTATCAGTATTATCTAAGTATGGTGTTAGATCAATAGTAGTTGAGGTTGCATCTTCATCCATATAAGTTAATATATTGGTTGTTGAATTTAATGAAATTGAAGTTAGCGTTTCTAAGTTAGCAACATCAATATCTGTAGTTTGCCCATCTTCATCTGTATAAGTAAAAGTTCCGTCGTTGTTATCAATGATAGTTGTTAAAGCTTCAAGGTTAGCAACGATAGCCGATAAGTCTAATTGAGTTATTACGCCATCTTCATCTGTATAATCGATGTTGGTATTATCAGTATTTAAAGCAATAGTTGTTAGCGTTTCTAAGTTAGCAACATCAATATTTGTAGTTTGCCCATCTTCATCTGTATAAGTAAAAGTTCCGTCGTTGTTATCAATGATAGTTGTTAAAGCTTCAAGGTTAGCCACGATAGCCGATAAGTCTAATTGAGACACTACGCCATCTTCATCAATATAATCGATGTTAGTGTTGTCGATGTTTAAAGCAACAGAAGTTAGGGATTCCATGTTAGCAACATCTAGGGTTGTTGTAACGCCATCCTCATCTGTGTAGGTGAAAGTTCCGTCATTGTTGTCAATAATAGTTGTTATAGACTCAAGGTTATTTATAATGTTAGATAAGTCTAATTGAGTCACTACTCCATCTTCGTCAGTATAATCTATATTGATGTTGTCAGCATTAAAGGCTATTGTTGTTAATGTTTCCGCGCTATTTGTATCTATTATTGTTGAAGTGCCATTTTCAGAGGTATAAGTAAATGTGCCATTAGCATTATCAACTAACGTTGTTAAGGTTTCTAATGCAGATACATCTAGAGTTATAGGGTTTCCATTACCATTATTAAAAGTATATGTGCCATCTCCATTATCCGTTAATGCGGATTTAATAATTGTTGTAAAAGAACCATCTTCACTAGTATAACTAATTGTGCCATCATTATTATCCACTAATGCAGTAATGGTTTCATTTGCCATAACATCAACACATAAACTTGTCCATGAAGAATTATTAAATTGAAACAAACAATCTTCGTCAGTGTTATAAATTATAGCACCATTTAAAGGTGATAAAGCAGTCATTTCAGCATTAGAAATTCTAGTAACGACTAAAACTTTGTCCGCACTTTCTAATTCTAGTAAAGAATTTTGATTAATGGTTTGAGGATTGTCTCCTATCTTAACCTGAGCCATTAAACTGGTAGTCAGAAGGATAGTTAGTATTAGTAATAGTTTTTTCATAATAAGGGGAATTTTCTCTAAAATAATATGTGTTTAATATAATTTACGTTGTAACAGGTGGTTAGGTTTTGTTTATCGACAAAGTGTTGAAATAATCGATTAAAAGAGAAATAAAATTTCTGTTTTATAGTTGTAGATTGTAAATAATTACTATTTTTGCCCACGGAAATGCGAGAGTAGCTCAGTTGGTAGAGCGTCAGCCTTCCAAGCTGAATGTCGCCAGTTCGAACCTGGTCTCTCGCTCAAAAGCTTCATCATAACGATGGAGCTTTTTTTATGAGTTATAGTTAAGTTTTGTAAAATGTAGGTTATTGTAGATGTTATCAAAAGAGGGATAAGTTTGATTTAAAATAGTGAACAGTTATTTTTTTGTTTTTTTATTTTAATTCGTTTAGAAAAGTACCAGTTTCGATTTCATAAGGTTCTTTTTCATATTCAAAGATTCTAGCATTTAGCATTCCTTTTAATTGTATTGAAGTTCCTTTAACTTCTAGCCAACTACCCTCACGTAAACCAACAACAGGTTGAGTATTAAATTTATGAAACTCCTTTATACGTGTTTCTCTAGTTTCACCCATATGTTTACTATTGGTGTCAGGATCTAAATAATGTGGATTTATATTAAAAGGGACACAACCTAAGGTTTTAAAATTAGGAGGATAAACAATAGGCATGTCATTAGTAGTGCGCATGGTTAAGCCACAAATATTACTTCCTGCACTTGTACCTAAGTAAGGTGTTCCTTCATTAATAACACTAGTTAACGTGCTTAATAAATTGTGTTTATACAATGCATTTACCAATACAAAAGTGTTTCCACCTCCAGTAAAGATTCCTTTAGCATTTCTAATAGCTTCAATTGGATTTTCAAATTGATGTAACCCTTTTACAGTAATTCCTATGGTGTTAAAAGCTTCATTTGCTTTTTTTGTATACTCATCATGAGAGATACCTCCTGGTCTTGCATAGGGTATAAAAACAATTTCATTTATATTTTTAAAATGAATTTTTAACTCCTCCATTAAGTAGTCTAAATATGATCCAGAATGAAGGGTAGAGGTACTTGCAATTAGTAATTGCTTCATAAAAATAGTTTTTGTAAATTTAATTAATCGAAGCTTTTAACAAAAGATTATATAGCAATTAGATTAAAATTAAGAGTAAAAGTTTTTATTTTACTTAAAATCAGCCATTATGAAATTAAAATTACTAGCATTCCTTATGTTAATCGTAGGTTTTTCCTACGCTCAAGACTCAACTCGAGTAGAAATCACAGGTAAAATTATTATAGATTCTCCAGATTTAGAAGGAATAACGGTCTATAATTCTTCTTCAAACAGAGGAGCTGTTACAGACCAAAAAGGAGAGTTTAAAATTAAAGTCATGTTAAACGACAGGATAAATGTATCCGCATTACAGTTTAAAGATTTTAACGTCGTTATAGCACAAGAAGTTATTGAAAATAAACAAATGAATGTTTATCTAGTAGAGCAAGTCAATAAATTAGATGAGGTCGTAATCTTACCCTATGATTTAACAGGTATTTTAAAAGAAGACGTAGCAAATGTAAAAACGTTTAACCCAGATTTAGATGCTATTTATTTTGGAGTCAATGATATAAGTTTTTATGAGTTTTCTAACGATGAATATAGTAAAGTGGAAAACTTAGCAGCAATGAATCAAAACGAAAGAATTAGATATCAAGCAGATGGAATGGCTATTATTGGAGGATTGGTCAACTTGATTTTTAAAAAGAAAGATAAAAAGAAGTCCTCAACAGCTGTAACAACAATTGAAACTTCAAAGGATTTAAGCGATATGTATAAACATGAATATTATACTGTTAATTTTAAAATTCCAGAAGATCAAGTAGAAGCTTTTATTGCATTTGTTCAAAATAATAATTTTGATACTGGTTTGTTAGTAAAAGGTAAGGAAATGCAATTAATAGAACATTTAAACGGTCAAAGTAAGCAATTTTTAAAAACTAGTATTGAGAAAAACTAAATTAATACTTAGTCTTTTACTGTTGTTAGTTAATTCAACTTTACTAGCTCAAACAGTAGAATTGTCTGGTGTTATAACTGGAGATGATGATGTAGAAAATATACACATACTTAATAAAACAGCATTAACTAATGCAACGTCAGGTAAACAAGGTGCGTTTAAAATAAAAGCTAAATTAAATGATACTATAGTTTTTACTTCCGTACAATACAAAATGTTAGTTAAAGTGGTAACACAACAGGATGTACTCTCAAAAACATTAAATGTAACTTTAGAGGTTTTTACCAATCAATTAGATGAGGTATTTATAACTAAACCCTTGTCAGGGAATTTAAGCGACGACATTTTAAATTCAACAGCAAAACCAAAAATCAACTTTTACGATGTTGGTATACCGGGTTATCAAGGAAAGCAAAAAACACAATCAGAAAGACGTTTGAATGAAGCTACTACAGGTGCTGGGTTAATTCCTTTAAATCCAATTATTAATGCTATAACAGGACGTACTAAAAAGATAAAAAAACAAATAGAATTAGAAAATAAAGATGCTTTATTGGTAAGGTTGAAAAATGATTTAGCTAAAGATTTTTTTAAAACTAATCCATTAGATGAAAAATACCATGTCGAATTCTTTTATTTTGTACAAGAAGATCCATTATTTAAAGAGAAGTGCGGTAAAAGTAACTTAGACGCATTAGCTTTTTTTAAACTGAAATTAAAGCAATACAAACAAAATTTATCAGAAAAATAATAAAGTATTAATTGGAATACTTTTTGTTTCTATTCCGTTAAATTTGTAACAAAATAACCCTTCATGAAGCCTATAAAATACCTTTTAATATTTAGTTTATTTACACTGTTTTCATTTACTGCTGTGCATAAATATTATGTTAGTATCACTCAAATAGAATATATTAAGGACAAACAATCTGTTCAGATAATAACAAGAATATTTGTAGATGATTTTGAAAAGTTATTACGTAAACGTTACGACAAAACTATTGTATTAAATGATGGTAAAGATGAAACTTTAATAAATGGTTATATCAAAAAGTACTTGTTACAAAAACTGGAAATAAATATTAATGACACTCCAAAAACCTTAGCTTTTATTGGTAAAGAGTATGATGATGACATCGTGTATTGTTATCTAGAAATTGAAAATGTAAAAGCCATCAATAGCTTTGAAGTTAAAAACACTGTGTTATTTGATGTGTTTCCAGATCAAAAAACATTGTTAGAAATAATATTAACGGAAAAAACAAGACTTTTGTTTTAATTCCTGAAAAAGATAAAGGTTTGTTAAACTTTTAACAAAGCCTTTAGACAACGTTAATTTTTGTTAAATTCACGTTCTTAAAGTAACAATCACTCAAAATGAAAAAATTAAAGTATCTATTTCTTTCGGCACTTTTTGTGTCTGTTAGTACCTTTGCGCAAGACCAAAAGGAAGACAAAAAAGAACCTCAACAAGGTCACAGCAACAACAACAAGTTTAAGCAGTTGTATGAAGAGTTTTCAACACCTAATATGTACAGAGCTGCCTCAGGTGCTCCAGGTGCTGCCTATTACCAGCAGCAGGCAGATTACAAAATGGACTTAGTGCTTGATGATGTAAATGCAAAATTATCAGGTTTTGAAACCATAACATATACTAACAACTCTCCAGATAATTTAAATTATTTATGGGTACAGTTAGATCAGAATATGCGTGCTAAAGATTCTAAAACACCTTTAATTAGTGATGACTCTGCGCAACCAGCAACAACACCAGGACGTTTTGCTAATAGTTATTTAACTGAAGCTTTTGATGGTGGATTTAATATCCAAGAAGTAAAAGATTCTAAAGGACGTGCATTGCCACATATGATTAACCGTACGATGATGCGTGTTGAAATGCCAACAGCATTAAAATCAGGTGATTCTTTTTCATTTTCAATAAAATGGTGGTATAACATTAACGATCATGTTAACGGAAGAGGTCGTTCTGGATACGAGTATTTTCCTGAAGACGATAACAGAGCATATGTAATTGCGCAGTTTTACCCAAGAATGGCTGTTTATAATGATGTTGAAGGGTGGCAAAATTCTCAGTTTTGGGGACGTGATGAGTTTGCATTACCATTCGGTAACTTTGAAGTAAATATAACAGTACCTGCAGATCATATTTTAGATGGAACAGGAAAGTTAACAAATAGAAAAGACGTTTTCTCAAAAGAAATGATGAAACGTTATGAGCAAGCTAAAAAATCTTACGATGAGCCTGTAGTCATTGTAACTCAAGATGAGGCAATTGCAAAATTAAGCACAAAGTCAACAAAAACAAAAACATGGAAATTATATGCTGAAAATGTACGTGACTTCGGTTTTGCTACTTCAAGACGTTACATTTGGGACATGATGAGTGTTAAGATTGGTGGTAAAGATGTAATGGCTGTGTCTTTATATGGTAAAGAAGGAAACCCATTATGGGAAGACTGGTCTACTAAAGCAGTAGCAAGTACATTAAAGTCTTATTCTCGTATGACTTTTGATTACCCTTACCACAAAGCAATATCTGTTCATGCTAAAGAGCAAGGAATGGAATATCCAATGATTTGCTGGAATTATGGTCGTCCTGATAAAGATGGAAACTATAGTGACAGAACTAAATTTGGAATGATGTCTGTAATTATTCACGAAGTTGGACATAACTTTTTTCCAATGATTGTAAATAGTGACGAGCGTCAATGGACTTGGATGGACGAAGGTTTAAATACATTTGTACAGTATGTTGCAGAACAAGATTTTGGTAAGTGGTATCCAGCAGCATTGTCAGAAGGGCAAACAGCATACCCATCACGTCGTGGACCAGCAGCCAATATTGTACGATATATGGGTGGAGATCAGGATTACATTGCTCCAATTATGACAAAAGGATTAAATACCTACCAATTTGGTAACAATGCTTATAGTAAACCAGGTACTGCCTTAAATATACTTCGTGAAACAGTAATGGGTGAGGAGTTATTTGATTATGCTTTTAGAGAATATGCACAACGTTGGATGTTTAAACACCCAACACCAGAAGATTTTTTCCGTACTATGGAAGATGCTTCAGCAGTAGATTTAGATTGGTACTGGAGAGGATGGTTTTACACAACAGACTATGTTGATATAGGTGTAAAAGACGTTAAAAAGTATTTTGTTTCAAATGAACCTAATGCTGAAATTAAAAAAGTAGCAGAGCAAAGAGGAATGAAGTTAAGTGACTTGCCTCCTTTAGTGTATTTTGTTGAAGAAGGTAGTGAAGATTTTGATGCTAATTTAAAAGGAAAATCTGCTCTAGAAAATTCAACTACTCTAAATGAGTACATCATGGATAACTTTACTCCAGCTGAAAGAGCTAATATTAAAGAACCAAAATTCTTTTACAGTGTTACTTTTGAAAAGCCAGGTGGATTAGTAATGCCAATTATAGTTGAGTATACTTACGCTGATGGTACTTCTAAAACAGAAACGTATCCAGCACAAATCTGGAGACTAAATGATAAAGAGGTGAGCAAAACGTTAGCAACAGAAAAAGAGATTGTAAGCATTACTGTGGACCCTAAATTAGAAACAGCAGATGTCGATACTTCTAACAATTCTTGGCCAAGAGAAATGAAGGCTAGTGAGTTTGATAACTTTAAAGAGAAAAACAAAAACTAAGTATAAATTTAGTTTTTAATATTCAAAAGTCCTTAAAAATTAAGTTTTAAGGACTTTTTTATTTTGTATATTTAGAACTATATAAAATAATGTTATGTATACATATAAGGCAAAAATAATAGCAGTTTATGATGGAGACACAGTAACTGCTGTAGTAGATTTAGGGTTTTTACATTCTCAAGAAATGAAATTACGTCTTTACGGAATTGATACACCTGAATTGAGAGGAGAAGAAAAGGAGGAGGGTAAAAAAGTTAGAGACATTGTTAGAAGTATGATATTGGATAAAGAAGTTACAATACGTTCTTACAAGGATAAACAAGGTAAATATGGACGCTATTTAGCTAATATCATATTAGAGGATGGTTTAGAGTTAAACCAATGGTTAGTAGATAATGGTCACGCTAAGCCCTACTTGATATAAAATAAAAAAGCGACTACTTATTCTAAAGTAGTCGCTTTTAATAATTAATCCTTGATATAAATTTATCATTAAATTATTTCTCCATTCCAGGAGGATATTTTTCCATGATTTTAGCAACAAATTCTTTGATGCGTTCTTCTTTTTTATCCATGTTTTTTGATAAGTAACCAGAGCCTTGTCCTTGCCAAACTAATTCTTTTTTATTAGCATCAATTAAGTCAACAAACAAGAGTCCCTGAGTTGATGTTGTAACATTAGATCCAGAGTTCCAGCCCCATCCCCAACCCCAAGCTCCTGCTCCCCAAGAGTTGTTGTATATATCAACACGTTGATTAGATTTAGTAAAAATACTAACTAAAAGATCAGGATTTTCAGATTTTGTATAGCCTTTTGCTAGTAACTCAGCTTCAATAGCACGAAGTATTCTTCGTTTATCTAAATCACTAATTTCAGCTTTGTCTATTCCTGATTTAAAAAAAGCAAAGGTTTTGTAGTTATTAAAATCTACAGCTTTGTCGTAATCTGCAGCAACTTTAACAGAGCTACATGAAGTAAGCACAATTGCAATTAATGCAATAGGTAATAGTTTGATAATTTTTTTCATGGTGATAATATTTAGGTTTATAATTGTTCTAATAAATCATCATCAACTAGATTGGGTAAGGTTACTTTTAAATTAGGTTCACTATCCATTGCGCGTTTAATAGCAAAAATAGCTTCGTCATTTCTAGCCCAACTGCGCCTTGATATTCCGTTGTTTACATCCCAAAACAACATTTGTTTTAATCTTTTTGATGCTTCTATACTACCATCAAGAACCATACCAAATCCACCATTAATTACTTCTCCCCAGCCAACTCCACCACCATTATGGATACTAACCCAAGTAGCACCTCTAAAGCTATCACCAATAACATTGTGTATAGCCATGTCTGCAGTAAAGCGTGAACCATCATAAATGTTTGAGGTTTCTCTATACGGACTATCAGTACCAGAAACATCGTGGTGGTCACGTCCTAAAACAACTGTTCCGATGTCTTTCTTTTTTATAGCTTGGTTAAAAGCTTCGGCTATTTTCATACGTCCTTCTGCGTCAGCGTATAATATTCTAGCTTGTGATCCAACTACTAATTTGTTGTCTTGTGCACCTTTAATCCATTGGATGTTATCTGACATTTGTTGTTGGATTTCTTCAGGCGAATGTTGCTTTATTTCTTCTAAAACTTGACAAGCGATTGCATCCGTTTTTGCTAAATCTTCTGGTTTTCCAGAAGCACAAACCCATCTAAAAGGTCCAAATCCATAATCAAAGCACATTGGTCCCATGATATCTTGTACGTAGCTTGGGTATTTAAAATCTATACCGTTATTTGCCATAATATCTGCACCTGCACGAGAGGCTTCCAATAAAAAAGCATTACCATAGTCAAAAAAGTACGTCCCTTTTGCTGTGTGTTTATTAATTGCGTCAGCATGACGACGAAGTGTGTCTTGCACTTTTTCTTTAAATAATTCAGGTTGATTAGCCATCATTGTATTAGCTTCTTCAAAAGTAATACCTACAGGGTAGTAACCTCCAGCCCAAGGATTGTGTAAAGAAGTTTGATCACTTCCTAAATCGATATGTAAATTATGTTTATCAAAAGTTTCCCAAACATCAACTATGTTTCCTAGGTAGGCTATTGAAACAGTTTCTTTTTCGGCTTTAGCCTGTATAACACGTTTAACTAATAGATCTAAATCTGTAATCTTCTCGTCAATCCAACCTTGATCTAAACGTACTTGAGTTATTTTTGGGTTAACTTCTGCGCAAACAGTAATACAACCTGCAATGTTACCAGCTTTAGGTTGTGCTCCAGACATTCCGCCTAAACCAGAAGTTACAAATAGATGTCCTTTTGGTGTTTTCTTAATTTTTCTAAACCCATTTAAAACGGTAATAGTGGTACCATGTACAATACCTTGTGGACCGATGTACATATAACTACCAGCAGTCATTTGTCCATATTGTGTAACGCCTAAAGCATTAAATTTTTCCCAATCATCAGGTTTAGAATAGTTAGGTATCATCATTCCGTTAGTAACGACTACTCTTGGTGCGTCTTTGTGTGATGGAAATAATCCCATTGGATGACCAGAATACATGGTTAAGGTTTGCTCATCGGTCATTTCGGCTAAATACTTCATGGTTAATCTGTATTGTGCCCAATTAGAAAACACTGCTCCATTACCACCATAAGTTATTAATTCATGCGGATGTTGTGCAACAGCATAATCTAAGTTGTTTTGTATCATTAACATGATTGCAGCTGCTTGTTGTGATTGTGCTGGATATTCATGTATTGGTCTAGCGTACATTTTATAATCAGGTCTAAAACGATACATATAAATACGTCCATAGGTATCTAATTCGTTTTTAAACTCTGGTAATAATGTTTTATGATGTTTTTTATCAAAATATCTAAGTGCATTTTTTAAAGCTAATTTCTCTTCAGCTTTACTTAAAATTGCTTTTCGTTTTGGTGCATGATTAATATTAGCATCAAAAGGTTTTGGTTGTGGTAATTGGTCAGGAATACCCTCTAATATCTGGTCTTTAAATGTCATAAAAAAGTAGACTTTATTTTTTATTAGTTGTGTTAGTTTTGGTGTTGTATCCATAAGGACAATGTCTACAACCGCTTTCACAGCAATAACCACGTTTTAAGTGATATTGTTCTGTAAAACAACGATACCCTTCAGGTGTTAAGTAGTAATCGCCTTCTTCAATAGGAATTATCTTCTTCATATCACAAAGATAACGTAAATTGGTGTACATTTTGTGAAGTATAAACTATGATCATTGTTTCCAAATACTTAGTGCCAAAAGGGTACGCAGGATTAACTATTTATCCTTTTATTTTTCTTAACAACAAACACTTAAAACAAAGTGCTAGTTTGGTAAATCATGAAAAAATTCATCTTAAACAACAGCTAGAGTTGTTAATACTTCCATTTTATATTTGGTATGTTTTAGAGTTTTTGATTAGGTATTTAAAGCATAACAATTGGCAAATGGCCTATAAGAATATTAGTTTTGAGCGTGAGGCGTATTGTAATGATTCAAATTTACAGTATTTAAAAACTAGACGTTTTTGGCAATTTTTAAAGTATCTTAGCAAGCATGAAATTTAGGCCAGAACTTAGTGTTAATCAAAACATACAACTCCCTTTTAAAACTAAGGTGACTTTACATTTAAAACGAGAAGATTTAATACATCCCATTATTTCTGGTAATAAATACCGCAAATTAAAATACAATATCGCTTTCGCGGAAACCCATAATCATGATACGTTACTTACTTTTGGAGGTGCATTTTCTAATCATATTGCAGCAACAGCCGAAGCAGGTCGTGTCTTTGGTTTTAAAACCATTGGTGTAATTAGAGGGGAAGAGTTACATGATAAAATTCAGGACAATCCAACTTTAAAATTTGCGCAATCCTGCGGAATGCAATTTAAGTTTATAAGTCGTGAGCAATTTAGATTAAAATCCACACAGTCTTTGATTGAAAAATTAAAACGCGAGTTTGGAGATTTTTATCAAATACCCGAAGGAGGTACCAATGATTTAGCAATTAAAGGATGTAAAGAAATTTTAACTCCCAACGATAAGCAGTATGATTATATATGTGCTTCGGTTGGGACAGGAGGTACGCTTTCAGGATTAATTAATAGTTCAAGTTTAAGTCAACAAGTTTTAGGTTTTTCTGCCTTAAAAGGCGACTTTTTAAAAGAAGATATTAGTAAATTTGCAACACAAAATAATTGGCAATTGCTAACTGATTATCATTTTGGAGGTTATGCTAAAATAAATGAAGAATTAGTTACGTTTATAAATCAATTTAAAACTGCGCAACAAATTGCATTAGATCCTGTTTATACTGGTAAAATGCTTTTTGGTATTTTTGAATTAATTCAGAACGGTTTTTTTAAAGACAATGCCAAAATTTTAGCAATTCATACAGGAGGCATTCAAGGCATTGAAGGTATGAACAAACGTTTAAAGCAAAAGCAACAACAATTAATAATATAGTTAATGAAAAAAATAATAACCATACTTTGTATAACGCTTTTAATTGTTAGTTGTGGTACTTCAAAAAAAGTACAAACCAAAAAAGCAAAACCTAGAACAGTTAAGGTTGATAGGACTGAAAAGAATACTACAAAGGAAAAAGAAGTTATAGTCCCTGAAGAAACTATAAAACAAACTTCTGAAGTTTACGCTAATAAAACAGAAGAATATATTGCTGTTTTTAGTGATATTGCCCAAGACGAAATGCGAAAATATGGTATTCCTGCAAGTATCACTTTAGCACAAGGTATTCTAGAGTCCGCTTCAGGTAAAGGAAGATTATCTGTAGAGGCTAATAATCATTTTGGTATTAAATGTCATAATTGGACAGGAGCCAAAATATATCATGACGATGATGCTTCTCAAGAATGTTTCAGAAAATATAAAAATGCGAAGTATTCGTTTAGAGACCATTCGTTATTTTTAACAGGACGTAAACGTTACTCTAAATTATTTAATTTAGAAAAAGATGATTATTCTGGATGGGCTAAAGGTCTGAGAGCAGCAGGTTATGCAACAGATAGAAAATACCCTAGTAAGTTAATAAGTTTAATAGAGCGTTACCAATTATACAGGTTTGATGCAGATGTTTTAGGTAAACAAGCAGCAAATAATGATAAACATACTGTTATAAAAGGTGATACTTTATATTCTATTTCAAGAAAATACAATCTCTCTGTAAACGAGTTAAAAGCGTTAAACAGTTTAGAAAATAACGATTTATTTGTCGGACAGATTTTATTTGTAAAACCAATACCTAAAGATTATTAAAGTTTATGATTTATAAACGTAGTAGTGCTTTGTTTGCAGAAGCAGAGCAAGTAATACCTGGTGGAGTGAACTCTCCTGTAAGAGCTTTTAAAGCAGTAGGTGGAACGCCAATATTTGTTAAACAAGCAAAAGGCGCTTATTTGTATGATGAAGATGATAATAAACTAATAGATTACATCGCATCTTGGGGACCAATGATTTTAGGGCATGCACATCAGCCTGTAGTGGATGCAGTAATTGATAAAGCAAAAAAAGGAACTTCCTTTGGTATGCCAACTCAAATTGAAACTCAGATAGCAGAATTAGCTGTGTCAATGGTTCCAAATATTGATAAAATACGTTTTGTTAATTCTGGAACAGAAGCTTGTATGAGTGCTGTTAGATTAGCAAGAGGTTATACTAAAAAAGATAAAATAATTAAGTTTGCTGGTTGCTACCATGGGCATTCAGATTCTTTTTTAATTCAAGCAGGAAGTGGAGCTGTAACCTTTGGTACACCAAATAGTCCTGGAGTGACTCAAGGTACTGCAAAAGATACTTTGCTTGCAAAGTATAATGATTTAGCAAATGTTGAAGCTTTAATAGAAGCTAATAAAAACGAAATTGCTTGTATTATCATAGAGCCTGTTGCAGGAAACATGGGTTGTGTTCCTCCTAAAAAAGGATTTTTAGAAGGGTTAAGACAATTATGTGATGCTAATAATATTTTATTAGTCTTTGATGAGGTAATGACAGGGTTTAGGTTAGCTAAAGGAGGTGCTCAAGAGTTATTAGGTATTAAGGCAGATATCGTTTGTTTTGGTAAAGTAATTGGAGGCGGATTACCAGTTGGAGCTTTTGCAGCTAAAGCTGAAATTATGAATCATTTAGCGCCTTTAGGTCCAGTGTATCAAGCAGGAACATTAAGTGGAAACCCATTAGCAATGGCTGCTGGATTAGCCATGTTAACCGAACTAAATACTGGAGATGTTTTTGAAAGTTTAGCTAAAAAAACAGAATATTTACACAAAGGAATTGCTGAGGTTTTAGAAAAGCGAAATGTTACACATACTATTAATAGGCTAGGTTCTATGATATCTGTACATTTTTGTGATAATGAAGTTGTGGATTTTGAAACGTCTGCAAAAGGTAACAACGATACGTTTAAGACCTTTTTTCATGGTATGCTGAAACAAGGTATTTATTTAGCACCAAGTGCATTTGAAAGTTGGTTTTTAAATGATGCATTGTCTTATGAAGATTTAGACAAAACCATAGCAGCATGTGATGCTGTGTTTAGTTAATTGAATAAAATTAAAGCATAAAAAAAGCCGATTATAAATTTATAATCGGCTTTTTTTAGTTGTTATATAATTAGAGTTTAGCTTCTGTAGCCTCTAAAAATTTGTTGAATTGTTCTTCGTTAAGTACTTCATTCATTTGTGACGCTAAACGGTCATTGATTTTATTTTCTAAATCAGTATATTCACTAGTGCCTACTTTGTGTAAACTATTAAGTGTTTCTGATTTTGCATAAAATTCTTGGTATGCAATATACATTGATTCTTGAGTTTTTTTATTGGCTTTAACAAGTCTACCCATCTCAACAGTTTTTGTTTGTGCAGCAGTATTAATTTCAGCACTAAAATTTTGTTGGGCATTAGCCTTATTGGTGGCTAAAAATAAACCAAAAACAAAAAGACAAAGTGTAAATATTTTTTTCATTGGAGAAAGAATTAATTAAGTTATGATTTTAAATGTAATACTTTTTGTTTAATTAGCGAACAAAAAAAAGCACTGAATAGATAATCAGTGCTTTTTTGTCTTTGAAATGAATTTTTATATTAATCTTCCATTTCTAAATCTCTATCTTTTTTATTGTGGTGACCTTTTCTTTTTTTATCACCTTTTTTCTTCCGTGTTTTCTTTTAGCTTGAGACTTTCCCCATTTTTCATATTGTTCAGCGTTTAAAATGCTTTTCATTTCTTTTTTAGCAGCGATCTGATCATCTAATCTTTGGTTAGCTCTTTCAAGTCTTTCCTCTTTTGTAGGTTTTACTTTTTCTTCTTTATCTTTTGCTTCAAGACGTGATTTCATCGCTTCTTTACGCTTTTTAGCGTGTTCTAAATTTAAAGCCATTACTTTTTTCTGTTGGGCATCCGTTAAATCTAAATGTAGTGTCATTTTTTTTGTTTGCAATTCTGCCATTTCTTCTGGTTCTAATTGCATGCGTTTTTCTATTTTTTCTTTTCTGTTGTCTTGACGCTTTTCTTTTTTGTCTTGCGCATTAGCTTGAAATGTTATCAAGGCTAAAGCTATAATTGCTAATTTTTTCATTTTTATAAATTTTAAATGTTATACTTCTAAGACCTGATAAAATTAAAATAGTTTAAAAGTAAGTTGGTTTTTAGCTTTTAATTAACATTGGTTTTTGCCATTTCTACTAGTTCTAAAGTAATAGTGTATAGCGGTTTATTTTCCATTTTACTTTTTAACCAAGCGTAAAAACTCATTACAAAAATATCTTCTTGTTGTGCGTCAATCCAAATAAAAGCACTTTCTATTCTAGCTTTAAATGTTGTAGTTGTTACAATATTTGGGTCTTTAAAATATAATTCGACAAAGCTTAAATACGTGATCACTCTATTTTGATTAATTTGTTTTAAATAGGAGTAGTACTGACGTTTAAAACTACGTAGTCTTGAGTCTACTAATTCTATGTTTTCTAATTCTATTTGTATTATAATGTCAATTAAGTTTTTTTTAATGACCCAATCTTTTCCTGCTTTAGTTTCGTAATAAGCATCGGTATGATAAAAGGTAGCCATAACTTGATTTGCTTTTTTATAATCGTCATGTTGTACAAATGTCATGACTAAGCATAAGTGTATGTCTAGTTGACTTTCTATATCTTGATGTTTTAGTTTAGTGCTTTTTTCTAGTAAGGCAATAGCTTCTTTTTGTTGGTTGGTGTAATTATATGTTAAGCCTTTTAATAGGTTGTGTTTTAATATAAAGGTGTTATAATGTTTTTTTTGATTGCTTTTTAATTGTATTTCCATTGCATTCAAGTACTGCAAAGCTTCGTCAAATTTTTTGTTCCTAAATAAAGTATTAGCAATCAGATATAGTATTTGAATGTGATAATAAGTTTGTTTGTCTCGATTTTTGTATGATTTTATAGAGGTGTAATGTTTTAATAAAAAGGATTCTATTTTATAATAGTCATTAGTTACAAAAGCGGATAAACTAACAATACTTATAATTTGATATAGTGCTTTAAATGTAATAGCATTTTCTAGATTTATATTATGTTCTTCTAGAGTACTGTTTAATAATGTTTCTAGATCTAAGACAACACCTTTATAGTTTATGTTGTTAAGTGTTTGTTTAATTTTTGCATAGACGATGTTTAGTTGGTCTTCTAAATAGGCATTATGTTGATTATTTTTAAAAGCAGTAATATAATGTTCTAGTTTATCTTGTGGTTGTGAGTAGGAGTATTGAATTTTTGTATGATAAATTTCGTTTAAAATAGAAAATAAAGCATGTTCTATTGCTATAGTTTCAGCTTTAGCTAATAATTTATAGGCTGTTTTATATAGTTTTTTGGTAAGGCAGGCTCTAGCAGTGATGAGTAGTTTTATTAATTTCATTTCTAGAGTGCTCTCATCTGCCAGATGTTTATTGGCTATAAAATCTATAACAGATTGATATAAGCGTTTTCTTAAAGCGTGGTACGCTCCTTTTTTCTGACTGCCATATAGTATGTTGCAAATGGTAAATGTATCCAAGTTTTTATCCTGAAGTAACTTGTATAGTTGTATGTTTTTTGTATCGCTTCTTTTGTTCTTTTTTTCTAGAAACGTTATAAACTGTTGTTGTTCTTCATTAGAAAATGTAGAAATTAAGTTGTTTAAATCAGTCATTTAATCGTCATTATTTGGTTAAAAATAGCTATTTAAATAAGGATTATTGTGTTTTTTATATAAAATATATCGTCAGTTTTATTTTAAATCTGTTTTTATATAACTATTTGCCTGTTGCATCTTTGTCGTGTAATCAAGAAATCAAAACATCATGAAAACATTTTTTAAAGCAACACTTATCGTTTTATTTTTTAGTGTATTACTAGCTAATAGAATGGAGATTCAGAATTATTTAATAGAAAGTTACCAATCTTATGTAGCAGATTTAAGTAATCATACAACAAGTA
This sequence comes from Olleya sp. NP1-10, assembly GCF_055804415.1. Classification (NCBI taxonomy): domain Bacteria; kingdom Pseudomonadati; phylum Bacteroidota; class Flavobacteriia; order Flavobacteriales; family Flavobacteriaceae; genus Olleya; species Olleya sp. NP1-10. The sequence continues at coordinate 185,023 of NZ_CM147840.1, read as the reverse complement.
AGGTGAGTTATTTAAGTGTTTAAAATAATTTAGCATTATAAACCTTATCAAATTAGAGACTAAGGGTCTCAAACTTTATTTTATATAATAATTATCAAAAACAAAATAATATGGATTATCAAACAACAGTTTCAATAAATGAAGATCAAAAGTCTAAAAAGCCTAAAAAGAAGGCAACAACATATAATACAAAACCCACGCGAGCATTTGTAGGAGCATCTTGGACAGCTTTATGTCTTGGTATGGTTTCTTATTCTGTTGGATTATGGAATGCAAATATGCTTCTAAATGAAAAAGGTTATTACTTTACCATCTTGCTTTTTGGATTATTCTCTGTAATATCCGTACAGAAATCCGTGAGAGATAAGCTAGAAAATGTACCAGTTACAGAAATTTATTACGGAATAAGTTGGTTTACGTCTGTAGCAGCAATCGCATTATTGGTTATTGGATTGTGGAATGCAGATTTAGAACTTAGCGAAAAAGGGTTTTATGGTATGTCATTTACCTTAAGTCTTTTTGCAGCTATTGCAGTGCAAAAAAATACGCGAGATATTGCCTTTTTATCAAATGATAAAACAGACAATATTTAATGTTTTGTTTTGATGATTGGTTAATGTGATGGTTAACCTAAAACCTCGTGATGAATGTTACGAGGTTTTTAATCAAAAAACAAAAATTAAAACCATTAAAAATGAGTAAGAAATTTGAAAAGACAGTACCAGAATTAATAATAAATTAGATAAAACCTGAAGTCACTGCGTTACAGATACAACTATACTTTTAAACTCTAGAAGTAAAGCAGGTAATAACTTATTTGTAATATTTGGTATTTTTTGATCTTTAAAAACAACCAATCATCGAATTTAATTAATATTAAGAGTTTTGAATTGGTAACTAGTTGCTGGTGTGTTAATTTTATAAAAGACAATTAAGACCACAAGCCTATGACGTTTTTAAATTTGATGATATTTTTAATTTTAGTACTTGTGTTTTTTGTAATTATTAGAAGTATTTACATTGTATATAAAATTAAAACATCAAGGCAAATAGGGATAAAACTTTCCAATAGAAATTGGTACTATAAATTCTTATCTAAAAATTTTATAAAGAATTTACCCTCATAAATATATATTAGAATAAAAAAAGGAACTACATAGCTGTAGTTCCTTTTTTTTGTTTAAACCAATTTGGTTTATTTATATTAGTTAAACAACTTCTACAAATAGTCCGTCGTCAGTTTTGTTAACTTTAGCAACGCCTAATTTTGTTAACCCTTTTATAGTTTTATCCCATTTTTTATTACTTAATCCAGATTGCTCTTTTAAAGTATTTAAGTCAATTGGGTTATTAGCTTTAAGCAAGGCAAAGACAGCTTTTTCTTCATCTGTCATTGGTATAGCTTTTTTCTCAGGTTTCATTTGAGGGAAAAACAACACTTCTTGTATAGATTGGTTGTTAGTTAAAAACATGATTAATCTGTCCATACCAATTCCCATTCCTGATGTTGGAGGCATTCCGTATTCTAAAGCACGTAAAAAGTCATGATCAATAAATTCTGTAGCTTCGTCATCTCCTTTTTGAGCTAATTTTAATTGGTGCTCAAAACGTTCACGTTGGTCAATTGGATCATTAAGCTCGGAATATGCATTTGCTATTTCTTTACCACAAACCATTAGTTCAAAACGCTCAGTTAGTTCTGGGTTATCTCTGTGTTCTTTACATAAAGGACTCATTTCTTTTGGATAGTCTGTAATAAAGGTAGGTTGTATGTAGTTACCTTCACATTTTTCACCAAAAATTTCATCAATAAGCTTTCCTTTACCCATGGTTGCATCAACTTCAATTCCCATGTCTTTAGCAGCAGTTCTTATTTCATCTTCAGATTTATCTGTTATATCAAAACCTGTAAAATGTTTAATAGAATCTGCCATAGTCACTCTTGCATATGGTGCTTTAAAGTCAATTTTGTGTTCTCCAAAAGTTGCTTCAGATGTTCCGTTTACAGCAACAGCACAGTGCTCTAAAAGTTTTTCGCAAAAGTCCATCATCCAATTGTAGTCTTTGTAGGCTACATAAATTTCCATTGCTGTAAATTCTGGATTGTGTGTTCTGTCCATTCCTTCATTACGAAAGTTTTTAGAAAACTCATAAACACCATCAAAACCACCAACGATTAATCTTTTTAAGTACAGCTCGTTAGCAATACGCATATATAGAGGTATGTCTAAACTATTATGATGTGTAATAAATGGTCTTGCAGCAGCACCTCCAGGTATAGGTTGTAAAACAGGAGTTTCTACCTCAAAATAACCAGAAGTATTAAAAAAGTCACGCATAGCGTTAAACAATTTAGTACGTTTAATAAACACGTCTTTAACATGTGGATTAACTACTAAATCTGCGTAACGTTGTCTGTAACGTTGTTCAGGATCTGTAAAAGCATCATGCACTTTACCTTCTGCGTCAACACGAGGTTGTGGTAATGGTTTTAAGGCTTTACTTAATACTTTAAAGTCTTTTACTAAAACAGTTTTTTCACCAACTTTAGTTGTAAATAATTCTCCTTCAATACCAATAAAATCACCAATATCTAAAAGCTTTTTATATACAGTGTTGTAGTGTGTTTTGTCATCACTTGTACAGATTTCGTCTCTGTTAAAGTAGACTTGAATACGTCCTTCGCTATCTTGCAACTCGGCAAAACTAGCATTACCTTGTATACGTCTTGACATCAAACGACCAGCAATAACAACCTGTTTACCTTCTTTAAACTCCTGTTTAATCTGTTTAGAATTTTCTGTTACAGGAAATAAATCTGCTGGATAAGGGTTGATACCTAACTCGCGTAACTTGGCAAGTTTTTCTCTACGTACGAGCTCTTGCTCAGATAATTGTGACATAGTTTTATTGTAAATAAATTTAAGGCACAAAGATAATGGTTTGTAACAAAAAATAAGTGTTAACGTCAAATAAGTATATCATCAATCTATTAAATTTTTAATCATGTCTTTTTGGCGCGTTTTATTGTGTGTAATTTGTCCTCCATTATCTGTAATAGGTAAGGGTTGTGGCTCTATTTTAATTGTTTTTATTTTATGGTGTTTAGGATGGATACCAGGTGTATTGGCAGCTTTAATAATATTGAATAATCCTGAAAGATAAATTGTATCTTTGCTATATTATTTTTTTAGATGAATAAAGCAATAACATTACAAGATTTAGGTACAAAAGACTTTAAAGAGACTTGGGATTATCAAGAAGAATTATTTAAAGCAATTTTAGATACCAAAATAAAAAATAGGAGAGAAGCTGCAGGTTTAGAAACCGATAACTTTTTTATTTGTAGAACATCCTCATGTATACACCTTAGGTAAAAGTGGTGATTTGTCCAACTTACTTTTAGATGAAGCACAACTAAAACAAAAGGAAGCTACATTTTATAAAATTAATAGAGGAGGAGATATAACCTATCATGGTCCAGGACAAATTGTTGGTTATCCTATTTTGGATTTAGATAATTTTTTTACAGATATTCATAAATACTTACGCTTTTTAGAAGAGGTTATAATTTTAACACTTGACGAATACGGTTTAAAAGCAACACGTAGTGAAGGTGAAACAGGTGTATGGTTAGATGTAGGGACACCTTTTGCTCGTAAAATTTGTGCAATGGGAGTAAGGGCTAGTCGTTGGGTTACAATGCATGGTTTTGCATTAAATGTAAATGCTAACTTAGGATATTTTGATAATATAATACCTTGCGGAATTAGAGGAAAAGCGGTTGCGTCCTTAAATGTAGAATTAGGTGTTAAAGTTGTTGATGAAGCTGAAGTTAAAGCTAAAATATTAAAACACTTTAGTAATTTATTTGAAGCTACTTTTGTAAAATAACCAATTACTATTTACTAGAATAAAAAAGGATGTTTTTTAAGTGAATTTCACCGTAAAAACATCCTTTTACTTTTACAATAAATATAAGTAGGACTACTTTAAAGTCATAAACGTTTTTTTACGACGTCCATCACTCATCATGATAAATTTATCTAATTGGTAGGTTCCGTAATAGGGTAAATAAAACTCGTTACCTCTGTAAGCTTAATTTTCTGCGTTAAAAAAGACTTTATAGTAATGCATTTTTTTGTCTTCGTCATAACCACGTTCTAAATATTCTGCACTAGCATCTGGTGCATCTATATCTAATTTAATTTGGATATTAGTATCTAGCTTGATGTCTGTTTTAATTTTCTTTTTTTCTTTATTTAATACCTTTTCAGAAACATCAAATTGGTTTCGTATTAGGACATTTTGCTCGCTTTCAAACTCTTTTTTATAACTTTCAAAAAGCTCTAAATGTTTGTCTTCTTCAAAAATTTCATCTTTAAATCTTTCGACATTAACAATTTCATTTTCTTTAAAAAAGTCAACTGTTTTAGCTAAAAAAGTATTTTGTTCTTGCGCACCATAAGTTGTTTTAATAATTTCAGTAGAAAACTCTTTACACAACTCTAAGTAATTTTGCGTATGACTATTATAGTCATCTGCATACTTGATATTTAAAAACTTATCTGTCCAATAGGCTGCGTCATAATTGTTATTGTCAACGGTTAAAACAACTTTACCTTCTGCATCACCTGTGTTTAAAATTAAACAGCCTTTATCTACTTTTTTTGCATTAATTCCTTTTTGGACTAATACATCATAACTATTGTCTTCTAGATAGGTTTGAAAAAAATTAGTCTTGTTTTCTATTTTAAAAATACCAACAGCATCAATAACCATTTCGTTATGTTCAATACCATCAAAATAGGCTACAATTACATCTCCTGTTTTAATCTGTGCAGAGGTGGATTGCTCATACAAATGTTTGACTACATTTTTGGAGACATCCACAAAAGTTTCGTCATCTGCAAAAATAGATTTAGCGTAAGCATTAATTTCGTTTAACTCAATATTGGCATGATGACTAAATCTGTGACTTTGCACTAAGCTTGTAAATGGTCTTAGTAAAAAAGGAACCATTAGCTCATAACTGGACTCATCAAAAATAAGTTCTTTTTCAGAAAAGGCATTTTTAGTGTCGTTATGTTTATTTCCTACTTTGTGAATAATACACTTTAAAATAGAGGCTTTGTTACGATTAATCATTATTAAAAATAGTGTTTGTTTTAAAATACAATGTTACTAAATATAGCCTTAATACAACACAAAAAAACCGAAGACTTTGCTTCGGTTTTTTTATTGAATAATGTATGATTAAAAGTTTACAGTTGATTAATTAGCTGCTTTTTTATTATTAATGTTGAAAAATTATGAAGGTTAACTTTTAAACTAATTTATTTTATAAACCAAAACAGAATTGCTTTCACCTTTTGTAACAAACTCTAAATTATTATCTCTGTCAATATTTTCTAGATCTATTGCAGATGTACCATATACAGGGAAATTATCTTGTAATACACCATTACTATCATAAAGTAATACTTTTTGCGTTTGCGTATCTGTAGTGGATACGTATATTTTATTGTTAATATAAAATAATTTAGCAGGCGTATAGTTACCAAAATCAAGTTCTAGATTATGGTGTTTAATATTAAGCTTGTTACTGTACTGGCTAATTAAGGTTTTAGTCGTAGACGCTATAGTATGTTTGTCCGATATGTTTAAACTACCAACAGATACATTCCCTTTTTCTGTAATTGTAGCAATTTTTCCATCTGTAGTTGATGTAATAAAATTAGAGTTATACTCAAATACTGGTTGGTTTGACCAATTTAAATCAATCTTAACTTTAACTCTAGTTTTACCACGTCTATTTAATATGTGTAACTTGTCACTAGTTTTAAAAACTAAATAATCTTTTCTTCCAATTCTAATATGTTTAGGCGGTGTGTTTATAGTTTTTTCAGTTTTATTAAATTTGAAACCTGGCACTGGTTTGGCTTTAGCATCATATAATAATACGTTGTTATCTTGTATAACAAAAAGGCGATATTTTTTCTTGTTATCGTAATCAAACACAGCTAAAGGCTGAGTAATATTATCATCAAATTTTTTAGGGAAAGGACTGACGTCATTACCATTTCGATCAATGACATACACGCGATTTTGTGTCGCAAATACATACTGCAAACGTCCATTTTTATACATGTCAATTTGGTCTATTTGTCCCAAAATGGCTCCATGTAGTTTCTTTTTCCAGACAATTTTACCATTGTTAGATATCAAATAAAGTTTATTACTAACATCCTGAACCATAATATCCATTTGTTTGCTGCGGTAATTTTTTACAAACTGAGGTTGGTTTAAAACATCATGGTCTAACTTTATATTAAACAATTCGGTAATCGAATTACTTGAAACCGAAGTTTTACTTTGATTAACGATAGCATTAAAATGAGCAAAATCTGTATCGTATATAAATTGTAATGCCGAAGATTTGTAGTTTTTAAAGTCGAAATTTTGCTTTGACTGACTATTGTTTTGTACCAATTGTTCTAGTCCAGAAGGATTGATAACTTGTAATACCGAAGCTTGGCTGCTTAAACCTTTTTTGATGTCATTATAATAGTCACGATCATTTAAGGTTGTTTGGTTTTGATAATTAACAATTATATTTTCTAAGGTTTCTGTATTGGAAGCAAAAATTAAAAACTGGTCTATAATGCAATAGTTGCTAGCATTGTCTAATGTAACAAATGGCTTTAATAGTTGATTAAACAATTTAGGCTTAGTAAATTTAAATATAGATACACCTCTAAAAGTTTCGATAAGATCTTTCTGACTTAGTAAAGCTTCATTGGTTTCAATTATATCAAGACTATTTAAAACTACAGCATTTGATGAGTTGGTATAGATTTCGCCAAATTCAATAATATTATTAAATAAAGGTTGGTCTATTGCAACGGAGTCACTTGGGTAGATAGTATTTAAATTAGATTTAAAAGTAGTAAACTGATCAAAAGTTATACTTAAAAACCCATTACTATTAGAAGGTGTAATTTGTGCTAATTGGTTGTCTTGTGGGAATGTGTTTTTAAACACATTAATCAAGCTAGAGCTGTCATTGGATTTTGTAAATCCATTTAAAACTAATTTGTTTTGATTGACTTCTGTATCAAAAGTCAAATATTTACTAAATGATTTAAATGGTAAATTAGGATTGTAAAATGGACTTTGTAAAACGGTGTTATTTGTATAAACCGAAAATGATGCGTCTTTATCCTGTGTAGCTATTATTTTTTTTAAGTCTTCGGTTTTTTCTTTGTGGTTAAACAAGTACTCTAAATGTTGTTTATTATTAGAGCCAACAAGTATTTTGTTTTGTAATGCTATATATAATGTATGTTGCTTTGTTGAGATTTTTCGAGCATTAATGTTTTTTAATTTAATTTCAGTTTTGGTTAGCTCAAGACTATCAAGATTAAATGTAGAGTCGTTAATCTTAGTAGTAAAACTATAATCTAAACTGTCTCCTTTATTCTTAAATAAACTAATATAAAGACGTTGGTTAAAATTAAACTTATTTAAGATTTCTAATGAATTGGTTAAATCGCTATAAGATTGCGTTTTAGATAGTTGTTCAAAAAAATGATTGTTAGCGGTATTGCTTTTAAAATTATCAATATTATTTATTGTAAAAACAACATCTGCTTTACTGTAAATAAATTCTTCAACAGTGTTTTTTGAAGTTTTAGAGTTGCAAGAAAATAACAAAATGATAAATAAACTGTAACACAGGTGTTTCATAGATAGTGCAAGATTTAGACAAATATAATAAGTTACAGTTTTAATGTCAATTGTTCTGGCAATAGTCTAAAAGTTTTTCGGTGGTATTTAGTAATTCCATATTTTTTTATGGCTTCTCGATGTTGTTTTGTTGGATAGCCTTTATTTTGTTTCCAGTTATACATCGGAAATTCTTCATGAATTTTATTCATGTATTCGTCTCTGTAAGTTTTTGCTAAAACCGAAGCAGCAGCAATACTTAAATACTTGCCATCACCTTTGATTATGGTCTCAAAAGCGATATCATTATAAGGTTTAAATTTATTACCGTCAACAATAATAAATTCTGGTGTCGTAACCATAGCATCTATAGATTTATGCATTGCTAAAATAGAGGCGTTTAATATGTTGATATTGTCTATTTCAGTTTCATGTATGTGACAAAAGCCAAAGCATAAAGCTTCCTTTTCAATTATAGGTCTTAATAAGTCACGTTTTTTTTCGCTAATTTGTTTAGAATCGTTTAGTACAGTGTTTTTAAAATTAGGTTTTAAAATAACAGCAGCAGCAGTAACAGGACCAGCAAGACAACCACGACCAGCTTCATCAGTTCCGCATTCTAAATTATACTCGGAATGTTTTAATTTCAACATTAAATAAAAAGGAATGTTTTACGTTATAGTATTTCAATTTTGTGCCTTTCTTAACTAAAAGCATAAAACCATAAAGATATTTGCTATTTTTGGCAAACATAAATGATTCAGCTTTAAAATTAAAGGTCTAAAATAGTCACCATTTAATGAAAAAAATAATTTTCTTCTTTCTTTTATTTGCTTTTACAAGTATTACATACGCGCAAAAGCCAACATTAAAACAACTTAATAAACCTAATAGTGCTAGTAAAAAGGATGGTTCAGTAGCTACAGATAGTACAAAGTCTGCTAATATCAAATCAGGAAAAGACAAAAAAGCTGTCATTACAGATTATCTAATAATATCTGCCACAAGAGATACAACCTATTTAGATACCACATTAAGTATTAAAAAAGAATATAAATATAATTACCTAAGACGTGATAATTTTGGTTTAATGCCTTTTGCTAATGTTGGACAAACTTATAATAGATTAACCTATAATTTTGATAATACTAATTTGCTTCCTGGATATGGAGCAAAAGCAAAACACTTTAATTATTTAGAGGTAAATGATGTTAATTACTATCATGTACCAACACCATTAACCGAGTTGTATTATAAGACAGCCTTCACGCAAGGACAACAATTGGATGCCTTTTTTACAACAAATACCTCAAGACAATTTAACCTATCTATAGGTTATAAAGGAATGAGGTCGCTTGGGTTTTATCAAAACTCATTAACTAGTACTGGTAATTTAAGATTAACAGCAAGTTATAAAACTAAAAATAAGCGTTACGTGTTAAACACACATTTTACGTCTCAGGATATTTTTAATGAAGAAAATGGAGGTTTAAAAGATGATAACCTTGAGTTTTTCGAGTCTGGTGATCCTGATTTTACAGACAGAGGTGTTTTAGAAGTGAATTTTGAAAATGCAGAAAACAAATTACTAGGTAAACGTTTTTATCTAAATCAAAGTTATGATATAATAAGAGCTAAAGATTCTGTAAGTTCAAACCGTCTTCAATTAGCACACGTCATGACTCTAGAGGACAAAATATATACATTTGATCAAACTACTGTAGATGAAGATTATTTTGGCGAAGCGTTTAAATCTACAAGTTTGTCTGATAGAACCGAGTTGGAGCAGTTTTCAAATCAACTACAACTAAATTACAGTAATGTCATATTAGGTAAACTACAATTTAATGTAACTCACAATAATTATAATTATGGTTACAATCAAGTAGTAGTCTTAAATCAAGCAACAATACCCAATCGTTTAAAAGGAGATATATTATCTGTTGGAGCAAAATACAACAAACATTATAAAGGGTTTAATATAATAGGAGATGTAGGATTAAATATATCAGGAGATTTTGATGGTAACTATATAAAAGGTTCAGCATCCTATCAACTAAATAAAGACATCCTAGCCAATGCATCAATTAATGTAAATTCGGTTGCACCAAATTTTAATACATTATTATATCAAAGCGATTACAAAAACTATAATTGGACTAATCAATTTAATAATGTAAAAACGCAACAACTTGTATTTAATTTAAAATCTAATAAATATGTCAGTCTAACATTAGACCTAAGTACCATACAAGATTATGTTTATTTTGCAAAAGATCAAGATGAAGCAATAAA
>NZ_CM147840.1:165000-170000 GCF_055804415.1 Olleya sp. NP1-10 | reverse complement strand
ACGGTCCTAAGGTAGCGAAATTCCTTGTCGGGTAAGTTCCGACCTGCACGAATGGTGCAACGATCTGGACACTGTCTCAGCCATGAGCTCGGTGAAATTGTAGTATCGGTGAAGATGCCGATTACCCGCTGTGGGACGAAAAGACCCCGTGCACCTTTACTATAGCTTAGTATTGGTTTTGGATAAGTAATGTGTAGGATAGGTGGGAGACTTTGAAGTGGCGTCGCTAGGCGTTGTGGAGTCATTGTTGAAATACCACCCTTTGCTTATCTAGAGTCTAACCTTCGAAGAAGGGACAGTGCTTGGTGGGTAGTTTGACTGGGGTGGTCGCCTCCAAAAGAGTAACGGAGGCTTCTAAAGGTTCCCTCAGCACGCTTGGTAACCGTGCGTAGAGTGCAATGGCATAAGGGAGCTTGACTGAGAGACCTACAAGTCGATCAGGTACGAAAGTAGAGCATAGTGATCCGGTGGTTCCGTATGGAAGGGCCATCGCTCAAAGGATAAAAGGTACGCCGGGGATAACAGGCTGATCTCCCCCAAGAGCTCATATCGACGGGGGGTTTGGCACCTCGATGTCGGCTCGTCACATCCTGGGGCTGGAGAAGGTCCCAAGGGTTGGGCTGTTCGCCCATTAAAGTGGCACGCGAGCTGGGTTCAGAACGTCGTGAGACAGTTCGGTCTCTATCTACAGTGGGCGTTAGAAATTTGAGTGGATCTGACTCTAGTACGAGAGGACCGAGTTGGACTAACCTCTGGTGTATCTGTTGTTCCGCCAGGAGCATTGCAGAGTAGCTACGTTGGGAAGGGATAAGCGCTGAAAGCATATAAGCGCGAAACCCACCACAAGATGAGATTTCTTTAAAGGGTCGTGGGAGATGACCACGTTGATAGGCTATAGGTGTAAAGGCAGTAATGTCATAGCCAAGTAGTACTAATAACCCATAGGCTTATTGTACGCCTGTTTTTTATAAAGTTCAATATTATTTTCATGAATATTTTTTCAATATGTTATTATATACGGTTAAGTAGAGTATTCTACACACACCGAAAGATTTAAGGTGATTATAGCGATGGGGCTCACCTCTTACCATTCCGAACAGAGAAGTTAAGCCCATTTGCGCCGATGGTACTACATTGTGGGAGAGTAGGTCGTCGCCTTTTTTAGAGAATCCTCAACATTTATTTGTTGAGGATTTTTTTGGTATATACTTTTTTGAATAACTAGTAGACTAGACTATAGTAAAGTAAGATAAGATAAGATAAGATAAGATAAGATAAGATAAGATAAGATAATGTTTAGTATAAGCAACCGTAATCCTTAATCTTTATGTACAATTATAATGCTATGATAGTAATTTAAATAGCTGCTCAATACTACTTAACAAGCTTATAAACTATAATTACTATATATATAATATAAAGACAGAACATTTTAATTTAAACTGTCACAATTAGAAGCAGTAAATTTAGTAAGAACTAGTACGATAATAATCTTAACTAACATAGAATAAAAAAACTTTAAATACTTATAAGTAGAAAGTTATATTAGTCTTAGATTTTATATCATTAAGAAGTATTTAATTTAAAATCTAATAAATATGTCAGTCTAACATTAGACCTAAGTACCATACAAGATTATGTTTATTTTGCAAAAGATCAAGATGAAGCAATAAAGCCATTTCAAAACACTAATCAGATAACCTATCTAAAGGCTAAATTAGCAAAAGAAGTTAAATACAAAAACTTTGCATTAGACAATACTATATTATATCAAAACGTCCAAGACGATTCAAATACATTAAATGTACCACAAATAGTAACCAGAAATACGCTTTATTACTCAAACCATGTATTCAAAAAAGCACTGTATTTGCAAACAGGAGTAATCTTTAATTATTTCTCATCCTATAATATGGATGGCTATGATCCGTTGTTATCCGAGTTTTACACTCAAAACAATCACAATCAAGAGCTAGGAGGATTCTCTAGATTAGATTTCTTTGTAAACGCAAAAATCCGTCAAACAAGAATTTTTCTAAAAGCCGAACATTTCAATGCGCTCTTTACCGATCCTAATTATTATTCAGCCCCAAACCAACCATTCCGAGACTTTAAGATTAGATTTGGATTAGTTTGGAACTTCTTTTTATAGTTTAATAATGGCGTTCCCCAAGGGTCGGGCTATCACTACTCGCTTTTTTTATTAAAGTAAACGGCTAGATTAAAAGTTTGTTTTCATGCTAAAAGTATAATCCTATGTAATAAAGATTGGAATATAAAAAAAGAGCTCAAACAGACCGTTCTATCCCTAACGCGTTGACAATCAATAAACACAATTTCAAAGTAGCCAAACACTGACATATAATCAAAGAACAACATTAAAAAAACACAATAAAATCTCAAGAGATAATCAACTGATTACAAGCTGTTAAAAAGCAATATTAAAATTAAATTAAAAAAAGATTAAAATAAGTGTTGGTAGAATGGAAAAGGGTTGTATATTTGCACCCCGAAAACGACGTAACCTATTAAAAGTTATTTAGTTTCAGGAAAACGTTCTAAAGTAGTTATTGAGAGTTTTAAATAAAAAAATATTTTTTCATTTAAAACTTGTGGGATTAAAAAAAGCGAATTATATTTGCACCCGCTTAAGGAAATAACATCTTAAGAGATACAGAAAAGTTCATAAACATATTGAATTGACAGCGTAAGAACTAAATTGGAAACGATTTAATTCAAACAAGAGAATAAACCATTTTGAGTATTTTTAAACAGCTTTAATTGTTAAGCATATTAGTGGAAACACTTAAAAATTTAACGATGAAGAGTTTGATCCTGGCTCAGGATGAACGCTAGCGGCAGGCTTAACACATGCAAGTCGAGGGGTAACATTTTAGCTTGCTAAAGATGACGACCGGCGAACGGGTGCGTAACGCGTATAGAATCTACCTCTTACTAAGGGATAGCCCAGAGAAATTTGGATTAATATCTTATAGTATGTTGACTTGGCATCAAGATAACATTAAAGGTTACGGTAAGAGATGACTATGCGTCCTATTAGCTAGATGGTGTGGTAACGGCATACCATGGCGACGATAGGTAGGGGCCCTGAGAGGGGGATCCCCCACACTGGTACTGAGACACGGACCAGACTCCTACGGGAGGCAGCAGTGAGGAATATTGGACAATGGAGGCAACTCTGATCCAGCCATGCCGCGTGCAGGAAGACTGCCCTATGGGTTGTAAACTGCTTTTATACAGGAAGAAACACTGCTACGTGTAGCAGCTTGACGGTACTGTAAGAATAAGGATCGGCTAACTCCGTGCCAGCAGCCGCGGTAATACGGAGGATCCAAGCGTTATCCGGAATCATTGGGTTTAAAGGGTCCGTAGGTGGATAATTAAGTCAGAGGTGAAATCCTGCAGCTCAACTGTAGAATTGCCTTTGATACTGGTTATCTTGAGTTATTATGAAGTAGTTAGAATATGTAGTGTAGCGGTGAAATGCATAGATATTACATAGAATACCAATTGCGAAGGCAGATTACTAATAATATACTGACACTGATGGACGAAAGCGTGGGGAGCGAACAGGATTAGATACCCTGGTAGTCCACGCCGTAAACGATGGTCACTAGCTGTTCGGACTTCGGTCTGAGTGGCTAAGCGAAAGTGATAAGTGACCCACCTGGGGAGTACGTTCGCAAGAATGAAACTCAAAGGAATTGACGGGGGCCCGCACAAGCGGTGGAGCATGTGGTTTAATTCGATGATACGCGAGGAACCTTACCAGGTCTTAAATGTAAATTGACAGGTTTAGAGATAGACTTTTCTTCGGACAATTTACAAGGTGCTGCATGGTTGTCGTCAGCTCGTGCCGTGAGGTGTCAGGTTAAGTCCTATAACGAGCGCAACCCCTGTTGTTAGTTGCCAGCGATTTAAGTCGGGAACTCTAACAAGACTGCCAGTGCAAACTGTGAGGAAGGTGGGGATGACGTCAAATCATCACGGCCCTTACGTCCTGGGCTACACACGTGCTACAATGGTAGGGACAGAGAGCAGCCACTTCGCGAGAAGGAGCGAATCTATAAACCCTATCACAGTTCGGATCGGAGTCTGCAACTCGACTCCGTGAAGCTGGAATCGCTAGTAATCGCATATCAGCCATGATGCGGTGAATACGTTCCCGGGCCTTGTACACACCGCCCGTCAAGCCATGGAAGCTGGGAGTGCCTGAAGTCCGTCGCCGTAAGGAGCGGCCTAGGGTAAAATCGGTAACTAGGGCTAAGTCGTAACAAGGTAGCCGTACCGGAAGGTGCGGCTGGAACACCTCCTTTCTAGAGAAAGACGATTAAAGAATGTTTTATTATAAATAAACAAAAAGTTTATTCTCCTGCTGTTAATTTAAAATCTATTATAGTAGAGTCTCATAGCTCAGCTGGTTAGAGCGCTACACTGATAATGTAGAGGTCGGCAGTTCGAGTCTGCCTGAGACTACTAATACTATAAATAAAGGAAATTCTAGAAGTTGTTAATTCTAAATCGATAATTCTGAATACAACATTCGGGATTTATTAATGGGGGATTAGCTCAGCTGGCTAGAGCGCCTGCCTTGCACGCAGGAGGTCATCGGTTCGACTCCGATATTCTCCACAATCAACATTTAATTGTTGAAAAAGTTCATTGACATATTGAAAAAAGATACATGAAAAAAAGAGATGAGTATAACTCATTGATTTAAATAATAACTTATTAATAGTTAGTCACGAGCTACTATTAATAATGTAACTCATTAAAAAGCAAATAGTACAATAAGCTAAATAAGAGCGTATGGGGAATGCCTAGGCTCTCAGAGGCGATGAAGGACGTGATAAGCTGCGAAAAGCTACGGGGATTGGCACATACAAATTGATCCGTAGATATCCGAATGGGGCAACCCAGCATGTTGAAGACATGTTACACCGTAAGGTGAGCAAACCCGGAGAACTGAAACATCTAAG
>NZ_CM147840.1:0-162500 GCF_055804415.1 Olleya sp. NP1-10 | reverse complement strand
AAGCGCGAAACCCACCACAAGATGAGATTTCTTTAAAGGGTCGTGGGAGATGACCACGTTGATAGGCTATAGGTGTAAAGGCAGTAATGTCATAGCCAAGTAGTACTAATAACCCATAGGCTTATTGTACGCCTGTTTTTTATAAAGTTCAATATTATTTTCATGAATATTTTTTCAATATGTTATTATATACGGTTAAGTAGAGTATTCTACACACACCGAAAGATTTAAGGTGATTATAGCGATGGGGCTCACCTCTTACCATTCCGAACAGAGAAGTTAAGCCCATTTGCGCCGATGGTACTACATTGTGGGAGAGTAGGTCGTCGCCTTTTTAGAGAATCCTCAACATTTATTTGTTGAGGATTTTTTTGGTATATACTTTACTACATTATTAAATACAATACTCGTCATAGCTTAAATTAACTACAGAATTAAAGAATGCTTTAACCTTTAGAGGTAGAAATTTAAGAAGGTTTTAGTCCTGTATGATAAATCATTAAGAATTTAAAGAGTATTTCTTTATTTATAAAATAGCATTATTTATATTACCATACATTATTAATCTTCAATGGAAATAAATAAAGACTTAATTTTAGCTAACAATTTTGTAAATAATACTGATAGAAATATTTTTCTAACAGGTAAAGCTGGAACAGGTAAAACAACTTTTCTTCATAAATTAAAACGTGATTCATTAAAAAGAATTGTAATTGTTGCTCCAACTGGTGTTGCTGCTATAAATGCTAAAGGTGTTACTATTCATTCTTTTTTTCAATTACCTTTCGGGCCTATATTACCTAATGATGATTTAAATACCCCTTCAGGTTTTAAAAGAAAGTTTAGTAAGACTAAAATCAATATTATTAAGTCTATGGATTTATTAATAATTGATGAAATTAGTATGGTTAGAGCTGATCTTCTTGATGGAATTGATAAAACCTTAAGACGGTTTAGAGATCGAAAAGTTGTATTTGGAGGTGTACAGATTTTAATGATAGGAGATCTGCAACAACTTTCTCCTGTTGTAAAAGATAATGATTGGCATTTATTAAAACAATTTTATAAAAATCCTTTTTTCTTTAGTAGTTATGCTTATCAAGGATGTCAACCAATTTCTGTTGAACTGAAACATATATATAGACAAGATAATCCTAAGTTTATTGATATCTTAAATGAAATAAGGACTAACACTCTATCAAAAGCTTCAACTGAAGAATTAAATAAACGTTATAACCCGAATTTCATCCCATCGGATAATGACGGTTATATTTCATTAACAACACATAATAGGAAAGCTGAACAAGTGAATAATTCAGCTTTAGCTAATTTAAAAGGTAAAGAAAAAATTTACAAAGCGAAAGTTGAAGGTAAATTTCCTGAATTTTCTTACCCTAATAAAGTTGAATTAGTTTTAAAGGTTGGTGCTCAAGTTATGTTTGTAAAAAATGATAGCTCAATTGAAAAACGTTACTTTAATGGTAAAATAGGGAAAGTAATACTATTAGATAAGGATGAAGTTGTTATTAAATGTCCTGATGATGAATTTAATATAATTACAAAACCTGAAGTTTGGGATAATATTAATTATAATGTAGATCCAGAAACTAAAGCAATTACCGAAAACAAAATTGGTTCTTATACCCAAATGCCATTACGTTTAGCTTGGTCGATAACCATACATAAAAGTCAAGGTTTAACTTTTGATAAAGCTATTATTGATGCTGAAGGGGCTTTTGCACATGGACAGACTTACGTTGCTTTGAGTAGATGTAAGTCATTAGAGGGCTTGGTACTTAAAAGTAAGATTACTTCTAACCAAATTATTAGTGATAATAATGTAATTCAATTTAATAAAGAAGCTGAGGCTAATCAACCTACTGAGTTAATTTTAAACGAATCTAAATCTAGTTATCAGTTAGGTCTAATTTCTGAAATTTTCAATTTTTATCAATTTTTATATCCTGTTAATCGAATTTTAGATATTTATTATAAAAACATAGGAAGTTTTCAAGGTAATATAGAAGCTCCTTTAATTACAATTAAAGATACTGTTGCTTCTTTATTAAAAGTCGCAAATGGTTTTAAAGCCCAATTGTCTGAGTTAACCTCTAAAGCTCTACTTCCAGAATCAAGTGATCAAATTCAGGAAAGATTTATTAAGGCTATAAATTATTTTAAAGCACAAACAGATTCTAAGATTATTGATAGTTATAAAACATTCAATTTTTCGACAGATAATAAAAATCTAGAAAAAGATTTTAATAAACAATTAGATACTGTTGAAGAGTTAATAGCCATAAAAACACTCTATTTTTCAAATTTAAATAAAGGCTTCAAAGTAAATACATTCTTGGAATTACGAGCCAAGTCTGTTTTCTTAACTAAAGAAAAACCTAAAAAATCAAGAACATCTGTTGTTGATGGAACTACCAATGTCGAGTTATTTGAACTTTTAAGAGAATTAAGAAACACAATAGCAGAGCGAGAAGATTTAATTCATTTTCAAATTTTTACTCAAAAGTCATTATATGAAATGTGCGAAACCTTACCAACCAATAAAAACGAGTTACTTAAAATTAATGGTTTTGGTAAAACAAGGGTTGAGAAGTATGGAAATGAAATACTAAAAGTTATTACCGATTACTGTGATGAAAATGATATTGAAACTTCAAAAGCTATTGAAGTTTTTGATAAGCCAAAACCTAAGCGTAAAAAAGGAGACACTATGTTAACTTCTTTACAGATTTTTAAAGCTGGTAAATCAGTCGAGCAAATTGCTTTTGAGCGCGATTTAAATGTTAATACTATAATTGGTCATTTGGCTAGTTTTATTGCTACAGGAGAAGTTAAAATTACCGATTTAATATCTGAAAAACATTATAAAGAACTTAAAGACATAATACCAAAACATAAATTTGAAAATCTATCCGATTTAAAACATCAAATAGATGATAAGTATACTTATGGAGAAATACGATTAGTTTTAGACGAAATTTCAAAATAAAAAAAAGGCTTTAAATTTAATTTAAAGCCTTTTTAGCATTATATTTTAATTAAAGATTACCCTTTAATAACACCTCTAGAAATTACTATTTTTTGTATTTCAGAAGTACCTTCATAAATCTGTGTGATTTTTGCATCACGCATTAAACGCTCTACATGGTATTCCTTAACAAAACCATTTCCACCATGTATTTGCACAGCTTCAACCGTTTGTTCCATTGCAACTTTGCTAGCATATAATTTAGCCATAGCACTAGACATGTCATAGTTGTTACCTTGGTCTTTATCCCAAGCAGCTTTCATGACTAACATACGTGCTGCTTCTATTTCAGTATGCATATCAGCTAATTTAAAAGCAATAGCTTGATGGTTACAAATTTCTGTACCAAAAGCCTTACGCTCTTTACTGTATTTTAAAGCTAATTCATAAGCACCAGAAGCAATACCTAAAGCTTGTGCAGCAATACCAATACGTCCTCCAGATAAAGTTTTCATTGCAAACTTAAATCCAAATCCATCTTCACCAATACGGTTTTCTTTAGGTACTTTAACGTCGTTAAATTGTAAAGTATGTGTATCACTTCCTCTAATTCCTAATTTATCTTCTTTAGGTCCAATATCAAAACCAGGAGTTCCTTTTTCAACAATAAAAGCATTAATACCTTTATGTCCTTTTTCTCTATCTGTTTGTGCGATTACTAAATATACATCGCTACGACCACCATTAGTAATCCAGTTTTTTGTCCCATTAATAATGTAGTGATCACCTTTGTCAATAGCAGTAGTTTTTTGCGACGTTGCATCACTACCAGCTTCAGGCTCACTTAAACAAAATGCTCCTATAGATTCGCCAGAAGCTAATTTTGTTAAATATTTTTGTTTCTGTTCTTCTGTACCAAAAGCTTCAAGACCATAGCAAACTAAAGAGTTGTTAACAGACACCATTACAGAAGCAGAGGCATCAATCTTTGATAATTCTTCCATAATTAATACGTAAGAAATAGCATCCATACCACTTCCTCCATACTTAGGGTCTACCATAATTCCCATAAAACCTAGAGCTCCCATTTTTTTTACCAATTCGTCTGGAAACGTTTGTGCGTTATCACGTTCGATAACTCCTGGTAATAATTCTGTTTGTGCAAAATCGCGAGCAGCATCGCGAATCATGATATGTTCTTCAGTTAGGCTTAAATCCATAATTTATATAAGATTGTTGATTTAATAAAAATTGTACGCAAAGATAAGTTTTTATTAGCATTTTTTCAATCGATATAGTTATTTTTACAGGATATGATTAAAGACAAGTTTTGCGTAATTGGTGTGATGTCTGGTACCTCTTTAGATGGTATAGATCTAGCTTTAATTTCATTTAAAAAAGAAACCGATTGGAGCTTCAAAATCAATAAAGCCACAACCATAGCCTATTCTCAGGATTGGACTAATAGGCTAAAAAGCTTAACAGATTTAAACCCTTTACAATTAGCAAGTTTAGATCAAGATTATACTAGCTATTTAGCCAAAGTAATTAATAAATTTATCCAAGAAAATGACATAAAAACTATAGATGCAGTATGCTCTCATGGTCATACAGCCTTGCATCAACCTGATTTAGGTTATACGTTACAAATAGGAAACTTACCTAAGTTAGCAACATTAATTAAGCAAAATGTTGTGTGCGATTTTAGAGTTCAGGATGTTATGTTAGGAGGTCAAGGTGCTCCTTTAGTACCTATTGGTGATCAATTATTATTTAATCAATACACTTGGTGTCTAAATTTGGGTGGATTTGCTAATATTTCCTGTCAAGCAGAAAACCAACGCATAGCATTTGATATTTGTCCAGTAAATATAGTCCTTAATAAATACGTCAACAGTTTAGGTTTAAGTTTTGACAACAAAGGAAGCATTGCCAGAAACGGAAACATTTGTCAACCATTATTACAACAGTTAAATGACTTACCATTTTATACACAAAAACATCCAAAATCTTTAGGATTGGAGTGGGTAAAGACAAACATTTTTCCGTTAATAGATAGTTATAATTTAAAAACAGAAGACATTTTGCACACTTACGTAAAACACTGTGCACAACAAATAGCTGCAATAATAAATCAAACAAATAAAGCTTCGGTATTAGCCACAGGAGGAGGTGTTTTTAATTCATTTTTAATAGAAGAAATTCAAGCATTAACTTCAAATAAAATTGTCATACCTTCAACAAAAATAATCGAGTTTAAGGAAGCCTTAATTTTTGGCTTTCTTGGTGTATTACGCTTAATAAATCAAAATAATTGTTTAAAATCCGTAACAGGAGCTTCAAAAGACCACTCCTCAGGTAATATTTATAAATATAACCCATAATTATCATTAGTTATGCTATATGTTTAGGATTCAGAAGCCTTAAGCATATTAACATTAAATTATCACAATAAAAATGCTTTAACTATTAAAATGCATTTTTTGTTTTTTTATATTTGTTGAACTAATAAAATCTAATACTTCTTAAGATGAATCAACTTTAGCTACCTTAATATTATTCTCCGATTTAAAAGAAAATATTAAAGTTGAAACCAAAATCAATAATGAAAGACTTATTAAAAATTTACGAAAATAAAGAACCAGAAATCATATTTAACTGGAAAGATTCCGAAACTGAAGCAGAAGGATGGACTGTCATAAACTCACTTAGAGGAGGAGCAGCAGGAGGAGGAACCAGAATGCGTAAAGGACTGGACATGAATGAAGTGTTGTCTTTAGCAAAAACAATGGAAGTTAAATTTACTGTTTCTGGACCAGCTATTGGTGGTGCAAAATCAGGGATAAACTTTGACCCAAAAGACCCAAGAAAAAAAGGCGTTTTAGAACGTTGGTATAAAGCAGTATCACCATTACTTAAAAGTTATTATGGTACAGGAGGAGACTTAAATGTAGACGAAATACATGAAGTAATTCCAATTACAGAAGAATCTGGAGTCTGGCATCCACAAGAAGGTGTTTTTAATGGACACTTTAAACCAACCGAAGCAGATAAAATAAACCGTATTGGACAATTACGTCAAGGTGTTATAAAAGTGTTAGAAAACACTAATTTTTCTCCAGATGTTGCAAAAAAATATACTGTAGCAGACATGATTACAGGTTATGGTGTTGCAGAAGCTGTAAAACATTATTATGATATTTATGGAGGAAGCGTAAAAGGCAAACGTGCAGTTGTACAAGGTTTTGGAAACGTTGGGTCTGCAGCAGCTTATTATTTAGCTCAAATGGGAGCCAAAGTAGTTGGTATTATTGATATTTCTGGAGGAGTTATTAACGAAGACGGATTTTCTTTTGAAGAGATTAAAAATTTCTTTTTAACTAAAAACGGAAACACATTATCAACAGATAATATGATTCCTTTTGCCGAAATGAATGAACGTGTTTGGTCTTTAAAAACCGAAATTTTTGCACCTTGTGCAGCTTCAAGATTAATAACACAAGATCAAATTGATCAAATGATAAACACAGGTTTAGAAGTTGTATCATGTGGTGCAAATGTACCTTTTGCTGATAAAGAAATTTTCTTTGGATCAATCATGGAACAAACTGATGAGCGTGTAAGCCTTATACCAGATTTTATTTCAAACTGTGGTATGGCTCGTGTATTTGCCTACTTTATGGAACGTAAAGTACAAATGACAGATGAAGCGATCTTTAATGATACTTCTAATATTATCAAAAAAGCTATACAAAACGTACATGCTAAAAATGCTTCTAAAAAGGAAATTAGCAAAACTGCTTTTGAAATAGCACTAAAACAACTTATTTAAAATATAATTAATATGTTCAAGAATTTTTTAGGGAATAGCCCAAAATGGTTTAAACTAACCATGATTAGTTTTTTAATTTTTAACATTTTTTCTTTTTTCGTATTAGGAAAAACTGTGACTTCATGGCTTTTTATTGCTGAGTTTATTTTTACTCTAGCCATGGCTTTAAAATGTTATCCGTTACAATCTGGTGGATTATTAGCAATTGAGGTTATTGCTTTAGGATTAACATCTCCTGAAAACGCGTATCATGAAGTTGATCAAAATTTAGAAGTAATTCTACTTTTAGTATTCATGGTAGCAGGTATTTATTTCATGAAACCATTACTGATGTTTATCTTTAGTAAAGTATTTACTAAAATAAAATCTAAAGTAGTTTTATCTCTATTATTTGTATTTCTATCAGCTATTTTATCAGCCTTTTTAGATGCTTTAACAGTAACAGCTGTATTAATTAGTGTTGCTGTAGGATTTTATGGTGTTTATCACAAAATTCATTCTAGTGAAGCAGATTATGACTCAAGTGGAGTAAAAGATAGAGAAGAATTAAGTGGTGAAACTCTAGAACAATTTAGAAGCTTTTTAAGAAGTTTAATCATGCATGGAGTTGTAGGTACGGCTTTAGGTGGTGTTTGTACTTTAGTTGGTGAACCTCAAAATTTATTGATTGGTGAAAGATTAGGATGGGACTTTATCGAGTTTTTCGTACAAATGGCACCAATTACCATTCCAGTATTAATAGCAGGATTATTAACAACAGTAATTTTAGAGCTAACAGGATCTTTTGGTTTTGGTGAAAAACTACCTCCTGTTGTTGCTGGAATTATCGAAAATTATACAATTGAAGAAGACAAAAACAGAACTGACAAACAAAAATATGCACTTATAGTTCAAGGTGTAGCAGCAGTATTGTTAATCATGGGATTAGCATTACATATTGCTCCAGTTGGATTTATTGGATTAGCTTTAATTATTTTCCAAACTGCATTTATGGGTATTATTGATGAGCATCAATTAGGACATGCTTTTGAAGAAGCATTACCATTTACAGGTTTGCTTGTTGTATTTTTTGTGATTGTTGCCATGATACATGACCAACACTTATTTAGTCCTATTATTAATTGGGCTTTAAAACAAGATCCAGCAGCACAGCCAGGTTTATTTTATTTAGCTAACGGTTTCCTGTCTGCGATTAGTGACAATGTATTTGTTGCAACAGTATATATAGGAGAAGTTCAAGAAGCATTTAAAAGTGGTGCAATTGATAGAGAGCATTTCGAAAAATTAGCAATTGCGATTAACACAGGTACAAACTTACCAAGTGTAGCAACACCAAACGGTCAAGCAGCATTCTTATTTTTATTAACTTCAGCATTAGCTCCATTAATCAATTTATCTTACGGTAAGATGGTTAAAATGGCATTACCTTATACAATTGTATTAGGTGTGTTAGGTTATGTTATGGTAAAAATTGTTTTAGTATAATTTAATTAAAAGATTAGCGTTAGATATTTAAATAAAAACTTAATATGATAAGTACATTAATTCAAGACACTGCTCAAGCGGTAGATCCATTAGCAGAAGGAGAACCAGTTGAAAAAACATTATCAATAATCGAGTTAATAACAACAGGAGGTACTGCAGGTATGATTATTATCGCATTACTATTTGTGTTATTAGTCATGGCAGTTTACATTTATTTTGAACGAATCTTTGCTATAAAAGACGCTTCAAAAATTGATTCAAACTTTATGAATCAAATTAAAGATTACGTTAGTAATGGTAAAATAGAGTCCGCTCAAAATTTATGCACAACAGTAGATTCACCTGTATCCAGATTAATTAGTAAAGGGGTTTCTAGGATTGGTAAACCTTTAGACGATATTAATACAGCTATTGAAAATGCAGGACGACTAGAAATTTATAGTTTAGAAAAAAATGTAAGTGTATTAGCAACTATATCTGGAGCAGCACCAATGATTGGTTTTCTTGGTACAGTAATAGGGATGATTTTATCTATTTTTGAAATTGCAAATTCTGGTGGATCGATAGATATTAAAACGTTAGCAGATGGTTTATATACTGCAATGACAACTACTGTAGGTGGTTTAATAGTAGGTATTGTAGCATACATTGCATACAACCATTTAGTTGTTAAAACTGATAAAGTTGTATATCAAATGGAAGCTAACTCGCTTGAATTTTTAGATTTATTAAACGAACCTAGTTAATATGCGATTAAGAGGAAGAAATAAAGTAACACCAGAATTTAACATGTCGTCTATGACAGACATCGTGTTCTTGCTGCTTATCTTTTTTATGATTGCATCAACTTTAGTCTCGGCAGAAGCTATTGATTTATTATTACCTAAATCATCAAGTAAAACCACACAGACTAAAAACGTATCTGTAAGCGTTGACAAAAACGTTAACTATTATGTAGATATGAAGCAAGTCTCTAAAGATAAATTAGAAGCAGAAGTATTAGCAAAAGTTGGTAATGTAGACTCTCCAACGATTACTATTAGATCTGATGAAAGTGTAGAAATGCAACATGTCGTATTTATTATGGACATTGCAAACCGAAATAAAATCAAATCGTCATTGGCAGTAAAAGCACAATAAGATGAAATATTTAAAAACCAAACACGAAAAGAATTCAGCAAAAATAACAGCATTAATTATGCTGATATTGCTATTGCTTCTATTTGTAGTTGGTCAAAATTATATGGATCCACCAGAAGAATATGGTGTAGCCATTAACTTTGGAGGTTCTTCTGGAGGTGGAGGAGGTGCACCAGCTCAAGCAGCAGCACCAACTAAAACACAGCCAGAAGAGACTAATCCTCAAGAAGAAGTACAGCAACAGGAAGCTGCTGCTGCACCTACGTCAAAAGAAGACGTCATCACACAAGAGGATGAAGACGCTGTTGCCATTAAAAAACAGCAAGAACAAGCTAAAAAAGAAAACGACGCTATAGCCAAAGCTAAAGCAGACCAATTAGCTAAAGAGCAAGCTGCAAAAGCAGCTAAAGCTGCTGCTGAAGCAGCAGAAAAAAGAGACAAGATGAGATTAG
The DNA here is from genome assembly GCF_055804415.1 of Olleya sp. NP1-10. NCBI lineage: Bacteria > Pseudomonadati > Bacteroidota > Flavobacteriia > Flavobacteriales > Flavobacteriaceae > Olleya > Olleya sp. NP1-10. The sequence continues at coordinate 152,605 of NZ_CM147840.1, read as the reverse complement.
AAAAGCTAATGATGCTTTAATAAACGGAATTAGTAATTCAGAAAATGCATCGGACTCTAATAGTAATGGTCCTGGAAATGGACCAGGTAATGGTTCTGGATCAGGTAACTCTTATGGACCAAGTAAATTTGGCGATGGTACAGGAAAAGGAAGTGGTAATGGTGTAGGATATGGTTTAAACGGAAGAGGTAAGCCTAGGTTTAACACTATTGTTCAGGATTGTAACGAGTCTGGACTTGTGGTCGTACAAATTGAAGTAGACCGTTCCGGTAAAGTTGTAAAAGCGGTTCCAGGAGTTAAAGGCACCAAAAACACTGCAGCTTGTTTATTAGAACCTGCTCGTAAAATAGCATTAACCCATAAATGGGCTCCAGACAGTAATGCACCAGAACGTCAAATAGGATTTGTAAGTATCAATTTTAAATTAGGTCAATAAACTATCATGACTTATTTAGAGACTGTAAATTGGATGTTTTCTCAACTTCCAATGTATCAAAAGCAAGGTCAAACAGCATTTAAAAAAGACTTATCAAACACTATTAAATTAGCTAATTACCTTAATAATCCACAACATAAATTTAAATCTTTACACGTAGCAGGTACCAATGGTAAAGGCTCTAGTAGTCACATGTTAGCATCTGTACTTCAGGAAGCTGGTTATAAAGTTGGATTATATACCTCTCCACATTTAAAAGACTTTAGAGAGCGTATTAAAATTAATGGCACAGAAGTTACTAAGCAATTTGTTATTGATTTTATAGAAGAAAACAAATCCTTTTTTGAAGATAATTCATTGTCTTTTTTTGAAATGACAGTAGGAATGGCTTTTGATTATTTTGCAAAACAAAAAGTTGATTTTGCAGTTATTGAAGTCGGTTTAGGAGGTCGTTTAGATTCAACAAATATTATTACTCCTGAGGTGTCTTTAATCACTAATATAGGATTAGATCATGTACAGTTTTTGGGTGATACTTTAAGTTTAATAGCTTCAGAAAAAGCAGGTATTATCAAACCAAATATCCCTGTTGTTATTAGCGAAACACAACCAGATACTCAGGATGTTTTTAACGCTTTCGCGGAAAAAAATAGCAGTCCAATCTATTTTGCGGATCAATTAATTACCAAAACGTTTACAACAGATTTAAAAGGAAGCTATCAATTCAAGAACATAAAAGGAGTTGTGCAAACCGTAAACCTACTTAATAAAAAAGGATATAAAATATCTGACGATAATATTGTTAACGGATTACATCATTCGGTTAAAAATACAGGTTTAAAAGGACGTTGGCAAATATTAAATATAGCTCCTAAAGTTATTTGTGATACAGCTCATAATAAAGAAGGTTTAACCTTAGTAATGCAGCAATTATTGCAAGAAAAACACTCCAAACTTCATATTGTATTTGGAGTTGTTAATGACAAAGACCTGGTTTCTATTTTACCTTTATTACCAAAACAAGCAACATATTATTTTTGTAAACCAAATGTGCCAAGAGGTTTGGATGCCAATATGTTAATGCAATCTTTTTTGGATAATGGATTTACAGGTAAGTCTTACGCTTCGGTTGAAGAAGCTTACAATACAGCATTAAACACAGCTTCGGTTGATGACGTAATTTATATCGGAGGAAGTACTTTTGTGGTTGCTGAAGTGGTTTAATTTCATATAAATTGTATCTTACACTTTCATTTAATTCATCTTAAAAATGTTAGAGATAATCAATCAAATATTTTCTATTCAATTAAAAAGTAATAAAGAAAATTTGACAATTTTCAATAGAAATATTGATAGGATTAATCATGAATTCGAAACTTTGGGTTATCATATTGTTAATCCAATTGGTCAAACATACCGAAACGAAATGACAGACGTTGAAGCCAATATTACTGGTGATTTTAATGGACAAATGAAAATTGTTAAAGTACTAAAACCTATAGTTTATAAAAAAACGGATAACCAAAATGTTTTAGTACAAAAAGGAATTGTAATTGTAGAATAACACCCAATGAAGACCATTAACTTTGCTATTGATTTAGGTACCACAAACAGCTTAATTGCTAATTATAATAATGGTGCTGTTAAAATATATAATAACCCTTTGGGTTTAAAACAAACCTTACCTTCTTGTGTTGCTTTTAGAGGTAATCGCACGATTATTGGAGATAAAGCTTTAGATTATTTAGAGAAAGATGCAGAAAATGTTTGCATGCTTTTTAAACGTAAAATGGGTACACAAGAAACTTATTTTATACCGTCTATTGATAAAGAAATGTCTCCAATAGACTTATCTTCTTTAATTTTAAAAGAATTAAAAAACTTTGTTACAGATACAGATCAATTACAAACTGCTGTAATAACAATTCCAGCATCTTTTGATACTATACAATCTAACGCGACTAAAAAAGCAGGTTATTTAGCAGGTTTTAAAGAAGTTGTTTTGTTGCAAGAACCTATTGCAGCATGTTTAGCTTTTGCAAATCAGTCTAATTTGGATATAGAAACATCTAAAAATTGGATTGTTTATGATTTTGGAGGAGGGACTTTTGATGTAGCTTTAGTAGAAGTCAATGACAGAGAATTAAAAGTTATAGATAATGAAGGAGATAATTTTTTAGGAGGCGCAGATTTTGATAATCTTATTGTAGAGAAAATAATTGTTCCAAAAATTGAGGTTATAGCTAATATTACTAACCTTTGGAAAGATATTAAATCTAAATCTAGTCAATATAAAGGTTTGTATTTTGAGTTGCTTAAAAAAGCTGAAGAAGCTAAAAAAGAATTATCTGTTTATCCTGAAACAGAAATTGAAATAGATATTGATATTAATGATGATAATGTTTTTGATCAAATTGTAATAACAAGAGCAGAATTTGAAGCTGTTATTACTCCTAAAGTTGAGCAAACCATTACGTTTATTAAAAAAGTAATTTCTCAAAATCAATTATTAAACTCACAAATAGAACGTCTAATATTAATTGGAGGTAGTACTTATGTGCCATTAATTAAACAACGTATTAAAGAAGAAACCGGTATTTTGGTAGATTCTAGTATAGATCCAACATCTGCAGTTGTAGATGGAGCAGCTTACTTTGCTGGATCTAAACCTACAACTATTGAAACAGAAAAAACAATTATAGTAGAGGAGGAGAGTAGTATTGAAACTCAGATTTTTTACGAGCAAAACACTAGAGATTTAGAAGAGTTAATCACATGTAAAGTTTCTGGTAAAGACTTAAAATACAGAGTAACCAGAACGGATGGTGGTTATGATTCTGGAATAAAAATAATTGAAAATGGAGGCTTTGCCGAGTTTGTACCGCTTTTAAAGGGGCAATTAAACCGATTTAAAATTCAAGTTTTAGATCAACAGTTAAATCCTTTAAAAACTATTAATACAATAGCAATAAATCAAGGAAGTTACAATGTTTTGGGACAACCGTTACCTATAGATATTTGTATGGAAATTGATGATATTGATGCTTCGGTTACCAGATTAGAACAGATTTTTAGAAAAGGAAGTATTCTTCCATTAAAGAAAAAAATATACAAAACAGCATCTAAAACTATACTTAAGGATTCTGATGCTAATCTAATCATTAATATTGTCGAAGGGCAATCTAAAGGCTTACCAAGTTCAGGTTTAAGTATTGGGTATATCGAGTTTTCTGGAAAAGATCTTGAAGAAGATTTAATAAAAGGAACTGATATTGAAATAGAAGTAGAGATTACTGAGTCTAGAGATTTAAAAATAAATGTCTATCTACAAGCTTGTGATCAAGAATTTAAAAATGTTTTTAGTCAGTCAGAACGCACTATCAGTATTTCTAAAATAAACATGGAAATTAATGCGGTTTTATCTGATGTAGAATACCTTATTAAAGAACAAGTTGAAGAAGAAAATTTTGAGTATTCTAATAAGCTAGAACAATTAAGAGTTGGTTTAATTGAAGTTCAGATTGAAACGACGTTACTAAATGATGATGATGTCTCTGATAAAAAATACCAATTAGACGATCAAAAACGTAAGCTTATACAAACTTTTGACACGCTAACTAGAAACAAGGTTATAGCTTTAGAGATTGAAGAGTACAATCATTCTAAAGAAAGTTTAGAATGGGAAGTTAATAAAGAAGAAAACGAAAAATACAGGCCTAAATATCTTAAGGTTATTGCTAACGAAAAAGAAGTTATTAATTCTGGTGATAAATATTTAATTAGAGCTAAAATAAAAGAATTAGATGTCTTGTTTAATTCAATTATACAGTCTAGTGATGAGAATTTTATATCCTATTTTTTTGGTCTAAAATACACTTCAGGTTTTACAGATACTAAAAAGGCCGATAAGTTAATGAAGCAAGGTGATGAAGCTATCGAGCGTAAAGATTACAAATCTTTAAAACATATTGTTTATGCTTTATACGCCTTATTACCAGACAGAGAAAAAGAGAAGCAAAAGCAATTTAAAGATGATAGTAAAACAGGTTTAAGGTAATTATCTAGTTGTATTTATTTTTATACCATTTTGTATATATGTAATCAATATTTAAGGACTCAAGTTCTAGCTTATTGGTGTTAATATGATCACGTAAAAAAGTGTCAATAGTAGTTTTATTAGTCTTAAAATCTTTATTGAATTTTACTTCTTGACTATATGGTAAAATATTTATTTCAGTATTGGCTTTAGTGTCCAATGTCTTTATTTTATATAAGCTTGATAATTCTGATCGAGTTTTAAAATGAGAGAAACGTCCTGGAGAAAAATATTGACCTGTATAAAATAACAATGAGTCTCCTTGTTTAATATTAATATACCTTGTTTCTTCTTTAGGTATATAAATAGTTTGGTCTATACCTTGGGTTAGTCTAAAAACAACAAGGTCGTTATTACTATTGTTTTTAAGTAAACTATAATTGTTTACTCTGTTTTCTGAAGATTCAATAGTGTTAAATGTTTTTGGATAGGCATTTGTAAATGCAGTTATAGGTGTGGTTGGTTTTGGATTTTTTTCTTGATCCTCTCGTTTTGTTTTCAGCTTTAAGCTGTAAATAAATCTTATATGATTTTTTGATTTATACCTATTACCATATGTGTTTGGTAATGTTATAGTTTTAATAGTATTGTTGTTTTTGAATGTTACAGTTTCTTCTATATTGTTATTTTCAGAATTATTTGAATCTAAAGTTTGCTGCTCTAATTGTTTTTTTTCTTGAATTTTACGAATAGCTTCTAAAATATTTTTCTTGTTTTCGTTTGTGTTACCAATATTAATTCTATCGTATTGATCATAATAGTTAGACGGACTACTACTATCACTTCTAAAAACTTTAGTTGCTATTCTAACCATTAATATTAAAAATACTATGATACTCCATATTCCAACACCTGTTCCTGATTTTGTTTTTTGAGATTTTCCAGTTTTGAATGCGTAAGGTTTGGCTGTTGCTGCATTTGATATTAAAATATCCTTGAGCATGTAGTTAGAAATTTCTAACTCTCCAAAAGCTACCATAGCTTTAGCAGTAAAGATAAAAGTAGAATTGTTAGTGTTTTTTCTTTTAGAATTATAGATATCAATTACAACTGAATTTAATTCGTTTATATCATCTTCAAATGAATTTGGATATTGACTTAAACACTTAATGAAATTACGATTTGTGATATATGCAACAGGGTAATGCTTGTCTTCTATTTTTCCTTCTTCCATATAGACTTTAGCATAATTTAGTTTAGAACTAAAAAAACTAATAATCATTTGCTCTATTTCTTCAGTGAAAAGTCTTTGACTTAGAACAATATTAATTAATAGGATATACTTCCCTTTATTTAAAGTTTCAGACAAAAAAGGTTTAATGTGTGCTTTAAAATATGGTGCTAAAAACTGTTTTAAACTATCAATATTTGCAATGGACTCATGATGTATTTTAATTGAGCTCTGAGGAATATTACTATAGTCACCAGTTATTATTTGCTTTAACCATTGATGCTTTTCTACAAATATGTGATGCTTTCTAATCGTTTCGTCTTTTAGTTCATCTATCATAGAAGATAATTGACCTAAATTACTACTGTTATCTAATACAGCTTTAGCTTTTAATTGCTTTTGTAATCTTATTATTTTAGTATTATCTAAGTCTGATATTGCCTCAATATCTAAATTTAGTTGGTCTATAATGGATATGTAGTTCAAATTGAGTAGCTATTTGCATTCAAAAATATCAAAATATTTATAATTTTTAGTTTTGTTATTAACTATAAATTAAAGAGTTAATTTTTTATTCGAAAAAAAGTTATTTTTTTTGAATAAAAGGTTTTGAGGAATCAAAAAGTAATGTATATTTGCACACCTAATATTTAGGGCGCGTAGCTCAGTTGGTTCAGAGCACTTGGTTTACACCCAAGGGGTCAGGGGTTCGAATCCCTTCGCGCCCACAAAATTTCCGAAACACTGTTTCGGATTTTTATTTTCAAACTTCGTAAGACATAAAGTGACTTAGTTTAAAAATACTAAATATTAGGGCGCGTAGCTCAGTTGGTTCAGAGCACTTGGTTTACACCCAAGGGGTCAGGGGTTCGAATCCCTTCGCGCCCACAAAAAATCCGAAACATTTGTTTCGGATTTTTTTATTTATAATAGTTTTAAAACTCTTTCTAAAGCCATACCTCTTGATCCTTTAATTAAAACATGACTGTTTGTAATTGGTTTATAATGGGTTTTAAAATCCTCAAAAGAGCGATATTGTTTTACCTTATTACTTTCAATTTTAGCTTTTATAAAGTTTTCTCCGATAAGTATAACTTCATCTATATTTAAATGATTTGCTAGGTTTGCTATATTTTGATGTTCGGTATCTGCAGAGTTACCTAATTCAAACATATCTCCTAAAATAGCAATTTTATTTTTTTATTTTGATTATTTAGATTCTGTAGCGCAACTTCCATACTTGATGGATTTGCATTGTAGGCATCCATTATAATAGTATTAGTATCCTTTTTTATAATTTGTGACCTGTTGTTTGTTGGTACATAATCTTGAATTGCAGCTTTAATATCATTAATTGAAACATCAAAATACTTTCCTATTAGTGTTGCTGCACTTAGGTTAGTAAAATTATAATCACCTATTAAGTTTGATTGTATTGTAGTGTCTTCAGCTTTAAAAGTTACAAAGGGATCTGTTTTTAATAAATGTATTAAATAATAATCAGTATTATTTTGGCTATATCCTTTACTGTTTTTATACTGGCTTAGTTTCTTTTTTTGAATATTATCATCGGCATTAAAAAATATAGTTTTGTTGTTAGAAGTTAAGTAGTCATATAATTCACTCTTACCTTCAATTACTCCTTCAACACCACCAAATCCTTCTAAGTGTGCTTTACCAAAATTAGTTATGTATCCAAAATCGGGTTGAGCAATTTGACATAAAAATTCAATTTCTTTTTTATGATTAGCTCCCATTTCTACAATACCAATTTCTGTTGCATTAGTCATGGATAGTAATGTAAGAGGCACTCCAATATGATTGTTTAAATTGCCAACTGTGGCAGTAGTGTTATACTTTTTACTAAGTACGGTATTAATAAGTTCTTTAGTTGTTGTTTTTCCATTGCTTCCCGTTAAAGAAATAATTTTTAAACCCAATTGTTGTCTATGGTAGGTTGCTAATTTTTGAAGCGTTTCAAGCGTGTTAGAAACTAATATAGTGTTATCTGATGTATGGTAATCTTTATCATCTATAATAGCATATTTAGCACCTTTTTGTAATGCTTCGATAGCAAAAGTATTACCATTAAAGTTTTCTCCGCTTAAAGCGAAAAACATATCATTAGTTTCAACGTTTCTAGTATCAGTGTTTACTGCTTTACAATCCAGAAACAGTTGGTATAATTCATCTATTTTCATGAAATAAAAATATAAAAAAAGTCCTAACATTTGTTAGGACTTTTAATATTTAAACTAAATAGTTTTTAGTTTTTTGATTTTCTTTGACCTTTAGATTTAGATCCTACTCTAGACATAGCACATCTAAAACCAATGTAGTCTGTAGCCATGTTTTGTGGGTAATATCTTCTTTGTGCTGGATCTAACCAGTACTCTCTATCTTTCCATGATCCACCTTTATAAACTCTAACTTCATCATTAATTAAAGAAGTACGCTTGTTTGATTTGTCATACTCTCTAATGATATTTCCAGAAGAATCCATTTGAATGTTATGTTTAGGTGCGTTGTACATTTTTCTTGTAGACGCATCTTCAGAAGTTTCTTCTTCATCATAACCAAATCTATCTGCATAGTATCTTGAAGATTGTGTATCACCATCTCTAAAGTTACGGTTATCACTTCTGTCAAAGTTTGTTCTTAAATAAGTTTCATTTTCATCAATAGGTTGTGTCGCAATTTCACCTGGTAAATCTCTAGGAACTACTTTTCCGTTTGGCAAAGTATCAAATACAATCTCATCAGTAGTAACAATTTTTACTGTACCATCATCATTGATTGCATTTTTAGTATAAACGTTTCCTCTATAGTAGTTAAAGTCATTAAACTCGTCATCAACTATCGGTCTGTAAACATCGGCAACCCATTCTGCAACGTTACCAGCCATATCGTAAAGTCCGTAATCGTTTGGTGCATAAGATTTAACTTGAGCGGTAATATCTGCACCATCGTCAGACCATCCTGCAATTCCACCGTAATCACCTTTGCCTTGTTTAAAGTTTGCTAATTGATCTCCTTTTATTTTACGACTTCCAGAACGTGTGTACTGTCCATCCCAAGGATATTTTTTACGTCCTCTATAAACGTTGTAGCTTCTAATTTCAGATAATCCTAAAGCTGCATATTCCCATTCAGTTTCAGTAGGGAGTCTGTATTTAGGAGAAATTAATCCAGTTTCTCTTGATGCGTAAACGTTAATTTCGTCTCCTGCAGCATTAGTTTGAGGTTTTAAGTTTCCTCCTTTTAAAATTTCTTCATTACCTCCAAAAGTTTGAGTTGGAGAGTTGATATACGTATCAGTACTAAAATTAGCGTCTGCTGTAGCTTCTAAGTTACTACCTTCTTTAAGGTAACCGTCTCTTTGTAAAGAAAGTTCGTTAACACGATCTGTTCTCCAGTTAGCAAACTCAACTGCTTGAATCCAACTAACACCCACTACTGGATATTCTCCATAACCTGGATGACGTAGATAGTTGTCAGTCATAACTTCATTATAACCTAAACGATTTCTCCAGACTAAAGTGTCAGGTAAAACACCATTATAGATTGCTCTGTAGTTTTCTTCTTCTGGTGGATAAGTTCTTTTAATCCAATCTAAATATTCAAGGTACATTTTGTTTGTAACCTCTGTTTCATCCATGTAAAAAGACTGAACATGTTGTTGATTTGGAGTGTTATTCCAATCATGCATAACATCGTCTTGTACTCTTCCCATAGTAAAAGTTCCTCCTTCTACAAATACTAATCCAGGAGCAGTTTCTTGCTCTTTAAAATTAGTGTTGTATTGAAACCCACCATCTTTAGAATTAATTTGCCATCCTGTAGCTCTAGAGGTGTTAGAGCCACTTCCAGACCTTTTACAACCAACCAAGGTTAACGCAACTGCTACAGTTAATAATAACCTTGATACAATTATTTTCTTCATATTAATACGTTTAAGTAATCTAATAATGTTATTTTTGGAGACGCAATATAAGAATTAAACCCAAGAAAACAAGTAAAAATGTCTTTTTTGAATAATTTTTTATTACACTTCATCCTATTTTTTTTGCTTTACAACGATGCAGAAAATGCTTTTTAACGTTGTTTTGAAACACTATAACGTCCGTTTTTTAATTTTATTATTGTAATTTTGACTTGTTTTTATGAAATTATTAAGAAATAAATAATATCATGTAAAATTAGACGTTAGTAATGCAATGAAAAAGATATTATTTCTGTTGGTTGTGCTTAATAGCCTACCATTATTTTCTCAAGATAAAAAAGTAAGCATAGTTTGGGATACTCCTCAAACATTTGCTGCGGATAGTTATAGTTTAACATTACCTTCTTTTAGTCCTTCTAAAAACTTTTCTTTTGATTTAGATAAAGGGATTCAATTTGTTGAACAATGGAAAACCAACAGTTTAATTAATGAAAATTCATTAGTTATAAGTAATCCTGTATTTGTTTCTATTTCCAAATCCGATTTAAAAAGTTTAAACGTAAATACTATTCCTGATAATATTAATGCGACACTAAGTAATGCAATTGCAAGAGATGTTAATTACGCTGTTTTAACTTTAAGTCCAATCATAAAAGTTGGGAACGCTTATAAAAAGTTAGTGTCATTTAATTATAGTTACAACACAAATGCTATCTCGAATCTTATTAACAATATACAGACCATTACAAATTCTGTTTTAAGTTCTGGTAGTTGGTATAAATTTGAAGTAGAGCGTTCTGGAGTTTTTAAAATTTCTAAATCCTTTTTAAATCAAATGGGTATTAATATAGATGCTGTTGATCCAAGGACAATAAAGATTTTTGGTAATGGTGGAAAAATGATGCCTTTTGCAAATAATGCTAACTTTCCTTTCGATCCTACAGAAAATGCAATAAAAATTATAGGGGAAGATGATGGTGTTTTTAATAATGAAGATTACATATTATTCTATGCACAAGGACCAACTGCAGATGTAGATGTTTCTTATATCAATACAAATATTAATCCTTATACCAATAAAACAGTTTATTATATTAATATCAGTTCAGGTTTAGGTAAACGAATTCAAAATTTTATACAACCAACTGCTGCTGCAACAGCTGTTATAGATACATTCCAGGATTACAAATTTCATGAAGTTGATGAAACAAATATAATTTTTGTTGGTAGACGTTGGTTTGGAGAAAATTTTGGAGTAGAAAACACTCAAAGTTTTAATTTTAATTTTCCAAATTTAGTTACTACCGAGCCTATTAATGTTAAAGTCGTTACTGCAACGACCTCTTCTAATGCTACTAGTTTTGGTGTAAGTGTAAATACCAATTCAGTTGGTAATATTTCGTTGTCTCAAACTAATTCTGCCGACGGAATTTATGTTACAGGAGGAACTTTTCAAGATAATACTTTAGTCACTGGTGATGAGGTTAATGTGACTCTAGATTATAACAATCAAGGTAATCCTAGTGCTACAGCATATTTGGATTATATTGGTATTGAGGCTACTAGAAGTTTAGCTTTTAACGGTAATCAATTTCATTTTAAAAATCAATCAACTACGGTTAATACTACAGGTGTTGCTAATTATAATTTGTCTAATGCAGCTCAGGTGCAAGAGGTTTGGGACGTAACAAATATTAATGATGTTACAACAATACCTAATACTAATCAAGATAATGTGTTAAGTTTTAATGCTCCAATGGGAGATTTAAAAACTTTTGTCACTGTTAGTTCTCAAAATTATTATCAACCTGTTTTAGCTCAAAATAGTCGTGTTAATAATATTAATTTAAAAGGAACAATTTTTCAAAATGCTCAAGGTGTTTTTCAAGATATTGACTATTTAATGTTAACTACAAGGTCACATTTAAGTCAAGCTCAACGCTTAGCTCAGATTAATAGAGATAAGAAAAATTTAAATGTCAAGGTTGTCATTTTAGATGAAATTTATACTGAATTTTCCTCTGGTAATCCAGATATAGCTGGTATACGTAATTTTGTTAAGTATGTGTATGATAATGCTAGTGCTCCGGAAAATCGAGTGAAATACCTTTGTATTTTTGGAGATTCATCTTTTGATTACAAAGGTCGCATTGCTAGTAATACCTATAATTTTCCAACTTGGAATGCTTACAGTAGTTTTAACTTATCTAGTTCGTTCATTTCTGATGACTTTTACGCTTATCTTGACGATAACGAAGGGACTTTAGATGTGTTTAATAACGCAAATAAATTAGATATAGCTGTTGGAAGAGTTTTGGCTGATACACCTTTAAGAGCAAGTCAAATGGTTGATAAGGTCGAAACCTATTATTCTAAAGAAGCTTTAGGCAGCTGGCGAAACAATTTTGTTGTTGTATCGGATGATGTTGATGAGGCTTGGGAAGCAACTTTGCAAGAAACAACAGATGAAATTGGTGACGAGGTAACAGCATTTAAACCTTTTATTAATGTAACAAAAATTCATTCGGATTCATTTCAGCAAGAAGCTTCAGCAGGAGGAGATCGTTATCCTGAAGTAGAGGAAGCTATGAAAAGTGCGATTGAAAAAGGAGCCATAATGGTAAATTACTTTGGTCATGGAGGAGAAGACGGTTTGGCTCATGAACGTATTTTTCAGAATACAGATGCAGAAGCTTTGAATAATGATTGTAAATTGAATCTGTTTGTAACTGTAACATGTGAGTTTACAAGATTTGATAATCCATTAAGGATTACTGCTGGTGAGTTTATTTATTGGAATAAAGACGCTGGATCCATTGGTTTGATAACAACAACTAGACAGATTTTTGTTACGGTTGGTAAAGACTTCAATAAAATATTGAAAGAGTATTTATTTTCATACAGTTCTAATGACATTTATAGTGATTATGAATATCCTTCAATAGCCGAAGCTTTAAGGTTAGCTAAAAATGATCCTAATTTTTCAAATGCGCAAAAAAGTTTAGCATTTTACATTGGTGATCCTGCTTTGCAACTTACATTTCCTCAGCCAGATATTAGATTAACTAAAGTTAATGACGTGTCAATTACACAAGAAACGGATGTTTTACAGGCCTTAAGTTATGCAAAATTAGAAGGTGTTGTAACCGATGTAAACGGAAATACACTAACAAATTATAATGGTGTTTTAACGACAACTATTTATGATAAAGAAATTGAACGTGAAACATTAGCCAATGATAATACAACTGATGCTAATGGAATAATTAAGTTAAATTATAAAACATTAGGTGCGATTGTTTTTAGAGGTCAAGCTACAGTAACTAATGGTCAATGGGAAATTGATTTTATTGTTCCTAAAGATATTGGTATACCTGTTGGAACAGGAAAGGTTAGTTTTTACGCGACTCAAGAAAACTCTCTAGAAGATAAAACAGGTGCAAGTGTTGAAACTTTAAAGATTGGAGGTATAAATCCAAATGCAGCAGAAGACAATATTGGGCCAACAATTCAGTTATACATGAATGACGAAGCATTTGTTTCAGGAGGTATAACAAACGAATCGCCTTTACTTTTAGCTAAATTTGAAGACGATAACGGAATAAACACAGCAAGTGGTATAGGTCATGATATTGTTGCTATTTTAGATGGAGACGAAGTTAATCCATATGTGTTAAACGATTATTACCTTACAGATGTTGATGATTATACAAAAGGAAGTTTAGATTTTCCTTTCAGAGATTTAGAGCCTGGTTTACATACTTTAAATTTAAAAGCTTGGGATGTTTATAATAATTCGGCTACAGCCGAAATACAATTTGTTGTTTACAATGAAAATGAAAGTTTAGTTATAAATAACGTACTAAATTATCCAAATCCATTTGTTAATTATACCGAGTTTTGGTTTAGTCATAATAGTTCAGAAGTTTTAGATATTTCAGTGCAAATATTTACTGTATCAGGTAAATTGGTAAGAACATTAAATGGACAAACAGCATTAGCTGGAGGAAAAAACATAAAATCGACATCTCGAGATATTGTTTGGGATGGACGTGATGATTTTGGAGATAAAATAGGGAAAGGGACTTATATTTATAAATTAAAAGTGCACTCGCAAAGCACAAATAAAACCGTAGAAAAAATAGAGAAACTTGTAATCCTCTAATAATAAATTATATTTGTTAACTAAAATTGATACATGAAAAATAAAATATTAATAGCTACAGTCTTACTTTTATCTTTGAAAAGTATGGCTCAAACAACTGTAATTCCAAATAGTCCAGACTCTAGAGTTATAACTACAGGTATTCCTTTTGCACTTATAGCTCCAGATGCTAGAGCTGCTGGTTTAGGGGATATGGGTGTTGCAACCTCTCCAGACGGATACTCTCAATTTTGGAATGCATCTAAAAATGTGTTTAATACTAGTAAATCTGCAGTAACATTAAGTTATACGCCTTACTTAAGTAAATTAGTTAATGATATAGGATTAGCTTCAGTATCTTACTTTAATCGTATCGACGAAAATAGTGCTTTTGGTGTAGGGTTTAGATACTTTTCATTAGGTGAAATTGAATTTGTTCAAGACGAATTTTCTACACCTTTAATTCAAAAACCAAATGAATTTACACTAGATGTTTCTTATTCTTTAAGGCTAAGTGATCAATTTGGAATGGCTATTGGCTTAAGATATTTAAGATCAGATTTAAAATTACAAACAGATAATGTTGATGCAACAGCAGCTAGTAGTTTTGGTGCAGATATTACAGGTTATTATCAAAGTGAAGAAGAAGCTTATAGCGATTTTAATGGTCGTTGGAGAGGAGGATTTGCAATTCAAAATTTAGGTCCAAAGTTTAAGTATGATGAAGAAGGTCAAGAAAACTTCCAACCAACTAACCTAAGATTAGGAGGAGGATTTGATTTCATTTTAGACCAATATAATACAGTAGCAGTTACAGCTGAATTTTCAAAATTATTAGTGCCAACGCCACCAGAATTAGGAACAGAATATAATTATACAGACAATAATGGTAATGGTGTTTATGATGAAGATGTTGATGATTTAGGAGATACAGTTGCTTCAAATGTGATTATTTCAGGACAAGATCCTGACGTACCATTTTTATCTGGTGTATTTCAATCCTTTGGAGATGCTCCAGGAGGTTTTAAAGAAGAGTTACAAGAGTTTACTTATGCTTTAGGTGCTGAGTATACTTACCAAGATTCTTTTGCTTTCAGAGCTGGGTATTTTAATGAACACGAAACAAAAGGAGCTCGTAAGTTTTTTGCTTTAGGTGCAGGATTTAAATATAATGTTATTAATGTAGACTTATCTTATTTATTCTCAGCCTCTCAAGTGCAAAGTCCTTTAGAGAGTACTCTACGTTTTTCTTTAACGTTTAACTTAGGAGCAGGAACTTATACAGAATATTAAAACAAATTAAAATAAAGATTAAAAAACTATTGTGAAAGCAATAGTTTTTTTGTCTAAAATAGTTGCGTATATTTAAATTATGAATGAAGTAAAAATACAAACCACATTACAAGTTTTTGATAGTATTACCGAGTTACCTCAGGACATACAAGCTTTAATGGACAAAGCTTCGGAAGCACGTAATAAAGCTTATGCACCATACTCTAAATTTAATGTTGGAGCTGCTTTGTTGTTAGATAATAACGAAGTTGTTACAGGTAGCAATCAAGAAAATGCATCTTATCCATCAGGACTATGTGCAGAACGTACAGCAATATATTATGCAGGAGCACAATTTCCTGAAGCAAAATTTTTGAAAATGGCAATCATTGCTGGTTCTCAGATCAATCCTACAACAGAACCAATTCCTCCTTGTGGAGCATGTAGACAAGCTATTGCAGAGTACGAAGTAAAACAAGAGAAACCTATAGAGTTATATTTTATGGGAGAAACAGGTAAAGTGGTACGATCAAATTCGTTAGCAAATATTTTACCTCTTGTTTTTGATAATTCAGCTTTATAACTAAAACGATTTCGTAACAAAATAACTATTTTCAGTTTTTTCATTACTAACTAATGTGTTACTTTTGTTATTCGTAAAAAATAATACAAACGTCACCAATGCAAAAAGTAACAAAAGAAACGTATATAAAATGGTATGAAGACATGCTGTTTTGGAGAAAGTTTGAAGACAAGCTTGCAGCAGTCTACATTCAACAAAAGGTTAGAGGTTTCCTTCACTTGTATAATGGGCAAGAAGCTGTTTTAGCAGGCGCTTTACATGCAATGGATTTAACCAAAGATAAAATGATTACAGCTTACCGTAATCACGTACAGCCAATAGGTATGGGTGTTGATCCTAAACGCGTCATGGCAGAATTATATGGTAAAGCTACAGGTACCTCAAAAGGACTAGGTGGTTCAATGCATATCTTTTCTAAAGAACACCGTTTTTACGGAGGACATGGTATTGTAGGAGGACAAATTCCTTTAGGTGCTGGTATCGCTTTTGGTGATAAATATCATAATGTTGATGGTGTAACCATCTGTTGTTTTGGTGATGGTGCAGCACGTCAAGGATCATTACATGAGTCTTTTAACTTAGCAATGCTTTGGAAGCTGCCAGTAGTTTTTGTTTGTGAAAACAATGGATACGCAATGGGTACTTCGGTTGAGCGTACTGCAAACCATACAGATATTTGGAAGTTAGGTTTAGGTTACGAAATGCCTTGTGGACCAGTTGATGGAATGAATCCTATTAAAGTAGCCGAAGCTTTTGACGAAGCTATACAACGTGCTCGTCGTGGTGATGGTCCAACATTCTTGGAAGTAAAAACCTACCGTTACAGAGGGCACTCAATGTCTGATGCACAACACTACAGAACCAAAGACGAAGTAGAAGAATACAAAAAACTAGATCCAATTACACAAGTTAAAAATGTAATTCTAGAAAAAGAATATCTTACAGAAGACGAAATCAAAGTTATTGATAAACGTGTTAAAGCTAATGTTGCTGAATGTGAGAAATTTGCTGAAGAGTCTCCATATCCTGAAAAGAATGTGATGTACGATGCAGTATATGAGCAAGAAGATTATCCATTTATAGACCATAAAATCAAATAAAATATGGCTGAAATTATAAATATGCCACGTCTTAGTGACACCATGGAAGAAGGGACTGTCGCTGCTTGGTTAAAAAAAGTAGGTGATAAAATTGAAGAAGGTGATATCCTAGCCGAAATCGAAACAGATAAAGCAACTATGGAATTTGAGTCTTTTCACGAAGGGACTTTACTTCATATTGGTGTACAAGAAGGTGAAACTACTGAGGTAGATAAACTTTTAGCTATTATCGGTGAAGAAGGTGAAGATATTTCTGGTATTCTAAACGGAACTACTAAAGAAGCTTCTGCAGATGCAACTGAAACATCAAGTGATGAATCAGAGTCTAATGATGATACTTCTGAAGCATCAACTTCTCAAGAGATTCCTGAAGGAGTAACTGTTGTTACTATGCCAAGGTTAAGTGATACTATGGAAGAAGGTACAGTTGCCTCATGGTTAAAAAATGTTGGTGATGTAGTTGAAGAAGGTGATATCCTTGCAGAGATTGAAACTGATAAAGCAACCATGGAGTTTGAATCTTTTCAGTCAGGAACTTTATTATATGTAGGTTTAAACGAAGGTGATTCTGCAAAAGTAGATTCATTATTAGCAATTATTGGACCTGAAGGTACTGATGTTGCTGACATAGCTAAAAACTTTACTGTTGGTGGTGAAGCTCCAAAAAAGGAAGATGCTCCAAAACAAGAAACCAAAGTAAAAGCTCCAAAACAAGACACTAAAACAGAATCTGTTCCTAAAGCAGAAACTACGACAAATACATCAGGACGTATTTTTGCTTCTCCATTAGCTAAAAAAATGGCGGAAGAAAAAGGAATTAATTTGTCTCAAGTTAATGGTTCTGGAGAAAATGGACGTATTGTTAAGCGCGATATAGAAAACTTCTCTCCAGTTGGTTCAACACAATCCTCTGCTCCAGTTGCTAAGTTTGTAGCTACAGGTCAAGAAGATTTTGATGAAAAACCAAACTCGCAAATGCGTAAAGCAATTGCTAAAAACTTAGCTAAATCTAAATTTACAGCACCTCATTATTATTTAAATGTGGAGTTTGATATGGATAATGCTATGGCATTTAGAGCGCAGTATAACTCTATTCCAGATACTAAAATTTCGTTTAACGATATGATTGTTAAAGCCTGTGCTTTAGCATTACGTCAACATCCTCAAGTTAACTCTCAGTGGTTTGATGATAAAATGAAATTAAACAATCACGTACATATTGGTGTAGCAGTAGCTGTAGAAGACGGTTTATTAGTACCAGTTGTTAAGTTTGCCAATGAGCAGTCTTTACCTCAAATTGGTGCAGCAGTAAAAGATTTTGCTGGACGTGCTAGAAAAAAGAAATTATCTTTAGATGAAATGGAAGGTAGTACATTTACTATCTCTAATTTAGGTATGTTTGGTATAGAAAGTTTTACTTCTATAATAAATCAACCTAACTCTGCGATACTTTCTGTTGGTGCAATTGTTCAAAAACCTGTAGTAAAAAATGGTCAAGTTGTACCAGGTAATACTATGAAGTTAACCTTAGCTTGTGATCACAGAACAGTGGATGGAGCTACAGGAGCACAATTTTTACAAACATTAAAAGGGTTTATTGAAAATCCAGTGACGATGCTAGTATAATATTTTCGCTATAGCGGAAATATAAAACATATAAAATCCCATTTCAATATAATTGATTTGGGATTTTTTTATCTTTAAACATAAATATATTTATATGAAAAAAATCATACTATTAAGTGCTATTTTGGTAGTTGTTAGTGCATGCAAAACAAAAGTTAGCCATCCAGAAACTCAAGAAGATTATTCGTTAACGACTCAAGAAGTAACCAATATGGTTAGTATTTTGGCATCAGATGATTTACAAGGTCGTGATGTCGGTACACAAGGGATTGCAGAAGCAGCTAATTATGTTGAATCTAATTTTAAATCTGCAGGTCTACAACCTTACTTTGATAGCTTTAGAGATGTATTTCAAGTAGGTGATTTAGAGGCTTTTAATGTCGTTGGTTTTTTAGAAGGTCAAGACGAAACGTTGAAAAACGAATTTGTAGTTATTGGTGCGCATTATGACCATATTGGGAAAATTAATACTGTTGAAAACGATAGTATAGCAAATGGTGCTAATGATAATGCAGCAGGAACTGCTGGCGTGATAGCATTAGCCAAATACTTTGGAGCTAAAAAAGTAAATAAGCGTAGTGTATTATTTGTAACATTTTCTGCCGAAGAAAAAGGTTTACTTGGTTCTAAGCATATCGCTAAACGCTTAAAAGAAGCTGATATTGATTTATATACAATGATTAATTTAGAAATGATTGGTGTACCTTTTAAAGACAGAGATTATCAAGCCTTTATTACAGGTTTTGAAAAATCTAACTTAGCTTATGTTATTAATAAACATGCAGGAAGTAGATTAATTGGTGCTTCAGATGTTGCTAAAAAGTATGGTTTGTTTAAACGTTCTGATAATTATGCGTTTTTTACAGAGTTTAATGTTCCTTCTCATACTATTTCATCTTGCGATTTAACTAATTTTGATTATTACCACCATGTAGATGATGAGGTAGATAAATTAGATTATACTTTCATGACTAACCTAATAAATAATCTAGGACCTGTTTTAGAAAAAGTTGTTAATGCTTCAGAAAAAGAAATTATTTTAAATGAAAACTAAAAATATAATCATCACAGGAACCAGTAGAGGTATTGGTTTTGAATTAGTCAAACTATTAGTAGATCAAGGACACAATATTTTGGCATTATCTAGAAATGCTGAACCTATTGAAGCTTTAAAATTAAAAAACACGACAGCCCTACCGTTTGATTTATCAAAAGAGGAAGACTATTCTAAGGTAGAAACATTTATACAAAATAAATGGAAACATGTTGATGTTTTAATAAATAATGCTGGAGCAATAGTTAATAAACCTTTTGCTGAAACCAGTATGAAGGATTTTGAAAATGTTTACAAAACTAATGTTTTTGGTGTTGCTCAAATGACCAAAATAGTATTGCCTTTTATGAATAAGGATAGTCATGTATTAACTATTAGTTCAATGGGAGGCGTACAAGGTAGTATGAAATTTGCTGGTTTGTCTGCTTACAGTTCTAGTAAAGGAGCAGTAATAACTTTAACCGAGTTGCTTGCCGAAGAGTATAAAGATCTAGGACCTTCATTTAATGTTTTAGCTTTAGGAGCTGTTCAAACTGAAATGTTGGAAGAAGCTTTTCCTGGTTACCAAGCACCTAATACTCCAGAGCAAATGGCAAATTATATTGCTAATTTTGCTTTAACAGGTCATCAGTTTTATAATGGTAAATTGTTGCAAGTATCTAACTCTACACCATAAAATTGAAAATGGTTGATTTATTGATTTAAATTAATCATTAAAGTTTAAAGTAATATTACTAGACGTAATTAATTCACTTTTTTTAAATGAATTTAATATTTAATTGAATTATTTTTGCCGAAATATTTAACAATGAAACAAACTACAAACACCATATTAATGATTCGTCCTGTTAATTTCAGAATGAATGAAGAAACAGCTGTAAATAATTATTTTCAAGAAGATATAGATTTAAAAAACGCTGAAATTAACAATAAAGCAACTGCTGAATTTGATGCTTTTGTAGAGAAGCTTAAAGCTGTTGGAGTAAATGTTATTGTTGAAAATGATGACAAAGCGTTGAATACTCCTGACTCAATTTTCCCGAATAATTGGGTCAGTTTTCATGAAAATGGAAATGTTGCTATGTATCCAATGTTTGCAGAAAACAGAAGACGTGAAAGACGCGAAGCTATTTTTTTAAGATTAGAAAAAGAAGGTTTTGAAATTAAAGATATTATAGATTATACTTCTGCTGAAGAAGAAGGCTATTTTCTTGAAGGTACAGGAAGTATTTTATTAGATCGTGTCAATAGTATTGCTTATTGTGCTTTATCACCACGTGCTGATGAAGAATTGTTTATTGAGTTTTGCGAAGATTTTGAATACACACCAGTTGTCTTTACAGCAAATCAAACAGTAGAAGGTAAACGTTTGCCTATATATCACACTAATGTTATGATGTGTTTAGCGGAAACTTTTGCTGTGATATGTTTAGAAACAATTGATGATAAAAAGGAAAGAAAGCAAGTTGTTTCGAATTTAGAAAAAACAGGAAAGAAGGTTATAACAATTACTGAAAAGCAAATGCATCAATTTGCTGGTAATATGCTACAAGTAAGAGGTAAGGATGATGCTTTATATTTAGTGATGAGTCAAGCAGCTCATGATAGTTTATCTACAGCACAAAAAGATTTGATTGAAGCACATTGTCCAATACTATCTAGTGCATTAACCACTATAGAGACTTGTGGTGGTGGAAGTGCTCGTTGTATGATGGCAGAGGTGTTTCTTCCAAAGGCGTAGTTAAATTTTAACTGTATTTATTCTTAGGGAGTTCTATGTAAAAAGTACTCCCTATATTTAAAGTGCTTTCTACCCATATTCTCCCTTGATTTAATTCTACTAACTCTTTACAGATAGTTAAACCTAAACCAGTACCTTTTTCTTTATTAGTTCCTCTAGTTGAAAACGTATTATTTCCAAATAGTTTCTCTTGATTATCTTTACTAATACCAACACCTGTATCAGATATACTTAAAATAGCTTTATCGTTATTAATTTGATTTGAAATAGAGATACTATCTCCATGATTACAAAATTTAACAGCATTAGCTAAAAGGTTTTGTATAACAATCTCTACCATGCTTCTGTCTGCAAAAACAAAATCACGTAAAGTATTATCTAATAATGTGACACCTTTAGATTCAAATTTTTGATCCATTAGTTTAGCTTTTTCAATAAACACTTCTTGAATGTCAAATAAAGACGGTTTTGGTTCTAAAGATTGCATTTGAGACTTAGACCAATTTAATAAATTAAATAAAAGTAATGAGGCGTTGTTGGCGTTTTCGCTTAACTCAGGAAGTAAGGTTTGAAATTCGTCTTGAGATAATTGTCCTTCTTTTAATAAATCAATAAAACCCTTTGTAGAAGTTAAAGTATCTTTTAAGTCATGAGATACAATAGAAAATAATTTGTCCTTTACTTTATTAATATTTTCTAGGTGTTTACTTTGCTCTATAATAGCTTCGTTTTGTAGTTCTATTTTCTTGTTTTGTTCCTCAAGTTGTTTAGTATATTTTAAACGGTTTGTTCGCTTTACAAATAGTAATACAAAAAAGGTTAATACTACAGCAAATGCAGTAAGTAGTGCATAAAATATTAATTTAAATTTGTCAAATTTCTTTCTGCTAATAGAGTTGTTATTTAATTCTGGGGTTTGTGATAAGGCATTGACTTCTATCATGGCTTCCTCAATGGTGTCCACTTCTTTTATTGGATTGTGATCAATCTTTTCAGAGTCTATTTTTTCTTTTAGCCTGTAATATTCTCCTTGCCAAACATAAGCATTGTCAAACTTACCGTTAGTAGAGTCTAGAACCTTCATTAATAGGTAATTGCGTAAAAGCTCTTGGTCGTTATGTATAACTCGACTTAAATTAGAAGCCTCAAGTAGTTGTGCTTCAGCAGCACGTAAACGGTTTTGTTTTAAGTTTAATTCTCCTAGACTATTTAAAGCAATTAAAATTTCGTTTTTATTATCTAAACGTCTATTAATGTTAATTGATTCTGCAAGATATCTGGTTGCAATACGGTAATCATTATTTTTTAGATAAGCATTTCCTAAATGAGGTAGTATCTGTGCTCGTAAACTATGATCTTCAGAGCTGGCATAACCTAAAGCACTTTCAAAATAATTGATGGCTAGATTATACTTTTCCTTTTTAAAGTATAAATTACCTAGATTTTTATTGGTTTGTATTAAGCCTATTATGCTATTAGATTTTTTATCTACGTTTAGTTTTTTTAGATTAAAAGCAATTGCTTTTTCTATATCACCTACAGTGCTATACGCTTTAGCAAGACTTTGGTAATTTTTGGATAAATCGTCGTATAGTTCACGTTTTTCTAATTCATTTATAGCAGCTAATGCATGAGTTAATCCGTCTTTGTAATTTCCTCTTTTAATTTCAATAACTCCAAGATTGCTATCTATTTGTGCTACAGATATGACATCTTTGATGTTTAAGAATAGTTTTTTAGCGGTTTTATAATATTTAATAGCTTCTGGAGTTTTACCCTCGACATTATATATTTTAGCTTTGTAAAATATGATGTTGGCAAGCCCTTTTTTGTAGTCAATATCTTTAGCTAATCGTTCACTTTTGTCAACAAATTTTAAGGCTTTACTGTATTGTTTGTATTCAAATAAGCGTTTGATAATGTTAACAGAAGTCTTGACTTTAGTCGAATCAGAATTTTGATAAGCTAATTGGATAGTCAATCGCTCTAGTTCTTCATCTTGAGAAAAACTAAAGGTTGCATTGCATAATAAAATTAGGACAAGTAGTCTCTTCATTTAAAATATAACTATACATAAAACATGGCAAATTGCGAATGTCTCAAAATTAACTATGAAATTCTATGTATTTTTTAAGTTAATGAAATTAAAAGAAGAAAATAGAGGGATTTTCCTTCAAAGCATAAAAATGAATATTAATATATTTAAAACATAATTTTTAAGTGGTAATACCAAAAAATCAGACTAACTGTAAGATTTGTTTTACTCTAGTATTACAACAGGTTTAGACTGATTTATATCGGTTTAAAATATAAGTCCTATAATGGTCATTTAATCTCATATAAAGCCCATCAAATTATACTAATTTCTTGGAAGAAATACTATATTTGCTCTTTCAAAAAAGTACAATTCATGAGCCTTCAAAATACATTAGAGCAACACATTAAACAAGCGGTTAATACCATTTATAATGCTAATTTAGAAACGGTAGAGTTTCAAGCAACTAGAAAAGAGTTTGCTGGCGATATTACAGTAGTCGTGTTTCCTATGTTACGTGTTGTAAAAGGTAACCCAGTCCAAATTGGTCAAGCTATTGGTGAGTATTTAGTGCAAAATGTAGAGCAAGTTGAAGCTTTTAATGTTGTAAAAGGGTTTTTAAATCTTGAAATCTCAGCTTCATATTTTGTAGATTTTTTTAATACTATAAAACAAAATGTAAATTATGGTTTTGTTGACGCTTCCGCGGAAAATAAAGCTGTTATGGTTGAATACTCTTCGCCTAATACAAACAAACCCTTACACTTAGGACATATTAGAAATAACTTATTAGGCTATAGTGTTTCTGAAATTTTGAAAGCTTCAGGTAAAAAAGTTTATAAGACTCAAATTATAAATGATAGAGGTATACATATTTGTAAAAGTATGTTGGCTTGGAAGCGTTTTGGAAACAATGAAACACCAGAATCTACAGGATTAAAAGGTGATAAATTAGTTGGTAATTACTACGTTAAATTTGATCAAGAATATAAAAAAGAAATAGCAGCTTTAGTTGCCGAAGGGAAAACAGAAGAGGATGCTAAAAAGGAAGCTCCAATTTTAAATGAAGCTCAGCAGATGCTTCAAAAATGGGAAGCAGGAGATAAAGAAGTAGTTGCCCTTTGGGAAACGATGAATGGTTGGGTTTATGATGGTTTTAATACGACCTACAAAAACCTAGGTGTTGATTTTGATAACTTATATTATGAAAGTCAAACGTATCTTTTAGGTAAAGAGTTTATTGCTGAAGGTTTAAAATCTGGAGTATTCTACAAAAAAGAAGATGGATCGGTTTGGTGTGATTTGACAGCTGATGGTCTTGACGAGAAAATAGTACTTCGTTCTGACGGAACAGCAGTTTATATGACTCAAGATATTGGTACAGCTATACAACGTGTAAAAGATTATCCTGATGTTGGAGGCATGGTTTACACTGTAGGTAATGAGCAAGAATACCATTTTCAAGTACTGTTTTTAATTATTAAAAAACTTGGTTTTGATTGGGCTAAAAACTTATTTCATTTAAGTTATGGGATGGTAGATTTACCTTCAGGTAAAATGAAGAGTAGAGAAGGTACTGTTGTTGATGCTGATGATTTAATTGTTGAAATGGCTGATACAGCTCAAACCATATCTGAAGATTTAGGTAAGTTAGATGGTTATACAGATCAAGAAAAAGCAGAATTATATAAAACAATAGGTCTAGGAGCTTTAAAGTATTACATACTTAAAGTAGATCCTAAAAAACGTATTTTATTTGATCCAAAAGAGTCTATAGACTTTCAAGGTAATACAGGTCCTTTCATTCAATATACTTATGCTAGAATACAATCTATTTTACGTAAAGCTAATGTTGATACTAGTGTAACACTTAAACCTAGTGATGTTGCTTTAGAAGATAAAGAACGTGATTTAATTAAGCAATTACAGTTGTTTCCAGAAGTTATACAACTTGCAGCTAATAACCACAGTCCTGCTTTAATAGCTAACTATACATATGATTTAGTAAAAGCCTTTAACAGTTTTTACCAAAACGTATCAATATTAGGTGCAGAAACACAAAATGAAATTGTATTTAGAGTGCAATTATCTCAAACTGTAGCTAATATTATTAAAAATGCTTTTAGCTTATTAGGAATTAACGTACCAGAGCGTATGTAATAAGTCTTATTTAATTGATATATTAAAACGCTTTCAATCTCTTGAAAGCGTTTTTTTTATTTAATACATTTTTATGTTTTCTATCTATAGTGAGCTTGGTTATTTTGAGCTTAAAGCCATGTTGGCAAGCCAAAACTGAATAATAAAGCTTCCCCAAAAAACAATAAAAGCAAGTGTGATTTTATTAGCTCTATCGTTTTTAGTTAATGTTTTGTAGTGTTTAGTAATATCCCATTTAGCAATACCTTTTTTAGCCATTTTTGAAGCTAAATAATAAACAGGTGTAATAAATATAAATCCACCCATAACTAAAACAGCTAAGTTTTTAGTGTTAGTTAATATTAATGATAAAGCTAGTATTAGATATAAACCAGTAGCTATAAATGTAAAAGGAAAAGAAAAAATAATATAGTGGATGGAATAATTTTTTCTGGCATCTTTTTATTGACTAACCATTTTGAAGTACAATAAAATGCCAATAATAATTTTTGAAATATTTTTTTGAACATTAATTATTAAAATTTGGAGGGAGTTTTATGTTAGGAGAAACATAAGTGTTGTCAATTTTTACGTCGTTAAATATTGGAGTTGTTTTTTTAGGAAAATGCTTTATGGGTTTGTTATTCCAAAGGTCAGAATCACTTCCAAAAGTATTGTCAATCCCTTCGCTAATATTAAAAGCATAATCTAAAATTCCATATATAGCTAAACCAACAACTACTGCAGGAGCACCAACTGCTGTAGCAGCTATACCTACCACTAAAAGGGTTCCGTCAACGTAAGTGTGTGGTTTAATTTCTGTGTCGTTTATGTACGCATCACCAACTTCATATATAATTGTACCTGCAGATAAATAAGGGCCAACTTTTGCCACTTTTCCTGCTTTTTTCATAACCTTTTCAGCTCCATGAAATATTTTACCTGCTTTTGCTGGTTTACCTACGCTTTTTGCAACTTTTGAAATCTTGTAAGCATAATGTCTTTTAAATTCTTTTGGTGTTCTGCTGTACAATTCTGCTAGGTCACCTAAACCACTAATATTTTTTTTAGTTGTACCATAAACCTGAGAGGCTAATAACATCCAATCATATTCTTCTTTAGATACATAATCATTTTGAAGTTCTAAATGTATTGGGTCGGCTTCTAAAAGTTGTTGATTTTGTTGGTATGATTGTAAACTTTCGGTTGAGGTAAACGTAGCGTAATCGCTACCATTACTTACAGTTACAGTAAAAGCTCTGCTGCCACCTAATGAGCTCGTCCTAAAATCTACACAAGCCGTATTTGGTACGATTATCCATTTGTCACCAACAAAGACTTCTTTATGTGTCATCGAGCTAGTTGAATACCTAATGTAATTATCAAAATTAGGTGGCTCTTGATTTTGAGCTTGTTCTCGAGCAATATCATCTAAAATCTGAGAAATTTCTTTATTATGTGCGTTTAAAGACGACTCTAGATAACTACCAAAGCTTCTGCTGCTTTGATTGTATACAGATGTTCCCATTTTACATTGCCAAGCAAAGTCTACGTCTTGCTGTAGAACTGTTTGTAATGCCTTTAATTTTTCATTTAACATTGTATAATAAGTTATTTAGTAAAACAATTATATGATTACCAATTTAAGATTTTAAATCATTCGGTATACAAACATAACATTATTTATTTGTAAATGCTATAGGTGTTTTCAGGTTTGTTTTTTGTAACTTACTGAAATACAGATGTTGGTTGGTTTCTTTGTTAAATAAAGATATTGGATGTAAACTCTTAAAAGTTAATGCGTAGACTTACGTTTGGTGTTAAACCTAAAGACAGGTTATTTACCTCAATTGTATTGTTAGTATCCTCAGGATCTACTTGATAGTACCTATTAATTATATTGTCTTCATTACTTAAATTACGCACACCTGCTTTTAGACTTATATTAGTCGTATTATTAAAATCATAGGTATAACCAATAGAGGTGTCTAAACGTAAAAAATCGTCTACATTTTGGCTATTAGGCTGGTCGTAATTGACATAGTAATTGTTGTTAATTTCAACTGTTGGGTTAGCTTCAAGAGGTTTTGTGTATGGTTGTCCAGAATGCCAAATACCACCAACTGACAATTCTAAATTTTTTATTATGGAATAATTTATAGCTAAAGAAACAGAATGTCTAATGTCTACGTTATTAGGAAAAATACTAGGTGTAAAGCTCTCAAAAGTATAATCGTTTATACTGTAAGTATAGCTTAGCCACGTACTAAATTTATCAGTAGTTTTATTAGCTAAAAACTCGATGCCTTTTGCTGTGTAAGCTCCTGTGGCGCTTAGGTATTGAAAGTTGTTGTAAAAACCTTGATTGCTAGCAGTGATACCATCAACAGTTTTATAAAACCCATTAATATCAATATTTAAATTATGTTTACTATAATCTATACCAAATGACGCTTGTTTACTTGTTGATATTGGTATAGTATTATTATCTGCTAATATCCAGCGTCTGTTTTCAACACCTAAAAAATCATCTTGAAAATCTACAATTTGAGTTGCAGATTGATTTTTAAATTCGCCTTCTAATTTTAAAGCCCATTGGTTAGATAGTTTTTGTCTTGCAGTTATACGAGGTTCTATTAATAACTTATCAAATTTCTGAAAATAATTTCCGCGTAGCCCAATCCTTAAAAAGGTGTTGTTTTTATGGTATTCTATTTGTGTAAACAATGCATGGTTTAACAGAACATCTTTTTTAGTACGTGAATAAGAAGGAGCAGTTACAGTAGTTTCATTTAATATACCAATCTCGTTAAACTGATAACCATTTAAAAAATTTAAAAACGGAGTAAAACTATAGTTGGTTTTAACCTGTATGCTGGTTTCTAACACTTCATTAGCTTGTGTTAAGCGTTGATCTGTTTGGACTCTTAAATCTGAAGCATCTACTGTATATCTAGAATAGTTACCAGACACATCTGTGCTAAACTTTTTTGTCCATTCTGCTTGCCAATGTCCACCATAACCTAGATTATCTTGAGCTAAATTACTGGTTTTTGAAGTGGTTGTATTATCACTATCAGTAGTAGTTTCGGCGTAATCTAAATTATTATTAATACCAATAATATTAGCTCTAAAACGATGTTTTTTGTTTATGTCAAAAAGTAGTTTTGCAGTAAAATCATAAAAGACAAAATCCGAAGAAGTTGTACTGTTTTCAATATTAGAATTGATATTTATATCGCTATCCTGAAAACTTCTTTCAAAATAATTGTCATAAGTAGGTGTGCTAATCACATCAGTGATAGAACGTCTTCCTGAAACATGTAATGCTAGTTTTTTACTAATAGGAATTTCTAAAAAGGCATCTGCACTAATTAGATTTACACCAGCTCCTCCAGAAAAAGTATCTTCAATTTGATCTTTAGTATACATGCTTATGGTGCTTGATACACCATCACTGTATTGACTGCTAGTTCCGTTTTTAGTCACAATAACTTTGTTGGTTAAGTTAGGGTTATAAGCAGATATTAACCCAAAAAAGTGACCAGAATGATACATCTTTATACCATCCCAAAGGATTAAGTTTTGGTCATTTGTTCCTCCTCTTACGTTAATGTTTGCAATACTTTCGTTAACGCTTTCAACGCCTGGTAAAGCTTGTATGGACTGTAAAATATCAGGTTCGATTAAACCTGGTAAGTTTCCAAATTCTTCTGTATTTAAAACAATGCTACCATCTATAAATTTTTGTAAACCAGTAGTTAAGTATTTAGTAATTAAAACTTCCGTTAACATTTGGTTGTCCTCTGACAGTGTAATTGTTGGACAAGATTGTTGATTGTTGAATAATGTTTTAGCTGAAATTTTTAGCGTTTGGTAGCCTAAATAAGAAATAGATAATGTCGCTTTAAGCGGAATTTCAGTTAAGTTAAATTCACCATTATAATTCGTGCTTGTACCTTGATAAGTATCATCAATAATAACTGAAGCACCTATAAGCGCTTCATTTGTTTCTTCTGAAACTAGAGTACCGCAAATAGAAAATGTTTTTTCTAAGACAGAAACTGTAATGTACCGACTATCTATAGTTTTAAAATTTAGTAAGGTATTAGCGTTTAAATGTTGTAACGTTTGCTGTAAATTTAAATTACCTTCCGGTTGAGGTATGTTGATGTTAGCAACATCGTCTACAGCATAGCTAAATTTTACATCAAATTGTTCTTGGATACTTATTAAGTAATCTGCTAATGGCAAACTTTTAGTTTGACCAAAACCAATAGTGATCCATAATATTAAACAGTAAGTTAGCCAGTTATTGCCCTTCATATTTATATAAGGTAACAGTAGTATTATTAATTTTATAACTTAATTTTAGAGGTATTGTTATGGCTTGTAATGCAGTATTTAAGTTGGTATGTGTGAAAGTACCTGTAAATAATTGTGTAGTGTCTATAGCATCAGCATTAATAGTTACATCATATTGACGTTGTACTTCTGCAATGACTTGTTGTAAGCTAATGTTAGTAAAAGTACTTTCGGCTTTAAGCCAACTTGGAGAGGTTGACTTTGTGTTATCTATTAATTCAATATTATCATTAACAACCTTAAAACCTTTGCCTTTTGATAGTTTAATAGTTTGGTTATTATGTGTTACACTTACCAAACCTTCAAAACATACGACTTCAAAATAATTGTCACGCTCTTTAACATTAAACTGTGTACCTAAGACTTGTACTAACCCTGCAGTTGTGTTAACGGTAAATTTTTGCCCTTTTTCAACTTTAAAAAAGGCTTCACCATCTAACGTTAAATCGCGTTTATCGTCCCAAGTTTTTGAATTATAAGATAAGCTAGATTTTGCATTTAATATTACCTCAGAGTTATCAGGTAATTTAAATGTTTGGGTTTGAGCAACTGTTGTTTCAAAATTTTTGGTGTTATTAAAAAAGGCAAAGTATGAGATGCCAAGCATAACAATAAGCATTGCTGCAACTTTAAAAAAGGTTTTAAAGTTTAAGCTAATAACTTTAGGTTCGGTTTTAGTTAATGGACGTTGTTTAAAAGCAGCTAAAGCTTGTTGCGCATCTACTTTTGGAGCTTCCATTTGTGAGCTATAATGCTTAATTTTTTCTAAAGTTTTAAAATCTTCAGATTGTTTTAAAGCATCAAGTTCTGGTTTGGTTAATTGGTCATCAAACCATTTTAATATGTCGTTTTCTTTTTTCATTGTTGCAAGTCCTTCAATCTTAAGACAATTTAGTCTTGGTTTACCCTACTTATTAAATATTTTTAATGTGCTGCTTTAAAGTTTTTAAGGCACCAGACATTCGTTTTTCTACTGCTTTTTGTGAGATACCAAGTAGTTCTGCTATTTCACGATATTTTTTTCCGTCAATTCTATTTAATAGAAAGACTTCACGTTGACCGTCAGTTAATAAAGCTATGGCTTGTTGTAACTTGGTTTTAAATTCTTCTTCCTCTAATAAATATTCAGGACTTTGGTTATCTCTATCTATATATGGAGCAGCTTTTGCATAATCCATGACTACTTTATTATGCTTTATAGTATTTAAAAACATATTATTTATTGAAGTAAATAAATAAGTTTTGGCTTTACTAAATTCAATTTTAGCACAATGTTCCCAAATCTTAGAAAACGCATCTTGTATTAAGTCTAAAGCTTTAGCATTATCACCACATTTATAATAAGCAAAGTTGCTAGCTTTTTGCACGTGCTCTAAATAAAAATCACTAAAAAACTGATCTTCACAAAGGTTGTTTGGTCTGTCTGTCATATATCATTTATAGTATTAAAGACAATAATTAAAAATAATTGAAACCAAAAGTAGGGTAAAAATAATTAGGGTTGTCTTAAGTACATATTAGTCCAAAGATATAAAAATATGAATACCGAAAAAGTTAGTACAATAATAGAAGTCATACTTACAGCAGTAATAATATCAAGCTTTACAACTATAATTTACACAATAAATCAATTAATTAAAATTTTAGGGTAGGGTAAAATAAAAATCAATTGTCTTACCTATAGAAAGGCGAAAAAATAGCTTTGAAAAAGAAAAATCAAAAAGTATTAAACTACAATTAACAAAAAGAAAAATTAAATTTACAAATCATTAAAAATTATGAAAAACTTAAAAACAATTACAGCACTTTGTCTATTAGCCATCTTTTTATTTACATCTTGTCAAGATGAAATTGATAATGAAAATGGAGACAATCCAAATACAAACACAGCTAACTCTCAAACAGCAAGTAACCTTGAGCGTGCTTCTGCTTATGATGGATCATTTGATGACTTTTTAGATGGTGTGTCTTGTTCTTCTATTATATTACCAGTTACAGCAACCGTTAATGGGACTCAGGTAAGTATTATTAGTCAGTCAGATTACCAACAAGTTATTGATATTTTAGCTCAATTTAATAATGATGACGATACAGTAGTATTACAATTTCCGTTTGCAGTAACATTAAGCAATTATACTGAAGTTGTTATAGCTAGCCAGTCTGATTATGACGAAATTATGAATGTTTGCGAAACGTTAGAAGATGCAGGTGAAGACGCAATTTCTTGTATAGACTTTAACTTTCCAATTACAATATTGACTTACAGTTTAGATTTTGAACAAACAGGAAGTGTTGTTGTTGAAACCGAACAACAATTATATACGTACATAAACAGTATGGGAGACGATCAGTTATTTTCTGTTAACTATCCAATTACAGCAACGGTTGAAGGAGATACATCTCAAACCATATCTATTAATAGTGACGCACAATTACAAGCAGAAATCTCTGATTGTTTAGGTCTAGAATCAATTGAAGAGCAAGCTCAAAATGATGCGGATGAGGTTGAAATGATTTTAGTAGATGGTATTTTTGAAGTGCAATCTATTATTGAAGCAGGAGTTGATACAGCTGTAGATTTTGCTGAATTCACAATTGATTTTGCCAATGATTTATCACTTGTAGCTGAAAATGTTGTTAATACAACAGTACAAGATGTTCAAGGTACATTCGAAGTAACGTCACAAACAGAAGTATACGTAAACCTAACGTTTAGTAACAACGCAACGTTTAATATTTTAAATCAAAACTGGGTAGTTACTAGTTATAGCAACACATCAATATCATTACAAAGTACTACCAATGCAGCACTAAATTTAGTGTTAACACAAATATAGATAAGTAAATTAAGTGGTTATTAGTTTGTTAACTTTGCTGTCTCTAAACTTAGAGGCAGCAATTTTAAAATAAGTAAAAAGAAAAAATAGTAAGATGAAAAAAGTAATGTATTTAGTTGTGGTTTTGGGTCTGATTTGGTCTTGTAGTAGTGATGATGCTCAAACCGAAACATTTGACACACCAGAACAAGCCAATCAATTAGCAGTTGGTACCTCTGCAAACGATTTATTATCAGACAATACTTTTACCAGTTTAGTAGTTGAGTTAGTATATATTGACGGATTTGAACCATCACAAACAGCAGTTAATAATTTTGTATCTTTTTTAGAAGATAGAACATTTAAACCTGACGGAATTACGGTACAAAAAAGAGCTATTTCAACAACAAATCAATCACCTTACACAAATCAAGAAATTATAGCAATAGAGGATGCTAATCGCACCTTGTTTAACAATGATAACCAGATAACAGTTTGGGCATTTTTTGCAGATGGAGCGTCTGCAAGTAATACAGACGAAGGTGTTGTATTAGGTACAGCCTACCGTAATACATCATTTGTGATATATCAAGAAACTATTCAAGAGTTAACGTCTGGTACTTTAGGTAACACGCAATCAATTTTAGAAACAACAGTAATAACGCATGAGTTTGGTCATATACTTGGACTAACAAATTTAGGTTCGGATTTACAGTCCGATCACGAAGATTTAGAGCATCCTAAACATTGTGATGTTGAGTCCTGTTTAATGTATTGGCAAGCCGAATCTGGAAGTAATGTTATGGATATGATTTCAGGAGGCAGTGCACCACAATTAGACGCGCAATGTATTGCAGACTTGCAAGCCAATGGTGGAAAATAATTACCAATTATCATTTACAAATAATAACTTAAAATTTAATATTATGAAAAAGCAATATGTAGCAATAGCACTATTTTTTGGTGCATTATTTATAAGTCAAGCACAAGATAATGACTTGAAAAGTAAATCAAACGGAGGATTAAAAGCAGGTTAT
The DNA here is from genome assembly GCF_055804415.1 of Olleya sp. NP1-10. Lineage (NCBI taxonomy): Bacteria > Pseudomonadati > Bacteroidota > Flavobacteriia > Flavobacteriales > Flavobacteriaceae > Olleya > Olleya sp. NP1-10. The sequence goes on along the minus strand of NZ_CM147840.1, from coordinate 119,047 downwards.
AATTTAGCTTCAGTACAATATGATGGAGAAGCAGAGACTGGTCAACGTAGTGGTTTTCATGTTGGTTTGTATGGAGAGTCTTATTTTACCGAGTTTGCTGCTATACAAATTGAAGTAATGTATTCACAACAAGGTTATGAAATTGAAACAGATGCAGGTATATTCACTCAAAAACTTAATTATATTAATTTACCTTTATTACTAAAATTATATCCTGTCAGCACGTTTTATTTAGAAGCTGGACCGCAAATAGGTTATGCTATTTCTCATAAAGAAACTTATGATGCAAACTTTAATTTATTTGATACGTCTCAAGAGTTTGAACCAAATAATTTTGACTACGGAGTTAATTTTGGGGCAGGTTTCAAAACAGAATCTGGCGTTACTCTTGGTGCACGTTACCATTTAGGATTAGGAGATGTGTATGATGAAGGAGAACCTAAAAACAGAGTTTGGCAATTCTCGGTTGGATTTGCTTTTTAACACAACTCTATTCGATTTATAAAAAAACGCTCTCAATATTTTGAGAGCGTTTTTTTTATATAAACTTGAGACAATCTATTTCAATATTAAATTCACCTTTTATTTTATTGCTAATAACTAAGCCAAAATTAAAAACGATTTTTAAAGCCTCATAAAACCGTTACATGTTTCTTGTATTTCTATACCTAAAAGTTGTTTTCGTACTTAAAAATTGACTAAATATGTATTGTTAGTTTAATTAAATAATCAGTCTTATGGATTATAAGAATAATGATATTTAACGCGATTATATTTCCGAATAAACAGAATCTCATCAATTAATTATGATTATCTCAATATTGTGGTAAAATCCGTCAATATTCTGTGTGTAACTGTTAAATTTTTAAAAGTTATTAACCCGAAAACGTTGTAGTTGTTTTTAAAGTAAATATAAGGTTAAAAAAATGCTATATTATTGATAATTAATCAATAAAATAAAAATATGACAACCAAAATTTATTTTAAAACATTCAAATTAGGACATTTTTCACTTAAAATGTATTGCTTAATTTTTGCTTTTCTCAACAGCTTTCTTTTAACAGCACAGCGAGAAAATGATGATCGTGTAATGCTTCAAGGTTTCTATTGGGAATCTGCAGCAAATAATCCCAACAACTGGTATAATATTGTTAATAATTTGTCCCAAGAAATATCAGATATGGGTATCGATATGATATGGCTTCCACCTCCAAGTGATGCAGGTTCATTAGAAGGTTATTTGCCAAGAGAACTTAATAATTTTGAAAATAATTATGGGAGTTTACAAGCGCATTTAGATTTATTAAATGCACTAAACTCAAAAGGAATAGAACCAATTGCAGACATTGTAATAAATCACCGAGTAGGTTCAACTAATTATGTAGACTTTACAAATCCAGAATGGGGAACAGATGCTATTACCTCTAATGACGAAGTATGGAGTGTTCCAGAGTATTTTAATACTAACCCAAGAGGTAATTATGATACAGGAACGTCGTATGAAGCAGCAAGAGATATTGATCATACACAAACATATGTTCAAAACAGTATTATCAATTTTTTAAATAATCTAAAAAATATAGGTTATAAAGGATGGAGATACGATTTTGTTCATGGTTTTGATAATTATTATTATACATTGTATAATGGTGCAACTAACCCAACTTTTTCGGTTGGAGAAAATTACAACTCTAATAAGCAAGTAATTCAAGATTGGACAGATGGTACTGGATCTACTGCTTTTGATTTTCCAACTTATTTTACTTTAAAATCTGTAATAAGAGACAACAATTATTCTTATTTATCAAATAATGGCGAAGCCTCTGGAGGAATAGGATGGGACCCTAGAAATAATACAACGTTTGTTGAAAATCATGATACACCAAGATATGACACACCAAACAATGTATTAAATAGTGGCAATGTTGTACAAACTTATGCTTACCTACTAACACATCCTGGTGTACCATGTATCTATTGGCCACATTTATTTGATTGGGGAGATGCGGTAAAAGGAGAGATTAGTGATTTAATTGCGATTCGAAAAAATGCGGGTATTCACAGTCAGAGTAATGTAACAATTAATACTGCTCAAAACGGTCTTTATGCAGCTATTGTAAATGGAAATAATTATGATGTTGCAATGAAGATAGGACCTAATGACTGGTCTCCTTCTGGATCTAATTGGTCTCTTGTTGCTTCTGGAAATAATTATGCAGTTTGGACTAATAATGACGATACAACAGGTAATGATAACGATACAAGTACTTTTAAGGTTTATACACAAGATTATTCTACTATTTATAGTTGGGATGATAACTTAAATGCAACTAATGGAGCTTGGCCTGGAACAACACTTAATAATGAAGGGAATGGTTGGTTTTCTGCAACAGTGACAGGAAACTGTTCAAACCTTATTTTTAGTAATAATGGAGGGAATCAAACGGATGATTTATTTACTTGTTCAAACATGCCTTACTATTATGACAATTCATGGCACGCATCTCCTCCAAATACAACATCAGGGAGTTTTAAAATTTACGTAAAAGATTATACTCATGTTTACACATGGAATAATAATCAAGAAGCCACTAGCGGAGAATGGCCTGGTACACAATTAAAAGAGTCTAATAATGGATATAAAACCATAACAATAGGTCAAGACTGCTCAAATATTATTTTTAGTTATAACGGAAATAATCAAACGGTAAATTTGAGCACGTGTTCAAACAAGCCTTATTACTATAATAACGCATGGCATAGTACTCCAACAGATATGCGATTAAGCTCTAATAAAAATTCTACAGTTAGTGATTTTGTTTTTTACCCGAATCCATTAAAAGATAAGGTGTTTTTAAATGTAAATATCAAAGATACTAAGGGGATAGTTTCTGTTAAAATTATAAATTTTAAAGGCGCATCTACTAATGTGTATTCTAACACGCTTAATAAAGGAAAGCATACTATTACATTTAATAGAGATGATTTAAAGTTAGGTAACGGACTTTATTTTTTAAGAGTCGCTGTAAACGGTAAAATCATTAATAAAAAGATTAGTTTAGAGTAATTTAATTCTTTTTTCTTTTTAGACATTAAGAGCTGCCTTTTAGGTAGCTCTTTTTATTATCACTTGAATAGTATAAAATTTATAAGCTGAGATTCATTTATTTTTTTAATAAATCTTAGTTGGTTTTACCTTTTAACAAAATGATATTTATATAAACTTGATATAGTCAATTTCAATATTAAATTCACCTTCTTTTTTATCGCTAATAATTATAGCAATATTAAAAACGTCTTTTAAAGCCTCAATTGGCATGTTATTGCCAATGACCTCACTAATTTTATAGTGTTTAAATTTGGATAATGGTACTTCAATGGTTTCCCAATCTTTATTTTTTGGACTAAATATATGTTTGTAATAAGGTATATAATACTGTTGGCTGCTTTTTAAAGACAATCCAAAATCGCGATTGTTACTACTACTCTTATAACGTACTATCATGGTTTTACAATTGTTTAAAGCACCTTTATCTATTAAGGTACGTACACTAGCAAAACCACCATTATTTTCCAAGCTAACATTTCCTGTAAACAATAGGCTATCATCTTTTAGATTTATTTCAGAGGTAGATAATCCACCCATCACGCCATCATTAACTATTCGCCAAGACGCTCCAGTTTTATCTTTTCCAAAATCTATTGTTAATCCAGTTGCTGAGGTCATAAATATAGTCGCTATTATTAATAAGTATTTCATATATAAATATACAACATTCAAAATGTGTTTTTTTTAAAGTATTGTTAATTGGTAACTAGTTTTAGATTAAAAATCAATAGGTCAATTTTGTTTCTTTTTGCATAAATCTATTATTTTTGTAGTAATGCAAAACACCATTTCTTATTACATTCCAGAAGCAGCAGTTCCAAAAGTTTTACAACTTTTATCACATGACCATTTGGTAGTAAAAGTTAAAAAAGAACGAAAAACCAGACATGGCGATTATAGAAGATTACCAAATGGAAAACATCAAATTACCGTTAATGGTAATTTAAACAAATACCGTTTCTTAATTACTTTAATTCATGAAATTGCACATTTAGAAGCTTTTTCTAAATTTGGACGACATATTAAACCTCATGGAGCAGAGTGGAAGCGTACCTTTCAGCATTTAATGTTGCCTTTTATAAATCCTGATGTTTTTCCAGATAATTTACTTCCACATTTAGCAAAACACTTTAAAAACCCAAAGGCATCCAGCGATACAGATGTGCAACTCGCCTTAGCTTTAAAACAATTGGACGCTCCAAATAATAAAAGTTTTATATTTGAAGTACCTTTGCATCAAAACTTCAAAATACACAATGGTCGTGTGTTTAAAAAAGGTGCAAAGCGACGTACTCGTCATGAGTGTGTTGAGGTTAAAACAGGTAAAGTCTATTTGTTTAATGCCAATGCAGAAGTCGATATAATTAATAATTAAAAAGCTAACCAAATACAAAACACCAAGACATGCAGAATAAAAATTATTACGCCATTTTAATGGCAGGAGGAGTAGGGTCTAGATTTTGGCCAGTAAGTACATCAGAGTTTCCTAAGCAATTTCATGATATGTTAGGTACTGGAGATACTTTAATTCAAAAAACGTTTAGTCGTTTAAGTGCATTAATTCCTAAAGAAAATATTTTTATTTTAACCAATGAGAAGTATAATGACTTAGTCTTAGAACAGCTTCCAGAGGTTACGCAACGTCAAGTGGTTTTAGAGCCAGCAATGCGTAATACAGCACCTTGTATCCTATACGCAAGTCTTAAAATACAAAAAGAAAATCCTGATGCAGTCATGATTGTTGCACCAAGTGATCATTGGATTGAGGACGAGACTGCATTTACTCAAAACGTAAAACAGGCTTTTGAATATTGTCAAGATAATGATGCCTTAATGACTTTAGGGATTAAACCAACGTTTCCAAATACAGGATATGGTTATATCGAGTGTGGTAACGCTTCCGCAGAAAATATTAGCGACGTGGTTCAGTTTCGCGAAAAGCCAGATTATAAAACCGCTAAGCAATTTTTAGATCAAGGAAACTTTTTATGGAATGCAGGAATATTTATGTGGAGTGCGACCAGCGTAGTTAAAGCGTTTAGAGATAAACAACCAGAATTATTTGAGCTATTTAACAACGGTTTGTCAACTTATAATACAGAGTTTGAAGACGATTTTATTAGAGATAATTACGCTAAAGCGGAAAACATCTCTGTAGATTATGCTATTATGGAATCTTCAACTAACGTATATGTTATACCAGCAACTTTTGACTGGAATGACTTAGGGACTTGGGGAAGTTTATATGATAAATTAGATAAAGACAATAATAATAATGCTGTTGTTAATGCTAAAACTTTAACAGAAGATGCCTCAGGAAACATGATACGTACTAAATCTGATAAAGTGGTTGTTGTTGACGGATTACAAGATTATATAATTGTTGATAAGGACGAAGTTTTACTTATCTTTCCAAAGTCTAAAGAACAAGATATTAAAAAAGTCCTTCAAAAGGTGAAAGACCAATATGGAGAACATTATGGATAGGTTTTAAAAATGGAAGAAAACAACAAACCAAAAGAAAATAAATTTGATTTCTCTGATGACGAGAAACAAAAAGAAGCTGTAGACCAAAAAAAGCAAGCAGTTAAAAAAGATGCAAAAGGGTTATTTAAAAGTATAAAAACCTTTTTGCAAGAACTGTTAGATTTTAGAGAGGATACAGATCGTGATGCAACTATTGAAGCTATAAAAGCAGATATACCGTTTAAAGGTGCAACTGCATGGATTCTGATATGTTCTATTTTTGTGGCTTCTATTGGTTTAAATGCAAATAGTACAGCAGTTGTTATTGGAGCCATGTTAATATCTCCATTAATGGGTCCAATACTTGGTGTTGGATTATCTATTGCAATAAATGATATTGATACTTTAAAACGATCCTTAATCAACTTAGCAATTATGATTGTGTTAAGTTTATTAACCGCTTTTTTGTTTTTAGGTTTTTCCCTTTAAGCGAAGATACTTCAGAGCTTTTAGGACGTGTACAACCAGATATTCGTGATGTGTTAATTGCCTTTTTTGGTGGATTAGCCTTAATTATTGCACGTACCAAACGTGGTACTATTGCTTCAGTAATTTTTGGTGTAGCAATTGCTACAGCATTAATGCCACCATTGTGTACAGCAGGTTATGGATTAGCAAAAGGTAATTGGGTGTATTTTGGTCAAGCTATGTATTTGTTTACCATTAATACCATTTTTATAGCTTTAGCAACTTTTTTAGTACTTAAAATATTGCGTTTTCCAATGCTTAAATATGCTAATTCAGCTAAACGTAAGCGTACAGCAAGAATTGCATCATTGGTAGCAATAGTAGTTATGATACCTGCTATGTTTACTTTTTTAAATGTATTAAGAGAAAGCCAGTTTAAAGTAGATGCTAAAGACTTTATTAATACAGAACTTAAGTCTTTACCAAACGCTAGTTATATCCAGAAATATGCGACTCCAAATTATTCGCCTAATGGCGAATCTAATATCGAGTTAACAACATTTGGAACAGATGTTATTTCTGATGATATGATACATTTTTTAGAAAATCGTTTGCAGGAATATTCATATTTAAAAAGTTCAAAATTATTAATAAATCAGTCAAAAAACAGACAGATTAATAACCTTGAATATATGGAAGAGTTACGTACACGAGACTCTTTAGACCTAATGAGTCAGCAACAAAAAATAACATTCCTAGAAGACAAGGTTAGAGAATTGTCAAAACTTGAACGTGGTTATGTCCCTTTTGAGGAGTTAACAAAAGAGGTTAATATTAACTACGAAAACATTAAGTCTTTATCTTATGCAAGCGTTGTCAATTCTAACTTCAAAAAGATAGATACATTAGCAGTGTTTAATGTCAAATGGAATGATAGTTTAGTTAACGCTAGTCAAATTTCAAAAGAAAGAGATAAGTTGTATCGTTGGTTAAAACTTAAACTTAAGTTGGACACTTTAGTCGTTAATCAAGTTAGATAAATTATAGCTAAAGTTTTATTGATAAAAAAAGGAAGAATTTATAATCATTTTCATGGTTGTAAATTCTTTCTTGTTTTATAAGATTACCAAAACTAAAAACAGGTGTTAACTGCGTTCTTCCAGGTACATCTGACGCACTTTTTTAAATAATTCTGAAGAATAGACAAAGTCCGTTACCGCTTCATTATCTGTCTTAAAAATGTCATATCTAGAGCCTTCCCATTCTTTTAAACCATTTTTAAGAAAAATAATTTTCTCTCCAATTTGCATAACCGAATTCATGTCATGCGAATTTATAACCGTTGTTATTTGGTATTCTTCTGTTATTTCTTTTATTAGGTTATCAATTACAATAGAGGTTTTTGGGTCTAAACCAGAATTAGGTTCATCACAAAATAAATATTTAGGTTTGTTTACTATTGCACGAGCAATAGCAACACGTTTTTGCATTCCTCCAGAAGCTTCACTTGGTTTTTTATGGTGTGCGTTTTCTAAGTTGACACGTTGTAAAACAAAGTTTACACGATCTTCCATTTCACTTTTACTTTGAGAGGTAAACATTTTTAACGGAAACATCACATTTTCTGCAATGGTCATTGAGTCAAACAAGGCACTTCCTTGAAAAACCATTCCTATATCTGCTCTAATCAATCGTTTTTCGTCTTCACTTAGTTTAGAAAAAATTTTCCCATCATAAGCAATACTACCTTCTTCATAGTCAAATAATCCTAGCAAACATTTTAAAAATACAGTTTTACCAGAACCACTTTGTCCGATGATAAGGTTGGTTTTTCCTTTTTCAAAAGTAGTAGTAACTCCTTTTAAAATATGAGCGTCTCCAAACGATTTGTTTAAGTTTTTAACTTCTATCATTGACTTAAAAGTAGTTGAGTTAATATGTAGTTTAAAAGAATAATAACAACACTAGTCCAAACAAAAGATGTAGTACTAGCCTTACCAACTTCTAAAGCTCCACCTTTCATGTAATAACCATGATACGATGGGATAGTTGCTAAAATGAAAGCAAAAATTAATGTTTTTATAAATGCATAAGCCATGTGAAATGGCTTAAAGTCTAATTGGATACCTTCAATATAGTCTGGCATAGTAGCATATCCACCATAAACACAAGCAGCTAATCCACCCATAATACCCAAAAACATTGAAATTGATATTACAAAAGGGTATAAGGTTAATGCTATAAATTTAGGGAACACTAAGTAGTTTAAGCTATTTATACCCATAACTTCTAAAGCATCAATTTGTTCTGTTACTCGCATTGTCCCAATGCTTGAAGTAATAAAACTTCCCACTTTTCCTGCCATTATTATGGACATAAACGTTGGTGCAAATTCTAAAATAATAGATTGCCTAGTTGCAAATCCAACTAAACTTTTTGGGATTAAAGGGTTGTCAATATTTAGCGCTGTTTGTATAGTTACAACTCCACCCACAAAAAAAGAGATAAAGGCAACAATACCTAAAGAGCCAATAATTAAATCGTCGACATCTTTTAGGATTAATTTTTTCATTACAGACCACTTTGTTGGTTTTCGAAACATTTCGACAACCATTAAAAAGTAAGTCCCAATATAGTGTAGGTAATTCATGCTTTATTTGTTACCGCTAAAATATAAAATTCTAATATGTATTTAACCTTATTTTCAAATTAGATGTTTTAAAAGCTGTATTTTTGGGGTTCAAAATTAAATTTAATACCATGAGAACGATAGTATCCCTATTTTTTATTTGTTTTCTGTTAAGTTGTAAGGCACAAAAAACTGTGGTGACTTCAGATAATAATGCATCAGTTATGCATTCAAAACCTAAACTTGTAATTGGAATTGTTGTGGACCAAATGCGTTATGACTATTTAACTAGATTTTACAACAAATATGGGGAAGGTGGTTTTAAACGCTTGATTAATCAAGGTTTTAATTGTAAAAACAACCATTTTAATTATGTGCCAACTTATACAGGACCTGGACATGCGTCAATATATACTGGTACTACGCCAAAAATGCATGGTATAATATCTAATAATTGGTATGATAAAGTGTCTGATAGCTATGTGTATTGTGCTGGAGACACAACAGTACAATCCGTAGGTACAACTCACAAAGCAGGACAAATGTCTCCTCATAGATTAAAAACAACATCTTTTGCAGATCAAAACAGATTGTTTACTCAAATGAAAGGTAAAACCATTGGTATCTCTGTAAAAGATAGAGGTGCGATCTTACCAGCTGGACATACTGCAAATGCAGCTTATTGGTTTCATGGAGCAGATCAAGGTCGTTTTATCTCAAGTACTTATTATTTAGAAACGTTACCTAATTGGGTAAACGATTTTAATAATAAAGCTGTGGCTGAAAGTTATTTAAAAGAATGGAATACATTATACGATATAAATACTTACACTGAAAGTGGAAGTGATTTAAACACCTTTGAAGGTGGTTTTAAAGGAAAAGAAACAGCAACGTTTCCTTATGATTTAAAAGCACTAAGTAAAGATAATAGAGGTTATGATATTATTAAAGCAACACCTTACGGAAATAGCATTATTACAGATTTTGCTATTGCAGCAATTACAGGAGAGCAATTAGGTCAAGATGATTTTACAGATGTTTTAACAGTTAGTTTTTCTAGTACAGATTATGTTGGTCATAATTTTGGAGTTAACAGTAAAGAAGTACAAGACACCTATTTAAGATTAGATAAAGATATTGAGCGATTATTAAAAGCCTTAGACGATAAAGTTGGTCAAGGTAACTACACTTTGTTTTTGTCTTCAGACCATGGAGCAGTTCAGGTCCCAAGTTATTTGCAGTCTGTAAAAATTCCCGCAGGATATTTTGATACTGATGATTTTAAAAACCGTTTAAATCAAACTATGATTTTTAGTCATAAAGCAGAAAAACTAATCAAAAACGTAAGTAATAATCAAGTGTTTTTGGATCGTAAAGTGATTAAAGATTATGGGTTAAATTTAGCTCAAGTACAACAAGAAATTGTAAATACTATTATTGATTACCCAAGTGTTAATAAAGCGTATACAGCCGCAAGTATGAGTAATACAGAATTTTCTAATGGAATTGAAAGTTTGCTACAAAAAGGTTACAATCAAAAACGTTCAGGTGATGTTTTATTTGTGCTAGATCCAGCAGTAATTAGTTATAGTAAAACAGGGTCAACACATGGTTCTGCATTAAACTATGATACGCATGTACCATTATTGTTTTATGGTAATGGTATACAAAAAGGAAGCACTTTGCAACATACTACAATCCCAGATATTGCTCCAACAATGTCAGCTTTATTAGGAATTAGTTTTCCAAATGGAGCGACTGGTAAACCATTGGAGTTTGTGATACAAAAATAATTACTGATAATTAAAACCGTTTAGATAAAAAAAGCAGTACTTAAACTTAGTTTAGGTACTGCTTTTTTATTAATAGTAATTGAAACTTGTTCTTTTTAATCTAGTTTAGGATACTATTAAATTTATTTTAATGTTTATTTTCTATACAAAAAATAGTTGTTTACCAATTCTATGTAAGCCTCTTTTGCTTCGTCTGGCGTAATCTTTTTAATTTGAAATAAGGCATTGGTTTTAAAAGCATTTATGATAGGCTTTTTACTGCTAGGTCTTTCATAGTTGTTTGTCGCCTTTTTGTAATAGGCATACAAACGCAGTAAAAAATCTGCAGGAAAAGGTTCGGTATGCGCATTAATTCGCTCTACAGCCTCATCAAAAATGATATCTAATTCTTCGGTAGTCATAGTCTAGATTTCGGCAATAATACTTTCGCCTCCTTTAACTTTTTGGTTTAAACCAACCTTAATATTTGTACCTAAAGGTAAATATAAATCTACTCTTGACCCAAATTTAATAAATCCAGAGTCGGATCCTTGTGCAGCAGTATCACCTTCTTTTGCATAGTTAACAATTCGTTTTGCCAAAGCTCCTGCTATCTGTCTATATAAAACCTTACCATAAGCTTGGTTTTCAACAACTACGGTTGTACGTTCATTATCAGTACTAGCTTTAGGATGCCATGCTACAAGGTATTTTCCAGGATGGTATTTGCTGTAAGCAACTTGACCACTAATTGGATAACGTGTAACATGTACATTTATTGGAGACATAAAAACGCTGACTTGTAAACGTTTGTCTTTAAAATATTCTGGTTCAAAAACTTCTTCAATTACAACTACTTTTCCGTCTACAGGAGACACAACAGTACTATCACTTAATACAGTTAATCGTTTTGGGTTTCTAAAAAATTGAAGTATTAATACTAAAAATACAAATAGTGTAAAAAACAATAAGTATTGTAACCATTGTATAGATACAAAACGATCTATTATTACAGTCAAAATTGCAATAATCATAAATGTAATTGCAATTATTTTAAAGCCTTCTTTATGAAACATATTTTAAAATTCTTAGAAATAAATAAATAAATGGAGCAGCAAATATCATGCTGTCAAAACGGTCTAATAATCCACCATGTCCTGGCATAATAACACCACTGTCTTTTACTTTTGCTTGACGTTTAAATTTAGATTCTATTAAGTCCCCTAAAGTACCAATAACGCTAATAATTATGCTTAAAATCAGCCAATTAGTAAAGCTTAAGGTCTCAGTAAAGATATAAATAAAATAACTAGCAATAGTTGCAAAAAATAAACCACCTAAAAAACCTTCAACCGTCTTTTTTGGTGATATGCTAGGAAATAGCTTTTGTTTACCAAAGTTTTTTCCAACTAAATAAGCAAATGTATCATTTACCCAAACTAATATAAATGATCCTAGAATATACTCTGGAGTAAATGAGCCATTATGATTTGCGATAAGTAATAAAAAAACAAAACCACTGGACAGGTAAAAAGTTGTAATAATAAACCTTTTAGAGCTGAATAAAGGAATTTTCTTTTCTGAAAATAAATCTTTAATTAAAATTAATTGTACAAATATTGTAATGACTTGTAATATTTGTGCAGCCTCATCAAACCCTTTATCCGATCTCATTACAAATTGCCAATAACCAAAGACACCATATAAGATTGTAAATATAATATAAGGAGCTATGCTTTTAAGTTGAATCAGTTTACAGAACTCGATTAAGGATACGGTTCCAAACACAAAAAACAACACGAAAAACGCATGTTGGTTTAAAAGTGATGCAACTAGTAGACTTACGTATAAGAATCCAGAGAGTGCTCTTGTAAGGGTTTCATTCATAAAACTAAAGGTCTTCTAAAAGCAACAAATATAAGTTTTTTGTACTGCTTCCATAAGATAAAAAGTCTTTTTCCTCTTGTAATTTAAAATGTTTTATGGTTGTGATATTTGTAGGTATTTTAGAAGTGTTTTTGTTTTTAATTTCTCTAAGGCCTTCACCTATGTTTGAGACAATTTGACTTGTAGTGGCGAATACGATAACATTATTCGGAAATTCGTTTAACTTTTTCTCAGCCAATTGATTAGAGCATACTAGTAATGATCCATCATTTGCAATCAAATTTTCACAGGTAGTAAGAAAATAGGTGCATTGTGATAGTATTTGACATGTTTTTAATTGCGAAGATTTAAATTTATGCTTTAAATTTTCATCATAAAAAAAGCAGAATGGTCTTCCCAATTATTTTCTAAAATAATATTATTTAAATTATCATAAACTTCATCCATGGAATCACAGTATAAAAATTTACCTCCATTTTTTTGAAATTTATCGTGAAACTTTCGTCTATAGGTAACTCTTGAGTAGGCATATACCTGCCTCTTTCATCAGACTTTGTTTCTTCCTTTTCCTTTTGAGATTTAGAACTAAAAAATTTTCTAAATAAGCTCATTATTCACTGCTATAATCTTTGGTTTATTGTAGGGATTATCAAATATAAAAAATCTTAGACTATCTAAAGCGATAATCTAAGATTTTTGATAATATTATGATAAACTGAAAATGTTTAGTTCTCTAAATTGTTTTCAGGTAAAAGTTTTTCAGAAGGTTTTCTATCGATATCTTCAAAAGGACGCTTTCCTAAAATTTCTTCTAAATCATCCTTAAAAATTACTTCTCTTTCAATTAAACGTTCTGCTAACTTGTTAAGGACATCCTTTTTAGACTCTAATAAATCTAAAGCACGTTGAAACTGAGTTTCAACAATATTCTTAATTTCGTTATCAATTAATTCAGCTGTTTTTTCGCTGTAAGGCTTAACAAAACCACTTTCTCCTGCAGGATCATAATAGGTTATGTTTCCTACCTTTTCATTTAATCCGTATATCATAACCATTGCTTTTGCTTTTTTGGTCACGTTTTCAAGATCGCTTAAAGCACCTGTAGATATTTGATCAAATATTATTTTTTCGGCAGCACGTCCACCCATTGTTACACAGATTTCGTCTAAAAATTTACTAGTTCTTGTAATGTAAGCTTCTTGTGGCAAATACCATGCAGCACCTAAACTACGACCTCTTGGTACGATAGTTACTTTTACTAATGGATCTGCATGCTCTAAAAACCAACTTACTGTTGCGTGTCCAGCTTCATGATAAGCAATAGTTTTCTTTTCTTCTACAGAAAATAAATTACTACGTTTTTCAAGTCCACCAACAATACGGTCAACAGCATCTAAAAAGTCTTGCTTTTCAACAGCTTTTTTATTGTTTCTTGCAGCAATTAAAGCAGCTTCGTTACATAAGTTTGCAATATCAGCTCCAGAAAACCCTGGTGTTTGTTTTGATAAAAATTCTATATCTAAACCAGCTACTTTTTTTAGTGGTTTAAGGTGTACTTCAAATATTGCTTTACGCTCAGTTAAGTTTGGAAGATCTACATGTATTTGTCTATCAAAACGTCCTGCACGCATTAATGCTTTATCTAATATATCAGCTCTGTTTGTGGCAGCTAAAACGATAACGTTAGTGTTAGTTCCAAAACCATCCATTTCAGTTAGTAATTGGTTAAGCGTGTTTTCACGCTCGTCATTACTACCAGACATTGCGTTTTTACCTCTTGCACGTCCTATAGCATCAATTTCATCAATAAAAATAATTGCAGGAGATTTTTCTTTAGCTTGTTTAAATAAGTCTCTCACACGAGAGGCTCCAACACCAACAAACATTTCTACAAAATCTGATCCTGATAAAGAGAAAAATGGCACTTTAGCTTCACCAGCTACAGCTTTTGCTAATAAGGTTTTTCCTGTTCCTGGAGGTCCTACTAATAAGGCTCCTTTAGGTATTTTACCTCCTAAATTGGTGTATTTTTCTGGGTTTTTTAAGAAATCAACAATTTCTTGAACTTCTTCTTTTGCGCCTTCTAATCCTGCAACATCTTTAAAGGTTGTTTTTACTTGCGAGTTTTCGTCAAATAATTTGGCTTTAGATTTACCAATATTAAATATCTGTCCACCAGCTCCACCACCTCCTCCAGAGGACATGCGACGCATAATGAAAATCCAAACACCAATAAGTAAAACAAAAGGTAATAGGCTAAAAAGTAGTTCTCCCCAAGGATTGCTATCAATACTAAATGTTACTTGAGCAGCATTGTCTTTACCTAATTCTTTATTAATATCATCAATAGATTCTTGAAACAATGCTAAATCACCAAACTGAAAAGAGTAGTTAGGTAACTTTGTTGTTGTTGGAAAAATTGAAGTCGGCTTAGATTTTTTATGTTCTTCTTTTGCTTCAGCTTCTTTAGTAAGGTAAACTTTAGCAGTAGTTTCGTTAACGATATCTACTTTTTCTACATCACCATTTCTTAAATAATCAAAAAATTGTGAAGGCGAAGTTTTTTCGGCACTACTAGAGCTACTACCAAATACTTGAAGTGCTATAAAAAAGATTATGATACCTCCATAAATCCAATAGGGATTAAATTTAGGTTTTTTTGGTGCTATTTTTTTGTTTTTATCAGCCATGTAATGTGTTTAATAATTTGTTTCGATAACGGTCAATTTAGCATCTCCCCAAAGACTTTCTATATCGTAATATTCTCTTATGTGTTTTTGAAAAACGTGAACAACTACGTTTACGTAATCCATAAGTACCCATTCACCATTAGATTCACCTTCAATATGCCAAGGTTTATCTTTTAATGATTTACTTACTTTTTTGTATTGAATTGACAATGGCGTTAACTTGAGTGTTAGAAGTACCTTCGCAAATTACAAAGTAGTCACAAACCGTGTTTTCAATTTCTCTTAAATCAAGAATGTTTATTCCTTTTCCTTTAACATCCTCTATGCCTTCTAGCATTGTTGCAATTAGCGCGTCTACGTTTGAATCTTTTTTCGCCATTAATAATATTTAAATTTGTGCAAAGTTATTATTTTTAAGTTCTTTATACTCTAAAAAAATCATAAGATTTTACAATACGAAGATAACTATTTAATATGCGTATAATCAAACTTAATGCCACTGAATCCACAAATAGGTTTATGCGTAATCTAAGTTTGGAAAGTTTTGTTCAAGATTTTACAACTGTTGTTACAAGTACTCAGTCTAAAGGACGAGGCCAAATGGGATCTGCATGGCAATCAGAATCTTTTAAAAACCTAACGTTTAGTGTGTACAAAGGCTTTAAGCAGTTTGAGTTTGAAGACCAATTTAAAATTAGCATGGCTGTGTCTTTAGCAATTATTAAAGCTTTAGAAACTTTACAAATCCCTAAATTAAGTATTAAATGGCCTAACGACATTTTGTCAGCTAATAAAAAAATATGTGGTATTTTAATTGAAAATGTCATAAAACAAAGTCATATTGTGTCTTCAATAGTAGGTGTAGGTTTAAATGTCAATCAACTTAAATTTGAAGATTTGCCTCAAGCAGGATCATTAAAATTAATTACAGGGTTGAATTATGATTTAGATGAAATCTTACAATTAATATTGAAACACCTTGAAATACAATTAAAGCTTTTAGAAAATGATACTTCAGCTTTAAAACACAATTATGAATCTTATTTATTTAGAAAAGAAAAACCTTCAACATTTAAATCTGAAGAAGGTTTGTTTTCTGGTATTATAAAAGGAGTTTCTAATGAAGGTTTATTGAAAGTCATGATAGAAGATCAAGAACTAAAAACCTTTGATTTAAAAACTATTAAGCTGTTGTATTAATTGCTTCAGGCATATTTGCAGCTAAAGTCTCAATAAATTTACTAATTGGCTTTTTAATCATCATTGCCATCATAGCATTAAACTCGCCTTCAAAAGTTAATTGAACTTCTGTTTTGTTAGCCTCAATTTCGTTTATGTTACCAATTAAAGCAAAGTCAATTTTGCCTCCTGCAGCACCTAAAACAATTTTACTGTTAGGTGTCATTTCTTTCTTTTTTAATACTATTTCAGGCATTCCTTTAAGTGCAAATAAAAATTTGTCTTCACCTAAAACTTCAAATTTGCTTATGTTTTCTGGCATTAAGCTTTTAAAGTTTTTAACATCGCTTAAAAAGTTAAACGTGTCTTCTGCGGATTTATCAAGGATTGCTTTAGGGCTTTCTAATGTCATTATTAATGGTCTTTAAATTAAGTTTAAAATTTGATTGTGTTTTACACAATTAATATTACTATATCAATTAGCGTTCCAAACACTTGGGTTGGCATTCCATTGACTTAATGTTTCTATTTCTTTTTCAGAAATATAGTTACTTGAAGCTGCTTCTTTTAAAAGGTTTTCGTAATTACTTAATGTGTGTAAAGTAATGTTTTCTGACTCGAAATTGTTTTTAGAAACTTCAAAACCATAAGAAAAAATAGCAATCATACCCTTAACGTTAACATTAGCTTCTTTTAAAGCTTTAACAGCATTAAGGCTACTTTTACCTGTGCTAATAAGATCTTCTACGACAACTACATTTTGTCCACTTTCTATATGACCTTCAATTTGATTTTTACGACCATGACCTTTAGCTTCTGGACGTACATATACAAATGGTAAGCCTAGGTATTCTGCTACTAGTATTCCTATACCAATTGCACCTGTTGCTACTCCAGCTATTACATCTGGTTTGCCATAATGTTCTTCTATAAATTTACTTATTTCTTCTCTAATGTAATTTCTTACTAGAGGGTAAGATAATACGACGCGATTATCACAGTATATTGGCGACTTCCAACCTGAAGCCCAAGTAAAAGGATCCTTTGGTTGTAGTTTAATCGCATTAATTTGCAATAATACTTTAGCGGTTTGTCTGGCAGTTTGTTTATTAAAAATCATAGAGCAAAAATACTGATTTATTTAATTTGACTTAAAATTAATTTTAAAATAAATTACAACTGCAAACCATGTCATTAATTTTGATATTTTTACCTAACTAAACTTGATTCACTATTTTTTATGCAATGTATTTTTGTTAACGATAAGCCAATATATCTTACAACCACAGTTGAAAAAGAAACAGACTTTAAAAACTTTTTACTTAAAGATGTAAATATTGATTTGGTTTTACAGACTATATCTAAAAAGTCTATTAATTCTGTTAGACTAATAGGTCATGATAATGACAAGTTAATGAAAGCTTTTAAGAAAAAACTACCAAATGTTGTTGCAGGAGGAGGAAAAGTGTTAAATAATAAAGGTGACATTTTATTTATATACAGAAATGACAAATGGGATTTACCAAAAGGTAAAGCCGAAAAAAAGAAACCATTGAAGAAACAGCTATAAGAGAAGTTGCTGAAGAGACAGGTGTTGATGGTTTGAAAATAATAAAATCGCTTCCTGTTACTTATCATGTTTTTAAAAGGAATGGTAAATCTAAGTTAAAAATCACACATTGGTTTGAAATGCATTCTAATTTTGAAGGGGAGTTGCAACCTCAAATAAACGAAGGTATTACTAAAGTAGAATGGCTGGATGAAAAATCTGCTAAACAAGCTTTAAATAACTCATATGCTAACATTAAGTTATTATTTTAAAAATCTTATTTTTTTGTTAAAATCTACATTGCTGCGTTTGGTCTTAACAATTTGACCGTTTATCTTTTAATGCCTAGTTTTTAACACTTAAGCCAATATTTTACTGTAGGAAAATATTGTTAATTAGATTTGCAATTGTAAATGTAATTAATCCAAAACCCTAAAAGTATGTATAAAAAACTACCCAAAAAAACGCTTGTTTTTAAAGCGTTATTAATGCTATTTGCTTTCGCTTTTTCATCTCAATCCTATGGCTTAGAAGACACTCGTTGTGGTTCTATTTCAGGGTTTCAGTTTTCTAACGGAACAACTTCAACAGCAATAAATTATAATCAATCATATTATATTAATGATTTGCCAAACAATTTTTATATCAATTTATTGGTAAATGGTTATTCACAAAGTGCTAAATATTATGTAAGAAATTTAGATACAGGTCAATCATATGCTATTTCTGAGAATCACTTACCATATACTTTTCCTGGAGGAAATGGCGCTTGGAATTATGGTTGCGGAAATTTTGAAATTAAAGCAAAACTTTATAAATATAATGGCTGTGGTAATTATTGTGATAGTGAAACTATTAGATTTAATATTTCATGTGCTCCAGCTCAAACCTGTGGAGATATTGCAGGTTACCAATTTACAAACGGAACCGAAAGTGTTGCAATAACAAATAATAGTGTTTATGAGCTAGATGCTTTACCTAATAACTTTTATGTTGATTTATTAGTAGATGGTCAATCAGAAAGTGCTAGCTTAAAATTAAAAAACTTAACAACAGGTCAAACTTTTAATGTAGGCGAAAACTATTTACCTTACACTATTCCAGGAGGTAATGCTGCATGGAGTTATGGTACAGGTGACTTTAAGTTAATAGGTAAGATTTTTGAAAACAACTACTGTCAAAGTACAATGTGTGATAAAGAAATTATTTACTTTACTATAAATGATACTGTTTGTGGTCAAATAGATGGATTTGAGTTTTCTAACTTCTCTGATACTGCAATTACAATTGTAGATGGAGCAAGTTATGATTTAGAAAATCTTCCTTCAGATTTTAATATTAACTTGTTAACTTCCGGACCTCTTGAAAGTGCATATTTTACATTAACAAATGTCGATACAGGAGAGGTTTTTAATAAAACTGAAAATGTAGTGCCTTATACTTATCCAGGAGCAACAAACACAGTTTGGCCTCATGGTTGTGGTACGTTTCAAATCTGTTCGAGTATATATCAAGCTAATAATGCAAATGGAACAGAATGTGATTCGGCATGTATGACATTTACAATTACATGTGAAGATCCTTGTGGAACAATAGATGGATTCGAGTTTTCTAACTTCTCTGACGCAACAGTTGCTATTGTAGATGGATCAAGTTATGATTTAGAAAATCTTCCTTCAGATTTTAATGTTAATTTGTTAACTTCTGGACCTCTTGAAAGTGCATATTTTACCTTAACAAATGTTGATACAGGTGAAGTTTTTAATAAAACTGAAAATGCAGTACCATACACATATCCAGGAGCAACAAACACGGTTTGGTCTCATGGTTGTGGTACATTTCAATTATGTACAAGTATATATACAGAGAATAACACCAATGGAACAGAATGCGCTAACACTTGTGTGACATTCACAATTAATTGCGAAGAACCTTGTGGGAATTTAGATGTTTTTGCTTTTTCAAATGGATCAGAAACAGTTACAATTACTGAAGGTGGTACATATAATATTTCAGATTTACCTTCAGATTTTTATATTGATGC
The DNA here is from genome assembly GCF_055804415.1 of Olleya sp. NP1-10. Taxonomy (NCBI): domain Bacteria; kingdom Pseudomonadati; phylum Bacteroidota; class Flavobacteriia; order Flavobacteriales; family Flavobacteriaceae; genus Olleya; species Olleya sp. NP1-10. The sequence goes on along the minus strand of NZ_CM147840.1, from coordinate 99,254 downwards.
ATTAGTTGTTGGAGCTTCTGAAAGTACTACAACTACAATAACAAATTTAGATACAGATGTTACAACTGTTATTACAGATAATACTTTTCCTTATGCTTATCCAACAACAGAAACTAGTTGGGATTTAGGTATTGGTAACTTCAAAATTGAAACTCAATTATTTGCAGGAGATGACGCTTCATCAACTCTATGTGATGTACAAGAGGTGACTTTCTTTTTAGTAGATGTATTAGAATGCGAAGCAACTTCAGCAGGAACGTCTACCTTGTCAACTGGTTTAGCAATTGTGTCACCAGGAATCTCTGTAACAGTTACCGTAAATCTAAACAATGATGCAGTTTTACCTAATGGTTATCAATTAGGTACTTTATTGACTAAAGGAGATGACTTAGTAATTGAGGGTTACAGTAACACACAAGAACTAACAATTCCTGAAGTTGGTGGTTTTTATAAAGTACATACTCTAGCTTACAATCCTGAGACTTTTAATTTAAATGCTATTACCTTAGGAACAACAACAGCGTTTGATATTTTAGACTTAATTACTAATAATCAAATTTGTGCAGATTTAGATGAAGTAGGAAGCCCATTAATGGTAATAGTTGTTGGATCAACAGACAGAAACAGTAGTGTGTCTGTAAATCAAGTAAAAGATATACCGCTTATAGAAAAACAATTATCTACAGAGGTTAATATATTTCCTAATCCAGTAGTAAATCAATTAAATATTAAAGTTGATTTATTAAAAGATGAAACACTTAATTACTCTATGATAGATATAAACGGTAAAAAAGTACTTGCAGGACGTTTATCTAGTAATTCAAACGTAGTTAATACATCAGAATTAGCTGTAGGATTTTACATTCTTAAGTTAAACTCTGAAGTAAGGAATATTACTAAAAAGATAATGGTTAAAAAGTAGTCATTATCTCAGATAATAAAAAAAACCGTTACAATTTGTAACGGTTTTTTTTGCTTTAAATTTAGTTAAAGCTTAAGGTATGGTTAGTTTTAGAGTTTAACTTATTGTCTAAATTTTTTAGATAGTCAATATTTTAAACTGAATTACTATATAGTATAAAGTAGTATTAGATTTTAAAGTAATTATGAAACATTTAAATAGCTATATAAAGTTATTTTAATATTCTGTAAACTGGATATTGCAAATGAGCTTTTTCATAGTTTTTACTATGTTTATGTAGCCAATCCAATTGTGCATACCAATTTTTAGCAAAATCAGAATCGTTAGCTTTCTTTAGATTGAAATCATTTTTCAGCTTAGGATTTTTTGTTAAAATAGTTTCGGCTTTATCTTCCCAAACATATGGCGAGAATCCTTCTTTTTGTTGTAAAATGGTGTCAAAAAAGTTCCAATTAAAAAAAGAATCAGGTGCTTGAGGTTCTAAGGTTTCCATTAAATATCTAAAAGCATATTGATTGGTATCTATGATATAATCTCCCTTTTTAAAAATCAATTTTTCTGTAGTTGTTTTTACCGTTGTATTATAATGTTGGTAGTGTCCTTCATAAGCATTTGTTCTAGTTTTATAATCATCAATTTTATAAGATTGTACCATAATTGTAGAGTCTTGTTGTAAAGGTTTTAAAATAACGTTGTTAGATTTTAATCGTTTAACAACAGACCACCAACCCTGAGGTATTATATATGCTTCTGGTATTACGACTTCTAAACTTGGTGTAAAGTAATTTTGATAGTTAATTTGCTTAGTAAATGGTTCTTTTCGGTTATATTTTAAACGCTTGGCTTCAGTAATATTGCTTTGTATTTTATGACCTTCATAGCCTTTAAAATTTAAAGTTGTAGATTTTGTGGTGTCAATTTTCCATTGCAATGGATAAGTAGTTTTTGCAATTAATTGTTTTGTAGCGTTTTGACGTAAGTCTTTAATTTTTGTGTAATCGTTTTCAATAATATCAATCATCGTTTTCATTAATTGATAAGTCCCTTCAACACGTTGTTTATAGGGTTTTAGCATATGTGTTTCTACCATCATACCTAAAGTATTAAATAATGTGGTGTAACCAGTTGAGTATCTTGGACTGTCCATAAATTGACTAAAACCTGCTTCTGGAACAGTATTAAATACATTAACATAAGGTGTAATATCCCAATTATTTTTTGATAAATTATCCTCTAAATTAGGTTGCATTGTATTATGAAGATAATCTCCTAATAAACCACCTAATTTGTTATGTTGTGTAAATAAATGTGTTAAAGTATATTGGTAATCTGCTCCATTACTAACATGATTGTCTATAAAAACATCAGGTTGTATTAAATGAAATATGCTAGCAAATGTCTCTGCATTTTTGGTATCACTTTTTATAAAGTCACGATTTAAATCATAGTTTCTAGCATTTCCTCTAAAACCATAAGCTTTAGGGCCATTTTGATTGGTTCTGGTGGATGTATTTCGGTTTAAGCTACCACCAACATTATAAATTGGGATTGTAGCTAAAACAGTGTGTTTAGGCATTTTAATGTCTCCATTTGCAATATCTCTAAACAGCATCATAGTAGCATCAATTCCATCGGATTCTCCTGGATGTATCCCGTTATTAATTAATAAAATACGTTTGTCATTTCTTATAGAGTCAAAATCAAAATTTTTATCAGGATTTAAAGTAACTATATGCAGTGGTCGTCCAGAATCTGTTATGCCTATTGAGTCAATGGATATTGAAGGATAAGCAATTGCTAGATTGTTATAATATGTAATAGTTTGTTGGTAGGTTGCGGTTTCTAATCCTTTAGATTCTTCAAATACAGTTGTAAAATCAAAGTCTTTTTTAAGTTTAGGTTGACAAGACATAAAGACCAGGAATAGCATTAAAATTTTTTTCATTGAAAGTTTTTTTAATAAGGGTTATACAAATATAATATTATAGACTTGTGATTGTTGGAATTAAGCGTACTTTTGCAGCTTCTAAAATTGAAGACAATGACAGAGTTTATTAGAAAAATAGTCCCAAATGCAAAGGACGACGTTTTAGCAGGTATTACAGTATCATTAGCAATGATTCCAGAAGTAGTAGCATTTGCTTTTGTAGCACAAATAGATCCATTAATGGCTTTATCAGGTGCTTTTATTATTGGTTTAATAACAGCTATTTTTGGTGGGCGTCCAGGTTTAATATCTGGAGCAGCAGGAGCTGTAGCTGTAATTTTTGTAACCATGATTGCAGATGGACATACCAAAGGGATGTTAATGGATACACCTATTGAAAATATGGGTTTTTTCTATCTTATGGCCTGTGTGGTGTTGATGGGTTTAATACAGATTTTAGCAGGTGTTTTTAAATTAGGTCGCTTTGTACGTTTGATTCCACATCCTGTTATGATGGGATTTGTTAACGGTTTATCAATTGTAATATTTATTGCACAGGTAAAAATGTTTTCACATAAATCATTACAAGTATCGGAAGCAGGTGTTAAAGAGTATGTTAGTACTTTCATGCAAGGCACAGAATTATACATCATGATTGGTTTAGTATTGTTAACCATGGGAATTATTTGGGGATTACCAAAAATAACTAAAAAATTACCAGCAGCTTTAACAGCTATATTAGTAACAAGTCTTATTGTTATTGGATTTAATATGGATGTGTCTACTGTAGGATCATATATTATTGAAGGAGGAGGAACAGGTTTAAAAGGAGAGTTTCCAACACCAAATATGGAACTATGGGAAAAATTACCGTTTAACTTAGATACTTTAAAATTTATAGCATTACCAGCATTTTTAGCAGCATCAGTTGGATTAATTGAATCTTTAATGACTATGAATCTTGTGGACGAGTTAACAGAAACCAGAGGTAATGGAAACAGAGAATGTGTTGCGCAAGGAGCAGGAAATATTGTATCTGGTCTATTTGGAGGAACAGGTGGTTGTGGAATGATTGGACAAACCGTAATTAATATTAATGCAGGTGGACGTGGACGTTTGTCTGGTATTATGATGGCTGTAACACTACTGTCGTTTATTTTATTTGCAGATAAATTAATAGAAATGGTGCCAATTGCAGCTTTAGTTGGTGTTATGTTTATGATGGTTATTGAAACTTTTGCTTGGTCAAGTTTTAGAATATTAAAGAAAATCCCTAAATCTGATGCAGTAGTATTAATTACAGTATCGTTAGTAACTGTTTTTGTGGATTTAGCTGTAGCAGTATTTATTGGAGTCATTATTTCAGCATTAGTATTTGCTTGGGAAAATGCTAAAAAAATTAGAGCTAGAAAACGTATTAAGTCAGATGGAACTAAAGTATACGAAATTTGGGGACCTTTATTTTTTGGAAGTATTCAAGCTTTTAATGAAAAATTTGATATTAAAAACGATCCTGATAAAGTTGAAATTGATTTTGTAGAATCTAGAGTAAGTGATCACTCTGCATTAGAAGCTATTTTTAATCTGGTAGAAAAATATGAAAAAGAAGGAAAGCAAATACGATTAAAACATTTAAGTGAAGATTGTAAAGTGTTACTATACAAATCAAGTCCAAAGTTTAGAGAGGTAGTTGTAGAGGATATAGACGATCCTAGATACCATTTAGCAGCTAATCCAGAGGAGTTTCCTAATCCTTTGTCAGAATATAAGTTTTAATATTATTTTAAGCTTAAAACATAAAAAAAAGCATAACAATTTAAATTGTTATGCTTTTTTTATGTTTGGATTAATGCTTAATCTTTAAGTCTAACACTATCAGGAACTAAAACGGTATAGTCTCCATTGTTTCTTATAACATCTCTAACAATTGAAGATGATATATAACTAGTTCTTGCAGCAGTTAATAAAAACACAGTTTCGATTTTTGATAACTTACGATTGGTGTGTGCAATAGCTTTTTCAAATTCAAAATCTGCAGGATTACGTAATCCACGTAAAATAAACTGAGCATCAATTTCTTTACAAAAATCTATCGTCAAACCTTTATAAGTTACAACTTTTACTTTTGGTTGGTCTTTAAAGGCTTCTTCTAAAAAACGTTGTCTTTCTTCTAAAGAAAACATGTATTTTTTCAGAATTCACTCCAATTGCAACCACAACTTCGTCAAATAGTTTGACACCACGTTTAATAATATCATAATGTCCAAGGGTTATTGGATCAAAGGATCCAGGGAAAATTGCGCGTCTCATGTTTTGTTTAAATTAGATGTTATTTTAAAGCTTCTTCTATGGCATTACTAAATAATTGTTCCATAGTAATACCTGCAACTTTAGCCTGTTGTGGTAAGATACTGGCAGTCGTTAAACCAGGTACAGTATTTATTTCAAGTAAATGTGGCTGGTTGTTTTTAAATATAAATTCGCTTCTAGAAAAGCCTTTCATTTTTAAAACCTCATAAACTTTTTTAGCAACAGTATTAACTTGTTCTTCTTGTGTTTGTGTTAATCTAGCAGGAGTAATCTCGTTGGATTTACCTAAGTATTTAGCTTCGTAATCAAAAAAATCATTCTCACTTACAATTTCTGTGATTGGTAATACTTTAGTTTCGCCTTTATAGGTAATCACACCTACAGACACTTCTGTTCCGTCTAAAAAAGATTCAATTATAATTTCGTCATCCTCTTTAAAAGCATGATTGATTGCTTGTTGTAAATCTTCTTTTTTATGGACTTTACTAATTCCAAAACTACTACCTGCTTTATTAGCTTTAACAAAGCATGGTAAACCTACTTTGTCAATAATAGCGTCTTCGTTTATAGTATCTCCTAAATTGATGTAAAAACTCTCAGCAGTTAGTATTCCGTAAGGTTTTAAAACACTTAAACAATCACGTTTGTTAAACGTCAATCCAGCTTGATACATGCCACAACTAGTGTGAGGTATATTTAGAAGTTTAAAATAACCTTGCATAAAACCATCTTCACCAGGACTACCATGTATGGCATTAAAGACACAGTCAAAAGTCGTTTTTTCACCATTAATGGTTACTGAAAAATCATTTTTATCAATAGTAAATTCGGTATTAGTATCATCAACATAAACCCATTTATCTTTAAATATATGAATGCGATATGCATTGTATTTAGTGTTGTCTAAGTTTTGATATACAACGTTTCCGCTGTCAAGAGAGATTTTATATTCGCTAGAATAACCTCCCATTATTATGGCAATGTTTTTTTTCATTTAAATCTAAATTATATCAGATATCCAATAAACAGTTATAATATTCGTTTTGTAAAAATATCATTTATTTTATTCCGAAGATAAAACCTTTTAGTTTTTATATATTTGCCTACAAAAATTAGTTAAATGAGTTTCATAAGTTTTCTTAAAAGTAAAGCGTTTTTTACGCAATTAGCAATAGCAATAGTTGCCTTGTTTGTGCTAGGTTTTATAATATTAAAATGGTTAGATATTACCACAAATAATGGAGAGTTTGAAACTGTACCAGAGTTAAAAGGTAAATCAATTAAAGTAGCACAAATAGAGTTAGAAAAAAACAATCTTGTAATGCAAATTCAGGATTCGGCTAATTTTAACCCTAATTACCCAAAGTTTTCTGTAATAGACCAGGATCCAAAAGCTAATGAGCAAGTTAAAGAAAACCGTAAAATTTATATTACTTTAAATCCATCAGGATATCGTAAAATAGCAGTACCAGATTTATATCAAAAATCCTACAGACAAGCTAAGCCAATGATAGAAGCTTTAGGATTTAAAGTGGGTAAAAAAACATACATAGACAACATTGGTAAGGACATGGTTTTAGGTTTACGTTATCAAGGCAAAGTTTTAAAACCAGGAACAAAACTACCTAAAACAACAGCAATAGATGTTGTTTTAGGAAATGGTAACCGTCCATAAATACTATATAATGAACGATTACACACCAGAATTACCAGAACAAGAAGATAATGATACCTTATACGAGCATCATTCTTTTGTAGCAGATAAAGGTCAAAAACCATTACGAATTGATAAATGGTTAATGAACAAAATCGAAAATGCTACACGTAACAAAATACAAGATGCAGCCAAAAACGGAAGTATTTTTGTAAACGAAGTTGCGGTAAAACCCAATTACAAAGTCAAACCAGAAGACGTTATAAAAGTACGTTTCGAGTATCCTCCACACGAGAATCTGTTGGTAGGAGAGGATCTTCCTTTAGATGTCGTTTATGAAGACGATCAACTACTAGTGGTTAACAAACCAGCAGGAATGGTAGTACATCCAGGACATGGTAACTATTCAGGGACGTTAATAAATGCCTTGATTTTTCATTTTGATAATCTTCCAAACAACTCAAGTGATCGTCCAGGATTAGTCCACAGGATAGATAAAGACACTTCAGGATTGTTAGTTGTAGCAAAAACAGAAGTCGCTATGGCACATCTGTCTGCACAATTTAAAGCCAAAACTAGCGAGCGTGAATATGTCGCTATAGTCTGGGGAAATATGGATGAAGAAGATGGTACCATAGAAGGTAACATTGGACGTCATCCAAAAAACAGATTACAAAACACGGTGTATCTAGATGACGATGCAGATAAAGGTAAACCAGCAGTCACACATTATAAAGTTTTAGAGCGTTTAGGCTACGTTACATTAGTAAGCTGTAAGCTAGAAACAGGTCGCACGCATCAAATACGTGTCCACATGAAACACATAGGACATACCTTATTTAATGACGAGCGTTATGGAGGTAATTTAATCCTAAAAGGCACCACATTTACCAAGTACAAACAATTTGTAGATAATTGTTTTAAAGTGCTACCACGTCAAGCTCTACATGCAAAAACATTAGGGTTTGTGCATCCAACTACCAATAAATTTATGAGTTTTGAGTCTGCAATTCCAGACGATATACAACAGTGTATCGAAAAATGGAGAGGCTACTCTAAACACATGGAATAATACACTCATAACACTACAAATTTGGACGTTACCCCTAACCTGATTTTGAGATCAGCTTAAGGGTCGCGCTATCCATTATATCTTTTTTTGCCATATATGGCAGCAAAAAAAGGATGCCATTTCTATCGCTAACGCAACTCAAGTTTTCCATAGTAAAATTAAATTTTAGTATTGTAAATTACTATAGATCCAGCTTTTAAAACCAAAGGGTTATTTGTAATTTCGTATCAACAAAAATTAACAATTAGTATATAATTACGCATTATATACCAATGTAAAGTATTGCTGCAAAGCAAAACAACACTAAATTTACAGCACATGAAACTAGTTATATCTCCTGCAAAATCATTAGATTTTGAGTCAACATTACCAACAACAAAAACTACAGATTCGCAATTTTTAAAACAAGCTAAAACCCTAAATGCTGTTTTAAAAAAACAAAAACCTCAAGATTTATCAGACTTGATGCATATTAGCGATAAATTAGCACAACTTAATTACGATCGTAATCAAGACTGGACCTTACCATTTACTAAAGACAATGCAAGACCAGCGGTTTATGCTTTTAATGGAGATGTTTATAAAGGTTTAGATGCTTATAACTTGCCTGAAGATAAAATAGACTTAATGCAAAATACAGTAAGGATTTTATCAGGATTATATGGAGTGCTTAAACCATTAGATTTAATGCAGCCTTACCGACTAGAAATGGGAACTAAGTTACCAGTTGAAAGTAATAAAAATTTATACGAATTCTGGAAAGAAGACATTGTAAAGTCTTTAAATGAAGAGTTAGAAGATGACGAGTTATTTTTAAACCTAGCATCAAACGAGTATTTTAAAGCCATAAACACCAAAGCACTTAAAGTGCCAGTTATAGATGTAACTTTTAAAGAATTTAAAAATGGTAAACTTAAAATTATTTCGTTTTATGCTAAAGAAGCAAGAGGTTTAATGGCTAAATATGTTATTGAAACTAATGCAAAAACTATTGACGACTTAAAACAGTTTAACTACAATAATTACCAATTTGATGGCAACCTCTCAACCGAAAAAACTTGGTCTTTACAAGATAATAAGCGTACAGAAGCGCAACGCAATTTATTTAAAGCAACAGGTAAACCTAAAAAAAACAAAAACGTGGTGTATTTGTTTAGTGTTATTGCTGTGCTTTTAGTAGTTAGCTTTGTATTACCAATGTTGTATGATCAAGAAGTAATTGTATGTATTACAGACACATTGTGTTTAAACTCTAATAGTAATACAATCCTATATCCATTGTATGTATTTGGGACTATAGTAATACTAATATTAGCAGTTTATGGTGCATTTGTAGTTGGTAAAAAAATAGGGAATAGGTTTAAGGTTTAACCGTTCCTTTTTTGTCAATATCAATTTTAGTTTCAGGTCTTACTCGTTTTTTTATACGTGGTCGTCTGGTACCAAAAGTACCTCTGTTTATTTTTCCTCTTTTAGATTTTTTATCTCCTTTTCCCATAGATTAGTGTTGTTTTAATTTCCACGTAAGTGAAAATATTTAAATTAATTACTTCCTATAAGGTAACAAAACCACTATTTTTAACCAAGATTAAAAACTTAAAATTGTTATAAATCTTTGTAAACACTATGTTTAATCATAAACATCCATACGCTCCATTTATTAAAGACGATACCAAAAAGTTAATCGTTGGGACGTTACCACCTCCACGTTTTACAACAGGAGAATTGTTAGAAAAAGATGTGGACTTTTGCTATGGTAGTTACTTTAATAGCTTGTGGTTATATATAGATAAAATTCATGATTTGGGTTTGTTGTATGATAATAGTCAAGAAGCAATTGACCAGCGTAAACAGTTTTTAATAGCACATAAAATAGGTGTTTGCGATATTGTAGATAGTGCGCAACGCGAAAAAGTTGATGCTTCAGATTTAGGAATGCTTAATATAAAATTGCGAGATGTTATTGGATATTTGAAGCAATATCCAAGTATAGACACTTTGTTATTTACAGGAGGAAATAGCAAAAATGGTCCTGAATATTTTTTCAGGAAACATATAAAAGATTACAATATAAAACTGAACTTGGTAAGTAAAATCACGCCTAAAATTCATCAATTTGAATTACCCACTAAAACTAATAAGCCCAATAGGATTATTAAAACAGTCTCTTTAACTTCTGGGTCTGGAGCAGCAAATATTGCTATTGGTAGTAATCCATTGTACAAACAATTAAAAGCTAAAGACCCAAAGTTTAATACTTTTGATTTTAGGGTGATGCAGTATCGTGAGTATCTATAAAAACAAAAACGTAAACCTTAGACTTACGTTTTTTAATAATTAAATTAGTTTTTATTTTGATAAGCACCAGAGCTGTAAGTTAACTCGTAACTATGTGTGTATATCTCAAATACAATCCCAAATGGATCTTCAACATAACACATTTTAAAGGGTTTGTTTTCAGGATAATACTCCCTAATAGGCATGCGCTGTTTACCACCATAGGCAACAATTTTTTCAATTAAATCTTCAATATTAGGATCTTGAATACAAAAATGAAATAAACCTGTGTTAAAAGGATTAAAATCTGGTGCCTCTTTAACTCCATGCGGAAAAGAAAACAACTCAACTCCAACACCATCTGAAGTTGCTAAATGCGCAATTTCAAAAGTCTCCCAGTCTTCACCAAAAACATCAATACACATTTGGCCAATAGCAGTATCTTTTTCTTTTTTAATTTCCGATGGTTCCATAATTATATACCATCCCATAACTTCAGAGTAAAATTTTACAGCCTCTTTTATGTTAGGTACAGTCAGTCCAATATGTGAAAAGGACTTTGGATAATCTTTATTATTTTTCATATACTCTGTTTTTAGACTGTAAAATTAATTTATATTTGCCTAATAAGCAATAGCTTACCTAAAAGTAGTATAGTTACCTAAACGAGTAAATTGCTGTTTTTTAATAATATAATATTTTTGTTTTGAAAAAAATGTGACCTGTCCATTACATTATACCATGGATTTAATTGGTACAAAGTGGAAACCATTAGTTTTGTTTCATTTATTAGAAGGTGCTTTACGTTCAGGAATTTTACAAAAGCATATTCCTGGTATTTCTAATAAAATGTTTACACAAACGGTTAGAGAATTAGAAAAAGATGGTTTGATATCTAGAAAAATTTACCCAGTGGTGCCTCCAAAGGTGGAATATAAACTAACCTCTAGAGGTCAATCTTTAGAAGATATATTAAGAGGTTTAGATACTTGGGGTAAAACAGATAGTACAATTTAACGCTTCTAATTAGCTATTTAGAAGTATTAAAACAACACCTATAATTGCTGGTAATGCTTGAATAAAAAATATTTTTTTAGAAATACTTAATGCTCCATAAATACCTGCTACAGTAACACAGACCAAAAAGAAAACAGCAATATTTGAAGACCACTCTGGAGATTTAATTAAGAAAGACCAAATTAATCCTGCTGCTAAAAAACCATTATATAAACCTTGATTAGCAGCCATGCTTTTTGTTGGTTTAAATAAATCTTTAGGAAAATTTTTAAAGACTTTACGACCTGTAGTTTCCCAAGCAAACATTTCAAAGTATAAAAAATATAAGTGTAAAATTGCTACAAAAGCAATGATTGTTTTTATAAGTATTTCCATAATAATAGTTAATTTGTAGGTTAAAAAATTTTGTCTAAAAAGTGTTTAATACTTTGTTGATTAGCACGTAAAAGCTCTTGTCTGGCATTAGCCTTATCTTTTGGTTTTTTGTCTTGTGATAATTTAAATTTGCCTTCCCAAGTATCTATAGAGATTTCAAAAAGTTTGATGTATTCTAAATTTTTATCTAATCTTGGGTTATCTGTTTCTAGAGTATATTTATGGTCAGGAGTCTCTAAAAATTCGGTCATTGTTATTAAAGACTGTTTTAAATCAGCTTTATTTTCAATTTGTGCTACAGTACCTGTTAAGTGCACTTTAATATAATTCCAAGTCGGTAATTGCGTCGTGGTATATATACTTGGTGAGATATAACATTCAGGACCAGAAAAAAGTACAGTAACTTTGTTTTGTTCTTTTAATAGATTGGTTTGTGGATTGTAAATATCAATATGGCCAATTAATTTTCCATCTTCCTCACGATAAATTAAAGGTAAATGTGTAATTAAAGGAACGCTATCTTTTACTGATATTACTGTAGCTAAAGGATACGTTTTTATTACTTCGATTAAGTGGTTTTTGTCGTTATCCTGATGTTTTTGAGGTGGATACAAGTGATTGGGTTGTAAGGGTTATTGTGTTTTATTTCATTTAAAAATTACAAAATTATATGTAGTTTTATAAAATGTCTGATAAAAGTACTTCATTTTCAATTAAAAATTGGTCTCAAGATGATCAACCTAGAGAAAAATTATTATACAAAGGAAAAGCATCTTTAAGTGATGCCGAATTAGTTGCTATTCTAATAGGTTCTGGAAACAGAGATGAAAGTGCAGTATCATTATGCAAACGGATCTTGTCTAGTGTAGATAATAATTTAAGCGAATTAGGTAAACTTAGTATCAAACAATTAATGGAGTTTAAAGGCATAGGTGAAGCTAAAGCCATTAGCATTATTGCAGCCTTAGAGCTAGGAAGACGACGTAGAGGAGAGGAAGCCTTGCAAAAACAGAAAATTACTTCAAGCAAATCTGTTTTTGAACTTATGCAACCTATTATTGGAGAGTTGCCTCATGAGGAATTTTGGATTATATATTTAAACAACTCTAATAAAGTGATACATAAAAGTCAATTAAGTAAAGGCGGAATTACTGGTACTTTAGTAGATACACGTTTGGTATTAAAAACAGCTTTAGAGGTTGGAGCAGTGGGACTTATTTTATCGCACAACCATCCATCAGGTACATTAGTGCCAAGTCAAGCAGATAAAGCTGTGACTTTAAAACTTAAAACAGCAGCACAAAGTTTAGATATAAAAGTCCTAGACCATTTAATTGTTACCGAAAACGCTTATTTTAGCTTTGCAGACGAAAACCTACTGTAAATGCTACTAGTATACACACATAAAATTACACCTAGATTCAAATATGTTTTTAAACAAATTTGTACCAGAATTTTAGGGATTCCAGTAAACTTTACAACCGTTATAGAAGAATTTATTGCACATGACAGCTTAAAAATGTCGTACACAAGGCAACCTTTAAGTAACGAGATTTTTGTACGTGCAAACGAGTTGCTTTTTGAACAAGGTTTATCCGATTTGGATATAAATGTATTACCATGGGAAGAGACTAAATGCTTTTTTCCTACAGGAGAAAAAAGCGCCTTACCATTTGATATTTTTGCAGCTACGTTTTATCTAATTAGTCGTTATGAAGAGTATTTACCACATGTAAAGGATGATTATGGACGTTTTACAGCACAAGAAAGTTTAGCTTTTAAAAATAAATTTTTAGACCAACCTGTTGTAGATATTTGGGCTTATAAATTTAAAGCTATTTTGCAAGATAACTATCCTGATTTTGAGTTTCCAGAACAAAAATATACTGTCAGACCTGTAATAGATATTCCAGTAGCTTATGATTATAAATTAAAAGGATTAATGCGTACTTTAGGAGGTACGTTTAAAGATCTTTTTACTTTAAAATTCAAACGTTTATACCAAAGATATTCTGTTATTATGGGTTTTAAACGTGATCCGTATGATACTTACAAATACGTAATTAATAAGCAAAAAACTTCAAGATATAAGTTTGTTTTTTTCTTTTTATTGGGTGATTTTTCAACCTATGATAAAAATATAAATTTTCAGAAACAAAAATTTATTTCACTTATTAAACACGTTGGCGACTATTGTCAAGTCGGTATTAAAACATCGTTTTTTGCATTATCTAATATCGAGATTTTAAAAGAAGAAAAAGCACGAATGGAACGTATTATTAATACTGCAATTGTAGGTTCAAGACATTCGTTTTCAAAAGTTAATTTACCAGAGTCTTATCGTCACTTAGTAGAGTTAGAAATACCAGAAGATTATACTATGGGTTATGTTAATCATTTAGGTTTTAGAGCAGGCACATGCACACCTTTTTTGTTTTATGATTTGGATTTTGAAGTTCAAACACCATTAAAAATAGTACCATTTCAAGCTCTAGATTTTGCCTTTTTAAAGTACCATTCTTTATTAGATAAACAACAAGCTTTAAAACGATTAATACAGTCTGTAAAACAAGTAAATGGTACCTTTGTGCCAGTGTTTCATAATTATACTTTTGGTAATGATGCACGTTGGCAACATTTTAAAAACTTATTTAATATAATTATAGATGCAAAAAATAAATAATATTCAACATGTTTTTTTTGATTTAGATCATACCCTTTGGGATTTTGATAAAAATTCGGCATTAACTTTCGAATTTATTTTTAACAAACATAAAGTAAGTACAAATATTAAAGATTTTTTAAATGTTTATGAGCCTATTAATCTTCAATATTGGAAGTTGTATCGTGACGAAAAAGTGACCAAAGAGCATTTGAGATATCACAGGCTTAAAGATACTTTTGATGCTTTAAATTTTAAGGTTCAGGATAATTTGATATATCAATTGTCAGACGATTATATTACTAACTTATCAAGTTTTAATCATGTGTTTGAAGGTACGTTTCAGCTTTTAGATTATTTAAAATCAAAATATACTTTACATATTATTACAAATGGATTTAAAGAGGCGCAAACCAACAAATTAAAAGCTTCAAAATTGGATCATTATTTTGAGACTATAACAAACTCTGAAAGTGCGGGAGTTAAAAAACCGAATCCTAAAATATTTAATTTTGCTTTAAATTCGGCTAAAGCCGAAACATCAAACAGTATCATGATTGGTGATAATTATGAAGCAGATATACAAGGTGCTTTAAACATTGGCTTAGATGCCATTTGTTTTAATTATCATAAAACAGAACTAACAAAGGACATTAAAGTCGTACAAAATTTATTAGACATTAAACACTATTTATAACTATGAAAACAAAATATATAATTACTCTAACCTTATTATTAAATCTTTCATTGGGTTTATATGCTCAATCAGAATTAAATAATTACAAATATGTAGTTGTGCCAGAGCAATTTTCTTGTCAAAAAAAGCCTAATAATTTTAGACTAAATGGCTTGACCAAATTTTTATTAGAAAAACAGAATTTCACGGTTTTTTTAGATTCTGAACAATTACCAACAGATGCAGCAAACAATGGGTGTTTAGTATTATATGCAGATGTTACAGAAGATAATAGCATGTTTAAAACGAAGCTAAAAATTAATTTTAAAAACTGTAAAAATCAAGTGGTTTTCACGTCTCAAGAAGGCGTGTCACGAGACAAAGAGTATAAGGTAGCTTATAATTTAGCATTACGTAATACTATTAAAACTTTTGAGACATTTAAGCATAATTATTCTGCTTCAGCAGAAACTCAACCTGTTGTCGTAAATAAAACAGTTAAAGAAACGGTTCCAGAAATTAAAGAAGCTGAAGCAACAATTATTGATACAAAAGAAAAAGATACGATGCTTTATGCTCAAAAAACTTCAGAAGGGTTTCAATTAATCGATAGTCAACCCAAAGTAGTCTATAGAATTAAAAACACCAATCTTGAAAATGTTTTTATAGTAGAAGGTAAAGAAGCTATCATTTACAAAAAAGACAGTAGCTGGTATATAGAGTATTACGATAACGGAGTTTTACATAAACAAATGTTAGATATTAAATTCTAATACCCATATTTTTCTTTCCAACGTGATCTTAAAAAGTCACGTTGGGCATTTTCTCTAGCATTGTTACCAGGTTGGTATAGTTTAGTATTACTAACCTCTTTAGGTAAAAACTCTTGTGCAGCAAAATTGTTATCATAATCATGGCTGTATTTATAGTCTTCACCATAGCCAATGTCTTTCATTAATTTTGTAGGTGCATTCCTTATATTTAATGGGACACTTAAATCACCTGTTTGTTTAACTAATTGTTGTGCATGGTTAATAGCCATATATGCAGCATTACTTTTTGGTGAGCAAGCTAGGTAAGTTGCACATTGGCTTAAAATAATTCTAGATTCAGGGTAACCAATAGTTGTTACAGCTTGAAATGTTGTATTAGCCATTACCAATGCAGTAGGATTAGCATTACCAATGTCCTCACTAGCCAAAATTAACATGCGTCTAGCAATAAACTTTACATCCTCACCACCTTCAACCATTCTAGCTAAATAATACACAGCAGCATTTGGGTCACTACCTCTTATGGATTTTATAAATGCCGAAATAATATCATAATGCTGTTCTCCAGTTTTATCATAGCGCACAGTATTATTTTGTACTTTATCTAACACCATTGCGTCAGTAATAGTTACAGGATCTTTATCTTCACTATTTACAATTAGCTCAAAAATATTTAATAATTTTCTAGCATCACCACCAGACAAGCGTAATAAAGCACTGGTTTCTTTAAGTTTTATGTTTTTTTGTGATAAGTATTCATCTTTTTGAATAGCACGTTTTAAAAGGTCCTCTAAATCGGTTTTTTCAAAAGCTTTCAATATATAAACCTGACAGCGTGACAATAATGCCGATATTACTTCAAAACTAGGGTTTTCAGTCGTTGCACCAATTAATGTCACCCAACCCTTTTCTACAGCTTGCAATAAACTATCCTGTTGAGATTTACTAAATCTATGGATTTCATCAATAAATAAAATCGGATTTTTTGCAGTAAACAAACCACCACTATTTTTAGCCTTATCAATTACCTCACGTACATCCTTTACACCAGAGCTAATTGCGCTTAAAGTATAAAATGGTCTATTAGAAGTAGTCGCAATAATATTAGCCAAGGTCGTTTTACCTATTCCAGGTGGTCCCCAAAGTATCATACTAGGAATAATACCTTGTTTAATATGAGTTGTTAAAGTTCCGTTTGTACCCACTAAATGTGATTGACTTATATAGTCATCTAATGTTTTTGGACGTAATCTTTCAGCTAAAGGCGTATTCATAATGTAAAATTAAATTAAATTTTGTTTTGGCGTGTCTTTTTTGCTCATTCTTCACAAAAAAGTCGGGCTCTCACTACTCAATCTTTTTGCTTTGGCAAAAAGGATTTCAAACAAACCGTTCCATCCCTCACGCACATACCAACTGACATTATTACATTACATTAAAAATGGATAACTATTTGCTATCTAATTAACAATGAAACACCAAGAACCTTTTAAATTCACCAATGACGTTTTAATCTATCCATTAGCATTTGTAATAGTAATATGGTTGATTTTTGTTATCGAAATTCGGTATGGTTTTTCATTAAATTTCCTTGGTATTTACCCACAAAAGCTCACTGGTTTAATAGGTGTGATTTGTAGTCCTTTTATACATTCTGGTATTTCTCATTTATGGCATAACACTATTCCTTTGTTTGTGTTAACCACAGCATTATTTTATTTTTATAGACCCATTGCATTTAAGGTATTAGTTTATGGTATCTTATTGTCTGGTTTTTTTACTTGGTGTATTGGTAGATCTTCATATCATATTGGAGCTAGTGGTTTAATATACGTATTAGCAAGTTTTATTTTTTTTAAAGGTGTTTTTGCTAAACATTATAGATTAATAGCATTATCACTATTAGTAGCCTTTTTGTATGGTAGTATGATTTGGAATACCATTCCGCTAGAAGAGGGCATTTCTTGGGAAGGACATTTAAGCGGTTTAATAGTAGGATTATTATTTGCTTTGTTTTTTAGAAAGCAAATAGCAAAACCAAAACGTTATGTTTGGGAAGAACCTGGTTATAATGAAGAAGACGATGAGTTTTTACAACACTTTGATGAAAACGGATACTTTATAGAAAGGGTAGAAGAGGAGGAAGAGGATTTAGATTTACAAGAATCAAACTCAACTTTACCATTAAAAATACACTACACTTTTAAAACAAACCAAAAAAGTAACGACGATTTATAAACGTTGCCTTACAGCTTCATATAAAAAAGCACCACAAGCAACACTAACATTTAGTGATTCAATATCGCCTAACAAAGGTAATTTAGCTTTTTCGTTTGCAATTTTTAAAATAGAAGGATTTATACCACGACCTTCAGAACCCATTATTATTGCGCAAGGTGTTTTAAACGATACATCAAAAATGGTGTTATCTGTTTTTTCAGTAGCAGCTATAACTTTTATATCTGAGGCTTGAAGAAAAAATACAGCATCTTTAATATGATCCACTCTACAAATCGGAACTTTAAATACAGCTCCAGCACTTGTTTTAATCGTATCTCCATTTACAGGAGCAGCACCTTTACTTTGGATGATTATGCCATCAACACCTGTACATTCAGCAGTACGGATTATAGCACCAAAATTTCTAACATCACTTAATTGATCTAATAACAAAAATAAAGGCGTTTCATTTTTTGCAGATACTTTTTCATAAAGTTCTTCAATGTCATAAAACTTAATAGGAGCTATTTGTGCAACAGCACCTTGATGATTATTTTTAGTTAGTCGGTTTAGTTTTTCAACAGGTACGTATGAGGAATTAACTCTTTTATCTTTTAATACCGCTTGTAACTCTTGAAATAGTTCTCCTTTTATGCCTTTTTGTAAAAAGACTTTATCTACATTTTCTCCTGCATTTAATGCTTCAATAATAGCTCTAAGACCAAAAATTTGAGTTGTTTTTTCCATGAAACAAAGGTATAAAAAAAGAGCCTGCAAATTGCAGGCTCTTTTAAAGTATAAAAGAAATTATTCTTAGTTACCTATTGTAATTGTTTGCGAATTAGATTTTCCAATAAACGGTCCTATTGTTACTAGGTTTTGTCCATCAAAATCTAATGATATAAATTCAGGTTCAGCTATTCCGTCTCCATATGAGTCTAAAAGTGTAAATGTTTAAGTACCATCTTCTAAGTAAACAGTTGCATTTAAGACTTCAGTAGATGCCGCATATGGATCAGATGAACTTACAACCTCATTGTTTGAGTTAGTAATTTCCCAGCTACTTTCTTCTGAATATGTATCAAAAACTATACTTAATTCTGCTGAATGTATTTTAATAATACTACTTGATTTGAAAATATAGCATTGACATTTTCGTCAGTTGCTATTAAATCTAAAGCTAATGTTTTTTCCTCTGTAAAACCTACTTGTTCTGGAATAAAAGTAATATCAGTTGTTCCTATAAGGCTTCCTGCAGGCACAACAACAGACATAATCATATCATAATCACTAGAATTACCTGTTGTTAATTCCTCATTTATTGACAAAGAGAAAGTTCTATCAGTTTTAGCCGGTCTAGACGCTCCAACTTCTAAAGTGTAAGTTTGATTTTCTTCCGTAACAACAAATGTTTCATCAGTACTTACAAATCCAAAAGCTTCTATTATATCAGCTTGATCGTATTCTAACACGTTATCTTCTTCACAAGAAGTGAAGAACGAAATGGTTAAAATAAACGTGAAAATTTTTATAAATTTATTTAACATAATTTAATTTTTAAGTAATTATAATGGATTTTGATTAGCATCATTTATACTGGTATTGTTATTAATTTCATCTTCTGGTAATTGGAAGTTAAATTTAATTGAATTCGCTGGATAATCTAATCTTCCAAATGAAGGGTGATTTGTATCAGGATAATCTCTATCTAAAGCATTTCCCCATCTCTTCATATCAAAAAACGCAAAACCTTCTCCCCACAATTCAATACCTCTATGTGTTCTAATTTCTTGTATTAAAGCATCTCCTGAGTTTACAGATAATGTATACGATGTATCTCTTGTTGATACTAAATCATATAAAGCTTGTCTAGCCCCTTCATCATCACCAGATAACGCTTTAGCCTCAGCAGATATTAAATGCATTTCAGCACCTCTCATGTATACGTAATCTCCTTCAAAAAATGTATCATCAATAAACTTCGTATTTGCATATTGAGATAAACCATTGCTAGCTCCATCAAACCAAAGTTTTCTTTGGTCTGTTGATGATATTTCATCATATAATCTCTTGTCAATACTCTTATATACACCTAATAAACCAGCATATCCAGGATTTAAATTTCCAATATGTGAAAAGAATGAAGCATATGTTGATGTTGTTAAAGATGTAATATCAGCACCCCAAATCCATTCAGGGTTTGAGATTTCGTCAAATCCATCACTTAATTGAGCTGTACTCATTAATGGAACAGTAGATTTAGCTTGATCAGCCATTGTAATAGCAAGTGGGTAATTACCATATTCTAAATAGAATCTAGCTAGTAAACCAGCTACTACATTTTGGTCTATTTGAGTTTTATCTGTTCTAGTATAATCAGATAAGTTATTATAGGCTCTTGTTAAATCAGTAAATGCTTGATTAATGATTTCACTTTCTGCAGCACGAGTTGGGTTAGTTAATAATTCATTGTATAGTGGTACTCCATCAGCACCATTTCCATATACTCTTATTAAGTTAAAATAACTAAGTCCTCTTAATGCTTGAGCACGACCTAAAACATTTTGTAATTCTGGATTTGTTGTTCCTTCCGGTATTTGACTTATAATAGAGTTAGTGTTTCTTATAACAGTATAGTAAAAATTCCATACCATATCTGTAATTCTACTCGTTTGTTCTCTACCTGTATAATTATAATATCCAGAAAACCAATGGCTAATTTCTTGTACCATATCATTTGACATTAAATCTAAACCTAGATTAATAGAATTTAGACCAAAGTCATCATGTACTCCATCTCCATTTGTTGAGAATTCAGATAAAAATGTTGAAGTTCCATCTAATACACCAACATTTAATAGTAATAATGCTTCTGGAGAGCTTTCAGCTAATGAATTTAATTGCTCCTGTGATACTAGCTCTTTATTTTCGTTTTCTAAATAATCGTCAGAGCATGAAGTCATAATAAGCATTAATGCTATTAGACTTGATAAAATTTTTCTTTCTTTTTTCATTTTTTAAAAATTTAATGTTACACCAAATGTTTTAGTACTTAATACTCCATATTCATTTGCTGATAATCCTGTTAAACTTAATCTTGGATCATATCCTTGTCTTTTTGACCATAAGGCTAAATTGTTGACTAAACCATATATTCTAATAGAATCAAATCCTAGTTTATTAGTGATGTCACCTCCTAAAGTGTAACCTAAACTAATATTTTGTAAACTTAAATAAGAGGAATCTATTAGATATAATGATGATGCTGAATAATAATTAGTTCCTTCTGAAGCATCTATTCTAGGTAATGCTGCATTTGTATTACTTGGAGTCCATGTTTCAGTCAATGCATCTAAGTGGTAATTACCTCCTGTTTCTGGGTCAAAACCATTTAGATATACAGAGTCATATCCATATCCTCCTAATTGGTAAGAAAAATCAACACCTAAGTCAATAGATTTATATCTAAAATTTGCACTAAAACCACCATAAACATCTGGTAGTGCAGTTTTATCTAAGAAATATTCATCGGCTTCACTCCAATTTTCAGTCAGTTCTCTTTGGCCTGTAGGTTGGCCAGTAGTATCATCTAATATATTTTTGTAAAATAATGCAGCTCCATTATTTGGGTTTACTCCTGCAAATTCTCTTAAATAATAATCATAAGCAGATTTACCAACTTCATATTGAAACCTTCCAGCATCGATAGATTCTGTAGGTAGTTTCGTGATTTCATTTTTAACATGTGTACCATTAAAAGTCATATTAAAATTAAAATCTTTATTTCTAACAATATCAGCAGAAATTGTTAATTCCACACCAGTATTCTCCATATCACCAATATTTTCAGGGAATGATGGGTTACCTGAAGATGGAGGTAACGGTCTGTTGAATAGCATATCACTTACGGCTCTGTTGAAGTATTCAGCATCTATATTGATTCTGTTATCTAAAAATCTAGTTTCAAAACCTACATTAAAATTTTTGTTTGTTTCCCAAGTAACGTCTTTATTTCCTAAAAAGTCTTGATTTATTGCTAAATCACCACCTGCTTCAACTAATGAATATTGATTT
Source organism: Olleya sp. NP1-10 (assembly GCF_055804415.1). Classification (NCBI taxonomy): domain Bacteria; kingdom Pseudomonadati; phylum Bacteroidota; class Flavobacteriia; order Flavobacteriales; family Flavobacteriaceae; genus Olleya; species Olleya sp. NP1-10. The sequence goes on along the minus strand of NZ_CM147840.1, from coordinate 77,295 downwards.
TGGTATGCATAATAGTTTCTAGTTGTTGTTCCAGGATAAAATAAAGCATCGTTACCTTGTTCACCGTAACTCGCTTTTAATTTTAATTCATTTAACCAATTAACTTCTGATAAAAAGTTTTCCTTGCTTATTCTCCAACCAGCACCTATTCCAAAAAATGTACCCCATTGATTATCTGGATGAAATACTGATGAGGCATCTCTTCTTACACTAGCATTTAAGTAGTATTTATTATTGTAGTCATAAGTTACTCTTGAAAAATACCCCTCAAGGTTGTAATCTCTTTCATAACTTGTACCTGCATCTAATTGAGCAGCATGATCTAAGGATGTAGAAGTCGGTAATAATAAATTAGACTTATCAGCAGTAACTACATCAAAATTATAATCTGAGTTTTCATGTCCTACTAATAATCCTATATGGTGATTTCCATAACTTTGACTCCAATTTACTAATTGCTGCTGAGTAAAAGTTAATTGTTTAGTATTTGAAGCAGATACACGACCATTTGCACCTAATCCTGTTAAAGGATTTACAGCAGCGTCTCCATAAAATGGAGTGTCTAAAGTTTTGGTTCTTGTGTTTCTTAAATCAGCTGATATGTTGTAATCAAGAGTCAATGAAGGTGTTATGTTAAATTTAGCTCCTGCTCTTCCTGAAAAGTTATCACTAACAGCTTCAAATACATCTAGCAATGCTGTTGCCACAGGATTTTGTAATGAACCATAAGGTCTTGTGTTTGGAGCAACTGTTCCTGTTCCATCATCATATTCAGCTTGTCCATTGTTTGTTATTAGGTTACCTGAAGCATCATATGCGAACACTGGATATATTGGAGCTATATTTCTTGACCAACTTAAAGGGTTACTATAGCTTGTTGTATTATCTCCATCTACACTATTTTGAACAGAATTAGCATATCTTAAATTACCACTAACATTAAACCAATCTGCTACCTTTGTATTTAAAGAGATTTGAGATGTTATTTTTTCAAACCCTGAATTTATTACATAACCATCATTGTTTTCATATCCTAAAGAAAAGTAATAGTCTGATTTTTCTGACCCTCCAGATAGACTTAAAAATGATGTGTTAGTCATGTTGTTTTTAAATAAATAGTCATCCCAATTTTCATTATATAAAAGTTGTGCATTAGGATTAAATTCTCCAGTATTTGGGTTTATTAAAAGACTTCCATCTACATTGTAAGGATTGTAGTTTATAGGACTTGGGTTTGACACACCAGTTCCTAAATCATTATTTGATGTTATCAAATTTTGAGCTGCTAAATTAGCTGCAGTTTGAGCGTCCAAGCCTTCATTAAAAATGAAATTATTTACAGTAGCAAGATATCTTGTTTGTAAATAATCTTCGGCATTATCTGTATAGTTGTAATCCTTTGTTGATCTGGAATTGACACCAATTCTATTATCAAAAGAGACTTTTACTTGACCCTTTTTTCCTCTTTTAGTTGTAATGATTATTACACCATTTGCACCTCTATTACCATACAGAGCAGCTGCTGCTGCATCTTTTAGGAATGTTGTGCTTTCAATATCTTGCGCATTTATAGAATTGATATTACCATTAAAAGGTACTCCATCAACAACATATAAAGGTGATGACGATGCAGCTAATGAACCTACCCCTCTAAATCTTACTATTGGTTCATTTCCGGGTTGTCCAGAAGATTGTACAACTTGAATACCTGCAACTTTACCAGCTAAACCTTGGACAACATTTGCAGATTGTACTTTTGTTAGTTCTTTACTTTCTATTTGTTTGATAGAACCTGTTATATCTTCTTTTTTGTGTTCCATAAGCTGTAACAATTACTTCTTCAAGTTGATTGTCAGGAAGTAATTGCACATTTATTTGGTTTTCAGAACCTACTATTATTTCTTGATTAGAATAACCTACGTAACTAAATTGAAGTTTTTCTCCAATATTAGTATTAATCGTATATCCACCATCAAAATCGGTCGAAGTTCCATTTGAAGTCCCTTTAACTACTATTGTTGCAGAAGGTAAGGGGATTCCATTTTCATCAGAAATAGTTCCTGATATTGTTTTGTTTTGTGCAAATGATATTTGCACAATTAACACTAGAAATAGCGTTAAAATTCCACTAAACTTTGTTTTCATTTTATTTTTATTTGAATTAGTCTGCTTCAAAAATCTTAATTTTATCTTAAAAAAACAACTATTACTGTAATTATATTCTGTCATTATATTTTTAGATCTTTAATTAATAAAAAAAACCTTTCAATTGAAAGGTTTTTTTATTAAATAAAAGTAATATTTGATTTTTTATTCTGAAGCAATTAATTCTCCAAATCTATCATAAACTTTATATGAACCACTAACTACTTCTATTGTAGCTACAAGCATTTCTCCAGATGAGCCTACACCACCACTAACAGCAGTAGTATTTGTAGTATTACTTACTGTGTTTGACGAAAAGTATAAATCATTGATATCTAAATTAGCATTGAATGTTCCTATATGTGATATTTGAATTGATATAGGAAATGCGAAATCACCATCTAATACCTCATTAATTTCTTCATCTAGACCCAAATCATAATCCCATAAATCTACATATAAACTATAAGACCCATCGGCTAATATAGATGTACCTACCGTTCCACTATTGACAGTGTCTTGATCTACAACTTCAGGACAATCTGCAGTAAAAGAATAAGCAGAAAAATCACTTAAGAAAAAATCAAAATCTGCTATACCACACAAACTTTCAGTGTGATTTACCACTTCGTCATCTAAATCTGTTTCTAATATGTTTTGCTCTAAAGTATTATATGATACTGTTTTGTCCCAGTCTAAAGTTATAGATAACATATCATTTACGTAATTTGTTACTTCTAAATCAATATATATAACACCATTTTCTGGTAATCCATTACCATTATCTGTACTTGTTAACTTAAATCTTAAGTTTTCAGTATTTTCATTTAACACATCTTGTGTTGCAGTTATATTAAATGTATGTGTTTCTGCATATGCTGGGAATTCAATTTTATAACCAGCTGACCCAAAACCATCATCAATACTCGTAGCTCCAACCGGTTCGCCATCAGCATCACTTACAAAATAGTCAGAATTAGATCCTCCAGAAACAAGCTCTAGTTTAAAATCCATTTCTTCTTTATAAGTTTTGTTTGTCGCTAAACTAATCGTAATTGTTTCTCCTTCCACAATAGCTGTTTCTGTTTGACCAGTTTTTGAGACTATTGGTTTTACTGTAGTAGAATAGTTAACATCATCATTAACACATGAGGTCATTGCTACTAACGTAAATGATAATAATATATTTTTTATGTATTTCATTTTTTTATAATTTTATTGTAGTGTTAATGTCCATGTAGTTCCTGAATATATTGGTCCATCTGTAGCTCCTATTCCAAATTCAGGAAATACTAATTGACCTGTAGATTGATCTACATATCCAGGACTACCTTGTATTATTTCATTTGAAAATTGCCATTCTGTAAAGATTAATTGTCCAGCACATGCATAGAAATATGATGTATATCCTGATCCAGGCCATCCAAACATTGAGTCTAGCTGATAATTACCAGACCCTAAATGTGTTATAACATGGTTTGCTGGTGTTGCATAATCTACACTGTAAGTCCCAGCTAAATCCGTTCGACAAAGCTGTAATTTTACTAAAGTTGATTCTAGCTGCTCAGCAATGACAACATTATCAACAGAAACGACTGTTTTTAAATTAACAACAAATATTGTAGTTTTAGCATTGTCTAAAGCGTCATTATTTACTTTTATTGGAATTAAATCAAAAGTTGAATTAGCTGGTATTGTAGTCTCTAATGTTGTATCAACCCAGTCAAAATGATCGCCAGGTACAGCTATCGGATATTTTCTAACATCATCAGAGTCATCCATAGGTGTATTATTAATATCTAACATAGTATTTAGTTCTGCCAACTCGTCTTCTGAAATTTTCAAATCTGTTAATTCTCCTATTTCATAACTCATTGTAATTGTTGAACTAGAAGGTTGTCCTGAAGCTCCACCAATTAAATGAACAGGTATATCAAAATCGAATTGTTGTCCAGGTTCCTCTACAAAATTACCTAGTGATTCATCTGATTCAAACCCTACTATTAATGGGCCATTAAATAATTCATCATTTTGATCTATTTCATCATCTACAATACAAGATTGTAGTAAGCTGCAGCTGATTAATGCTATAAAATATGTTTTTAAATTTCTCATTTTTTTCTTTTTTTAATTTTTATTGTGCCCAAAAAGGTCCTGTAGTAAAAGCTTGTGTGCTACTTACTGAAGGAACATTGTTAGCATTTGAAGTAAGTTCTGAAGATGGGTATAGTAATCTTTTTGGCCTTGTTGGTGATTGTGATGTTGTAGCTAAAGGGATATCTGAAGGATAGCCTGTTCTTGTAAATTCAATGTAAGATTCTATACCATTAATACCATTTAAAGCTACCCATTTTTGTCTCATTATAGCTTCAGTTTTTTCCTCATCAGTTCCAGACCAACCAATAGTTGGAGCAGTAGGTGTGTAAGTTGCTGAATTTTGTCCAAATAGGGCAAATGACGCGTCAATACCTGATTGAAAACTTGCTTGTGCATTACCGCTTATCTTCATTTTTAATTGCGCTTCAGCTTGTAAAAAATAAGATTCAGCAGCCGTCATTAAATATCCATCTTGAGCTGAGTTTATTACTAAGCCTGGGCCTATAGGACTTAAAGTCTCAGGCGATTGAGTTCCATCAAAACCTTGAGTATGACCTGTGTAATTACCATCATCATCTTCTCCATACAAAGCAGTAAGTCTTGAATCAGGTACAGCTCCAGGAGAATTACCTTTTAAAAATTCTATTGCATAATCTGATCCTCTGTAAAAGTTGTAAAATACAGAAGTTGTTTCGTCATTAGAAAACATTAAAGAGTAAAATGGGTTTTGTTGAGCTACTTGACCATTTGAATATCCAGGGTTTATTTTTACATCCGATGAGATAAAAGTACTACCATCTAAATCCGCAAATTGTGTGTCTAAATATGCTGTTAATTCTGGATCATTATTCAGGTCGTATGCTTTTGTAGATTGTCTTAATAATATTCTTAATTTAATAGTGTTTGCTAAAGCAACCCAATTAGTCATGCTTCCATTGTATATAACATCTTCACCCCCAACAGCTAATGATGATCCAGAATTTGATATTAGTTCAATAGCTTCATCTATTTCTGTAGCTAATTGTCTATAGATAGTTTCATCATCATCGTATCTTGGAGTTAAGTTAGCAATTCCTTTATGAGCTTCTGTGTAAGGGATATCACCATATAAATCAACTAAATATTGAAAGTAGTATGCTTTCATTATTTTGGCTATTGCTTTATGATTATTATAGACAGTTCCTGGGTAATCTATTATAGCTTGATAATTTGAAGTAGTTAAATATAGATTGTCATAAATATCATCATAGAAAGAATTGTCTATTGCTAACGAAAACTCTTCAGAGAACCCTCCTGTGAATGCATTAACATTTGCACCCCATCTATTCATCATAACATTTCCAAGTATATTCATACTTCTAGCCTGTGTTCTGTATGTAGATGTTAAGGCTCCAGCAAGAATTAAATCAGGAGTCACCACGTCTGCAGAAGGACTATTAGGGCTTTCGTTTATGTCTAAATAATTACTGCAAGACATCGTAATTGTTAAAATTACTAGTAATAATATATTATATTTTGTTTTCATCTTTATTTTTTATTAAAAAGTTAAATTAACACTCAATCCAAAACTTCTTGTTGCTGGATATTGACCTGAAACACTTAAACCTTGAGCATTTCCTGTTGTATTTGAAAATTCAGGGTCTGCGTAACCTCTATTCTCTTTTGGAAGAACAACAAAAGGGTTTCTTGCATTAACACCAATTCTTAAAGCAGTAAAACCTATGTTTTCTAACGCTTTTTGATCGAAACTATAACTTAATGATAGTTCTCTAACTTTAAAAGCAGATGCGTCTAATACAAAATTTTCCGATACATCTCTATATTCATTAGAGAAATAATCTAGATAGTTAGCATAAGTAGTTCCTCCTGTTACAACATTAGTGTTAGCAGAATATACTCCTGGAGAAGTTTCTATTGCAGAATTTGGGAATATAAATCCACTACGACCATTTTCTGCTGATTCTATTAAGTGTCCACTCCATGATAACCAATCTTTTGTACCAGCCCAAAATTGACCTCCTGATCTGTAATCCATAACTCCAGCTAATCTAAACCCTTTGTATGTTATAGAAGTACTTAATCCAACGATATAATCTGGATTCGCTACCCCTAAGTTTATAAATTCTGATGTTTTTAAAGGATTTCCAGTTGAAGGATCTATCAATACACGCCCTTCTGGATCTCTTTGATATCCTGTTCCTTTAATTAAAGGGAATGCTTCTCCTACTGTTGCAAAAATACCAACATCAGAATTTCCATTACCTAAAGATACTTCATTGGTATTATCAGATACCTTTTTAACAATAGTTTCATCCGACGCTATGTTAAAGTTTAAGTCCCATCTTAAGTTGTCTGTTCTAATTGGTGTAAAACCTAAGTCTATTTCATATCCTTTAGTTTCAGTTTCACCTATATTTATAGTAGATTGTACTAATCCAGAAGCAGTTGACGATGTTACATCTGTTACTAAATCTGTATTGTTGGTTATATAGTATGATCCAGAAAGTGTTACTCTATCTCCTTTTAAAAATGCTAAATTGATACCAACTTCTTTATTTGTTATAAATTCGTTAATTAAATTTGGATCAGCGACTGATGTGTCTAATGCGAAAGAGTTTAAGCCTCCATAAGGGAAACCGCTAACTTGATTTAAAGTATTGTTTGTTTCGTATGTTCCTACACGATCATTCCCTACTCTTGCATAGTTGGCTGATACTTTCGCGTAATTAAGTATGCTTCCTTTTAAGCTTGGAAATGCTTTTGTTGGTATGAAAGATAAACCTGCACTAGGATAAAAGAAAGAATTGTTATCTTTTGCTAACCTTGAAGTCCAATCATTTCTTCCTGTTAGTGTAGCAAATAAATAGTCTTTATAGCCTAAATCTACACTCGCAAATAAAGCATAACTTCTGCTTCTAAAAGAGCTGTTAGATACAGTAGGTGTTCCAGTTACATTATCAATATTATAATACCCTGGTATTGTTAAATTAGATCCTCCTACACTAGTAAGAGTAGACAGGTTATCTTGAATATTGTTACCAAGAGTAGCTTTTAAAGATAAATCATCATTTAGCATGTAATTAAAGTTAACAAATATATCATTATAAATGTTTTTTGATTCTTGATTATTAGTACTAAAGCTAGATACGGTTGAGTGATCTCCACCTCCTACATTTAAATTATCAGTATATCCGTTAACATAACCTAAAAAGTTACTGCTAAATGTTCTTAAACTTGAAAGAGAACTAATGTTTATGTTATCGTTGATTTGATATTTTAAATTAATGATACCATTAAAACGATCTGATTCTGTATTGTTTCTTATGTTTTCTCTCATCCAATATGGGCTTCTATAATATGAAGTCCAATGGTATTGGTTTGAGGGATTTGAAAATTGTCCCACAGGTATATTTGTAGCTGTTTGTAGTAATTCTGTAAACAAAGAAGATGTTGTGGTACTAGTTTTTGAGTTAACATAATTTATGTTTCCTCCTAATTCCCATTTACCGATTGTTTTTCCTGCTTTAAAAAGAATATTAGTTCTACCTAATTCATCACCTTTAACTACAAATTCAGTGTTTTGTCTGTTAACTGATAATAAAGCATATGAAGATGCGTCTCCTCCAGAAATTGACACACCATTTTGTTGGATAGTTCCTGAATTAAAAAAATCTTTAAGATTGTCCTCTATTGGTGAGTACTCAGCCATTACATAAGATCCGTCAGCTTGAGCTAAACCTACTGGTTGTATTGATCCATCAAATTCTGGACCCCAACCACCATTCTCATAAGATACATGACCACCATTCCATCCTTGACCGTATTTAGTTTGTCTTTTAGGTAAGAAAGATATTGACTCAAATTGAATAGAACTGTTTACGTCAATTTGAATTTTGCTATTCGAAGCACCTCTTTTAGTTGTTACTATTATTACTCCATTTGCTCCTTGAGAACCATATAGAGCACTACCTCCAGCACCTTTAATTACATTTGTAGATTCAATTATTTCAGGTGCTAAATTAGCTAATGTTGTAGCAGATGATATTGCTCCATCTATAACTATTAAAGCTTCATTACTACCAGTTAGTGATCTATTTCCTCTAAGAACAATTCTAGTAGATTGATTTACACCATTGTTAGTTGTGTTAATTTTTAGTCCAGATACTTTACCAGCTAAACTCTGAACCACGTTAGGGTTGGTTGCTTGAGTTAGAACCTCATTATCTACTGTTTCAGTTGCAGCAGTAAGTTGATCAGCTTTTCTTTCTACACCTAATACTGTTACTACTACCTCGTCAAGAGAATTTTCTGGTTCAAGAGCAATATTTATTTTACTATTGCTTCCTACGGTAACGTCTTTTGTACCATAGCCAACAAAGCTAAATGTTAATACTGAACCTGTTGATGCGTTGATGGAATAATTACCATCAAAATCTGTTGATGTTCCTGTAGATGTTCCTTTAATGATGACGGTTGCCGAAGGAAGAGGCAATCCGTTTTCATCAGAAACGATCCCTGAAACATTCTTGTCTTGTGCTAACGATAGTTGCACAATAAACGTTAAAAATAACGTCAAAATTCCACTAAATTTTGTTTTCATTTTTTAATTTATTTGAATTAGTCTCACCAAAACTCCTAATAAAAAGTTAATTAAGCAACAATAAAAGGTTAAAATTTGATTTTTTCTATCTTTTATGCGAATCTGTTGATTAAAATTTAGTTTTTAAGCTTAAGTGTATTTTTGAGTTGGAAAAATTGAAGACTTCATTATTTTGCTTTCCATTTGCGTAGATAAATCTTAGTAAACCTCCTTTGGTTAGTATTCCAAATCCAAATCCAAATCCAAATATATCTTCTTTTTGTTTCGATAAATTGTTTTCGAAAGTTGCAGCATCAATTATGGAATTTACAAAAATGCTATTGCTTAGTCTGTATCTGTATTCTGTATTAAGTGCATACAGTTTATTGGTAGTTAAACTATTTTCTGTAAAACCTCTTATGCTGTTTATGCCTCCAAATCTATAAAGTTCATTCTCTAAATAATCTTCAGAATTTAGTAGCTTAATACTAGTTTTAAAGTATATACTATTTTTATTATTTAAATTAAAAATGTGATTAGCGTCTATGTTAATTAATGTTTGGTTTAAATTGTTTGTGTTGGATTTTCTTGTGCCATACCCTGTTTCTATTTTTGCAAAAGTTTGTATTGGAAATAATAGGTCATCCTTTTGATGTTTGATGTATTGGTATTTTATATTAAAAAAGTTATTTGTATAGTCTGTTATATTCAAATTAGTATTTTCATTTGTCAAATCACTTGATTCGGTTGTTGAAATACCTGTGTAAATAGAGTGCTTATCATTTAGTTGGTAGAACCAATCAACTTTTTGATTGGTATTTATAAAGGTAGAGTCTCTTTTAAGTATGCTTAATGAAGCTTCAATACCTATTGGAATGTTGAAAATGTAGGGAAGATTGGTAGTGAGGTTGAAGTTTTTTTGTTCCGTTTCATCTGATTTGTATTCTAGATGAAGGCTTTCTCCATAGTTTAAATTGTTAATTAAATTTAAATTTAAATAACCATTAAATTCAATCTTATTAGAATTTTCATTTGTAGCAAATCCTAAATAGCCATCAAAATTATTGCTAGGTGTTTTTTCTAGATAGATATATAGTTGTGTAGAATCTTTTAAAAATAGGACTTCGGGACTTTTAATTTGTTTTGTGAAATTAAGATTGTTCAATCTGATTGTCTTTTTATTTATGTCCTCTAAATTAAAGGCTTTGTCCTTTTTTATTTTAAGAAAGTGTTTTAGGTAGGATTTAGGAAATTTTTCATATCCTTTAATTACAATTCTGTTTAGTACTCGTTTTTTTTCATTGGTATCAATTTTAAGTTTTCCAGAAAGTGTTGAGTCATTTTTCTTTTGTATTTCAATTAAGCTTAACTCGCTAAAAGGATAACCTTTGTTGTTGATTATTCTATTTTGAAGTTCTAAGTTTTGTTCAAGTTTGGTGTATTCGGATATATAATATTTTTTGTTTTTACTTTTTGTGAGTTTTAGATCTTTATATACTGAATCGGTATTGATTTGTTCATATATATATATATGAACAAATTTTATTCTGTTTTTTAGTGCTATGATGCACTTATAGTTAATAGAGTCTTTAGTTGAGATTTCAGTAACTTCATTATTTAAGTACCCTTCCTTGGTTAATAGATTTTGAAAGATTTTGATTTCGCTACTTATAGATGCGAAATCGGGGTGGCTTTTGTTATACGGCAAATCTTTTATATTTTTTGATTGCGTATTTGGATAGATTTCAATTTTTAAATTAATATTTTGACTTTGTGAATTTACAGAGTGTAAAATATAAAGTAATAAAATAAGTTTTCTTAAAAACAATTTGCGTGTTTGTATATGTGAAAGATAAAATTAACGTAAAAAACTTATTATTTAATATTAGTCTTTGAATATATTTTAAATTCTATTGAAAATTAATGAATTAAGGTTTGATTTGTGAATAATAATTCATACATTTGCACCCCTCTTAGAGAGAGGTAACATAAAATTATATTAAAATTATATGCCAACAATTTCACAATTAGTACGAAAAGGAAGAGCCAAAATAACCAAGAAGAGTAAATCGGCTGCTTTAGATTCGTGTCCTCAGAGACGTGGTGTGTGTACTCGTGTTTATACAACGACACCTAAAAAACCTAACTCAGCAATGCGTAAGGTAGCAAGGGTTCGTTTAACAAACGGAAACGAAGTAAATGCATACATCGGTGGAGAAGGTCACAATTTACAAGAGCACTCGATAGTATTGGTTAGAGGTGGAAGGGTAAAAGATTTGCCAGGAGTTAGATATCACATCGTTCGTGGTGCTTTAGACACAGCAGGTGTTGCAGGTAGAACACAACGTAGATCTAAGTATGGTGCAAAACGCCCTAAAAGTTAATTAAAAAACTTAAGAAGAAGACATGAGAAAAAGAGCAGCGAAAAAAAGACCGCTTTTACCGGATCCTCGTTTTAATGATCAGTTAGTAACTAGATTTGTTAATATGATGATGTGGGACGGAAAGAAGTCTGTAGCTTTTAAGGTATTTTATGATGCAATTGATATTGTAGATACTAAAAAGACAGATGAAGAAAAAACAGCTTTAGAAATTTGGAAAGATGCGTTATCTAACGTTATGCCTCACGTAGAAGTGCGTAGTCGTAGAGTAGGAGGGGCAACATTTCAAATTCCTAATCCAATACGTGCAGACCGTAAGGTTTCAACTGCAATGAAATGGTTAATTAGTTATTCTCGTAAGAGAAACGAAAAGTCTATGGCATTGCGTTTGGCTTCAGAAATTTTAGCAGCAGCTAAAGAAGAAGGAGCAGCAGTAAAGAAACGTGTTGATACACACAAAATGGCAGAAGCCAACAAAGCATTCTCTCACTTTAGATTTTAATAAGAAATGGCAAGAGATTTAAAATTCACAAGAAATATCGGAATTGCAGCTCATATTGATGCAGGTAAAACTACAACAACAGAGCGTATTCTTTACTACACAGGAGTTTCTCACAAAATTGGAGAAGTACATGATGGTGCAGCTACAATGGACTGGATGGAGCAAGAGCAAGAAAGAGGTATTACAATTACTTCTGCTGCAACGACTTGTACATGGCAATTTCCACTTGAAAATGCTCAACCAACACCAGAAACTAAAGGGTATCACTTTAATATTATTGATACTCCTGGTCACGTTGACTTTACAGTAGAGGTAAACCGTTCATTACGTGTATTAGACGGATTAGTATTTTTATTTAGTGCTGTTGATGGTGTTGAGCCTCAATCAGAAACTAACTGGAGATTAGCTGATAACTATAAAGTACCAAGAATAGGATTTGTTAACAAAATGGACCGTCAAGGTTCAAACTTCTTAGGAGTTTGTCAACAAGTAAAAGATATGTTAAAATCTAACGCTGTGCCAATCGTTTTAAACATTGGTGATGAAGCAGATTTTAAAGGTATTATTGATTTAGTAAAAAACAGAGCTATCGTATGGCATGACGAAACACAAGGGGCAACTTTTGATGTTATTGAAATACCAGAAGATATGAAAGAAGAAGCTCGTAAGTATCGTGCACTTTTAATTGAAGAAGTAGCAAGTTATGACGAGAATCTTTTAGAAAAATTCATGGAAGATGAAGATTCTATTACAGAAGAAGAGGTGCATGCTGCACTTAGAGCTGCTGTAATGGATATGGCAATCATTCCAATGATTTGTGGTTCTGCATTTAAAAATAAAGGAGTACAGTTTTTATTAGACGCAGTATGTCGTTACTTACCGTCTCCAACAGATAAAGAAGGTATCAAAGGAATGAATCCTGATACTGAACAAGAAGAAATTCGTAAGCCAGATGTTAAAGAGCCTTTCGCTGCATTAGCATTCAAAATTGCTACAGATCCTTTCGTAGGACGTTTAGCTTTCTTTAGAGCTTATTCAGGTCGTTTAGATGCTGGGTCTTATATCCTTAACAATCGTTCAGGAAAGAAAGAACGTATTTCTCGTATTTATCAAATGCACTCTAATAAACAAAATGCTATCGATTTTATTGAAGCAGGAGATATTGGAGCAGCAGTAGGATTTAAAGACATTAAGACTGGAGATACTATGTCTGATGAAAAACATCCTATAGTTTTAGAATCTATGGACTTCCCAGATCCAGTAATTGGTATCGCTGTTGAACCTAAGACTAAAGCTGACGTTGATAAATTAGGAATGGCTTTAGCTAAATTAGCAGAAGAAGATCCTACATTTACAGCTAGAACAGACGAAGCTTCAGGGCAAACTATTATATCTGGTATGGGTGAGCTTCACTTAGATATTATTGTAGACCGTTTAAAGCGTGAGTTTAAAGTAGAAGTGAATCAAGGTCAACCACAAGTTGAGTATAAAGAAGCTATTACTAGACCAGCAGATCACAGAGAGGTTTATAAAAAGCAATCTGGAGGGCGTGGTAAATTCGCTGATATCGTATTTACTATAGAGCCAGCTGATGAAGGTGTAACAGGATTACAATTTGAATCTACAATTAAAGGTGGTAACGTTCCTAAAGAATTTATCCCTTCTATTGAAAAAGGATTTAAAATGGCAATGGCTAATGGACCGCTAGCTGGTTTTGAGGTTGATGCAATGAAAGTTACTTTAAAAGATGGATCTTATCACGATGTGGATTCTGATCAGTTATCTTTCGAATTAGCAGCTAAACTTGGATTTAAAAACTCAGCAAAAGCAGCAAAAGCTGTAATAATGGAACCAATTATGAAACTTGAGGTAATTACACCTGAAGAAAACATGGGTGACATTGTTGGAGATTTAAATAGAAGAAGAGGTCAAGTAAGTGACATGGGTGATAGAGCTGGAGCAAAAACTGTTAAAGCTACTGTACCATTATCAGAAATGTTTGGATATGTAACAACATTAAGAACGTTATCTTCTGGTAGAGCTACATCTACTATGGAATTTTCACACTATGCTGAAACTCCTTCTAACGTATCTGAAGAAGTAATCAAAGCAGCTAAAGGCGTTGAAGCTTAAAACTAAAAGAAAATGAGTCAAAAAATTAGAATAAAATTAAAGTCTTACGATCATAATTTAGTTGATAAGTCTGCTGAAAAGATTGTAAAAACAGTAAAAAGTACTGGTGCTGTAGTAACTGGACCAATTCCATTACCAACACACAAGAAAATTTTCACTGTATTACGTTCACCACACGTAAATAAGAAATCAAGAGAACAATTTCAATTAAGCTCTTACAAGAGATTATTAGATATTTACTCTTCATCTTCTAAAACTATTGACGCTTTAATGAAACTTGAATTACCAAGTGGAGTTGAAGTTGAGATTAAAGTGTAAGTAACACCATTCGTTTAAAGATTTTTAAACGAAACATGTCCTAAGCTTCGAGCGAAGGAAAAACGGTAAAAATACAATTCAAGGCTGAAACGTATTTCAGCCTTGAGTTTTTAATAAATAGTAACAATAAATAAATAATTATTATGTCTGGGTTAATTGGAAAAAAATCGGTATGACCAGCATCTTCGATGAAAATGGTAAAAATATGCCATGTACAGTGATCGAAGCTGGACCATGTATCGTTACCCAAGTCAGAACTGAAGAAGTTGACGGTTATAGTGCTGTTCAACTTGGTTTCGATGACGCGACAGAAAAGAGTGCTACTAAAGCTGACTTAGGTCATGCTAAAAAAGCAGGAACTTCTGTAAAACGCAAAGTTGTTGAATTCAAAGGTTTTGATGCGGAGTACAAATTAGGTGATGCTATAACAGTAGATCACTTTACAGAAGGTGAATTTGTTGATGTATCTGGTACATCTAAAGGAAAAGGATTTCAAGGGGTTGTTAAACGTCATGGATTTGGTGGTGTAGGTCAAGCGACTCACGGTCAACATAACCGTTTAAGAGCGCCAGGATCGATTGGAGCAGCTTCTTATCCTGCAAGAGTATTCAAAGGAATGCGTATGGCAGGTAGAATGGGAACAGATTCAGTAAAAGTTGAAAATTTAAGAGTTTTAAAAGTAGTTCCAGAAAAGAACTTACTTGTTGTTAAAGGTTGTGTACCTGGACATAAAAACGCTTATGTAATTATTAGAAAATAATGAAAGTAGCAGTTTTAGATATAAACGGAAAAGAAACAGGTAGAAAGGCAGACCTTTCTGATGGTGTTTTTGCTATTGAACCTAATAATCATGCTGTATATTTGGATGTTAAGCAATACTTAGCGAACCAAAGACAAGGTACTCACAAATCTAAAGAAAGAGCTGAGATTACTGGAAGTACACGTAAGATTAAAAAACAAAAAGGAACAGGTACAGCTAGAGCAGGTAGTATCAAGTCAGGTGTTTTTAGGGGAGGAGGACGTATGTTCGGACCAAGACCTAGAAACTATTCTTTTAAACTTAATAAAAACTTAAAACGTTTAGCGCGTAAGTCTGCATTAAGTATTAAAGCAAATGAAAAGTCAATTATAGTTTTAGAAGACTTCAATTTTGATGCTCCAAAAACAAAAAACTTTACAGCAATTTTAAATGCGTTAGACCTACAAGACAAAAAATCATTGTTTGTCTTGGGTGCGTCAAATAATAATGTATATTTGTCATCACGTAATTTAAAAAGCTCGCAAGTTATAACCAGCTCAGAGTTAAGTACTTATAAAATATTAAATGCAAATCAAATTATTCTTTTAGAGGGATCTCTAGAAGGAATTGAGTCGAATTTAAGTAAATAGAACAAAATGAATATCTTAATTAAACCTATAATCACAGAAAAAGCAACTGCTAATAGCGAGTTGAATAACTGCTACAGTTTCTTTGTGAACACTAAGGCGAACAAGGTAGAAATTAAAAAAGCAGTTGAAGCTGCTTATGGAGTTTCTGTTGAAAAAGTTCGTACAATTAATGTCCGTCCAGATAGAAGTACTAAGTTTACAAAAACTGGTATTCAGCATGGTAAAACAAATGCTACTAAAAAAGCAATTGTACAACTGGCGGAAGGTGAAATGATTGATTTATACACTAACATGTAATTAAAGACAAATGTCAGTAAAAAAATTAAAACCAATCACACCAGGTCAGCGATTTAGAGTAGTTAATGGATTTGACGCCATTACTACTGACAAGCCGGAAAAAAGCTTATTAGCTCCGAAAAAAGATCAGGTGGTAGAAACAGTCAAGGACGTATGACTATGCGCTATAAAGGTGGTGGTCATAAACGTAGATATCGTATAATCGATTTTAAAAGAGCTAAGGTAGGTGTTCCTGCTGAAGTTGCTTCGATTCAGTACGATCCTAACAGAACAGCGTTCATTGCATTATTAAATTATCAAGATGGTGAGAAAACTTATATCATTGCTCAAAATGGTTTACAAGTTGGACAAA
Source organism: Olleya sp. NP1-10 (assembly GCF_055804415.1). Taxonomy (NCBI): domain Bacteria; kingdom Pseudomonadati; phylum Bacteroidota; class Flavobacteriia; order Flavobacteriales; family Flavobacteriaceae; genus Olleya; species Olleya sp. NP1-10. The sequence continues at coordinate 61,102 of NZ_CM147840.1, read as the reverse complement.
CAGTAGTATCTGGTGAAGGAGCAACTCCTGAGATCGGTAATGCTATGCCATTAGCTAATATTCCATTAGGTTCTATTATTTCTTGTGTAGAGTTAAGACCAGGTCAAGGAGCTGTAATGGCTAGAAGTGCTGGTGCTTTTGCTCAGTTAATGGCAAGAGATGGTAAATTTGCAACAATTAAATTACCTTCAGGTGAAACTAGATTAATTTTAGTGACTTGTATGGCAACTATTGGAGCTGTATCAAACTCTGATCATCAATTATTAGTTTCTGGTAAAGCAGGGCGTAGTAGATGGTTAGGAAGAAGACCAAGAACAAGACCAGTTGTTATGAATCCAGTTGATCACCCAATGGGAGGTGGTGAAGGAAAATCATCAGGTGGACATCCACGTTCTAGAAACGGTATACCTGCTAAAGGATATAGAACACGTTCTAAAACTAAAGCGAGTAATAAATATATTGTAGAACGTAGAAAGAAATAATAAATCATGGCAAGATCATTAAAAAAAGGACCTTACGTTCACTATAAATTAGAGAAAAAAGTAGCTGCTAATGTAGAAGCTAACAAAAAAACTGTTATCAAAACTTGGTCAAGAGCAAGTATGATAACTCCAGATTTTGTTGGTCAAACTATTGCAGTGCATAACGGTCGTCAGTTTGTTCCAGTTTATGTTACAGAAAACATGGTTGGACATAAATTAGGAGAATTTTCACCAACTAGATCTTTTAGAGGTCACGCTGGTGCTAAAAATAAAGGTAAAAAGTAAGCTATGGGAAGTCGTAAAAAACAAATGGCAGACGCTATCAAGGAAGGTAAAAAGCAAATCGCTTTTGCTAAACTTAATAACTGTCCTACGTCACCAAGAAAAATGCGTTTAGTAGCCGATTTAGTAAGAGGTGAACGCGTAGAAAAGGCACTTAATATTTTGAAGTTTAGCCAAAAAGAAGCATCTAATCGTTTAGAAAAATTATTACTTTCTGCGATTGCTAATTGGCAAGCTAAAAACGAAGACGCTAGCATTGAAGATGCAGAGTTATTTGTTAAAGAAATAAGAGTAGATGGTGGATCTATGTTAAAAAGATTACGTCCAGCTCCACAAGGACGTGCTCACAGAATAAGAAAACGCTCAAACCACGTAACAATCGTAGTAGGAGCTAACAATAATACACAAAGCTAAGATAGATATGGGACAAAAGACAAATCCAATCGGAAATCGCTTAGGAATTATCAGAGGATGGGAATCTAACTGGTACGGAGGAAACGATTATGGTGATAAACTTGCCGAAGACGATAAGATCAGAAAATACGTTCACGCGCGTTTATCTAAAGCTAGTGTATCTCGTGTAATAATTGAAAGAACTTTAAAACTTGTAACCGTTACTATCACTACTGCTAGACCTGGTATTATTATCGGAAAAGGTGGACAAGAGGTAGACAAGTTAAAAGAAGAGCTTAAGAAAATTACAGGAAAAGAAGTTCAGATCAATATTTTTGAAATAAAAAGACCTGAATTAGACGCATTTTTAGTAGCATCTAGTATTGCTCGTCAGATTGAAAACAGAATTTCATATAGACGTGCTATAAAAATGGCTATTGCTGCAACTATGCGTATGAATGCTGAAGGAATTAAAATCCAAATTAGTGGTCGTTTAAATGGTGCTGAAATGGCACGTTCAGAACACTACAAAGAAGGACGTATTCCTCTATCAACTTTTAGAGCCGATATTGACTATGCTTTAGTTGAATCTCATACTACTTATGGTAGATTAGGGGTTAAAGTATGGATCATGAAAGGTGAAGTATATGGTAAAAGAGAGCTTTCTCCTCTTGTTGGCTTAGCTAAGAAGCAAGGAAAAGGTGGACGTCAAGGTGGAAAGCCACAACAACGTCGTAGAAAGTAATTTTTTAAAGAACAGAAAAAATGTTACAGCCTAAAAGAACAAAATTTAGAAAAATGCAAAAGGGACGTATGAAAGGGAACTCTGGTAGAGGTCACCAACTTTCAAACGGAACTTTTGGAATAAAATCATTAGATTCTAACTTTTTAACATCACGTCAAATTGAAGCAGCACGTATTGCAGCTACTCGTTACATGAAAAGAGAAGGTCAGCTTTGGATTAAAATATTTCCAGATAAGCCTATTACAAAAAAGCCTCTTGAAGTACGTATGGGTAAAGGTAAAGGTGCAGTCGAGTATTGGGCAGCAGTTGTTAAACCAGGAAGAATCCTTTTTGAAGTTGGAGGAGTGCCTTTAGATGTTGCTAAAGAAGCATTAAGACTTGCAGCTCAAAAATTACCAGTAAAAACTAAGTTTGTAATCGCTAGAGATTACCAAGCATAATTTATTTGATATTATGAAACAATCAGAAATTAAAGAATTATCTGTAGCTGAGTTACAAGAGAAACTTAGTGAAACAAAGAGAAGCTATTTAGATTTAAAAATGGCTCATGCAGTTTCTCCTTTAGATAATCCAATACAAATACGTCAAGTAAGACGTACGGTTGCAAAAATTGCAACAGAATTAACTAAAAGAGATTTAAAATAATTCTGCTTACAAGATGGAAAAAAGAAACTTAAGAAAAGAGCGTATAGGGATAGTTACTAGTAACAAAATGCAAAAATCAATTGTAGTTGCTGAAGTAAAAAAAGTAAAACACCCTATGTACGGAAAGTTCGTGTTAAAGACTAAAAAATATGTTGCACACGACGAAACAAACGATTGTAATATTGGAGATACTGTAAAGATCATGGAAACAAGACCTTTAAGTAAATCTAAATGTTGGAGATTAGTTGAAATAATTGAAAGAGCGAAGTAATTATGGTACAACAAGAATCAAGACTAAGAGTAGCAGATAACACTGGAGCAAAAGAAGTATTAACAATACGTGTTCTAGGTGGTACTAAAAGAAGATACGCATCTGTAGGTGACAAAATTGTTGTTACTGTAAAAGACGCAACTCCTAATGGAAACATTAAAAAAGGAGCTGTATCTACTGCAGTTGTTGTGCGTACCAAAAAAGAAGTTAGACGTCCAGACGGATCTTACATAAGATTTGATGATAACGCTTGTGTACTTTTAAACCCAACGGGTGAAATGAGAGGTACACGTGTTTTTGGACCTGTAGCTAGAGAACTTCGTGATAAACAATTCATGAAAATTGTATCATTAGCACCAGAGGTGCTTTAATTGATAAACAGATGACAAAGCTAAAAATTAAAACAGGAGATACCGTAAAGGTTATTGCTGGAGACCATAAAGGTTCTGAAGGAAAAGTACAAAAAGTATTTATCGAAAAGAACAAAGCTATAGTTGAAGGTGTAAACATGGTTAAGAAACATACTAAACCAAGTGCACAAAACCCTCAAGGAGGTATCGTAGAAAAAGAGGCTCCTATTAACCTTTCTAACTTATCATTGTTAACTTCTAAAGGAGAAACAACAAGAGTAGGTTACAGAGTAGAAGGTGATAAAAAAGTCAGATTTTCTAAAAAATCTAATGAAGTAATATAGTTATGGAATATTCACCGAGACTAAAAGAAGAGTATAAAAGCAAAATAATTGCTGCTCTTACAGAAGAATTTGGATACAGTAATGTAATGCAAGTTCCTAAACTAGAAAAGATAGTTCTATCTAGAGGAGTTGGAGCTGCAGTTGCTGATAAAAAATTAGTTGATTATGCAGTTGATGAGTTAACAACTATAACAGGACAAAAAGCAGTTTCTACATTATCTAAGAAAGATGTTGCAACATTTAAACTACGTAAAGGGATGCCAATTGGTGCTAAAGTAACTTTACGTGGAGAAAGAATGTACGAATTTTTAGATCGTCTAATCACTACAGCACTTCCACGTGTTAGAGATTTTAACGGTATAAAAGCTACAGGATTTGACGGAAGAGGTAACTACAATTTAGGAGTTACTGAGCAAATAATATTCCCTGAAATAAATATTGACAAAGTTAATAAAATTGACGGAATGGATATTACATTTGTAACATCTGCTCAAACAGATAAAGAAGCTAAATCATTATTAACAGAATTAGGGTTACCTTTTCAAAAAAACTAAGTTATGGCTAAAGAATCAATGAAAGCCCGCGAGGTTAAAAGAGCAAAAACAGTTGCTAAATATGCTGAAAAACGTAAGGTTTTGAAAAAAGCTGGAGATTATGAAGCATTACAAAAGCTTCCAAAAAATGCTTCACCAGTACGTCAACATAATAGATGTAAATTAACTGGTAGACCAAAAGGTTATATGCGTACTTTTGGAATTTCTCGTGTAATGTTTAGAGAAATGGCTAACCAAGGGTTAATACCTGGTGTTAAAAAGCAAGTTGGTAAAATTTTAATTGGTCTTAGGTTCGAAATATTTCGAAAACCAAGCCCGCAAATCAATACATATGTATACAGATCCAATAGCAGATTATTTAACTAGAATTAGAAACGCAGTGCGTGCTAATCATAGAGTAGTTGAAATACCTGCTTCAAATTTAAAAAAGAACATTACTAAAATATTATTCGACCAAGGATATATTTTAAGTTATAAGTTCGACGATTCTACTGTTCAAGGTACAATCAAAATTGCCTTAAAATACAATAAGGAAACAAAAGAACCAGTAATTAGAAAATTACAAAGAATCAGTAAGCCTGGTCTACGTAAATATTCTAGTTCTACAGAATTACCACGTATTCTTAATGGATTAGGTATTGCTATAGTTTCTACTTCTCATGGAGTAATGACAGGAAAGCAAGCACAACGTGAAAACGTTGGTGGTGAAGTTTTATGTTACGTTTACTAATTTTAAATCCAGAAGAAAATGTCAAGAATAGGAAATAATCCAGTTGCCATTCCAGAAGGAGTAACTGTAACAGTAGATAATAGCGTAATAACAGTAAAAGGAAAATTAGGAGAACTTAATCAACCTTTTGATACTGTTGACGTAAAAGTTGAAGATGGAAATGTATTAGTTACACGTTCTGCAGATACTAAAGATCAAAAAGCTAAACACGGTTTATATCGTTCATTAGTTTTTAACATGATTGAAGGTGTCTCTAAGGGGTGGACTAAAGAATTAGAACTAGTAGGTGTTGGATATAGAGCATCAAATCAAGGTAATGTCCTTGATTTAGCTTTAGGTTTTTCTCATAATATAGTGTTAAGTTTAGCTCCTGAAGTTAAAGTTGAAACAGTTTCTGATAAAGGAAAAAATCCAATAATCAAATTAACTTCTCATGATAAACAATTAGTAGGACAAGTTGCTGCTAAAATTAGAGGATTTAGAAGACCTGAACCATACAAAGGAAAAGGTATTAAATTTGTAGGAGAAGTATTAAGAAGAAAAGCAGGTAAATCAGCATAATAATTAGTTATGGCGTTAACAAAAAACGAAAGACGAATAAGAATTAAAAACAGAATCCGTAAGGTTGTTTCTGGTACAGAAGCTAGACCTAGATTAGCTGTTTTTAGAAGTAATAAAGAAATTTATGCTCAAATAGTAGATGATGTTAATGGTAAAACATTAGTTGCTTCATCTTCTAGAGATAAAGATATTGCTGCAAAAGGAAATAAAGTAGAAGTAGCTGCATTAGTAGGTAAGTCTATAGCAGAAAAAGCCTTAAAGGCTGGTGTTGAAACTATCGCTTTTGATAGAGGTGGTTACTTATATCATGGTAGAATAAAATCATTAGCTGAAGGAGCTAGAGAAGGAGGACTTAAATTCTAAGAAATTATGTATCAAAAATACAAAAGCGCAGAGTTAGTAAAACCAAGTGGATTAGATCTTAAAGATCGTTTAGTTGGTGTACAAAGAGTTACTAAAGTAACAAAAGGTGGTAGAGCATTTGGTTTTTCAGCAATCGTAGTGGTTGGTGATGAAGCTGGTGTTGTAGGTCATGGTTTAGGAAAATCTAAAGATGTTGCTAGTGCAATCGCAAAAGCAATTGAAGATGCTAAGAAAAATTTAGTACGCATTCCAATCATGAAAGGTACATTACCACATGAACAAAAAGGTAAATTTGGTGGAGCAAGAGTAAACATTATACCTGCGGCTCCTGGTACAGGAGTTATTGCTGGTGGAGCTGTAAGAACAGTTTTAGAAGCAGTTGGTGTACATGACGTATTATCTAAATCTCAAGGATCATCAAACCCTCATAATGTCGTAAAAGCAACTTTTGATGCTTTATTACAATTAAGAGATCCAAAGACGATTGCTCGTGAAAGAGGTATCTCTTTAGAAAAAGTTTTTAACGGTTAATCACAACAGCAATGTCTAAGATAAAAGTAACAAAAGTTAAAAGCGCAATCAACAGAACACAAAGACAAAAGAGAACTTTATTAGCTCTTGGTCTTAAAAAGATTGGGCAAACTATAGAACATGAGGCTACTCCTAATATTTTAGGTATGGTAGCAAAAGTAAATCACTTAGTTTCTGTTGAAGAAACTAAATAACAATACTGAAAAATGGATTTAAGTAATTTAAAACCTGCACAAGGTTCAGTTAAAAGTCAAGGAAAAAGAATAGGTAGAGGACAAGGTTCTGGTAAAGGTGGTACTGCTACACGTGGTCACAAAGGGGCAAAGTCTAGATCTGGTTATTCTAAGAAAGTAGGTTTCGAAGGAGGGCAAATGCCACTTCAACGTAGAGTACCTAAATTTGGCTTTACTAATATAAATCGTAAAGAATATCAAGGTATTAACCTTGATGTTATTCAACAATTAGTTGACGATAAAATTATTAATGACACTTTAGATTTTGATACTCTAGTAGAATTAGGATTAGCTGGTAAAAACGAGCTTGTCAAAATTTTAGGAAGAGGAGAATTAAAAACTAAACTAAGTGTAACAGCTCATAAATTTACCGCTACTGCAAAGGCTGCAATTGAAGCAGCAGGAGGTGAAGCTGTAACTTTATAAGAACAATTGATCGCATGAAATTTATAGAGACATTAAAAAATGTTTGGAAAATTGAAGAACTAAGAAACAGAATCCTAGTCACTCTAGCTTTGTTATTAGTTTATCGTTTTGGAGCACAAGTAGTATTACCTGGTATCGATGCAACACAATTAGAAAGTTTACAATCTGGAACCTCAGAAGGTATCTTTGGAATTTTAAATGCATTTACAGGAGGAGCATTTGCAAATGCTTCAGTATTTGCACTTGGTATTATGCCATATATTTCTGCTTCTATTGTAGTACAATTAATGGGAATAGCTATTCCTTATTTACAAAAGCTGCAAAAAGAAGGTGCTAGTGGTCAGAAAAAAATCACTCAAATAACTAGATGGTTAACTATTGCTATTTGTTTAGTACAAGCCCCAGGTTATTTAGCCAGTTTACAACCGATGTTTGGTATTCCAAGCTCTGCGTTTTTATTAGGACAAGGAGGAATGTTTTATTTTTCATCAATTGTTATTTTAGTTACAGGTTGTATCTTTGCAATGTGGTTAGGAGAAAAAATTACCGATAAGGGTATCGGTAACGGAATCTCACTATTAATTATGGTAGGTATTATTGCTACTTTACCTAAATCTTTTTTACAAAATGCTGCTTCTAGATTAGAAACAGGTAATAATGTTATGATGATTTTATTTGAAATCGTTATTTGGTTTGTTATTATCTTATTATCAATTTTATTGGTAATGGCTGTTCGTAAAATTGCGGTACAATATGCAAGAAGATCTGCAACTGGTGGATATGAAAAAAATGTTTTTGGCTCAAGACAGTACATTCCTTTAAAGCTTAATGCTTCAGGAGTTATGCCAATCATATTTGCTCAAGCAATCATGTTTGTACCCGGTCTAATCGGTGGTTCATCTTTATTAAAAGATACCGCTTCTGGATTATGGTTACAATCAAATTTTTCAGATATCTTCGGATTTTGGTATAATTTAGTATTTGCTTTATTAATTATAATATTTACATATTTCTATACAGCAATCACAGTGCCAACCAATAAGATGGCTGACGATTTAAAAAGAAGTGGTGGTTTCATTCCAGGTATTAGACCAGGATCTGAAACATCAGAATATTTAGATAAAATCATGTCACAAATAACTTTACCTGGTTCGATATTTCTAGCATTAATAGCTATCTTTCCTGCCTTTATTGTTAAGTTATTAAATGTACAACAAGGTTGGGCCTTATTTTTTGGAGGGACTTCTTTATTAATTATGGTTGGAGTTGCAATAGATACTATGCAACAAGTAAATTCTTACTTGTTAAATAGACATTATGATGGCTTGATGAAAACAGGTAAAAACAGAAAAGCAGTAGCTTAATATTTTCACTATGGCAAAACAAGCAGCAATAGAACAAGACGGAACAATAATAGAAGCATTATCAAATGCTATGTTTCGTGTAGAATTAGAAAATGGTCATATTGTGACCGCACATATTTCGGGTAAGATGCGTATGCATTACATTAAGTTATTACCTGGAGATAAAGTAAAATTAGAAATGAGTCCTTACGATTTAAGTAAGGCTCGAATAACCTATAGATACTAATACGATGAAAGTAAGAGCATCAGTTAAAAAAAGAAGTGCAGATTGTAAAATTGTACGCAGAAAAGGTAGACTTTACGTCATTAACAAAAAGAATCCTAGATTCAAACAAAGACAAGGGTAATTATGGCAAGAATAGCAGGTGTAGACATACCAAAACAAAAAGAGGAGTTATTTCTTTAACTTATATCTACGGAGTAGGTAGAAGTAGAGCTCAAGAAATTTTAGCAACAGCTAAAGTTGACGAAAGCATCAAAGTACAAGATTGGACAGATGATCAAATTGGAGCAATCCGTGACGCTGTTGGAACTTTTACAATTGAAGGTGAATTACGTTCTGAAACACAATTAAACATTAAGCGATTAATGGATATTGGATGTTACAGAGGTATACGTCACAGAGCTGGTTTACCTTTAAGAGGTCAACGTACTAAAAACAACTCTAGAACAAGAAAAGGTAGAAGAAAAACTGTTGCTAACAAGAAAAAAGCAACTAAATAATAATTTGGTCTTTAGTATTTAGACGTTGGAAGGAATCTGTTTGAAATTATAATGGTTTAGGATTCTAGCGACTATCAACTAAAACAAAGAACAATAATAATATGGCAAAGACAAACGCTAAAAGTACAAAAAAACGTAAAGTTATTATTGATGCGGTTGGTGAAGCACACATTACAGCTTCATTTAACAACATCATTATCTCTCTTACCAACAAAAAAGGTGACGTAATTTCATGGTCATCTGCTGGTAAAATGGGATTTAGAGGATCTAAGAAAAACACTCCTTACGCTGCTCAATTAGCTGCAGAAGATGCTTCTGGAGTTGCTAAAGAAGCTGGATTGAAAAAGGTTAAAGTTTACGTTAAAGGACCTGGAAATGGTAGAGAATCTGCTATCCGTTCTATTCATAATGCTGGAATTGAAGTAACAGAAATTATTGATGTTACTCCATTACCACATAATGGATGTCGTCCTCCTAAAAGAAGAAGAGTTTAATCACGTTCTAACGTAATTAAGTCTAAACTTAGCATTTAAAATTAATATCATCTGTATTCAGATGATATTAATTTTTTGTGTATATTTGCAAACTGAATTTAAAAACAAGTATCAACAAGAGATTAACGATTATCGAAGGATAAGATTAAGACCTTAATTCATAATCACTCTTAAAACAAATTAAAAATGGCAAGATATACTGGTCCTAAAACTAAAATAGCTCGTAAATTTGGAGAAGCTATATTCGGAGATGATAAGTCTTTCGAAAAAGAAATTACCCCCCAGGTCAACATGGAAACAACAGAAGACGTGGTAAAAAATCTGAATATGCAATCCAGTTAATGGAGAAGCAAAAAGCTAAATATACTTATGGTGTATTAGAGCGTCAATTCAGAAACATGTTTAAAAGAGCTACTGCTGCACCAGGAATTACAGGTGAAGTTTTATTACAATTATGTGAGTCTAGATTAGACAATGTAGTGTATAGAATGGGAATCTCACCTTCAAGAAGTGGAGCAAGACAATTAGTATCTCACAGACATATTACTGTTAATGGTGAGTTAGTAAATGTACCATCTTACCAACTTAAAGCTGGTGATGTAGTTGCTGTTAGAGAAAAATCTAAGTCTTTAGAGGCTATTGATAGATCTTTATCTAATTCTAATAATGTTTTTGAATGGATTACATGGAATAGTGAGAAAAAAGAAGGAACTTATGTTTCTGTTCCTGCTAGAATCCAGATTCCAGAAAACATCAATGAGCAATTCATCGTTGAATTATACTCTAAATAATAAATATTAATCACATTGGGATTTAGCCAAAGGGTTTATTTGTGATCTTCAAGCTTATAAACCGCGCAACTAAATAACAATTAAAACGAAGACATATGGCAGTATTTAATTTTCAGAAGCCTGACAAAGTAATCATGATTGATTCTACTGATTTCGAAGGTAAATTCGAATTCAGACCATTAGAACCAGGTTACGGTCTAACAGTAGGAAATGCTTTAAGAAGAGTTTTATTATCTTCTTTAGAAGGATTTGCTATCACATCTGTTAGAGTAGAAGGTGTTGATCACGAATTTTCAGCAATCTCAGGTGTTGTTGAGGATATGACGGAAATAATTTTAAACTTAAAACAAGTCCGTTTTAAGCGTCAAATAGAAGACGTTGATAATGAGTCAATTTCTATCTCTATTTCAGGTCAAGATAAAATAGTAGCAGGAGACTTTCAGAAGTTTATCTCTGGATTTCAAGTGTTAAATACAGATCAAGTTATCTGTAATCTTGATTCTAAGGTTAACATTAACATGGAAATCACTATTGAAAGAGGAAGAGGTTATGTTCCTGCAGAAGAAAATAAAAAAGCTTCAGCACCAATCGGAACAATCTTTACTGATTCAATTTACACACCAATTAAAAATGTTAAGTACAGCATTGAAAATTACCGTGTAGAGCAAAAAACTGATTATGAAAAATTAGTTTTTGAAATCCAAACTGATGGTTCTATTAGTCCTCAAGATGCTTTAACAGAAGCTGCTAAGACATTAATTCACCACTTTATGTTATTCTCTGATGAGCGTATAACATTAGAAGCTGACGAAATTGCACAAACTGAAACTTATGATGAGGAATCACTTCACATGAGACAGTTGCTTAAAACTAAATTAGTTGATATGGACTTATCTGTTCGTGCTCTAAATTGTTTAAAGGCTGCAGAAGTAGATACTTTAGGAGACTTAGTATCTTTTAATAAAAATGATTTAATGAAGTTCCGTAACTTCGGTAAAAAATCTTTAACTGAGCTAGAAGAATTAGTAAATGTTAAAGGTCTTAATTTCGGAATGGACTTATCAAAATATAAACTAGATAAAGACTAATACATCATATTTTGCTCCTCAAAAGAGTAGAAGCAAGATGATGATTAAATTTTAAATGTCATGAGACACGGAAAAAAATTAACCACTTAGGTAGAAAAACAGCTCACAGAAAATCAATGTTAGCTAACATGGCTTGTTCTTTAATAGAACACAAACGTATTAATACTACGGTTGCAAAAGCTAAAGCTTTACAAGGATTTATTGAGCCGATGATTACTAAGTCAAAAGATGATACTACTCATAACAGACGTATCGTTTTTTCAAAGTTACGTCAAAAAGAAGCTGTAACTGAATTATTCAGAGACGTAGCAGCTAAAATTGGTGATCGTCCAGGTGGATATACAAGAATTATTAAGTTAGGTAACCGTTTAGGTGATAACGCTGATATGGCTATGATCGAATTAGTAGATTATAACGAAATCTATAACGCTGATAAAAAAGCAAAAAAATCGACTCGTAGAAGTAGAAGAGGTGGTAGTACTAAAACTGTTACTTCTCCAGTTGCTTCAAATGAAGAAGAATAGTTTCTTAATTTGCTGTTAAATTATTATTAAAAAAGAGATAAGCTTTATAAGTTTATCTCTTTTTTCTACATTTAAGCAAACACATTTATATGAAGCCTATCTTATTTCTTATTGCTTTTATTGTTAAGTCTTTGGTGTGTGCACAAGTTATTAAAAACGAAATTTCCATAGGTCAACCCAAACATCGTCATCTTCTTTTAGTAGACCTTTATTCTAGTTTACAAGACAAATTTAATGCTGTAAACTATCCAGGTTATTATTTTGCTAATGCAAGTCTACCTGATGTTTCTGGTTCGCCATTTCCCTTTGAAGATGCTGTTATTATTATTATTATTAACACAACAGATGGTAAAGCATACAAAGTACCTAATGGCAATTATAATGCTAGTACAGACGAAGTAGTTTCTAATTTTGCAAAAAATTCTTCTTTTGTTTTTCAATCTAACACTATTAAATCTGTTAAGTTTCAAAAATATACAGCTAAACCTTATAGTCATACTACTAATAAAATTAGTTTCTATTTTGAATTAACTTCTCATGCTTCTATTAAGTTATTGAAAAAGTATTCAGCTAAAATTATTGAAGGTCAATTTAATGTTTTAACAAAACAAAAAACGTCTTCTGATATTTTTAGTTTATCAGACAGCTATGGCATAACTATTGATGATAAAACTGTAACAGAATTTAAACTGAACAAAAAGTCTGTTTTAAAACTATTGTCTAGTCATAAAAAGTTAATTCAAGACTTTGTTAAAAATGAAAATTTATCATATAAAGAAGAATATGACGTAATAAGAATGCTAAATTATTATAGTGTTATTTCAAAATCAAATTAAATATAACTCACACACTCACACACATTCAAAAAACCACACATGAAAAACTACTTATTTATTTTTGCCCTATTATTATCATCCTTATCCTTTGCACAAGGAAGCAACAGTTATAGCTCAAACTTATCATCTGCAACTATAGATAATAGTCAGCAAAATATGTTTAATGCGGTTAATTACCAAGGTGCTTATTTAGCAAATGGTAAATCAAGCGCTGTTATAGGATCTCCTTTTGCTTTTGAGGATGCTACAATTGAAATCACTTCAAAAGAAGGTAAAGTTTATAAAGTACCTAACGGAAATTACAACGCTAAAACTAATAAAGTTGTATCAAATTTTGCCAAAGATTCTTCTTTTGTTTTTGATAACAAAATGATTAAGTCTGTACAATTTGGTAATTTAATTGCTCAATTATACAGAAATAGTGATGAATACAGCTCTTATTATTTTTATTTAGCATCAACTCCAAAAGTCAAATTACTAAAAAAATATGATGCTAAAATTAAAGAGGGTCAAATAAACGTAATGACTAAACAAAAAACATCTGCAGATAAATATTCTTTAGAAGAATCTTATTTTATTTCTTCAGATGATAGAAATGTTATCGAGATTAAACTAAAGAAAAAATCAATTCTTAAGTTATTAAAAGATAAAAAAGATCAAGTAGAACTTTATGTTAAGAATAATAAGCTCTCTTATAAAAAAGAAGAGGACTTAATTAAAATATTTAATTATTACAATACTATTTAAAATGTAATATTTGAAAAAAAGGATAATCTATTTTAGATTATCCTTTTTTTATGCAATTTTGCTAAACTTTTTTAAAGACTATGAAGTATCAAAAATTAAAAAAAGCATTAATCTTATTAGAAGATGGTACCATTTTTCATGGTAAAGCTGTCGGTAAAGAGGGATCTGCATTTGGAGAAGTCTGTTTCAATACAGGTATGACTGGTTATCAAGAAATTTTTACTGATCCATCTTATTTTGGTCAATTAATGGTAACTACCAATGCACACATAGGTAACTATGGTGTTAATGATGAAGAGGTAGAATCTGATTCAATTAAAATAGCTGGTTTGATTTGTAAAAATTTCAGTTATGATTATTCCAGAGAAGATTCTAATGGTTCATTAGAAGATTTTTTAAATCAAAATAATCTATTAGCTATTTCAGATGTTGATACGCGTGCATTAGTAAGCTATATTAGAGATAATGGAGCCATGAATGCTGTTATAACAACAGAAGTTGATACCCTTGATTCACTTAAAAAACAATTATCAGAGATACCATCTATGAATGGTTTAGAGCTAGCCTCTAAAGTCTCTACTAAAACGCCTTATTTTGTTGGAGACGAAAACGCTTCAATTAAAATAGCTGCTTTAGATATTGGAATCAAAAAAAATATACTACGTAATCTTGTTAAGCGTGATGCTTATGTAAAGGTGTTTCCTTATAATTCTACTTTTGAAGATTTAAAAGCATGGAATCCGGATGGTTATTTTTTATCAAATGGTCCTGGAGACCCTGAACCTTTGGTAGAAGCACAAACATTAGCAAAACAAGTCATTGAACATGATTTTCCTTTATTTGGTATTTGTTTAGGTCATCAAGTTATTGCTTTAGCTAATGGTATCTCAACCTACAAGATGCATAATGGTCATAGAGGTATTAATCATCCTGTTAAAAATCTTGTAACAGGTAAAGGTGAAATAACTTCTCAAAACCACGGTTTTGCAGTCAATAGAGAAGAGGCAGAAGCTCATCCTGATTTAGAGGTTACACATGTTCATTTAAACGACAATACTGTTGCTGGTTTAAAAATGAAATCTAAAAATGTGTTTTCTGTTCAGTATCATCCAGAAGCAAGTCCTGGTCCACACGACTCTTCTTATCTATTTGATCAATTTATAGAAAATATAAAAAATAAGTAATACTAAAAAGACAACGATTTTAAATATTCGTTGTCTTTTTTCTTTTACTAAATCGTTATAGATAAAATTTTATGTATTTCTTATATATTTCCTATTTATAGCTGAAAATTTAATATTAAATTTGAAATTAATAAACTAAAAATCACATATATGAGTATTATAATTAATGTTCACGCGAGACAAATTTTTGATTCAAGAGGAAACCCAACTGTTGAAGTAGATGTAGAAACAGAAAATGGTTATGTTGGTAGAGCAGCAGTACCATCAGGAGCATCAACAGGAGAGCATGAAGCTGTAGAACTTCGTGATGGTGGAGAAAAATTTATGGGAAAAGGCGTAACTAAAGCAGTTGATAACGTAAATTCAGTACTTGCTGAAGAGTTGTTAGGTGTTAATGTTTTTGAACAAAATTATATAGATACCCTAATGTGTAAAATAGATGGTACACCTAACAAATCTAAATTAGGAGCCAATGCTATTTTAGGAGTGTCTTTAGCTGTAGCTAAAGCTGCATCAGCAGAGTTAGGTATGCCATTATACAGATACGTTGGAGGCGTAAGTGCTAACACATTACCTGTACCAATGATGAATATTATAAATGGAGGATCACATAGTGATGCACCAATTGCATTTCAAGAATTTATGGTGATGCCTGTAAAAGCAAAAAACTTTTCGCATGCATTACAAATGGGAACTGAAATTTTTCACAACCTTAAAAAGGTGTTACATGATAGAGGTTTAAGTACAGCTGTTGGTGATGAAGGTGGTTTTGCACCTAACCTTGAAGGAGGTACGGAAGATGCTTTAGAAACAATTGCTTTAGCTGTTAAAAACGCTGGTTATACTTTAGGTGATGATGTGATGATTGCTTTAGATTGTGCTGCAGCAGAATTTTTTGTTGATGGTAAATATGACTACACAAAATTTGAAGGTGAAGCTGGTAAAGTAAGAACTAGTAAAGAACAAGCTGATTATTTAGCTGAATTATCTAAAAATTATCCAATTATTTCTATTGAAGATGGTATGGATGAAAATGATTGGGAAGGTTGGAAATATTTAACAGAGCAAATAGGTGATAAAGTACAATTAGTTGGTGATGATTTATACGTAACTAATGTAGAGCGTTTATCAAAAGGTATTTCTCAAGACATAGCAAATTCAATATTAATTAAGGTAAACCAAATTGGTACATTAACCGAAACAATTGCAGCTGTAAATATGGCTCATAATGCAGGTTATACATCAGTTATGTCACACAGATCAGGTGAGACTGAAGATAATACAATTGCTGACTTATCAGTAGCTTTAAATTGTGGTCAAATTAAGACAGGTTCAGCATCTAGAAGTGATCGTATGGCTAAATACAATCAGTTACTACGTATTGAAGAAGAGTTAGGAGATGTAGCTTATTACCCAAAAGAAAATGCATTCAAAATTAAACGATAATTTAATTTTAAATTAAAACTTTATTAAAGTCTTTCAATTAATTTTGAAAGGCTTTCTTGTTTTAAAGTCAATAATAAAAATTTCTTATACTAAAATTGTTAAAAGCATTATAAATACGTTTTCTAAATCGTTATAGTTTTTGTAAATTTACAGACCAATTGAACATCAAATAAATCAATATATATGTCAAATAAAGCAACGCTTGAAATTAATGGAGAAAAACATGACTTTCCATTAATTGTAGGTACTGAAAATGAAATAGGAATAGATATCAAAACACTTAGATCTGCTACTGGTGGAGTTACTACAATTGATCCAGGTTTTAAAAACACAGGGTCTTGTGAAAGTGCTATTACCTTTTTAGATGGAGAAAAAGGAATCTTAAGATATAGAGGATACTCTATTGAAGAATTAGCTGAAAAAGCAGATTTCCTAGAAGTAGCTTATTTGTTAATATTTGGTGAATTACCAACACAAGAACAATTAGATCAATTTCATAGTGATATTAAAGATGAATCTCATGTTGATGAGGACTTAAAGAAAATCTTAGAAGCTTTTCCAAAGTCAGCTCACCCAATGGGAGTTTTATCTTCATTAACCAGTGCTTTAACAGCATTTAATCCTTCTTCTGTAAATGTAGATTCTGAAGAAGATATGTACAAAGCCATAGTTAAGATATTAGGTAAATTCCCTGTATTAGTAGCATGGACAATGCGTAAAAGAAAAGGGCAACCTTTAAATTACGGTAGCAAAAACTTAGGTTATGTTGAAAACATCTTAAAAATGATGTTTGAAAAGCCAAATGAAGATTACGTACAAAATGATATCTTGTTAAATGCTTTAGATAAGTTATTAATTCTTCATGCAGATCATGAGCAAAACTGTTCTACATCAACCGTAAGAGTTGTTGGATCATCTCATGCAGGATTATTTGCATCTTTATCTTCTGGTATTTCTGCACTTTGGGGACCATTACATGGTGGAGCAAACCAAGCTGTATTAGAAATGTTAGAAGCTATTAAAGAAGATGGTGGAGACACTAAAAAGTTTATGGCTAAAGCAAAGGATAAAGAAGATCCTTTCCGTTTAATGGGCTTTGGACACAGAGTTTACAAAAACTTTGACCCAAGAGCAAAAATTATTAAAGTTGCTGCAGACGAAGTTTTAGGTGATTTAGGAATTGAAGATCCAGTTTTAGATATTGCTAAAGGTTTAGCGTCAGAGGCTTTAAGTGATGACTATTTTGTTAAAAGAAAATTATATCCAAATGTAGATTTTTATTCAGGTATTATTTACAGATCTATGGGTATTCCTGTAGAAATGTTTACTGTAATGTTTGCTTTAGGTCGTTTACCAGGTTGGATCGCTCAATGGAAAGAAATGAGACTTCGTAAAGAACCAATTGGACGTCCAAGACAAATTTATATTGGTGAAAACTTAAGATCTTTCAAGTCAATTTCTGACAGATAAAATCTAATAAATTATACAACAAAAAGCTTCATAAATATTTATGAAGCTTTTTTATATCTTTACTTTATGTTAAAAATTAATGTAAAAAACGAAACCTCTAGACTAAGAGCTGTCGTTTTAGGAACAGCAGTTAGTAATGGTCCAACACCAAAATTAGAAGAGGCTTACGACCCAAAATCTTTATTGCATATCAAAGCAGGTACTTATCCAATTGAAGCAGATATGGTTAATGAAATGGAAGCTGTAGCAGCTATTTTTGAAAAATATGATGTTAAAGTTTATAGACCAGAATTAATTAGAGATTGTAATCAGATTTTTGCTAGAGATATTGCGTTTGTTATTGATGATGTTTTTATTAAAGCAAATATTCTTCCAGATCGTGAAAACGAATTAGAAGCAATACAATATGTTATAGACCAAATAGATCCAGAAAAAGTAATAAGACCTCCAGAAGAAGTACACATTGAAGGTGGTGATGTAATGTTATGGAATGACTATATTTTTATAGGTACTTACAAAGGTGAAGATTATTCAGATTATATTGTTGCAAGAACAAATAAAGCAGGAGTTGATTTTATTACCCAACAATTTCCTGATAAAAAAGTAATGAGCTTTGATTTAAACAAATCTCAAACCAATGCTTATGATAACGCTTTACATTTAGATTGTTGTTTTCAACCTATAGGGACAAATAAAGCGATTTTACACAAAGAAGGTTTTAGAGACGAGTCTGAATTTGAATGGCTATTAAACTTTTTTGGAAAAGACAATTGTTTTATTATTTCTAAGGAAGAAATGTTTAATATGAATAGTAATATATTTAGTATTTCTGAAGACGTTATTATTTCTGAACAAAATTTTACTAGACTTAATACTTGGTTGAGAGATAAAGGATTTACAGTTGAAGAAGTTCCTTATGCTGAAATAGCAAAACAAGAAGGTTTGTTAAGATGCAGTACAATGCCTTTGTTAAGAGATTAGACAAATTGTTTTAAATTTATATAAACGTCCAAAATTAGATTTTGGACGTTTTTTTATTTAAAAATTCTGCATTAAACCAATGCACCATTGGCACCAATAACTTGTCCAGATATCCATTTAGAGTCATCACTTGCTAAAAATAATACAACATTTGCTATATCAATAGGTTTAGCAAGCCTATTAAAGGCTGTTTTAGAAGCTAGATTTTTAATGGTTTCTTCAGATTTTCCTTTTAAAAACAGTTCGGTCTCTGTTGCTCCAGGAGCAATTGCATTTACAGAAATACCACGACCAATTTCTTGAGAATATACTCTTGTAATTTGTTCAACAGCTGCTTTTGTTGCAGAATATATAGAATAGGTTGGTAACATTAGTTTTGTAGTACTTGATGAAAAATTAATTATAATTCCATTATCAGCAAGCTTACTATCCGCTTCTTGTAATGTATTAAATATTCCGCCAACATTAACTTCAAATTGTCTTTTAAAATCTTGTTCTGTAGTATCTTTTAAGTGTTTTGAAATCATAATTCCAGCGTTGTTTACTAAAACATCTACTTTTCCATAAGTTTCAATAGTTTTATCAAATAACTTAGTGACTTCATCTTTATTACTTACGTCGGCTTGTATGGCAATTGCTAATCCTCCATTATTTGTGATGGTGTTTACGGTGTTATTAGCTTCTTGTTCGCTATTTGAATAATTAACAATTACTGTAGCACCATTTTTTGCTAGTACGATTGCGACTTCTTTTCCAATACCTCTAGAAGATCCTGTTACAATTATGACTTTATTTTTGAGTTTCATATACTTTTTATTTTAGTTTTATTAATTGCTCTGCAATTAATTTCAAATTAGATTCATTTATTTCAGGTGCATCAGCTAAAGGGTAAAGTTGAGCGCCTGGTCTGCTAATAAATGCAGTTCTCCAGTTTGCCCAAATGGCTCCAGCGATATCCCAACCATGAGCTGCAACTAACATACACTCGTTTGGATTTAAACCACTTTTTCTTGCAGCCCAATCATAAGCATCAGTATGTGGTTTAAACTTACCTATATCTTCAATACTATATCTATCATCAAAATACTGAGTTAAGCCAGCATTTTCAAATTGTGTTTTAACACCTTTGTTAGATGAGTTTGTAAAAGATATTAATTTATAACCAGCATCTTTTAGTGCTTGTAAGGATGCTTTAACTTCTGGGTGAGCAGGTAATGATCTAATAGGTCCTAAAATAGAGTTTTTTGCATCGTCTTCTGTAATTGTAATTCTGTTATTTTGAGCGACCATTTGTAAAGCTGCAGCACCAATAATACCAAAATCATTATACTGTCTTCCAACAGTTGATACCAATGAGTATTGTAACATTGTAGTAAACCATAATTTTAATAAATCTTCTCTACCACCAAGTGCATCTGCCACACTTTTTTTCATGGCTGTTAGGTCTAGTAAAGTTTCGTTAACATCAAAAAATAAGACTTTTGGTCTTAGATCTGTTATTATTTTAGAGTTTGAAGTATTGTCTTTTGAATTAGCCATTCCAAATTGTGGTATTGCTGCTCCACCTAAACTTAATAAGGCTGTTTTTTTAATAAAATCTCTTCTTTTGTTACTCATTTTATTTGATGTTTTTAAAACATACTTATCGGTATGTTTTGGGTTAAAAAAATTAATATTTAATCTGTTGTAGATATATAGACAGTCCTAGAAGGTAGTCGTCCAGTATTAAATCGTCGTTATACAATTTTCTAATACCTCTAATACCTTCAAATGCGCTAATTAAGTAAACAGCAATTGCCTTACTTGAAAGCGTGTTTTTAATAGTTTTTTCAGCTTGACCTCTTTCTATTAATGTCATTAAAGATAGTTTCCAGTTTTCTACTATGTTTTTAAGGGCTAATTGATAAGCAACTTCATGATCACCAATTTCGTTAATTAAATTATTCATCGGACAACCATGTTGTTTTTCAAAAAAAGGAAAAGATTTTAAGCGATTTAAAAATACATTTTCCAATATATTAAAAGCATTACCTGTTTCTTTTAAAGGTAAAATCATTCCATTAACAACTCTTTTTTCAACTTTTAAAGTTATGACTTCTAATCCAAGTTGTTTTTTGTTTTTGTAATGATGGTAAAAGGCACCTTTACTTAAAGTTGTAGCTTTCATTATTTTATCAATACTTGTAGACTTAAAACCAGACTTATAAAAAAGACTAAAGGCATTATCTAGTATCAATTGTTTAGTTAATTCTGATTTTAATTCTTGCTGCATGATGTAAAAATATAAAAAAATACCAGTTAGTATGTTTTTGCAAGTTATAATAGTTTGTTAATTAATTTTAAGAGAATTTAAAACCAAATTCTAAAACTTACATTTGGAGTCAGTCCTAAAGACACATTTTCGATTTTAGAAATCTCATCATTATTAATGGTGTAGTAAGTATTTAAGATGTTTTCTTTATTTAGGATATTCCAAAGTGAAGCTCCAAATTCGGCTTTATTTTGCCCGAGTTTAAATTGATAAGTAGAGGAAATATCAGCTCTTAAATAATCATCCAAACGACTACTGTTTGGTGCTTGATAGTTGATGGTGTTATTTTGTATTGGATTTTGCGCATCAGGTTGAGTATAAGGTTTACCAGTATGCCAGTTAATACCAAATGCAACTTTTAATTGTTGCCAATTATAAGTGCTACCAAAGTTAATTTGATGTGCTACATCAAAATTACTTGCAAATTCTTGACCTTGATTTAGGGCTTTAAATACATAGTTATTAGTGCTGTAACTGTAACTAATCCAAGTACTAAAATCTTTTATTTTTTTATTTATTAAAAGATCAATTCCTTTGACATCATAGCGACCTAAAGCATTAGTGTATTGGTATTGATTTTGAAACCCTTGATTACGTGTTGTAATACCATCGACTAATTTGTAATAACCTTCTGTACTAACTAACCATTTGTTTTTATTAAAGGAAAGTCCTAGGCTAATTTGTTTACTTTTTTGAATTGGTATTGTATTGTTGTTTGCTAAAACCCATCGTCTTTTTTCGACACCTAAAAAGTCATTTTGAAAATCTATAATTTGTGAAGTACTTTGACTTTTATGTTCACCTGTAATTTCAGCTTTAAAATGTTTCAAAAATTGATGACTTAGATATAGCCTAGGTTCTGTAATAGAAATATTGAATTTTCTGAAATAATTATGTCGTAAGCCTAATTTTAAAACTGTTTTCTTATTTTTTGTATGAAGCTCAGTTTCCGCGAAAGCGCTAAAAGTACGAAGTACACGTTTAAGATTACGTTTAAATAAAGGTGTGTTTATTTCTTCTATATTACTTACTGCTATTTGACTAAACTGAAGTCCAGTATTTACATTAATTAATGGGTTAAATTTATAACTAGCATCAAGATTAAATCCATTATCAATGACCTTATTTTCTTGCACTAAACGTTGGTTGTTTGTCATGTCATAATCTGTTGATTTTAAATCATAGTTGGTGTAATAACCACTAAAATTAGTTGTAAAATGATGATTCCAATTTCGTGTATAATGTATAGAAGACGCTCGGTTTTGTTGTTTTAATTGGTTGCTTGTGTTTTGAGAAGTATCGCTGTTAAAGGTTTCTTCAAAATCTAATTGGTTGAATATGTTTAAAAGTGTAAATCTAATCTTGTCTTTGGGACTTATATCGTGTAATAATTTTAATGCAATATCACTAAACCTAAAAACCTCTTTACTTGTGGTATAAGTTTCGTTATTTGTTACATCAGAGTCCTGAAAGACACGTTTAAAATATTGATTATAGGTAGGTGTGTTTAACACATCTGTTAAAGATCTTCTGGTTGCTAGTTGTAGTTGAGTGTTCTTAGCCAACGGAATGACTGCAAACCCATCTGCAGTAATCATATTTACACCAATTCCTGCATTTAAATCTTGATTGGTATTGTCTGATAATTGCATGTCAACTACGCCCGAAACTCCGTCGCCAAATCGTGCAGTAGTACCATTTTTAATAACCTCAACGTGTTTTGTCAAATAGGGATTAAATGCAGATATTAACCCAAAGAAATGACCAGATTGGTACATTTTTATTCCATCGTAAAGTATTAAATTTTGGTCATGTGTACCACCTCTTAAATTTATATTTGAAACGGTTTCGTCTACACTTAAAACACCAGGAATAGCTTGAATGGTTTGTAAAATATCAGGTTCTATCAGACCTGGTAATAGTCCAAAAGATTTTGGGCTGATGGTTATGTTACCAGATTTATTTTTGTGGATACCTTTTGTAAGTATATTAGAGACAACAACCTCGTCTAGTTTTTGAAAACTAAAATTATTTTTTGTTGTGGAAACTGTAATAAAATGATCATCTAAGAGATTGAATTTTAAATTTGTTTGATTTTCTATATTACTTAAAATACTAGATAATTGGTCTTTACTATCATAGGTAACCATAATACCTTTTATGGTTTGATCTGCATAAGAAAAACTAACCTTAAATTGATACTCTAAGGTTGATAAAACATCTAAAAGAGGCTGTTTTTTTTGGGCATAAACAGAACAGCTAAAAACCAGTAATATAAATATTTGTACAGTAGCTTTTAACGATTTACTCACGCGTTAAAATAATAGTGTTGTTAACTTTTTTGTATTGTAATTGCAATGGTTGAGTTATGGATTGTAATGCAATTGTAATGTCCTTATGTGTGAATTTACCAGAAAATAACACACTTTTATCAAAGTTTTTAGCTTCAATTTTAACGTTGTATTGTCTTTCAAATTCTGCTAATACTTGGTTTAACGGAACACTAATAAAACTACTAACATTGTTAATCCATTCAGGATTATGTTTTGTAACAGGATAACGATTTATAGTTTTATTATTGATCATTAAAAACGATTGACCTGCATTTAATATTGTTTTTTTATTATTTGATTGTACGCTTACAATACCTTCAAAACAAGTAACTTCAAAATAATTTAAACGTTGTTTTACATTAAATTGTGTGCCAACAACAGTAACTGTACCTGAAGGCGTTATGACATTAAAAGAGCTACCTTTTTTTACTTTAAAAAAGGCTTCTCCTTTTAGTAAAACGTCACGTGTTTTAGGAGTCCACTGTTTTGTATTATAAGTAATAGTTGATTGTGCATTTAAATTTACAGAAGAATTATCAGGTAATTCAATGATACTTTTTTCGGCTAATTGAGTTGTTATAACAGTATCTAAAGTAGTTGTGTAATAATAAGCACCAAAACAAATAGCTAAAATTGCAGCAATTTTTAAAACAGAGGTCCACCAATTTTTGTTAGCTTTAGGTGTATTATTTATTTTAGATAAAACAGCATTATAATTTGCTTCTGTATCAAAATCAGGAGCTTTAAAACCTTGACTGTAATCGGATAATTTTATAATAGCATCATAATCCTCAAGAGCTTTAAATGCTTCAAGCTCTTGTGGTGTCAGGTTATTATCTAACCATTTTAATATTAATTGTTCTTTATCCATAACTTCAATTCAACAATAAAACAAGATAGTAGCGAAAAATCCTACCCTAAATAAATATTTTTTTGATTATAATTCGTCAATTTCCTGACGTAATTTTTTTAAGGCACCATAAATGCGCTTTTCTACTGCTTTTGTACTAATATCAAGTAAGGTAGCAATTTCTTTAAATCTTTTACCTTCAACGCGATTTAATAAAAATGCGACACGTTGTGCTTCAGTCAAATTTGCAATAGCTTGTTCTAGTTTTTGTCTGTATTGTTTTTCTTCCAATAAAAATTCAGGAGACAAATTTGTATGATGTGTGGTTATTGTTTTTTGATGTTTTAGTATTACTTTTTGATGTGCTACTTCATTTAACATTAAATTATTTGCAATTGTAAACACATAACTTTTAGCTTTATTAGGTGGTACTTTTTTACAGTTTTCCCATAATTTAACAAAAGCTTCTTGTGCCTTATCTTCAGGATTTAAATGCGCTCCAAATTTATAAAACAAAAAGTCATGTAAGTTTTTTGCATGCGTTTTAAAAAACGATTCAAATAAAAATTTATCGCAAATATTTTGATGTAACTGTTTAGGCATTAAAGAGCTTTAGATAATTAAGTTACAATAATAGAACTATTTTTTTTAATTAAGGTAGGATTATTTGTACATAAGTTGTTTTATATTCAGCAAGTCATTAGCATTGCTATGAAAAGAAAAAATAACTCAAAAAAATTAAAAATGAAGATCTTTAGTTTTAAACCGTACAAATTTTATTTTTACTTACCAATATTGTTTTTAACCTTAGTATTGTCCTGTCAAGACGAAGTTTCAGATATTATAACCTCTGAGCAGGAGGATGTTATTGAAGCTAATTCAGACACAGCCAACCTCATGTCAATGGTCGCTTTAAATGATGGGTCTGTAGACAATATCATAGATTATGCTAACTGTATAGAGGTGGTCTTACCTGTAACAATTACAACAAATGGTGTTACAATAACAATTCAGAGTATAGAAGAATACGCAGAACTTGAAACATTGTTTCAAACCTTTACAATGGGTCAAGAGGCTATTCAGTTTAGCTATCCTATAACGGTAACACTTAATGATTATTCAACAATAACTATTAATACTGAATCAGAATTATTAGCACTTATTAATACGTGCAATGATGAAAATGAAATTGATAATGATATTGAGTGTATTGACATCCAGTACCCAATAGCATTTTCTATTTACGATACAGATTTTCAAGTTAGCGAAACAGTAACCGTAGATAATGATGAGGCTTTATACCTGTTTTTAGAAAGCTTAAACGCATCAGTAATAACCAGTTTAAATTTTCCTGTAACTTTAATTTTAGCAGATGGTAATACTCTAGAAGTTAATAGTAATCAAGAGTTGGAAGTCGCTATAGCTGAAGCTGAAGATGATTGCGATGAAGACGATGACTTTGATTTTTATGATACTGATTGTACAGAAGACACAATAGAATTAGACTTAAAAGAATGTATATGGAATTTACCTGTTTATAACACAACAGATCCATTAAATAGTTATTACATTCAATTTAATGTAGACTATAGTTTTGTAACATATAACCTTTATGGTAACCCAGTACATGATGGTGTTTGGACGGTTAGTCAAAATGATGACAATCAATTTATATTAGATTTAGATACTAATTGGGAAGATTTATCAGGATCTTGGATCATAGACAATTGTAGTCAAACAAATCTATTTGAATTACATAATACGAATACCCAAGCCTTAGTTGTTTTAGAGCAAAATTGTGATGTTAATTTTGGGTATAGTTGTTTTGAAGATATAACATTTACAGTTTGTGATGATGACGGAAGTTTGGACCTTCAAACTGCAATTGTATTAGAAGATCTTTATCCAAACTGTACATCAAGTGATCTAAATATTTATTATTTTAATACAGAAGCAGATGCTAATGCTAGTGCAAATCCTTTAGCTTCTCCATACACTAACATGTCAAGTACTGAAGTGATTTATGTGAGAGTAGAGTTTGTAAATAATCCAAACGAATTTCAAATATTTATTGTAAATTTAATGGTGCAAAATTGTACTTCATCTTGTACTGAAGGTGATGTTGACGGTATTTTACAAGATTGTAAATGGATAATTTCAAGTTATGAAGGTGATTCTAGTTTTAATATTTTCAATATAAATTTCGAAAATGATCAAAACATGATTATAAATTCAGATAACGAAAACTACTCAGGTAACTGGTCTACATCTCAAAATGGAGGACAAGTTGTGGTGACTTTGTCTGATATCTCAGGTGGAAATGTACAAATTTTAGATGGAGACTATTATGTAGTAGAGTGTACTGCAGATCAAATAATATTACATGAAGTTACAAATAGTAATATTGAAGTCGTTTTAGATAAAGATTGCGATTAAAAATTTAGTTTTAGTTAAGTTGATTAAGGGTTGCTAATTTTAGCAGCCTTTTTTTATGTAATTATTTATAACCTAAACTTCGTAAATACGCTTCAAATTCCTATTTTTGTGCTTCTTAAAATCAGAAAATTTATGTTTAATAATTTAAGCGAAAAGTTAGATAAAGCGTTACATGTACTTAAAGGTCATGGTAGTATTACAGAAGTAAACGTTGCCGAAACCCTAAAAGAAGTACGTAGAGCACTTTTAGATGCCGATGTTAACTTTAAAATAGCCAAAAATTTTACTAATACTGTAAAAGAAAAAGCGCTTGGTCAAAACGTATTAACGACGTTACAACCAGGACAGTTAATGGTTAAGATTGTAAAAGATGAGCTAACACAATTAATGGGTGGAGATGTTGAAGGCATCAATATGTCTGGTACACCAACCGTTATATTAATGTCAGGTTTACAAGGATCTGGTAAAACTACATTTTCTGGTAAGTTAGCTAATTTCTTAAAAAATAAAAAAACTAAAAAACCTTTATTAGTTGCTTGTGATGTCTATCGTCCAGCAGCTGTTGATCAATTACATGTAGTAGGAGATCAAATAAAAGTAGATGTTTACAGTGATAAAGGTAATACAGACCCAGTTGCTATAGCGCAAGCAGGTATTGCTCATGCAAAGCAAAATGGACACAATGTGGTGATTATAGATACAGCAGGTCGTTTAGCTGTTGATGAAGCCATGATGACAGAAATCTCTAATATCCATAAAGCTATCCAACCACAAGAAACATTATTTGTGGTAGACTCAATGACAGGTCAAGATGCTGTAAATACAGCAAAAGCCTTTAACGATGTCTTAAACTTTGATGGTGTTATCTTAACTAAATTAGATGGAGATACACGTGGTGGAGCAGCAATATCAATTAAATCTGTAGTAAATAAACCAATTAAATTTATTGGTACAGGTGAAAAGATGGAGGCTATTGATGTCTTTTATCCTTCGCGTATGGCAGATCGTATTCTTGGAATGGGAGATGTTGTATCACTTGTTGAAAGAGCTCAAGAACAATTTGATGAAGCTGAAGCTAGAAAACTTCAGAAGAAGATTGCTAAAAACCAATTTGGTTTTGACGATTTCTTAAAGCAAATCCAGCAAATCAAAAAAATGGGTAACATGAAAGACCTGATTGGGATGATTCCTGGAGCAGGTAAAATGATGAAAGATATAGATATTGATGACGATGCTTTTAAAGGTATTGAAGCCATTATCCACTCCATGACTGTAAAAGAAAGAACTAACCCTTCAATTATAGATGCCAGTCGAAAAAAGCGAATTGGAAAGGGATCTGGAACTTCGGTTCAAGAAGTAAACCAATTACTTAAGCAATTTAATCAGATGAGCAAGATGATGAAAATGATGCAAGGAGGAAAGGGAAAAGCAATGATGAATGCAATGAAAAACATGAGGTAACTCATGTTTTTTTATTTTATATAATTAACTAACACACAACTAAAAAAATGACAATTTTAGACGGTAAAAAAGTCAGCAACGATATTAAAAACGAAATCAAAGCCGAAGTTGATAAGATGAAAGCTAACAATGAGAAAGTTCCTCATTTGGCAGCAGTTATTGTCGGTAATGATGGAGCCAGTTTAACTTACGTAGGAAGTAAAGTTAGAGCTTGTGAACGTGTAGGTTTTGAGTCTACAATGGTAAGATTATCTAACACAACTAGTGAGGTTGAATTATTAGATAAAATTGAAGAACTTAATAATAATAGTGATATTGACGGTTTTATTATCCAATTACCATTACCAGAACAAATAGATACCCAGAAGGTATTAATGGCTGTACATCCTGATAAAGACGTGGATGGTTTTCATCCAATGAATTTTGGTAAAATGGCATTAGATATGTCAACTTTTATACCTGCAACTCCTTTTGGTATTTTAGAGTTGTTAGATAGATACCAAGTAGATACTAAAGGTAAGCATACTGTAGTGATTGGACGTTCTCACATTGTTGGAAGACCAATGAGTATCTTGATGGGACGTAAAGGTTTTCCTGGTAACAGTACAGTAACTTTAACACACAGTCACACAAAAAATATAACGCAAATAACAAGTCAAGCAGATATTATCATTTCGGCATTAGGTGTGCCTAATTTCTTAAAAGCAGAAATGGTAAAAGATGATGCTGTAATTATTGATGTTGGTATAACACGTGTACCAGACGAAACCAAAGAAAGAGGTTACCGTATTACTGGAGATGTTGATTTTGAAAACGTTAGTAAAAAAGTAAGCCATATAACACCTGTACCTGGTGGAGTAGGACCAATGACAATAGCAATGTTACTTAAAAATACGCTATTGGCTAGAGAAAGACACAACAATAGATAATTGTTATTTATAAATAACAGATCAAATATTCTTTACAATGAAATATTTTAGCGTACTCACACTTGTTTATCTTTTAATAACAAGTGTGAGTTGTAAAGATGAAGTTTTAGAAACAAGCTCATTAAAAAGCTCTCCTAAAAAAAGCTGAAAAATATTATGTTTCAGCAGAATCTGGTCTAAATTATAGACAATCTCCAAAAGATAAAATATTAGGTAAATTTGATTTAAATCAAACGGTTTCAGTGATACATCGGACTGGTGTTTTTCAAGATATTGAAGATAATGATAAAATAGTTAAGGGAGAATGGGTTGGCGTTCAAAAAGCTAATGATACGGTATATGTGTTTGATGGATTTTTAACTAAACAAAAATTTTTTCTAGACGCTAATGTTAGTAAATCTATTCTTGATTATTATAATGTAAACTATGGTAAAGAAACTATTTTAGTGGATACTAAAAAGGATAGTTTACGCTCTTTAATATATTATGCAAAACCAGAAGATGACGATCAGGAATATGGTTTTTTTCAAATGGCTGTAACATTACCTAGAGTTAGAGATAAAAAGTTTTTGTACTACGGAGATTTAAATAATGATGGATTAGAGGATATGATTATTCCTGTTAATACAGAAGGTGGAGGAGGAGGAGGTAATGTATGGTGGATAGACTTATTTGTGTTTTTACAACAAAAAGATTCAAGTTTTTCATTTTTGACCACAAAATCTAATTGGGAAATTTCTGAATGCCAAGGTTTTATTCAATTAGATAAAATAGAAAATAATTTAATCTACGGTAAGTCTTCTTGCTATGCAGAAGATGATGGACGATGTTGTCCATCATTAAATTATTTAACCACACTTAAATTACAAAACAAAGATTTTATTGTAGTTAACTCAACTCAAGTCTTTGACAATTAGTAACTAGTTTTAATACTAAACTTATTTAGCAAATAACTGCGATTGATCCCTAAAGGTTTTAAACTCTAAAGCATTACCAGAAGGGTCTTTAAAAAACATCGTTTTTTGTTCCCCAACTAAACCTTCAAATCTAACATAAGGCTCAATAATAAAGTTGATGTTTTTGGTTTTTAAATCAGCTTCAAAAGTTGTAAAAACATCCCAATCTAAAACCACTCCAAAATGTGGTACAGGCACTTGTTTTCCATCTACTTCATTACCTGAAGTGTCTTCATTTACTTTCTCTTTAAAATGAATAACTAACTGATGCCCAAAAAAGTTGAAGTCTACCCAATGGTCACTACTACGTCCTTCTTCACAGTTTAAAACATCTCTATAAAAAGTACGACACTCTTGAAGGTTATGTACAGGAATTGCTAAATGGAAAGGAGAAATACTACTCATAATTAATCGTTTTTGCGTCTATTTCTTATAGGTCTGTCTTGATTAGATCTTGATTGTTTTCTGTCTTCTTTTTTAGATTGCTGCTCAGTTTCAGGTGTGTTTTTAGCTTGTCTATCTTTACTAGACTTACTTATTCTGCCTGTATTGCTTTTTTCAGTTTTAGCTTCGTGTATTTTAGTCGAGTCCTCTAAAAGTAAGTGTAATGTTTTTAACTCTTTCTCAGTAAACTCACGATATTCTCCAACAGGAACATCAAGTTTTATATTCATAATTCTAACACGTTTAAGTGAGGTCACTTCGTAGGTTAGATATTCACACATACGTCTAATTTGTCTGTTTAGACCTTGGGTTAAAATAATGCTAAAGGTATGCGAGTCTATTTTTTTACCACACATTTTTTTGTGGTTCTATCTAAATCTTCAAGATAAATACCTCCAGACATTCTTTTAATAAACGTTTGCGATATTGGTTTATCAACCGTTACAATATATTCTTTATCATGATTGTTGCTGGCACGTAATATTTTGTTGACAATGTCACCATCATCTGTCATAAATATTAATCCGTCACTTAATTTATCCAATCTTCCAATTGGAAAAATTCGTTTAGGATAATTTATAAAATCTATAATGTTGTCTTTTTCTACATTAGTGTCTGTAGTACAAACTATACCAACAGGTTTGTTAAATGCAAGATAAATAGGATTGTCGTTACTTTTTTTAATTATTTCTCCATCAACAGCTACAACATCATTAGCACTTACTTTTGTTCCTATTTCTGGTACAGCACCATTAATAGTGACACGTCCAGCGTCTATTAATTTATCGCCTTCACGACGAGAGCAGTAACCAGCTTCGCTGAGGTATTTATTTAGTCTTGTTAGTTTTTCTTCCAAAATATTAGGCATTTATAAAGTTAACCACAGCTTGATTTACACTTTTATCGCGTAATCCATGACCAAAACCTTCTGTTGTTATTAATGTTGAATTTTTAAAGTTAGATGAAATTAATTTAGCTTCATCATACATAATAATCTTATCTTGTGTATCGTGAATGATCAATCCTTGTAAATTAATTTCTTTTGAAAACTTGGCAGCCGAAAAATGTGAAGGTTCATAATTGAAACGTTCTAATACAATTTGGTTTAAACCATTTTCTATACGTTTATTATATCCTAGCATATTGACATAGTTTTTAAATACTTTGGTAAACTCTGAAGGAGCACCAAGTAGCACCATTTTTTCTAGGCTTTTATTCTGATATTTATGTTGAAAAAATATAGAAGACATACCTCCAACCGAATGTCCAACAATGACATTAGGTTGGTAATGGTTAGCTACAACATTTATAAATTCTGAATATAATATAGCATTAAATTGGTGTCCAGAGGACTGTCCATGTGCAGGACCATCTAAAGTTACAATGTTATAATCTTGAGCTTGTAAATCTGTTATAATTTGCTTCCATCTAAAGCTATTACTTTCCCATCCATGAGCTAATAAGACGGTTTCTTTTGATCCCTTCCAATTGTAGGTTTGGATTTTTAAATCTTTATAGTCTAATGTAGATTGGTTTGCAGAACTTAAAAAATCTTTTTGTTTTGGATTTAAACGTCCTTTTTTTGGTGTTGCAAATATGTCTAAAGCTTTTGCGCTTGCATATTTAGGTGCCACGTAGCTTATAGCGTTTAAACTATTACCAATTATTTTAGGAAGTACTTTAGCAATTGTTTTTTTCATTTTGTTTTTAATCTTCTCTGTTTACTAAATCCATCGAAAATGCTGGTGTGCAAATAGCAATATATTCGCAAGCAATAGTAAATGGATTAGAGTATTGTACACGTGTGTTTTTTTCTATTTTAATAGATTGTCCAGCTTCAAGTACAATTTGTTCATCATCAATTATAAATTGTTTTTTTCCGCTTATAATATAGGTATACTCATCAAATTCTGGTGTTTGAAAAGGTTCACTCCATCCTGCAGGAGCAATCATATGCGCAATACTGATGTCTTTATTACCATCTGTTGCTAAACCGACGTGTTCTTCTATTAGTTTTCCATCTGTTGTAGGAACAACAAAAGGACTGTTTTGTATTGTGTATTTTTTGTTTTTCATGTTAAAATAAGTAAAAATAATAACTAACTACATTGGTAAAAGTAATCCAGCAGGAAATAATTAAGCCTAGTGTTAAAAATAATAGTCTATAGTTGTATAATTTTAGTTTTCCTTTAAAGTAGTATAAATCAAAAATTTCAACTAATATTCCTATGCTATAAAAAATATTTGCACCAATTCCCCAAATAACTATTCCAATACAATCAAAAAATCCAAAATGGGTTGGATGCATTGTTAGTATTGTTACGAACCCAACTAATCCAACAATGATATTGTAAAGTAATCTTTTGCTTTCCCACCATTTTACAGTGTCATTAATAATTGATTTGGTATTCATCTTTAATAAAAGTTTACCAACCTAATATAAAAGATTTTATTGCTGCAGTTTCAGGTATATTAGCTTCTTCAATGGTTTTAGTCATGTTAAATCTAAATTCTGCTGGCAATTCATTTTTATCAATTAAGAAAAAAGCATCTGTTTCTTTCACAAAAATAGAAGCACTTTTAAAAGAGTTTTGAATTTTAGTAATCGTATAGTTGGCTTTAATATCTCCAAATGTACTTTTACTGTTTAGGCCTTTATCTGTTTTAAATCTTGGGTCTTTAATTTTGATGCTAGATATTGTAGCTGTTGAGTCTAGCGCTTGTTTAGGAGTTAAGCTTAATAATAGTTTTCCTCCCTTTTCATAAATATCGATGGTATTTAATGTACCAGAAAACTCGTCACCAGCTATTGGGTTTATTAAAGAGTCTTCCGCAAAAATATTTTTTAAATCTTTAACTTGAGTAGAGTCTGTTAATAATCCAATGTTTTGATTGGTAACTAAAAATTTATCAGCTTCGTTGTTACAAGATGATAATATTAAGGTTAATAAACTTAGGGATAATATTGTTTTTTTCATTGTTATTGTTGGTTATGTGATTTCCGCGAAAGCGAAAAATATTATTTCATTACTCGTTTTAAAATACCAAAAACACTTCTTATAAATGTTGCACTAGTTAAAACCTTTACTATTGGGTTTTGTGCTGTGCTACGTCGACGTGTAGAGGTTGTTTTAGTTTGTTTTTTAGCCTTTTCTTTTGCTGCTTTAGCATCTTCTTGTGCTTGTAAAGCTTCGGCTTTATCAATTTTTTTGTTTAATAGCTCGTAAGCGCTCTCACGATCTATGGTTTCGTTATATTTTAAAACTAATTTAGAATCGTCTAGTAAATTTTGTAATTCGTTGTTTGTTAGCACGTCCATTCTACTCATTGGTGCGCGCATCATTGTTGCAGCTAATGGTGTTGGTCTACCTTTTTCATCTAGAGCAGATACCAATGCTTCACCAGTACCAAGAGCGGTTAGGATTTCGGCAGTGTCATAATAATCTGTATCTGGATAATTTTGTGCTGCTAATTTAATGGCTTTTCTGTCTTTGGCTGTAAAGGCACGTAAAGCATGCTGAATTTTTAAACCTAATTGACTTAAAACACCTTCTGGTACATCTGTTGGATTTTGTGTTACAAAATATAGTCCAACTCCTTTACTACGTATTAGTTTGACAATACTTTCTATTTGATTTAATAAAGCTTTTGAGGCCTCGTTAAAAATTAAATGGGCTTCGTCTATAAACAGGACTAATTCTGGTTGTCCAGAGTCTCCTTGTTCTGGCAAAGTTTCGTAAATTTCAGCTAGTAAGCTTAACATAAATGTCGAAAACAACTTAGGTCTGTCTTGTATATCTGTTAGCCTAATAATGTTTATGTAACCACGACCATCTCTTGTGGTACGTAGTAAATCTTCGACTTCAAAACTTTTTTCTCCAAAAAACAAGTCGCCTCCTTGTTGTTCAATTTCAATTACTTTTCTAAGAATAGCTCCTGTTGAAGCTGAAGAGATACGACCATATTCGTCTTTAAATTCTTCTTTACCTTCATTGGTACAGTATTGTAATATTTTTTTAAAATCTTTAAGGTCTAAAAGTGGTAGTTTGTTGTCATCGCAATATTTAAAAATAACAGCAACTATACCAGATTGTGTATCTGTAAGGTCTAAGATTCTAGATAATAAAACAGGACCAAATTCGCTAATAGTAGCACGAAGCCTAACGCCATCTTGTTCTGATAGCGACATGATTTCTACAGGAAACCCTTTAGCTTCAAAGTCAAGTCCTATTTTAGCATGACGTTCGTCAATTTTAGCATGACCAGGACTAGGTTGTGCTAATCCACTTAAATCACCTTTAATATCCATTAGTAAAACAGGGACCCCTTTGTCACTTAAATTCTCTGCTAAAACCTGTAACGTTTTTGTTTTACCAGTTCCTGTTGCACCTGCAATTAGACCATGTCTATTCATGGTTTTTAATGGGACATTTACAAAAGCATCTTTAACTGTTTGACCATCTAACATGGCAGATCCAAGTGTAATAAAGTCTCCTTTACAAGTATTTCCTTCCGTGATGTGTTTAAAAAACTGGTCTTGTTTACTCATATCAAAAAAATATTTGTCGTAAAAATACTAATTGTAGCTTAAAAACTTTCAACTTTAAATATTTAAAACTTTCAACATATAAGATTATCTTTGCAAGCTATGAAGCAAGAGACGCAAGATTTAGTAAACAAAGGATTGATGTTGCCTTTAATGGAAGAGTTTTATACTATTCAAGGTGAAGGATATCATAAAGGAACTGCTGCTTATTTTATAAGAATTGGTGGTTGCGATGTTGGTTGTCATTGGTGTGATGTTAAAGAAAGTTGGAATGCAGATTTACATCCTCCAACAAGTACAGATGTAATAGTAGCAAATGCAAAAAAATATAGCGATACAGTTGTAGTTACAGGTGGAGAGCCTTTAACTTGGGATATGAAAGCGTTAACGGATAAGCTTAAAGCAGAAGGCTGTAAAATACATATTGAAACCTCTGGTGCTTATGAGTTAACTGGTCAATGGGATTGGATTTGCTTATCTCCTAAAAAAATGAAACTTCCAACTCAAGGGGTATATGATAAAGCTCATGAGTTAAAATGTATTATATACAATAAAGACGATTTTAAATTTGCTGAAGCACAAGCTGAAAAAGTAAATGATAATTGTATTTTATATTTACAACCAGAATGGAGTAAACGTGACACTATGATACCTATGATTGTTGATTATGTTATGGCTAATCCAAAATGGAAAGTGTCTTTACAAACACATAAATACCTAAATATTCCGTAAATAGTTGTATTATTGCACTATAGCTATTAATCATGGCGTAAATAATCTTTATAAGTTTTACAATATGATTAGAAATTTTTACAATGAAAATTGGAAACTCGTAACCTTTGACGAGACGATTTCCGAACAGATGAAATTTAAAATATCTAACTATGGTCGATTAATTAAAATTGATCAAGGTGTAGATGTTTTAATAGAGAAACAGTATCTTATAAATGGATATAGTACCATTCCTGTGTTTAAAAAAGATGGGAAGCGTACAGCACGATATATTCATAAATTAGTAGCAGAGCATCATTTAGAAAAACCAGAAGATGCTAAATATGTCTTACATTTAGATTACAACAAAACCAATAATACTGTTGAAAATTTAAAATGGGCTACTAAAAAAGAAAAAGAAACCCATCAGTTTAGTAACCCTCATTACTTAACCAGAAAGAAGGTTATACCAACATCTAAATTAACCGAAACACAAGTGATTAGATTGAAAAAACGACTTTTTGACCCAAAAAGACGTACAAGGTTAAAAATTTTAGCACGACAGTTTGGTGTTTCAGAGATGCAATTACATCGTATCAAAACCGGAGAAAACTGGGGACACATAAAAGTGTAATTACTGTTTAATAAATTTTACGGTTTGTCTTCCGCTGTTATTATGGACATCCAAATAATAAATTCCACTAGCTAAATCTTTAACGTTAAAGCTGTAGTTTTTATTAGTGTTGGAAGTTGTAATATGCTCTCTAGTTAAACGTTTTAAATATTTACCATTGGTATCATAAAGCTCAATTAGTAAATTGTCATTTGCTTTAAACTGTACGGTAAATTTTAAAAGGTCATTCACAGGGTTTTTTGTAAGTTTAATTCGTAAAGGCGATTTCGCTTTTACAAATAAATCTGTTGTACCTAAAGTTTGGTCTGTATATTTATAAATGGTAGTTCCTGCTGCATAGGCTAACGTTGACGATACTATAAATATACGGTTAAGATTGTTACCTATATTTAAATTGGTCCATGTTAATCCACCATCTGTCGTTTCATGAAAGCCAGTGGTATGTCCTCCAATCCAACCGTGAGTTTCGCTTACAAACCCAACAGCTTGTAATTGTGTTTCTGGAGCATCTGCTGCAAACCAAGTATTACCAGCATCAGTTGACTTTATAAATTTACCTAATGCAGTTGTAGTAGACTCAACTGCTCCAAAAATAAAATCAGTATTACTCTCTAGTACTTGAATTTTCCATACATAATCTCCAGGTGTATTTGAATTATAAATTTCGGTCCATGTATTGCCTCCATCTTCAGTTTTTAATAATGTGCCTCCATTACTATTTTGTCCAGCAACATAGCCAATGGTATCATTTAAAAAGTAAATTTCTACCAAAGCATCAGCATAGGTAGACATGTCAATATATTGCCATGTTGTACCACTATCTGTAGATTTAATAATAAAAGCTGGATTAAAATATGTGCCACAACCATAAATCGTGCTTGTTCCAACAGTGTCTAAACCACAAATAGCAAGTGGGTTTGGTGTTATATTAGTAACGCTAGTCCAGGTTATTCCACCATCTAAGGTTTTGTAAAATAATCCATTCAAGGTGCCTAAAAAGCCAATGTTTTCATCTAGAAACTCTATGTTTCTAAAATAATGACTACTACCTAAATCCGTTTGATTTAATTGTTCTGACCAAGTTAATCCACCATCAGTAGTTTTATATACTGCTGCGTAAAACCCATTAGCAGCCCAACCCAAGTCATCGTTTAAAAAAAGACATCATCAAACCTTTGGTTATTTGTATTGTTGACGCTATTTGGTGTTGGTTGCCAAGAAGATTGTGCATTTAATTGTATACAGAATAGTATTATAAATAGCTTGATTAGTTTCATTTTATGAGGCTTTTGTTGTGATATGTAAAGTTAATAATACTTTTGGTTAGTATTTTTGTTTCATTTTTTTATTAAATGTTATTTTTTAATTACAATATGTAATCATTAATTGATTTAGTGTTTTAATATTGAAACATAAAACCAATATTTGCTATATCAATTAGAATTAAAGAACTTAAAAATATAAAATTATGTGTGGAATTGTATGTGCTTTCGACCTAAAACAAAAAAGTGAAGATTTAAGACCTCAGGTATTAGAAATGTCTAAAACAATACGTCATCGTGGACCAGATTGGTCAGGTATTTATAGCGATGATAAAGCTATTTTGGCGCACGAGCGTTTAGCTATTGTAGATCCTGCTTCAGGGAAACAACCATTATTTAGTCCAGATAATAAATTGGTCTTGGCTGCAAATGGAGAAATATACAACCACAGAGATTTACGTAAACAATTTGAAGGTAAGTACGATTTTCAAACAGAAAGTGATTGCGAAGTGATTTTGGCTTTATACCAAGAAAAAGGAGTTGATTTTGTTGATGACATGAATGGTATTTTTGGTTTTGCAATTTATGATACCGAAAAAGATGAATACTTCATTGCTCGCGATCACATGGGAATTATTCCTTTGTACATTGGTTGGGATCAAAACGGAACATTTTATGTAGCTTCAGAGCTTAAAGCTCTAGAAGGAATATGTACCAAAATTGAATTATTTCCTCCAGGACATTACATGTCTAGTAAAGATGGAGAATTTGTAAAATGGTATAACAGAGATTGGAGTGAGTATGAAGCTGTAAAAGAAAACGAAACAAGTATTGCTGAGGTAAAAGAAGCTTTAGAGGCTGCTGTGCACAGACAGTTAATGAGTGATGTGCCTTATGGTGTTTTACTTTCAGGAGGATTAGATAGTTCTGTTACTTCTGCAATAGCAAAAAAATACGCGCAAAAACGTGTAGAGTCAGATGACCAGTCCGATGCTTGGTACCCACAATTACATAGTTTTTCGGTTGGGTTAGAAGGATCTCCAGATTTAGCTGCTGCGCAAAAAGTAGCAGATCATATTGGGACAGTGCATCACGAAATAAAATTTACAATCCAAGAAGGTTTGGATGCTATTAAAGATGTAATTTATAACATCGAAACCTATGATATAACAACAATACGTTCTAGTACACCAATGTATTTAATGGCTAGAGTTATTAAATCTATGGGAATTAAAATGGTATTGTCTGGCGAAGGTGCAGATGAGATTTTTGGAGGCTATTTATACTTTCATAAAGCACCAAATGCACAAGAGTTTCATGAAGAAACAGTACGTAAATTAGATAAATTACATATGTACGATTGTTTAAGAGCAAACAAAAGTTTAGCTGCTTGGGGAATTGAAGGACGTGTGCCATTTTTGGATAAGGAATTTATGGACGTTGCTATGCGTATCAACCCACAGGATAAAATGATTAATGGAGAACGTATGGAAAAATGGGTAATCCGTAAAGCATTTGAAGACATGTTGCCAGAAAGTGTAGCTTGGAGACAAAAAGAACAATTTAGCGATGGTGTTGGTTATAGTTGGATAGATACTTTAAAAGAAGTAGTAGAGAAAGAAGTGAGTGATGAGCAAATGGAAAACGCAAAATTCCGTTTTCCAATACAAACACCACAAAACAAAGAAGAATTCTATTACCGTTCAATTTTTGAAGGGCATTTTCCAAGTGATGCTGCAGCATTAAGTGTACCTCAAGAAGCAAGTGTAGCTTGTAGTACAGCAACTGCTTTAGAGTGGGATGAAGCCTTTAAAAACATGAATGAACCATCAGGAAGAGCGATTGCAAACGTGCACGATAAATCTTATGCAACGTCATAATTTGACCTGTACAGATTAAAAAAGATTAGATTTCTAACTTCAAAACCTCGCATATGCGAGGTTTTGTATTTTTAGCTAAATAAAAGTTTGCTAAAAAAGTTTCATTTTAAATTTAAGATGCTTTTTAGACGTTTTAAGCTTGTTTTTAAATAATTAACAAATGTTAATAATTTTTATCAAATGCGCTTAAAACCACTTGAAAAACAGTTTTTATTTTGTATATTTGGTTGTATTCAAAAGGATGCTGTAAAGCATCTTTTTTTATGCACAAAAAAGCATGATTTTTTAATTAAAAATAGGCTTTTTTGAGATTTCGTTTTTATAACGCAATCATAATAATATTGATTAGAACTAAAACGTATTTAAATAATGAGCGAAAAAAAGAAGAGTTTAATAAACACAATTACTCGGCTGATAGTATCCAAGCGCTAGAAGGTATGGAGCACGTGCGTATGCGTCCATCCATGTATATTGGAGATGTCGGAGTACGTGGTTTACACCATTTAGTATATGAGGTTGTGGATAACTCGATTGACGAAGCTTTAGCTGGTCATTGTGATAATATTACTGTAACAATTAATGAGGATAACTCGATTACCACAGAAGATGATGGTCGTGGTATTCCTGTAGGAATGCACCAAAAAGAAGGGGTTTCGGCTCTAGAGGTTGTAATGACTAAAATTGGAGCAGGTGGTAAGTTTGATAAGGATTCTTATAAAGTATCTGGTGGACTTCACGGAGTTGGTGTAAGTTGTGTTAACGCATTATCAGAACATTTACAAGCTACAGTATATAGAGATGGAAAAATTTGGGAGCAAGAGTACGAAAGAGGTAAAGCCTTGTACCCTGTAAAAGCAATTGGTGATACAGATAAAAGAGGAACAACGGTTACTTTTAAACCAGACCCAACAATTTTTAAGCAAACGTTAGAGTATAATTACGATACTTTAGCAAGCAGAATGCGTGAATTAGCGTATTTAAATAAAGGTATTACTGTACATTTAGTTGATAAAAGAAGTAAAAAAGAAGACGGTTCTTTTGAAGGTGAAACGTTTCATTCTGAAGAAGGATTAAAAGAGTTTATCACATTTTTAGATGCTACTAGAGAGCCTTTAATGAAAGATGTAATTTCTTTTGAAGGCGAGAAAAATGGAGTGCCTGTTGAGGTTGCAATGGTATATAATACTAGTTATGCTGAAAACCTTCATTCTTATGTAAATAATATTAATACACACGAAGGTGGTACGCACCTTTCAGGTTTTAGACGTGGTTTAACGCATACGCTTAAAAAGTATGCTGACGAGTCTGGAATGTTAGATAAACTAAAGTTTGATATTGCAGGAGATGATTTTCGTGAAGGACTAACAGCAATTGTATCTGTAAAAGTACAAGAGCCTCAGTTTGAAGGTCAAACTAAAACTAAATTGGGTAACAGAGAAGTTTCAGCAGCAGTAAGCCAATCTGTTTCAGAAATGTTATCAGATTATTTAGAAGAAAACCCTGAGGATGCCAAAACTATTGTGCAAAAAGTAATACTTGCAGCACAAGCACGTCACGCAGCACAAAAAGCGCGTGAAATGGTACAACGTAAGACAGTAATGAGTATTGGTGGTTTACCAGGAAAATTATCTGACTGTTCAGAGCAAGACCCATCAAAATGCGAAGTGTATTTAGTCGAGGGAGATTCGGCAGGTGGAACTGCAAAACAAGGACGTGATAGAGCTTTTCAAGCTATTTTACCATTACGAGGTAAAATCTTAAATGTTGAGAAAGCAATGACTCATAAGGTTTTTGAAAACGAAGAGATTAAAAATATCTTCACAGCTTTAGGTGTCACTATCGGAACAGAAGAAGACAGTAAAGCGCTTAATCTTTCAAAATTAAGATACCATAAAATTGTAATCATGTGTGATGCCGATATTGATGGGTCTCACATTGAAACTTTAATTTTGACTTTCTTCTTTAGATATATGAAAGAACTAATAGAAAATGGTCATATCTATATTGCAACGCCACCTTTATATTTAGTTAAAAAAGGAGCTAAAAAACAATATGCTTGGAATGATGAAGAACGACAAGCTATTATGAATGAGTTTGGTGAGTCTGCAAAAATACAACGTTATAAAGGTCTTGGAGAGATGAATGCTGAGCAACTTTGGGATACAACAATGAATCCTGAGTTTAGAACATTACGTCAAATCCAAATTGAAAACGGAGTGGAAGCAGATCGTGTGTTTTCTATGTTAATGGGTGACGAAGTTCCTCCGCGTAGAGAATTTATCGAGAAAAATGCTATTTATGCAAATATCGATGCTTAAACAATAAATATATTTTTATATTAGAAGGAAACATTTGTATAAATGTTTCCTTTTTTTATGCTTTTACAAATCCCTCTATTGTAAAAACTAAAACTTAATTTTTTACGTTAATATTTAAAATAATAGCAATGAAAAAAACAATAGTTATACTTGGGGTGTTACTGACAACTCAATTAAGTTGGTCTCAAGAAAATTTAAACGAATTACTAGCAGCAGGTGTAGGAGATGCAAAAAGGTTTGCTTCAGATTACTTATTGCCAGCTACAGATGGTTTAGCTTATGGGATAAGTTCAGGTTGGTTTAATAATGCAAAAGTCCGTAAAAAATACGGGTTTGAATTATCTATAGTCGGAAATGCTTCATTTATTAAAGATGAAAATAAAGCATTTGAAATGAATGTTAGCGATTATGAAAACATTAGATTTCCTGATAACAGTCCTTCTAAAAACGTAGCAACAGCTTTAGGACATAATGATCCAGATGTAACCGTGTTGGTTACTTATGACGATCTAATTTTTGGTAGTCAAGAGGTTGAATTAACTTTGCCAACAGGTATAGGAGCTTCAAACGTAAATTTAATTCCGACTGCTTTTTTACAAGGAAGCTTTAATGTGTTTGAAGGAACTCAGATAAAAGCAAGGTTTTTTCCAAAGGTAGAGACTGAAGATGTTAAAGTAGGTTTATATGGTGTTGGTATTCAGCAAGAATTTACCGCATTGTTACCAGCAGATAATTTGTTTCCGGTAGCAATTTCTGGGTTAGTATCTTATACCCATTTAGATGCAAATTATGATTTTACCAATACAGAAGTTGTTGATGGCGAAAACCAACAAGTACAAACTAATGTTAATAGTTTATTATTTCAATTAATTGCAGGTACAAAATTTGAAGTTATCAATGTTTATGGTGCTGTGGGTTATTTAAGTGCAGATTCTAAAACAGATTTATTAGGTACATATCGCGTGTCAGATGGTGTTTTATTTTCAGAAGAAATTGTGGACCCTTTTACAGTAGATTCTAAAACATCAGGTGTCACAACAACTTTAGGTGCTAATCTTAAATTAGGTGTTTTTGGTATAAATGCATCTTATACTTTAGCCGAATTTGATACAGCATCTTTAGGAATAAATCTGATGTTCTAGATTTATAGTTTTCTTAATAAAAAGTAATTTTAAAATGTTAATTTTGTAAAACAAGAAAAAACACACTTAA
The DNA here is from genome assembly GCF_055804415.1 of Olleya sp. NP1-10. Classification (NCBI taxonomy): domain Bacteria; kingdom Pseudomonadati; phylum Bacteroidota; class Flavobacteriia; order Flavobacteriales; family Flavobacteriaceae; genus Olleya; species Olleya sp. NP1-10. Next base: position 18,261 of record NZ_CM147840.1, on the reverse strand, counting down.
TTTAATTAATTTATAATAATATGAAAGTAACAGTAGTAGGAGCAGGAGCAGTAGGAGCAAGTTGTGCAGAGTATATTGCAATCAAAGACTTTGCTTCAGAAGTGGTTCTATTGGACATTAAAGAAGGTTTTGCAGAAGGTAAGGCAATGGATTTAATGCAAACAGCATCATTAAATGGTTTTGATACAAAAATAACAGGTGTAACAAATGATTACAGTAAAACAGCAGGATCTGATGTTTGTGTAATTACTTCAGGTATACCTCGTAAGCCAGGAATGACTCGTGAAGAGTTAATTGGTATTAATGCAGGAATTGTAAAAACAGTATCATCTAGTTTAATTCAGCACTCTCCAGAGACTATCATTATAGTTGTAAGTAACCCAATGGATACTATGACTTATTTAGTACACAAAACTACTGACTTACCTAAAAGCAGAATAATCGGAATGGGTGGAGCTTTAGATTCTGCACGTTTTAAATACAGATTAGCAGAAGCTTTAGAAGCGCCTATTAGCGACGTTGACGGAATGGTAATTGGTGGACACTCTGATAAAGGGATGGTTCCATTAATTAACAAAGCAGCAAGAAATAGTGTTAAAGTATCTGAGTTTTTATCAGAAGAAAGAATGGAGCAAGTGGTGCAAGATACTAAAGTAGGTGGAGCAACGCTTACAGGTTTATTAGGTACATCTGCTTGGTATGCACCTGGAGCTGCAGTATCAGGAATGGTACAGGCAATTGCTTGTGATACTAAAAAGATTTTTCCTTGTTCAGCATTATTAGATGGTGAGTTTGGATTAAGCGATTTATCAATTGGTGTGCCATGTGTTTTAGGTGCAAACGGAATCGAGAAAATTGTAGAAATCAGTTTATCTGATGCAGAAAAAGCTAAGTTAGCAGAGTCTGCAGAAGGTGTTAAGAAAACAAATGGGTTATTAGAATTATAATAATTACCCAATATAATTTTTAAAAAGGCTATCCTAATCGATAGTCTTTTTTTGTTTATCTAAAATAAATAGAAAGCTATTATTGTAGCTTTCTATTTAATGTTGTAAAATTGTTGTGGCAAGGTATTTGTCATTAATAAGGCAAACAACATAACCGCATTTAATCATAACAACATTTACAAAATGAAAAAATTAGTATTTTTATTATTAGCAACGTTTAGTATTTCTATGGTTGCTCAAGAGAAGATAACCGAAGGGATTATTGCTTCAAAAATGACAATGTCAAGTCCTAATGAGCAGATGAATGCTCAGTTTGAAATGATGGGAGACATCAATATTGTAACTTACTTTAAAGATGACAAATCAAGATCAGAAACAAATAACCCAATGTCAGGTGAGTCTGTTTCTATTATTGATACTGAAGCTAAGCAAATGTTAACATTGCTTAATAATCCAATGATGGGTAAAAAATTTACTTTAAGTGATATTAACGAAACTCCAGATACATCAGGTATAGAAATCACTAAAGGTGAAGAAACTAAGACTATTTTAGGGTATAATTGTGAGCAATATAACATCACAATGAATCAACAAGGTGTGGCTATGACTATGGAAGTTTTTACTACTGAAGCTATTGAGGCATCAAACCAACAAACTGTAGAGTTTGGAGAGAAGTTTAAAGGTTTTCCTTTATTAATGACTATTAATGTTAGTCAAGCTGGTCAAGATATGGCAATGACTTATGAAGTAACAGATATCAAAAAAGAATCTGTATCAGATGAAAAGTTTAGCTTAACACCTCCAGAAGGATACGAAAAAATGGAAGGAATGTAATATACATTATCCTTAATATTAAAAAGAGTAACTATTTTAGTTGCTCTTTTTTTGTTTTATAATGGTTTTAATCATCTAAAGATTATATAAATATCACCTTATTTTTTATATTTGACGCATGAAGTCAAAATGGTGCTTTGGTACATTACTTGCTGTATTTGCATTTTTTGTTGCTAGTCAACAACAAATTGTTATACCCAATCAGCAAATAGACTTTCATTTTTCAGACCAACATACTACTGTTTCTCAAACAGAATTGGTTATAAGTACCATTAAAAATCAGCTTAAGACAATAGGTGCTAAAAACACACAAGTTACAGAACAAAATGGCACACTTAAAATAACATATTATAGTGATGTTGATGTGGAAAATGTCAAAGCTATATTGTTACATAATCAAGAAACAGTATACTTTGAGGACAACAAGTCTTCTAATCAAAGTTATAATTTAGATGTTTCTGAAATAAAAACATCAACTCCATCTGGAGCAGGTTTTGATGGAGATTATATGGTGGAAGCTAAGCAAGAATACCTTAGAGCTTCACAAGTTGTTTTAACTTTTTCAGCTATAGCTGAAAATATTTTACAGCTAGAATTACCATCATTTACAACACATAAAGTAAATACTAATATCTCAATTAGTATAGATAAAGGGACCTTTAATATTCCTGAAGGTAGAGCTGGACCAATAGCTTAATTACATTTCAACACTTATTTAAAACACCACTTCAGTTAACAAATTGAAGTGCGTAAACAATTCATTTTATATAAATAAAAAAATTGTCAAGCCTTACGTTAATTATATGCTAACGTAATTTAAAATTTGACATTAAATAAACAAAACCATGCAAAATAAAGGATTAGTAAAACTATTTGCAGTATTGTTTGGATTGGTAAGTATTTACCAATTGTCTTTCACATTTAAAAATAATGCGATAGAAAACAATGCCGCACAATTGGCTGAAAGCAAAATTGAAGCTTCAGCATCAGATCGTAAAACAAAAGTTAACGATTATGCGACAAACTATTTAGACTCGTTAGCAACATCAAAAGAAAGTGTTTTTCTGGGTAATACCTATGAAGACGTTAAGCAAAACTCAATGAAGTTAGGTCTTGACCTTAAAGGTGGTTTAGAAGCAATACTTCAAATATCTGTAAAGGATCTTTTAATTGGATTAGCTAACGATAGTAAAAATCCAACTTTCAGAAAAGCTTTAGATGATGCAGACGAAATTCAAAAAAATAGTCAAAACACATATTTAGAAGATTTTTATGTAGCATTTGATGCTATCAAAGGAGATAAAAAATTAGCCTCTCCAGATATCTTTGCTAACAGATCTTTAGTGGGTGAGATAGACTTAAATATGTCTGATAGTGATACTAAACGTGTATTAGAAACAAAGGTAGACGAGTCAATCGTTTCTGCTTTTGAGGTATTACGTAAACGTATTGATGAGTTTGGTGTAACGTCTCCAAACATCCAACGTTTAGGTAACTCTGGACGTGTATTATTAGAATTACCAGGCGTTAGAGATGTAGCACGTGCTACAGAGTTAATTACAACAACTGCACAATTAGAGTTTTGGGAAGGTTTAAAAGCAGATCAATTTAATCAGTTTTTAATCCAAGCAAATGACTTACTGAAAACTAAATTAGACGCTAAAACAACTTCAGAAGATACTACTGAAGCTAAAGAATTAACTGAAGAAGAAAAAGCAATTGCAGCGCTTACAGGTGAAGAAAACGAAACTGTAAACGAGGTTAACCCATTATTGGACCTAATGGCTGGTCCTGGTTTTGGAGCAACTTTAGCACAATTTAATATTGCAGACAGAGAGCAAGTATTAAGTTACTTATCTATGCCAGAAGTAAAGGCGTTATTACCATCAGAATTAAAATATACTAAATTTGTTTTTGGTAAACCAACAGAAAATAGTGAGTTAGTAGATCTTTTTGTTTTAAAAGGAAATAGAGATAATGAGCCACCATTAAATGGAGCAGTTGTAACGGATGCACGTCAATCTTATAACCAAGCAAACAAGGTTGTAGTAAGTATGCAAATGAATAGTAAAGGAGCTAAAATCTGGGAAAAAATGACAGGTGAGGCTTTTAAAACGCAAGGTCAAATAGCTGTAGTTTTAGATAACATAGTATACTCTGCACCTTCATCTTCTACTGGACCAATTGCGGGAGGAAGTACTGAAATTTCTGGAAGCTTTAGCTTAAGTGAAGCAACAGATTTAGCTAACGTATTACGTGCAGGTAAATTACCAGCTCGTGCAGAGATTATTCAAAGTAGTATAGTTGGACCATCATTAGGTCAAGAAGCAATTGATAGTGGTACAATGTCATTTGGTATTGCATTAGCATTAGTATTAATCTGGATGGTATTTTACTATGGTAAAGGTGGATTATTTGCTGACATCGCAATGTTATTCAACATCTTATTAATCTTTGGTGTATTATCAGGTATTGGAGCAGTATTAACACTTCCAGGTATTGCAGGTATCGTATTAACTATTGGTATGTCTGTGGATGCAAACGTACTTATATTTGAGCGTATTAGAGAAGAACTATCCAAAGGTAAAGATCAAAAATCTGCGATTCAAGACGGATTTAGTAATGCATTATCATCAATTTTAGATGCCAACATTACAACAGGATTAACAGCATTAATATTATTTGTATTTGGTACAGGACCAATTAAAGGTTTTGCAACAACATTATTAATAGGTATTGGTACGTCATTATTTACAGCAATCTTTATTACAAGATTATTAGTAGATTGGTACTCAAACAGAGGTGGTCAATTAGATTTCTCAACAGGTTTAACTAAAAACTTATTTAGAAACATTAATATCGAGTTCCTTAAAAAACGTAAAGTTGCTTACATTGTATCAGCAGTAGCATTAGTATTAAGTTTAGGATCATTATTTACAAATGGTTTAGATCAAGGTATTGATTTTGTTGGAGGACGTACAACGCAAGTTAGATTTGCAGAGCCAGTAAGTGCAGTTGAGATTGAAGGTATTTTAGCTTCTCAAGACGTATTTGGTAGTGCAACAGTAAAAACAGTTGGAGACGATAATAATTTAAAAATCTCAACTAAATATAAAATTAACGAAACTGCTAACGAGGTTGATGAAGAAGTAACAAGTAAGCTATACACAGCATTACAACCTTACCTTAAAGGTGTGTCTTTTGAAGATTTTAAAGACTTATCAAAAGCAGACAAGCAAATAGGTATTATGGATCAATATAAAGTAAGTCCATCTATTGCAGACGATATTAAACAAGCCTCTTTCTGGGCAGTTTTAGGATCATTAGTTGTTGTATTCCTTTATATTCTTTTCCGTTTTAAAAGATGGCAATTCTCTCTTGGTGCAGTAGCAGCAGTATTCCATGATGTAATTATCGTATTAGGTGTATTCTCTATTACATACAAGTTCATGCCATTTTCAATGGAAATTGACCAAGCATTTATAGCAGCAATCCTAACAGTAATTGGATACTCATTAAATGATACGGTTGTAGTATTTGATAGAATTCGCGAGTTTTTTAACGAGTACACAGGTTGGGAATTTGATAAAGTAATAGACAGCTCATTAAGTAGTACATTAAGCCGTACGTTAAATACATCTTTAACAACCTTAGTGGTATTATTAGCAATCTTCATTTTTGGAGGAGAGTCTATTAGAGGATTTATGTTCGCATTAATAGTTGGTGTAGTAGTAGGTACCTACTCATCATTATTTATTGCAACGCCAATCATGTATGACTTTGTTAAAAAAGGAAATGCAGCAGACGCATTAAAAAAGAAAGAAGTAGTAGTTGACGAAACAGTAGTTAAGTAGTCAAACACTAATCTCAATATTAAAAAGCCTTTCTATTAATTTAGAAAGGTTTTTTTATGCTTATAGCAATTTATTTTTGGGCGTTACCCACTTTTGCTTTTAGTTGCAAAAGTGCGTCAGGCTTTCCGTTACAATCTTTTTGCTCGTGCCTCACAAAAAGGATTTCCACATCAATCCTTAACGCAAACCTATCAGTAAAGTTACGTCTCTAAAAAGTGTTGTTTTCTGTTTGTTGTGTAAAAGCTATTAATCCTCTTTAAAATAGTATGTAAACGGAGTAAGTTCAATTTTAGTAAAGAGTATAAATCCAATCAGGTTTATTATTGCTTTTTAGAAGGAAGGTGGTTTTCAGGTTTTTCAATAAAAAAAGGCTAACTGTACATTTACAATTAGCCTTTTTTTATAAAATAAGCGTTTTATTTTTCTAATAAATACTCAAAGTAATCCATTTTATCTCCAACATCAAGTAATAGTTTCTGAGCCATTCCAGCGTTAAGTTCTAGTACAAACTGAGCAGGAGTGTTAGACGGTAAGCTAGTCTCATCCATTGGTTTTGCATTTTCCTGAAAACTAACAATACGTTTATTGTGATCAAAAAATATTAAATCTAAAGGAATACGAGTATTTTTCATGTAAAAAGAGCGTTCTCTAACCTCAGGAAACACAAATAACATACCTTGGTCATCCTTCATGCTATCACGATACATTAAGCCTGTCTGTATTTCGTAATCACTTTTAGCAATCTCAATATTAAATACCTTTACAATCGTGTCTGTAGTGCCTTTAAAAATGGTTAATTCTCCTTCTTTTTTAAAATCAACTTTTATAGGCTCAACCGTTTTATCATCTTTACAAGCATTAAAAACAAAAGCTAGACTACAAAATAAGGCTAGAGTTAGTGATTTGGTATATAATTTCATTATTTAGTAGTTGTTTTTGGTTTAAAAGCAAACATAAAATATAGTCCAATTAATATAAATGGGACACTTAACCATTGTCCTGTATTAAGGCCAAACCAGTTAATAAACTCGTCACCTTGTGGTTCTTTAACAAACTCGACAAAAAATCTAACACTCCAAAGTAGTATTAAAAACAAACCAAATAAAAATCCGGTTTGATCCTTTTTAGTTGTTTTTGTGTAAACAAACCAAAGGATTAAAAACACAAAAATGTAACTAAACGACTCATATAATTGTGCAGGATGTCTAAACGGAACAGCTTCTAGTAGTGAAGCCATATTAGGATTGTCTGTTATAGAAGCATACGCTTTTTTAACATCCTTGATTCCTGTTTTTTGAACAATTTCATATTTGTTGTAATATTCTTGTACAAACCTAACACCAAAGTCAGAGTCAGTTATTTTACCAATAATTTCAGAGTTTATAAAGTTTCCTATTCTTATAAAAACAGCTCCAGAGGCTACAGGTATTACAATGCGATCTAAAATCCACATCATAGATTTGTATTGGTATTTTTTACGGTATAAATACATACCTACAATTATACCTATTGCTGCTCCATGACTAGCTAGTCCTTGAAACCCTTGAAACTCAAAACCACCTACAAATTTAAATGGTAAAATAACACTTAAAGGATCTTGGCCAATTAGTTCTGGCTGATAAAATATTACATGTCCTAAACGTGCACCAAGCATGGTAGCTAAAACGGTGTAAATAAATAAAGGATCTAAAAATTCTTGATTCACTTTTTCGCGTTTAAAAATACGTTTCATTATAGCGTGTCCAATCACAAATGCTGCGATCCACATTAGGCTATAAAAATGAATTTTAAAATTTCCTATTATATCGATTCCTGTTAAAGGATTCCAATCGAATTTAAGTATATACATAGTTTGATTTTTGGAGTTGTAAATATAGTATTTATGCTTTATTAATTAGAATTACTTGACAAAGGTTTAGCAATAAATTAATGTTTTTGCTAATTCTTGGCGCAAGTGCGTTAAGGATGGAAGTGGCATCCTTTTTTATTTTTCTTAAAAAAGATATAACGGACAGCCTGTTAAAACGCCCAAATTAAAAAAAATGTATTTATGGTACTGGGTCGTAACCGCTTCCTCCCCAAGGATGACAGCTTAAAATACGTTTGAGACTAAGTCTTAGTCCCTTTAATAATCCATGTTTTTGAAGGGCTTCTTTGGTGTAGTGTGAGCAAGTTGGTTGGTATCTGCAAGTTGCAGGTGTAAATGGAGAGATGAGGTTTTGGTAAACCTTAATGAGAAATAAAAATGGTGTTACTATTATTTTTTTCATGGTATAAAAAATCCTCTCCATGGGAAGGAGAGGATTTGATGTGTTTAGTTTGTCGTAAAAGTTGTGCCATCTTTACCGTCTTTAAGTTGTATACCAGCATCTGCTAGTTCATCTCTTATTTGATCCGATAATGCAAAATCTTTGTTGACTCTGGCTTCTTGACGTAGTTTTATTAATAATTGTACAGCTCCAGATAATTTGTCTGTACCAGCTCCAGCTTCGGTTTTGTCATTTTTTAAGCCTAAAATGTCATAAACGAAGGCGTGGATTGTTGTTTTTAAATCCTCTAGGTCTGTTGTATTTAATGTTGCGTTTCCTTCTTTTATTTGATTGATGTATTTAACCGCTTCAAATAAATTAGCAATAACAATAGGTGTATTGAAATCGTCATTCATGGCGTCATAACATTTTTGCTTCCATGTAGCAATGTCTAATGTTGATGTTTTTGAAGCTGTTAAATGGTCTAATTGGTTAACACCATCCATTAATCTGTTATATCCTTTTTCACTGGCTAAAAGTCCATCGTCAGTAAGGTCTAAAATACTTCTGTAAGACGATTGTGCTACAAAAAACCTGATAACACTTGGTGTGTAAGCTTTGCTGAAAAATTTGTTGTTTCCGGATAAAAGCTCGTCTGGATTTACAGTGTTTCCTGTAGATTTTGACATGCGTTGTCCATTAAGCTCTAACATGTTGGCGTGCATCCAATAGTTTACTGGAGATTTACCTAATGCTGCTTGATTTTGTGCGATTTCACATTCGTGATGTGGGAATTTTAAGTCCATTCCTCCACCATGAATATCAAATTGATCTCCAAGATACTTTGTGCTCATAGCTGTACACTCTAAATGCCAACCAGGAAAACCATCACTCCAAGGAGATGGCCATCGCATAATGTGTGTTGGTTCGGCTTTTTTCCATAAAGCAAAATCTTGAGGGTTTTTCTTGTCTGATTGTCCGTCTAAAGCTCTAGTGTTATGGATTAAATCTTCAAGTTTACGCTTGCTTAGTACTCCGTAATTATTAGTTTCATCGTATTTATGAACATCAAAATATACTGATCCATTAACTTCATAAGCAAAACCATTATCTATTATAGTTTTGATAAGTTCTATCTGCTCTATGATATGTCCAGTTGCAGTAGGCTCTATACTTGGAGGTAAAAAATTAAAAGTGTTTAATATATTATGGAAATCTACAGTATAACGTTGCACGACTTCCATAGGCTCAATTTCTTCTAGTCTTGCCTTTTTTGTGATTTTGTCTTCACCAACATCTGCATCGTTTTCTAGGTGTCCAGCATCTGTTATATTTCTTACATAACGTACTTTAAATCCTAAGTGTTTTAGATATCTAAAGATAACGTCAAAAGACATAAACGTCCTAACATTTCCTAAATGCACATTACTGTATACTGTTGGTCCGCAAACATACATGCCAATATAACCTTCGTTAATAGGTTTAAAGTTGTCTTTTTCGCCAGTTAGCGAATTGTATATTTTTATGTTTTGATGTTTGTAAAGTTCCATTAGTAATTAGTGAAATTTAGTATCTAGTTTAATGTAATCTAAAAATTCGCGTTTAGTTTCTTTGTTTTTAAATTGGCCACCAAATTCTGAGGTCACTGTGCTGCTTTCAATATCTCTAATACCTCTAGAGTTAACACATAAATGTTTAGCGTCAACAATACAAGCAACATCTTCTGTACCTAAAGCTTCTTGTAGTTCTTTAACAATTTGAATGGTTAGACGTTCTTGTACTTGTGGTCGTTTTGCATAATAATCTACAATTCGATTCATTTTGGATAAACCTACAACAGTACCATTAGATATGTATGCCACATGAGCTTTACCTACAATAGGTAAAAGGTGATGCTCACAAGTAGAATAAACGGTAATGTTTTTTTCGACTAACATTTCTCCGTATTGGTATTTATTGTCAAAAGTCGAAGCTTTGGGTTTATTGTCAGGATGTAAACCTGAAAAAATTTCGTTTACAAACATTTTAGCCACACGATTAGGCGTGCCTTTTAAACTATCGTCTGTTAGGTCTAACCCTAAAGTTTGCATGATGTTAGTTACATCTTTTTTTATGCTGTTGATTTTATCAGTATTTGATAGTTCAAAAGCATCTGGTCTTAAGGGCGTATCATGATTTGTACTTATATGGTTATCACCAATGTCATCATGATCATCTATATTGTTTTCAATCTTCATTTTAATAAAGTCTGTAAGTGATGTTTTTAATAGTTTACAAAGATAAACAATAAATAAATTTGAATAAGGGTAGGGAATTGTTAAATGTACTTGTTATATGTGTAGTAATTAAAAAAATCTTAATATAGATAGCTATATTAACATATTGTTAATTAAAATTTCCTTAATTTTCGACCATAATCTTATTCTTAAAAACAATGAAACTTAGAGTATTCTTAACACTATTATTTGGAATTTTGATGTTTTCTCAGCAAGGAGTAGCTCAAACAAAAACAAAACAAAAAACACAGCTAGTTAAATACGGTAAAAATGTTGACGCACCTTTGACCGCTAAAGAAATGTCAATGCTGAAGGAAGTGTATCAAGATAAGTTGAATGATTATATTTTGAATAACAAGCAACGAGTTAAAGATTTTAAGCATTTATTAAGAAATAGGATTGAAATCAAACAAATGCCAAATATTAAAGATGAAAATAAATTCACAAGATTATCTTCCGTGGAGTTGTTTGATCATTATAACTCAAATTTAACCCGAGATAAGGTTTTTAACAAATCAACTTTTAATCCTTTAAAGTATAACCTTAATTTTTTTATAATAGGTTCAAGTATTTATAAAATTGATAATACTAATTATTACATAGTTATCAAATCTCAGACTAACAGAAAATAAATTACTCGTTTTTTTCAAGAAAACATATATCTTAAATATATACCAATGAAGAAGTTTTTAGTAACCCTTATATTATTAAACTCATTTATATCCTTTTCACAAGACGTATTAATGCAAACCACGACAGTAAATCAATGTGGTGGTGTGTTTTATGATTCTGGTGGATCTGCAGCAAATTATGCAGATGGAGAAAGTTTTATTTTAACCATTTGTCCTGATGTTCCGGGACAGCAAGTTCAAATTGATTTTACAGCTTTTAGTACGGAGTTAAACACTGATGTAATGATTATTTATGATGGAGATGATAATACGGCAAATGCTTTTGGTCAGTTTTCTGGAGGAGGAGCAGCTAATAATCCTGGTTTTGTTTCTGCTACACCAAATAATCCAACAGGTTGTTTAACTATCGAGTTTACATCTAATGGAACAGTAAATGCATCAGGTTGGGCAGCAAATGTGTCCTGTTTTGAACCTTGTCAAACCATAGTTTCTCAATTAGATAGTTCTTCTCCAGCACCAAATGGAGATGGATACATTTGGGTTTGTCCAAACGAACCTATAACGTTAGATGGTAGTGCAAGTTTTTCTGTAGATGGTACAGGTGCTACTTATGAGTGGGATTTAGGAGACGGTAACTTTATATCTGGTCAAACAGCTACATTTTCTTACACCACACCTGGAGTATATATTGTAAACTTAAATGTTACAGATACAAATACAGACCCAGATCCAAATGGTTGTTCTAATACAAATTTAATTAATCAAGTTATTCAAGTTGGTACAGAACCAGATTTTACAGGTACAGAAGCTGTTGATAGTGTGATTTGTTTTGGAGATTCCACAACAATAACAGGAGTTGTTACTCCAACTGAATATATTAATGATTGTACTCCTCCAGTTAGTGGGGTGACCGTTTTACCAGATCAATCTGGTGCTACTTATGAAACTTCAATTACGGTAGATTGTTATGAGTCTTCTCAAACTTTGACAGATATTAGTCAAATTGTTAGTATTTGTATTAATATGGAGCATTCATATTCTGGAGATTTAGATATATATATTATCAGTCCAACAGGACAACAAACTCAGTTATATGATGGAGGTGGTGGAGGTACCTATTTTGGTGGAGCTAATAATTTAGATGATCAAACTCCTGGAGTAGGAGCCGATTATTGTTGGGCATCCACAGGGACAACCACAGTTAATAACGGATCAACAGTTACAGCAGGAACTAACCCTCCAGGTAACTCCTGGGCACCAGGAACTTATTTGCCAATAGGCACTTTTAATGATTTATTAGGGAGTCCATTAAATGGAGATTGGACAATTCAAGTAATTGATAACTTATCAGTTGATGATGGAACGATCTTTTCTTGGGGAATAGATTTTGATCCTAATTTACAACCACCAGAACTATCATTTACACCAACAATAGTAACTGAAGGATGGGATACAGATCCCTCAATTGTAAGTACGTCTGGTAATGATATAGTGGTGCAGCCAACAACTGCAGGTACACATTGTTATACTTATAGAACTACCGATGATTTTGGTTGTGAATATACAGAAGTTATTTGTATAGACGTATTACCAGAAATCGATAATGGAGAACCAAATGATTTGTTTTTATGTAATCCAGGTGCACCTCCTTACATTTTTGATTTAACAGAAAATGATGCTGTAATGACCGCTCCATCAGCTGTACCCACAGAATTGACAATAAGTTATTTCGAAACTCAATTAGACGCTGAGAATAATACTGCTGCAATTGCTACACCAGATGCCTATAGTTCTTCTGCTGTTTTAGGAGTGCCACAAACTATTTATACTAGAGTTGAGTATTTAAATTCAGGTTGTTATGAGATAGAAACTTTTACATTAAATATCACAACTCAGCCAACTATAAATCCGGCTCCAGATATGGAGGTTTGCGATGACGCGTCTAATGACGGTTTTGAACCTTTTGATTTAGAGAGTCAAAATGCAGCTATTTTAGGAACACAATCTGCAACAGGTTTTCAAGTTACTTATTATTTGACTTTTGCTGACGCTGATGCAGGTGTTGCTAGTACAGCTTTAGTAAGCGATTATACTAATACTGTTAATCCTCAGCCCATATTTGTTAGGGTTCAGGTAGTTGGAGATGATGCGTGTTATATAGCATCACCTCTACCTGTTTTCGAATTAATTGTTAATTCTAATGATGATGCATCATTTACTATTACTCCAGATTGTACAGGAGGAACTGTTTCTGGAATAGCAACACCAGGAGGGACTTTTGCATTTAATCCTGATTTAGGTGATGGTGCGATTATTGATACTACCACTGGAGAGGTAACCAATGTAGTTTCAGGTACAACATATAACATAGATTATACTACAGCAGGTACATGTCCTTCTACCAATTCAGAAGAACTTATAATTCCTAATACGGATGACCCATCTTTTACTATGTTACCAACTTGTGATGGAGGTGTTGTTGATACTGAAGCAACTTCAGGAGGAGCATACGCTTTTAACCCATTGCCTACAGATTCAGCTACTATAGATTCTGCAACTGGAACAATAACAAATGGTACCTCTGGTGCCACTTATACTGTAGAATATACCACAGCTGGAACTTGTCCAGGTAGTAGTACTCAAGATGTGACTGTCTATCCAGTAGAAGATGCATCGTTTTCAGTTCTAGAAAACTGTGAAGGAGCAACAATGAATATTATTGGAGATACAGGAGGAGTGTTTGCTTTTAATCCTGCAGTAACAGATGGCGCAATTATTGATTCTGTTACAGGTGAAATTACTGATGGTATTTCAGGTGTTACATATACTGTTGAATATACAACAGGAGGACCATGTCCAGAAAATAGTTTTCAAAATGCTACTGTTTTAAATGCGGATGATCCAGCCTTTACTGTGCAACCAAATTGTGATGGAGGTATTGTAGATTCAGTAGTGACTCCAGGTGGTACTTTTGCTTTCAATCCTCTTCCAGTTGACGCAGCTGTAATTGATACAAGTAATGGAGAAGTTACGGGAGCAACTCCAGGAGCTTCTTATACTATAGAATATACTACAGCAGGAGCATGTGTTGCTTCAAGTACACAAGTTTTAAATGTGTTGTCAGCTGACGATTCTTCTTTTACTTATCAGCCTACATGTGATGGTGCTATTGCAACTATTGATGGTTTAGCTGGTGGAACGTTTAGTTTTAGTGTTACACCTCCAGCAGGGGACACAGCGACATTAGATACTGCATCAGGATTAATAACAGGTGGAGTTTCTAACGCCAGTTATAGTGTTGACTATACTACTAATGGACCTTGTCCTACGACAACTAATCAAACAGTAACAGTTTACCCACTACCAACCGCAGTGACACCAACCGCATTATCAGTATGTGATGATGGTACACCAGATGGATTAACTAGTATAGATTTAAGTATAAAAAATAATGAGATTAGTGGAGGTAACCCATCATATGCAGTGACATATTATTTGACACAAGCAGACGCAGACGCAGAGGTTAATCCTTTACCAATACCTTACGATAACATCAGTAATCCACAAATTATATTTGTACGAGTAGAAGATGTAAATACGACGTGTTATACAACTACGACATTACAATTAGAAGTAGAGCAAGCACCAGTAACCTTTCCACCATCAGATTTAACATTTTGTGATCCAGATAGTGATGGTTTTGGAGTGTTTACATTAACAGATGCAGATGCCGAAATCACAGCAGGCGCACCAGGATTAACGGTAACCTATCATGAAACGTCAAGTGACGCTCAGTTAAATGTTAACCCTTTAACTAGTTCATATAATAATATAGTCGAAAACACTCAAATTATCTATGTTCGAGTAGAAAGCACAACAATATCAACAGCATGTGCTAGTTATGAAACGTTAAACTTAATCGTTTACCCAACACCACAAATTACAGATCCAAGTCCATTGGAAGTTTGTGATAACGATACAGATGGAATTGCAATTTTTGATTTAGAATTAAATAATGCCGAGATTTTAAATCAGTTAGATTCAGATACAAGTAACGATTTAGCAGCAGCAGATTACTCGATTACATTTTACGAGACTTTAGCCAATGCAGAAGTACCACAAAATGCAATAGCAACCCCAAATGCTTATACAAACACTACTCCAGATTTACAAACTATATGGGTTAGAGTAGACGATAACGCCAATGGATGTTCAACAGTAACAACCATGGATTTAGTAGTTAATCCATTACCAGTATTAGTACAGCCAGATGCATTAGAGTTGTGTAATGCTACAGATTTACCAGGAGAAACTAGCGCTTTAGCGCAAGAAGAATTTACTTTAGAAGATGCCAATGCACAAATTTTAAACGGACAAAGTGGTATTACGTTAACGTACTATTTCACACAATCTGGAGCCGATAATGCAACAACAGCAGACCAAATCTTTAGTCCATATACCAATGTTGCCAATGCCCAAACGGTGTATATCAGAGCCGAAGACAATGTAACTAATTGCGTTAGTACCATTACTTTAGATTTACGAGTAAACCCAACACCATCACCACAAGCTACACCAGCAGCATTAGTAGTATGTGATGATGATAACGACGGATTCTCAAGCTTTGACTTAGACAGTCAAACTACAACAATCTTAAACGGAGAGCCAGATGTCACTATTAGCTACCACGAAACCGAGTCGGATGCCATCAACGACATCAATGCATTAGTAAGTCCATATACCAACATTGTAGCCAATACCCAAATGGTCTATGTGCGTGCAGAAAATGACAACACAGGATGTTTTACTATCGTTATGCTACCATTAGACGTGCAACCTTCACCAGTAGTACCAGTAGCAATCGACGATTACGTAGTTTGTGATGATAATGACGATGGTTTCAATCAATTTGATTTTGATACGGTTATGACACCACAAATCTTAGGGACTCAAAACCCATCAGATTTCACACTAACCTACCACACGACACAAGCCAATGCAGACAGTGGTACTAGTCCAATCGCTAACACAAGTAACTATACCAACGTAACCAACTCACAAACTATTTATATACGTTTAGTAAGTAATACCAATGGATGTGTTAGTACAGGCGAATTTATAATCAGCGTAGAATTTCCACCAGTAATCGTACAACCAACACCATTAACCATTTGTGATGAGTTAGATGCTAATTATTACGAAAACAATGATGAGATAGCCACTTTTGATTTAACCGTTAAAAATGATGAAATCACAGCAGGTACTGCTAGTTGGATTGTGACGTATTACGAAACACAAGCCGATGCTAACGCAGACAGTAATGCTATAGTAGACCCAACCCAATACACCAATATGATGGTCGGTACCAATCCAGCCAATCCACAAACAGTGTATGTACGTGTTACCGATGGTGACACAGGATGTTTTTCATTCACGACGTTAACCATACGTGTATTACCAAACCCAACACCAACACCAAACCCAGATAATATCGTGTTATGTGATGATGTTGATGTAGCTGGACCAAACGATTTAATCGAAATCTTTGACCTAACCACCAACGAGGTTGCAACCATAAATGGAGAAGCCAACGTTAGTGCAAGTTACTACACAGACCTAGATGATGCCTTAATGGGAAGCAATCAGATTGTAGATCCAACCATGCATAGTAATGAAGATCCAAACAATCCAGGCGTAGCGATTACACCACAAACTATATATGTACGTGTAACTAATGGGTCAGATGCTTTAGGAACAGGTGGAACAGGATGTTTTACTATTGTAAGTTTTGATATCATGGTCAACCCATTACCAGCAGTAGTGCCAATATCAGATTATATTTATTGCGAATTATTTAATGACGGACAATATGGATTTGATTTAGAGAGTAAAACGGACGAAATCCTAAACGGACAAGACCCAACCCTTTTTACAGTCACTTATCATGAGACACAAGCAGAAGCAGACCAATCTGTTAATGCCTTGGTTAGTCCATATACCAACACTAGTAATCCACAAACCATTTATGTAAACATCACTAATACCATCACTGGTTGTGATACCACAACAACGTTTGTGATAGAGGTTCAAGAAGCAGCACAAGCCAATCCAGATATGGATCCAATAAATTATGAGTTATGTGATGACAACATGGAAACCGATGGAGACACCACCAATGATAGTGTACAATTTGATTTAGAAAGTTTAAATGACGAAGTATTAGACGGACAAGATCCATTAAACTACATTGTAAGTTATTATGAGTCACAATCAGATGCAGATGCAGGCATCAATCCATTACCATTATTATATGAAAACATCGTTAACCCACAAGTTATTTACGTAAGAGTAGATAACGACACAATGGTAGACGATGGAACCGGAACCATGGTAGACAGTTCAATCTGTTATGATACAGCCGAAATCATCTTACAAGTCCATCCATTACCAGAGTTTGATTTAGAAGACAGTTATTTACTATGTATCAACACCAATGGGTCAGAAGTAGTCAGCGCACCAATCATAGACACAGGATTAGATGAGACCCAATACACCTTTGAGTGGTCATTAGACGGAGTAACCCTTTCGGGAGAAACAGGAAGTAGCTTAGAGCCAACCCAAGCAGGTACTTATGAAGTTATAGTAACCAATGTAACCACTGGATGTGAAAACACAGATACGACTATAGTCGAAGAAAGTGAGCCACCAACAGTAACCTATGAATTATTAACAGAAGCCTTTGCAGATGTTCATAATATAGAAGTTACAGCAACAGGAAGTGGAGTAGGAGTTTATGAGTTTAGTTTAGACGATGGACCATGGGAAAGTAATATCCCAAACAACGGAAGCTTTACCTTTAAAGATGTAGGAGCAGGAGACCATATAATAACAGTAAGAGATATAAACGGATGTGGAGAGCGAAGTGTACCAGTATCAATCATGGACTATCCACACTTCTTTACACCAAACGACGATGGGTTTAATGACACATGGAACATCTACGGGATCTCAGATCAACCAGATGCAGTTATTTACATATTTGATCGTTACGGAAAGCTAATAAAACAGTTAAGTCCAATAGGATCAGGATGGGATGGAACCTACAATGGTAACCCAATGCCAACCAGTGATTATTGGTTTACTGTAGATTACAGAGAACCGAATGATACTAATAACACCAGAAAACAATTTAAAGCACACTTTACCTTAAAACGCTAAAGTAGCTTTAAAAGCAAATAAGTAATACACACAAAAAAAGCCTGAACGTTATGTTCAGGCTTTTTTTATATAAAGTAAAACTGCTAGAAGTTATTACTTAACTTCAAAAGTGATTTTAAGGTTAACTCTAAAGTCAACAACCTCATCATCTTTTACACTAGCATTTTGATCTTGTACATACACAGATCTAATATTTTTAATGCTTTTAGCTGCGTGTTTTACTGCTTTTTTAGTTGCGTCTTCCCAACTTT